>NZ_JMQI01000058.1 GCF_000695625.1 Amycolatopsis rifamycinica
CGCAGCTCACCACGGTCGACCAGCCCCACCAACCGCGCCAGCTGCCCGGCATCACTCCGCACGAACAGATCGATCCCCCGCACCCCACGCCCCTCATCCGACGGCGCGGGCATCCACACCGTCGTGTTCACTACCACCCCGCCCGGACGGACCACACCAGCCAGCGCGGCCAGCTGCTCCGGAGCGACCGGGGCCAGATTGAGGGCCAGATCGACCGGCTCGGTCACCGCGTCGGTCACCGCGGTGGCGGTGTGGTCGACGACCTCATCAGCGGTCTTGACCGCCTCGGCACTACGCGGACTGGCCGTCGCGATCACATAAGCACCAGCGTTCTTCGCCAGCTGCACCGCATAACCCCCGACCGCACCCCCCGCACCGTTGATCAGCACCCGCTGCCCGGCCGCCAGCTTCCCGTGATCGAACAACGCCTGATACGCCGTCAATCCCACCACCGGCAACGCCGCGGCCTCGGCCAACGGGATGCTCCTCGGCGCCGACGTCAGCACCTCCACCGGCGCCAGAACGTACTCCGCCGCCGCACCGGTCCCGTCCATCGGCAGAAAACCGACGACCGGATCACCCACCTCGAACCCGGTCACACCTTGACCCAGCGCGTCGACCGTCCCGGCGACGTCCAGACCCGGCGTGTGCGGCAGCACCACCGGAATCGGCCCCTGCATGAATCCACCCCGGATGTTGCCGTCGACGGAATTGAACGACGTCGCCGCCACCCGGACCCGCACCTGCCCGGGCCCCGGCACGGGCAGCTCCACGTCCTCGTAACGCAGGACCTCGGGGCCGCCGTACTCGTGGAAACGCACTGCCTTCATCGGACTCTCTCCTCGTCTTGCTTCAAATTCGAAGTATCTGAGGTGAACGATAGACCTGCTTTGAATTCGAAGCAAGTGACGTGGAGCACGACCGTCAGCGGGCCAGCAGGTCCCGGATCGCCGCCGTGATCTCGTCCGGGGCTTCCTCGGCCATGAAGTGCCCGGCCCGGGTCAGCCGGTGGTCCAGATCCGGCGCCCACGCCTTCCACACCCCGGCGGCGTCGTAGCCCAGCTGCGCGCCCCAGTCCTGCTGGACGACCGTCACCGGCATGGCCAGCTGCGACCCGGCGTCGAGGTCGGCTTGGTCGTGGTCGACGTCGATGTCCGCCGAGGCGCGGTAGTCCGCGACGATCGACGGCACCGCGGCGGCGCTCGCGCGCAGGTACTCGGCCCGCACCTCGGCCGGGATCGCGGCCGGGTCGTTGGCCCAGGCGTCGAGGAACGAGCCGAAGAACGCGTCCGCGCTGTTCGCGATCATCGTTTCCGGCAGGCCCGGCGGCTGCGCCATGAGGAACAGGTGGTAGCCGACCGCCGCCCGGACGCCGTGCAGCACGTGCCACATGTCCAGCGTCGGGACCACGTCGAGGATGCCGAGGTGGGTGATGGTCTCGGGGTGGTCCAGGCCCGCCCGGAAGGCCACCAGGGCACCCCGGTCGTGCCCGACGAGGGCGAAGCGCTCGTGGCCGAGCTCCGCCGCCAGCCGCACCACGTCGCCGGCCATCGCGCGCTTGGCGTACACGCTGCGGCCGGTGGCCGCCGGCTTGGCACTGGCGCCGTAACCCCGCAGGTCGGGGCAGATCACCGTGTGCTCGCCGGCGAGCCGTTCGGCGACGTGCCGCCACATCAGGTGCGTCTGCGGGAAGCCGTGCAGCAGCACGACCGGGCTGCCGCTGCCGCCCACGGCGGCGGCCAGCTCCACGCCGTCCGCCCCGGGCAGGCGGACGTGGTCGAAACCGGGAATCGTGCGAGTCATCGAAGATCGTCCTTCTGGTCGGGAACTCTGACCCGGCCAGCCTGGGCGCCGTCGATCAGCAACCGATCAGTGCGCGGGGCGCGGCCGACGCCCGGCCCCGATGATGGGGGCATGCGAATCGACGTGCTGGGTGCCGTGCGGGCGCTGCGCGACGACGGGAGCCCGGTGGACCTGGGCGGACCCCGTCATCGCGAGGTGCTCGCCCGGCTCGTCGCGGCCGAGGGGCGGCTGGTCACCACCGACACCCTCGTCGGCGACCTGTGGACCGACCCGCCGGTCCGCGCCGTGGGCGCGCTGCGCACGTTCGTCGCCGCCCTGCGCCGCGCCCTCGAACCCGGCCGCCCGCCCCGCACGCCGCCCCGGCTGATCGTCACCGAAGGGCCCGGCTACGCACTGCGCCTGCCGCGCGAGGACGTGGACGTCCACCGGTTCGAGGACGCCCTGGACCGGGCCCGGCGGGCTCCCGGCGCCGTGACCGACCTCAGCGCGGCACTGGCGGCCTGGCGCGGAACCGCCTATGCCGACGTGCCGGACTCCGCCTGGGCGCAGCGCGAACGGACGCGGCTGGAGGAACTGCGGCTGACGGCCGTGGAGCTGCGCGCCCGTGTCCTCCTCGACTCGGGCGAGGGCGGCGACCTGGTCGCCGAACTCGGCGCCCACGTCGCGGAACACCCGTGGCGGGAGCCGGCCTGGGGGCTGCTGGCCCGCGCCCTGCACCGGGCCGGACGCCAGGCCGACGCGCTGGCGACCCTCCGCCGGGCCCGCGCGATGCTCGTCGACCAGCTCGGGCTCGACCCCGGAGCCGACCTCCAGCGGGTGGAGACCGAAATCCTGACCGGGACCGCGTGGCCGGCCCCCGCGGCCCGGTTCGGCCCGCGCACCACCGTGGACCTGGCCCGCACCCTCGCGCTGGCGGGCGGCGACGCCCTCGTCCACTCGCGGCGCGACCGCCTCGCCGCGATCCAGGCGGCCGAACGCACCGGGGACCTCACCCTGACGGCCCGGATCATCGGCGCCTACGACGTGCCGGCGATCTGGAGCCGGGCCGACGACCTCGCGCAGTCCCGCGCCGTCGTCACGGCCGCCGAGCGCACGCTCGCCGCGCTCGGCCCCGGCGGCCCGGCCGACCTGAGGGCCCGCCTCCTGGCCACGGTCGCCGTCGAAAGCCGCACCGCCGATCTGGCCCGGTCCGGGCTGCGGCGCGCGCGGCAGGCCGCGGCCGAGGCCGAGGCACTGGCCCGCGGGCTCGGCGATCCCGCGCTGCTCGCGTTCGCGCTCAACGGCGTGTTCCTGCAGTCCTTCGCCCGTCCCGGGCTGGCGGCGGACCGGGACCGGATCGGCGCCGAAATCCTCGACCTGGCGACCCGGCACGAGCTGCCGGCCTTCGCCGTCCTCGGCCGCCTCGTCCGCCTGCAGTCCGCCTCGGCCGCCGGCGATCTCGACGCTGCGGCCGCGCACGCCACGGCGGCCGAACGGCTCGCCGCCACCGCCGAGTCGCCCCTGGTCGCCGTCCTCACCGCGTGGTTCCGTGCCCGGGCGACCGCCGCCCGCAGCACCGAAGCCGGCGGACCGTCCCCGGCCACGGCCGCCGCGCAGTACCGCGCCGCCGAGGACGCCCTCCGGACGGCGGGCATGCCGGGCCTGCACCGCGGCCTGTTCCCGCTGGCGCTGCTCGGGTTGCGCCTGCTGCACGACCGCGCCGCGCCCGATGACCCGCACCTCGACTGGGGTCCCTACCGCCCTTGGACGCAGCCCCACGTGTTGCTCGCCCGAGGCGAGCGGGAGGAGGCCCGCGTCGCGCTGGCCGCCGCCCCCGAACCCCCGCGCGACCACCTGCAGGAGGCGATGTGGTGCCTGACCGCCCACGCCGCCGTCGTTCTCGGCGAGCGCGGGATCGCGGCCGCCGCCGAAGAGGCGTTGCGCGACGCCAAGGCGGAACACGCCGGCGCGGCCAGCGGAATGCTGACCCTGGGCCCGGTTTCGCGGTACCTGGCCGCGGCGGCGGCCTGCGCCGCAACGAGATGAGCGCCGGAAAGTGGCCGAAGAGGCAGACTTCCCCGGCATCCGTTGACGTCACCAGCCGCCGGACACCAGGATCCCGCCGACGAACCCGAAGCCGGAACACGCGGCTGACCGAGGGGAAAATCCTTGCCTGGTGGAAGAATCGTCCCGGTGGTGACCGCTCGGCGGCCGGCGGCGCGGTGGCTTTTCCCGCTGGTGCCGCCGATGGCCCTGCTCGCGGCGGCGTGCGGTCCGGTCAGCGTGGCCGGGTCGGCGAACCCGGCCACGACCGCCCCGGCCACCTCGGCCACCTCGGCCACCTCGGCGGCGAGCGTCCCCGCCCCGGCGTCCACTGAGGAGCCCGCTTCCGGCGCCAGGACTCCGGACGCCGCCGTCGAGCGCTGGGTCACCCAGATCCTGCGAGAGCAGTACAAGGAGGCGTGCCTGTCCAGTGCTCCGGCGCTGCCCGCCGGTCAGGACGCCGAGGCCCTGTGCGCCAAGCCCCGGGCCGCGGCGAGCGCCAGGTCGCTGCACGACGCGTGGGCGAAGCCGGGCGTCAAACTGCCCCCGGAAGGCAAGGTGGAGGTCGCCACCGTGACGGCGAACGGCGACAAGGTCACGGTGCCGGACACAGCGGTCAAGCTCGACGGCCGTACCTTGCGCAGTCTCGAACTCATCGGCGCGACCGGCGACACCGGCTCGTTCAGCCTCAGCCTCAAGGTGGAGAAGCACGCCGGATCCTGGTACGTCACGGGTTTCGACCTCAAGGCCTGAGAACGGCGGCGGCTCAGATCTTGATGACGACCTTGCCCGCGGCGTGACCGTTCTCGACGGTGGCGAGGGCGGCAGGCGCATCGGAAAGCGAGTGCGTCGCCGTGATCACGGGAGCCAGGACTCCGTCCAGGGCCAGCCGGGCGGACCGCTCCAGGTTCTCCCGGTCGAGGCGGCGCTCGACGAACCGCCCCCCGAGCTCGGGCACGGACATGTCGCCGACGGAGATGACGTTGCGGGCCTCCCGGGCCAGCGGGGCGACCGTCCGCAGCGAGGTACCGCCGGCCAGGTCGACGATCCCGTCGAAGCCGTCCGGGACCAGCTCGCGCACCGCGGCGACGACGTCCCCGGCGGTGTAGTCGACGAACCGCACCCCGGCGGCCTCGGCGTGCTCGCGCTTGGCGGTGCTCCCGGTCCCGATCACCCGCAGCTCGCGCGCGACGGCCAGCCGGGCGACGGCGAGGCCCACCCCGCCCCCGACCCCGTTGACCAGGATCGTGGCCCCGGCCGGGAGGCCGAGCTGATCGAGCGCGTCCACCGCGGTCGTCCCGGCGATCGGCAGCGTGGCCGCCACGGTCGCGGACAGGCCCGCCGGGATGCGGGCGGTGTTCGGTGCGGACAGCACCGTCGTCTCGGCGTAGGTGCCGCCCCCGGTGAGCGCGAAGCCGAAGACCGCGTCACCCACCTCGAGCCCGTCGACGTCTTCGCCCAGTCCGAGCACGGTCCCCGCGGCCTCCATGCCCAGCACGCGGGGGAACGGACGCCCGCCGTCGAGCCCCGGGACCAGTCCCGAACGCAGAAGGTGGTCGAGCGGATTGACCCCGGCGACGTCGACCCGGACCAGCACCTCGCCGCGACCGGGGACGGGATCGGGACGCTCGAAGAACTCCTGCACCTCGGGCCCGCCGTGCCTGCCGTAACCCCACGCCTGTCCCATTTTTCGCTGCCTCCTGGATGACCGGCCCGGTGGTTCCGGGCGCTGTCGCCATCGTCACCGCTGACACCGGTGTAAGGGGCAATCGCCTGAGGCGCAGGTCACAACCTCAGGCCGGCTGGGCCGCCGGTTCCCCGGCCCCGGACAGCGCCACCCGGTGCCGGCTGTTGGCCCTGAGCAGCACGTCGAGGGCATCCCGGGTCTCGGCCAGGTGCGCGATTTCGGCGTCGATCCGATCGCGCTCGCGCATCATCGCCACGAACGTCTCCTCGGCGACGTCCAGATCACTGGGGGCATCCACACACGGCAACACGGTCGCGATCACCCGGCTGGACATCCCGGCGTCGAACAGCTGCCGGATGAGCGACACGCGCTGGACCGCGGCATCGGGATAGTGCCGCTGCCCCGCGGCCGAGCGGGAACTCTTCAGCAGGCCCTGTTCTTCGTAGTACCGCAGCGAGCGCGGACTCACGCCCGTGCGCTGGGAAAGCTCGCCGATCCGCACACCCGGAGTTTACGCCCGCGAGCTCCGGGCTCGGGCGACTGTCATGGCCCCGAGGCGTCGTGCGCCTCTCACCTCGATCACGAAGCTGGCTAGCTTGGCGAGGATGAGGTCAGCTTCACCCGCTCGTACGCTGCCGGGATCCAGGCGTCGGGGCGGTGGATCAGCATGACGCTGTCGACCCCACGGCGATGGGTTCCGGAGTCCCGTAGATCGGCAAGGCCCGGTGGAGGCATGACCGGCTGCCGGGGACCAAGGTTGAACGACAGCTGGGCAGTGGTGACGATCGCGGCATTGGCGTCCAGAGCGAGCCGCTTCAGCCGCCGGGTGACCTCGGCGACCTCGCCTTCACGGTTCTCGTAAGGCATTTCCGTCGGGCAGTGACCATTTGAAGTGAGTCGATGACGAGTTGTGTGTTCTCTTCCCCGGGTCGCCGAGTCGTGTGATCACGAGGGCTTCTCGTGGATCGAGGTCATCTTCGCCGCCATACGCGCCCAGTCGTCGTCGGTCATTCGACCTGTCCGCATGTCGACAACGCGAATCTTGGCCTCGGCGCAGATGAGCGTCGATCACGGTGAGGGACATCGCGCCTCAAGCCGTTCATGACCTCATCGAGATCGTCGAAGCCCATGGCCAAAGAGGAGTTGACGCCCTCACGGCTCGCGATGGCATCGACTTGGTCGATCGTCGACTGGAGCACGTCGGTCAACAGCTCGTACGCCCGGACCAACTGGCTCGCGAGCTGACCGACACGCTTGCCGAGGACCGCGGCTGTCCGCAATCGGTGCCAAGGTGGGCGAAGCCAACCCGACGACCAACCTGAGGAACCACGATGAGCCGACACGTCCAGGTCACCTTCGACGCCCACGACCCCCGAGCGCTTTCGGCGTTCTGGCGCGAAGTGCTGGACTACGTGCACCCGGCACCGCCCGGGGTCGAGCTGCCCGAGGGTGCCGATCCGCTCGCCGCGTGGGATGAGTTCCTCGCGCGGGCCGGGGTGCCGGAAGAACAGCGCAACAGCGGCTCCGCCGTCGAAGATCCCGATGGGCAGGGGCCGCGGCTGTTCTTCCAGCGGGTGCCGGAGGGCAAGACCGCGAAGAACCGGGTCCACCTCGACGTGCGGGCCGCACCGGGCCTGCAGGGCGCCGACCGGATGGCGGCGCTCGAGGCGGAGTGCGAACGGCTGGTCGCCCTCGGCGCGACCCGGGTGCGCCGCTTCGAGCCCGAACCTCCGCTCAGCGCCGGGTTCATCGTGATGACCGACCCCGAAGGCAACGAATTCTGCCTGGACTGACCGCGCAGCCGCGCCGGGAGGGGGAAATCGCGCTTGGCTGATCGGGCGCCGGGTAATCCCCCCGAAATCGGTTCCGCGGAACGGACGTGGAACCGCGATCAGGAAGGGGTCTGCCCCCGATGCCGAGCGAACAGCAGACGGCGCAGTTCGACGACTCGCTGCGCGTCATCGCCCTCGAGGTCGCCGACGACCTCGCCGAGCTGGCCAGGGTGCGCGCCTGGGCCGATCGGCTGCTGCAGGATCTGCCCGAAGAGCAGCGGGTGGACGCGCTCATGGTGGTCGACGAGCTGACCTCCAACGCCCTCCGGCACGGCCTGCCACCCCGCCAGGTACGCCTGCTGCGCAAACGCGACTGGCTGTCGGTGGAGGTCGACGACACGTGCGTCGACCCCGCCTGCCCGCGCCCCCCGTCGACCGACGGCGGCCACGGGCTCAAGCTCGTCTCCGCCATGAGCGTGTCCTGGGGGCAATGGCAGCGTCCCACCGGGAAGACCGTGTGGGCCGAGATCGACCTGTCCGCGTCCGGTGGGCCGCGCTGAGCGATCCGCGCGGTACCTCCGTTCGTCACCCGGACGGGTGGTAGCCGGGTTCGACGGCCTCCGGCGCTGGCCAAGCCGGCGGCCGGCGGGCGAAACTGGGAGCAAGTCACCAGGCGGGGCCTCCGGGCCGAGCTGGGGTGGCCCAGGTCCGCGGCCGGTTCAAACCGGAGCCGCCGCAGACCGCCCGCGGCTCTCGCCGGGGTGCACAAAGGACAGCTACCCGATTCGGCGGCATCCCACGGACCTCGAGCCCGTTCCGCCGGCGCGCGTCCGCTCGATCGGCCGCGAGCAAATCCGGTGATCTCGGCCCCGGCCTGTGGAAAGCTCACCGCATGCCGGACGATTCGGAGTGGCTGCCGCCGGCGGGGGCGGAGGCGCACGACAGCGTGGACCTGACCGCCGAGACCCGCAGGCTGCGCGTGCTGGGGTGGCGGGCGCTGGTCATCGCCGCACTGTGGCTGGTGGCCGCCGGCGGGGCGTTCACCGGGCTCGTGCTGTACAAATCTTCCGCCGGCGCGCTGCTGCGGGACGGTGCGCGGGTGTCCGGAACCGTGCTGACGGTCCACGACCGCCCGCGCGAAATCCACGTCACCTACTCCGTGCGGGGCGAGCCGTACGTCGCCGCCATCCGCGTCACCTCGAACCGGCGCTACGTCCAGGGCTCGACCGTCACGGTGGTCTACGACCCCGCCGACCCGGCTCGCGCGCGCACGACGCTCGAAGACGGCCTCGACCCCCGCGGGACCGTCTTCTTCTGGATGGTCGGCGTGGGCCTGCTGACGGCCGTGGTCCTCAGCCTCGTCGGCTGGGGCCGGTGGTCGTTGCGGCACCGGGCCGTGCTGCGGACCGGCTGGCGGCCGGCCGCGGTCACCGTCCGGCCCGATCCGGCCACCCGGTACCGGCACCGGCCGGACCTGCTCGTCGAGTACGGCGACGGAAGCCGGGCCGGGCTGCGGGCGACGCTGTCGAGCCACCGGAGCACCTGGCTGCGGCACCGGAGCGGCCGTCCGGCGTGGGTGGGCGGCTCGGGTGGGGAGATGGTCGTCCTCTTCGAGACCGGGCCCGGGCAGCGGCCCTACGCGGTGCCGGCGTACGGACGGGAGGCCCGGACGGGGACGTAGGCCCGGGGCGTCGGCGGCCACGGATTTTCCCCCGAACGGGCGAGCCGGCCGGAAGCACGGTAGGAAGTTGCGCAGGTCAGGTTCTCCGGCGCGCAGGAGGCCCGGCCCAGGCCCCGCCGGTCCAGCAGCCGGCCGGCGGGGCCGCCCCGCCGGGACCGGGCGACCGGGTCCGCGATCAGTCCCGGTCGACGGCGGTGAGCAGGTCGTTCTCCTGGACCGCCTGCGCCGACAACGTCTTGTAGCCGTGGTCGTCGAACACGACCGTCAGGGTGTCTTCGTCCGCGGACATCACCACGCCGGGGCCCCACTCCGCGTGCTCGACCGCGCTGTTGGCCGGGAACGCCCCGCCGCCGGACGAGACCGCCTCGGCCGTGCCGGCGATGCACGTGTCGCAGTTGCCGCACGGCTGCTCGAGCTGCTCGCCGAAGTAGCCGAGGAGGAACTGGCGGCGGCAGCCGGTGGTCTCGGCGTAGCCGCGCATCATCTCGATCCGCGACCGGATCAGCCGCTGGTGCGCTTCGGCCGCCTCGACACCCTGCTCGACGGCCTGGCCGGGGTCCACCGCGGACTTCCGGTATTCGAGACGGCCGTCGGCGGTGACGGCCACCGCGCCGGTCTGCTCCAGCAGGTTGACCGCCCGGGTGCGCTGGGCCGCCGATACGTTCAGCTTCTTGCCGAGTTCGGACGGCTTCAGCGGCGCGCCGTGCCCCGAAAGGGTGGTGGCCACCTCCGCCAGGGCCTGCTCCGGCGCTTTCGCCGCGGTGAGGAACTTCTGCCGGCCCAGGTCCCGCGGCCGGTGGTACAGGGTGATCTCCGCGGGCTCGCCGTCGCGGCCGGCGCGGCCGATCTGCTGGTAGTACGTGTCCAGCGAGTCCGGCGCGGCCGCGTGCAGGACGAACCGCAGGTCCGCCTTGTCGATGCCCATCCCGAACGCCGAGGTCGCCACCACCGCGTCCAGCTCGCCGCGCAGGAACTCCTCGTGCACCCGTTCGCGGTCGGCCGCCTTCATCCCGGCGTGGTAGGCCGCCACCCGGACCCCCTCGGCGGCGAGCTCCGCGGTGTAGGCCTCGGCGTCCTTGCGGCTGGTGACGTACACCAGCCCGGGGCGGGTCGCGGGGTCCGCGGTCAGCGCCCGCGTCCGCGTGATGACGGCCTGGTGCCGGTCGTCGTCGTTCGGCAGCGGGTCGACCCCGAGGCGCAGGTTGGGCCGGTCGAAGCTGGCGAGCACCTCCCGGTGGTCACGCAGGCCCAGCCGGGCCACGATGTCGGCGCGCACGGGCAGCGCCGCGGTCGCGGTCAGCGCGATCACCCGCGGGTGCCCGAGCCGCTCGATCACCGGCGCCAGGCGCAGGTAGTCCGGCCGGAAGTCGTGCCCCCACGCGGAAACGCAGTGCGCTTCGTCCACGACGAACAGCGAGACGCCGAGCTCGGCGACCGCGTCGAGCACTTCGTCGGAGGCCAGCTGTTCCGGGGACAGGAACAGGTACTCGGCGGTCCCCCGGCGCAGCGCCTCCCACGCGTGCTTGCGCTCGGCGGCGCGCTGGGAGGAGTTCAGGGCGACGGCCTCCGGCGCCCGGCTCTCCCCGATGCCCTCGATCTGGTCGTTCTGCAGGGCGATCAGCGGCGACACGACCAGCGTCGGGCCGTCCAGCAGCAACGCCGGCACCTGGTAGATCGCCGACTTGCCGGCCCCGGTGGGCAGCACGGCGAGCACGTCGTGCCCGGCCATCACCTGCTCCATCGCCTCGAGTTGTTCGCCGGTCAGCTGCCGCCAGCCGAATTTCTCGGCCGCGATCCGCTGGAGTTCGTCCCGTCTGCCTGCCATCCGCGGCAGGTACCCACGCGCCGGGCCCGAAAACACCGCCGGGGTCAGGCGCAGTGCCGGGCGGTGCCCTTCGACGTCCCGGAGCCGGCCGGTCGGCAGGTGGCGGTCGCGTGGCCGGCGACAGGTCCGCCGCGTTGCGTCCGATGTGGACCTGTTCACGGTGCGGCGGAAGACCCGGCCGCTCGTCCTCAGCGGGCGAAGTAGTGGCCGGCGTCGATGTCGGCGAGCAGTCCGGGGCGGGCCGGGTGCCAGTCCAGCAGCTTCCGGGTGCGGGTACTCGAGGCCGGCGTGTCCATCGCGAAGATCGGCCCGAGCCAGCCGAAGTGCTCGGCGGCGGCCTCGACCGGGACGGACGTGACCGGCAGGCCCAGGTGCTCGCCGATGCGCTCGGCGATCCGGCGCACCGGGATGCCCTCGTCGCCGACCGCGTGCAGGCGGCTGCCCGCGGGCGCCTGCTCCAACGCCAGCCGGTACAGCACGGCGGCGTCCAGCCGGTGCACGGCAGGCCACGCGTTGGCCCCGTCTCCCGGGTACGCCGACACGCCCCGCTCGCGGGCGATGTCGATCAACCGGGCGACGAAACCGTGGTGGTCGCCCTCGCCGTGCACCGACCGGGGCAGCCGCACCACCGAACCGCGGACACCGCGGCCGGCGAACGCGAGCACCGCCTCCTCCGCACCCAGCCGCGCCGCGGCGGGCGTCCCGGAGCCGGGAACGGTGTCCTCGGTCGCCGTCCCGCCGGCGCCGCCCGGGGTGCCGGAGCTGAGCACGAAGGGGCGGTCCGTGCCGGCCAGCGTCTCGACGAGGGTCTCGACGGCCCGCAGGTCCACCGCGACGGAGTGCCCGAAGTCGGTGAAGTCGTGGATGAACGCCGCGTGGACCACGCCGTCGGCCGACGCCGCACCGGCGCGCAGGCTGTCCAGGTCCTCCAAGGTGCCGCGGTGCACCTCGGCGCCGGCCGCGGCCAGGGTGGCCGCGGCGGCGTCCGAGCGGGCCAGGCCGAGCACGCGGTGCCCGGCGCCGAGCAGCTCCCGCACGACCGCGGAGCCGACGAAGCCGGTCGCTCCGGTGACGAATACGCGCATGATGGTGACGCTCCTTGTGATCGGGGAGTGAGGTGAACCGGCTCCTTCCACCCTGTCCCCCGGCGGCCGCCCCTGGCCAATGAAACTTCCGCACCGTGCAATACGGCCCGTGCATCACCGCAGCTCGCCGCCCCGGTGCAGGCGGCTACCCTGGACACATGCCCGACCTCCCGACGGCCGTGGACCTCGATCTGCGCCTGGTGCACAGCTTCACGGTCGTCGCCGAACACCGGCACTTCGGCCGCGCCGCCGAAGCGCTGCACCTCACCCAGCCGTCGCTGAGCCGGCAGATCCACCGCCTGGAACAGCAGCTCGGCGCCCGGCTGCTGGACCGCACCCCGCAGGGCAGCAGCCTCACCGAGGCGGGCCAGGTGTTCCTCTCCCAGGCCGAGGCGTTGCTGCGTACCGCGGCTCAGGCCGTGGCGCGCACGAAGGCCGCGGCCCGGCCGAGCCGGATCACCGTCGGCTACACCGCCGGCCTGATCGTCACGCCCGCCGTGCGCGAGCTGCGGAACCGCCATCCCGACGCTGAGGTGCACACCCAGTACGTGCCCTTCCAGGACGTCCGCGCCGCGCTGCTGGACCACCGGGTGGACGCGGTGGTCAGCCGCTTGCCGTTCCGCACCGACGGGCTGGACGTCACGGTCCTCTACGACGAACCGCGGGTCGTGCTCGTGCCGCTGGACCACCGGCTGGCGGGCAAGGAACAGGTCACCCTCGACGACATCGCCGACGAGCCCCTGCCCCGGCTGCGTGAGTCCGATCCGGAGTGGAGCGCCTACTGGCGCATCGACCCCCGCCCCGACGGCCGCCCCGCGCCCGACGGCCCCCTGATCGACGCCATCGAGGACAAGTTCGAGCTGGTGGCCGCCGGGGAGGCGGTGGCCATCTCGGCCGGCCACCACATCCGGGCCCTGCGCCCCGACCTCACGTCGATCCCGCTCGAGGGCGTCGACCCGGCCCACGTCGTCCTGGCCACCCGCGCCGACGACCGCGGCCGCCTGGTCGCGGCGTTCCGCAAGTACGCCCGGCTCCACCTCACCGGCGCTGGCTGAGCGTTGGGCCCTGCGGGCCGGCCTCATCCAGCCGAGCGTTTTCGGCCGGGTCAGCGTCACCAGGCCGGGAGCGCGCCGGGCCCGGGTCATTCCGAGCGCAGGTTGTCCCATCGGGTGACTTGCCGGAGCAGGGGCATCGTCAGACCGGTCACCAGCAGGACCGCCGCCACCGTGGCGCCCGCCAGTGCGAGCAGCACCGGGACGTCGATGATCATCGGCCGGCCCGCCAGCCGCAGGATCGGCGCGGTCAGCCCCAGCCCGGCCGCGACCGCCAGCACCACGCCGACCACCACCGGAATCCCGGTCTGCCACAGCGATCCGCGGGCCAGCACCCCGATCGGCACGCCGGCCGCGGACAGGGCCGCGAGCGGCCGCCGCCGTTCGCTGATCTGCTCGATCGACAGCATCAGCAGGCTCATCGCGGCCACCGCGAGCACGAACAGCGACGCGGTGATCAGCACCGAACGGAAGCTCTCCACCATCTGCCGGTCGCGGGCGCGGAAATCGTCGAGATAGTCGCTCTTGCCTGCCGAGGCGTTCCACGCGAGCGGGTTGACCGCCCTCGCGACGTTGTCGGTCAGCGCCTGCACGTCGCCGGTGCCCGACACGTAGACCACGACCGACGAGTCCGGGAGGGTGCGGCCGCCGAGCGCGCCGGGCGTGACCAGCAGGCTGTCGCCCGCCGCGTCGGCCGCCTGCACGACCTTGACGCCGGCCGGGACCGTCCACTCCGGACCGATCACGTCCTCTCCGCGGGAGTAGCCCTGCAGCCGCAGCTTGCCGGTCGGCGCCGAGCCGCCCGGGGACACCAGGGAGAACACGTCGCCGTCGGAGCAGGCGCCGATGTTCGCCCGGGCCCTGAGCACCACGCAATCGCCGACCACGACGTAGTTCCGCTCCTCCCCGGACCGGAACGTCAGGTTCCTGGCCGGGTGCACACCGGTCACCCCGGGCACGGCCGACACCAGCCTGCCGACCTCGGCCTCGTGCGCGGCGGTGGTGTCGACCCGGACCGGGGCGGCGGCCACGCCGTCCGGCGCGGCCTGCCGAGCGTCGCCGCTCGCGAGCGAGGCGACCACGCCCTGGATCAGGATCGTGCCGGCCAGCACGACGACCAGGCCGGACACCACCCGGCTGGCGGTGCCGCTGTCCAGCTGCAGCCGCCGGATCGCGAGCTGCCAGGACGGCGAACCGCCGTGCAGCCGCTCCACGAGCCGCTCGACCAGCCACGGCAGCAGGGCCGCGACGCCCACGAGCAGGAACACGCTGCCCACCGAGAGCGCCAGCGCGGCGGGCGTGTCGCCGCTGCCCCGCTCGAAGACCAGGGTGGCGGCCAGGAACAGCACGCCGATCGCGGTGAGCGCCCAGCGCCACCACATCCGCCGCCGCACCGGCTTGCCCTGGCGGACCACGCCGAGCGGTTCCACGATCGTGCGGCGCAGCCCGAACAGCGCCGAGCCGACCGCCAGCCCGGGCACCAGCAGCACGATCACCACGACCAGCGGCCAGGACGGGACGAGGTCCTCCGGGAAGATCCGCAGGCCGAACGGCAGGATGTCGGCGACGAACGTGCGCAGCACGGCGAAGAACCCGATCCCGGCGGCGAGCCCGATCACGGCCCCGACCAGCGATTCGGCCGCCGCGACCCGTTTGACCTGCCGGGAGTCCAGGCCGACCAGGCGCAGCGCGGCGAGCCGGCGTTCCCGCTGCGCCGCACCCATCCGCGACGCGGTGATCACGAAGATCAGCAACGGCAACAGCAGCACCGCCGCGATCGGCAGGATGACGCCCAGCGTGATCGCCGACAGCCCGAGCCCGGTGTAAGGCAGGCCGAACGCATAGACCTTGCGGCCGTCGGCCTCGGCCTCGATCTGCGCGGCCGGCACCCCGTAGTACGCGCTGAGGTCGCCCGCGCCGGCGACGCCTTCCCGCGCGATCAGGCCGGCCACGTGCCCCGGCAGCTGCGCTTTCAGCGAGCCGCCGCCCGGCGCGGCCAGCTTCGCGGCGAGCTCCGGCGACACGATCAGCTCGCCCGGCGCGGGCAGACGGCCGAGCCCCGGCGGCACCGGCGAGTTCGCCCCGGTCGCCGCGACCGCGGCGACGTTCACGAACTCGTCGCCAGCCGACGCGTACCAGCGGTGGACCAGCAGCGGGGCGACGCCCGCGCGAGGCTGGGTGACCTGCGCGATCGCCGCCTTGCGCTCCGCCTGCGCGCCCACGAGGTGGTGGACCGCCGCCGCGGGCAGCAGCACCGCGACCGCGAGCGCGATCCCGAACGCGGTCATCGCCAGGCGCAGCAGCGCCGCGCCGGACATCCGGCCGCCCCCGACGGCCAGCCGGAGTCCCAGCGCCAGATCCCCCATCACGCGACCAGCTCCCGGTCGATCGTGCGCCCGTCGCGCACCAGGACCTCCCGGTCCGAGTAGGCCGCCACCCGCGGCTCGTGGGTCACCAGCACGACCGCGGCGTGCGTCTCCCGCGCCGCCTGGGTCAGCAGCTGCATGACCTTCTCGCCGTTGAGCGAGTCGAGCGCCCCGGTCGGCTCGTCGGCGAAGATCACCTTCGGTCCGGTCACCAGCGCCCGTGCCACCGCCACCCGCTGCGCCTGCCCGCCGGACACGTCACCGGGACGGCGCTTCGCCGGCCCGTCGACCTCCAGCCGGGCGAGCCATTCGGCCGCCTTGGCCTCGGCCTGCTTCCGCCTGGTCCCGGCCAGCCGCAGCGGGAGCGCGACGTTCTCCAGGCAGGACAGCTCGGGCACGAGCTGGCCGAACTGGAAGACGAAGCCGAATTCGGTGCGCCGCAACGCACTGCGTCCCTTGTCGTCCATCCCGACGAGGTCGGCGCCGCGGTAGGCGATGGTGCCCGAGTCCGGCCGGATGATGCCGGCGAGACAGTGCAGCAGCGTCGACTTGCCCGAACCGGACGAGCCCATGATCGCGAGCACTTCCCCCGCCGAGACCGACAGCCCGGCCCCGTCGAGGGCCCGCGTCGGGCCGAACGACTTGTGCAGTCCCTTGCCGGTGAGCAACGGCGTTCCGGTCATCAGCGCACCGCCTTCTCGAGTTCACCGAGGCGCGCGGCGGTGAGCTCGAGCCACCGCAGGTCCGCCTCGAGGTGGAAGAGCGCGTGATCGCAGATCAGCTGATCGGCGAGGTCGCCCCCGTTCTTGCGCTTCGTGAGCGCCCGCATCGCGTTCAGGTGCTCGCCGCGCTGGATCGTCAGCACGTCGGCGGCGCTGCGCCCGGAGAGCAGCGCCAGCACCACCTTCGTGTACAGCGTGTTCTGCAGGTACGGCTGCGGGTTTTCCGGCGTGCGCAGCCACGTCTCGACGTCGGTGATCCCCGCGTCGGTGATCGTGTAGCGCTTGCGCTCCGGCCCCTCGCCGCTCTCGACGCCCGCCACCTCGACCATGCCGTTGCGCAGCAGCCGCGACAACGTCGAATAGACCTGGCCGTACGCCAGCGGGCGGTCTTGCCCGAACTGCTCGTCGTAGGCCCGTTTCAGGTCGTAACCGTGCCGCGGGCCGGACTCGAGCAGCGCGAGCAAGGTGTGCGGAACCGACATGCTCGTGCCCCCTCCTCGACCCGGGGGTTCCGGGCCTGCCGATCACTATACTCTCGAAGTATACTCGCCGTGTATACGAGGGTGGGCCGCCGGTGTTCGGGTTGCGATTTCCGGAGTGGTCCCCGGCCGGCACCGCCCCTGACCGCCGGACTCCCAGAGTTCTCCCAGGACTTCCCAGGAACCGGCCAGGCCGGCCCGCCACGCTCGCCGCATGACCATCGAAATCCGGGGCCTGACCAAGCGGTACGGGCCCGACACCGTGGTGGACGACCTGTCGTTCACCGTCGAACCCGGGCAGGTGACCGGGTTCCTCGGGCCCAACGGCGCCGGCAAGTCCACCACCATGAAGATGATCGTGGGCCTGGCCGCGCCGACGCGGGGCTCGGTCACCATCGACGGGCGCCGCTACCGGGATCTCCCCGTGCCGCTCACCGAGGTGGGCGCGTTGCTCGACGCCGGTGCCGTGCACGGCGGCCGGAAGGCGCACGACCACCTCCTGGCCCTCGCGGTGAGCAACGGCCTCCCCCGGCGCCGGGTCGGCGAGGTGCTCGCCCGGACCGGGCTGGAGGGCGTGGCCGGCAAGCGGGCGGGCGGGTTCTCGCTCGGCATGCGGCAGCGGCTCGGCATCGCGGCCGCGCTGCTCGGCGACCCGCGGGTGCTGATCTTCGACGAGCCGGTGAACGGGCTCGATCCCGAGGGCATCCGCTGGATCCGGGACCTCATGCGCTCCCTGGCCGGCGAGGGCCGGGCGGTGCTGGTGTCCAGCCACCTGATGAGCGAGATGGCGCAGACCGCCGACCACCTGGTCGTCATCGGCCGGGGACGGCTCGTCGCCGACACCGCCGTGAGCGAGCTCGTGCGGGGCGAGGGGACCGTGCTCGTCCGCACGCCCGATCCGGGCTTCGCGCGGCTGCTGGCCACCGCCGGGGCGGCCGTGCGGGCGGGGGCCGAGGCCTCGCTCGTCGTGTCCGGCATGACGAGCGCGGAGATCGGCAAGCTCGCGGCCTACCACGGCGTCGCGCTCGCCGAGCTCACCCCGCAGCGCGTCTCCCTGGAGGACGCCTTCATGGAGCTGACCAAGGACAGCGTCGACTTCAGGGACGCCGATCACCAGGACACTGCCGAACACCCGGAGGCCGTCGCATGAGCGTGTCGTTCGCCTGCTCCGTCCGCGCGGAGTGGATCAAGCTGCGCAGCCTGCGCTCCACCTGGTACACCCTGGCGTGCCTGTTCGCGGCCGGGCTCGGCATCACCGGCCTCGCCATGAACGCCGCCGCGAAGGACTTCCCCGGCGAAGGGCCGTGGGACCCGACCAATCGCAGCCTGACCTCGTACATCGTCGCCCAGCTGGTCATCGGGGTGCTCGGCATCCTGGTCGTCACGGCCGAGCACGCGACCGGCCTGATGCAGACGTCGCTGATCGCCACGCCGCGCCGGCACCGGCTGCTGGCGGCCAAACTGGTCGTGGCGGTGGCGGTCGCCGTGGTGGCGGGCCAGGTGCTGATGTTCGCCGCCTTCTTCCTCGGCCAGGCCGTCCTCGCCGGCCACGGCGTACCGCACGCGGGGCTCGGCGATCCGGGTGTGCTCTCCGCCGTGACGGGAGGCGGGCTCTACCTCGCGGCGATCGCGCTGCTGGCGGCCGGGCTCGGCACGATCATGCGGGCCACCGCGGGCGCGCTCGCCACCCTGGTCGGCATCGTCTTCCTGGTCCCGGCCCTCGCAGGCCTCTTCCCCGCGTGGGTGCGGAACCTCTTCCTGTACTGGCCGACGCTCGGCGCGTCCGCGGTGCTCAAGACGGTGCCCGATCCGGAGTTCCCGCACCCGTGGCTGAACCTGGCCGGGATGTGCGCCGGGGTCGCCGCCGTGCTGGCCGTGGCGTTCGTGGTCTTCCGGCGCCGGGACGTGTGATGCGGGAGGTGATCCGCGGCCTGGTGGCGGCCGCCGCCGCGCTCCTCGCCATGGCGGGCGTCGCTGCGGCCGGCCTGGCCCTGCTGGGGGCCGGCCGCGTCGGCGGGCTCGGCGGGCTGACCGCGGCGGCCGTCGCGCTCGCCGTGGGCGGCTCCGCCGAGGCCGGCGGGACCCCGGCCGGCGGGCTGCCGGTGGCCGTGCGGGTCGGCCTCGAGGTGATGCCGCTGGGGGTTTCCCTGGCGGGCGCGGTGGTGCTCGGCTCGCTGCTGCTGCGGCGCGGGGACGGATTGCTCGTCCGCGGAGCCGTGGCGGCGGTGGCCCTGCCGGCGGGACTCGCCGTGCTCGCGCTGCTGGCCCGGGGAACGCTGACGATGCCGGACGGCGTCGGTGCGGGTGCTGCGGGAGCCTGCGGGCGAGCGGCCGGTCCCGTGCGCCTTCCCGGCTCCGGCCGGCTCGACGCCGGGTTCTCCGTGGCCGTGGGGCCGGTGGTGGTGGGGGCCACGGCGGGGGTGCTCGTGGTCGTCGGTGTCTGCTGGCTCGTGACCCGGTTCCCGGCCGTGGCCGCGGGTGTGCGGGCGGTGCGGTGGCCGGCCGTCGGGCTCGCGGTGCTGTGCCTGGCGGTGGCCTGGACCTTCGGCGGCACCGCGGCGGCCGGGGGTGTCCTGCTCGCGCTCCCCCAGCTGCTGGGCGGAGCCGTGTTGCTGGGGCTCGGCGTGCCGTGGACGATCGGCTCCTCGGGCGCGTTCTCGTGCGCGCTGCCCGCATTGCCCGTCTCGCCGGGCGGCCCGCTGCTCGGCCTGTCGGCCGTGGTGTTGCTGGGCTGCGGCGTCGCCGTCGCCGCCCGGACCCGGCGATCCGGCGGACCGCTGCGCCGGGCCGCGGGGCTCGCCGTGCGGTTCGCTCCGGCCACCGCTGCCGTGCTCGCCGTCGTGACGCTGCTGTCGCGGATTTCCGCCGACGTCACCGTCAGCGCGTTCGGGTTCTCGCTGCCCGTCTTCGCCGTGCGGTTGACGGCGAACCCGCTGCTCGCGCTGGTGGCCGGCCTCGGCGGCGGCGCGGTGGCGGGTTTCGCGGGCTCCCTGCTCGCCGACGCGATCTCCGTATCCTCACGGGCATGGAAGCGATGACGTCCCGGCTGCTGGTGGTGGACGACGAGGCCACCGTCCGCGAACTGCTCTCCGCCGCGCTGCGGTTCGCCGGCTTCCGGGTGACGTCGGCGGCGACCGCGCGGGAAGCCGTGGCCGCGGCCACCGCGGAGCCGCCCGACCTGGTGCTGCTGGACGTCATGCTGCCGGACATGGACGGCTTCGAGGTGGTCCGGCGGCTGCGCGAACGGCACCCGGGCCACGGCGCGCCGGTGCCCGTCCTGTTCCTCACCGCGCGGGACCGCCAGTCCGACAAGGTCACCGGCCTGTCCCTCGGCGCCGACGACTACGTGACGAAGCCCTTCGACCTGGCGGAGCTGATCGCGCGGATCCGCGCGATCCTCCGCCGGACCGCCGGCCCCGCCGCGGGCGTGCTCACGGTGGGTCCGCTCGCGCTCGACGCCGAGGGCCGCCAGGTGACGCGCGCGGGGCAGGCGATCCGCCTGTCCGCCACGGAATTCCGGTTGCTGCACTACCTGATGGAGAACGCCGGGCGCGTGGTGTCGAAGGCGCAGGTCCTCGACCGGGTGTGGCGCGAGGACTTCGGCGGCGACGCCGGCATCGTCGACACCTACATCTCCTACCTGCGACGCAAGATCGACACCGGGGAGCCGAAGCTCATCCACACCGTGCACGGCGTCGGCTACGTGCTGCGGGAGCCCCGGCGGTGAGGCGGCTTTCCCTGCGGGCCCGGCTCCTGCTGCTCACCGCGAGCCTGCTGCTCGCCGGCCTGACCCTCATCGGCACGCTGGTTTCCGGGGAGCTGGAACGGTTCCAGCTCGACCGGCTCGACGGGCAGCTGCGCTCGATGACCGAGCTCATCTCCCGCGCCTCCGGACCACCGCCGGCCGCGACCCCGGCCGTGCGGCCCGATCTCGTCGACCCGGCGCTCGAACTGTTCGGCACTCCGTACGTGGTGTACCTCGACGCGAGCGGCGCGGTGGCGGGCGGCTTCCACTCGTCGCGAGTGGACAGTGCGACGCTGCCGCCGTCCGACGCGCTGCGCTCGGTCCCGGCCGACGGGACGGCCGTCGACCTCGACGCCGCCGACCGGTCGCAGCGCTGGCGGGCGGTCTCCCGGCCGGCCGTGCGCTGGGGCGGGCGGGTCGTTTCGGCCGCGCCGCTCGCCGAAGCCGACGCCACGATCGCCCAGCTGCGCACGAGCAGCCTGGTCACCGGCGCCGCGCTGCTCGTCGTGCTGACCGCGGCCGGCTGGTTCGCGCTCGGCCGGGGTCTGCTGCCGCTGCGCCGGATCGAGCACACGGCCGCCGCGATCGCGGGCGGCGACCTCTCCCGGCGCGTGCCGGACCTCGCGCCGCCCGGCACGGAGATCGGGCACCTGGCGGCGTCGCTCAACACGATGCTCGGCCAGCTCGACCGGGCCTTCGCCGACCGGGCCGCGTCCGAGGCGCGGATGCGCACGTTCGTCTCGGACGTCAGCCACGAACTGCGCACCCCGCTGTTCGGCATCAAGGGTTCCACGGAGCTCTACCGGATGGGGGCACTGCGCGGACCGTCCGATGTGGACGAGACGATGCGGCGCATCGACCGCGAAGCCACCCGGCTCACCGCGCTCACCGAAGACCTGCTGCTGCTCGCCCAGCTCGACGAGGCACCGGAGGAGCAGCTCGACCGCACCCCGATGGACCTGCGCACCCTCGCCGGCGACGCCCGGCACGACCTGAGGGCACTCGACCCGGCCCGCGAAGTGTCCCTGACCGGGCCCGGCGGCCTCGGCCCACCCGGCCCGGCCCCGGTCGACGCCGACGAGGCCCGCCTGCGGCAGGTCGTCACCAACCTGGTGGGCAACGCCGCCGCCCACACCCCGGCGGGCACCCCCGTCCGCATCGGCGTCGGCACGGTGGCCGGCCGCGCGGTGCTCGAGGTGGCCGACGAGGGCCCGGGGATGACGGCCGAGCAGGCGAGCCGCGCGTTCCACCGCTTCTACCGCGCCGACCGCTCCCGGACGCGCACGCCCGGCGCGGACGCCGGCCTGGGCCTCGCGATCGCCCGCTCCCTGGCCCGCGCCCACGGCGGCGACGTCGAACTGGAGACCGCGGTCGGGGAAGGCGCCTGCTTCCGGCTCGCGTTGCCGGTGCCCGAAAGCGGGTCCACGGACTGACCCGCGAGCCGCTTCGCCTTCGCGGCGAGGCCCGGCGGCGTGCCGGGGGTGCTCACCCGCCGGAGGCGGCATGACCGTCGGCGCGCCGGAAGGACTTGGCCGCGCTCAGTGCTCTCCCGGAACGGACCCGCCCGTAAGAGATCGGTAACCGCGTTTCGGCGGCCGCTGGGCGATTCGTCCCGGTTGAATGACCCGGGAACGAAGGAGGACGAAATGCATCGCACGCGGCGCCTGCTCACCCGGCCGTGGGTCCTGGGTGTCCTGGTGACGAGCCTGGTCGCCGTCGCCGTCGGCCTGTACTGGTTCCAGCCCTGGCAGCTGGTGGTGAACGAGACGGTGCAGGAGGACCTGCCCGCGGCCGCGCCGGTGTCGCCGTCCGCACCCCTGACCTCGCCGCCGTCGCCGTCGGCGTCCGCTGCGCCGGCCGCGCCCGCCGAAGTGGCCGGCGGCACCCTGATCAGCCACGAGCACCGGACCACCGGCACGGTCCGGATCCTGCGGGCCGCCGACGGGTCACTCGTGCTGCGCCTGGAGAACCTCGACACCAGCAGCGGCCCCGACGTGCACGTGTGGCTCACCGACGCACCGGTGAAACCGGGCAAGGACGGCTGGGCCGTGTTCGACGACGGCAAGCACGTCGACGCGGGCAAGCTGAAGGGCAACAAGGGAAACCAGAACTACCCGCTGCCCGCCGGCACCGACCTGACCGCCTACACGAGCGTGAGCCTTTGGTGCGACCGGTTCGACGTCTCCTTCGGCGCCGCGGAACTGACCCCGGAAGCGGTCTGACAATTACTGCGGCCGCCCCGGCCTGGCTAGGCTCGGGACAATGAACCGCCCCACCGCGAAGCGGTCGATCATGCCCCTGGCCGGGCTGGCCACCCCCATGGCCATCCGGGTGGCCGCCACGCTCGGCCTGGCGGACCACGCCGGAACCGAAGGCGCGACGGCGGAGCAGCTGGCGGCCCGCACCGGGACGTCGGCCGCCGCGCTGAGCCGGCTGCTCGACCACCTGGTCGCGGTGGAGGTCTTCGACCTGGACACCGCGTCCGGCCGCTACCGGCCGACGGACCTCGGCGCCCAGCTGCGGGAAGACGCGCCCGAAGGGTTCCGGCCGCTGCTCGACATCACCTGCGCCGGGGGCCGCGCCGAACTGGCGTTCGTCGATCTCCTCGAGGTGATGACCGACGGCGCGCCCGCCTACCCGCGCCGGTACGGCCGCGACTTCTGGGCCGATCTCGATGCCGACCCGAAGCTGCGGACCTCGTTCGACGCCCAGATGAACTGGCGGTTCCGCGAGCACGCGCCGCTGATCGCCCGGAACTTCGACTGGGGCCGCTTCCCCGACATCGTCGACGTGGGTGGTGGTGACGGACCGTTGCTCGTCGAGATCCTGCGGGCGCACCCGGGCGTCCGCGGCCGGCTCCTCGACCTGCCGCCGACGGCCGAGGCGGCCGCCCGGCGGCTGACGGCCGCCGGGCTCGGCGACCGGGCGAGCGCCGTCCCCGGCAGCTTCTTCGACCCGCTGCCGCCGGGGGCCGACGCCTACGTGGTGTCGGACATCCTGCACGACTGGGACGACGAGCACGCCCGCGCGATCCTGGCCGGCTGCCGCCGCGCCGCCGCGCCGGACGCGTCCGTCGTGGTGATCGAGCCGGTGCGGGGCCACGGTGCCGACACCGCGATCGATCTGTTCATGCTGATGTGCTTCGGCAGCAAGGAACGCAGCGTCGAGGAGCTGACCGAACTGGCCACCGGCTGCGGCCTCGCCTTCCGCGGCGCGGTCCCCGTGACGAGCGGGCGGTGGGCACTGGAGTTCACGACCCGGTCGTGACCCCGCCGGGACGCGGAAGTGAATCCCGGCTCGGAGGATGGCCACCCCGAACAGCGTGCCGGCGGCGAAGACCGCGGCGCTGCCGAGCAGAGCCCGCCGGAAGTGCCGGACGGCCGGTGACCGCGCGGCCACCCGGCTTCCCCGGACGCCCTGACCGGCCGGGAGACCGAGGTGCCGCGCACGGTCGCGACCGGGGCGGCGAACCGCGAGATCGCGGCGAGGCTTCACCTCCGCGAGGGCACGGTGAAGAACCACATCTCCCGCATCCTCGGCCTGCGCGACCGCACGCAGGCGGCCGCCCGCGACCGGGGCCTCATCCGAGCGCCGCTGCGCGCTGCCTCCGGTGGGCGGCCATCCGGACCGGGGAGTTGACCGCGCCGTCGCCGGCGTAGCCGCCGATGCGTTGCACCACCTCGAAGAACACCCGGCCGCCCAGCACGACGGTGAAGAAGTGCAGCAGTTCGCCGGTTTCGTCGCGGTCGTAGAGCACCGAGTGCTGCCGCAGGGCGGCCACCAGCTCGGGGTCCGGAGCCAGGCGGGCGTCGAGGTCGTCGTAGTAGTTCCCGGGGATTTCGAGCAGCGGGGCACCGAGTTCGCGCATCCGGCGGGCGCTCGCGAGGGCGTCCTCGGTCGTCAATGCGATGCGTTGCGGCTCGCGCACCCCCGGCGCCCAGTCTCCGCGCCGGAGCAGGGCCGACTCGAGGGCGACGCGGACGCGGCCGGAGCGGTCGGCCACCGTCCGGCTGCGCACCAGGCCGAACGGCGCCGCGAACTCGGTCACCGGCTCCGGTTCGAGGCCGAGGACCGCGCGGTAGAACAGGGCCGCCTCGTCGAAGTGGTCGAACGGCTGGGTCAGGGCCAGGTGGTCGATCCCGGTCACCCCGGCACCCGCGCCGGCCGCCGGGAGCTGCGTGAAGTCGCCGAGCCAGCTGTCCGCGGCGCCGGCACCGGTGCGGCAGAAGAACACCGACGTCCCGTCCGGTGCCGCGACCGCCGAGAGGTCCGCTTCGCCCGCGCGGTGGCTGCGCGGCAGGATCGGGGCGAGCAGCCGCTGGGCACGCCGGGCGGAGGCGACCGGGTCCGCGCTCTCGACGGCGATCGCGCCGACCGACGCGCCCGCCGCGGCGGGCGAACCGTTGAGCAGGATCCGCGCGTCGCCCTGCTGCCACAACCGGACCGGCTTGGACCGGTGCTGCCCCGTCTCGGCGAACCCGAGCCCGCGCAGGGCGTCCGTGAGGCGGACCTCCGCTTCGGCGTCCACCGCCAGCTCGACGAACGCGTGGCCGGCCAGCTCCGGTGCCGGCGGCAGGTCGGCGACGCCCAGGGTTTCCTGCAGGCTCAGCAGCGAACGCATGGCGTCGACGGCGGCAGGCCCCGGGTCGGCCTGGCGGAAGACGTCGTTGAACACCTCGAGCGACAGCGGCCCGCGGTAGCCGGCCGCGAGCACGTTCCGGGTGAACGCGGTCAGGTCGAACGCGCCCTGGCCGGGGAAGAGCCGGTGGTGCCTGCTCCACTGCAGGACGTCCATCTGCAGCCGGGGCGCGTCGGCCAGCTGCAGGAAGAACAGCTTCTCGCCGGGGATCGTGCGGATCGCGGCCGGGTCGCTGCCGCGCGACAGGATGTGGAAGCTGTCCAGGCACAGGCCCAGCGCGGGGTGGGCGGCCCGGCGCACGATGCGCCAGGAGTGCTCGTAGGTGTTGACGAACCGGCCCCACGCCAGCGCTTCGTAGGCGATCCGGATGCCCCGCGCCGCGGCGCGTTCGGCCAGCAGGTGCAGCTGCTCGGCGGCGAGGTCGTCGTCGTCGACCGCGTCCGGGGACACCGACGAGCACACGAGCATCGTGTCGGCACCGAGCTGGTCCATCACGTCGAACTTGCGCTCGGCGCGCCGGAGGTTCCGGGCGAGCACGTCCGGCGGCACCGCTTCGAAGTCCCGGAACGGCTGGTACAGGTCGATCGACAGGCCGAGCTCGGCGCAGTGTTCGCCGATCTCCTTGGCCGGCCACGACGAGGCGACGAGGTCGTTCTCGAAGATTTCGACCCCGTCGAACCCCGCGCGGGCGGCCGCGGTCAGCTTGTCCTCCAGGGTGCCGGAGAGGCAAACCGTGGCGATCGAACGGCGGGGTTCAGTCGAGGACATCGGCGGGCTGCCTTTCCGGGGAAGCGGTGAGCGCGGCGAAGTGGTCCAGCATCCGCGCGGCGTCGGGTTCGGTGCCGGTGAACAGGGCGAACGCTCCGGCGGCCTGGAAGACCGCCATGCGGCCGCCGTCGAGGACGCGGGCCCCGAGCGCGCGGGCGGTGCGCACCAGCCCGGTTTCGAGCGGGCGGTAGACGACCTCGGCGACCCACAGGTCCGGGCGCAGCAGCGCGGCGGGCAGCGGCAGTCCCGGGTGCGCGGCCATGCCGGTCGGGGTGGCGTGCACGAGCCCGTCCGCGGCGCCGACGGCCGTCTCGAGGTCCGTTCCCGCCGACGCCCGGCCGGCCCCGAACCGGCCGGCGAGGGCGCCGGCCAGCCCTGCCGCCCGGCCGGGGTCGAGGTCGAAGACCTGGACCCGGCCCGCGCCGGCGGTGAGCAGGCCGTGGGCCACCGCGGCGCCGGCCCCACCCGCCCCGAGCACCACGACCGCGCCGAGGTCCACGCCGGGCAGTCCGGTCTCCAGGCCGCGGGCGAAGCCGGACCAGTCGGTGTTGTGCCCGATCGCGCGGCCGTCCTCGAACACGACGGTGTTGACCGCGGCCAGCGCGGCCGCGTCCGGCGACAGCTCGTCGAGGTGCCCGAGCACCAGCTGCTTGCACGGGTGCGTGATGTTCAGCCCGCGGTACCCGGCTTCGCGGGCCGCGGCCAGCATCGGGCCGACGGCGGTGGACGGCACGTCGTGGTCGTCGAGGTCGAAGCGGGCGTAAACCAGGTCCAGCCCGAGCCGGCGGGCCTCGGCCTCGTGCAGCGGCGGGCTGAGCGACGGTCCGACGCCCGCGCCGATCAGCCCGGTGAGCACCGTGCCCGGTGTGGCCCGCGCCGCGTGCGCGCGGATCGCCTCGGTGGCCGATGACAAGGACACGAGCACCCCCGTAATGTACGAACTAGTACGTTATTTGTACCCCACCGTGCCGCCGCCGGGAAGGCCCCGCCGGCCCGGCGACGCCCTAGAGTGGGCACAGCAGCCCCAGCGAGGAAGGAAGTCCGTGGCCGTACCGACGTCGGACGACGTGGCGCGCAGCCGGCCCGAACGCGTCCGCGACGCCGACCGGACCCGCTCCGAGATCCTGGACACCGCCGCCCGCGAGTTCGCCGAGAAGGGGTTCGACGGCGCCCGGGTGGACGAGATCGCCGCGAAGACCCGCACCACCAAGCGGATGATCTACTACTACTTCACGAACAAGGACCAGCTGTTCGTCGAGGTGCTCGAACGCGCCTACACGGTCATCCGCTCGCTCGAGCAGGACCTCGACGTCGACCACCTCGACCCCGCCGAGGCGATCCGGCAGCTCGCCGGGCTCACCTTCGACCACCACGAGTCCCACCCGGACTTCGTGCGGCTGGTCAGCATCGAGAACATCCACCGCGCCGAGCACATCGCCCGCTCGAACGCGCTGTCCAACCTGGCCAACCCGGCGCTCGACGTGCTCGCCCGCATCCTCGCCCGCGGCCGCGAAGCCGGGCAGTTCCGCGACGACGTCGACGCGCTCGACGTGCACATGGCCATCAGCGCGTTCTGCGTGTTCCGCACGGCGAACCGGCACACGTTCAACGCCATCTTCGGCCGCGACATGCTCGACCCGGTCCACCGCGACCACCACCGCCGCATGGTCGGCGACCTGCTCGTCAGCTACCTGACGACGCGCTGACCTCACGCGATCCGGACGATCCGGTCGGCGATCGGCGGGTACCGGGCCAGCACTTCCGGGTCGTGGCCCGGCACCACCGGACCGGAGCCGGCGAGCTCGCGGATCCGGTCGAAGGCGCCGTACACCCCGGTCGTCGAGTGCAGCAGCGGCGCCGGGCGGTCGTGCTCGATGTTCTCGTGGAAGTGGCTGGCGTCCGAGGCCAGCACGACCGGGCCGGCGGCGGTTTCGATCCGGACGACCTGCGTGCCCGCGGTGTGCCCGCCGACGAGGTGGACGCTCAGCCCCGGCACGACCTCGGCGTCGCCGTCGACCGGTTCGACCGGCCCGGCCCGCAGGTGTTCGAGCGCCACTTCGTCGAGCAGCCACCGTTCCCGCTCGATCCGCTTGGCCCACGGTCCGGTCCAGTAGTCCACTTCGGACCGCTGGACGACGAACCGCGCTCCGGGGAACTCGCCGACCGTGCCGCAGTGGTCGTAGTGCAGGTGCGTGAGGACGACGTGGCCGACGCTCGACGGCTCGACGCCGAGCGCGGCGAGCAGCCGGACCGGTTCGACGTAGTCGAGCCCGTCGAGCCGCCGCGCCCGCTCCGGGCGGATGCCCGCGTCGACGAGCACCGTGTGCTCCGGCGAAACCGCCAGCCAGACGTAGTAGGCGGTCGGGTGGGGTTGCGCGGAATCCGCGTCGTAGCCCAGGAAGTGCTCGCCGCGGTACCCCGTCCGGCGCCCGTAGCACAGCGCGTAGACCTCGAACGCGCTCACCGCGGGACGCCGGCCTCGCGCCGGTCCGGGGCCGGGTCCTTGAGCCCCAGCCGCGCGGTCGGCACCCGGTAGGTCTCCTTGCCGGTGGCCACGGCGATGACGTTCACCAGGCACAGCGCGGCGGTGAAGGCGGCGACGCCCAGCCACGCACCCCGGCCGGTGCCCGCGACGCCCACCGCGATGCTGGGCAGGAAGCCGCTGATCGCGAACCCGATCTGGGTCCCGATCGCGGTGCCCGACAGCCGCACCCGCGCCGGGAACATCTCCCCGTAGAACGACGGCCACACGGCACTGGTCGCGGTGTAGACGACGCCGAACATCCCGATGCCGACGACGAAGATCCACAGGTAGCTGCCGGCCGCGACGGCGCCGAGGTACGGGAAGATCAGGATCGCGCACCCCAGCGACCCGGCGATGAACAGGCGTTTGCGCCCGACGCGGTCGGAGAGCTTCGCCCACAGCGGGATCGCCACCACGGCGGCGACGTTGGCCAGCACCCCGACCCACAGCATCGGCGTCCGGCTCAGGCCCACCGTGTTCACCGCGTAGCTGAGGGCGTAGACGGTGAAGATCGTGCTGACGGAAGCGATCAACGCGGCCACGACCACGCGCAGGACGTCGGCCCAGTGGTCCCGCAGCAGCACGGCCAAGGGCAGCTTCGCCACCTCGCCGCTCGCGACCTCCGACCGGAACACCGGCGTCTCCTCCAGCGACCGGCGGATGTAGTAGCCGACCAGCACCACGACCGCGCTGAGCCAGAACGGCACCCGCCAGCCCCAGGACAGCAGCTCGTCCTGCGGCAGGGCGGCGACCGGCAGGAACACCGCGGTCGCCAGGATCTGCCCGGCCTGGGTGCCGCTCAGCGTGAAGCTCGTGTAGTAGGCGCGCCGGTGTTCCGGCGCGTGCTCCAGGCTCATCGAGTTCGCGCTGGCCTGCTCGCCGCCGGCGGACAGGCCCTGCAGCAACCGCAGCGCCACCAGCAGGATCGGCGCGGCCACGCCCAGCGTGCCGTACCCGGGCAGGCAGCCGACGAGCACCGTGGACAGCCCCATCAGCAGCAACGTCGCCAGGAGCACGCGTTTGCGGCCGAACTTGTCGCCGAGGTGGCCCAGCAGCAGCGCGCCGAGCGGCCGCGACACGTAGCCGACGCCGAAGGTCGACAACGCCAGCAGCGTGCCGGTCGCCGGCGACGAGGCCGGGAAGAAGATCTTGTTGAAGACCAGCGCGGCCGCCGTGCCGTAGATGAAGAAGTCGTAGTACTCGAGCGCGCTGCCGATCCACGCGGCCAGGGCCGCCTTGGCGGGCCGTCCCGCGGGTGGGGCGACGCTCTCCGGACGTTCGGTCACGGCAATCTCCTCCGCGGGTGCGCCACTGCAGTCCGATCAACTAACCGGTTAGGTATGTACCGTACGGTTAATTAGAGAGATTGAAGTGCGGCGGAGGGCTTGTCAAGAGTCAGGACCCAACGGAGTTGCGGCGAGAGGCCAGCCACGTCACCCTCGCCGACGTCCGGCTGGCCACCCTTCGCTGAGCCGCCCCGCATGACTGCTGCCCCCGGTCGTCTCCGGGGGCTGCAGTCATTCGGGGAGGGAGTTGTGCACGTAGAACCACGTGAAGGCGCGATGCGAAGAATAGAGGAAGTACTCGCCGTACGTCTGCTCGGACAACTGCAGGTCGGGACACTCCGCCTTGATCGCGGTCCAGCGGTCGAGGTCGGTGACCGTCTCTGCCGCCGGCGTCGGCCGGCCGGTCTCGTGCGCGGGGTACGGCTCGTGGCGGGCGGACGCCGTGGCGTCGGCCTTCTTCGCGGTGAGAAAGGCCGCGAGCTCCGCGAACTTGTCCTCCAGGTCCTTCAGTTTCGCCCCGTACGCGGTCTGGTCCTGCCTCTCCCCCAGCTTCAGTCTCGCCTCGACCATGGTCGTGTGGACCGACCGGGCGAACTTGAGGGCGGCGATCCGCGTGCCGATCGGGATCTTCGTGTGCTTCGGGTACTTGAACCTCTTCCGCCACTGCTCATCGGTCAGCCGGTCGATCACGGCCCGCAGGTCGAGCAGCTTGGCCTGCAGCTTCCGCTCGAGCTCGGCCAGGTCCTCCGGCCGGGTCGCCGCGCCGCGCTCGCCTTCCGCCTCGCCGGCGCCCGGGTAGAGGCCGAGCATGTGCAGCTCGAACCGCGTGCCGGGGTGCTCGCCGACCAGCTGCGACAGCAGCGCCGTGCAGCTCGGGCACGGCGATTTGGTGATCTCCAGCAGGATGTACCGGGGTTGCCGGGCGGCCAGCAGCGGCATCACCCCCTGAGCGAACCGCTCCTCGGCGTGCGGGCCACGGCCGCTTTGGATCGGCCACAGCGACTCGAAGCCCGCCGGGCGGCTGATGAGTTCGGTCACCGGCTTCCCGTCGACGGTGACCCACAGGTTGGTCGCGGCGGCTTTGGGGTTGAGCTCCTGAAGCGCGACGACCAGCTGATCGGGTTTCATCCTCGCGATTTCGTCGACGACCGACCGCTGCACGGTCCCGAGCGCGCTGGTCGTGGCCGCGTTGCCCGCGGCGCGCTGGAGCGCCAGCACCCGGCCGTGCACGGGGTGGACGCCGTCCATGCGGGACCGGACCGGGCGCCCGGCGAGCGGCCCATCGGGGATGTCCATCCGGAGGAAGGTCACCTCATCCGGCTTACCGCACCCCGCGACGCGCGAGACGTCCCGCACGGGCAACGTCGAGGGCGGTCTTCGCCGCCCGTACGGCGCGCCCGTCAGCTCTTCGTGCCCGGCCGGCGTCGCCTCCGGACGGCCGATGCCGGCCGCCGCAGGGAAGCCGCCGCCGCGGCCGCGACGGCGTCGGCCACCGTCGACAGCGCGGGCAGGTCCAGCTTCCACTGCTGCCAGTAGAGCGGCACGTCCACCGGCCGGTCGCGCACGAGCGGCACCAGCGTGCCGTCCCGCAGCCCGGGCGCCGCCTGCACTTCGGGCACCATGCCCCACCCGAGCCCCGCTTCCACCGCGGCGACGACCATCTCCGACGCGGGGACGTAGTGCCGCAGCGCGCTCGCCCCGTCCCCGCCGAGCAGCCGCACGAACGCGTCCTGCAGATCGTCGTGGTCGTCGAACACCACGACGGGCGCGGCGGACAGGTCGTCCCGCAGCGCGCCGGTCACCCACCGCGCCACGAAGGCGGGGTGGGCCAGCGGCAGGTAGCGGAGGCTGCCGAGCGGGCGCGCGGAGCAGCCCTGCACGGGCGTGGCCGACGACGTCACGGCCGCCATCACCCGGCCCTCGCGCAGCAGCGTGGTGGTGTGTTCCTGATCCTCGCGGTGCAGTTCGAAGCAGATCGGCGGATCGGCGTCGACCCCGGCCAGCGCGGGCAGGAACCAGGTGGAGAGCGAGTCGGCGTTGACGGCGATCGGCACGCGCACGGGCTCGCCGCTCATGCCGAGCTCGGCGCGCGCGTCCTGCTCGAGCGCCGCGAGCCGCCGCGCGAACCGGACCACGACCTGCCCGGAGCCGGTGACGCGCACGGGTTTGGTCCGGGTCACCAGCACACTGCCGGTCCGCTGTTCGAGGGCCTTGATCCGCTGGCTGACGGCCGAGGGCGTCACGTGCAGCGCGGCCGCGGCGGCGTCGAACGTCCCGCCGTCCACGACCGCGAGCAGCGTGCGCACCTGCTCCAGCGGCAGCTCGGTCATCACGGGGGCTGATCTTAGGCGGAAATCTTCAGCTGCGCTGTTGCACCCACGAGCGCGTCCACAGTGGACGGAACGGCCCCAGCCGGTTTTCGGGCGACCTCGCCGTGGCTAGGTCCCGGTGGCGGCCTTGGCTCGATAAGTCGACTTCTTGGCCTGGTTCCCGCACACCCCCATCGAGCACCACCGCCGCGTCCCCGGCCGGGACGTGTCCAGGAACAGCGCCCCGCACCGGGTGCCTTCGCACCGCCGGACCTTCGCGAACTCCGGCGACGTCACCAGCTCCAGCGCGTCCCGGGCCAGCAACGCCAGCATCGCCGACGCGGGATCCGCGGCCTGCCAGCGCAGTTCACCCGACGCGGTCAGCGAAGGCGCGGGCACCGCCAGCGCCGCGACCCGGTTCAGCCGCTGCCGGACCGGCGGGCGCACCGAAGCGGTCAGCAGCTCGTGGATCGCCTCGCGGACCGCGCGGGCCTCCTCGGCCGGCGACGGCCGGACCGGGGTGGCGAACGGGCCGAACTGATCGATCCACGCGCCCCACGCCGGCGCGTCCGGCAGCTCCTCGGTCTCCGACGGGGTTCCCCGGTACCGGAGCGTCCGGACGAAGTCGAGGCACAGGCGGCCCGCTCCCGCGCGGAATCTGTCCGTCATACGGGTCACAGTACGCCGGAACCGGTTTGACTGGTACCGTCTGGAACCGATCAAACCGGTTCCGAACCTGGGGGCGCGCGCATGACCGAAACCGAGCAGAAGGCCCCGCCCGGCTGGCTCGTGCTGCTGCTGGCCGTCTCCTGCGGACTGACTGTCGCCAACCTCTACTACGCCCAGCCGCTGCTCGCCGAGCTGCGGCAGACCTTCGGCGTCGGCGAGGCCGCCGCCGGCGGGGTGGTCACCGCGACCCAGATCGGGTACGCCGCCGGCATGCTGCTGCTCGTCCCGCTCGGCGACCGGCTCGAGAACCGCGGCCTGGTCGCGACGCTGCTCGCGGTCGCCTGCGCCGGCCTGGTCGTCACCGGCGTCGCCCCCGGGTTCGCCGTCCTGCTCATCGCTTCGCTGGCCGTCGGGGCGACGTCGGTCGTCGTGCAGATCCTCATCCCGTTCGCCGCCGACCTGTCCCCCGACGCCATCCGCGGCCGGATCGTCGGGCGGGTCGTCAGCGGGCTGCTGTTCGGGATCCTGCTGTCCCGCGTGGTCGCCAGCCTGCTCGCCGAGGTGACGAGCTGGCGCGTCGTGTTCCTGATCTCGGCCGGCGCGATGGCCGCGCTCGCCCTGGTGCTGCGGTTCATCCTGCCGCGCCGCGCCCCCAAGACCGACGTCCGCTACGGCGAGCTGCTCCGCTCCACCCTCGCGATGGCGCGCAAACACCCCCCGCTGCGGCACCGCGCCCTCTACCAGTCGGCGATGTTCGGGGCGTTCAGCGCGTTCTGGACGACCATCGCGTTCGTCCTCACCGCACCGCCGTTCAACTACTCCCAGCTGGGCGTGGGCCTGTTCGCGCTGGCGGGCGCGGCCGGCGCCGCGGTGGCCCCGCTGGCCGGCCGCTGGGCCGACCACGGCCACGGCCGCCGGCTGACCGCGGGCGCGTTCGTGCTGTGTGCCGCCGCCTTCGCGCTCGCCGGACTGGGCGCGCACAGCGTCATCCTGCTGGCGATCGCGGCGATCGCCGTCGACACGGCCGTGCAGGCCACCTTGGTGGTCGGCCAGCACACGATCTACCAGCTCGACCCGTCAGCTCGCGCCCGCATCAACAGCGTCTACCTGGGCACGTTCTTCATCGGCGGCGCCATCGGCTCCCAGGCCGGCTCGATCGCCTACCACCTCGGCGGCTGGACGGCGGTCGTCGTGTTCGCGGGCGTGCTCCCGCTGCTCGGCCTGGCCGGGATGACCCGCACGCGCGTCTAGCTGTGATGTCCAGGGAGGTCAGCCGGGTGACCGGCGGCTTGCCGCCGGTTGAGCTGTGGGGACGGTGGTGATTGTAGAAGTGCAGCCACCCCGGTAGCGCACTCCGGCGTCGGTGTTCAGAGTCGTAGAAGCGGGCATAAGCCCAGCCCTCGGCCAGGGTGCGGTGGAACCGTTCGATTTTCCCGTTGGTCTGCGGCCGGTCAGTCCGGGTTCGTTTCGGGACGATCCCCAGCTCGGCGCAAGCCTCACGCCAGGCGTGAGAGCGGTAGGCCGAGCCGTTGTCCGAGAGCACACGCTCGACGGTGACGCCGCGGCCGACGAACCGGTCGAGGCACGACAGGCCGTCACGGGTCACCTCAACTCAGGACAACGTCCCTGGACATCACATCTAGCGCCTCGGCGAGGAGGCCGGCACGTTCGCCTGATGGGCGAGGTGTGTCGTGGCGTGTATCGTCGGCTTCGGATCAACTGGGGAGGACATCATGATCGACGCAATCGTGCTGGAACCACTCACCAACCGCATCGCCGCAGCCGCCGACCAGGGCATGTGGGACGTTCCGCTCGTGCTCGAGTCCGTGCCGGAGCGCACCGCCCTGGTCGCCGACCAGGGCATCTACGACTGGCCGGTCGTCGCGGGCGAACAGCGGGACGCCTGACCGGACGCGGCCGGGGGGGACCTCGTCCGTGGGCTTGGAGAAGCCCAGGCTCAAGCCTTCGCATCCGGTGACCCGCACCGCGGCCGGTGACGTTGTCATCGGCAAGCTCGCTCGTAACTCCTATGTGGTGCGTGATGCGCCGCAGGCCTTTGTCGACTTGCTGTTGCTCCTCGACGGCACGCGCACGACAGCGCAGCTGGCCGACGAGCTGCCGGCCGACGAAGAGCAGGTGCGCCGGCTCGTCGGGCAGCTGGCCGGGGCGGGGTTGCTGGACGACGGGGCCGCCGAGTCCTCGTTGAGCGCGGTCGAACTGGAGCGGTATGACCGCCAGCTGCTCCAGTTCTCCGCGTACGAACGGGATTCGCTGCCGGGATTCGCCTACCAGGAACGCCTGCGTGCCCAACGGGTGTGTCTGCTCGGCATGGGCGGCTGGGGATCGTGGCTGGCGCTGAACCTCGCACTGACCGGCTTCGGCACGTTGCGTCTGGTCGACGGTGACCGGGTCGAGCTGTCCAACCTCGGCCGGCAGGTGCTCTACGACACCTCCGCCGTCGGCGAGCTCAAGGTGACGGCGGCACGCGACGCACTGAGACGGATCAACCCTCACGTCGCCGTCGAGGGAGTGCCGGAGTTCGTCGGTCCCGACCGTGCCCAAGTCGAACGACTGCTGCGGGACACGACACTGATTTGCCTGTGCTGGACCAACGACGCGCATTTCGTCCCCGGCACGACCGGGGAGATGGTCCACGAAGTGGCGAGGCGGTCGCGAATCCCCGTGCTGGAGGTGGCGGGGGATCCGTTCGACGTCACCGTCGGACCGCTCTACCCGAACGATGGCACCGGACCGTGCTTCCGATGTGTGCGGCCACAGCTCCGGTCGTTGTGGTGGGGGCCGAGCACGACGACGTCGGAGCTGCGCAAGGCCCAGCTGAGCGTGACACCGCTGCGGCGGACCGAGAACTGGCAGAGCGCGCCCTCCTTGTCCACGATGGCGGGGCTCGCGGTGAACGACCTCATGGCCTTCGCGACCGGATACGCCGAACCGACGCTGCTGGGGCGTCGGTTCAGCGTCGCCCTACGCACCCTGGAGACGAGAACCGACGAGTTCACGGCCCGCGCGGACTGCTGCGCGACACACCGGTAGAACATCTGCCCGGTGGCGAGGTCGAGCGCACGGTTACAACGTCAACGTTCCTTGACGAGGCACCAGGACCGGGACAACCGGGGCCCCGCCCACTACGCGCCGATGATCGTGTCGAGGTTGGCGCGGGTGGTTTCCAGCTCACCGATCGCCGCGTCGAGCCGGCTCCGCTGCTGCCGCAGGGCGTCGACGAGCTCCGGGCAGCTGGGCGACAGCCGGCCGTCGTCGTCGACGAGGCACGGCAGGACTTCCCCGATCTGCGCGGTGGACAACCCGGCCGCGAGCAGGATCCTGATTCGCCGCACCGCGGCCACGTCGGTCTCGCCGTAGACGCGGTAGCCGCTCGGCCGCCGGTCCGGTGTCAGCAGGCCCTGGTGCTCGTAGTAGCGCAGTGCGCGTTGGCTGACACCCGTCCGCCGGGCCAGCTCCCCGATCCGCATCCCCACCCCCCGGGACTTGACTCTGACGTCGACGTCAGGTTCTCACTTAGCCGCCATGACCTCCGTGACCGTCCTCGGACTCGGCCCCATGGGCCGCGCCCTCGCCGCCGCGTTCATCGCCGCCGGCCACCCGACCACCGTGTGGAACCGCAGTCCCGGCAAGGAAACCGGCCTCGACGCGGCCGTCGCCGGGACGGCCGCCGAGGCGGTGGCCGCCAGCCCGCTCGTCGTGGTGTGTGTACGGGATTACGCCGCGGTACGCGCGGTTCTCGACGCCGGAGCCCTCCGCGGCCGCACCCTGCTGAACGTCACCGGCGGCTCACCGGCCCAAGCCCGCGAGCTGGCTTCCTGGGCCGCGGACCACGGGATCGGCTACCTCGACGGCGTGCTCGTGGCGACGACCGACGCCATCTGCGGCCCGGACGCCACCCTCTTCGCCAGCGGTCCGGCCCACACCTGGGCGGAGCACCGCGGCACGCTCGCGGCGCTCGGCGGGACCACGAGCCACCTCGGCGAAGACCCCGGCCGGGCCGCCGCGTTCGACGCGTCGCTGCAGGACATGCTCTGGACCTCGATGAGCGGCGTCGTCCACATGTTCACCCTCGCCAAGGCCGAGAACATCGACGCCACCGACCTCGCCGGGCACGCCAAGACGCTGCTCGGCTTCTTCCCTGACATGATCGACTTCCTCGCCGGCCAGGTGGCGTCCGGTCGCTACCCGGGCGACGCGGGCACCCTCGAAGCCACCGCCGCCACGATGGACCACGTCCTCGCCGCCATCCGGGCGAAGCACCTCGACAACGGCGTGCTGTCCGCCGCCCGGGCCGAAGTGCAGCGCGCCCTCGACGCCGGGTACGGCGCCGACGGCTTCGGCAGGCTCGCCGCACTACCGCCGGCTCACCGGCGCGGCCGGAAGTAGTGCTTCGTGATGTACTCGCCCACGCCCGTGCCGAGCGTCGTGCCGTCCACGTCCGCGGAGCGGAAGTGGATGCCGGCCCAGATGCGGGCGCCGACCACCTCGGCGGTCGCCTGCGAGAAGCTGCCGAAGTGCCGGGTGGTGCCGCTGTCGACGCTGGACGCGCTGAAGGAAACGTTGTCCCGGCCGAAGAAGTGTGCGTACGCCGTCATTTGCGCGGCGGTCCGGCAGGTGTGGCCGGACGGGTAGTCCGGGTTCGGCGGGGTGACCACCAGCGGGGTCCACCCGGGATCGGGCTCGGTGGCCGGGTTCCCGTCGGTGCCGGCGAACCGGATGGCCGTGACCGGCCGCCAGAAGTGCCAGAACTCCTTGTCGTTCGCGCAGGCGATGGCGCCGTCCGTGCCGGCGAAGTCCGCGAGTGCGTACAGGCGCGCGGTTTCCAGCACGCCGAGCCGCTGGGTGAGCGCGAGGTCGCGTTTCATCCCCCAGCTCACGGACCGCCGGTCGTGCCACCAGAGCGCCGCCTCGGTCTGGTCCGCGGTGCGGGCGGTGCTCGTCGCCGAGCCGAGCCGCTTGACCTCGGCGAAATCGCGGGCGTAGGCGCGGCTCGTGACCGACGGCGGCCCCGGCGTCCGGAACATCGTCGCGTCCGGGACGGCGAACGGCTTCAGGAAACCGACCCACGCGCCGCTGTTTTCGAAAGCCGGCGGGGTGGGGCGGTACTGCCCCGGCTCGGTACCGACGGTCCAGAGCCGGGGGTCGAAGGCGCCGTCGCCCTGCCGTGCGGTGACCATCGCGGCGGCCGCCTCGGCGCCGACCCGGACGCCGCCGCGCTTCGCCGGTCCGTCCGGCAGGCCGGCGAGCCACTCGTCGTACTGGACGCGCAGCCTTTCCCGTTGTTCCGGGAAAATCGCGTCCAGCACGCGGTAGGCGGCCGTGCCGACGGCGGCGTCCGCCGACTCCCGGCCGGTGGCCCGCGGAGCGACGAGGTAGGGCTCGTACGGGGTACCTTCGATCGCGTTCACCGCGTCGTAGACCGCGCCGCTGACCATCGCGAACCCGCGTCCGGCGACCTGCGGCGGCGCCTGGTGCGCGACGTCCCAGATGGCGGTCTGCGCGTTGAGGTCCCAGACCACGACCGCGTTCGGTGCCGCGTTCGCGCCGGCCGCCTCCGGTGGCGCGAACGGCGTTGCCAGGATGAGCGCCGCGAGAACCGCCGCGCAGCGTGCCTTGACCATCGTCAACCCCACGGATATGCGTTTCGCATCGACACTGCCACGCAACGTATCGCCAGCCGGTCCGCGGGGGCAATCCCCTCAGGCGAAGACTGCCCGGTTCGCCTCCACCCATTCGGCGTACGTCGTTCCCGGCCGGCCGAGCAGTTCCTCCACGACACCGGTCGGCACCTGCGGGGATCGCAGCGTTTCCGCGAAGCCTTCGAGCAGCCAGCCGACGGCCTCTTCCGGGATGCCGAAACCGATCCACCGCGCGCGCTGCTCCGCCGGGCTCAGCTCGCGGAACCGGATCTCCCTGCCCAGCACGGATCCCAGGGTTTCGACCTGCCCCCGCAGGCTGATCGCTTCGGGTCCACTGAGGACGTACGTCGCTCCGAGGTGCCCGTCCGATCGCAGGACCCGGGCGGCCACGGCGGCGATGTCGCCGAGGTCGATGGGTGTTTGCGTCGCGTCGCCGTAGGCCATCGCCACCTCGCCCGCCCGGACCATGGGCGCCCAGTCGAGCGTGTTGTTCATGAACGCACCCGGCCGCAGAAAGGTCCAGGCGAAACCCGCCTCCCGGACGGCCGCTTCGACGGCGGCGTACTCGTGGCCGCTGGACCCCTCGTGCTCGTCCCCGACACTGCTGCCCGACAACGCGACGACCCGCTCGACACCGGCGTCGGAAGCCAGCTCGCAGAACCGCCGCACGGTCCGCGCCATCGGGGCGAGGTACACCGCCGAGACGCCCTTGAGCGCCGCCGGCAGCGTCGACGGCCTCGCCAGCGACCCGACGACCACCTCGGCCCCGGCCGGCAGCCGCGCGCGTTCCGGGTCGACGGTCAGCGCCCGCACGGGCACCCCCGCCGCGACGAGTTCGTCGACCACCAGCCGGCCGGCACTGCCGGTCGCACCCGTCACCAGGATCGTCATGAGCACCCTCCTCATTCTCGTACGCCATACGAGATCGTACGGCATACGAGAGCCCCGGCGCACATGATGACTCTCAGGAGGAGATGGTCGGCAGTTCCGGGGCCGCGACGTCGTAGACCTTGCCGTCCTGGGTCAGCAGGGCGGCCAGGACCTTGGCCTTGCGGTCGGTCTGCTCCGCCGTTCCCCAGCGGACGATCTTGCCGTTGGCCAGCGTGAACTCCACACTCGCCGGCGTCTTCGCCGTCGCCGTCGTGACCTGCTTGAGGAGCTGCTCCGGGATCACCCCGAGCACCGCGGTCACCGCGCGGGTCACCGGGTCGTCCGCCGACACCTTCGGCAGCTTGAGCTCCGGCAGGCCCGGCGGCCGGGCCGAGACCGTCTTGAACACCACGCCGCCGCCGTCGACCAGGTGGACGCCGTCGCCGCCCGGGCCGCTGTCGAAGAACGCGATCGCCGTCCGCTCGGTCACCGTGATCTCGACGGTGTTCGGCCACGAGCGCGACACCTCGACCGTCGCGATGCCCGGCATCGCCGCCACCCGGTCGCGGATCTCGTCGGTGCTCAGCCGCAGCATCGGCTTGTCCGCCGGGACCGCCGCCACCGTGCGGATCTGGTCGGCGGGCACCGTGCGGGACCCGCTGACCGCGACCTCCTGCGCGCCGAGCATCGAGCTGAAGAACAGCAGGTAGACCAGGGCCACCACGGTGAGCACCGAAAGCAGCGCGACCCACCGGCGGCGGATCTCCACCTGCCGGTTGGGCCGGTTGGGCCGGTTCCGCGGCGAAGGACGCGCGGCGCGGGTCCGGCGGCGCTCCTCCTCGGAGCGCCGCCCCCGCCGCTGCCGCGCCAGGGCAGCGCGATCCGGGACGTCCTCTTCCGAGGAGGGCGGACGGCGGCGTTCCCTGGTCGGACTCATGGCCTCAGCGCTTGTCCAGCTCGGCGAGGATCTCCGGGCCCAGCTGCGTCACGTCCCCCGCCCCCATGGTCACCACGAGGTCGCCCGGCTTGGCCAGCCCGGCCACCAGCGGCGCGGCGACGTCGAACGCCGGCTCGTAGTGCACCGACGCGGTCACCCGGTCGGCGATCAGCGCACCGGTGACGCCCGGCTCGGGCTCCTCGCGCGCGCCGTAGACGTCCAGCACGACGACCTCGTCGGCCAGCGACAACGCGGAAGCGAACTCGGCCGAGAACGTCTTGGTCCGCGAGTACAGGTGCGGCTGGAACACCACGATCACCCGGCCGGACCCGGCCGCCGTCCGCACCGCGCGCAGCTGCGCGGCCACCTCGGTCGGGTGGTGGGCGTAGTCGTCGTAGACGCGGACGTCGCCGGCCCGGCCCTTGAACTCGAACCGCCGCCGCACCCCGCCGAACGCCGCGAGCCCCGCGACCATGCCGTCGACCGGCGCCCCGAGCTCGATCCCGGCCAGCAGGGCCGCGACCGCGTTGAGCGCCATGTGCTCGCCCGGCACGGCGACGCGCACGGAAACCTCGGTGCCGCCCAGCTCGAGCCGCACGACCCCGCCGTCCGGGGCCGGCGCGTAGTCCAGGACCCGCGCGTCGGTGCCCGTGCGGCCGTAGCGGCGGACCCGGACACCCAGGTCGGCGGCCTGCTGGCCCAGCTCGTCGGCCGCAGGATCGTCGGCGCAGACGATGAGCAGGCCGCCCGGCACGATCCGGCTGACGAACTCGGTGAAGACCTTCGTGTACGCCTCGGCCGTGCCGTGGTGGTCCAGGTGGTCCGGCTCGACGTTCGTCACGACCGCGACCGACGGCGAGTAGGTCAGGAACGAGCCGTCGCTCTCGTCGGCCTCGGCGACGAACACGCCGCCTTCGCCGTGGTGGGCGTTGGCCCCGGACTCGTTGAGGTCGCCGCCGATGGCGAACGACGGGTCCAGCCGGCAGTGCTGCAGCGCCACGGTGAGCATCGACGTCGTCGACGTCTTGCCGTGCGTGCCCGCGATGCAGGCGACGCGGTGGCCTTCCATCAGCCCGGCCAGGGCCTGCGCCCGGTGCAGCACCGGGATGCCCGCCGCGCGCGCGGCGGCCAGCTCGGGGTTGGTCTCCTTGATCGCCGTCGAGACGACCACGGCCGACGGCGGCTCGGACAGCGCGGAAATGTTTGCGGCCGCCTGGCCGACGAACAGCTCGGCGCCCTGGGCCCGCAGCGACAGCAGCGCGCGCGACTCCTTGGCGTCCGAGCCCGACACGAAAGCGCCCCGGGCCAGCAGGATCCGGGCGATGCCGGACATCCCGGCCCCGCCGATCCCGATCAGGTGCGCCCGGCGCAGTTCTGCGGGCAACTCAAGCTGTGCCGATTCAACCACGAGCGGCCTCCAGAACGATGCGGGCGAGGGTCTCGTCGGCTTCGCGGTGGCCCATGCCGACCGCCGCCGCGCCCATCTTCGCGACGCGGTCGGCGTCGGTGACCAGCGGGACGACGAGCTCGGCGACCTTCGCCGGGCTGAGGTCGGCGTCGTCGACCATCAGCGCGGCCCCGGCGTCGACCGCCGGACGGGCGTTGGTGGCCTGCTCGCCGTTGCCGATCGGCAGCGGGACGAACACCGCGGGCAGCCCGACCGAGGTCACCTCGGCGACGGTCATCGCGCCCGAGCGGCAGATCGCGACGTCGGCCGCGGCGTAGGCCAGGTCCATCCGCTCCAGGTACGGCACCGGCACGTACGCCGGCTTGCCCGGGAACTCCTGCACGACCAGCGTGTTCTTCGGCCCGTGCGCGTGGAGGACGCCGACGCCGGCGTCGGCCAGGTCCTTCGCCGCGCCGGACACGGCCGAGTTGATCGACTGCGCGCCCTGCGAACCGCCGAACACCAGCAGCGTCGGCGCGTCCGGATCGAGGCCGAAGAACTCGCGCGCCTCGGCCCGCAGCGCGGCCCGGTCCAGCGCGGTGATCGACCGCCGCAGCGGGATCCCGACGACCTCGGCGTTCGGCAGCGGCGTCCCCGGGACGGCGACCGCGACCCGCGCGGCGAACCGCGCCCCGACCTTGTTCGCCAGGCCGGCCGACTTGTTGGCCTCGTGCACGACGATCGGGACGCGCCCGCGCGCGGCCAGGTAGGCGGGCAGGGCGACGTAGCCGCCGAAGCCGACGACGACGTCCGCGCCCACCCGGTCGAGGACCTCGCGGGTCTTGCGGACCGAGTCGCGGACCTTCAGCGGCAGCCGGATCAGCTCCGGCGTCGGCTTGCGCGGCAGCGGCACCGGCGGGATCAGCTCGAGCGGGTAGCCGCGGGCCGGGACGAGCTTGTTCTCCAGGCCGCGCTCGGTGCCGAGCGCGACGACCTTCGCGTCCGGGCGCAGCCGCATGACGGCGTCGGCCAGGGCGAGGGCCGGTTCGATGTGTCCTGCGGTGCCACCCCCGGCGACCACGACCACGGGCGCCTTGCCCGTGGCGGCTCGCTCGGTTCCCTTGACGGGCTTACTCACCTATGACCTCTCCGGTTCGCGGTACTCCGGGTACCACGGCTCGCTGTTGTCCGCGCGGCCCCGCCGCGAGACGTGCTCGTGCGGGCCGTGCTCGTCCGTGCCGCGCTGCGGCGCACCGGTTCGCGGACCGACCTGCGTCGTTCCTGTGCCGGGGCGGGCCGGGCCGCACGGGGCGCCGGCCGGGCCGCCTTCGCCCCACTCCGCGCCGCCGCCTTGCGCGTGGCGGGCGGGCGGTACGGGTCGGGCGCGGGCAGCCGCAGCAGACGCCCGAATTTACCCGGCCCCTGTGTGCGCAGTGCGGCCACCGCCTCCGGTTCGTGCCGGGCGGCGTTCGCGAGCACCCCCATGATGAGCATGGTGATCACCAGCGACGTCCCGCCGTAGGAGATCAGCGGCAGCGTGACGCCGGTGACCGGCAGCAGGCCGACGACGTAGCCGATGTTGATGCCGGCCTGGGCGACGAGGAACACCGTCAGCGTGCCGGAGACGATCCGGATCCACGGGTCGATGTTGCGGGTGGCGATCCGCAGCCCGACGACGGCGACCCCGCCGAACAGGGCGAGCACGACGACACAGCCGATCAGGCCGAGCTCCTCGCCGATCAGGGCGAAGATGAAGTCGTTCTGCACGTTCGGCAGGTAGCCCCAGTTGGAGGTGCCCTGGCCGAGGCCCTTGCCCAGCAACCCGCCGTCGGCCAGCGCGAGCTTGGCCTGGTTGGCCTGGAAGCCCTCGGCGCTGACGTCGGCGTCCGGCGAGAGGAACGACAAGACCCGGGCGAGCCGGTAGGGCGCGATGACGGCGAGCACGAGCACGCCGGCCAGGCCGCCGGCGAGGATGACGCCGAAGAGCCGTTTCGGGGCGCCGGCGAACCACAGCAGCGCCAGCAGCACCACGGCCAGGGTGACCGTGCCGCCGAGGTCGGGCTGCAGCATGACCAGGGCGAACATCAGCAGCGCGATCGGCACCACCGGCACCAGCAGGTGCCGCCACTGGTGGATCACGTTGTACTTGATCACCAGGATGTGGGCGCCCCAGAAGGCCAGCGCGACCTTCGCCGCTTCGACCGGCTGGAAGGTGAATTCGCCGATCTTGAACCAGCCCTGCGAGCCGTTGACCTCCGAGCCGAGCGGGGTGAGCACGAGCACCAGCAGGCCGAGGCAGATCACCGTCGCGGTGGCCGACATCCGCCGGATCCGCTCCAGCTTGACCCGCAGGCCCAGCCAGAACACGACCGAGCCGAGCGCGACGAAGACGAGGTGCTTGACGAACAGCGAGTACACGCCGCTGCCGGTCTTCGGGTTGTAGGAGGCCACCGAAGACGCCGAGAGCACCATGACGATGCCGATGACGGTGAGCACGCCGGTGAGGGCGAGCACGAGGTGGAACGACGCCAGCGGCCGCGAGAGCCACGCGGTCAGCGCGGTCCGGACGGCGACGAAGCCGCTCTCCTTGCGCTCGCGGCGCGGCCGCTTCGGCGGCGGTGCGGGCTTGTTTTCAGCTGTCGTCACTCGGTTCCCCCGCTGCGTCGTCGCGAAGGACACGCACGGCCGCGGCGAACGCGTCGCCGCGCTCGCCGTAGCTCGAGAACATGTCCAACGACGCCGCGGCGGGTGCCAGCAGCACCACGTCACCGGGCCGGGCCATCGCGCTGGCCGCACTCACCGCCGCAGTCATGGGTTCATCGTCACCCGGACGGAGGCTGTTCACCGGGACATCCGGCGCGTGTCGCGCAACCGCGGCGGCGATCACGGGTGAATCGACACCGAGTAGCACGACTCCGCGAAGGCGGCCCGCGATGCTGCTCACCAGCTCGTCGACCGACGCGCCCTTGAGCTGGCCCCCGGCGATCCACACGATGCTCGCGTGGGCGCGCAGGGACCCGGCGGCCGCGTGCGGGTTGGTCGCCTTCGAGTCGTTGATGTACCGCACCCCGGCCACCTCGGCGACCTCGACGGCCCGGTGCGGCGCCGGCTGGTACTCGCGCAGGCCCTTCGCCACGGCGTCCGGCGAGACGCCGTGCGCGCGGGCGAGCGCGGCCGCGGCGAGGGCGTTGGCGACGTTGTGCGGGCCCGCGGGGCGGACGTCGGCGAGGGTGGCCAGCGCCTCGGCGCTGTTGTCCGGGTCGGCGACGAAGGCCCGGTCGACCAGCAGGTCCTCGACCACGCCGAATTCCCCGGCGCGCGGGGTGTCGAGCTGGAAGCCGACGCGACGGGCGCCTTCCGGGGCGTGCTCGGCGGCGATCCGGGTGGACCAGTCGTCGTCGGCGTTGTGCACGGCGACCTTGGCGCGGGCGTAGACCCGGCCCTTGGCGGCCGCGTAGGAGTCCATCGAGCCGTGCCAGTCGATGTGGTCCTCGGCCAGGTTCAGCACCACGGCCGCGTCTGGGGCCAGCGTCGAGGACCAGTGCAGCTGGAAGCTCGACAGCTCCACGGCCAGCACGTCGTACCCGGCCTGCACCGCGTCGAGCGCCGCGTAGCCGATGTTCCCGCAGGCCACGGCGTTGCTGCCGGCGGCCTTGAGGATGGATTCGAGCATGCCGGCGGTGGTCGTCTTGCCGTTGGTGCCGGTGACCACCAGCCACGCCGGTGGGTGCTCCCGCAGCTGCCCGACGCGCCAGGCCAGCTCGACGTCGCCGATGACCTCGACCCCCGCCTCGGCGGCCGCCACGAGCAGCGGTGACGTCGGCCGCCAGCCCGGGCTGGTGACGACCAGGACGGCGTCGGACGGCGGCTCGGTCAGCCCCGGCACCAGCTCGGCGCCGAGGCCGTCCAGCTCGGCCAGGCGCTCGGCGTTGCCGTCGGTGACGGTGACGCGCGCGCCCAGCTCGACCAGCGCCGGCACCACCGACTTGCCGGTGACCCCGGCCCCGGCGACGAGAACGTGACGACCAGCGACATCCATGTCAGCCGCCGAGGCCTAGCTGCTCGCTGTAGAACAGGCCGAGGCCGAACATGCAGCAGATCGCCGAGAGCAGCCAGAACCGGATGATCACCGTGGTTTCCGCCCAGCCGGCGAGCTCGAAGTGGTGGTGGAACGGCGCCATCCGGAACAGCCGCCGCCGGGTCGTCCGGAACACCGCGATCTGCGCGACCACCGAGATCATCTCGACCATGAACAGGCCGCCGATGACGATGGCGAGCAGCTCGGTGCGGGTGGTCATGGACAGGCCGGCGACCAGGCCGCCGAGGGCCAGCGAGCCGGTGTCGCCCATGAAGATCTTCGCCGGGGCCGCGTTCCACCAGAGGAACCCGACGCAGGCGCCGGTCGCCGCGGCGGCGACCACGGCCAGGTCCAGCGGGTCGCGGACGTCGTAGCAGGCGGCGGCCGGCGCGTTGGCGCAGGAGAGCCGTTCCTGCCAGAACGAGATCACCACGTAGGTGGCCAGCACCATCGCCGCCGCGCCGCCGGCCAGGCCGTCGAGGCCGTCGGTGAAGTTCACCGCGTTCGACCAGCCCGAGATCACGATGTAGCAGAAGATCACGAAGATGACCGACGGGAAGGTGATCAGCGCGAGGTCACGGACGTAGGAGAGGCTCTCCGACGCCGGCGTGATGCCGTGCTCGTTCGGGAAGTTCAGCACCAGCACCGCGAAGGCGATGGTGACCACGAGCTGCCCGACCAGCTTCGCGGTCTTGTTCAGCCCCAGGTTCCGCTGCTTGCGGATCTTGATGAAGTCGTCGAGGAAGCCGACGATCCCCAGGCCCACCGCGAGCATCAGGACGAGCAGCCCGGAGGCCGTCGGCGCGCCGCTGCGGGAGTTGAACATCCAGTTGATCAGGTGCGCGGCGAAGTACCCGACGACCATCGCGATGATGATCGCGACACCGCCCATGGTCGGGGTACCGCGCTTGGACTTGTGTCCCTGGGGGCCTTCCTCGCGGATCTCCTGGCCGAAGCCCTGCCGGGAGAAGACCCGGATCAGGTAGGGCGTGAGCAGGATGGAGATCAGCAGGCCCGCCGCGGCCGCGATCAGGATGCTGATCACGCGTCACCACCGTTCGAGCGATTCTCGGAGTTGTCGGTTTCCCGGGGTTCGAGCAGGGCCTCGGCGACCCGCCAGAGGCCGGCGGCCTTGGAGGCCTTGACCAGCACCACGTCCCCGGGGCGGAGCTGATCATGCAGCAGGGCGATCGCGGCCTCGACGTCGGGTACCAAAGTGGATTCCTCGCCCCAGGAACCCTCCTGGAACGCACCCTGGTGCATGGCCGCCGCCTCGGGCCCGATGACCACGAGCTTGGCGATGTTGAGCCGGACGACGAGCCGGCCGATCTCGTCGTGGGCGTTGACCGAGTCCGCACCGAGCTCGCCCATCACGCCGAGCACGGCCCAGGACCGGCGGCCGGTCTCCCGCGTCATCGCGGCGAGGGCCTTCAGGCCGGCCCGCATCGACTCGGGGTTGGCGTTGAAGGAGTCGTTGAGGATCGTCACGCCGTCGGGCCGGGTGACGACCTCCATGCGGCGGGCGGACCGCCGTTCGAGGGCCGAGAGCCGGGCGGCGATGTCCGCCGGGCTCACCCCGAGCTCCAGCGCGACCGCCGCGGCGGACAGCGCGTTGCCGACGTGGTGCTCGCCGTGCAGCGGCAGCCGGACGTCGGCCTCGCCGGACGGCGTGATCAGCCGGAAGGACGCGCGGGCCTGCTCGTCGACGGTGATGTTCTCCGCGCGGACCTGGGCGGACGGGCTTTCGCCGACGAACACCACACGGGCCTTCGTCCGGCTCGCCATCGCCGCGACCAGCGGATCGTCGAGGTTCAGCACCGCGACGCCGTCCTCGGGCAGGGCTTCGACGAGCTCGCCCTTGGTCTTCGCGATGCCTTCGCGCGAGCCGAACTCGCCGACGTGCGCGCTGCCGACGTTGAGCACGACGCCGATCTTCGGCGGCGCGATCTCGGCGAGGTGCGCGATGTGCCCCGGGCCCCGCGCGGACAGCTCCAGCACCAGGTGCCGGGTCTCCGCGTCGGCCCGCAGCGCCGTCCAGGGGTGGCCGAGCTCGTTGTTGAACGACCCGGGCGGCGCGATCGTCGGGCCGAGCGGCTCGAGCAGCTGCGCGATGACGTCCTTGGTCGAGGTCTTGCCGGAGGAGCCGGTGACCCCGACGACGGTCAGCTCGCCCTCGGCGAGGCGCTGCACGACGTGCCGGGCCAGCTTGGCCAGCGCGGCCAGCACCGCGGCGCCGGAGCCGTCCTTGTCGCCGGTCAGCGCGACCGACCGCTCGTGGGCCTCGCCGGCGGGCAGCGGCGGGACGACGATCGCCGGCGCGTCGACTTCGCGGGCGGCCAGCACGGCCACGGCGCCGGCCTCGACGGCCTGCGCGGCGAAGTCGTGGCCGTCGACCTTCTCCCCCGGCAGCGCGACGAACAGGCCGCCGGGCGTGAGCTTCCGGGTGTCGAACTCCACGGTGCCGGTCACCTGCGCGCCCGGCTCGGCGCGGTGCAGCCGGCCGCCGACGACGTCGGCGATCTCGGCCAGGCTGAGCACGATCACACACTCACCTCGAGTTTGTTGCGGATGGCCGCGGCCAGCTCGTCGCGGTCGGAGAACGGGTGCACGACACCGCCGGCCTCCTGGCCGGACTCGTGCCCCTTGCCGGCGAGGAAGACGATGTCGCCCGGCTCGGCGAGCGAGACGGCGTGCGCGATGGCCTCGCGGCGGTCGCCGATCTCGATGACCTCGCCGCCCTCGGCGGGGCCGACCGCGCGGGCGCCGGCCAGCATGGCGGCGCGGATGGCCGCCGGGTCTTCGGAGCGCGGGTTGTCGTCGGTGACGATCAGGACTTCGCTGCGGCGGGCCGCGGCCTCGCCCATCATCGGGCGCTTGGCGGTGTCCCGGTCGCCGCCGCAGCCGAGGACGGTGATGATCCGGCCCTCGGTGCGGGCCCGCAGCGCGTCCAGGCCCTGGGCGACCGCGGCGGGCTTGTGGGCGTAGTCGACGACGGCGGTGAACTCCTGGCCGACGTAGACGCGCTCCATCCGGCCCGGCACCTGGACCTGGGCGAGCCCGGAGACGATGTGCTCGAGACCCACCCCCGCGGTGCCGAGGATCGCGGCGGCGAGCACGGCGTTGGCGACGTTGAACTCGCCGGGCAGGGGGATCCGGGCCGCGGCGCGGACGCCGTCCGGGCCGTGCAGGGTGAACGTCTGCTCACCCTGCGGGGTGGTCTCCAGGTCCGTGGCCTTCCACACGGCGTCGGTACCCGGGTCGGTGGTGACCGTGATCGTCTGCGGCGTGAGCAGGGCCTGGCCCCACGCGCTGTCGACCACGACGACCTCGTGCGTCGAGCGGCCGTCGAACAGCAGGGACTTCGCGGCGAAGTACTCCTGCATGTCCTTGTGGAAGTCCAGGTGGTCCTGGGAGAGGTTGGTGAAGGCGCCGACCGCGAACCGGGTGCCGTTGACGCGGCCCAGCGCGAGCGCGTGGCTGGAGACCTCCATCGGCACGTGCGTGACGCCGCGTTCGAGCATCACCGCGAGCAGCGCCTGCAGGTCCGGCGCCTCGGGCGTGGTGAACCCGCTGACCAGGCGTTCGCCGGCGATCCGGGTCTCCACCGTGCCGATCAGGCCGGTGGTCAGGCCCGCGGCCTGCAGGCCGGCGTCGACCAGGTAGGACGTCGTGGTCTTGCCGGAGGTGCCGGTGACGCCGAGCACCGACAGCTTCAGCGAGGGCTCGCCGTAGATCCAGGCGGCGATCTCGCCGAGCGCGGCGCGCGGGTCCGGGTGCACGAGGATCGGGACACCGGCGTCGCGCAGGGCGGGCCGCTCGGCGCCTTCGGCGTCGGTGAGCACCGCGACGGCACCGGCGGCGACGGCCTGGTCGCTGAAGTCGGCACCGTGGGCGCGGGCGCCCGGGAGCGCGGCGAAGAGGTCACCGGGCAGCACGTGCTGCGCGCGCAGCGTGGTGCCGGTGACGGTGAGCTCGGCGGCGTCGGGGCTCTCGGCGATGAGGCGGGCGTCCGCCCTGGCGAGCAGCGTCGCCAGCGGGACCGGGTCGATGCGCGCCGGGCGGGGCGGCGCGGGGACCGCTTTCACCGGGCTTTCCGGCACCTGGGAACTGGACGAGGACACGGACACGGCCAAGAGGCTACCGGCGGCCGGTTGGGGCGCCCGCACGCGGTACGGCGATTGCGTGCGAGCCGGGTACATGTGGTAGACGGCGCTCTGGACCCCGTTGCCCCGCAACGGTTTCGAGGTTCTCGGCCGATGTGGACGTTCACGCGCCGAAGCCCCCTCACCCGGTGAGGGGGCTTTAACGGACAGTGCCTGCCCTACGGGGTGATGATGAGCGGAACCTCCGGCGAGGGCCCGTCCGACAACGGAATCTGGTACCGCTGCGTCACGTACGACGCGATGGTGTGGAACAGCGGCGCGGCGGAGTGCCCCACCGGCAGCGTCGTGTCCGGCGCGTCCAGCCGGATCCCGACGACGAACCGCGGGTGGTCGGCGGGCAGGATGCCGGCGAAGGTGATGTTGTACAGGTGGTCGCTGTAGGCCCTCGTCCGCGGGTCGACCTGCTGGCCGGTGCCGGTTTTCCCGGAGATCTGGTAGCCCTCGACCGCCGCCGTCGGCGCGGTGCCCTTCTGCAGGCCCTTGCCGTTCTGGGCGACCGCGCGCATCATGTCGCGCACCGTCTTGGCCGTCTGCGGGCTGACCACCCGGACCGACTTCGGGGCCGGCTCGGGCACGGTCGTGCCGTCCGGGTTCACCTTGGCCTTGACGATCCGGGGCTCGACGCGCAGGCCGTCGTTGGCGATCGCCTGGTACATCCCGGCCATCTGCAGGATGGTCATCGACAGGCCCTGGCCGATCGGCAGGTTGCCGAACGTCGTCGCCGACCACTGGCTGCGCGCGGGCACCACGCCCGCGCTCTCGCCGGGCAGGCCGACCCCCGTGCGCTGGCCGAGCCCGAACGACTTGAGCAGGTTGGCGTAGCGCTCCTCGCCGATCTGCTGCGCCAGCAGCAGGGTGCCGATGTTGGAGGACTTGGCGAAAATGCCGGTGGTGGTGAACTTCTGGGTGCCGTGGGTCCAGGCGTCGTGCACCGTCTTGTCGGCCACCTGCAGCGCGCCCGGCACGTCGATCGTCGACTCCGGCGTCGCGATGCCGTAGTCGATCGCCCCGGTGGCGGTGACGAGCTTGTTGACCGACCCGGGCTCGAACGGCGTGGTGACCGCCGGGTTGGCCAGGTCGTCGGTGGTCCAGTGGCTCTGGTCGTTGGGGTCGAACGTCTTGTCGTTGGCCAGCGCGTAGACCTCGCCGGTCTTGGCGTCCATGACGACGGCCTGGCCGCCCTTGGCGTGCGACTGCTGGACGTAGTCGGCCAGCTGGCGCTGCACCTCGTACTGCAGGTCGGAGTCGATGGTCAGCTCGAGGTCCGAGCCAGGGACGGCGGCCTGCAGGTCGCGTTCGGTGCCCGGGATGACGACGTTGTCGCTGCCGTTCTTCGTGTTGACCATCATCCGGCCCGGCGTGCCCGCCAGATCGTTGTCGCGCAGCAGCTCCAGCCCGACCAGGCCGTGCAGGTTGTGCTTGGAAACGTCCGAGTCGTCGGAGCGCCAGTTCGCGGCGCCGACGATGTTCGACGCCAGGTTGCCGCCCGGGTATTCGCGCAGCGCGCGCTTCTCGACGCCGATCCACGCGAAGTGCTTCACGATGTCGGCGGCGATGGACGGCTCGACGTTGTTCACCAGGTAGGTGAAGGACGCCTGCTTGTGGAACAGGTCGAGCAGCTGCTGCTCGGTGAGCACGTTCGGCAGCTTGCCCGCGATGTACTTCGCGGCCGCGGCGGTCTCGGAGTCGAACGTCTTCGTCGTGCCGGGGTTCTTGGCGGCGAAGTCGTCCATGCTCTTGCGCAGTGCCTTGAGGTTCACCGAGAGCGTGCGCACCTCGACGCTGAACGCCAGCTTCGCGCCGTTGCGGTCCACAATGGACCCGCGCTGGGCGGGGATGTCGATGGTCTGGGTGCGCTGCCGCTCGGCCGCGGCCGAGAGCGCGGCGGCGTCGAACCACTGCACCTGCACCAGTTTCACGCCGGCGACGATCAGCACGGCGACCAGCAGCAGGCGCACGACGGAGAACCGGCTGCGGTGCCCGCCGTTGGCGCGGCGCGCGGCCGCGCTGCGGGTGCCCGCGGCGTACGTCCGCCGGGCGCTGCCCGCCGCGCGGGCGCGGACCTGGCTGCGGCCGGAAGCCATCACTGGCCGCCTCCGGGCTGGGCCGGCGGCTGCTCCTCGGCGGGCACGGCGGGCTGGTCGCCCTCGATCGGCGCGCCCTGCTGCGACTGCGTGCCCGCGGCGGGCGCGGCGGGCGGTGCGGCCGGCACGACGGGCGCGTCCGCCTTGGCCTTCTTGGGCTCGCCGACGAGCGAGGTCTTCCCGTCGGGGCCGACGACGATCCGCGCCGGGTCGCCGCCGGGCACCATGCCCAGCTGCTGGGCCGCGGGGGCCAGCGAAGCGGGCGACTCGGCCTTGGCGACGTCGCGCTGCAGCTGTTCCTTCTGCTCGGCCAGGTTCGCGTTGGTGGTGCGCAGCTGCTCGAGCCGGTAGGAGTCGGCGATCGCCTGCGTGGTCAGCCACAGCGTGGTCGCCACGCCGGCGGCCAGCAGCGCCATCATCATCAGCACGAACGACGCGCGCGACTTCGGCAGCAGCAGCTTGAGCTCGAACTTCGGCTTCTCCGCCGTCTCGGCGGGCCGGACCTTCGGCTCCGGGCGCGCGTCGCGCTCCTTGAGCAGGTCGGCGCGCTGGGCGCGGCGCGCGTAGGCGCGCTCGGCCGCGGACGTGCGGCCGCGCGACCCGCGCCGGGACGGGGTCTGCGTCGGCTGCCGGCCCGGCTCGACGGTGTCCGTCGAGGTGCGGTCGGCCTCGGTGCGACCCCCCGTCGCCGGCGCGGCCCGGCGGCGGGAGGACTTCGCGGGAGCGGTCATCGCGGCTCTCCGATCCTCTCAGCGGCCCGCAGCCGCACCGAGGCGGCGCGCGGGTTCCGTTCGATCTCCTCTTCGCCGGCCTTCTCGGCGCCGCGCGTGAGGAGTTTCAGCTCCGGTCCGTGCCCCGGCAGCTCCACCGGGAGCCCTTCCGGGGTGCGGGACTTCGCGAGCTCGGCCAGCGCTTGCTTGACCAGCCGATCCTCCAGGGACTGGTAGGACTCGACGACGATCCGGCCGCCGACCTTCAGGGCGCCCAGCGCCGCCGGCATGGCCCGGCGGAGCACTTCGAGCTCGCCGTTGACCTCGATCCGCAGGGCTTGGAACGTCCGCTTGGCCGGGTGCCCGCCGGTGCGGCGGGTGGCGGCCGGGACGGCGTCGTAGAGCAGCTCGACCAGCCGCCCGCTGTTGGTGAACGGCTCCTTTTCGCGGGCGGCCACGATCGCCTTGACGATGCGCTGCGCGAAGCGCTCTTCGCCGTAGTCCCGCAGGATGCGGACGAGCTCGCCGGGCGCGTAGGTGTTGAGCACGTCGGCGGCGGTGAACCCGGTGGTCGGGTCCATCCGCATGTCCAGCGGCGAGTCCTTCGAGTAGGCGAACCCGCGTTCGGCGCGGTCCAGCTGCATCGACGAGACGCCGAGGTCGAACAGGATGCCGTCGGCCTTGGCGACGCCCACGCTTGCGAGGGCCTCCGGGAGCCCGTCGTAGACGGTGTGCACCAGATCGACCCGGTCGCCGTGGCGGGCCAGGCGCTCCTTCGACTTCTCGAGCGCGGCGGGATCGCGGTCCAGCGCGACGAGACGCAGCCGCGGAAAGGCTTCCAGGAGGGCGTCGGAATGCCCGCCGAGGCCGACCGTGGCGTCGACGAGGACGCCGTCGCGGTCGGCGAACACGGGGGTGAACAGCTCGACGATGCGCGCCAGCAGTACCGGGACGTGCTCGGGTGCCGTCATGGTGTTCCCTCCCCCTCTCTCGCCTGGGCGGCCCGGGGGAAATATGGCGGATGCCGTCAGGTCCCTGTCCGCCCGCTGCCGACCTGGTACCGGGGAAGGTGCACCAGGGCTGTTGAGCGGACAGAGGCCTCACGGCATCCGGGTGGGCGTCCCCCGAACGCGCGGGCGGCGAACCTCTTCGTCCCCCGACGACGAAGGTGCACCGCGACCGCACGTCTAGAAGACGCCCGGCAGTACTTCCTCTCGAGCCTTCGCGTAGCTGTCTTCGTGCTCCTCCAGGTACGCCTGCCACGCTTGGGCGTCCCAGATCTCCAGCCTGGTGATCGCCCCGATCACCACGCACTCCTTGCTGAGTCCTGCGTACCGTCGGAGCTCGGGCGCGATGGTGATGCGCCCCTGCCCGTCCGGGCGTTGCTCGTCCGTGCCGGCGAACAGGTAGCGCTGGTAGGCCCGAACCGCCTCGTTCGTGAACGGGGCCTCGGCGACCTTGCGCGCCATCTGCTCGAATTCGGCGCGGGGGAAGATGAAGAGGCAGTGGTCCTGCCCCTTGGTGACCATCAGCCCACCCGCCAAGGCGTCACGGAACTTCGCGGGCAGCGCGAGCCGCCCCTTGTCGTCCAGCTTCGGGGTGTGGGTGCCGAGGAACACGGCCTCCACCTCCCTACCGTCCACGGTGGCGAACCACCCCGGACGGCCACGGGGCTTCCCTTCCGCCCCACTGGCCACCACCGTACCCCACTTTTCACCACAGTCAACGCGACAAACGGGCAGACCACTCCGTCGAGTGTTCCGTTTGCGCAGGTCAGCAGGGTGGGGCCTGGTGGGGGCTGTGGTGGGGGACGGTGGCCAAGATCCCCCACGCAGGGACCCGGAGCAACCTCAGCTGTTCCCCACGCGTCCGCATAACGGCCGCGAAAGAACCCTCCACCCCCTCCAAGTCCCCCGGTGGGTCAAAGTGGGGAGCCAAGGTGGGCCCCAGTGGGGAGCCAGGGTGGGGCCCAGTGGGGAGCCCGGCGAACCTCGGCGCGACCCGCGTGCCCAGCCAGGCATCACCACCCGTGACCCACGGGGCATCACCCGTGACCCGCGCGGCATCACCCGTGACCCGCGGGGCATCACACCGCCGGTCCGAGCCGACCGTCCCACCACGCGCGATGCCCCTCCAATCACGCGAGATGACCCTCCAATCACGCGTGATGCCTCCCCAATCACGCGTGATGCCCCTCGGCGCTCAGTCTTCCGGGCTGAGGAGCGCCGTGACCCGTGCCGCGAGGCGGGTGCTGTCGACCGGGCTGACCGTCACCCACTCCGTCCCGCCCCGGCCCGCGGTCTTCGTCGCGCAGTACGCGCCGACGTCCGTGTCGAACCACGTCAGCCCGCCCACCCGCGCCACCCGCCCCGACGCCGACCGGCGGCTCACGCTGAACTGCCCCGCCGCGTACACCGGCCGCGCCTGGATGGCCCGGACCTCCTCGAGCTGCGCCGACGTCGCTCCCGACACGGCGTCCGAGTCCCCCGAGAGGGTCGACGCCGGGAGGCTGATGCCGTAGCCGGGGCCCGCCGACAGCTCCGGCAGGACGTCGACGATCGCCGTGCCGAGCTCACCTTCGCGGATCGAGTCCAGTCCGATCGTCTGCTCCGGCTGGGTCGCCAGGACGCCGCGGCGGCCGCGGGCCGCCGTCACCGCGCGGAACGGTGTCGCCGACGTCATGTCCGCCAGCGCCTCGCACGCGACGTACACCTCGGCGTCCGCGAGCAGGTCCAGCCGCGCGGCCAGAGCCGGCTCCAGCCGGGACCCGTCATAAAGGCCCCGCGAAGCCAGGTTCTCGTAGACGGCCTCGCGCACTTCGGCGCGTTCGGCGTCGGTGACCCCGACGCTGCGGACGCTCAGCGGTTCCGGCGGGCGGTCGTGGCCGAGGTCGGTCCAGAGGATGTCGAACGCCGACGCCGAAACCCGGATCAAGCCCGCCCCAGCGCCGGCGGGACGGGGAAGGTCTCGGCGGGCACGTGCCCGCGCAGCGCGGTGTCCCGCGTCCGCAGGACGTCGATGGCCTTCTGCCGCGCGGCCTCGGCTTCGGCGCGGCGGGCCGCCATCTCCCCGGCCAGCCCGGCGAGGACGAGCACGTTCCCGCTGGACGCGGCGTCGCGGATCATCGACGCCGGGTCGTAGGTCACCGGCGGCGGCATGTCGGCCCTGGCCCGCGCGGCCACCTCGGCCTGCGCCCCGACCGCCCGGCCGACCGACGCCGAGACGGCGGCGGAGTGCGAAAGCCACTTCGCGGCCCGGCCCAGCGCCGCCCGCGCCGCGTCACCCGCCTGGCCACGCCAGTGCTCGTCCGAGGAGGCGACCAGTGCGGCGACGTCGGCGGTGGACTCCTGCAGCCGTTTCGCCAGCCCGTCCCAGCGCGCGCCGGCTTCCCCGGCGGCGACGGGGTCGTTGCCGCGCTCGACCTCCGCGGCCATCGCCTCGTGGCTGTAGGCCTCGTACCGCGCGGTGGGCACGGGTGGTTCGGGCACGGCGCACCTCCTGTCAGGGCAGCTCGGGTTCGACGAGCCCGGCCACCGTGCCCGCGCGGCGGCACGCGAGCGGGGTGTCCGAGAAGCCGGTGTTGCTGACGTCGATCTGGACGCTGGCACCGTCGCCGATGCCGAGCAGGACGGCACAGGTGCCGTCGGCGGCCTTCTTGTCGGCGACCTTCAGCGCGGGGTGGCGGCCGACCGTCGTCTTGGTGACGTTCTTCTTGGCGACGTCGAGGTCGGTCAAGCCGTGTTTCTCGTCGAAGGTGACGGTGACGCCGAAGTTGCCGGGCACGGTCCAGTCGCAGGCCCGCGCCCCGGCGATGTCCTTGGGCTTCCCCAGCACGTTGACGCCGGCGGCCGACCGGTCCTGCGGGGAGAGCAGGGTGCACGGGTCGAGCCCGGCGAGACCGGTCGGCGAAGCGGACGGCGGCGGGACGGCCGAAGCGGTCGCCTGGGCGGAGGTGTGCCCGACGGCGCCCGGCGCCACGGTCTGCTGCCCGCACGCGGCAAGGGAGAAGAGGAGAAGCCCGCACGCCACTCCACGGCCCCGCACGTTCACCCGCTCACCCACCCGTGCAGTCCACGCCTTCGGCCGCCTGCTCGTCCGCGTGCTGGTACTTCGCCAGCGCCTCGCCGATCCGCTCCTTGAGGGTCTCGAGCTCCTTGCCGAACGCCGTCAGCTCCTGCACCGCCGAGCCCTGCCCGCCGATGCCGTACTCCGCCATGAACTCGCCGATCTCCCCGGCGTACCCCCCGCCCAGCGGCACGCTCCGGCCGAGCACCTTGGCTTCGCGGACCATCTCGCCCACGACGTCCTGCAGCCGTCCGAGCTTCGCGTAGGCGTCCGTGGCCAGTTCGGGCGCGACCGCGAAGCCACGGACGTCGAACGGCGGCTGGGTTCGCAGCTCGCTCATAAGCGGTTACGCCTCTCCGTAGCCGGGCGACCTCGAACCGCAGCATACGACAGAGCAGGGTGTCAGCGGGAGCACCCAGAATCGGGTGAATACTCACCCGTTCGAGGTATCGTCGCTGCTTGCGCAGTGTCATCGCGGGGTTCCAGCCCCCGGTTCGCCCGGGTTTGACACACTGGGTGGAAGGCTGGTCGCTGCGCGCGGACAGCAGCGAGGGGGCCGTTCGGCCCGGCGGTGCGCACAATGCGCGCGGCCATGCGCCACCAGGAGGTCGAGTGACGTCGAGAATCCAGTCTGCCGCGCCCGGATCGGGCGAGCAGGCATCCGGGCGGCCGCCTTATCCGGCGGAGCCCTCGGGCAACGGCCGGGTCCACGCCCACCCCGGCAGAGTGCCACTGGACGAGCTGCACGACACCGCGCGACGGATCGCCGCCAACGTCGAACGCGTGCTGGTCGGCAAGCCCGACGTCATCCGGATCGCGCTGGTCACGCTGCTCGCCGAAGGTCACCTCCTGGTCGAAGACGTGCCCGGCGTCGGGAAGACGTCGCTGGCCAAGGCGCTGGCCCGGTCGATCGACTGCACGGTCAGCCGCATCCAGTTCACCCCGGACCTGCTGCCGAGCGACGTCACCGGCGTCTCCATCTACAACCGCCAGTCCGGCGAGTTCGACTTCCGCCCCGGCCCGGTGTTCGCGAACATCGTGGTGGGCGACGAGATCAACCGCGCCTCGCCGAAGACGCAGTCGGCGCTGCTGGAGTGCATGGAAGAGCACCAGGTCACCGTCGACACCTCGACCTACCGCCTCGAGCAGCCGTTCATGGTCATCGCGACCCAGAACCCGATCGAGATGGAAGGCACCTACGCCCTCCCCGAGGCCCAGCGTGACCGGTTCACCGCGCGCGTCTCCATCGGCTACCCCGACCAGCAGGCCGAGCTGGCCATGGTCGACGAGCACGCCGGCCACAACCCCCTCGAAGACCTGCAGCCGGTGTCCGACGGCGTGACCGTGCACCGGCTGATCGAGACGGTCCGCGGCGTGCACATCGCGCCGGAGGTCCGCCGGTACGCCGTCGACGTCGTCGCGGCCACCCGGGGCGTCCCGGAGATCCGGCTCGGCGCGTCCCCGCGGGCCACGCTGCACCTCGTCCGCGCGGCGCGGGCCCAGGCCGCGCTCTCGGGCCGTGACTACGTCGTGCCGGACGACCTCCACACGGTGGCGGTCCCGGTCCTGGCGCACCGCCTGGTGCTGACCACCGAGGCCCACGCGGCCCGCCGGTCGGCCACCGACGTCGTGCGCGCGGTGCTGCACCGGGTGCCGGTGCCGCAGGGCACCCGGCCCTAGCTTTCCGCCGAAGGAAGAGAACCGCATGCTGCGTGCCCTGTCCGGCCTGACCACCCGCGGCCGCTGCCTCCTGGCCGCGGGGATCGCCGCCGCGGTGTGCTCGTTCGTGCTCAACGAACGCGACCTGCTGCGGGTCGCGGTGTTCGTGGTGGCGCTGCCGCTGCTGGTCGCCGCGTTCATCTCGGCGACGCGGCTGCGCATCGGCGCCACCCGCACCCTGCGCCCGCAACGGGTCGCGGTCGGCGGCAACGGCGAGGTGCAGCTGGAGCTGTGGCGCAGCGGACGGCTGCCCGCCGGTGAGATCCTCCTCGAGGACGGGGTGCCGTACGCGCTGGGTTCGCGGCCGCGGTTCGTCGTCGAGCGGCTCCCGCACGACCGGCGCGTCGCCCTGCGTTACCCGCTGCAGCCGGTGCTGCGCGGGATCCAGCAGGTCGGCCCGCTGCGCGCGACCATCACCGACCCGTTCGGGCTGTGCGAGTTCGAGCGCGAGCTGATCGGGCACTCGCGGCTGGTCGTGGTGCCGCGCGTGGTCCCGCTGTGGGGCCTGCCGAGCGGCGCGGGCATCGGCGTCGGCGACGACGGAACGGTCCGGCTGCACGCCGGCCAGGGCGAGGCCGACGTGATCGTCCGCCAGTACCGCCAGGGCGACGACCTGCGCAAGGTGCACTGGCGCTCCACGGCCCGCCGCGACGAGATCATGGTCCGCGTGGAGGAACGCCCGTGGCGCGGCGGCACGACGGTGCTGCTCGACCACCGCGCGGCCGCCCACCACGGCAGCGGCCCGGCGGCGAGCCTGGAGTGGGCGGTGTCGTTCGCCGCCTCGGCGGCCCTGCACCTGCGCCGCGCGGGTCACCGGGTCCGCCTGGTGAGCGAGCACGGCGTCACCCTGGCGGACACCCCGGGCGACGGCGGCGACCACTACGACCACGTCGTGCTCGACGCGCTGGCGGCCCTGCAGCCCGCGCACCAGCGCGACATCACCCTGGCCCGCGACCCGGCCGAGGGCCAGGAGCTGATCGCCGTGCTCGGCACGGTGAGCACGGAGGCGGTGCACGAGCTGGCCCAGTACCGCCCGCGCGGCATCAGGAGCCTCGCGGTCCTGCTGGACACACCGACCTGGTCGGCGGGGGTTTCGGCGCCCGAGCAGAGGGCCGCGGCGACGGAGGACTCGGCGGCGTTGCTGCGCGCGGCGGGATGGGGCGTGATCGTCGCGGGGCCGGGTTCGCCGATGCCACAGGTGTGGGCGGAGTTGTGCCGCAGCGGCGCCCGCCGTGGGACGTTGATCGGAGGGCCGCGATGAGCGGCATCGAGGCGTGCCGAACCGTCCGCGGTCCCGCGGCCCAGCGTGCCGCCGACCCACCGGACACGACTAGCCCCGCGGCCCGGCGCACTGCCACCCCGCCGAACACAACCCGCCCGGCGGCACCGCGCATCACCACCCCGGCAAACCCGGCCCGCCCGGCACCGCGCACCGCCACCCCGCCAAACACGACTCGCCCCACGGCACCGCGCGCCACCACCCCGCCAAACACGACCCACCCCACGGCACCGCGCACCGCCATCCGCCGCAGGATCTCGATCGGGAGCAGGCCATGAGCACTGCCGCACCGCCGCGGAAGTTCGAGCGGCCCGCGCCGCGGCCCGAGCGTCCGCTTTCCGCCTGGCGCAGCAGCATCCTCGCCCCCGTGGCCGCCGGCGTCGCCACCCTCTGCGCCGCCACCTCGGTCACCAGCGTCGTCTCCGGGCTGGCCTGGTTCGGCTACCTCTTCGTCGCCGTCCTGCTGATCGGGGCCACCGGGCTCGCCCTGCGCTCGCTGCAGGTGCCGACCGTCCTGGTCGGCTTCGGGCAGCTGCTCGTCCTGCTCTTCCTCGTCACCGGCGCGTTCACCACGCACGGCATCCTCCAGGTCATCCCCGGCCCGGAAGCGTTTTCCGAGATCGGGACCACGCTGTCGGCCGCCGCCGAGCAGATCCGCGTCGGGCTGCCGCCGGTCGAGGGCAGCCAGCCGATCCTGTGCCTCGTCACCATCCTGATCGGGCTGGTCGCCGTCCTCGTCGACACGCTGACCGTGGCCGCCGCCGCGCCCGCGGCCACCGGGCTCGTGCTGCTGTGCGTCTACGCCGTGCCGGCCGCGCTCAGCGGGGAAATGCTGCCGTGGTGGACGTTCCTGCTCGGCGGCGCCGCGTTCGCCGCCCTGCTGGCCGTCGACGGCAACCACCGGCACCGCCGCTGGCGCACCCGAGAGGCCCCGGGCCGCAGCGGCAAACCGGCCGTGCTGTCCGCGCCGGTCGCGGTCGTCTGCGCGGCGATCGTGCTCGGCCTGCTGGGCGGGGCGATCACGTGGGTCGGCACGGTCGGGCGGATGCCGTTCGGCGACGGCGGCAACGGCCCCGGGACGGGCTCCGGCGGCTTCGGCATCCAGCCGTTCACCGAGCTGCGCGGCATGCTCGACCAGGGCTCCAACCGCGAATTGTTCAAGGTCCGCGGCCTCGGCACCGACCGGCGGCTGCTGCGCGCGATGACGCTGGACACCTTCTACCCCAACAAGGGCTGGGGCCTGCACGACGAAGGCCGTTCGCAGCAGGGCATCCCGGTCGGGCCGCAGCTGCCGCCCGCCCCGGGCGACGACGGCACCGGCACCGCGCGCCGCATCGACGTCGAGCCGACGAGCTGGCGCGACAACTGGCTGCCCGTGTACGGCGCGCCGCGCGTGATCGACGGCGCCGGCACCAGCTACCTCTACGACCAGGTCAGCGGCACGGTGTTCACCACCCGCAGCGAATCGCCGCCGGCGTACACCGAATACGCGTCGCTGAAGGAACCGACGGCCGCCGAGCTGCGCGTCACCTCGCGGGCCGACGACCTGCCGCCGCGCTACCTCCAGATCGACCAGGTCGACCAGCGCGTCCGCACGAAGACCGAGCAGCTGATCGCCGGTGCTTCCAACGACTTCGACCGGGCCTCGGCGATCTGGCGCTATTTCACGGCGCAGCAAGGCTTCGTCTACGACACCAAAACCGCGCCGGCGAACGACGCCGACGCGCTCGCCGACTTCATCCTCAAGGGCAAGCGCGGGTTCTGCGAGCAGTTCGCGTCGGCGATGGCCGTGATGCTGCGCGTGGCGGGCATCCCGTCGCGGGTGGCGATCGGCTTCACCCCGGGTGTGCAGGTCAACGACTACCTGTCGATCACCACCCAGGACGCCCACGCGTGGGTCGAGGCGTACTTCGGCGACAAGGGCTGGGTGACGTTCGACCCGACGCCGCTGTCCGACGGCCGCGGCATCACCCCGTCGTACCTGCAGGCCGGCCCGCAGAACGGCAACCAGCCGGACGACACCCAGGTGGCGCCGAGCACGGTCCAGTCGAGCGCGGCGCCCACCGGCGTCCCGCGCGACAACGAACCGAACCTCCCGCCCCAGGCGGCGAAGGACACTTCGGGCGGCGACGATTGGCTGTTCAACATCGCCCTGGCGCTCGCGGCGCTGGGCGCGGCCGCGCTGATCGCCGCGGCGCTGCTGCGCCGGGTGCTGAACCCCGGCCGCGCCGGTCCGGCCCCGTCGTCCGGGTCTGCGGCAGGCGACCGCAGCGAGGGCTCGCTCTTGGTCCGGGCCCCGGCGGCGGCACCATCCCGGTTCCAGGCGCTGCTCGGCTGGCTGCCCCTGGTGGCGGCGGGGTTGTGGATCATCGCGGTCGGCCTCCTGGCGGCGACGGTGGCCTGGTGGCTCGGCTTGGTGGTGGTGGTCCTGCTGCTCGCGGCGGCGGGCCCGGCACTGGCCCGCGAGGCGGTTCGCCGACGGCGCCTGCAGCGCATCGTCCAGCAGCAGTCGGGAGCGGCCGACGCGGCATGGGCGGAGCTGCGCGCGGAGTGCGCGGACCGCGGCTTGCCGATCCCGAGCAGCGACACGGTTCGCGTAGCAAGCCAGAAGCTGGCGGCGAAGCACCACCTCGACGACGAAGGCCGCGAGAGCCTGAGGACGGTCATCGGCGTCCTGGAGCGATCGTGGTACGGCGAGGACGACGCCCCCCAGCCGGACCTCCCCCCGGCCTTCGACGGCCTGCGGCGAAGCCTTCGCCGCAACGCGCCGCTCTCGTGGAAGGGCAAGCTCTTCCCCCGCTCGGTCTTCCGCAACCGCGACTGACCCCCGCTCCCGGCGACACTCCCGCGGAAAAGGCATCACCCGTGATCCGCAAGGCATCACGTGTGTCTGGAGGGGCATCACGCGTGATCAGCCGGGCATCATCCTGATGCCCCTCCAGTCACGAGAGATGCCCCTCCAGACACGCGAGATGCCTCTCCCATCACGGGAGATGCCTCCTCAGTCACGGGAGATGCCCCTCGGCGCACGCGAGTGCCGGTGCGAGGTGAGCGGCGGCGTCACCCGGGTGGGGGTCACCTACTGTTACCGCGCGCCGAAAGACCCGGGCTGGGGTGGGTGAGCACACAAGAAGATCCGCGTCCCCCCGTTCGGTGGGACGCGGATCTCTTTGGTCTTTCCGCTCTACTGCTCCTCGAAGCGCTGGCGGAAGCGCTCCTCCATCCTCTGGGTGAAGGAACTCCGGCGACCCGATGGCTTTCCACCGCGCGCACCCGGTCCACCGCCCTTGCCGTCTCCGTCGGCGCCGTGCCGAATCGATGTGACGGCCATCATGACTCCGAAGAACATCACGAGGAACCCGAGCACGCTGATCAGCGGGATGTCGGCCACCCGGAACTGCGGCACCACCACGCCCAGCACCAGCAGGGCCACGCCCACTACGAACAGGGCGATGCCCTGAATACGCCGTCGGCGAGCGGGGCGACGCAACCGGGTGCCACGCACCGTGGATGCGAACTTGGGGTCCTCGGCATAGAGCTCGCGCTCGATCTGATCGAGCAGCCGCTGCTCATGCTCGGAGAGTGGCATCTTTCCTCCTCCGGCACAGCTGTCGCGGGCGCCGGGCCGCGCAACGTCCTGGACCCAACAGCCAACCCCAGGCGGGGTGGCACTGTCCAGGATACGAGGCCCACGCCCGCACGACTACCCGATCCCGCATCCAGTAGGGATCGAATTGGGCTAAATCCCGCCCGACGGGGGTTGCGGACGGTCACCGTCGCCGATCGTGACCGTTTTGCCGCCCCGCCGCCATTGTGGGGGAAGGTCACCAAGCCGAAGATCACCGTCCGTTCTCCCGCGGCCCCAGCAGCGACGCGGGCCGTATCGCCGCCGACCCGAACTTCGACCGCGCGACGTCGGCCGCCACCTCCGCGTCCCGCCAGCGCGGTGCCGGCGAGTCGAACACCAGCTGCTCCCCCGCCTCCCCCGTGTCCAGCCCTTCGACGCGGACGCCGATCAGCCGCACCGCCCCGGTCGGCGCGTGCTCGGCGAGCAGCGCCACGGCCACCGCGTGGATCTCGCGCGCCACGTCCGTCGCCGAAACCAGCGTGCGGGCCCGCGTGATCGTCCGGAAGTCCGCGAACCGCACCTTGATCGAGACCGTCCGGCCGCGCACCCCTCGCGCCCGCAACGTCGCCCCGACCCGCTCGGACAGGCGAAGCAGCTCCAGCCCCAGCGACGCCCGGTCGTGCCGGTCGACGTCGAACGTGTGCTCCGCCCCGATCGACTTCTCCGGCGAATCGACCACCACCGCCCGCTCGTCCACCCCGTGCGCGAGCCGGTACAGGTGCTCGCCGATCGCGGTCCCCAGCGATTTCTTCAGCCGCTCCGGCGGGAACGTGGCGACGTCGGCGATCGTCGCCAGGCCCAGGCGCCGCAGGTGCTCCTCGGTCCGCGCGCCGACGCCCCACAGCGCCGACACCGGCAGCGGGTGCAGGAAGTCCAGCGTCTCCGCCGCCGGCACGACGACCACGCCGTCCGGCTTCGCCATCCCCGACGCCAGCTTCGCGACGAACTTGACCTTCGCCACCCCCACCGAGCAGGTGATCCCGTGTTCGGCCGCGACCCGCGAACGAATTTGTTCGCCCAGCGCGGCCGGCGTGGCGCCCAGCCGCCGCAACGCGCCGCTGACGTCGAGGAATGCTTCGTCCAGGCTGAGCGGCTCGACCAGGGGCGTCAGCTCCCGGAAGATCCCCATGACCCCGCGGGACACCGAGCTGTAGAGCCCCCCGGTCGGCGGGATGTTGATCAGGTGCGGGCACAGCCGCTTCGCCGTCGAGAACGGCATGGCCGAGCGCACGCCGAACTTCCGCGCCGGGTAGTTCGCCGCGGCGACGACGGCCCGGGGCCCGCCCCCGGACACCACGACCGGCTTGTCCGCCAGCTCGGGCCGGGTCCGCAGCTCGACCGACACGAAGAACGCGTCCATGTCGACGTGCAGCATCCCGCACCCGGCGTCGTCCGGCACCGGCTCACCCGGCCGGACACGGAACCGGGCCATCCCGCCCGGCAGCTCAGCATTTCGCCCCACGCCGAGGACGTTACCGGCCACCCCCGACAATTTCCGGAGGGCCGGGCGGCGGAGCCCGCGAGTCTCAGACGGCCGGTGAAAAAGCAGGTCAGGCCGGGCGCGCCACCGCGTGCAGCCGGCCGGCGATGTCCCGCAGCACCGGCGTCCCCGCCGCCGCCCGCTCGAACTCCGCCAGCTCGTCGTCCCGGACGTCGCCGGTGACCAGGTCCGAGATCACCCGGTCGCCCTGCAGCAGGGTCACTTCGAGGCCGGCGGCCTCCAGGTCGGCACGCAGACCGGCGGTGGAGAAGCGGCGCTGCACCGTGTCGCCCGCGATGACCCCGTCGGCGCTCTCGAGCAGCTGCCGGGCCTCGCCGACCCGGCCCGCGAGGGCGCGGTGGAACGCCGCCGCGTGCCGGTTCGCCACCAGCACCGACACCGCGCCGCCGGGCGCGACCGCCGTGGCCAGTGCCGAGAGCACCGCGGCCGGGTCGTCGACGATCTCCAGCAGCCCGTGCGCCAGCACCAGATCGGCCGAGCCGGCCTCGACGTACCGGCCCAGCGCGTCGGAGTCGTCCGCGATCACCGTGATCAGCTCGGAGACGCCCTCCTCCTCGGCCCGGCGCTGCAGCGTGGCCAGTGCGTTAGGGCTCGGCTCGACGACCGTCACCCGGCAGCCCGCCGCCGCGAACGGCACCGCCCAGCCCCCGCTGCCGCCGCCCACGTCGACGACGCGGGGGTGCTCGGCGCCCCGGGCGCGTGCGGCCGCGAGTTCGGCCTCGAGCACCCGGCGGACGGCACCCGAACCCCGGGCGGCCACGGTCTCCGTCTTCATGTCGCACAGGGTAGTGCCCGCCCCCGCCCGCCTCCCGGCCTCCTCCCTTCGAGTGAACGGCCCTTGCCCGGCGGCGCCGCCCGCCCGCACCCGTAGGCTGGTGAACGTGCACACGGTCGCCGTACTCAGCCTCAAGGGAGGCGTCGGCAAGACGACGGTCGCTCTCGGTATCGCGTCCGCCGCCTTGCGTAGGGGCACGCGGACGCTGGTGGTCGACCTCGACCCGCAGGGCAACGCCACCACCTCGCTCGACCCGCCCTACACCGACGCCACCCTCGCGGACGTGCTCGAGACCCCGACCCGGGAAATGCTGGAGCGGGCGATCGCTCCCAGTGTCTGGAGCGAGGACGTCGACGTGCTCGTCGGCACCGAAGAGCTGGAGCTGCTCAACGACCCGGACGCCGACAGCGAGCGACTGGCGAACTTCTCGCGCGCGCTGGACGAGCTGCACCGCACATCGCTGCGGGAAACGCCGTACGAGCTGGTGATCCTCGACTGCCCGCCGTCGCTGGGCCGCCTGACGAAGTCGGCGCTGGTCGCCGCGGACAGCGCGCTGATCGTGACCGAGCCCACGATGTACGCCGTCGCCGGCGCGTCCCGGGCGCTGGAGGCGATCGAGAAGATCCGCAAGGAGCTCAACCCGGAGCTGCGCCCGATCGGCGTGCTGGTCAACAAGCTGCGCGTGCGGTCCTACGAGCACCAGTTCCGGATCGCCGAGCTGCGCGAGAACTTCGGCTCGCTGGTGATGCCGACGGCGATCACCGACCGGCTCGCGGTGCAGCAGGCCCAGGGCGCGTGCAGCCCGATCCACGAGTGGCACTCCCCGGGTGCCCAGGAGATCGCGCTGACGTTCAACATGGTGCTGGCGAAGATCCTGCGCTCCAACCGGGCGGGCCGGCACCGCATCGCCGGCGAGGAAGCCGACGGCCCCGACTGGCCCGAAGGCCCCGCCCCGGAGACCCCCGAGGCGCCGGCCGAGGTGTCCGAGTCCGCGGGATGAGCCGTGCCCGAAGGTGACACCGTCTTCCTGGTCGCCCGGCGCTTCGCCAGGGCGATGACCGGGAAGACGTTGCTGCGCGGCGAGTTCCGCGTACCGCAACTGGCCACTGTGGACCTTTCCGGCCGCGAGGTGCTCGGCGTCGGAACGGTGGGGAAGCACCTGTTCACCCGCTTTTCCGGCGACCTGACCCTGCATTCGCACCTGATGATGGACGGGATGTGGGACGTCTACCCCGCCGGCGCGAAGTGGCGGCGCCCCGGCCACCACGCGCGCGTGATCTTCACCGCGGCCGACGCCCAGGTGATCGGCTTCCGCGTCCACGACCTGAAATTCGTGGCCACCAGCAAGGAACACGACCTCGTCGCCCACCTCGGCCCGGACCTGCTGGATCCGAAGTGGACGGACGAGCACCTGGAGCTGGCGGTCGCGAACCTGACCGCCGATCCGGCTCGCGAGCTCGGTCTCGCGCTGCTGGACCAGCGCGTGATGGCGGGCGTCGGGAACCTCTACAAGTGCGAGATCGCCTTCCTGCTCGGGGTGACGCCGTGGACGCCGGTGTCCGAAGTGGACGCCGAGCGCACGGTGGCGCTGGCCCGCAGGCTGCTGCTGGCCAACGCCCTCGCCGGGCGGTTCGACCAGAGCACCACCGGCCACCTCGACCGCAACCGCAAGAACTGGGTGTACGAGCGCACCCGGCAGGGCTGCTTCCGCTGCGGCGGCAAGCTGCTGGTCCGCACCCAGGGCCAGGACGTCCGGCGGCGGCCGACGTGGTTCTGCCCGAAGGACCAGACAGGGCCGTACCCGCCGCAGTAAGCCGGCTCACGTGACGCGGTACAACCACGTGCTCGACGGCGTGTTCGCGCTGCGCGAACGCCCCGCGGGCCTGGTGTCGTTCGGGCTCGGCGGTCCGGAACCCGGCGTCGGGCGGCCGCAGTTCGAGCCGTACTTCACGCGGGCGCGGTCGACGCCTCCTTCCTCGACGAGCGGCGGAAAGGCCGTCTGCGGAGTGAGATCACAGAAATGACGTTGCACAGCACCGCGGACTTCACCTAGCGTGGCAGTACACGAGAAAGGAGGTGGTCCTAAGTTGTATTCCAACAGGACTCGTGAGGTGACTGTCCGCTAGCGGATGGTACGTGGAGGACTTTGAGCAGCGATACAACCGAGCCACCTTCGGCTCATCGCCTGCTTCACGTGGTGCCTGATAGCGAATACCAGGCAGTCACCGTGCCCCCGGGGTTCCCGAGCACCAGTCCGGCTCGGGCTCAGGCGTTTGACGGCGCTTGAGAGCACCCCCGGGGGTCCCTTTATTTCGCTCATCTGTGCAGGTCATGCCACCCGGCGTCGCAGGACGACCGTCCGGCGATCAGCGTTTCGCCGTACCGTCCCCCGGACGGCTGAAGCTCGCTAGCCTGGACGCATGCTCAGGCCCGACTACCCGATCACCACGGCACGCCTGCTCCTGCGCCCGTTCACGCCCGATGACCTCGACGCGTTGAACTCCTTCCAGTCCCGCGCCGACGTGGCCCGCTACCTGTACTGGGGCCCGCGCAGCCGCGCCGAATCGGCCGCCGCGCTCGCGAAACGGGTGCACAGCTCGACCTTGACGAAGGAAGGGCAGTTCCTGGCCGTGGCGGTCGAGCTGGCCGCGACCGGCCAGCTGATCGGCGACCTGAACCTGGAGTGGCTGAGCAGCGAACACCGCCAGGGCGAGATCGGGTTCGTCTTCCACCCCGACCACCACGGCAAGGGCCTGGCCGCCGAAGCGACCACCGAGCTGTTGCGGCTGGGCTTCGAAGACCTGGGCCTGCACCGGATCATCGGCCGCTGCGACGGCCGGAACACCGCGTCCGCCGCGCTGATGGAACGCCTCGGCATGCGTCGGGAAGCGCACCTCAGGGAGAACGAGATCGTCAAGGGCGAGTGGACCGACGAGCTCATCTACGCGATGCTCGAGGACGAGTGGAAGGACCGCGACTGAGTGGTCACTTTCACGTGAAAGTGCCCGCTCGGGTAGCGGCGGCCGGGCGGTTTGGCAGCATGGGGACGTGTTCTTCGACAAGATCGTCCGCCCGGCGCTGTACCGGCTGTCCTACCACGATCCCGAGCTGGTGCACGAGCGCACGATCGGCGTCCTGGCCCGGCTCGGGAAGGCCGCGCCCGCGCTGGGAGGCGTGCTGCGCGTCGACGACCCGGTGACCGTGCTGGGCCTGCGGTTCCCCAACCGCGTCGGCCTGGCCGCCGGGATGGACAAGAACGGCCGCGCGCTGCCGGCGTGGCCCGCGCTGGGCTTCGGGTTCGTCGAGGTCGGCACCGTGACACGCCTGGCGCAGCCGGGCAACCCCAAGCCGCGGCTGTTCACGCTCCCCGCGAGCGACGCGGTGATCAACCGCATGGGCTTCAACAACGACGGCGCCGAAGCGCTCGCGGCCAAGCTCGCCCGCGACGGGAAGCCCGGTGTGCCGCTGGGGATCAGCATCGGCAAGTCGAAGGTGACGCCGCTCGAAGACGCCGTCGAGGACTACCGGTTCTCGCTGCGCGCGCTCCACCCGTACGCGGACTACTTCGCGATCAACGTCAGCTCGCCGAACACGCCGGGGCTGCGGCAGCTGCAGGACCGCACCGCGCTCGCCGAACTGCTCGGCGAGCTGCGTTCGACGTCGGCCGAGCTGGCCGGCGCGGGCCGTCCCACGCCGGTGCTGGTGAAGGTCGCACCCGACCTGACCGACGACGCGCTGGCCGAGCTGCTGGAGGTCGCGCTCGAGCACGGCGTCGCCGGGATCATCGCCACGAACACGACGCTGTCGCGCGAGGGCGTCGCGGCCGCGGAAAGCGGCCTGGCCGGACAGGCGGGAGGACTGTCCGGCCGGCCGCTGACCACCCGCGCGGCCGAGGTCGTGCGGTTCGTGCACGACCACACCGGCGGGCGCCTGCCGATCATCGGCGTCGGCGGGATCATGGGCCCGGACGACGCCATCCGGCTCGTCGACGCCGGTGCGTCGCTCGTGCAGCTCTACACGGGCTTCGCGCTGCACGGGCCGGGCCTGGTGCGCCGGGTCAGCCGGGGTCTCGCGGCCCGGCGGTAGACGCGAACCGGACGTAGCCGCGCCAGGAGTCGTAGCGGTCCAGACCAGGCCCCTCCGCGGCGAGGCACCGGACGGCCAGGGGCGCGGTGCCGTCGTCCAGCACCACGCGGTCGAGCACGAACGGCTCCTTCAGCGTGGCGGCGAACCGTTCGAACGCGACCGGGGACAGGCGCCAGCGCTCGCCCTCGAGGGTGCTGCTGCCCTCGAGGACGCCCGGCTGCGGCGGTTCGGTGTCCAGGAGCACCATCCGGTAGCCCTCGGTGGTCCGGACCGGTCCGGTGAAGCGGGCGCCGAGACCGGTGAGGTCGGCGTTGAGCGGCTGGCCGCGCAGGTGGGCGCCGAACACGACGACGTCCTCGCCGGGCTCCGGGTAGGGCGTCATCGGCTCGTCCGTGCAGATGGCCGCCAGGTCGAGGGCGATCTGGTCTTCGAACGCCCGCGTCAGGAAGGTGACGCCGAAGGGGCGGCGGTCGCCCGGCAGCACCGGGACGGTCACCGCGGCGACGTCGAGGAGGTTCGCGAAAGCCGTGCAGGCGGCCAGGCGGTGGCCCACGCCGGCCGGGTCGGCCAGCGTTTCGGCGATCCCCGGGTGCTCCGGCACAGTGGGCACGATGAGGGCGTCGAAACCGTCGAAGCCCCGCTCGGGCAGGGAGATCGGCGTCAGCACGGCGCCCGCGGCGGTCAGCCGGGCGACGACGGCCTTGAGCGCGAGGCTCGCCGCCTCGCCGAGGGGAAGGCCGGCGGGGTAGGCGATCCGCGGGTGCTCGCCGGCGCCGAGGCGGACGTCGGCGGGCCAGGAGCGGTCGCCGCCGGTCATCAGTGTGAGGGCGCGGTGGGCCGTGATCAGGCCGTTCGCGTAGACGGAGACGTTCTCGGCGGCGGGCAGCAGGCCGCGCGTCGGCTTCACCGCGGCGACGGCGTTCAGCGCGGCCGGAACGGCACCTCCGGTGCTCAGGGCCAGGTCGACGACGCCGAGCGCGACGGCGACCGCGGCGCCGTTGCCGCCGGTCTTGGTGCGGTCCCAGGCGCTGGAGATCGGGGCGGCGCCGGTCTTCCCGAGCACGACGGCACCGGCGGCGGTGAGCCGGGTGACGACCGCGGCGCTGGTCTCCGGGACGCCGTGCCCGGACGGCTGGCCGGCGACGTCGATGAGGTCCTGCACGGCGATGACCGTGCCGGCCAGCGGCAGGCCTTCACCGGCCTTGACGCGTTCGTCGACGGCCTTGGCGTCGACGAGGACGTCTTCGACGGCGCGGAGGGTGGTCCAGAGTTCGGGACGGCCGGCCTCGGTGAGGCGTTCGAAGGCCGCGATGACGCGCTGGGAGGCGGTGGGCGGGGTGATCGGCACGGGATCCGGGTCCGGCGGGAGCGTGTTCACGGGGCGTCCTTTCCTCGGCGGTCGAGAAAGTCCACTGTGTACGGTCGGCGCCGTCGAACCTCAGTCCACGGCGGGCCTCCCGGCGAGTGACACCTCGGCATGCATGACAGAAACGTTAGGGCGCGGACGTTTCCGTAGCCATCAGTTTCCGATTACGCCCGGGTTTCGGCCCCGGAAGGTGAACAGGGCGCGACGCCGGGGTGAAACGCACGATCACGCACGCCGGGTGACGAAGGCCGGTGTGGGCCATCCGGCCGCCCTCGAACGGCCGAGTCCGAGATCCGAATGGCGCAATACCGCCCCGATTCGGGTGACGACGGCCGAAACACGGGTGACCCAGCCCGGATCCCCCGTGACTGACGCCGGAACTCACGTGACGGAACCCGGAACTCGCGTGATGGGAGACGTACCGGCTCTGCGCACCCGAGTTCCGGCTTTGATCACGCCGCTTCCGGCGTGGATCACGTGAGTTGCGGGGTCAGGGGAGTTCGCGGAGGGCCATGGCCAGGCCGGCCAGGCGGTCGGTGGCGTCGGTGAGGGCCTGCTTGGACGTCACCAGGCCGTCGCCGGCGGCGGCGACCGTGTGGCCGGCCGCGGCGACCAGGCCGCGGTAGCCCTCGAGGCCGTCTTCGAGCTGCTCGCGGAGCTTGGCCACCGCCGCGTCGAGGGCCGCCTTCTCGCGGGCGGGCGCCGAGTCGCGGCCGCGCTCGATGGCCGTGATGCGGCTCGCCAAGCCGCGCAACGCGGCCGCCGCCTCCGTCGCCGTCTGGCGGGCGTCCGCGACGGACACCTCCGAGACCGGGACCGTGCCCAGCGAGGACGGCACCGACAGCTGGCGCAGCAGCTCCGTCAGCGAGGCTTCGCACTCGGCGAGCCGTTCCATCGGCTCGCGGGCCGCCGAACGGGCGGGCGGCAGCGGTGGCGGTCCGGCCGGAGCCGCCGGGATCGGGGTGCGCTTGAGCTCGCGCAGCTTGAGGCCGGAGCGGACGCTGAACGTGCCGAACACGACGGCTCCGGCGAACGCCGTGATCGCCTGCGGCATCATCGCCGCGCCCGCGGGGCTGAGCCAGCCCATGCCGGCCGCCACGGTGAGGACGCCGCACAGGATCGTCAGCAGGATCCACAGCGTCAGCGCGCGGGACGTCCGGCGCTTGCGGCGTTCGAGCTTCGCGGCCGGGTGGTTCCAGCGGTCCCACTTGGCCCGGGCCTCGGCGAACGCCGGGACCTGGCTGGCCATCGACGACAGGGAGGCCGTCATGTCGGGACGCCGGACCGGCGGCCGCTGCAGCGGGTTCGGGCGCTGCGGGGGTGCGGGCTTCCCGCCGGCCTGGTCGGCCGGCGGGAAGTACTTCTGCACCTTTTGGAGCTTCTCCTGGGCGCGCACCGCGTAGTCGGGCAGCTTCTCGATGTGCTTCTCCAGCTTCGCGCTCAGCTCGCTGAAGTCACGGCGTCTGCCCTGCTGCCCCATGGTGCTCGCCCCCTTCGGTGTCAGGCCGGGTTCTTGCCCTGCTCGGCCTGCACGCGTGCCTGGATTTCCCGCTGGATGTCGGCCTGGCTGCTCGACGCCGGAGCCGTCTTGCCACCGTCGGTCACCTGCGCGACCGAGTCACCGTGCATCGACGCACGGATCTGCTGCAGCCGCGACTGGCCGGCCATCTGCGTGGTGGAGGCCTGGACCTCCATCATGCGGCCCTGGACCGAGTTCTGCGCGAGCTCGGCCTGGCCCAGCGCCGTGGTGTAGCGCTTCTCGATCTTGTCGCGGACCTCTTCCAGCGACGGCGTGTTGCCCGGCGCGGCCAGCTGGCTCATCTGGTTGAGCGAAGCGGAGACCTGCTCCTGCATCTTCGCCTGCTCCAGCTGCGAGAGCAGCTTCGTGCGCTCGGCGAGCTTCTGCTGCAGCATCTGCGAGTTGCGCTCCACGGCCTTCTTGGCCTGGGCCGCGGCCTGCAGAGACTGGTCGTGCAGCGTCTTCAGGTCCTCGATGCTCTGCTCGGCCGTGACGAGCTGCGTCGCGAAGCTCTCCGCGGCGTTCTCGAACTCGGTGGCCTTCTGCTCGTCACCCTTGGAGCGGGCCTCGTCGGCGAGGACCAGCGCCTGCCGGGTGGAGGCCTGCAGCTTTTCGACCTCGCCGAGCTGCCGGTTGAGCTTCATCTCCAGCTGCCGCTGGTTGCCGATCACGGAGGCGGCCTGCTGCGTCAGCGCCTGGTGGTTGCGCTGCGCCTCCTCGATGGCCTGCTGGATCTGTACCTTCGGGTCGGCGTGCTCGTCGATCTTCGACGAGAACGCCGCCATCATGTACTTCCAGAACTTCACGAACGGGTTGGCCATCTCCTCCGCCTGCCTTCTTGCGTCCCACGGGCCTTAGTGATCTCGGGGTGGGGCGTCGCTCCCCTGCTCATGCAACGCTCCGACCCCGGCGTCGGGTTCCATCGTGTCAGGTCGGCCACGTCCATTCCAGGCGACCCGGCCGAATTCAGGGATCACCCCGATCACTACCCGTAGACAACGCCGACGGCCCCGGGCGGGTTGCCCGGGGCCGTGCAGTCGTGTGCGCGAAAATCTACGCGGCGATCGTCGAGGCCAGCTTGGGCTGGCCGATCGTCGTCCGCAACGTCGTGTTCATCCGCGGTGCCGGGGAAACCCGCAGGTCGGCGAGGTCGTTCCCGATCAGCTCGGACATCAGGCGGCCGCCTTCGATCCCGGCTGCCGAGGCCTCGGCGCCCCGCTTCTCCCGGGGTGCGCCCTCCACGATCCGCTCGTCGACCGGTGCGACCTCGACGTTGTCGAGCGCCGAAACGTCCGCCGCCACGTTGTGCAGCAGTTCGCCGAGCGGAAGGTCCAGGGCCTGGCAGATGGACGCCAGCAGCTCGCTCGACGCCTCTTTCTGGCCGCGCTCGACCTCCGAGAGGTAGCCGAGGCTGACCCTGGCGGCGCGGGAGATGTCGCGCAGCGTACGACGCTGATTGGTGCGGGCATGACGGAGCCGATCACCGATCGCCTCACGCAAAAGCACGGTCATCACGCGCCTCCCTTCCGAACAAGTACCCCCTACGTTACCCAGAGCGGCGCCCCGGGCGCAGGAGTTGGTGTGCACGTACGCCAAGGGCGAACGCGTGTTTCACGTCAGATGTTCCCCGAGCAGGGCAAACGCGGCCAAGACCGACTCGGTCCTGATCAAGTCTCGATCGCCGGTCAAGGCCAGGGTACGGACTGTACGTGTTCCCGGCCCGGCGAGCCCGACGTGCACGGTGCCCGGTTCGACGCCGTCCTGCGCCGACGGCCCGGCCACACCGGTCAGTCCGAGGCCCCAGGTGGCGCCGCACCGGTCGCGGGCACCCTCGGCCAGCTGGGCGGCCACCTCGGGGTGGACGGCGCCGTGCTCGGCCAGCAGGCCGGGGTCGACGCCGGCCAGGGCGGCCTTCAGCTCGGTCGCGTAGACGACCAGGCCGCCGCGCAGCGCCGCGCTCGCCCCGGGCACCCGGGCCAGGGTCGCGCAGACGAGCCCGGCGGTCAGCGACTCGGCCGCCGCGACGGTCTCGCCCCGCGCGGTCAGCGCGCCGACGAGAGCGGCGGCCTGCTCAGCACCGGTGGCGGCGCTCACCCGCCCGGCCGGCGCAGCTCCCCGGGCAGCCTGCTCGTCGGCCACCGTCAGCTCCCGGTGACCCGGCGCCCGGCCGCCCGCAGCCGCACCGCCCGCACCAGGTAGTCGACGCCGGTCACCACGGTCAGCACCAGCGCCAGCCCCATCAACGCCCACCGCACCGGGTCCACCCCGGCCGGCAGCGGCAGCAGGTACGCCACGATCGCCGCGATCTGGGCCATCGTCTTGGCCTTCCCGCCGCGGCTGGCCGGGATCACGCCGTGCCGGATCACCCAGAACCGCAGCAGCGTGACGCCGATCTCGCGCACGGCGATGACGATCGTGACCCACCAGCCCAGCTCGCCGAGGACGCTCAGCCCGACCAGCGCCGCGCCGGTCAGCGCCTTGTCCGCGATCGGGTCGGCGATCTTGCCGAAGTCGGTGATCAGGCCGTACTTGCGGGCGACCCAGCCGTCCAGCTGGTCGGTGGCCGAGGCGACCGCGAACAGCCCGGTCGCGATGGCCCGCCAGGTCGTGTCGTTTCCTTCGCCGACGAACAGCGCCAGCACGAACAGCGGCACCAGGACCAGGCGCGACAGCGTCAGCAGGTTCGCGACGTTGAGCGTCGGGACCGGGGTCGGCTCGGGGACCTGGGCGTGGGCTTCGTGGGTCAGGCCCTCGTCGGCGGCGTCGCTGGGGAGCGCACTCACCGGTCGGCGTCCGGTACCGCGCGGACGATCAGGTCCACGCCCGCCGAGTCGACGACCTCGCACCGCAGGAAGTCACCCACCTGGGTCTTCTCGGGGGCGTCGAGGATGACGCACTCGCCGTCGACCTCCGGCGCCTGGTGCGCGGCGCGGCCGGTGAGCTCGCCGTCGTCGTCCAGCTCCACCAGGACGTCGACGAAGGTGCCGATCCGGTCCTCGGCGCGCTGCGTGGTCAGCTCCTCGACCAGCGCGGAGATCCGCGTGACGCGTTCCGCGACCACCTCGGGGTCGAGCTTGCCGTCGAAGGTCTCGGCCTCGGTGCCGTCCTCGTCGGAGTAGCCGAAGACGCCCACGGCGTCGAGGCGCGCGCCCGTCAGGAACCGCTCGAGCTCGCTCAGGTCGTGCTCGGTTTCGCCGGGGAAGCCGACGATCACGTTGGTCCGGATGCCCGCCTCGGGCGCGTACTCGCGGATCTGCTCGCACAGCGCGAGGAACGAGTCCGTCGAGCCGAACCGGCGCATCCGGCGCAGCACCTGCTCGCTGGAGTGCTGGAAGGACAGGTCGAAGTACTCGGCGACGCCCGGTGTGGTCGCGATGGCCTTGACCAGCTGCGGGCGCGTCTCGGCCGGTTGCAGGTAGGAGACGCGGACGCGCTCGATGCCGTCGATCTCCGCCAGGCGCGGCAGCAGCCGCTCCAGCGCGGTGGCGCCGTCGCGGCCGAAGTCCTTGCCGTAGGACGTCGAGTTCTCGCTGACCAGGAACAGTTCCTTGACGCCGTGTCCGGCCAGCCACATCGCCTCGGCGACGATCTCGTCGGGCTGCCGCGAGACGAACGACCCGCGGAACGACGGGATCGCGCAGAACGAGCAGCGCCGGTCGCAGCCGGAGGCGATCTTCAGCGCCGCCACCGGCGAGTCGTCGAGGCGCGTGCGCAGCACCCGCGGGCCCCAGCCGTGCTGCGCGTGGCCCGGGACCTCGACCGCCTCCGCGGCGGCGGGCCGCTCGACCGGGCTGATCGGCAGCAGCTTGCGGCGGTCGCCCGGCGTGTGCGAGGCGATCTTGCGGCCGGCGACGACGTCGTCGAGCCGGGCGGACAGGTCGGCGTAGTGGTCGAAGCCCAGGACCGCGTCGGCCTCGGGCAGGCTGTCGGCGAGCTCGTGCCCGTAGCGCTCGGCCATGCAGCCGACGGCGACGACCTTCTTGCCCGTGTCGGACGCGGCGAGCAGCGTGTCGACGGAGTCCTTTTTGGCCGACTCGACGAAGCCGCAGGTGTTGACCACCACGACGTCGGAGTCTTCGGGGTCGGCCGCCAGCTCCCAGCCGCCGGCCGCGAGCCGGCCCGCCAGCTCCTCCGAGTCGACCTCGTTGCGGGCGCAGCCCAGGGTCAGCAGGGAGACGCGTCGGGTGGCGGCTGGGTCCGTGGCAGGGGAAGGCACGACGTTCAGGGTAGCCGCCGGTCCCGGGCGGGCCGACGACGGCGTGGCCCGGTCATGACAACCGGGCCGGGGGGACCCCGAAAGCGGCTGTGCCGCCGCGCGCGCCGGGCGGTGTGGCAGGGTTGACGATCGTGCCGTCCGACTCGCCCCGCCCGACCGTCCGCCGCGCCCGGATCGCCGACGTCCGCAAGATCAAGGCCCTGGTCGACTCGGACGCGGGCCGCGTCCTGCTGGAGAAGGACCTGGTCACGCTGTACGAGGACGTCCAGGAGTTCTGGGTCGCCGAAGTGGGTGACGACGTGGTCGGCGCGGCCGCGCTGCACGTGCTCTGGGAGGACATCGCCGAGCTGCGCACCGTCGTGGTCGACAAGGCCGTCCGCGGCCAGGGCGTCGGCCGGGTGCTGGTCGCCCGGCTGGTCGACGAAGCGCGTGAGCTCGGTCTCAAGCGGCTGTTCGTGCTGACCTTCGAGACCGGCTTCTTCGCCGGGCACGGCTTCGTGGAGATCGACGGCACCCCGGTGTCGCACGAGGTGTACGAGGAGATGCGGCGGTCGCACGACACCGGCGTCGCCGAGTTCCTCGACCTGCCCTACGTCAAGCCCAACACCCTGGGAAATTCCCGCATGCTGCTCGAACTCTGAGTGAAAACCTCCTTTCGGGCGGTGACGTGCGCCACGGCCCTGCCCGAAGCTGATCGGGTACCCCTCCCCCGATCGGCAAGGGACACACCGATGCGCACGACACTGCGGAACCTGGGGGCCACCGTGACGGTGGCCGTTTCTGTCGGCGCGGGCGCCCTGCTGGGCGCCGGCACCGCGGCGGCCGTCGACATTCCGGCGGTCACCGACCAGTACCTCTTCTCGACGTCGCTGTCCGGGTTCGAGTCGATCCGGAACCAGGCGCCCTACTCGGGCCAGCTCGACTGGTCGTCGGACGGCTGTTCGTGGTCGCCGGACACGCCGTTCGGCTGGCAGTTCCTGCCCGGCTGCCACCGGCACGACTTCGGCTACCGCAACTACAAGAAGCAGGGCCGGTTCACCTCGGCGAACCGGCTGAAGATCGACGACAACCTCTACACCGACCTCAAGAGCGTCTGCGGCTCGAACATCGCTTGCAAGGGGGCGGCCTGGACGTACTACCAGGCGGTCCGCAAGTTCGGCGGCTGAGCGCGCCGCTCAGCTGATCCGGACGGTCGCCTCCTCCGCGTCCTCGCTCACCGACACCAGCTCGATCCGGCTGGCCGCGAACGTCGTCGCCTGCGGGCCGGTACGGGGGCCGCTGTGCAGCTCGGCCGTGGTGCTCTCGCCGCGGCCGGGCTCCTTCAGCAGGAACGCCAGTGTGGCCTCGCCCTGCCACACGCACTGCATCCCCGGGCGGCACCGCGAGTCGGCCACCACCCTGGTGTAGCGCACAGTCAGGTCCTTGCCCTGCACCGCGACCTCCTGGCCGAGCCGCAGGGTGACGTCCTGCCCGGCGGGCGCGCTCACCGTCGACGGCGCCGGCGCCGCGGGCGCAACCGGTGCGGCGGCGACCGTGCTCCCGGCACCCACCGTGAGCACGGCGAAGGCGAACAGTCCGGCTACGAATCGCTGTAGGTCCACGTGATCAGGACGGAACGGGAGCGGGTACGGGTTGCACTGTTCAGAGCATCTTCTCGACAAGAACCCAGACACCCGTAGCCGGGTTGCGCTGATGCTCGGTGCCGGGTGCGTAACGAGGCTTTCGAGCCCGTTCGACAGCCACCTCGACTCCTGTCTCGTAGTCGGCGAACTTGAGCGCGGACTTGTCATACTCCGGCACGTACCTTCGAAGCCGTCTAGCGACGTCGTTGTAGCAGGTCAAGGGCGCCATACAGGACTCGAAATGCAAAAGGAGCCAGTACTCGAAACACGGATTCGAGATGGCGAGGCTGACTTGAGACCGACGAGCACTGGTCACGGCTTTCGCAACGTCGAATTGATCGACATCCACGACGCACCACACCTCGTCGTAACTGTCGCCCGCTCGGTCACGTATGCCGGCCGCGTAACGGACCACTGCGTCAGGATCGGCCGGCTTCACCTTCACCTTGACTGTCACAGCCGGATTCCGTCGAGCCTGCTTCAAACCCTCCAGGTAAGTCGGCTCGGTCTGGTCTGCGCCACACACAACGAGAAGACGTGACCGCGGCTCTCGAAAGGCGGCCCGTCGGCGGCCACTGTTCTCGCGCCTGGTCATTTCCGCACGGCCGCCTCGAAGAAGTCGCCCAGCACCGGAACCGCCCCGTAACTCCCGCCGAGGTAGCGGCGTTCGATGTTTTGATCGTTCCGCGGTTTGAAGTCGGTGAGCGGGTAGAGCTCACTGGCCCCCGCCGCGTTGCGCTCGACGAACCACACCTGGTCTCGCTCCAGCACCTGATCGCCCAGCATGGTACCCAGGAGGCTCGTGTCGTGCGTCGTGAAGACCAGCTGAGCATGCTGCGCGTTGATCCGCTCATCGGCGAACAGGCCGACCAGCTTCGCGGTGAGCAACGGATGAAGACTGGCGTCGATCTCGTCGACGACCAAGAGCGAACCGGAGTCGAGCACCTCCAGTACAGCGGGCAGTAAAGCCAACCAGTTGCGAGTGCCCGAAGATTCTTCGTGCAGATCGAACGGCTCTCGGGTGTCCCCGTGCAACAGAACAACCTCGCGCTGTGTCATGACTTGATCGTCTCGAAGCCCGACTGACCGACTTACTTCGTTGACCTCCAAGTCGACGATCCCGACGTCCGCGGCCTGGAGCAGCGCAACCATCCGCCTTAGTCGCGCGGTATCACCGTTCGACAGGTATGAGCTCACTGAACGATGAATGTGTCGGGAGAATCTCGCGGTCGACGGCATGCGCATGCCGCTGCGAAACCAGTCGAAGACAGGAACCAGCGGGCCAATGGCCAGTTGCCTGCACAAGCTGAGGAAAAGTGCGTCGGGACGCACCATCTCCTCCAGCAGCTCGAGTTTGGCCTTCACATCGGCGACGGTACTTCCGAACTTGACGATCCGGCCTTGCCGCTCGAAGAGGAGGCGCTTGCGTTTCTCGGGGTACGAGTACAGCCACTCTTCCATGACCTCGTCTCGCGCTACGACGAAACCATAGGTGTACGGCGTCCCGGAAAGGACGAGCTCGACGACGAAGGTGGAACCTTTCGCCTTGCTGGCCGGGTCCAGGCGGAACGGCTGTTGAAGGCATCCTTCCTCCAACGTGGTGCTTCGCAGGTCCGAGCGCACCAGTTGCCTCATGGTGTACAACCCGTCGAGCAGGTTCGACTTGCCGGACGCGTTGGCGCCGTACACCGCGGCCACCGGGACCACCGGACGAGAGTCCCCGGGCAAGGCGGGCATCAGGAGCAGCTCCTGCTCGTCCCGGAACGAACGATGATTGCCGAGCCGGAAGCTCCGCAGCACCCTGACCACCTCCCTGACGATGCTTCAAGCCGATCCGTACCAGTAAACCGCACAGAACGGCTCGAAGCATCAGCCAGGGGCAGTTACTCGTCGTCCTCGCCGCCGTCGGCGTCGACCGGGCCGCCGCCGCGGATCATGTACAGGACCGACTCCAGTTCCTCCGGCTTGATCAGCACGTCGCGGGCCTTCGACCCCTCCGACGGGCCCACCACGCCCCGGCTCTCCAGCAGGTCCATCAGCCGGCCCGCCTTGGCGAAGCCCACGCGCAGCTTCCGCTGCAGCATCGACGTCGAGCCGAACTGGGACGTCACGATCAGCTCCGCCGCCTGCAGCAGGACGTCGAGGTCGTCGCCGATGTCCGGGTCGATCTCCTTCTTCTCGCCCGCCTTGGCCGCCGTGACGCCGTCCTGGTAGTCCGGCTGCGCCTGTTCCTTCGCGTAGTTGACGACCGCCGCGATCTCTTCGTCGCCGACGAACGCGCCCTGGATGCGGACCGGCTTGCCCGCGCCCATCGGCAGGTACAGCGCGTCGCCCATGCCGATCAGCTTCTCCGCGCCCGGCTGGTCGAGGATGACCCGGGAGTCGGTCAGCGACGACGTCGCGAACGCGAGCCGCGAAGGCACGTTGGTCTTGATCAGGCCCGTCACCACGTCGACCGACGGGCGCTGCGTGGCCAGGACCAGGTGGATACCCGCCGCACGGGCCTTCTGGGTGATCCGGACGATCGCGTCCTCGACGTCGCGCGGGGCGGTCATCATCAGGTCGGCGAGCTCGTCGACGATCGCCATGATGTACGGGTACGGCCGGTACTCGCGCTCGGAGCCCGGCGGCGCGGTGATCTCGCCGGACTTCACCTTCTTGTTGTAGTCGTCGATGTGCCGGACCTTGTTGACCTGCATGTCCTGGTAGCGCTGCTCCATCTCCTCCACCAGCCAGGCCAGCGCGGCGGCGGCCTTCTTCGGCTGGGTGATGATGGGCGTGATCAGGTGCGGGATGCCCTCGTACGGCGTCAGCTCGACCATCTTCGGGTCGATCAGGATCATCCGGCACTCGTCCGGCGTCGAGCGCGCCAGCAGCGACACCAGCATCGAGTTGACGAAGCTGGACTTACCGGACCCGGTCGAACCCGCGACCAGCAGGTGCGGCATCTTCGTCAGGTTCGCGGTGACGAAGTGGCCCTCGATGTCCTTGCCGAGGCCGATCACCATCGGGTGGTTGTCCTTGACCGTGGACGGCGCCCGCAGGACGTCACCCAGGCGGACCATCTCGCGGTCGGAGTTCGGCACCTCGATGCCGACCGCGGACTTGCCCGGGATCGGCGCCAGCAGGCGGACGTTGTCCGTGGCCACCGCGTAGGCGATGTTCTTGGTCAGCGCGGTGATCTTCTCGACCTTCACGCCCGGGCCGAGCTCGACCTCGTAGCGGGTCACCGTCGGGCCGCGGGTGAAGCCGGTGACCTGCGCGTCGACGTTGAACTGCTCCAGCACGCCGGTGATCGCCTCGATCATGGCGTCGTTGGCCTTGCTGCGGGACTTCGGCGCGTCGCCGAGCTTCAGCAGGTCGGGCGGCGGGAGCTGGTAGTCGCCCTCGACCGTGCGGGTGACCGCCAGCGGCGGTTCCGGGGCCTTCTTCGGCTTCTTCTCGGGCACCTCGACCGGCGGCGGCTTGGGCAGGGCCTTGGGCGGCTTGATCGGCGTCGGCGCCTCGGCGAGGGCGGCGTCGAGGTCGAGCTGCTCGCCGGTGTCACCGGACTGGCGCCGCCGCGACGGCTTGCGCAGGCGCGCCGACTTCGGGTCGGATTCGGTGACCTTTTCCTCGTCGGTGGCGAACCCGCTGCGCAGCGCCTCGGCCTCGGCGAGCTCGTCTTCGTCGAGGCCCCAGTTCCGCAACCGGTTCGGGATCTCGCGGACGGGCGTGCCGGTGAACACGAGCACGCCGAAGAAGAGGGCGAGGATCAGCAGCGGCACGGCGACCCAGGTGGTGACGCCCATGGTGAGCAGGCCGCCGGAGAAGGCGCCGACGATGCCGCCGGCGTACATCCGGCCGTCGTTGGTCTCCGGCAGCGCGGTGAAGATGTGCAGCATCCCGAGCACCGACAGGACGACCATGATCGTGCCGACGACCATCCGCGGCCGCGTCTCCGGGTGCGGCTCGGACCGCATCAGCGCGACGGCGACGACCACCAGGACCAAAGGCAGCGTGACGGCCCCGGCACCGAGGACGGTCCGGGCGGCGATCTCCACCCCGGCCCCGATCGGCCCGGCCGCCCGCCACCAGACGCCGACGGCCGCGACGATGGCCAGGGCGATCAGGCCCAGCGCGAGTCCGTCGCGGCGGTGTTCCGGCTCGAGCTCGCGGGTGCGGCCGACCGTCCTGGCCAGCGTGCCCAGGCCCTTGGCCAGCAGGTTCCACGTCCCGCGGACGCCCTTGCCGAAGATCCCGGGCGTCTTGCGGCGCGCGCGGGGTGGCGGCTTGCGAGTGGACGACGTACGAGGCTTCGCGGGTGTACGCGGCTTACGCGCCGCTGCCCCTCTCGCGCCGCTTCCCGTGCTTCTCTTCCTCGTCGCCGACCCAGCCATGCTGTTTACGGTAACCGGCCGTGGCGGTTCGTCCCACGCGCCACTCTCGGCCCAGGGTGAACTTCTGCCTCACATCCGCCCTTGAGCGGCCATCCGGGTGAACCCATCCGACCAGTGCGCAAACGGGTGAAATCGACGTCTGCCATGCTCTGCCCATGCTCGCGCTGCGCACCGCCGAACCGCCCCGCCGTGCTCCCGCCATCTGGCGGACCATGCTGAACATCGACCGGGGCCTGGTGAACCTGGTCGGGCGGCTGACCGTCACCGGCCGGGTGCCCGCGCAGCTGCGGGGCAAGCCGCTGCTGATGGCCGCGAACCACATCGGCGTGTTCGACGCGTTCGTGCTGATGGCCGCGTGCAAGCGGATCGGCATCAACCCGCGGTTCATGCTGGCCGGGGGCATCCTGGACGCGCCGGTGATCGGACCGGCGCTGCGGGTCAGCGGGCACCTGCGGGTCGACCGCAAGCACGCCGGGACCGCCGTCGGGCAGTTCGCCGAGGCCGTCGAGGCGATGAAGACCACGCGTGAGCCGATCATCGTCTACCCGGAAGGCCGGATCAGCCACGACCCGGGGCTTTGGCCGGAGCGCGGCAAGACCGGCGCGGCGCGGCTGGCGCTCGCGGCGGGCGTGCCGGTGATCCCGATCAGCCAGTGGGGCGCGCACGAAGCCGTCTACTGGGGCACCGAGACGGTGAACGGCCCGGCCGACCTCGTCCCCCTGGCCCGCTCGGGTCTGAGCGCGCCGCTGCGCCGGCCGCGGTTCCGGGTGCACTTCGGCGAGCCCGTCGACCTCTCGGACATCGACGCGCTGCGGCCGGGCGCCGGGGTGCGCGCGCACGCGAAGATCATGCAGGCGATCACCGACGGCCTGGTCCCGCTGCGCCGCGACGAGCTCGACCGGCCCCGGTTCCACGACCCGACGCGGCCGACCGACACGGTCAGCCCCTGGAAGCCGCCGTCCGCACTGTGAGACACGCGGGCCGGCGCCCTTAGAGTCGGCGTCGTGAGCACACGGATATTCGTCGTCTACTACAGCTCGACCGGCAACACCGCCGCGCTCGCCGAATCGCTCGCCGAGGGCGCGCGCGAGACCGGGGCCGAGGTGCGGGTGCGGACCGTGCCGGAGACCGTGCCCGCCGAGGCCATCGCGCGGAACCCGCGCTGGCAGGCCTGGGTCGACGCCGGACCGCACCACGATCTCGCCACGCTCGAGGACCTCGAGTGGGCCGACGGGCTCGCCGTCGGCAGCCCGACCCGGTTCGGCGGGCCCGCCGCCCAGCTCAAGTCCTTTTTGGACAGCACGGGTGGACTGTGGGCGCAGGGTAAGCTGGCGGACAAGGTCGCGACGTCGTTCACGACGGCGTCCACCGCGCACGGCGGCCTCGAGTCGACGCTGCTGGCGATCAACAACGTCTTCTACCATTGGGGCGCGATCGTCGTGCCGCTCGGCTACACCGACCCGCACCTCATGGCGTCCGGCAACCCGTACGGCGGCTCGTTCGTGTCCCGCAAGTCGGCGGCGCCGGACGACGTCGCGCTCGACGCCCTCCGTCTGCAGGGCCGCCGGCTGGCCACCGTCACCACGCACGTCGCCACCGGGCTGAAGCGCGCCGGGTGACTGCCGGGTGCCACCGGAGCGGCACCCGGACGCGGTTCAGCCCCGGGCCGCCGGGGCGGCGGATTCCTCGTCGGCCGGGCCACCGCCGGTCTGCGGCGCACCGTGCGGCTTCACCGCGACCTGCGGCGCGGGCTTCGGCTTCGCGGGCTTCGCCTTGGTGGGCGCCGGCTTGGTGGACGTCGGCTTGGTGGGGGTCGGCGTGTCGAGGATCCCGACGGTGAAGTTCCGGTACCCGCTGCCGTTGCCGCCGTCGAGGCAGTGCATGGTGGCCACGTAGTACCCCGGCCAGACCCCGGTGAACGTGATGGAATACCTCTTCCCGTTCCTCGTCATCAGACCCGACTGCTTCGGTTCCTGGCCGCGGTAAACGTCGTAGCTCGCTTCGGCATCGACCCCACTGGCGGCACACGTACCCCTGATGGTCACCGAGTTCCCCGACACCGAGACACTCATCGTCGTCGGTTTTCCCGGGTACGGTTCGTCGGCCGAAGCCACGACCGGCGACAGCAGCACGCAACCGGTGGAAACACCGACGGCGAGCGAAATTCTTCGCATTGTTTCACCTCCAGGATCCATCGCACGGCGAATGCGTGCGAAGGTCAAACACCCTGGAGACGCCCGGCGCCGGACCGGCGGTTGCCCGCCGAACGTAACGAAACGGACTCACCGGACCGCGGGCCGCGGCTTGAGTCCTTTTCGGACAGTCCGGGTGCCGCCGGACGGCGGCACCCGGACGCCGGATCAGCGCCGGGCCGCGGCTCGGCGGCGCAGGGCCACGGCGCCACCCGCACCCACGAGGGCGATCGCCCCACCCGCGAGGAGCGCCGGGGCGGCGGATTCCTCGTCGGCCGGGCCACCGCCGGTCTGCGGCGCACCCTGCGGCTTCACCGCGACCTGCGGCGCGGGCTTCGGCTTGCCGGGCTTGCCGACGGTGAAGTTCCGCACGACGCCGGCCGAGCCGGGTCCCCCTTCGTGGCAGTACATGGCGGCCTCGTAGTTGCCCGGCCGCACCCCGGTGAACGTGATGGACTGCTTCTTCCCGTTCGCCTTCATGAGGCCGGTGTCGATCGGCTCGTGCCCGCGGTGCACGCCGTAGCCCGCTTCGGCCTTGGCGCCACTGGTGACACAGGTACCCGCGATGGTCACCGTGCTCCCCGACACCGTGACCTTCATCGACGTCGGGTTGCCGGTGGGCGTTTCCGCGGCCGACGCCACGACCGGCGACAGCAGCACGCAACCGGCGGCCACCCCGACAGCGGCAAGAACTCTTCGCATGATTTCCCCTCCAGGATTCATCGCACGGCAAATGCGTGCGAGAATGACAAAAAAGAAACTCACCCCACCGAACGAAATCGCGGGGCCCCCCGTTTTCGAGACATCCGGAAGACGCTTGCCCATCCGCCCGGTTGCGGCCCGAAGGTAACGAAACGGACTCGGCGTCCCGTGACGCGGATAACCGGGATAATCGCTTCGGCGGTGACGCCGGGCCACCTACAGTCGCGGTGGTGACCACCGAACTCCCCGTCCTCGCCCCGCCCCGGGTCGCCCACCGGGGCCGCGGGACCACCTTCGTCCTCCTCGCGGCCCTGTTCTTCAGCACGTCGGGCACGCTGGGCAAGTCCGTGATGTCCGCCGGGGTCACCCCGCAGCAGGTGGCCGCGGCGCGGATCGCGCTGGCCGGCGTCGTGCTGCTCGCTGGGGTGGCGCTGGTGGCGCCGCGGAAGCTGCGGGTGCGCCGGGCGGAGCTGCCCGTCCTGGCCGGGTACGGCCTGCTCGGCGTCGCCGGCGTCCAGTTGCTCTACTTCGTCGCCGCGGGGCGGATCCCGGTCGGGATCGCCATCCTGCTGGAGTTCGTCTCGCCGGTGCTCATCGCGTTGTGGGTCCGGTTCGTGCGGCGGCACCGGCTGCCGCGGGCGGTCTGGGGCGGTATCGCGCTGGCCATGGCCGGGCTCGCGCTGGTCGCCCAGGTCTGGGAGGGCGTCACCCTCGACGGGCTCGGCCTGCTGGCCGGTTTCGGCGCGGCGCTGTGCTCGGCCGGGTACTTCCTGCTCGGCGAGCGCGCGGTGGCCGGCATCGACCCGCTGGGCCTGGTCACCTGGGGCATGGTGATCGGCGCGGTCGCGATCAGCTTCGTCGCGCCGCCGTGGACGTGGCCGGCCGGGCTGCTCGACGTGCCGGTCGGGTTCGGCGCCTGGCACCCGCCGGTGTGGCTGCTGCTGACCCTGCTGGTGCTGGTGGCGACGGTCCTCGCGTACGTCTGCGGGATTTCGGCGTTGCGTCACCTGCCCGCGTCGGTGGCGAGCGTGCTCGGGCTGGTCGAACCGGTGATCACGACAGCCGCGGCGTGGGTGCTGCTCGGCGAGGAGCTCGCCTGGCCGCAGCTGCTCGGCTCGGTGATCCTGCTGGGCGGCGCGTATGTCGTGCAGCGGAACTCGGAGGTCCTCACCCGCTGAAGTTGCGCAAATTCTGCACCGGCCCGAGCCGGGGTGCGAAAATTCCGCCACCCACGTTCTCCCTGGGGAGGTAGCACCTTGGCGACGAAGTCCGGGCTGCGGCCCGACCTGCGGCAGCGGCACGTCCGGATGATCGCCCTCGGTGGCATCATCGGCGCGAGCCTGTTCATCGGCAGCGGCGCGGTGATCCACACGGTGGGCCCGGCCGCCGTGCTGTCCTACGCCATCGGCGGGCTGCTCGTCGTGCTGGTGATGCGGATGCTCGGCGAGATGGCGACCGCCGCGCCGGCACTGGGCTCCTTCATGGAGTACGCGCGCGACTCGCTCGGCGGCTGGGCGGGCTTCACCATCGGCTGGCTGTACTGGTACTTCTGGGTCGGCGTGGTCGCCTTCGAAGCCGTCGCGGGCGCGAAGATCCTGCAGGGCTGGATTCCCGGTGTGCCGCAATGGGTGTTCTCCCTGGCGCTGATGCTGCTGCTGACGGCGACGAACCTGGCGTCGGCGCGGTCCTTCGGCGAGACGGAGTTCTGGCTGGCGTCGATCAAGGTCGCCACCATCGTCGTGTTCCTGGTGCTCGGAACGCTGTTCGTGCTCGGGCTCTGGCCGGACGCGCACTTCTCGGTGGCCAACATCGGCCTCGACGGCTTCGTCGCGAACGGCCCGTTTTCGGTGGTGCACGGCGTGGTCATCGTGATCTTCTCGTACTTCGGCGCGGAGATCGTCACGATCGCGGCGGCGGAGTCCGACCAGCCGGAGACGGCGGTCCGCAAGGCGACCTCGACGATCGTCTGGCGCGTGATCGTGTTCTACGTGGGTTCGGTGGCCCTGCTGGTGATGATCACCCCGTGGCGCGAAATCCCGAGCGAGACGAGCCCGTTCGCGGCGGCGTTCGGCCGTTTCGGCGTCCCGGCGGCATCGACGATCGTGTCGGCGGTGGTACTGACGGCGGCGCTGTCGGTGCTGAATTCGGGGCTGTACACGGCATCCCGCATGCTGTTCGCGCTGCGCCGCCACGGCTGGGCCCCGGGCTGGATCGCGGACACGAACGCCCGCGGAGTCCCGTGGAAGGCGATCCTGGCGTCGACATCGGTCGGGTACGTGGCGGTGGTGATGAGTTACGTGTCCCCGGACAAGATCTTCTACTTCATCATCAATTCGGCGGGCGCGGTGGCGCTGTTCGTGTACGCGATCATCTGCGGTTCCCAGATCCGCATGCGACGTTCCCTCGAAGCCTCGGCGCCGGAGAAGCTGAAGCTGCGGATGTGGGGATATCCGTGGCTGAGCTGGGTGACGCTGGTGTTGACCCTCGTGGTGGTGGCCTCGATGTTGTTCGTCGACGAGGACGCGCGGGCACAGCTGTACCTCAGCTTGATCAGCCTGGCGGTGATCCTCGGCGTCTACGCCCTCATCCGCCGGCGATCCAGCCGTGCGCCGACAGGCATCACGCGTGATTGAAGGGGCATCACGCGTGATTGAGGGGGCATCTCGCGTGATGGGCCGGGCATCGCGGTGATGCCCCGCTGATCACGCGTGATGCCTCTGGGGACACGCGTGATGCCTGCCGGGTCACCGGGGTCAGCCGCCGGCGATGCGGGACAGGGCGCCGAAAAACACGTCCGTGATCTTCGCCGGGTCCGGGGCCACGAAGGCCTGGCCGCCCGTGGCCGTGGTCAGCTGGTCCAGTTCCGGCTTGTCCGCGTCCGGGCCGATGCCCACGCCGATCAGGGGGATCGGGCGGCGCGCGTCCTGCAGCTTTGCCAGCTCCGTCAGCAGGTCCGCGCGGGAAATGCCGTCCGGGTCGTCGTTGCGGCCGTCCGTCATCACGATCACCAGGTTCAGCCGGCCCGGCTCCCATTCGCGGCGGGCCGTGCGGTAGGTGTCCAGCACGCTGTCGTACAGGCCCGTTCCGCCGTCCGGGGTGGCTGTCACGCGGGCCAGCTTGTCCAGGGCCCCGCTCGCCAGGTGCTGGGCGACCGGGGCCATCGGGAGCAGCTCGCGATAGTCCTTGCCGCCGTCCAAGTCGGTCGAGAACGCCAGCATCCGCAGCTGGGTCGCCGGCTTGAACAGGTGCATCGCCTTCGCCGCCGCCTGCATCGTCACCTGCATGCGGTTCAGGCCCGTGCCGGGAACCTGGGCGTTCATCGAGCCCGACACGTCGATCAGCACCTGCACCCGCGCGCTCAGGTTGATGCCCGCCCACTGGTTGAGCAGCTCGTCGACCACCGGCGCGGGCGGGAGGTTCGCCGCGCGGATGCCCTGCGGCAGCACCCTCGGGTCGTCCGTGTGCTCGCGCAGCGCCTGCCCGCCCGCCGCCCGCAGGCCCGTCTTCGCGATGGCGTCCGATCCCGCGTCGCCGAGCACCGCTTCGCGCAGCGCGTTGACGATCGGGCGCTGCCGCGGGGTGATCCCGCCCAGCTCCGCGAACGGGTAGTCCAAGGTGGGCACCGCCGTCGAGTAGACGGCGACGAGCGGGGACTTCGGGTCCTCGACGTTGTGGCGCAGCAACGAGTTCTCCGACGCCGGGAACGCCGTCACCGCGGCCGTGCCGCCGCCGTCGCTCGAACCCGGCAGCCGGGCGATCAGCTCCGTCTCCGCGCCGAGCGTGTTGGCCGAGAAGCGCCGTAGCGTCGCCACGTAGGCCGCCGAGGGCTCGGGTGACGCCTTGACGCTGTCGCGCAGGCCGAGCAGCGCCACCGCGCCGACCGCGTCGCGCGCCGGGTCGGACATGCCCGGCACCACGCCCTGCGCGGCCAGGACCTCCGCCCACGTCGGGGCGTGGTCGGGCCAGCCGAGGCTCTTCGCGACGTCCGCGGCGACCGCGAGCACCACCGGCGAGCTCGCCACCGACGCCCCGGTCTCGGGGACGTCGGTGGCGCCGAGCTGGCGGGCGCGGCGCAGCGCGAGCGTGGAATCCGGCACCCAGACCTGCGGCCGCGGGCTGCCGTCGGACAGGGCGAGCCGCTCGGCCGCCGGCGTCGCCTCCCGCGTCTGGATCTCGATGCTGCCGCACTCGAGGTCCAGACCGTGCACGACGAGCGACAGCGCGGGCGCGATGTCCGGGGACGCGGTGACGAGGACCTTCGCGGGCTGCTCGCACGACGGCCGGGCACGCACGGTCTTCACCGTCACCCACGCGGCGGCTCCGAGGACGAGCACGAGACCGGTCGCGAGCGCGGGCACGAGCAGCCGGCGTCGTCTGCCGTCCGAATGACGTCCCATCGGCGCGGCCTCTCTGCGCGAGGCGGGGTGGGATCAAGGTTATCCCGCGGCAAAGCGGCGGCTCGTGGTCCAGACGGCCTAACAACCGGCAAAGCCGCTGAAGGCCACCATCACGGCCTGATGGTGGCCTTCAGCGGCTTCGACCCGGGATTCAGACCGGGATGACCGTCGGGACGATCATCGGGCGGCGGCGGTAGGTGTCGGCCACCCAGCGGCCCACCACCCGGCGGACCGCCTGCGCGATCCGGTGCGTGTCCGTGATGCCCTCGGCCTCCGTGCGCGCCAGCTCCATCTCCACCAGCGGCACGACGGCGGCCAGCGCCTTCGGGTCGTCGGAGAAGCCGCGGCCGGACACCGTGGGGCTGCTGACCGCGCGGCCGGTGCTGGAGTCCACCGCGACGCTGATCGAGATGAACCCGCCCTCGCCGAGGACCAGCCGATCCGACAGCGTCGACTCGCCGACGTCGCCGACCGACAAGCCGTCGACGTACACGTGCCCGACCTCGACGCGGCCGGTGCGGGACGCCTTGCCGTCCACGAGGTCCACGACCACGCCGTCCTCGGCGATCACCACGTTCTCCGGCGCGACGCCGGTGCGGATCGCCAGCTCGCCGTTCGCGCGCAGGTGCTTCCACTCGCCGTGCACCGGCATCACGTTGCTCGGGCGCACCGCGTTGTACAGGTAGAGCAGCTCCCCCGCCGACGCGTGGCCGGACACGTGGACCTTGGCGTTGCCCTGGTGGACGACGTTCGCGCCGAGCCGGGTCAGGCCGTTGACCACGCCGAACACCGCTGTCTCGTTGCCCGGGATCATCGAGCTGGCCAGCACGACCGTGTCGCCCGCGCGGATCGAGATCTGCCGGTGCTCGCCGCGCGCCATCCGCGACAGCGCCGAAAGCGGCTCGCCCTGCGACCCCGTCGAGACGAACAGGACCTTGCTCTCCGGCAGGGTGCTGGCCTGGTCGAGGTCGACCAGCAGGCCGTCCGGCACGTTCAGCAGGCCGAGGTCGGCCGCGATCCCCATGTTCCGGACCATCGACCGGCCGACGAACGCGATCCGGCGGCCGTGCCGGTGCGCGGCGTCGAGCACCTGCTGGACGCGGTGCACGTGGCTGGCGAAGCAGGCCACGATCACGCGCTGGTCGACCTTGCGGATCACGTCGTCGAGCACCGGGCCGATGTCGCGCTCGGGCATGACGAACCCGGGCACCTCGGCGTTGGTCGAGTCGACGCAGAACAGGTCGACGCCCTCGTCGCCGAGCCGGGAGAAACCGGCCAGGTCGGTGAGGCGCCCGTCCAGCGGCAACTGGTCGAGCTTGATGTCGCCGGTGTGCAGGACCACGCCCGCCGGGGTGCGGATCGCCACCGCGAGCGCGTCCGGGATGGAGTGGTTGACCGCGAAGAACTCGAGGTTGAACGCGCCGACGTCACGGCGCTCGCCCTCGCGGACCTGGATCAGGTTCGGGCGCTGCCGGTGCTCCTTGGCCTTGGCCGCGAGCAGGGCGTTGGTGAACTTCGAGCCGTAGATCGGCAGGTCCGGCCGCAGGCGCAGGAGGAACGGGACGGCACCGATGTGGTCCTCGTGCCCGTGGGTGAGCACCAGGCCGTCGATGTCGTCGAGGCGGTCCTCGATCGCGCGGAAGTCGGGCAGGATCAGGTCGACGCCGGGCTGGTCGTCCTCGGGGAAGAGCACCCCGCAGTCGACGATGAGCAGCCGTCCGCCGAACTCGAAGACGGTCATGTTGCGCCCGACTTCGCCGATTCCGCCCAGCGCGACGACGCGCAGGGCTCCTTCGGGCAGTGCGGGCGGGGCGTTGGTGGGGCCTGGGCCGACGAGAAGTGAGCTCACCGAGGCAGGGTCCCAACGCTGGTGTGCGAGGTCGGCGCGATGTAGGCCGCTCGCGAATCTGCTTGTGCCACCCGCTCACCATGCCAGTCCTGGGCCGCCGTGTCGCCCAGCGGCACGCCGCCCTGGGCAAGATCAGCAGCGATCAGGGCGGTCTGCTCGGCGGTCGGGGCGACGATCGGCAGCCGCGGGTCGCCGATGTCGAAGCCGCGCAGCCGCAGCGCCGCCTTGCTGAAGGCGACCCCGCCGACCCGCGACATCGCGCGCAGCACCGGCAGCATGCCGCGGTGGTTGGTGCGCGCGGTGGACGTGTCGCCGTTCTCGTAGGCGTCGATCATGGCGCGGATCCGGCCCGCGACGACGTGACCGATCACACTCACCACGCCGACGCCGCCGACGGAGATCCACGGCAGGTTCAGGCCGTCGTCACCGGAGTAGTAGGCGAGGTGGGTGTTCGCGATGACCTCGGAGCCGGCGATGAGGTCGCCCTTGGCGTCCTTGACCGCGACGATCCGGGGGTGTTCGGCCAGCCGCAGCAGCGTGTCGACCTCGATCGGGACGACCGAGCGCGGCGGGATGTCGTAGAGCAGCACGGGCAGCCCGCTGCTGTCGGCGACGGCGGTGAAGTGCGCGAACAGCCCGGCCTGGCTCGGCCGCGAGTAGTACGGGGTGACGACCAGCAGGCCGTGCGCCCCGGCTTCTTCGGCCTGCTTGGCCTGCTCGACGCTGTGCGCGGTGTTGTTGGTGCCCGCGCCGGCCACGACGGTCGCGCGGTCGCCGACGGCCTCGACCACGGCGCGGATCAGGTCCTGCTTCTCCGCGTCGCTCGTGGTCGGGCTTTCGCCGGTGGTGCCGTTGACCACGAGGCCGTCGTTCCCCAGCTCCACGAGGTGCTCGGCCAGCTCCTGCGCCCGCTTCAGGTCCAGCGCGCCCTCGGCGTCGAACGGGGTGGCCATGGCGGTGAGCACGCGCCCGAACGGCCGTCCGGGCGCTGCGGTAGGTGGGTTGGACATGGGGAGACGGTACCTCGCCGGTCCGACGAAAACCGCGCCGACCTGGTCACCGGCGTCAAGTGCGGAGGATTTCCCGGGGGCGGCCGTTCGTCGCGGAACTTCTACTTGACCTTGGTCACGATCGGGGCGGAGATCGGGCCGCCGTCGGCCTTGGCCAGCACGCAGTAGAACTCGCGCGTCGGCTCTTCGCCCGGCTTCTCGGGCATGCTCTGCCACTGGCCCTGGGTCGGCACCAGCGCCCGGTACTTGAGGTCGTCGCGCTTGGCCTCCGGGACGATCGAGGAGCGGAACGAGGCCGCGCAGCGGGCTTCGGCGACCGCGGTCACGGCGGCCAGGCCCGGATATGCGGCGATTCCCGCGTCGCTGTCGGACCAGTGCGTGGTGCCGATGGCGTCCCCGGCGTCGTAGAGCTCCAGGGTGTGGGTCTCGGTGCAGTCGCCGTCGTTCTCGGGGCTGATGACGCCGCCGTCCTGGACCGGGGCGTTGTAGCAGAGGTAGCTGGAGCTGGCGTCGACGCGCATCTGGCCGTTGAGGCCGAACGTCATGGTCGGCAGTTTCTGGGCGTCCGGCGGGGGCGTCTCGAAGGCCTTACCCGCGAAGAAGCCGCCGATCAGGGCGGCGATCACCAGCACGGCGGCGGTCGAGAGCCACAGGGCGCGGGGGGACTTCCGCCGCGGCGGCTGCGGCGCGGGGGCGCCGAGCATCGCGGTGCCGTGGGGCGGTGTCGGCCGCATGCCCTGCGCCGTGCTCAGCAGGTTCTGGGCCTGGGCGGCGGTGAGCCGCGCGTCGGGGTTGGCGACGAGCAGGCCGAGGATGGCCGCGGCGAGCGGGCCCTGGCCACGGGTCAGGTACGGGATTTCGGTCATGATCGCGTGCAGTGTCGCGGCGGTGGTCGCGCGCTCGAACGGGATCGAGCCTTCGACGGCGAAGAACAGCGTCGCGCCGAGGGACCACAGGTCGGACGCGGGTGTCGCGTCCCGGCCCTCGACGCGTTCCGGCGCCATGAAGGCGGGCGAGCCGACGATCATGCCGCTGGTGGTCAGCCGCGGGTCGTCGACGGCGTGGGCGATGCCGAAGTCGGTGAGCTTCACGCGGCCGTCCGGCGCGACGAGGATGTTCGCGGGCTTGACGTCCCGGTGCACGATCCCGGCGGAGTGGGCGGCCCGCAGCGCGGCGAGCACCCGCTCCCCCAGCTGGGCGGCCTGCGCGGCGGGCATCGGGCCGCGCTGCCGCACGAGCTCGGCGAGGCTGGGCGCTTCGACGAGCTCCATGACGATGAAGGTGGTTCCCCCGTCGGTCACGACGTCGTAGACGGTGACGACGGCGGGATCGTTGAGCCGCCCTCCGGTCCGGACTTCCCGCAGGGCCCGCTCGGAGAAGACGGCGGCGGACTCGGCATCGGGCAGCCGCAGTTCCTTGACGGCGACCTGCCGGCCGATCACCTGGTCCTGCGCCCGCCACACGACGCCCATGCCGCCGCGGCCGAGTTCGCCGAGCAGGAGGTAGCGGCCCGCGACCACCCGCTGACCAGGCGTGGCGGGCGCCTGAGGCGGGTGGGGCCGGGTCTGTTCGTCGGTCACGGTGCTCCTTCGGGCGGCGGTCGCGCAGATGCTAGTCGGACCGCCGCGGGGCGCCTCGGGTTCCGCGGAATTCGTGACCCGGACCGGACGACACGCGTACCTGGAGGGGAACGGGTCAGCCGGCGAAGGTGAGGTAGATCAGGACCAGGTTGAGCGCGATGATGATCGCCGCGACGACCCAGGCCGCCACCGTGGTCAGGCGGCGGTTGGTGTCCTCGCCCATCAGGGTCCGGTCCGCCGTCAGCCTGATCAACGGCACCAGCGCGAACGGGATCCCGAACGACAGCACCACCTGCGAAACCACCAGCGCCGCGCTCGGGTCGGCGCCCAGGGCCAGGACCACGATCGCCGGCGTCAACGTCACCAGCCGGCGCAGCACCAGCGGGATCCGCTTGTGCAGCAGCCCCTGCATGATCATCGCGCCCGCGTACGCGCCCACCGACGTCGACGCCAGGCCCGAGGCCAGCAGGCCGATCGCGAACATCAGCGCGATGCCGGGGCCGAGCGCCGAGGCCACCGCGCCGTGCGCTCCCTCGATGCTGTCCACGCCGCTCTGGCCCTGGAGGTTCGTCGCGGCCAGGAGGAGCATGCCCAGGTTCACCGCGCCCGCCAGCAGCATCGCCAGGCCGACGTCGGCCCGCGTCGCGCGCAGCAGGCGGCGGCGCCGGACGCCGTCGGGACGGCCGTGGCGGTCGCGGACCAGGCCGGAGTGCAGGTAGACCGCGTGCGGCATCACCGTCGCGCCCAGCATCGCCGCGGCGATCAGGATGCTGCCCGCGCCGTCGAACCGGGGCACCAGGCCCCCCAACGTCGAGGCGGCCGACGGCGGCTCGACGAACAGGCTCGCCAGGAAGCCGACCGCGATCACCGCCAGCAGGCCGGTGACGACCCGCTCGAACGTCCGCTGGCCGCCGCGGTCCTGGACCGCCAGCAGCGTCAGCGACACCGCACCGGTGATCACGCCGCCGACGATGAGCGGCAGGTCGAACAGCAGGTTGAGGGCGATCGCGCCGCCGACCACCTCGGCCAGGTCGGTCGCGACGGCGACGATCTCCGCCTGGGCCCAGTAGGCCAGCCGCGCCGGTCCGGACAGGCGGGCGCGCAGGGCCTCGGGCAGCGACATCCCGCTGACCAGCCCCAGTTTCGCCGACAGGTACTGCACCAGCACGGCCATCAGGTTCGCCGCGACGATCACCCAGACCAGCAGGTAGCCGTAGCGGGCGCCGGCGCTGATGTTGGACGCGACGTTGCCCGGGTCGACGTAGGCGATGGCGGCCACGAACGCCGGGCCGAGCAGGGCCGAACCGGTGCGCAGGCGGGTCACCAGTCTCGGCCGGACAGCCTCGGTCACAGCCATGACGCCCACCTCTCGAGACCGGATGTCGGGAACCCTAAACCGAAGTTTAGGCATGCCGAACTTTGCTTTTCAAGGGTGATGGCTCCCACCCTCGACCCCGGATACCCCGATCGGCGGCGGTGAAAAGTGCGGAAATCAGGCGTACGCGACCTCGTGGCCGGACTCGCGCAGCGCCACGACCGCGTGGTCGAGGTCGCCGGCCCGGACCAGGATGTGGTCGGTGTCGAACGTCGAGATCGAGAACAGCGCGACCCCGGCCGCGGCCAGCTCCGAAGCCAGCGCGGCGATGATGCCGGTGAGCGTGAACTCCAGCGGCCCGCGGACCGACAGCAGCCGCCAGCCGGCCTCGGCCGCCGTAGCCCCGGCCGGCTCGCGGCCGGCCGGGCAGATCACCGACAGTTCCTCGGCTGTCCGCGTCACCGAGACCAGGGCTTCGCCGGGCTCGAAGAGCTCGGCGGGCACCGCGGCGTCCGCGGGCAGCCGCACCACGGCGTAGTCGCCGGGGCGGACGTCGATCGCAAGTCGCTTCATCAGGCTTCCAGCACCTTCGGGCTCGTGGCGATTTCGGTGCCGTCCGGCAACGTCGAGATGGTGAAGTCCGCGAACACGTTCGCCGCGGCCTTCTGCAGTTGCCGCAGGCATTCCACGGCCAGTTCGCGGATTTCGACGTCGGCGTGCTCGGTGGCGCGCATCGCGACGAAGTGCCGCCACGCCCGGTAGTTCCCGGTGACGACGATCCGGGTCTCGGTCGCGTTGGGCAGCACCGCGCGGGCCGCTTGGCGGGCCTGCTTGCGGCGCAGGGTCGCGCTCGGCACGTCGGCGAACTTCTCTTCGAGCCCGGTCAGCAGCTCGGTGTAGGCCTCGACGCTCGCCCGGGTCGCGGCGACGAACTTCTCGTGCAGCACCGGGTCGTTCGCGATGATCTCCGGCTCGACGAACTCGGCGTCGCGCTCCGGGACGTACCGCTGCGAGAGCTGGGAGTAGGAGAAGTGGCGGTGCCGGATCAGCTCGTGGGTCAGCGATCGGGAGATGCCGGTGATGTAGAAGGTCACCGAGCCGTGCTCCAGCACCGAAAGGTGGCCGACGTCGATGATGTGCTCGAGGTAGCCGGCGTTGGTCGCGGTGGCCGGGTTCGGCTTCTGCCACGACTGGTAGCAGGCGCGGCCGGCGAACTCGGCGAGCGCTTCCCCGCCGTCCGCGTCGGTCGACCACGGCACGTCCGGAGGCGGGAAGAACTCGGTCTTCGCGATCAGCTGCACTCGGGGCGACACGGCTCCGGTCACGTCAGCACTCCTTCTCCCGGCTCCCGCGCAGCCTAACCGCGTACGGCGGGCCACTCCCGGGGGACACGTGACATCACCGTCCTCCTTGACTGACATCACTGATGACGTCATAGTGGTGTCATGGACCTGACGCCGTACATCGCCAACCTTCGCGAGGACCTCGCGAACACGGCCGCCGCCGGGGACGAGCACACCCGTCGGGCGGCCGCGCTGCTGTCCTCCGCGCTCGAGCCCGCCGTCCGCCTGACCCTGATGAACGCCCTGGCCGACCTCGCCGCCGAGGTCACGGCCGCACTGCCGGGCCAGGTGGTGGACGTCCGGCTGGACGGCCGCGACGTCCGGGTGGTCGTCACCGGCGCCGCGGAGGAGGCGACGGCACGGACGACACCACGTGACACCACCCCGCCGCCACCAATCGACGGCGGTGACATCAGCCGGATCACGCTCCGGCTGGTCGAGCAGATCAAGGGCCAGGCCGAACGGGCGGCGGCGGCGCAGGGCGTCTCGCTGAACACGTTCGTCTCGCAGGCGGTGCAGGGCGCGCTGGGCCACGGCGGGTTCGGCGGCGGGAGCGGCAAGCGCCACGGCAAGGACGACCGGAGCGGGTCGCACCTGCACGGCTGGGTCGAAGGCTGAGGGGACGAGACGATGAGCGAAGAACAGACCACCACACCGGCCGAAGAGCCGAACGACGCACTGGTCCGGATCGACGAGTTCGAGACCGACGTCCCGCTGGAGCTCGACATCAGCGTCACGATCGGCCGCGTCGAGGTCGTCCTCGACGGCGACTCCGGCGCCCGCGTGGAGCTGCGGCACGACCAAGGCGAGCAGCAGCCGTGGGTGGCCGGGGTCAACAACCTGCTGTCCTGGGTCGGCGAACGCTTCGGCGACCAGCTGGGCGTCGACCCCTCGGCCTCCCCCGCCGAGGCGGTGCGCCAAAGCCGGATCGAGAAGCTCGGCAACCGCTTGGTCGTGAGCGCGCCGAAGGCGTGGCAGCTGCGCAACGTCGCCCTCGCGGTGAAGGTGCACGCGCCGGCGGGCTCGCACGTCGAGGTGCGGGCGGGCGCGGCGGACGTCACGGTGACCGGCCCGGCGGGCCGCGTCGACCTGCTGACCGGCTCCGGCGAGGTGAAGCTCGACCGGGCCGACGGCTCGGCCACGATCCGCACCGGCAGCGGCGCGGTCAAGCTGGGCCCCACGCTGGGCGGCCTGCAGCTGCGCAGCGGCAGCGGCCACGTCGAGGCGTCGTCGATCAGCGGGTCCGCGACACTGGCCACCGGCACCGGCGACGTCTGGCTGGGCGCGGTCTCGGGTGAGGTGATGGCCCGCACGGGCAGCGGCGACCTTTCGGTGGCCGACGCCGCGTCGGGCACCCTCGACTTGATCACCGGCTCCGGCGAGGTCCGGATCGGCATCCGCGGCGGCACGGCCGCCGAGATCGACCTGACCTCCAGCGGCGGCCGCGTCTCCAGCGAACTGGACGTCGCCGACAACGCCCCGGAAGGCGGCGTGAAGCTGAAGGTTCGCGCCCGCACCGGCACCGGCAACGCCGTGGTGACGCGCGCGGCGGGCTGAGTAGGGGGATGGACGGGCCGTTCCCCGGCGGGGGTGCCGGGGACGGCCCGTTCGCGTGCGAAAAGCCGGCGCTTCACGGGGGCTCCGCTTTGAACGCCCCCGCATCGATTGCCCTCCGGATCGTGGCTATGGTGAAGCATGCCCTGGAGGTCGCGGTGATTCGCAGTACCACTGGACGTCGATCCTTGCCGCGGTCAGTCATTCCGGCAGTTGCGTTACTTCTGACGTTGAGTTCGTGTTCCACGGGCAAGGACGCCGTAGTGCACGGAAGCACATTCGAGTTTGTCTCACCAGGCGGACAAACCAATATCTTCTACTCGATCGATCAACGCAGGAAGATCGCCGATCTTTCCGGACCGAGCGTAGTAGCACCAGACAGGACGATCTCCATCGGCGACTACGCCGGGAAAGTAGTCCTGCTCAACCTCTGGGGCGCCTGGTGCGGTCCGTGCCGAACGGAGACCCACGTACTGAGGGAGATCTCCACGGCAGGCAAGCGCGAGGGTCTCGAGGTCCTCGGGATCGACGTCCGCGACAACCGCCAATACGCGGCCGACTTCATCAGGGATTTCCAAGTCGACTACGAGTCCATATTCGACCCATCCGGCAGAATCGCCCTCCAACTGCGCGGGCTTCCCCTCGCGGCGGTTCCCATCTCCCTGATCGTGGACAAGCGGCAACGTGTTGCAGCCGTCTACATCGGAGCCGTCCTCCAAGAGGACGTGCGGCCGAAACTGGAACAAGTGCGCGCAGAACCCTGACCGGGAAAAGGCGCCTGCTCTCAGCGGACCAGCTTCGCCAACGGCCCCGCCAGGTCGCCCCGGGAACCGACCGTTACGCCCGACAGCCCCAGCCACTCCGCCATGTGCTTCAACTCCGCCGCCAGCTCCGGGAGCACCCGGGCCACGTCCGCCCCCTCCTCGGCGAACGCTCCCTGTACCCGCAGCACCCCGGCCGCGCGGTCGGACTTCAGATCCACCCGGGCCACCAACGAACCGTCCAGCAGGAACGGGAACACGTAGTACCCGTACACCCGCTTCGGCTCCGGGACGTAGATCTCGATCCGGTAGTGGAACCCGAACAGCCTCTCCGTCCGGGCCCGCTCCCAGATCAACGGGTCGAACGGGCACAGCAACGCCCGGCCCGTCACCGCCCGTGGCGTTCGAGCAGAGGCGTGCCGGTAGGCGACCTGCTTCCAGCCGCGCACCTCGAGCGGCTCCAGCTCGCCGGACTCCACCAGCTCCGCCACCGCCTGGCGGGCCGGGGCCGGGCCCAGGCGGTAGTAGTCGCGCAGGTCCGTCTCCGTCGCCACGCCCAAGGCCCGGGCCGACCGGGCGATCAGGCCGCGCGCGCCCTCCTCCGCGGACACCGATCGCGACAGGATCTCCGGCGGGACCACCCGCTCGGTGAGGTCGTACAGGCGCTCGAAGGAACGCCGGGTGCCCGTGGTCAGCTGGCCGATGCCGAACAAGTACTCGCAGACGCGCTTGACCTCCGACCGCTCCCACCACGAGCCCGGCCCGCGGCGCCCGGCGTCGGCCGCCACCGCTCGCTCGATGCCGCCCGCGCCGATCGGGCCCAGCTCCTTCACCACCGACAGGATCTCGTCGACCAGGCCCGGGGACTTCTCGATCAACGACCCGTAGTGCCGCCACCAGCCGTCGCGTTTGGCGCCCGAACGGATCAGGGGCCAGTCCTCGATCGGCAGCAGGCTCGCCTCGTGCGCCCACGTCTCCACCAGCAGGCGCGGGCGGCGCGACGAGTGCGCCCACGCCGCTTCGTCGAGCAACGCCGGGTCGTACGCGCCCAGCCGCGAGAACACCGGCATGTAGTGCGCCCGGACCGCGACGTTCACCGAGTCCAGCTGCAGCAGCTGGACCCGGGACAACACCCGTTTCAGGTGCTGCCGCGAGGGCACGCCGGACGGACGCGGGTCGCTGAAGCCCTGTGCGGCCAGGAACGTCTTCCGGGCCGTCGAGACGCTGATTGTTCGCATGGTGAGCTCATGGTGCCACCCACCACCGACAAAAACCGGCACCGCTATCTCCATCCATGCCCCCACCACCGCCCTCAACGGAGGAGCTGCGCTCCGCTGTACTAATTTCAGCGACATGAGCGACGCCGCCGTCCGTCCCGCCGACCTGTCCGACGCCGCGGAGATCGCCCGCATCCAGCGCGACACCTGGCACGCGGCCTACGAGGACCTGCTCGGGAAGCAGGCCCTCGCGCAGCTGGACGCCACCGACCTCGCCGGCACCTGGACCGAGACCATCGACTACCCCGGCAGCCTCGTCTACGTCGCCACCGAGGGCGAGTTCACCGTCGGCTTCTGCGTCGCCGGCCGCGCGCCCGAAGACGAGGTCGCCCAGGCCGACGGAAGCCTGCCCGAGGACGCCGGGACGACCGGCCTGATCGCCACCCTGCTCGTCGAGCCGCGCTGGGGCCGCCGCGGGCACGCCGGACGGCTACTGGCGACGGCCGCCGCGGGACTGCGGGCCGACGGTGCCTCCCGCGGCATCGCCTGGGTCGCCCAGGGCGACCACGCCACCCTCGGCTTCTACCGCCGGGCCGGCTGGAACCCCGACGGCACCGTCCGCACCCTCGACACCGGCGAGCGCATCCTCCGCGAGGTCCGGCTCACCGGCACCCTCGACCTCTCCCTGAGCTGAGTCCCGGAAGATCACCCACCGCATCACGGCGTACATGAAGACGCCTTCGCACGCGCCCGCGAGCAGCCGCGAGACGTGGTATTCGACGCCCAGCGCGGTCAGCCCCGCACCCACCCCCAACAGGAACGCGGCGTAATTGACCGCGATCGCCACCAGGTAAAGCGCCAGCTGGATGCCGACGGCGGCGTGCGAATGGAAGTTGAACGTCCGGTTCAGCGCGAAGCTCAGCCCGAACGCGCAGGCGTAAGCCAGCGTGATCGCCAGCCACACCGGCCAGCCGAGCAGCCCGTGGAACGCGGTCAGCAGCGCGAGGTCGACGCCGAAGGTGAACCCGTTGATGAGGCAGAACCCGAGGAACGTCGGCGCCACGACCCGCGACAGACCCAGCGGCAGCACCCGCACGACGGCCTGGCAGAGAGCGCCGAACCGGTCAGCGGGCGTACGGGGTTGTTCGGCGGCCACGCGGCCAGTCTTCCGGCGGAGGGTGACGGGAAGCCGTCCGGCAGGTGATCTTCTGGTGCCGGCCACCGGCCGAAGAGGGGGGTTAACCCCCGTGCGCGGAGATTTCGAACTGATAACTTGGAAGAACGCGAGAGCTTTTCAGGAGGTGACACGATGAGCTGGATCCTGCTGACGCTGGGCGTCGCGTTCGGTTCGGCCATCGTGCCGCTGGTCAACGCCGAGATCTTCCTGATCGGGCTGTGCGCCAGTCAGCCGGGGCTGCACTGGCTGTGGCTCGGGGCGGCGGTGGCGGTCGGGCAGATCGCCGGGAAGACGCTGTACTACCTGGCCGCCCGCGGGACGATCAAGCTGCCGAAGCCCCTGCACGACCGGCTGCACCGGGAACGCCCGATGACACCCCGCCGCGTGCGCTGGCAGCTGCGGACCAAGCGGATCCGGGGATGGGTCGACCGCCTGCGCGAGCGCTGCCACCGGCACCCGCACTGGATGGCCGGGACCTACGGGGTGAGTTCCCTCGTCGGCCTGCCCCCGTTCATGGCGACGAGCGTGCTGGCCGGGCTGGTCCGGATGCGGCTCGCGACCTTCCTGACGACGGGCTTGGCCGGAAGGTGGATCCGCTTCAGTTTGATCGCGGCTTCACCGGCGGTGTTCGCGGGCTGGCTGCACCACTGAGCAGAGGGCGGCCCAAGCGGCACGCGAGACGGTGAGCTGGCCCAGGTGACGGGCCTTCGTGTCCCGCACCCCCACGGATTCGGCTAGGTAAATCTCAACGCACTCGCCCTCAGTCGCGCTGTAGCTCGACTTACGCCAGGTGAACACGTTGCCCCCTATCGCGCCGCCTCCCGAAGCAGGGCTTGCGAGGCGTCTTCGGCCAATGCCTTGTCCGATAACAGCTTTACCAGCTTCCGGTAGGCGGCGGTAGCGTCCAACTCGTTGACGAAGGCGCTCGCGTGGTGGTGCTCCAGATAAACGATCGTCGGGTCGCTCGGGAAGTCATAGAGGGTGAACATGCCGATCTTGCCCGGGTGGTAGCCCACTCCCGCAGGCACAATGCGCACTGAAATATTGGCTCTGACCGCCGAGGTGAGCAGATGGTCGACCTGGTCGGACATGATGGCCGCATCACCGACCACCTCGCGAATCGCCAACTCGGAAATGATCACCCTCAGCCGTACGGGGTCGTACCCGGAGAGAATCCGCTGCCGCTTCAAGCGCGCCACCAGCCGGGCATCCGCATGCTCCGGCTTGATGTCGGAGGCGGTCAATTGCGCCCGCGCGTAGTCGGGGGTCTGCAACAACCCCGGGATGATCAGCGGGGACCAGTTGGTGATCAGGCTCGCCGACCGCTCGCACTGCATCACTCCGGTCAGTGCTGCGGGCAGGTCGGAGGGGTTGGAGTCCAGCCAGTTGGGCTGCTTCACGTGCTGCGCCAAGGCCAGGATCCGGTTCGTGACCACCCGATCCACGCGCAGGTAACCGAGGATCCGGGCCACCTCCTCGACCGGCGGCACCCGGATCCCCAGTTCCCACTGCGACAGCAGCCGCGGATCCACTTCCAGGGCCCGGGCCAGCTCGCGCAACCCGAACTTCCGCGCTTCGCGCACTTCGCGCAGCGACGCGGACAAAGCCCGTGAACCAGGAGAAGACGAAGTCGGTTTCATGCGGGCGATGCTACGAAACCCCGTGATTTCCCGAACGAACGACAACTGTCAGCGAATTGCCACACCCGCGGAACTCGGCGAAACTCAGCGGTCCGCGGCTTCCAATTCCACGGCCTTCTTCATCGTCTCGCGCGCCCGGCGCCGGTCGCCCGCGATGTCGTACGCGTACGCGAGCTTGTACCAGACGCGCCAGTTGCCCTGGTCGGCCTCGACCTCCGCGCGGCGCTGTTCGAACCACGCGTCGGCCGCGTCACGGTCCACCCGGCCCGAAGGCCGGCGCGGGAGGTCCGAGACGTCCGGGAGCGCGCCCTCGGCGTCCAACCGGCGGGACAGGCGCTGGACCTGCAGGCCGTTGCGCCAGGTCGTCACGACGACCCAGACGCCCAGCACCGGCAGCAGCAGCACGCCCGCGCCGAGGGCGATACCGACGCCCGTTCCCGTCTTGAACAGGGCGAAGGCCCTGTCGGCCAGCAGGAACAGGTACACGACCAGCGCCGCCGTCAGCAGCAGCGCCACATTGCGAGCTTTCACAGGTCGAGGACGTTCTCCAGGCCGACCGTCAGGCCGGGACGCTTCAGCACCTCACGCACGCCGAGCAGCACGCCCGGCATGAAGGACGTCCGGTCGAGGGAGTCGTGGCGGATCGTCAGGGTCTCCCCCTCGCCGCCGAACAGGATCTCCTCGTGCGCGACCAGGCCCGGCAGGCGGACCGAATGCACGCGGACCTCCTCGACCGTCGCGCCGCGGGCGCCGTCCAGCTCCGACGTCGTCGCGTCCGGACCCGGGGCCACGCCGGCTTCCGCGCGCGCGGCGGCGATCATCCGGGCGGTGTGCGCGGCGGTGCCCGAAGGCGCGTCGGCCTTGCGGTTGTGGTGCAGTTCGATGATCTCGGCCGAGGCGTAGAACTTCGCCGCCTGGGCCGCGAACCGCATCGCAAGAACCGCGCCAAGCGCGAAGTTCGGCGCGATCAGCACACCCAGCGACGGCTTCGGCTCCAGCAACGCGCGCAGGTCGGCCAGCCGGGAGTCGCTGAAGCCCGTCGTGCCGACGACCGCGTGGATGTCGTGCTCGACCAGGTACTCGAGGTTGCCCATCACCGCGTCGGGATGGGTGAAGTCGACGACCACCTGGGCGTCGGCCAGCGCCGCGAAGTCGTCGCCCGCGTCCAATGCCGCGACGAGCTTCAGGTCCGAAGCGCCTTCGACGGCGTTCACCACCGTCGCACCCATGCGGCCGCGCGCGCCGAGCACACCGACGTTGATGGTCATGAAGCGATCACCTCGTGCAGGTCGTCAGGAAGGTCGTCGGCGTGAGCGTACGGCCCGACGACCGCCGCCGCCGAGACACCACCGGGCCGGGCGAACAAAGTGCGAGCGAGCGCACACACGTCCTCGGTGGTGACGGCGTCGATGCGCGCGATCGTGTCGTCGACGCCCAAGTAGCGGCCGTAGTTGAGCTCGTTCTTGCCGATCCGCGACATCCGCGACGACGTGTCCTCCAGACCCAGCACGAGCCCGCCGCGCAGCTGGCCCTTGGCGCGGGCCACCTCGGCGTCGGTCAGGCCGTCGACGCCGACCTTGTCGAGCACCTCGCGGATGACACCGGCGACGTCGCCGAGCTTCTCCGGCTGGCAGCCCGCGTACACCGCCATGTGCCCGGTGTCGGCGTAGCTCGCGACCGACGAGTACACCTGGTACGCCAGCCCGCGCTGCTCGCGGATCTCCTGGAACAGCCGGGAGCTCATCCCGCCGCCGAGGGCCGCGTTGAGCACCGACAGCGCGAAGCGACGATCGTCGTGGCGCGACAGCGACCGCAGGCCCAGCATGACGTGCGCCTGCTCGGTGTCGTCGGTGTGCAGGGCCAGCTTCGGCACGGTCTTGATCCGGGCCCGGCCTTCGCGCGGCGCGATCGGCGTGGCGGTGCCGGTCAGTCGCTCGCCGAGGGCCTTGCGGACCAGCCGCAGCACCTGGCTGTGGTCGATGTTGCCGGCCACGGACAGGACCATCCGCGGCAGCGTGTACCGGCGCTTGTAGAAGTTCCGCAGGGCGGCCGGGGCCATTTCCACGATCGACTTCTCGGTGCCGAGCACCGGGCGGCCGAGCGGGTGGTCGCCGAGGATGGCCGTCACGAACGTCTCGTGCAGCAGGTCCTCGGGGTCGTCGTCGCGCATCGAAATCTCTTCGAGGACGACGCTGCGCTCCATGTCCATGTCGCGGTCGGTGCACAGCGCGTCGAACACGACGTCGGTGACCAGGTCCATGGCGAGCGGGAGGTCGGCGTCGAGCACCTGCGCGTAGTAGCAGGTGTGCTCCTTGGCCGTGAAGGCGTTGAACTCGCCGCCGACCGCGTCGATCTCCTCGGCGATCTGGGTGGCGTCGCGGTGCTTCGTGCCCTTGAACAGCAGGTGTTCGAGGTAGTGCGCGGCGCCGGCGACGGCGGCCGGCTCGTCGCGGGAGCCGATGCCGACCCACAGCCCGACCGTGGCCGACCGGGACGCGGGGACGTGCTCGGTGATCACGCGCAGGCCGCCCGGCAGGACGCTGCGCTTGACGACCGCACCGTCCGGAGTGGACTCCAGCGTGCGGGTGGTGCCGACGGGCTGCTCGTGCCCGGAAACCTGCCGTGCCATGGGTTCCTTACTCACGATGCCGCGAAGGCCTCCTCACCGGACGCGGCGAGGAGGCCTTCGACGGAACGGGTGTTACTTGGCGTCGGCCTTCTCGGCGTCGGCGGCGGGCGCGTCACCCTCGGCGGGCTTGGCGGCCTCGTCTTCCTTGACGACGATCAGGCTGATCTTGCCGCGGTTGTCGATGTCGGCGATCTCGACGCGGAGCTTGTCGCCCACGTTGACCACGTCCTCGACCTTGTTGATCCGCTTGCCGTTGCCCAGCTTGGAGATGTGCACCAGGCCGTCCTTGCCCGGCAGCAGCGAGACGAACGCGCCGAACGCGGCCGTCTTCACCACGGTGCCGAGGAAGCGCTCGCCGACCTTGGGCAGCTGCGGGTTGGCGATGGCGTTGATCAGGTCGATCGCCGCCTCCGCCGACGGGCCGTCGGCCGCGCCCACGTAGATCGTGCCGTCGTCCTCGATGGAGATGTCGGCACCGGTCTGCTCGGTGATCGAGTTGATCATCTTGCCCTTCGGGCCGATGACCTCGCCGATCTTGTCGACCGGGATCTTCACCGAGGTGACGCGCGGCGAGTACGGGCTCATCTCGTCCGGGCTGTCGATCGCCTCGGCGATGACCTCCAGGATGGTGAGACGGGCGTCCTTCGCCTGCTTCAGCGCGGCCGCGAGGACCTCCGACGGGATGCCGTCGAGCTTCGTGTCGAGCTGCAGCGCGGTGATGATGTCCTTGGTGCCGGCGACCTTGAAGTCCATGTCGCCCAGCGCGTCCTCGGCGCCGAGGATGTCGGTGAGCGCGACGTAGCGCGTCTCGCCGTCGACCTCGTCCGAGACCAGGCCCATCGCGATGCCCGCGACCGGCGCCTTCAGCGGCACACCGGCGTTGTACAGCGCCATGGTGGACGCGCAGACCGAGCCCATCGAGGTCGAGCCGTTGGAGCCCAGCGCCTCGGAGACCTGGCGGATCGCGTACGGGAACTCGTCACGCTTGGGCAGCACCGGCACCAGGGCGCGCTCGGCGAGCATGCCGTGGCCGATCTCGCGCCGCTTCGGCGAACCGACGCGGCCGGTCTCGCCGGTGGAGAACGGCGGGAAGTTGTAGTGGTGCATGTAGCGCTTGTGCGTCTCCGGGGACAGCGAGTCGATCTGCTGCTCCAGGCGCAGCATGTTCAGCGTGGTGACACCCAGGATCTGGGTCTCGCCGCGCTCGAACAGCGCCGAACCGTGTGCCCGCGGGATCACGGCGACCTCGGCCGAAAGCGACCGGATGTCGGTGAGGCCGCGGCCGTCCATGCGGATCTTCTCCGTGAGGACGCGCTGGCGCATGATCTTCTTCGTCAGGGCCTTGAACGCCCCGCCGATCTCCTTGTCGCGGCCCTCGAAGGCCTCGCCCTCGCCCAGGCCGATCTTCTCCAGCACGGCGGCCTTGACCTCGTCGGTCGCGGCGTCGCGGTCCTGCTTGCCCGGGATCTGCAGCGCGCGGGCCAGGTCGTCGGTGGCGATCGCCGCGACGGCGTCGTAGACGTCCTGCTCGTAGGCCAGGAAGACCGGGAACTCACCGGTCGGCTTGGCGGCGACGTCGGCCAGCTTCTGCTGGGCCTCGCACAGCACCTTGATGAACGGCTTCGCGGCTTCGAGACCGGCGGCGACCGCGGCCTCGTCCGGCGCCTTGCCGCCGGCGGCGATCAGGTCGAGCGTGTTCTCGGTGCCCTCGGCCTCGACCATCATGATCGCGACGTCTTCACCGACGATGCGGCCGGCGACGACCATGTTGAAGGTCGCCTTCTCCAGCTGCGACCAGGTCGGGAACGCGACCCACTGGTCTTCGATCAGCGCGACGCGGACGCCACCGACCGGGCCGGAGAACGGCAGGCCGGCGATCTGGGTCGACGCCGACGCGGCGTTGATGGCCAGCACGTCGTACGGGTCGTCCGGGTTGAGGCTCTGGACGGTGATGACGACCTGGATCTCGTTGCGGAGACCGTCGGTGAACGACGGGCGCAGCGGCCGGTCGATCAGGCGGCAGGTCAGGATGGCGTCGGTCGAGGGGCGGCCCTCGCGACGGAAGAACGCGCCCGGGATGCGGCCGGCCGCGTACATGCGCTCCTCGACGTCCACCGTCAGGGGGAAGAAGTCGAAGTGGTCCTTCGGGTGCTTCGACGCGGTCGTCGCGGAGAGCAGCATGGTCTCTTCGTCGAGGTACGCGACCACGGCGCCGGCGGCCTGCTTGGCCAGGCGGCCGGTCTCGAAGCGGACGGTGCGGGTGCCGAACCGGCCGTTGTCGATGACGGCTTCGGTCTCGTGCACGGTGACTCCGGTGGAGTCGGTCATATGGTGTTTCTCCTCTTTAGTTCCTTCTACTGGCGCAAGTCTCCCATCCTGGGACCCGTTTCGCCTGAGGACGCTCGAGGAATGAGGCCGGTCTTCGATCGAAGCTCCCGGGACGCTGCCCGGGAACCACTACCGAGGACCGGCGGACGGACCCTCGTGCGCGCTCGCGCCGTGTGGTGACGAGGGGGAGCGACCGCGCGGTCACTCCCCCTCGGGTAAAGCTATCGGCGCAGGCCGAGGCGCTGGATCAGCGCACGGTAACGCTCGATGTCCACCTTCATCACGTAGTTCAGCAGCCGGCGGCGACGGCCGACCAGCAGCAGGAGCCCGCGACGCGAGTGGTGGTCGTGCTTGTGAGCCTTGAGGTGCTCGGTGAGGCCGACGATGCGCTTGGTGAGCAGCGCCACCTGGGCCTCGGGGGATCCGGTGTCCGAGTCGTGCACGCCGTACTCGGCCAGGATCGACTTCTTCTCTTCGGTGGACAGCGCCACTTGTGTTGCTCCTCGAAATAATCAGTGCCGTGCGGCCCCGGACGTGGATGCACGCCGGGAAGACGGTCACGGCCGCCACGGACTGCAGCCGGACCCGACCATGACGTTAGCATTTGGCTAACGTGCGCCTCTGAGCAGGACCTTCAGTCGCGGTTCAGCTCGAAGACGCGGGCCACGGAATATCGGGGACCACCCGGCTCGCGCTCGCTGGTCATCAGCACCACTTCCGCCGCCTGCCAGCGCCGGCTCGTGAAACCCGCGAGCTTCTCGGTCCAACGCGCGGCGAGCCCCGGTTCTTCCCGGGGGAACCGCGCCAGTGTCAGGTGGGCCCGGTAGGGCCTCGGTTCGGCGCCGGCGCCCGCGGCGTGCGCGAGCGGCGTCAGCTCCGTTCCCGCGACAGTCAACCACAGCACCCCGGGGAACGTCGCGGCCTTTTCCAGCCGGACGTCGACGCACCCGCGGCCGGCCAGCCGCTCGCCCAGCCAGGCGGCGCGGGTTCCGACGTCGTCCGGCCCGTAGTAGGCGAGGGTGACGTGCCAGCGCTCCGGTGGCTCCCAGCGGAGGCCGTCACCGGTCTCCCCGAGGGCCGCCGCGACCGCCTCGACGACGTCGCCGGGCGGGAGCAGCGCGCTGAACAGGACCGGCATCAGGCGCCGTTGCCCGCCCGGCGGAGCAGGTCGGCGATGGCCGGGAACTCGTCGTCGAGGCGCTTGGCGGCCTCGCCGAGGTCCTCGTCCTCGGCCACGTCACGCAGGTAGGCGAGGACCTTCTGGTCTTCGTTGATCACCGGGATGTTGTCGCGGCCGACGGTGGGGCGGGAGTCGCGGACGTCCTCCATCGCGGCGAGCATCGCTTCGCGGTTGCCGGCGGCGACCTCGGGTACCAGGATCTTGCGCTCGAGCATGATCATCCTGGCCAGCACGACCGGGTTGCCGATCTTCGCCCGCCGCCCGCTCATCACCTGGCTGAGCATGGGGGCGCTGATCCCGAGGACCTCGGCCAGGAACGCCTGCGAAACGTCGAACGCGACGACGAGCCGGCGAACGCGGTCGCCGAGCGGCTCCCCGTACCACTCGCGCTGCAACGCGATGTTCCGCTGGACGATCTTGTGGTCCTCCACCAGTTCCCTGCTCCCCTGTTTTCGCGGGCACAGCCGCGCACACCGTCCGTGAGCATCTTGCCATCGCTGCCCGGTGCGTGGACGCGGAATCCCCTATTCGTCCCCGGTCAGGGCGCCCGGGGGCAGTTCCAGTGCCTTTCTCGTCTCGACGACGTCGTCGTCGATCTGGGCGACGAGCCCGGCCGAGTCGGCGAACCGCACCTGGTCGCGCAGGCGCGTCACGAAGTCGATGGCCACGTGCTGGCCGTAGAAGTCCTCGTCGACGTCGAGGACGAAGGCCTCGACGGTCCGCTCGCGCCCGGAGAACGTCGGGTTGGTGCCGACCGACACCGCGGCGCGCAGCCGGCGTCCCGGATCGGCCGAACGGGTGAACCACGCGCTGTAGACGCCGTCGGCCGGGACGGCGGCGAAGCGCGGGGTCGACAGGTTCGCCGTCGGGTAGCCGAGCTCGTGGCCCCGGCCGTCGCCGCGGACGACGATCCCCTCGAGGCGGTGCGGGCGGCCGAGCGCTTCGGCGGCGGCGACCACGTCACCGGCGTCGATGCACGACCGCACGTAGGTGCTCGAGAAGGTGATCGCCGACTGGTCCTCTTCGGACAGTTCCTTGCCCTGCAGCTCGGCGCCGAACGCGGCGAAGCCGAACCGGCGGCCGAGGGTGCGGAGCAGCTCGACGTCGCCGGCCGCCTTGGCGCCGAAGGTGAAGTTGTCGCCGACGATCACCGCGGCCGCGTGCAGCCGGTCGACGAGCACCTCGTGCACGAACTCCTCCGGCTGCAGCCGGGACAGCTCGAGGGTGAACGGCAGCACGCAGAAGACGTCGATGCCGAGGCTTTCGACGATCTCCGCCTTCCGCCGCAACGTCGTCAGCTGCGCCGGGTGGCTGCCCGGGCGCAGCACCTCCGACGGGTGCGGGTCGAACGTCAGCATCACGCCCGGCAGGCCGCGCTCGGCGGCCGCCGCCACCGTCCGGCTGATCAGCTCCTGGTGCCCGCGGTGGACACCGTCGAACACGCCGATGGTGACCACGCACCGGCCCCAGCTGCCGGGAAGGTCCCCCAGCCCACGCCACCGAAGCACGTCACACTCCCGTCTCTCGAGCCCACCCTAGGCGGGCAGCAACACGACAACCGCGCGGGACACGCCCTGTTCGTCGGCGGCCAGGGCCAGCACCCGGCCGTCGGGACCGAAGAGCCCGTAGGTGCCCTCGATGCCGGCCGCCGGGATGCGCTGGCCGTGGCGGACCGCCTTCGCCGTCGCGGCGTCCAGGTCGCGGCGCGGGAACGCGGCGGCGACGGCGGCGTCGAGGTCGAGGCTCAGTTCGGGCTGGTCTTCGAGCTGGTCGAGGGTCCGGGCCCTGGCCAGGGTGAAGGGGCCGACGGTGGTGCGCCGCAGCGCCTTCAGGTGGCCGCCGACGCCGAGGTCGGCGCCGAGGTCGCGGGCCAGCGCGCGGACGTAGGTGCCGGAGGAGCACTCGACGACGGCGTCGACCTCGATGTGGTCGTCTTCGTGCCGGACGGCGAGGACGTCGAAGCGGTAGACGGTGACCGGGCGGGCCGGGATGACGACGTCCTCGCCGGCGCGGACGCGGGCGTAGGCGCGCTTGCCGTCGATCTTGACCGCGCTGACCGCGCTGGGGACCTGCTGGATGTCGCCGGTGAGCTTCTCGATGCCGCTGGCGATGTCGTCGTCGGTCGTCCGGTTCGTGTCCGCGGTGGTGAGGACTTCGCCCTCGGCGTCGTCGGTCGTGGTGCTGCTGCCGAGGCTCAGGGTGGCCAGGTAGGTCTTGCGGTCCAGGGCCAGGTGGCCGAGCAGCTTGGTGGCGCGCTCGATGCCGAGCACCAGCACACCGGTCGCCATCGGGTCGAGCGTGCCGGCGTGCCCGACCTTGCGGGTTCCCATGATCCGCCGGGCGCGCGCGACGACGTCGTGGGACGTCATGCCGGCGGGCTTGTCGACGATGAGGAGGCCGGGAGGCGGGGCGGGACGGCGGGGCGGTTTGGGGCTCGACACGCGGCAAACCCTAGCGGCCGCCTGTCGTGAATCGGATGACGGTCACTTTCACGTGAAAGTGCCCACCTGGGGCCGCCACTTTCACGTGAAAGTGCCGGTTGGGGCGGCCACGATGGGAGGGTGACGGAGATCGAAGTACGGGCCGCCCGGCCTGCCGAGCTGGAAGCGGTCGCCGGGCTCCGGTGGCGCTGGGTGGCCGAGCGGGACGGCCTGCCCGACGCGGGCCGCGAGGGGTTCGTGCGGGAGTTCGCCGCGTGGGCGCGGGAGAACGCGGCCACCCACCGGTGCCTCGTCGCGGTGGACGGGGGCCGCGTCCTCGGGATGGCGTTCCTGGCGATCACCGCGCGCGTGCCGACGCCGGCGGCGCTGTCCCGGGCGGCCGGGGACGTGCAGAGCGTGTACGTCGTGCCGGAGGCCCGTGACGCCGGCCTCGGCGGACGGCTGATCGACGGCGTCCTGCGGCTCGCCGGGGAGCTGGGGCTGGAGCGGGTCACCGTGCACTCGTCGCCGCGGGCGGTGCCCGCCTACGAGCGGCGCGGGTTCGCGGTGGCGCCGCAGCTGCTGCAGACGCCGGTCAGGCCGCGACGATCGGGGTCTCGGGGAGCGCCGCGTCCCAGCGGCGGCGGGTGATGCGGACCGGCAGCTGCTCGCCGCGGGCCTCGGCGAGGAACAGGTGGGTGCGGGTCCGGCGCCACCACACGAGCAGCCGGACCGTGCCGAAGGCCAGCACCGCGACCAGCGCCAGCAGGGCCAGCCGGAAGTTTCCGCCGGTGGCTTGGAGCAGCACGCCGACGGCGAGCGCGGCGATCGTCGTCGCCACGAAGCCGCCGACGTTGACCACGCCGGTGGCCGTGCCGACGCGGCTGAGCGGGTTGTAGTCGCGGGCCAGCGCGAAGCCGATCATCGACGCCGGGCCGCCGAGGGCGAGGAAGGCGAACGCGGGCACCAGCACCGGCACGGGCACCGGGCCCGGCCAGCCCAGCAGCAGCGCCCACACCACCACGGCCCCGCCGATGTAGCCGCCGACCAGCGGCATCCGCAGCGACGGGCGGCGGCCGATCAGTCCGCCCAGCAGCGGGCCGCCCGCCATCGAGCCGAAGACGAACACGGTGAGCAGCGCGCTCGCCGTCGCCTTGGCCTGCCCCTGGCCCTGGACCAGCCAGGGGACGCCCCACAGCAGCGTCAGGGCGTTCGGGGCGAACATCGTGCTGAAGTGGACCCAGAAGCCCAGGCGCGTCCCCGGCGTCCGCCAGGCCTCGGCGACCTGGTGGGCGAGCTCGCGGGGGCGGACCTCTTCGCGGACGGGCGGCCGTTCGCCCGCCGGGACGTCGCGGACGCGGAGGGCGACGACGACGGTGTAGAGGACCGTGATGGCGCCGGCCGCGAGGAAGGTGGGGGTCCAGCCGGCGCCGTCGAGCACCAGCGAGAGCGGGACGGTGGCGGCGAGGTTGCCGATGTAGCCGACGGCCGCGGTGAACGACGTCAGCAGGGCGTACTGGCGGCCCGGGAAGTGGGCCGCGACCAGGCGCAGGACGCTGACGAAGGTGAGTGCGTCGCCGAGGCCGAGGACACCGCGGGCGAGCAGGCCGAGGCCGTAGGAGTGGGCGACGCCGAGCAGGAGCTGGCCGGCGCCGAGGACCAGCACGGCGACGGTGAGGACGCGGCGGGGACCGTAGCGGTCGACCAGGACGCCGGTCGGGATCTGCATGGCGGCGTAGACGCCGACCTGCAGGACGGTGAAGGTGCCGAGCGCGGCCGCCCCGACGCCGAAGCGCTCGGCGGCCTGCAGCCCGGCGACCCCGAAGGACGTCCGGTGGAAGACGGCGAGGAGGTAGACGGTGACGGCGGCGAGCCAGATCAGCCAGGACCGGGCGGTGGCACGGCCGGGGGCGGGCACGGGTTCCTCCAGGGTAGGACGGGTTCGGGGCGCAGGACGCCCACGCTGCCGTCCCTACTACTTGTATCCCCTAAGCAACCGGAAACCATAGCCACGACCCGGGTGGTTTTCCCCACAGGTAACCCCCATCACCCGAGCTCAGCGGGGCTTCACCCGTGACTGCGCGGGCATCACGTGTGTCTGGAGGGGCATCACGCGTGTCTGGCGAGGCATCGCGGTGATGCCGCGCTGATCACGCGTGATGCCCGCCGGATCACGGGTGATGCCCCGGCAGACACGCGTGATGCCCGTCGGGGCACGTCAGGCGGGGCGGGTGGCGCCGGTTACCGCCCAGTTTCCGGAGCGCCAGCGGGCCAGGACCGCGAACAGGCGGAGGACCATGAACAGGGAGAGGCCGGTCCAGATGCCGGTGAGGCCCCAGCCGAAGCCGAGGGACGCCCAGATCAGGGGGAGGAAGCCGAGGGCGGCGCTGCCGAGGGTCGCGTTGCGGAGGAAGGCGGCGTCGCCCGCGCCCAGCAGCACGCCGTCCAGGGCGAAGACCACCCCGGCGATCGGCTGCAGGGCCACGAAGAACCACCACGCGTGCGGGATTTCCGCCAGCACCCCCGGGTCGGACGTGAACGCGTGCGGCAGCACCCACGACAGGGCCGCGAACAGCACGCCCAGGAAGCAGCCCATCAGCAGCCCGTACCCGGTGATCTGCGACGCCACCCCGCGCGCCTGCCGGGCCGCGTTCGCCCCCAGTGCCGCCCCGACCAGCGACTGCGCGGCGATCGCCACCGAGTCCAGCACCAGCGCCAGGAACGTCCACAGCTGCAGCACCACCTGGTGCGCGCCCACCGCCTCGGTCGACGTCCGGGCCGCGACGGCCGCCGCCGAGACGAAGCACGCCTGGAACGCCAGGCTCCGCAGCACCAGGTCGCGGCCGAGGCCGAGCTGGGCGCGCATTACCGCGAAGTCGGGCCGGAGCCCGGCCTTCTCGCGCACCAGCGCCACGATGAACAGCGACGCCGAAATCACCTGCGCGGCGACGTTCGCGATCGCCGAACCCTCCAGCCCCAGCCCCGCCCAGTAGACGAGCACCGGGCACAGCACGGCCGAGATGCCGTTGCCCGCGAGCACGTACCGCAACGGTTTCGCGGCGTCCTGCACCCCGCGCATCCAGCCGTTGCCGGCCATGGTGACCAGGATCAGCGGCGCCCCGAACAACGCGATCCGCAGCCACGACACGGCGGCCGAGGCGATCTCGTCACTGCCCGAGAGCACCCGCGCGACCGGCCACGCCAGCAGCTGCCCCGCGACCAGCACGAAGAGCCCGACGAACACCGCCAGCCACGTCGCCTGCACGCCTTCGCGCACCGCGTCGGCCCGGCGGCCGGCGCCGTGCAGCCGGGCGGTGCGGGACGTGGTGCCGTAGGACAGGAACGTCAGCTGGCTCGACACCTGGGCCAGCACGACGCCGCCGAGCGCGAGCCCGGCCAGCGACAGCGCGTCGAGGTGCCCGACGACGGCGGTGTCGACCAGCACGTACAACGGCTCGGCGGCCAGCACCCCCAGCGCGGGCACGGCCAAGCCGAGCACGCGCCTCGCCGGAACCCGCTCGGTCTCCTCCACGTTCACCACGAACCGGACTCTAACCGCAGCCACCGACAGTTCCGGCCGGCGGGAATCGGGGAACTTTCCGGCCCCGCCGTCCGACGCGCTACAGCAGCGGCGCCCGCTCCAAGGCCTCCCGCAGACCCGCGACGACCTCCGCGGCCGAACCCGCGATCGTGCACCCCGCGGCCTGCCAATAGCCGCCGCCAGTTCCCGCCCGCGGGAACCAGGGCACTTCCCAGCCCCGCCGTCCGACGCGCTACAGCAGCGGCGCCCGCTCCAGGACCTCCCGCAGACCCGCGACGACCTCCGCGGCCGAACCCGCGATCGTGCACCCCGCGGCCTGCCAATAGCCGCCGCCAGTTCCCGCCCGCGGGAACCAGGGCACTTCCCAGCCCCGCCGTCCGACGCGCTACAGCAGCGGCGCCCGCTCCAGGACCTCCCGCAGACCCGCGACGACCTCCGCGACCGAGCCCGCGATCGTGCACCCCGCGGCCTGCCGGTGCCCGCCGCCGCCGAACTGGGCCGCCACGGCCGAGACGTCTATTCCGGTGCTGCGCAGCGAAATCTGCCACTGCCGCGGGTGCGCCGGGTCCTGTTTGAGCACGGCGGCGACGGCCGCCTCGCGGACCGAACGGACGACGTCGATGACCGACTCGACCTCCTCGCCGCGGACCGTGCGCGCCGCTTCCACGGGTACCACCGCATACACGAACCCGCGGCCCTGGGCGGCTTCCGGCTCCAGCCGGGCCTCGCCGAGCACGGCCGAAAGCATCGGCAGCCAGGCGAACGGGCGCTCGTCGACGATCCGCCGGACGATCGCCTCCGGGTCCGCCCCCGCCTCCAGCAGCCGGGTCGCCATCCGGTGGGTTTCCGGGCTCGCCCGGCGGAACCCGCTCGTGTCGGTGACGATCCCCGCGTAGAGCCCGCGCGCGATCGGCTCGTCCAGCTCGGCGCCCAGCTCCTCCAGGACGCGGAACACGAGGACCGCGCTGGCCTCCGCGCTTTCGTCGACCACGTGGCAGGTGCCGTAGCGGGTGTTCGTCGCGTGGTGGTCGATCACCAGGACCGCGCCGGCGAGCTCGACGCGCCCGGCGAGCCGGCCGAGCCGCTTCGGCGTCGGCGTGTCGACGCAGACGAGCAGTTCCTCGGAGTCCGGGAGGGCGTCCGGGTGGGTGAGCAGGCCGTCCTCGTCGAGCCACCGCAGCGTCTCCGGGGCCTCGTCGGGCTCGCCGAAGGAGACGCGCACGCGGGCACCGCGCTGCCGCAGCGCCCGGCCGAGGGCCAGCGCGCTGCCCAAGGCGTCCGCGTCCGGCCGCACGTGGCCGAGGATCGTCACGTCACCCGCCGACGCGAGCAGTGCCGCCGCGTCCCGGATGTCCTGCACCGAAGCCGAAGTAGGGGTCACGGTGCGTCACGCTACGCTCTGCGGGATGCCTGAGTACGCGATGCTGGTCTACCCCTCGGCCAACCGGGTCTACGCCGCCTCCTCCCCCGCGCTGCTGCGCGCCGAGCTGGCGGTGTTCGGCGCGGCCATGGCGGCCGAGCTGTCCGCGATCGAGGAGGTCGAGCTCGGCGGGGTCGGCTACGTGCGCTTCACCAGTTCGGCGCCGCTGGGCGAGCGCGACCTCGCGTTGCTGTCGAACGTCTCGTCGCTGTACGCGCTGTTCGAGCTGGGTGACGGCGTCCTCCGTCCGGTGCCCGTGACGCCGCTGGCCCTGGCCGACTCGGACCTGCTGACCATCCAGAAGTACGCGGGCAAGACGAACGAGCTGTTCACCAAGCTGCTGGTGAACGTCACGCTGCTGGCGACGGCGGACCCGTTCTCGGACAAGCCGAAGTACCTGCTCGACCCGCTGTGCGGCCGCGGCACCACGCTGAACCAGGCGATGATGTACGGCCTGCACGCGACCGGCCTCGACGTCGACGCCAAGGACTTCGAGGCCTACGAGGCGTTCATCAAGACGTGGCTGCGGAACAAGCGCGTGAAGCACACCGCGGAGTCGGGTCAGCTGCGGCGCAACAAGCTCCGGCTCGGCCGGCGGCTCGACATCGAGTACGCCCTGACCAAGGAAGCGTACAAAGCGGGCGACACGCGCAAGCTCACCTACTTCAACGCCGACACCCTGACCACCGACGAGGTGCTGCGGGCGAACTCGTGCGACGTGATCGTCACCGACGCGCCCTACGGCGTTCAGCACGGCAGCCACCGCGAGGCGGGTCTGCAGCGCAGCCCGCGCGACCTGCTCGCGGCGGCCGTCCCGGTGTGGACGCGGGTGCTGAAGCCCGGCGGGGCGCTCGGGATTTCGTGGAACACGACCGTGCTGCCGCGGGAGGAACTGGTCGAGGTGCTCCGGAAGGCCGGCCTCGACGTCCGGGAGGGCGGCCCGTGGGCGGAGTTCGCCCACCGGGTCGACCAGGCCATCCTGCGCGACCTGGTCGTCGCGGCGAAACCGGCTTCCTGAAGCGGCCGTCGCTATACTCGCTCACCGTGACCGTCGAGCAACGTCCCCTGCGCGCGGACGCGCGGCGCAACCGGGAGGCACTGGTCGCGGCGGCGCGGGAAGTGTTCGGCGCCAAGGGGGTCGACGCCCCGCTCGACGAGATCGCCCGGCGCGCCGAGGTCGCCATCGGCACCCTCTACAACCGGTTCCCGACGCGGGCGGACCTCGTCGAAGCCGCGTTCCTGCCCGTGCTCGAGGAAGCAGCGGCCGTGCTGGACGAGGCCCTCGCGCTCGACGACCCGTGGGCGGGGTTCGTCCTGTTCCTCGAACGTTCGGTGCTGATGCAGGTGTCCGACCGCGGCTTCACCGAAGTGTGCTCACGGACGTTCGACCCGGACTCCGGGCTGGAGAAGGCCAAGCAGGCCAACGGTTCCCGGATGAACCGGATCATTTCGCGCGCCCAGGAGGCCGGCGCGTTGCGAGCGGACTTCCGCGGGCCCGACCTCGCGATCGTGTTCGCCGCGGCGACCGCCACCCCGGACTGGCGGCGCGCCCTCGGCATCGTCCTCGACGGGCTGCGCGCGCGATGACCTGGCTCGGGGACACCGCCACCTCGTACGACACGGTGGCCGAAAGCTACGCGGAGTTCGTGGCGGACGCGCTCGAGAAGGAGCCGTACCTGAAGGCCGCGCTGACCCTGTTCGCCGCGCAGGTCGACGGGCCGGCCGTGGACGTCGGCTGCGGCCCGGGGCACTTCACGGCGTTCCTCGCTTCGCTGGGGGTCGACGCGTCCGGCATCGACCTCTCGCCGGGGATGGTCGACCTGGCGCGCCGGTCGCACCCGGAGCTGCGGTTCGAGGTGGGGTCGATGACGGACCTGGCGCTGCCCGACGCGTCGGTCGCCGGGGTGCTGGCGTCCTGGTCGCTGATCCACGTCCCCGACGAGGCGGTGCCGGCGGCGCTGGGCCACTTCCACCGCGTGCTGCGGCCGGGTGGCCTGGCGGTGATCGGCTACCACGTCGGCGCGGGCACCCGGCTGAAGACCCAGGGCTACGGCGGGCACCCGATGCGGGTCAACGTCCACCTCCGGCAACCGTGGTGGCTGGCCCGGCGGGTGCGGGAAGCCGGGTTCACCGTGGACGCGGAATGGCTGCTGAACCCCGGGGCCGAGGTGGCGCAGGCCATTCTGTTCGCTTCGAAATAGCCGGTGGATGAGTTACGCTCCGATCATGAAGATGGGGGTTTTCCGCCGGTTCGGCGTGTTCGTGACCGTCTTTCTGTCCGCGCTCGCCTCGACGCTGCTGCTCGGCGCGTCCGCCGCGCACGCCGCGACGCCGCTGGGCAAGCAGAACTGGGTGGTCAGCGTGGCCGGGTTCACCGACGCCGCCGGCAGCAATTACCTACGGCTCGGCTACCTCGTGTTCGACCCGTCGAGCAACGCCGTCCAGCACAACTTCTGGACGTGGAGCCAGCGCGACTACCCCCTTCCGGTGAACAGCGGGGACGTCTACTACTGCGGCGAGTTCCAGCCGGGCACCAACCCGCGCAACAACTGCGCGATCAAGACCGCGCCGGGCTTCACCGGCGACCCGAACGGCCACTTCACCGGCACCTACGCCTACGACCCGGCGTCCGGCCAGGTGGCGATCACCTGGACGAGCAGCACGATCAACGGCGCCACGACGGCGGTGAACCTCGGCGAGACCTGGGCGGTCTCCGAGCTGCACCCGGGCCTGGGCCGGATGCAGCTGGTGACCGACACGTACTCGATCACGGGCGGCTACGCCTACGGCAGCAACGCTTCGCTGGCCCAGACGAGCAAGGCGTCGATGAGCACGATCCGCGCCACGCAGCGCTCGTACAAGTACGAGGCGCACAGCTGGAACAAACTGAAGGTCACCACCGTGGCCCGCGGGTCGGGCGGCAGCTTCACGGTGGGCCCCACCTGGAACGCCTGCACGGACGGTTCGTGCCTCGGGTACGTGCAGAGGAACGCGGGGTGCGACGCGGCGTCCTGCTGCCCCAACCCGGGCACGGCCGAGTACGACGCGTGCGTGCGGAAGCTCGCCGACAGCGGCGACCGCCGGTTCTACTACCTGACGGGCGACTTCGGCGGGCGGCGCAACGCCTACGAGTTCTGGTGCGAGTGCCTGTCGTACGACGGCTGCTACCTGGGGAACAGCCACGTGCGGCCGTTGCTGCAGGTGATCGACGACTCGGGCGCGTTCCAGGGCTGGGTGGGCGCGGAGGTCAGCCCCGACCGCAGCGGCACCCGCACGATGGACGGCGAGTACTACGCCGCCTTCGCGATGGTGGCCTAAGCGAACGCCTGCTCGGTGAAGCCGAGTCCCCCGCGTTCGGCCATGGTGAGGACCTGCCGGTCGACGTGCTGTGGCCGGGCGCGGATGTACTGCCGGAAGCCTCGCGCCCGGAACCTCAGGTCGAACTCGTGCCCCTCCAGGTGCCAGCCGGGGTACGGCTTGTCGTCGGGCGGGTCGAGGCGGTGGAGGTCCGCGATCTCCAGGCTGCCGTACAGCGGGCCGACGGTGCCGGTGATGTCCCAGGCTTCGTCGAACACCAGGGTCGCCGGGGCGATCCAGAACGTGAAGTGCTTCTCTCGCCGAGCGGGCTCGACCCAGCGGACGATGTAGTCGAGGTCCAACAAGAGCCGGCCCGGCGACGGGTCGTCGTCCTCGAGGACGCTCAGGGCGTGGACGCGGCAGTCGTGCCAGCCCATCCGCGGGAAGTCGGCGTCGGTCCAGACGGCCTTCGACAGGCCGGACGGGTCGGTCACGACAGGCGCTCCCCCACGAACTTCAGGATCTCCGGCAGTACGCCCCGCCAGTATTGGTCATCGTGCCCGCCCGGGGTGAACCGGGAAACCTCGGGCGCGACCGCCTGCACCAGCCGCCGGTCCGCGCCGCGGAACGGGTCCGACTCACCGCACCACACGCCCAGGCCGCGCGGGCGCAGGTCGGCCGTGTGCAGCAGGGGTTCCTCGGCCCGCCAGTTCGCCTCGTCCGCGAACAACTTGCGGCTGCGGGCGTCGGGCCAGCTGACGAACAGCGCCGCGCTCGCCGTGGCCACCGCCTTCACGTCCGGGTGAGCGCGGGCGAACCGCAAAGCGCCGAAGCCGCCCATCGAAATGCCGAACACCGCCGACGGCGGACGCAGGTCGCGGGCGGCCAGCCAGCCGGGGACTTCGTCGGTGAGCAGGCGCTGCGGGTCGTCAGCACCGCCGACGTTCACCCAGTAGTGGTCGCCGTCGACCGCCGCGATGGCGAACGGCGGCGTTCCGGCGCGGACGGCCGCCGTCAGCAGCTCCGGGACGCCGAGCGAAAGGAAGGTCCGCGCCCGGGCGCCACGGCCGTGCAGGGCCAGGCACACCGGCAGACCCGAGGCCGGGACGCCTTCGGGCGTGATCAGCACCAGGTCGACGTCGGTGCCGCGGGCCGCCGAGGGCATGCGCTGGACCGTCACCGGCTCGGACAGTCCCGACGGGTGGGCCGGCTGCGGCACCGGGGGCGGTCCGGGCGGGGGCTGGGCGGACGAGCAGCCCGCCAGCAGCGCCAGTGCGCTGCCGGCGAGCAGGCCGCGGCGGGAGAGCACGGGTCAGCCCCGGCTCTCCTCCTCCGCCAACTCGTCGGCGTCCTCGGTGTCTTCGCGAGGGGCCTTGTACGGGTCGGCGTCGCCCGCGTGCTGGGCCTCGGCCGCGCGGCGCGCGACCTCCGCGTCGGCCTCACGGGCCTTGGCGAGCAGGTCTTCGATCCGCTTCGACTCCTCGGGAATCGTGTCGGCGACGAAGGTCAGCGTCGGGGTGTAGCGGACCCCGGTGCCTTGCCCGACCTTCGTGCGCAGCACACCGCGCGCCGATTCGAGCGCGGCGGCCGCACCGGCGAAGTCCGGGACGGAGTCCAGCTTCTCGCCGAGCACCGTGTAGTACACCGTGGCGTCGTGCAGGTCACCGGTGACCTTCGTGTCCGTGATGGTCACGTAGTCCAGCCGGGGGTCCTTGACCTCGTGTTCGATCGCCGACGCGACGATCTGCGAGATCCGCTTGGCGAGCTTGCGAGCCCGAGCAGGATCGGCCATGTCGTTCTCCTAGGAAGATCTAGTCATCTGGGCCGAGCAACCGGCGACGGGCGGAGAGCAGTTCGAACTCCGGCCGGCCGGCCACGTACCGCTCACACGAGTCGAGCACGTCACGGACGTGCTCGCCACCTTCGGCGACGACGGCCACCCCGATGAGGGCCCGGCGGTGCAGGTCGGTGTGCCCGGCTTCGGCCACCGACACGCCGAAGCGCTTACGCACCTCGGCCAGCACCGGACGGACCACGGATCGCTTCTGCTTCAGCGAATGGACGTCGCCGAGCAGGATGTCGAGCTCGAGAGCTCCGACGAACATAGGCAGTTTGGGTGGTGTAGTAGGGAGACACCGGGTGTGCGCGGGAAACGCACACCCGGTGTCGATCGTTCCTTACGCGCGGGGCTTCTCGCGCTGCTCGTACGTCTCGATCAGGTCGCCGACCTTGAGGTCGCCGTACGAACCGAGCGTCAGACCGCACTCGTAGCCCTCGCGGACCTCGACCACGTCGTCCTTGAACCGCCGCAGCGAGCTGACCGGCAGGTTCTCCGCCACGACGGTGCCGTCGCGGAGCAGACGGGCCCGGGCGTTGCGCCGGATCTCGCCGGACATGACCAGGCAACCCGCGATCGTGCCGATCTTGGAGGACTTGAAGACCTCGCGGACCTCCGCGCGGCCCAGCTCGACCTCTTCGTACTCCGGCTTGAGCATGCCCTTGAGGGCCTGCTCGATCTCGTCGATCGCCTGGTAGATGACCGTGTAGTACCGGACGTCGACGCCCTCGCGGGTGGCCCGCTCGGTCGCCTTGCCCTGGGCGCGGACGTTGAACCCGAGGACGATCGCGTCGGACGCGGTCGCCAGGTCGATGTCCGACTCGGTCACGCCACCGACACCGCGGTGGACCACGTTCAGCTCGACCTCGTCGCCGACGTCCAGCTGGAGCAGCGAGGCTTCGAGGGCCTCGACCGTACCCGAGTTGTCACCCTTGATGATCAGGTTGAGGCTGTTCGTCTCCTTCAAGGCGGAGTCGAGGTCCTCGAGGCTGACCCGCTTGCGGCGCGACGCGTTGAGCGCGTTCCGCGTGCGAGCCGACCGGCGCTCGGCGATCTGCCGGGCGACGCGGTCCTCGTCGACCACCAGGAAGGTGTCGCCCGCGCCGGGCACCGACGTGAAGCCGATGACCTGGACCGGACGCGAGGGCAGCGCCTCGGTGACGTCCACGTTGTGCTCGTCGACCATCCGGCGGACGCGGCCGTAGGCGTCACCCGCCACGACCGAGTCACCGACGCGCAGCGTGCCGCGCTGGACGAGGACGGTGGCCACCGGGCCGCGGCCGCGGTCGAGGTGCGCCTCGATCGCGACACCCTGGGCCTCCATGTCCGGGTTGGCCCGGAGGTCCAGAGCGGCGTCCGCGGTCAGCAGGATCGCCTCGAGCAGGCCGTCGATGTTGATGTTCTGCCGCGCGGAGATCTCGACGAACATCGTGTCGCCGCCGTACTCCTCGGCGACCAGGCCGTACTCGGTCAGCTGCTGCCGGATCTTGTCCGGGTTCGCGCCTTCCTTGTCGATCTTGTTGATCGCGACCACGATCGGGGCCTTGGCGGCCTGCGCGTGGTTGATCGCCTCGACCGTCTGCGGCATCACACCGTCGTCGGCCGCCACCACGATCACCGCGATGTCGGTCGAGTTCGCACCACGGGCACGCATGGCGGTGAACGCCTCGTGACCCGGGGTGTCGATGAAGGTGATCAGCCGCGGGTTGCCGTCGAGCTCGGTCTCGATCTGGTACGCACCGATGTGCTGCGTGATGCCGCCGGCCTCGCTCTCGCGGACCTTCGTCTTCCGGATCGTGTCGAGCAGGCGGGTCTTACCGTGGTCGACGTGACCCATGATGGTCACGACGGGCGGCCGGACCTGCAGGTCCTCTTCCTCGCCGGAGTCTTCGCCATACGTGATGTCGAAGGTCTCCAGGAGCTCGCGGTCCTCCTCCTCGGGGCTGACGACCTGAACGTTGTAGTTCATTTCGCCGCCGAGCAGCTCGAGGATGTCGTCCGACACGGACTGCGTCGCGGTGACCATCTCGCCGAGGTGGAAGAGCACCTGCACCAGCGAAGCCGGGTTGGCGTCGATCTTCTCGGCGAAGTCGGTCAGCGAGGCACCGCGCGGCAGCCGGATCGTCTCGCCCTGGCCCTTGGGCAGGCGGACGCCGCCGACGCTGGGCGCCTGCATGTTGTCCATGTACTCCTGGCGCTTCTGCCGCTTCGACTTGCGGCCCTTGCGCGAGGGACCACCCGGACGCCCGAAGGCACCCGCGGTACCGCCACGGCCACCGGGGCCGCCACGACCGCCGCCGCCACCGCGGAAGCCGCCGCCACCGGCCGGGGCGCCGCCCCCACCGGGACCGCCGCCACCCGGGCGGAAGCCGCCGCCGCCACCGCCGCCGCCACCCGGGCGGAAGCCACCGCCGCCGCCACCGCCACCGGGGCCGCCGCGGAAACCGCCGCCGCCGCCACCGGGACGACCGCCGCCACCGGGGCCGCCACGGGCGCCGCCACCGGGACCACCGCGGGCGCCGCCACCGGGACCGGCGGGACGCTGCGTGCGGCCCGGCATCATGCCGGGGTTCGGCCGCGGGGGCATGTTGCCCGGGCTCGGCCGGTTGCCACCGGCGCCACCACCCGGCCGCGGGGCCGGACGGTCACCGCCGGCGCCACCGCCGGGACGCGGGGGCCGGTTGTCGCCGCCCTGGCCGCCGCCGGGGCGCGGAGCCTGCGGACGCGGGGCCGGAGCGCCGGAACCGACGCCGAACGGGTTGTTGCCGACGCGCGGGGTGCGCGGGCCGGGCTTGGGACCGCCGGGCTTGGGGCCCTGCGGCTTGGGCGGGACGACCGAACCGGTGCCGCCCGCGGGGGGCGTGGCCGGGGTGTCCTGCTTCGGAGCGGCGGGCGCGTCCGCTTTCGCGGCCGGGACCTGCTCCTGGGGTGCGGGCGCAGCAGGCTGCTGACGCGGGCCGGGCCGGGGACCGGGGCGCTGCCCCGGGGTGGCCGGCTTCGCCGCCGCGGGCGCCTGCTGCTGCTGGGGTGCCACCGGAGCCGGAGCGGCCGGGGCGGGCGCCGCCTGGGCCGCCGGAGCCTGCTGGGCAGGCGCGGGGGGCTTCGGGGCGGCGGGTCCGGGCTTGGCGGCCGGCGGACCGGGGCGCGCCGACGGACCGGGGGTGGGCTTCTTGGCGCCCTTGGGCGCATACGCGTCGCGGAGACGGCGGGCGACGGGCGCCTCGACCGTGGACGACGCGGACTTGACGAACTCGCCCTGTTCCTTCAACTTCGCGAGCACGTCCTTGCTGGTGATGCCGAGCTCTTTCGCGAGCTCGTGTACGCGGGCCTTGCCTGGCACAACTCTCCTCATCTAGGGGAGGCCAGGCGGAAAACCCGCTGACCTCGTCCTTATTGTCTGACGCTCATGGCTTCAGCTTCACGGCTGACTCATGACGGGTCGACCTGCTTCCTTGATTCCCGGCGACCCCGGGAACGTCCCGGGCTCGTGGTGCGTGGTGGTGCGCCCGACGTGCTCGCGGACCTCGCGGGCGTCGAGCGCCCCGGGAGCCCGCAAGGCTCTCGGGAAGGCTCGCCGCCGTTCGGCCTTGGCCAGGCAGTCCGGGTCGGGGTGCAGCCAAGCCCCCCGGCCCGGCAGCCGCCGACGCTCGTCGACGACCACCCGCCCGGCCACCGCGACCACGCGCAGCAGCTCACCGATCAAGGCCCGCCGCTTGCAGCCGACACAAGTCCGCACCGGGGAAATCCGGTGGGGCTGGTGCTCGGCTACCCGCCGCGGGCTTCGAACCACTCCTGAGTCTAGCGCTTCGACCTTCACTCAGCCGAACCGGTTGTCGCGGCAGGCCGCGGCGGACGGGCGTGGTCTTGATCACCCTCGTCGTCCGCCGGTGCGGCGTCGCTGCGGATGTCGATCCGCCAGCCGGTCAGGCGGGCGGCGAGACGGGCGTTCTGGCCCTCCTTGCCGATCGCCAGCGACAGCTGGAAGTCCGGCACCACGACACGGGCGGTCTTCGCCCGCTCGTCCACGACTCGTACGGAAACAACCTTCGCGGGCGACAGCGCATTCCCGACGAAGCGAGCCGGATCTTCGGAGTAGTCGATGATGTCGATCTTCTCACCGGCCAGCTCGCTCATCACGTTGCGCACGCGCGCGCCGACCGGGCCGATGCAGGCGCCCTTGGCGTTGACGCCCGGCACGGTGGACTTGACCGCGATCTTCGTGCGGTGCCCCGGCTCGCGCGCGACGGCGGCGATCTCGACCGTCCCGTCGGCGATCTCCGGCACCTCGAGCGCGAACAGCTTGCGCACCAGGTTCGGGTGCGAGCGCGAGAGCGTGATCTGCGGGCCGCGGTTGCTGCGCGACACCGTGACCACGTACGCCTTGATCCGGCTGCCGTGCTCGTAGGACTCCCCGGCCACCTGCTCGCCGGAGGGCAGCACGCCCTCGGTGTCACCCACCTGGACGACGACCATGCCGCGCGCGTTGGCGCGGGCGTCGCGCTGGATCACCCCGGCGACGATCTCGCCCTCCTTGGTGGAGAACTCGCCGAAGGTCTTCTCGTGCTCGGCGTCGCGCAGCCGCTGCAGGATGACCTGGCGCGCGGTGGTGGCGGCGATCCGGCCGAACCCCTCGGGGGTGTCGTCCCACTCCTCGTCGACCTGGCCGTCGTGGGTCAGCGTGTGCGCGAGCACGCGCACCAGGCCCGTCTTGCGGTCGATGTCGATGCGGGCGTGCGGCTGGTGGCCCTCGGTGTGCTTGTACGCGGTGAGCAAGGCCGTCTCGATGGCCTCGATCACCGTTTCGAAGGGGATGTCCTTGTCCCGTTCGATCGCCCGCAACGCGGCGATGTCGACGTTCACTTCGACCCCTTCTCCGTCTCGGCCTGACCGGCAGCGATCATGCCGGACGCGTCGTCTTCCAGCAGTTTCAGGTCCTCGGCCGGCGGCTGCTTGAACTCGATCTCCACGACCGCCTTCGCCACGTCGGCGTAGCGGACGTCGCGGAGCTTGCCGCCGGCCAGGACGCGGGCGGCGTCCTCGCCCGCGTGACCGACCCGGCACACGAACGGCGCGCCGTCGGCCGGGGTGACCTTCACCAGGCGGAACCGCGCGCGCCGCCAGTGCCGCGGCTGCGTGAGCGGGCGGTCGAGGCCCGGCGAGGTGACTTCCAGCGTGTAGGCGCTCGCGAGCACGTGCTCGTTCTCGTCGAGCGCCGCCGAGACCGTGCGGCTGATCTCGGCGATCTCGTCCAGCCCGACCCCGTCGTCGGAGTCGACGACGACCTTGACCAGCTGACGCCGGCCGGCCTGCTGCACCTCGAACGAATCGAGGTCGAAACCCGCGGCGGTGACGGCTTCGGCCACTATCGGCTGAAGCCGGCTGGCGAGTTCTCCTGGCACGTGGGGCTCTCCTCGGTTGCGCGGTCGGTGGTGGACCAGCTTATCCGGTCGCCCGCTGACCCCGCGCGAGCGGCGGGGCCGCCCGGGGGCCTGGCAGGATGGGGCGGCGTGACCGGAAGACCGACCGAGCTGACCCGCCGTGCCGCCCTCCGCGCGGGGGCGCTGGCCGCACTGGCCGTTCCCCTCGCCGCCTGCGGGCCCGGCTACGACGAAAGCCCCGACCCGCTGCAGCCGCTGCTGGCCGCCGCGCAGGCGGACGCCGACGCCGCACGGGCGCTGGCCAAGGGCGCCGACGCCGACGCCGCCGGCCAGCTCGCCGACGCGCGCGCGGCACACGCGGCCGCCCTGAAGTCCGAAGTGGACCGGCTGAACCGGCCCCAGCCGTCGCCGTCCCCCGCCCCGCCCGCCCCGGCGGCGCTGGGTGACCTGAAGGAGCGGCTGGCGGCCGCGCGCAAGCAGGCCGAAGACCTCGTCGGCGGCCTGCCGCGCTACCGCGCCGGGCTGGTCGCGGCGGTGGCGGCGGGCTGCGCGTCGCTGCAGCGCATCGCCCCGGCGCTGGGCCCGGGCGAGGACGCCCCGAAGGTGGGGACCGCCCCGGCCGCCGCGGTGCCCCCGGAGGCGGTGGACCCGCTGCAGGTGGCGCTGGCGGCCGAGCACGCCGCGGTGTGGGTGTACGGCCTGGTCGGCGCGTTCCTCCCGGGCGACTTCGGCGACGCGGAGAAGAGCGGCGCGGCGGAGCACGCCCTGCGTCGCGACTTCCTGCAGACGACGCTCTCGGCGGCCGGGGCGACCCCGGTGGCGCCCGAAGCGGCGTACGTGCCCAAGAAGCCGGTGACGGACGCGAAGTCGGCGTCGCAGGTGGTGGCGACGGCCGAAGCGGACTGCGCGTCGGCGTGGCTCGCGGTGATCGACCACACCGACGACGCCGGTCTGCGCACCACGGCGCTGCACGCACTGGTCGCGGCGTCCCGCCGCGGCACGCCGTGGCGCTCCGAGGCGGGCGAAAAGCCGGTGGCGATCGCCATGCCCGGCCAGTCGAGCTGACGCCGTCGTGAGTGGTGAGGCGGG
>NZ_JMQI01000059.1 GCF_000695625.1 Amycolatopsis rifamycinica
CGGTGGCGGGATCACCGTCAGGTGATCAACGCGATCCTGTGGAAGCTGCGCACCGGTGCCCCCTGGCGTGACCTGCCCGATCGCTATGGCCCGTGGAAGACCGCGCATGAACGGCTGCGGTTGTGGACCAAAGACGGCACCTGGGAGAAGATCCTCGACCGGGTGATCGTCAAAGACGACGCCGTCGGCGAACTCGAATGGATCACCTCGGTCGACTCGAGCGTGGTCCGGGCGCACCAGCATGCTGCCGGTGCCCGGAAAAAGGGGGATGCAGCGACGGAACCGAAGCCATCGCCTGCGACGGGGAAGGACTCGGCCGGTCCCGCGGCGGACTGAGCACCAAGATCCACCTTGCCGTCGAAGGGCGAGGCCTGCCGGTCCGGATCCTGCTCACCCCAGGCCAAGCGGGAGACAACCCGCAGCTGCTGCCGCTGCTGGATGGCATCAGCGTCGCCCGGATCGGACCAGGCCGGCCACGCTGCCGGCCGGAGACCGTGATCGCCGACAAAGCCTATTCGCATCCCTCGACCCGGGCGGCGATGCGAGACCGGCGGATCACCTTCGTCAGCCCGGAACGGGACGACCAGGTCGCCCGCCGCGCAGCCAAGGGCTCCCGCGGCGGACGACCACCTGCCTTCGATGCCGAGGTCTACAAGCAGCGCAACGTGGTCGAACGCTGCTTCAACCGCCTCAAGCAATTTCGTGACCTGGCCACCCGCTACGCCAAACGCGCCGCCTACTACCAGGCCGAACTCACCATCGCCGCCATCATCCTCTGGCTCCGATGACTTACAGGACACGACCTAGACCGCGACCGCGAGCGGCACGCGCACCGCCACGAAGTCCGGCCGGTGGCGCAGCGCAAAGCCCAGGGAGAGGTAGAGGCGGATCGCCGACGTGTTGCCCGCGGCCGCGTGCATCATCGGGATCTCGCCCCGTTCGCGGATGCCCGCCGCCACCGCGAGCACCAGCCGCGTCGCGAGGCCCTGCCCGCGGTGCGCCGGGTCCGTGCAGACCGCGCTGATCTCCGTGTAGCCCGGCGGGTGCAGCCGCTCACCGGCCATCGCGACGAGCACGCCGCCGCGCCGGATGCCGAGGTAGGTGCCGAGCTCGACGGTGCGCTTCCGGAACGGTCCCGGCCGCGTCCGCTCGACGAGGTCCAGCATCTCCGGCACGTCCGCGGGCCCGAGCCGCACGGCTTCGGGGTCGGGCGCGGCCGCGACGCCCTCGTCGACCAGCTGCACGCCAGGGATCTCGTCGAGCACCTCCCAGCCCGCCGGGGGCCGCGCGGCGGTCGCGGCGAGCACGACGGTCGCCCCCGGCCCGGCGAGCTCGGCGACGTCCAGCCAGTCCTGCTCGCCGGGGTCGTCGGGCAGGGCCAGGAACGGCGCGACGTCCTCCGGGTAGCGCAGGACCCGGCCCTGTCGTTCCGCGAAGCGGGCGTGCGGGCCGGTCAACGACGCCCAGGTCGGGTTGTCGAGCGGAGAAGCCATGGCTCCAGCATGCGGACACCGGGCGGGTGGCCGCCGTCACTCCCACATCCTGGGTAGGGTGCGCACGTGGGTTCGCAGGTCCCGGTGTGGATTCCGATCGTCGTCGCTCTCCTCGGCCTCGCCGGGGTGATCCTGACCCAGGTCCTCTCGGGACGGCGGGAGGCCCGGCGGATGGCCGAAGAGGCCGCCCGCGAGGAGCGCCGGTGGCAGCGCGAACGCGAAGCCCGTACCCACGAGACCCGCGCCGAGGCCTACGCCCAGCTGATGGGCGCCCTCGAGGCGTTCGACGGCGTGCTGGTGCAGGCCCGCACCATCCGGGAATCGGGCAAACAGCTCGACGAACACCAGAGCACGGAGCTGCGGGAGGTGCGCAGCGAGGCCCAGCACGCGCTCGGACCCGTCGTGCTGCACGCGCCGGAGGCGGTCCGGCGGCTGGTCAGCGACGCGACGCTGCCCCGGATGCGCCTGGCCGCGATGCTGCTGGACCCGGAGGACGACCGCACCAAGATGCGGCCGGCCTGGGACACCGGCCAGCGCGGCTACCGCGTCATGCGCGCCCGGATGCGGGCCGATCTCGGCTTCGACGCGGAGCCGGTGGAAGAGCTGTACGGCGCTCAGCCGACCGTGGTCAGCTCCTCGTCGGAGAGCACTTCGGACCCGGCGGAGACGACCAGCCGGCCGCCGTCGACCTTGTAGCGGTAGTCGCCGTTCACCGCGACGAAGCCGTCGCCTTCGGCCTGGGCGGGCAGCATGATGTGGGTTTCGTCGGAGGCCGCCTGCCCGCGGGCCTGGCCGTCGTAGAAGATCCGGCCGTCGGGGATCCGGCAGATGGTGACGAGCGACTTCGCGGTCTGCCCGACGAGCAGCGCCGTCCCCGTGCCGCCGGGCAGGTAGCGCGCGGCGTCCGCCGGGCACGGCTTGTCCGCCGGCGCCGACGTGGTCGTGGACGGCGTGACGGGCGGGGTGACGCCGTTCGCGGTCGTGACGACGGTCTTCGTGGTCGGCAGCGCGGGCGTCGTGTACTCCGGCAACGGCCCCGACGCGGACGGCGGAGGGTCCGGCTCCCCGGCGAACAGCAGGACCCCGCCCACCGCGAGGCCCGCTACCACCATCAGGGCCAGCAGCACCCACAGCGCCCGCGCGCGAGCCCGGCCGGGCGCCAGGCCCGCGCAGGTGCCGCAGCGCCGGGCCGCGGGGTCGTTGACCGCGCCGCACGTCGCACACGTCCAGGGAAAACCCGCCATCGGGCCTCCTTCGGCCCGGCGCCACGCCACGCCGGCTCCTCCATCGTCACCGACGAGGGCACCGGCTGCAACGGCTCGTGGCTAGCCGTGCACGACGTTGACCATCCAGGGGATGCCGAACCTGTCGACGCAGGCGCCGAATTCGTCGCCCCACATCTGCTTTTCGAACGGAACCGTCACGGTGCCACCCTCGCTCAGCTTGTCCCAGTAACCGCGCAGGTCGTCGGCGTCGTCGCCGCTGAGGCTCACCGAGATGTTCGTGCCCGGGTTGTGCTCCATCCCGGCGGGGGTGTCCGACGCCATCAGCGTGAAGCCGTTTTCGGCCTCCAGCTGCGCGTGCATGACCTTGTCCGCATCCGCTCCTTCGGGTGAACCGAATTCCCCGAACGTGTTCAGTCTCAGCGTGCCGCCGAAGACCTCCTTGTAGAACTCCATGGCCTGCCGCGCGTCGTCGCGGAAGCTCAGGTACGGGTTGAGACGAGAAGCCACGGCCATCTCCTTCGGTCGGAAGAGAGCAGCATCCTCGCAGAACGCACCGGCCGCGCCAATCGGCGGATTTTCAGCGCCGCGGTCAGCGGACGAACCGCCGCTGGGCCACGGGTTCCAGCGGCAGCGCGCCGTGCAACGCCGCCCGGGCGCGCAGCTCCAGCGCCCGGTCCAGCGGCCGGGCCCCCGGCGCCGCGGTGTGGAACGTGCCGCGGTCGAACAGGTAGACCAGGGCCAGCTTCCCTTCGCGGCGCCCGGACGGCTCGGCGAACTCGACGGTCGCGAACCGCAGGGAACCGCCGTACCCCGCCCTGGCCAGCCGGTCCGCGACGTCGACCAGGTCGCCGGTCAGCACGCGCAGGTCACGGTCGCGCCGCCAGCACCGGACGGTGGACCGGCCCTGGAGGTCCTGCGTCACCAGCGGGTGCACCGGCAACCGCGCCGACGTCGCGGCGATCAGCTCCGCCGCGGTGCGGGCCAGCGCGTCCCCGTCCACCTTGAAGTCGACCGTGCCGCCGCCGGTGGGCGCGAGGCCGAGCGCGGCGCACACCCGCGGGGCGGCCGCGGCGAGGGAGTACAGGGACTGCAGGTGCGGGCGGGAGGTCCAGCACCGGACGAGCTTGCTGTCCAGCAGGGTCACGACGAACGTTCCTATCCTCATTTCGGAGGCCGCCGGACCGGGCGCACTGGCAGTGTCCACTGTGGACGTCAGGCGCGGGGACGCGGGGCCGGAGAGGACAGCATGCGCCCGCGGCGGCGATTCCGGACCGATCTCCCGCCGCGGCGCGGCGAACGGCACCGGTCCGCCGCCGAGCGGTCACTCCGGGTAGGTTCCGCCGATCAGCGGTACGCCTCTCGCCTCACGCGACGGCGACCACGACCTTGCCGAGGTTCTCCCGCCCCGCCAAGCTCGGCGAGGTCGAGTTCGCCGGCCGCTACCGCCCGGCTCGCGACGGCGAACGGATCGGCGGCGACCAGCGACTGCTCGAACGTACGATCGCGGGGAGCGTGCTGTCACGGGAACGGCTGAGGGGCATCGGCCGGGCGATCACCATGCCGCTGTTCTTCGGCTCGAACGCGCTGTACCGGTGGACCCGATGCCGCCGTGGCTGAAGGCGCAGCCGCGTCAACTCGCTGAGCTACCAGGTCGACCCGCTGCGCGGCCTGCTCATCAGGACACCCGCCCGGCTTCGGTGGCCGTTGCGGCCGCCTCGGTCCTGCTCGGCAGGTTGGCCCGGTGAGGGACATGTCTCACCGAACGGAAGCTTCATCGCCCGATGCCTAATCTCGCATTCGTGAAACGTCGCCGGAACGTGGTCCTTTTTGCCGGATTGTGCCTGCTCGCCGGAATTCTCGTGGCCGGGACGGTGGCGCCCGTCGCCATCGGTGCGGGCTTGTTGTCGAATCAGGTCAGCGATTCGGTGGACGCCATTTCCGCCCGGCTCGCCGCCGCCGATCCGCCGCTGACCACCACGGTCACCGACCGCGACGGCACCCCGATCGCGACGCTGTACGCGCAATACCGCCTGCCCGTCACCGCGGCCGGGATCGCGATGACGATGAAGGCCGCGATCATCGCCGTCGAGGACCGCCGCTTCTACACCGAAGGCGGCGTCGACGTGCAGGGCATGCTCCGCGCGGCGGTCCACGACAGCACCGGCGGGGCATTGCAGGGCGCCTCGACGATCACGCAGCAGTACGTCAAGAACTACCTCATCAACGTCGTCGACCGGACCGACCCGGCGGCCCAGCAGGCCGACCGCGAGGACTCCCTCGCTCGGAAGCTGCGGGAGGCGAAAATGGCCGTCCAGCTGGCCGAGACCACGAGCAAGGACGACATTCTGGCCGATTACCTCAATGTGGTCGAATTCAGCGGAACCGTGTACGGGGTCGGCGCGGCGGCCAAAGCGTATTTCGGGACGACGGCGGACAAACTGACCGTTCCGCAGGCGGCTCTGCTCGCCGGAATGGTGAACAACCCCAGCACCTACAACCCGTACACCCACCCGGACAAGGCACTGCAGCGCCGCAACCTCGTCATCGACGACATGGTCACCAACGGCTCGATCCCGGCCTCGTACGCGGTGACGGCGAAGGCGTCCCCGCTCGGCGTGCTGCCCAACGGCCCGGTCACGCCGTCCGGCACGTGCCTGGGCGCGGCGCCGGACGCGGGCTTCTTCTGCGCCTACGCGGAAAGTTACCTGGTACGCGCCGGGTTCACCGCCGACGAGCTGGCCACCGGCGGGTACACGATCGAGACCACCCTCGACCCGCGCGTCTCGCGGGTGACCAAGGACGCCGTCGACGCGAACGTGCCGCCCACCCAGGACGGCGTCGCCAACACCTTCGCCGTCGTCCGGCCGGGCCAGGACGGGCACCAGGTGCTCGCCATGGTCGCCAACCGCGACTACGGCACCGATCCGGCGCGAGGCGAGACGTCGACCGACATCGTCGCCGACGCGAGCAACGAGTTCGGCGCGGGCTCGTCGTTCAAGATCTTCACCTCGGCCGCGGCGCTCGTCACCGGCAAGGCGGGCCTCGACACCCCGCTGCCCAACCCGGACAGCCAGTGCGTCCCGGTGCCGGACGCGCACGCGTCCTGCTACACCGTCCACAACGACGGCCATTACGCGGATCCGATCACGCTCGCCGACGGGCTGGCGACCTCGCCGAACGTCGCGTTCGTCGGGCTGGAGAGCCAGGTGGGGATGCCCGCCGTGCTGGACATGGCCTTCAAGCTCGGGTTGCGGACCACCCTCGCGACCAACGACGCCGGCCGCACGCCGGACCCGAAGTCGGACAACCCGCAGTACCGCGAGCCGCAGTCGCAGTACTTCCGGAACCTGCTCTCGTTCACCCTCGGCAACAGCCCGGTCAGCCCGCTGGAGATGGCGAACGTGTCGGCGACCCTGATGAGCGGCGGCGTGTGGTGCCCGCCGAACCCGATCCTGTCGATGACCGACCGGAACGGCGACGCCGTGCCCGTTTCGCAGCAGGCGTGCGAACGGGTCCTCCCCCAGGGCGTGGCCGACACGCTGGAAGCGGGGCTGAGCAAGGACACCACGAGCGGCACGTCCGCCGAAGCGGCCCGCGCGGCGGGCTGGACCCGGCCCGACATCGGCAAGACCGGCACGACGCAGCTGAGCGAATCGGTCGCGTTCGTCGGCGGAGTCGACGGCTACGCGGTGTCGTCCATGGTGTTCGCCGACGGCCCGCACCCGCGGGAGATCTGCCCGGGCACGCCGGTGCACCTCGGCGACTGCGGCCACGGCGCGTTCGGCGGCACGGTCGCCGCGCCGCCGTACTTCCACGCCATGAGCGAGCTGCTGGCCGGAGTCCCCGACCAGCCGATCCCCGCCGCCGATCCGGCGTACCTGCGGGCGCGGAGCTAGCGCGGTTCGAGGAAGACGAGCGGGATCTCCCGCTCGGTCTTCGCCTGGTACTGCGCGTAGGTCTTGAACTCGGCGGTGATCTTCGGCCACAACCGCGCCCGCTCGTCCGCGTCGGCGACGCGGGCACGCATCGGCTGCTTCGGCCCGCCCTTCAGCGAGACCTCGACGTCGGGGTTGTCGCGCAGGTTGAGGAACCACGCCGGGTGCGTGTCGTCACCGCCGCGGGAAGCCACGACGACCCACGTGTCGCCGTCCTGGTGCGGTGACGTCAGCAGCACCGGCCGCGGCCGGCCGCTCTTGCGGCCGACGGTGGTGAGTTCCAGGACCGGCATGGCGACCTGCCAGCCCACCCGCCCACCGGAAAGCCTGATCATGCCGCGGTGCACGGCATTCATCGTCTTGAGGACAAAGTCGCTCGGCATGATCCCAATCTAGTCCCGGGCCGCACCGCCGCGGTACGGGCCGATTGTCCGGTTCGCCGGATGTTGCTCCGGCCGGGATCGGCGAAATCGCCTCGGAAAGCGGCGACGGTGTGCGAGGCTGCCCGGCGAAGGCAGAACCGAAAGAGAGAAGACCGATGCTGATCTGGGGCTGGCGTACGCGCATCTACGTGCTGGCGATGACGACGTTCTTGTGCGGCCGGTGTGGCAACCCGGCTTCGCACGCGGTGCGCAAGGCGGTCACGAAGTTCACGCTGTTCTTCATCCCGCTGTTCCCGATCAGCGTCAAGTACACGGCGCAGTGCACGTTCTGCGGGATCGAGAACCGCATCTCCAAGGAGGACGCGGTGCGGCTGCAGGCCCAGGAGGAGCAGGGCCAGGCCCAGCAGCAGGCGGCGCCGGGGTACCCGCCGCACCCTTCGCAGCCGCAGGGTTTCCCGCAGCAGGGGTACCCGCCGCACCCGTCCCAGCCGCAGGGGCTCCCGCAGCAGGGCCAGTTCCCGCAGCAGGGCCAGTAGCCCGCCGGCGGCGGCCCGGCGAGCGTCCGGGCCGCCGCCGCACCCGGCTCCGGCTCACGGGTCCGCGGCGAGGTTCCCCTCTCGAGTTGTCAAACATCCGCCGGCCGCCGGGTCAGGCGACCGATCTCTGGTCGGCGATGAGGTCCCGGCCTGCCGGTGTCAGGACCGCCGGGACCAGCTCACCCGGCCGGCCGGGCCGGGCCGCGCGGACCAGGCCCTGGTGGGCCAGGGCGTGGGCCGCGAACTGGTCGCCGCACGACAGGCCGTCGATGAACAGGTCCGGTTCGCTGCTGCAGGACACCCGGGCACGGCCCGCGCCGACCGCTCGGAGCATCGCCCGCATCCGGTGGTTGACCACGGGGCGCGCTGCGCTTTTCTCGTTCCCGTTCATGTCGGTCCCTCCCGCTCGTGGTTCGGCCGCTGCCCCTGCGTCGAATCGGCGAAGCGGATTTCGACAGCAGGTCCGGCCGGAGCGTCGCCTTCATCGTCACCGCAGGCGATCCAGCATCGGTCGAAGCCCCGTCAACGGGTGTTCGAAGGCCGGCCGTGAACGGATGGGGCTCAGAAGGGCGGTGTCCCCACCGCCACCGGTTCCGGCGCCCAGGAACTGCTCCCTTCGCCACTCGCCGCGCGGCTGACCTTGGTCACCTTGGCCGTGGCGTACCGCAGCGACGGCCCGATCTCCTCGACGTCCAGCTCCACGACGGTGCGCTTCTCGCCCTCCTTCGTGTCGTACGACCGCTGTCTCAGCCGGCCGTGGACGACCACCCGGGTGCCGCGCCCGAGCGACTCGGCGACGTTTTCCGCGTACTCCCGCCACAAACTGCAGCGCAGGAACAGCGCGTCGCCGTCGCGCCAGGTGCCGGATTCGCGGTCGAACAGCCGCGGCGTGCTCGCGACCGTGAAGTTCGCGACCGCCGAGCCGGCCGGGGTGAAGCGCAGTTCGGGGTCGCTCGTCAGGTTGCCGACCACGGTGACCGTCGTTTCGCCTGCCATCGGTCTCTCCTCGTCTTCCGGGTGCGGGGTGCACCGCTCTTGCCGATGAGGAGAGCACGGGGGTCCGACAATTCCGGATGCCGGCGCCCGCGCGGGCTGGTTTCCTGCCGCCATGCCGACGGCGTTCCAGAAGGAGCTCGTCACGCTCGCCCACCGGCCGGCCGACCTGAGCGACCTCGTCGCGAGCGCGCTCGAGGAGGCCACGCACGCGGTGCTGGAAAGTGACCACACGCTGGGTGGACGTGCCGGGAGCAGGCCGCTGCGGTGGCCGCGTGCGAGGACCAGGCGTGTGCGCTGCCGGCCTTGCACGCCCTGCGGGAAGCGGAGGTGAAGGCGGTGGTCACCGCCGCGGATCTCACTCGGATGGGTGGTCTTGCGGGAGGTCGCGGAGGCGGGCGGCCCCGTGCCGCCGGACGTGCGGGCCGCGCCGGCAGGTTTGCGCCGATAGGGCTCGGCGCTGGGCTTCCGGGGCATCGGCCGCGCGGGTGGACCGAGGGCGGCGGGCGGGCAGGTTCGCAGCGATCAACACCCGGCGGATCGGGTTCCGGGGCGTCGGCCGCGCGGCAATGCGGTGCTGAATCAGCCACCGGTCGGCATTAGGCGGCGCGGGCGCGAGACGGCTCCCGCCGCAGTCCGCGCCTCGGCGCTGCGCCGCTGCGGACAACAGGCCGCGTGACAGCGCCCACCCGCCCCACCGCCGCCGTCGCGACTACCGTGGCGGGTATGAGCAACACCGAGGCCTCCCCCGCCGAAGTCGCCTGTGGTGATCGGCCCGCGGCCGTCGATCCCGGACGGCCGGCCGTCGAGGTTCTCACTCCGCGCGAGGTGCCCCTCGGTGGTCCGCGGGCGATGCGGGTGCGGCGGACCCTTCCCCAGCGGTCGCGGTCGCTGATCGGCGCGTGGTGCTTCGCCGACCACTACGGCCCGGACGAGGTCGCCGGGGCCGGGGCCATGGACGTCGCTCCGCATCCGCACACCGGGCTGCAGACCGTCAGCTGGCTGTTCGCCGGCGAGATCGAACACCGCGACAGCCTCGGCACGCACGCGATGGTGCGCCCCGGCGAACTGAACCTCATGACCGGTGGGCACGGCATCTGCCACTCCGAAGTCTCGACCGCGGCCACGACGACCCTCCACGGCGTCCAGCTCTGGGTCGCGCTCCCGGAACGGCACCGGCACACCGCGCGGGCGTTCGACCACTACGTGCCCTCGGTCAACCGGATCGAAGGCGCGGAGATCCGGGTGTTCCTCGGCTCGCTGGCCGGCCGGACGTCGCCGATCCCGACGTTCACCCCGCTGCTCGGCGCCGAAGTCGTGCTGAACCCGGACGCCCACATGTCCCTCGGCGTGGACCCCGGCTTCGAGCACGGCGTCCTCGTCGACACCGGTGACGTCGACGTGGCCGGCACGCGCGTCCGGGCGGCGGAGCTGGGGTACGTCGGCACCGGGGTGCGCTCGCTGACCCTGAGCAACCGCGGCGCGGAACCGGCCCGGTTCCTGCTGCTCGGCGGTACGCCCTTCGCCGAGGAGATCCTGATGTGGTGGAACTTCGTCGGCCGCACCCACGAGGAGATCGCCGCGTCCCGGGAAGCGTGGCAAGCCGGGTCCGACCAGTTCGGCAGCGTCACCGGCTATGCGGGCGAGCGCCTGCCGGCCCCCGCGCTGCCGGCCGTCCGCATCAAACCGCGGCGCAACCCGGGCTCAGGCCAGGAAGCCGCCCACGGCTGAGCCGAACGCGGCCGCGTCGTCCAGCCACGGGTAGTGCGCGGCCCCGGGCAGCACGACGGCGTGGCCGTCCGGGAACAGCGCCGCGAAGCGACCGGCGACGGCCGGGCTCGCGATCCAGTCCAGTTCGCCGGCCAGCACCAGCACCGGGGCGGTGACGGCGCCGAGCGCGGCGCGGGTCGTCTCGGGCTCGAAGGCGCCGGCGGAGTTGTAGATCCGCGCGGCCGCGCCGTTGCGCTGGGCGGGTTCGCCGGCCTGGTGCTGCTTCGCCGCGTCGTCCCAACGGCCGTAGTACAGCGGGGCGAAGGCGGCCCAGTCGGCGCGGGTCGCCGTTTTCGCGACGATCGACTCGTAGGCGGCGGCCGCCGCGGGGAACCAGGGAGCGCCGGCACGCCGGGCCATGATCCGGCGGCGTTCACCCGGCGGGACGTCGAAGCCGACGGCCCGGGGGCTCGGCGCGATCAGCGCGAGCCGGGTCAGCCGCCGCGGGTACCGGGCCGCGTACCGCACGGCCAGGCTCGCCCCGGCCGAGTGCCCGAGCAGCGCGAACCGTTCGAGGCCGAGGTGCTTGCGCAGCGCCTCGACGTCCTCGATCTGGCGGTCGCACCGGTAGGTGGCGGGATCGGCGGGTTCCTCCGAGTCCCCGGTGCCCCGCAGGTCCAGCACGGCGATGCGACGCCGGGCGCTCAGGCCGCCGAGATCGCCGAGGTAGCCGCCGGCCCGCATCGGGCCGCCGGGCAGGCACACCACCGGCGGCTCGGCCCCGGTACCGGAGAGGTGGACGGCGAGCGCGGTTCCGTCCGGCGCGGAGAAGATCGGCACGCCCCGACCCTGGCATCCCCCGGGCGGCGGAACAAGGTGCCGCGAGGCCGGCTTCCCGCGACCCGCCGATCAAACCGGATATGGTTCGTCGGCGCACGAACCCCAGGAGGCCGCACGATGTCCTCAGCGATCCCGACCGCGGCCGACCTGATCGTCGGCGGCCTGCGGGCCCACGGCGTCGACACCGTCTTCGGCCTGCCCGGCGTGCAGACCTACGACCTGTTCGACAGCCTCGCCCGCACCGGTGGCGAGATCCGCGTGATCGGCGCGCGGCACGAGCAGACCGTCGCCTACATGGCGTTCGGGTACGCCCAGGCGACCGGCCGGCCCGGCGTCTGCACCGTGGTGCCCGGCCCCGGCGTCCTCAACGCGTCGGCCGCGCTGCTCTCGGCACACGGGGCGAGCGCACCCGTGGTGTGCCTCACCGGCGAAATCCCGCGCGCGTACCTCGGGCGCGGGCTGGGGCACCTGCACGAGATGCCCGACCAGCTGGCGACGCTGCGCTCGATCACCAAGTGGTCGGCGCTGGCCGAGCACCCGGTGGACGTCCCGGACGCACTCGCGACGGCGTTCCGGGAAGCGGCGGGCGGGCGGCCGCGGCCGGTTTCGCTGGCGGTGCCGTGGGACGTGCTGGGGCTGCGTGCGCCGGCCCCCGTCACGGGCCCGCTGCCGCTGCCCCGCCCGGCCGTCGACCCGGTCGCCGTGGAGCGGGCCGCGGGCCTCCTGAGCGCGGCGAAGCACCCGATGATCATGGTCGGCGGGGGTGCTCGGCACGCGGCCGCCGAAGTCCGGGCGCTCGCGGAGCGGCTGCAGGCTCCGGTGGTGCCGTTCCGCGGCGGACGCGGCGTCGTCGGCGACGACCACCCCCTCGGCTTCACCTGCGTCTCGGGGTTCGAACGGTGGCCTGAGACCGACGTCGTGATCGGCATCGGCTCGCGCATGGAGCTGTCCTGGTTCCGCTGGCCGGACAAGCCCGCCGGCCTGAAGACGATCCTGCTCGACATCGATCCGCGGCAGGCGACCCGGCTCGAGGCCGACGTCGCGATCGTCGCCGACGCCGCCGACGCCACGGCCGCGCTCACCGCCGCCGCCGGTCCGCGGCGGACGGACCGGACGGCGGAGTTCACCACGCTGAAAGCCGCGGTGGCGGAGCGGGTCGCCGACGTCGGGCCGGAGCTGGAATACCTGCGGGCGATCCGGGACGTGCTCCCGCGTGACGGCTTCTTCGTCGAGGAGATCTGCCAGGTCGGCTTCGCGTCCTACTTCGGGTTCGAGGTCTACGCGCCGCGGACGTTCGTCACCTGCGGCCACCAGGGCACGCTCGGCTTCGGCTACCCGACGGCGCTGGGCGTGCAGGCGGCCTTCCCCGGCCGTCCGGTGGTCTCGGTGGCCGGCGACGGCGGCTTCATGTTCGCCGCGCAGGAACTCGCCACCGCCGTCCAATATGGACTCAACGTCGTCGCGGTCGTGTTCGACAACGGCTACTACGGCAACGTCCACCTCGACCAGGAGCGGCTGTTCGAGGGCCGCGCGCTGGGCGGGCGGCTGGGCAACCCGGATTTCGCCCGGCTCGCCGAGACGTTCGGCGCGCTCGGCCTGACCGCGCGGACGCCGGACGACCTGCGTGGCGCGCTGGACAAGGCGCTCGCCTCGGGCCGTCCGTCGCTGGTGCACGTGCCGTGCGCGCTGGGCGTGGGCGCCTCGCCGTGGAAGTACCTGATGCCGAAGTCGGATCGCAGCTAGGCCAGGCGCTCCAGGACGGCGAAGATCCGCTCGACGTCGGCCGCGGTCGTGCGCCAGTTGCTGAAGGCCGCCCGCAACGCCGGCCGGCCGTCGTACACCGTCGGCGTGAGGAACGTGGTGCCGTCTTCGGCGATGGCGCGCACGAGCGCGTCGATCCGGTCCTGCGTCACGTCCCCGGCCGGGGTGAAGCAGACGACGTTGAGCCGCACCGGCGCGAGCAGGTGCCAGCGCGGCGAGCCGCCGATCCGCGCGCCCAGGTCCCGGGCCAGCGCGACGCAGCGCTCGACGATCTCGCGGTGTCCCGCACGGCCGTAGGCCACGAGCGAGAACCACGCCGGGAGCGCGCGCAGCCGCCGGGAGTTCTCCGGCGTCAGGTGCAGGAAGTCCGGGGTGTCGCCGATCTCGCCGAGGTAGGCCGCGTTGTTGCCGAGCACGCGCAGCTGCAGGTCGCGGCGGCGGGTGAACTGGACGGCCGAGTCGTAGGGCACGTTGAGCCACTTGTGCAGGTCGACGACCACCGAATCGGCCTGGTCGAGCCCCGCGGTGAGCGCCGCGTGCGCCGGGGCCAGCGCGGCGAACCCGCCGAACGCGGCGTCGACGTGCAGCCAGAAGCGGTACCGCCGCTTGAGCGCGGCGATCGCCCGCAGATCGTCGAAGTCGACGGTGTTGACGGTCCCCGCGTTCGCGACGACGACGGCCGGGCCGTCCAGCGACTCGATCGCTTCGGCGAGTTTCGCGACGTCGACGGCTTCACGGCCCGGCAGCACCGGCACCTTCCGCAGCGCGGAGCGGCCCATCCCGAGGAACGACAACGCCTTCAGGACACTCGAGTGCGGCGAACCGGACAGCACGGTGACGGGACCGAGCGCGGCGGCTCCGTCGTCGGAGACGGCCACGCCGGCCTGTTCGCCGAGCCATTCGCGGGCGATGGCCAGGCCGGTCACGGTGGACATGGTGGCCCCGGTGACGAACGCGCCGGAGAACTCCCGGCCCAGTCCGAACAGCTCGGCCAGCCAGCCGACGGTCTCGCGTTCGAGGTCCTGCGCCGAGGAATCCATGCCACTGGCGGGATTCTGGTCGTAGGCCGCGGTGAGCCAGTCCCCGGCCAGCGCGGCGGGGGTGGCGCCACCGGTCACGAAGCCGAGGTACCGCGGCCCGGCACTGGCGGCGAAGCCGCGTTCCCAGCGCCGGGTGAACTCGTCCATCGCCCCGCGCGCACCGGCGCCTTCGAGCGGCAGCGGCGCCGGCGCCACGGACACGGGCGGGACGGCGGCCGCGCGCTCGTCCAGCCCGGCGAGTGCCTCGCTCGCGAGTTTGCTCGCGGCGTCGAGCAGGTCGGGCAGGGCGTGCAGGTCTTCGGCGAGCCTCGGGTCCATTGTCGCGACGCTAGGCGTGCCGAGGCCCGCCTGTCGCGGGCCAATCCCCGGAAACTGGCCCGCTCGGACCGGGCGAGGCCCGGTACCCGGAAGGCCGGTTCGCGTACCCGGACGGTCCGATGCCGGCCGGGTCAGCGCCGGAGGCGGCGGACGCGGCTCTCGGTGGGGTCGAACGCGACGCGGCGCAGCGGGCCCGTCAGCAGCAGGACCACCGCCATCGCCGACAGGGCCGCCAGCACCAGCGCCGCCACGAACTGGGCGGCGCCGGACGTCGCCGTCGCCAGGACCGCGTAGCCGGCCAGGACCACCGCCGTCGGGGCCAGGAAGCCCGTCAGCACCGGCAGCAGCGGCACGCGGTCACCGTCGGGGCGGCGGGCGGACACCACCGCCGCCCCGGCGCAGGTGACCGCGGCGACCAGCAAGCAGCCGCCGACGGTGTCGCTCAACCGGTGCCAGCCCAGTGCCACCGCCGCCGCGGAGACCCAGGCGACGCCGAACCCGCCCGTCACCAGGACCGTCCGGCGGTACCGGCGCGGGAGGACGATCGCGAGCGCCACGAGCACCGCCATCGCCGCGCTGACGTGGCCGCTCGGGAAGCTGTTGTGGGCCGCCACGCCGAGCCGGTCACCGGTGCGCGGGCGCTCCAGGACGTACAGCTTGAGCAGCTGCGCCACGACCAGCGGCGCGGCCAGCAGGACCAGCGCCGGCACACCGAGGGCCAGCCGCCGCCGAGCCACGGAGATCGCCACGATCAGGACCGCCACCCCGCCGAGCACCACGACCAGGTCGGTCTCCCGCAGCGGGGCCGCCCAGTCCACTGTGGTCCCCGCGGACTGGGCACTGCGGACGACGCCGTTCTCGACGCCGCGGCCGGCCTCCGTGCGGACGAAGAGCAAGTAGGCCGCGACGAACGCGAGGGCGAAGCCGGCCGCGCCCGCGGCGAGCACCGCCGTGCGGGACACCGCGCGGGACACCGGCGCCGGGCGGCTCACCGAGGGCGCTTCGAAGGAGATCACTGCCATGTCCCCGAGTCTGGGACGCGCGTTTCGGGATCCCGTCAGCGCGATGTCATGGTTTCGCTACAAGATCCGCCCGGGTCGCCACGACGTGCGCTTTTCCGAATAATGGCGCCGTGGCCGAGGTACTGGTGGTAGAGGACGACGCGGCGGTGCGGGAGGGCCTGCAGCTGGCCCTGCGCAGGCAGGGGCACGTGGTGCGCACCGCGGAATCGGGCGAGCTCGGCATCGAGGTGCTCGTGCACCACCGGCCCGACATCGTCGTGCTCGACCTGATGCTGCCCGGCATGGACGGCTTCGAGACCTGCCGCCGGATGCGCGCGTCCGGCCCGGTCCCGATCATCATGCTCACCGCGCGCAGCGACGACTTCGACGTCGTGGCCGGGCTCGAAGCGGGCGCGGACGACTACGTCGCCAAGCCGGTCGAGCCGCGGGTGCTGGACGCGCGGATCCGGGCGGTCCTGCGCCGGTCGGCCGCCGACCGGCCGGCCGGGCCGGCGGCCGAGGAGCGCCACGGCGACCTCGTCATCGACCGGTCCGCGCTCGAGGTGACCAAGCGCGGCGTGCCCGTGTCGCTCACCCCGACCGAGCTCAAGCTGCTGCTGGAGCTCTCGCGCACCCCCGGGCAGGTGTACAGCCGCCAGCAGATCCTTTCCGCCGTGTGGGACCACGACTACCTCGGGGATTCCCGGCTCGTCGACGCCTGCGTGCAGCGGCTGCGCGCGAAGATCGAGGACGTGCCGGCGAAGCCGGAGCACGTGCAGACCGTCCGGGGGTTCGGCTACCGGTTCGGCCGCTCGTGACCGCACCGCGGATCCGGTCGTGGCTCGCCGGGCTGCGGCCCCGGCTGGTCGCCGCCTTCGCGGTCATCATGATCCTCGGCGCCTCCACCGCGGCGGGCGTGAGTTACGTCTACGCGCGCCGGGCCATCCTGGAAGGCATCCAGGACCAGACGATGCTGAAGCTGCGGGACCAGATCGTCGCGTACCTGCCCACCGTGTCGCTGCCGCCGTCCCAGGCCACGCTCGACGCCTTCGCGGCGGCGCTCAAGTCCAGCAACGCGCTCGTCGTCTACCACGACCTGCACGCGACGTCGGGCCTGTCGATCGACGACGTGCCGGGCGACCTGCGCCAGGCCGTGGCCACCAGCACGACCATCCAGTTCCAGCGCGTCGACGTCCGGGGCTTCCCGCTGTTCTACGTCGGCGTGCCGGTGCAGACGGGCGGCGGCCGCCCGAGCGGCCTCGAGGTCTACGCCATGGCACGGCTGACCGACCAGCAGGAGGCGATCGACGAGCTGGCCCGCAACGCCTGGTTGTTCTCCGCGCTCGCCCTGCCGTTCGCGGTCGGTGTCGCGCTGCTCGCGGCCCGGCAGGTGCTGCGGCCGGTGCGCGCGCTGAACACCGCGGCGAGCCAGCTCGGCCGCGGCCGGCTGGACGTGCGGCTGCGCGCGAAGGGCTCCGACGAGCTCGCGCAGCTGGTGACGACGTTCAACCACACCGCCGCGGAACTCGAGCGCACGGTGGGCACGCTGCGCGCGATGGAGGCCGACGCGCGGCGGTTCGTCGCCGACGTCTCCCACGAGCTGCGCACCCCGCTGGCGGCGATGAACGCGGTCACCGACGTCCTCGACGAGGACGCCGAGCAGCTGCCGCCGGACACCGCGGTCGCGGCGCGGCTGGTGTCGGCCGAGACGCGGCGGCTGACCCGGCTGGTGCAGGACCTGATCGAGATCTCCCGGTTCGACGCCGGGCGGGCGGAGCTGCGCCGGGAGGAGCTCGACGTCGCCGCGGCGATCACCGAGAGCCTCGCCGCGCGGGGCTGGGAGCCCGGCGCGGAGCTGACCGCCGACCTGCCGGCCGGGATCACCGCCCGGCTCGACCGGCGGCGGCTCGACATCGTCGTGGCGAACCTGGTCGGCAACGCGCTGCGGCACGGCGCGCCGCCGGTCGAGGTGGTGCTGCGGGAGGAGCGCTGGGACGTCGTGCTCACCGTCACCGACCACGGGCCGGGCGTCCCCGCCGACGTGCTGCCGCGCGTGTTCGACCGCTTCACCAAGGCCGACACCGCCCGCGCCCGGTCCGAGGGCAGCGGCCTCGGGCTCTCCATCGCGCGGGAGAACGCGCGGCTGCACGGCGGTGACATCGTCGCGGCCAACACCGGCACCGGCGCCCGGTTCGAGCTGCGCCTGCCCCGGGAGACGCGGTGAAGAAACTCGTCGTCCTGGCGGTACTGCTGCTGGTGAGCGCGTGCGGGGTCAAGCCGACAGGGGTGGTTCCGGCCGGCCCGGCCCCGACGCTGCGGAGCCCGGCGACCGAAGGCCGCGGCACCGACCTGATCCTCTACTTCGTCCTCGCCGACCGGGTGACCCCGGTGGTGCGGCCGTCCGCCGGGGTGGTGGACGTCGGGTCCGCGCTGACGATGCTGCTGGACGGACCGTCCCCCGGCGAGCGGGAGGGCGGGTACACGACCGCCCTCCCCGACCGCTCCGGCGCGATCACCCTGACCCCCGGGCCGCCGGCGACGATCACCGTCCCGTTCCCGCTGCGGCCGCTCACCGGCCTGGGGATCAACCAGCTGGTCTGCACCGCGTTCGCGGCGCTGGCCGCCCAGGGCCGGTACGTCATCGACGGCGCCATCGCCCTCACCGGGCCCGATGTCCGGCTGCCGTACCAGACGTGCCAGGCGTGAACGACGGTGTCGACTTGGCGGCAAGCCGCCTCAGCCGGGGTAGGGCCGCGCCGCCCGGGCCTCCGCCAGCGACCGCGCCCACCAGCCCAGCTGGTCGAGCATCGCCTTCGCCGCGACCTCCGCGCCGGCGTCGTTCGGCACGCCGTCCTCGCCGAACCGCGCCTGGGCGCCGTGGAAGCTGACCGTCTCGCGGATGGTCACCGCGTGGAGCTCGGCGAAGACCGCGCGCAGGTGCTCGACCGCGCGCAGACCGCCCGAAACCCCGCCGTAGGAGACGAAGGCGACCGGCTTGGCCCGCCATTCGGGCCGGTGCCAGTCGATGGCGTTCTTGAGCGAAGCCGGATAGCTGTGGTTGTACTCCGGGGTGACGACGACGAAGGCGTCGGCGGCTTCGAGCCGCGGAGCCACCTTCGCGACCTCGGCGACGACGGCCGCCGGCGGCTCGGTGCCGAACGCCGGCATGACCAGCGGGAGGTCGGGCTCGGCGAGGTCGACGAGGTCGACGTCGAAGCCGCCGTGCGCGTCCGCGACGCTCGCGAGCCAGTCCGCGACCACCGGCCCGAACCGTCCTTCCCGGACACTTCCGACGATCACCGCGACCCGGATCGGCGCTTCCGACACAGTTCCTCCTTGACACGCAGGCGTTGTTGCTCTCCGCACCAGGGTGGAACTTCAAGTTCGCTTGAAGTCAAGCGTGCCGTCGTGGTTGGCTGTGGACCATGGTGAACGCCACGGCCCGGCCGCTGCCCGACCTGACGGTCGGCGAACTGTCCCGCCGCAGCGGGGTGCCCGCGTCGGCTCTGCGCTTCTACGAGGACGAAGGCCTCATCCGCAGCCGCCGCACGGCGGGCAACCAGCGGCGCTACTGCCGCGACACGCTGCGGCGGGTGACGTTCGTCCGGATGTCCCAGCGGGTCGGCATGCCGCTGTCGAAGATCCGGGAGGTGCTCGCGCTGCTGCCGGACGACCGCACGCCCACGCGCGCCGACTGGGCCCGGATCTCCCGCTGCTGGCAGGAGGACCTGAACGCGCGGATCCGGCAGATGGAACAGCTGCGCGACCAGCTGGACGACTGCATCGGCTGCGGCTGCATGTCCCTGGCCAAGTGCCGGCTCGCCAACCCCGGCGACCGGCTCGGCACCGACGGCCCGGGGCCGCGGCGCCTCGCCGACCACCGCGGGGACGGTTACGGGGACTGACGCTCCAGCAGGCCGCGCACGTACATCGCCTGCCCGGCGTGCTGGATGTCGTCGTCGAGGACGCTGATCAGGCGGACGCCGAGGGACACCGGCGGGTCCCAGGCCTCGTCGACGATCCGGTCGAGAGCCTGCTCGTCGAGGCCCTCGAGGTAGCGGACGGTCTGCTCGTGGACGGCGTCGTAGTAGCCGGTGAGCAGGTCCGGCCCGTCGACCCGGACCGCCTCGACGTCGGCCGGGCGGTGGCCGTAGCCGGTGTCGCCGGCCGGGAACGGGAGACCGAACCGGGACAGCCAGTCCTGGCCGGTCCACACCTGTTCCGTGCCGGCCACGTCGGCGACGTGGTCGTCCTGGACGCGGGTCAGGTGCCACACCAGCCAGGCGATCGAGTTGGCTTCGGCGTCCGGCCGGGTCCCGAGCTGCTCCGCGGTCAGTCCTCCGACCGCCGCGTGCACCGTGCCCTCGACCCGGCCGAACCCCTCGACGAGCAGTTCCGCCACGTTCATCCGGCTGCCTCCCGTTCGCGACACCGTTTGCCGGCAGTGCTACCCGATCATGCCCGCTGGCAAACGGTGTGCGCCAGGGGACGAACTCAGTGCGGCAGCAGCTGGTCGAAGAACGAGCGGTAGCGGCGCAGCGCGATCCGCAGTTCCTCGGTGGCCGGTTCACCCTGCTGCCACTGGGATTCCAGCTCGCTCTTGTGCTCGGCGAAGGTGGTGGCCAGCGCGCTGATCACCGCGGCGACCAGCTCGTCGGCCTGCTGGACCGCCTGCTTCGGGTCGTCGACGAAGCCGGTCTGGACGTTCTGCCAGCGGTCGCGGAACCCGGTGACCTTCTCCTCGTCGATCAGGGTCGGCGTCTCCACGTCCCCGCCCGACGCGGGCGTCTCCACGTCCCCGCCCGACGCGGCGGGCGTTTCGATGTCCCCGCCGGATTCGGCGGGCGCTTCCACGTCGCCGCCCGATTCGCCGGGGGCGTCGCCGGTGTCCTGCCGCCCGGCGGAGGCCAGGTCGGCGGTGCTCAGGTTCTGGTCGCCGCCGGTGCGGTCCTGGCCGGGGACGTCGGTGGTGCCGTCGTCCCGGTAACTGTCGTCCCGGTAACCGCCGGTCTCGTGGACACCCTCGCGTCCGGTCAGGTCACGGTCGTCCTCGGCGTCGTGCCGCGTCAGGTGATCGGTCATGGTCAACGTCCTCCATTCGACTCGGTCCGCGGGCTCGCGGACGCCTGGCGCTCGGTCTCGCGACGGTCGGCGCGGTCGTGGTCGTGCCCGTTCCGGCGCTCGTGGTGCTCGTGGTGCTCGCTGCGGTCGTGGTCGTGGTCGTCGTCGGCACCGTCGGTCAGCAGGTCCTCGAACACGGTGCGGTAGCGCACCATCGCGTCCCGCAGGTCCTCAGTGGACGCTCCGTCGCGCTTCTGCTGCGTGGTGTGCGCGGCCCGGTAGTGCTCGAGGGTCTTGGCGTGCCGCACGGACAGATCGGCCGCCTGCTGCTCGTAGCCCTCGGTCGGGTACCCGCGTTCGGCCATCAGCGAGTTCAGCAGCTGCTCGGCCTCGCTGACCGCGGCGGACGGCTGGTCGACGAACTTTTCCTGCACCTGCGCCCATTCCCGGGCGTAGCGCTCGCGTGCCGACGCCGAAAGCGGCCGGATGTCGAGCTCCTTGTGCCGGCGTTCCCGCTCGGCGAGTTCCCGTTGCGCGGCGCGAGGGCTGTCCTTCTCCGCGACCGTCCGGTCGTACTCGGGACCGAACCGCTGCTGCAGCCGTTTTCGCTGCATCTCCTGCGTCACCAGCCAGATCACGGCGCCGAGCACCGCGACGGCCACGACGACGATCAAGACGATCAGCCATGTGGGCATTGCTCAAACTCCTTCAAGGATGTCAAGCCCCCGATGCGATCGGTGTTCCCTGATTAGCGCGAGCGAAAACGGGCACCGGCCGCCTGACCTCGGGATTCGGCCGTCCGGCCGCGTCGATACGGCCGGATGCCCGCGCCCCGCCACGGCGAGGGCGCCGTCGGTGACGCGGTGCGGGTAGCAGCGTTATCACCAGGGTGGTATCGTCGATAACAGACCAGCGGAGGCGGCGATACGGACGCCGCCCGGAACGGAAGAAGGAACCGATGAGCACCCCCACCGAGGCCCGCGTCGCGATCGTCACCGGCGGCTCCCGCGGCATCGGCCGCCAGGTCGCCGAGCGCCTGGCCGCCGACGGCATGGCGGTCGTCGTGAACTACGCCGGCCACGAGGAGGAAGCCGCCGCCACCGTCGAAGCCATCACCGCGCGCGGTGGCCGGGCGATCGCGGTCCGCGCCGACGTGGCCGACCCGGCCGCGGTCGCGGACCTCTTCGCCACCGCGGAACGCACCTACGGCGGGGTGGACGTCGTCGCTCACCTGGCCGGCGTGATGAACCCGCCCACACCGATCGCCGACACGGATTTCGAGGTCCTCGACCGCGTGCACCGCACCAACATCCGCGGCACCTTCGCGGTGGCCCAGCAGGCCGCCCGGCGGGTCCGCGACGGCGGCGCGGTGATCACCACGTCGACCTCGGTGCTGGGGCTGAACCTGCCCGGCTACGGCGTCTACAACGCGACGAAGGGCGCGGTCGAGGCGATCACCATGATCCTAGCGCGCGAGCTGCGCGGCCGCGACATCACCGTCAACACCGTCGCGCCCGGCCCGACGGCGACCGCGCTGTTCCTCGACGGCAAGGACGAGGAGACCATCGCCAGGATGGCCGCGCAGCCGCCGCTGGAGCGGCTCGGGCAGCCGGCGGACATCGCCGAGGTCTTCGCGTTCCTCGCCGGCCCGGCGCGCTGGGTGAACGGCCAGGTGCTGCGCGCCAACGGCGGCATCGTCTAACGGCTGAACCGGCTGACGATGACGTGGTCCTTCGCCGGCCCGCGCACCGCCCACTCCTGCCGCCACCGCGCGGCGCCGGTCACGCGGTATTCACCGCGGTACAGGTCGGCGCGGCAGGGGTGGTCCGCCGTCCAGTGGCCTTCGCGCAGGTCGAGGTCGTGGAAGAAGCCGCCGTGGTCGAAGTGGACCGCCGCGCGGCCGGGGCCGGCCGGGCGGTAGTGCAGGGTCCGGGTGACCGGCCCGACGTGACCGCCGAGCCGCAGCTCGCCCTCCTCGTGGTAGACGAGCACGCCCCCGGCCTCGGTGAAGGTGGCGGTTCCGGTCACCTCGCCGGCGGGTTCGCCGTCCGCGGTGCGGATTTCCCGGTCCAGGTGCCAGGCACCGCCGAAATACGCGGCGAGGTCGGGAACGGGCCAGTAGCGCACCCCGCCATTCTGCCACCCGGGGCGGGGCGGGCCGGAACTGTCGGACCCCCGCTCTATAGTCGGGCGGGTGGCAGAGACCGACCTCGCACCCGCGTCCGACGCGCTGGAGACCCTCCGGCGCGTGTTCGGCTACGACAGCTTCCGCGGCGACCAGGCGGCGATCGTCGAGCACGTGATCGCCGGCGGCGACGCGCTCGTGCTGATGCCCACCGGCGGCGGGAAGTCGCTGTGCTACCAGATTCCCGCGCTCGTACGGCCCGGCGTGGGCGTGGTCGTCTCACCGCTGATCGCGCTGATGCAGGACCAGGTCGACGCGCTGCGCAACGCCGGCGTCCGCGCCGGGTTCCTCAACTCCACCCAGGACTACGCGGCGCGCCAGGAGGTGGAGTCGGCGTTCCTCAACGGCGAGCTCGACCTGCTCTACCTGGCGCCGGAACGGCTTTCGGTCGAATCCACCGTGCGGCTGCTCGACCGCGGCAAGATCTCGCTGTTCGCGATCGACGAAGCGCACTGCGTCGCCCAGTGGGGCCACGACTTCCGGCCCGACTACCTCCAGCTCTCCGCACTGCACGAGCGGTGGCCGGACGTGCCGCGGATCGCGCTGACCGCGACCGCGACCGAGGCCACGCACAAGGAGATCTCCGCGCGGCTGCGGCTCGACGAGGCCCGGCACTTCGTCGCGAGCTTCGACCGGCCGAACATCCAGTACCGGATCGTCGGCAAGAACTCGCCGCAGCGGCAGCTGCTGGAGTTCCTGCGCACCGAGCACGCCGGGGACGCGGGCATCGTCTACTGCCTGTCCCGCAACTCGGTGGAGAAGACGGCGGAATTCCTGGTGCAGAACGGGATTCCGGCGGTGCCCTACCACGCGGGGCTCGACGCGCGCACCCGCGCGAAACACCAGTCGCGGTTCCTGCGCGAGGACGGGCTGATCGTGGTCGCGACGATCGCGTTCGGGATGGGCATCGACAAACCGGACGTCCGGTTCGTCGCGCACCTCGACCTGCCGAAGTCGGTCGAGGGCTACTACCAGGAAACCGGCCGGGCGGGCCGCGACGGCCTGCCGTCGACCGCCTGGCTCGCGTACGGGCTGCAGGACGTCGTCCAGCAGCGCAAGATGATCGACACGTCCGAGGGCGACGAGGCGCACCGGCGGCGGCTGGCCGCGCACCTGAACGCGATGCTCGCGCTGTGCGAAACGGTGGAATGCCGCCGCGCGCAGATCCTCAACTACTTCGGGCAGCAGGCCGGCTCGTGCGGCAACTGCGACACGTGCCTGAACCCGCCGGAGAAGTGGGACGGCACCATCCCGGCGCAGAAGCTGCTGTCCACCGTCGTGCGGCTGCGCAACGAACGGCGCCAGAAGTTCGGTGCCGGCCAGATCATCGACATCCTGCTCGGCAAGTCCACGCCCAAGGTGACGCAGTTCCAGCACGACACGCTCAAGACGTTCGGCATCGGCACCGAGCTGCGCGAACCGGAATGGCGGGCCGTGGTGCGGCAGCTGCTCGCGCAGGGCCTGCTCGCCGTCGAAGGCGACTACGGCTCGCTCGTGCTCACCGAAACCAGCGCGGAGGTGCTGGGCGGCGATCGCCAGGTGCTGCTGCGCCGCGAACCCGAGCGGGCCGCCGCCGCCGCGAAGGTCCGCAGCGCCAAGAAGGCCGCGGTCGCCGTGGACATGCCCGCGGAGGCGGCCCCCCTGTTCGAACGCCTGCGGGCCTGGCGGGCCGGCGTCGCGAAGGAACAGGGCGTGCCCGCCTACGTCGTCTTCCACGACGCGACCCTGCGCCAGATCGCCACGCGACGGCCGTCGTCGCTGGCGGATCTGGGCACGGTCAGCGGCGTCGGCGAGAACAAGCTCGCCAAGTACGGCGAAGGACTCCTGGAGGTCCTGACCGCCGAGTGACCTACCGGCCGGTGGGCCGCCCCGGCTGCCCGGTCACCGAGTTGACCTTGCGGACCGCGCCGGCGATCTGCTGGCGGTACTTGCCCTTGGTCTTGTCGTCGACGAACTTCGCGGCCTTGCCGACGACCTGGTTCACCTTTTCGGGGTTCTTCTTGGCGTAGGCACGAGCCGAAGCGGCCGCGCCGGCCAGCATGGTCAGCTTCTTCATCAAAGGCACGGTGGCCCTCCCTCATCGGTTCCGGTCATCCTGACAACGCGGACGAACCACCCGGAGGTTCCCCGTGTGACGGGGCCCAAAACCTGCGCCCGCCGCGGCCGGCCCCGGAAAAGGCCGCGCGGACGGCCGCCGCGGCGTCCTACCCTCGTGATCATGCGCGACCTGGCCACCCTGCCGAAGGCCCACCTGCACGTCCACCTGGAGAGCACGATCCGCCCGGCCACGCTGCGCGAGCTGGGCGAGGCGAACGGTGTCGAAGTGCCGGGCGAGCCGCCGGTGTTCGACGGCTTCCGCGCCTTCGCCGACTACAACGCGCTCATCCGGTCGTGCCTCCGGCGTCCGGAGGACTTCGAGCGCATCGCGCGCGAGTACTGTGCGGACGAAGCCGCCCAGGGCACGCGCTACGCCGAAGTCACCTTCACCGCGGCCTCGCACGGGGAACGGCTGGGCGACCCGGAAATGCCGCTCGAGTCCGTCCTGAAAGGACTGTCGCAGAGCACCGAGCTGGAGTGGCGGCTGGTGCTCGACCACTCCCGGCGCCGGTCGGTCGAGCGCGCCGGACGCACCCTCGAACTCGCGCTGAAGTACGACGAAGTCTTCGCGATCGGCATGGCGGGCGAAGAAAACCACTCGCTGCGGCCGTTCGCGACGCTCTTCGAAAAGGCCCGCGCGGCCGGTCTCCACCTGCTGCACCACACCGGCGAAGACGCCGGGCCCGACAGCATCCGCGAAGCACTGGACGTCGGCCACACCGAACGGCTCGGCCACGGCATCCGCGTCCTCGACGACCCGTCGCTGATCGCCGAGGTCCGCGACCGGGGCCTCGCGCTGGAGGTGTGCCCGTCGTCGAACGTGACGCTGGGGCTGGTGCCCTCGCTGCCCGAGCACCCGCTCCCCCGGCTGCTCGACGCGGGCCTGACGGTCACGCTCAACACCGACGTCCCGTCGGTCACCGGCGCCGGCCTGGCCGAAGAGTACGCCCGCGTGCGGGACGCCTTCGGCTACGACGACGCCACGATGGCGGACTTCGCCCGCGCGAGCGTCAGGGCGTCCTTCGCGCCCGATGCGGCCAAGACGGCCATGCTGCGCGGCATCGACGCCTGGCTCACACCGGCAGCAGGCGGCTGACCAGCGCGCCGAGCTGGTGCACCGTGCGGCACTCGTGCATCTCGACGACGCCGGCGTACTCCAGCGCCGCCGAGTCCCCCGTGGACCACAGCGACCGCCGTTCCGGGTTGAGCCAGTGGACGTGCCGGGCGCGGGCCTTGATCGCGCGGACGGCGTCGAGGTTCGGGTCACCGCCGTTGGTGCGGGCGTCGCCGAGGATCAGCACCGACGTCCGCGGGCCGACCGCCTCCAGCCAGTTCTCGGTGAACTGGCGCAGGGAGCCGCCGTAGTCGCTGTGGCCGTCCCAGCGCACCAGCGCGGCTTCGGACAGCATGCGCGCGCTCAGGTGCTCGGGGTCGGCCGCGCCGGTGGTGACCAGGTGGGTGACCTCGTCGGCGCTGTCGACGAAGGCGAACACGCGGATCTTGCCGAACTGGTCACGCAGCGCCTGCACCAGCAGCATGGTGAAGTTCGCGAACCCCGCCACCGAGCCGGAAAGATCGCACAGCAGCACGATTTCCGGCCGTCCGGGCCGCCGGTGGCGGTAGGCGGGGCGCAGCGGCACGCCGCCGGTCGACAGCGACCGCCGCAGCGTGCGGCGCAGGTCGATCTGCCCGCGCGTGGTCCGCTTGCGGCGCGCGGCCAGCCGCGTGGCGAGCTTGCGGGACAGCGGCTGGATGGTGCGCCGGAGCTCGGCCAGCTGGTTCCGGCTCGCGATGAGGAAGTCGACCCGGTCGGGTGACGGGGCGATGGCGTGCTTGGCGACGCGTTCGCGGCCGCGGACCTCGGCCGCGCGGCGGCGCGCCTCCGTGCGGACCTGTCCGCGGAAGCCCTCGACGCGGCGGCGGATCTCGTCGCGGTCGAGCCGGTCGGTGAACTCGCCGCGTGCGCCGCCGCCGCGGACCGCGGCCAGCACCCGGGCGATCAGCGTCTGCGGCTGGAGCCGCTCCAGCGTCTGGTGGGCGGAGAAGCCACCGCCCGGTCCGGAGGCCGAGCCGTACTGGCCCAGCATGTCGACGGCGAGGCCGGCGAGCTGGGAAAGAGCCTGCTGGTCGCCGTCGGCGAGGGCGGCGGCCAGTTCTTCGCGCAGCTGCTCCAGCGTCGACGGCTGGTCTTCGCGGGCCCGTTCGGGCGTGCCGACCCCGGCCGGGAAGTACAGGTCGAAGGCGGCGTCGAAGACCGCGCGCTGCCCGCCGCGGCGGACCAGCGCGGCGGCCAGTCCCTCGCGGACCAGCGCCCGGTCGTCGAGGCCGAGCACTTCCAGCGCCGCGGCGGCGTCGACCGTCTCGGCGGGTCCGGCCGGG
>NZ_JMQI01000060.1 GCF_000695625.1 Amycolatopsis rifamycinica
CGGCGGCGAGCCGCTCGGCCGACGGCCGTCCGTAGCCGGTCGTGCGCTGGACCAGCGGGCGGCCCAGCGGCTCGACCATCGCGCGCATGTCGCTGATCGTCTTGTACGACCCGTGCGACGCGCCGGCCATCCGGCTGATCGTCTCCTCCATCAGCGTGCCGCCGATGTCGTTGACCCCGCCCTGCAGCACCGCGCGGCTGCCCTCTTCGCCGAGCTTCACCCAGGAGCTCTGGATGTTGTCGATCATGCCGTGCAGCAGCAGCCGGGCCAGCGCGTGCACCGCGCGGTTCTCGCGCAGCGTCGTGCCCGGGCGGGCGAGCCCGGCCAGGTAGATCGGCGCGCTCTGGTGGATGAACGGCAGCAGCACGAACTCGGTGAACCCGCGCCGGCCGTGCTTCTCCAGGCCTTCGCGCTGCAGCCGCGCGAGCAGCTTCAGGTGCGCGACCCAGTGCGACGGCGTGTCGACGTGGCCGTACATCATCGTCGACGTCGTCGGCAGGCCGACCTCGTGCGCCGTCGTGACGACCTTGATCCACTCCGACGTCGGCAGCTTGCCCTTGGTGAGCACCCAGCGGACGTCGTCGTCGAGGATCTCCGCCGCCGTGCCTGGCAGGGAGTCCACCCCGGCCTCCTTCGCCTTGATCAGCCAGTCGCGAAGCGACAGGTTGGTCCGCGAAGCGCCGTTCACGACCTCCATCGGGCTGTAGGAGTGCAGGTGGATCTCCGGCTGACGGCGCTTGACCTCGGCCGCGAGGTCGAAGTAGGCGGTGCCCGGCAGGTCCGGGTGGATGCCGCCCTGCATGCAGATCTCGGTCGCGCCCGCGGCCCACGCCTCGTCGACGCGGTCGCCGACCTGCTCCAGCGAGAGCGTGTACGCGTCGGCGTCGGTGCGACGCTGCGCGAAGGCGCAGAAGCGGCAACCCGTGTAGCAGACGTTGGTGAAGTTGATGTTCCGCGTCACGACGAAGGTGACGTCGTCGCCGACCGTCTCGCGGCGCAGGTCGTCGGCGATCCGGGTGAACGCGTCGAGTTCCTTGCCGTCGGCGTGCAGCAGCGCCAGCGCGGCGTCGTCGGAGAGGCCCGCCGGGTCCTTTTCCGCGCTGCGCAGGGCGTCCAGGATGTCCGTGTCGAAGCGCTGCGGCCCGGTCTTGATCCGGTCGCCGATCTCCTTCCAGTCCCCGTAGACGGAGTCGAAGTCGCCGCGGCGGTCTTCGGTGCGGCCGCTGGTGTCGATCTCGGTGTGCAGGTCGGTGCGGCCGGACTCCTGCCAGCCGCCGTCCGGCTCCTGCCACGGGATGCCGACCGGCAGCGCGCCCTCGCGGGCCATCCCGGTCTTGGCGTCGACGAGCGCGGCGACGTGCCGGGTGAGCCGCGGGTCCAGCCACGGCTCGCCGGCCTTGATGTACTCCGGGTAGATGGTGAGCCGTTCCTTGAGCTCGAAGCCGGCCTTCTCGGTGCGGCGGGCGAGCTCGTCGATCTGCGGCCACGCGCGTTCGGGGTTGACGTGGTCCGGGGTCAGCGGCGAGACGCCGCCCCAGTCGTCGATGCCGGCGCGGATCATCAGGTCGTACTGGTTGCCGATCAGGTTCGGCGGCGCCTGGATGCGCATCTTCGGGCCGAGCACCAGCCGCGCGACGGCGATGTTCGCGGCGAGTTCTTCGAGGTCGGCGTCCGGCGTGGCACGCATCTTCGTGTCCGGCTTGGCCCGGAAGTTCTGCACGATGACTTCCTGGACGCCGCCGTAGGTCTTGGCGACCTTGCGGATCTCGAACAGCGCGTCCGCCCGCTCTTCGAACGTCTCGCCGATGCCGATCAGGACACCCGTGGTGAACGGAACCGAGCTGCGCCCGGCGTCCTCGAGCACCCGCAGCCGGACCGCGGGCTCCTTGTCCGGCGAGCCGTAGTGCGGGCCGCCCTTCTCGCTCCACAGCCGGGTCGCGGTGGTCTCCAGCATCATGCCCATCGACGGCGCGACCGGCTTGAGCCGCTGGAAGTCCTGCCACGTCAGCACGCCCGGGTTGAGGTGCGGCAGCAGGCCGGTCTCCTCGAGGACGCGGATCGCCATCGCCCGGACGTAGGAGAGCGTGTCGTCGTAGCCGTGCGCGTCCAGCCACTCGCGGGCGGCCTTCCAGCGGTCCTCGGGCCGGTCGCCGAGCGTGAAGAGAGCCTCCTTGCAGCCCATCTCGGCACCCTTGCGGGCGATGTCGAGGACCTCGTCGGGCGACAGGAACGGCGATTCGAGCCGCCCGGGCACGGTGACGAACGTGCAGTAGCCGCAGCGGTCGCGGCACAGCCGGGTCAGCGGGATGAACACCTTCTTGCTGTAGGTGATGACGCCGGCGCGCCCGGCCTCGGCCAAGCCCGCGTCGCGGATGCGCGAGGCGTACTCGGACAGCTTGGTGAGGTCGTCCCCGCGAGCGTGCAGCAGGACGCTCGCTTCGGCTACGTCGAGTGTCTTCCCGTCACGCGCCCGGGCGAGCGCGCGGCGCATCGCGGAGGCGGTCGGGGTGGTGGCGTCGGGTTCGGGTCCCATTCCGCCCACGCTAGAACCGCCGTCGCGCGACCAGCCAGTGTGTGTTCCGCACCTGTCTCGGCTGCGCTCCGCGGGTGATCGTCGACGCAGGTCAGCGGGTTCACATGGTTGTCGATCAGCCCTCCGCCGTGTATTACCTAAAGGGTGGCATCGGTGGTCGGCAAGAAGATCGGCGGACGGACGTACTACTACCTCGCGGAGTCCGCCCGGGTGGACGGCAAACCGCGGGTGGTGACCCAGCGTTACCTCGGCACGGCCGACGAGATCGCCCGCGCCGTCCCGGGCGGCGAGCCGTCCTCGGCGTCGTACCGGACGTACGGCGACGTCGCCGCCGTGTGGGCGACACTGTCCCGGCTGGACTTCGTCCGCCGCGTCGACGACGTCGTGCGCACGAAACCCTCGCTGGGGCCGACCCTCGCCGTCGCGGTGCTGCACCGCGCGACCGCGCCGGAGACGCCGATCGGGTCGTGGTGGGCGGCGAGCGCGGCCGCGGACCTCGTCCGCCCCCGGCTGTCCACAGTGAATGGCCTGTGGCGGGCGCTGGAGCGCCTGACCCCGGAGCGCATCGCGGGGATCGAGGAGACCGTGGCCACCGCCGTGCTGGAGCTGCTCGACGACCACGCCGCGCTCGCCGTCGACGTCCCGCAGTTCGCCGCGTTCGCCCCGGCGGACTGCACGCTGCCGTCGGCCTGCCAGGGCGTGCTCGCCGGCGCGGGCCTGCGGGTGACCCGCGACGGCGCCATCCCCCTGGCGTCACGCCTCTACCGGCGCGACGACGGGACGGCGCCGACGTTCGCTTCGCTCATGGAAGGGCTCGGGCCGGCCACGCTCGTCTTCCACGCGGGCCAGGCGGCGCAGCTCGACCTGGGCTCACGCAGCGGCTTCGTCGGGTCCCTGCCGCTGACCGACCACCCGGAGCTGCTGACCCAGCCCGCGTCCGCACGCAAGCGCGTCGACCCCGAGCGGTTCGCCGGGCTCACGGCGCTCGACACGCACGCGGTCGTCGACGGCGTCCGGCGGCGGGTGATCCTGACCCACTCGGCGACGCTGCACGCGGCGCAGTCCCGCGCGTTCGCCGACGAGCTCGCCACCGCGACCCGCGAGCTCGACGGCCTCGCGGAGGCACTGGCGGCGGGCACCCACCGCGGCGACCGGGCCCAGGTGCACGCCGAGATCGGCCGGGTGACCCGCGGCCGGCGCATCGAACGCGTGCTCACCGCCGTCCTGAGCGGCACCCGGCCCGGGGAGATCCGGGTGGAACGCCGCGTCGACACCGCGGCCATCGCCCGGCTGGACGAGGAGTTCTTCGGCAAGCAGGTGCTGGTCACCGACCGGGACTGGCCGATCGGCGACGTCGTCACCGCCTACCGGGCCCGGACCCACCTCGAATCGACGTTCCGCTGGCTGACCGGCCCCGCCGTCACCGGCCCGACGCCGCGCTGGGAGTGGACGCGGCAGCGGATCGCCGCCCACGGCCTGGTCTCGGTGCTCGCCGCGACCGTGACGCACCTGATGCGGCGGGACGCCGACCGGGCCGGGATGAACCTGTCCGTCCGGGAGCTGCTCGACCGCCTCGCCGGCGTCGGTGAGCTGGTGCTGCGTTACCCGTCCACCGGCGGGCGGCCGCGGGCGAAGCGCCTGCTGACCGAGCTGGACCCGGAACAGCAGGCGCTGGCCGCCCTGTTTCAGCTCTCGCGGTAGATCTGCAGGGCGGAGAAGCTCTGGACCACCGGCATCAGCTCGATGACGTTGATGTTCACGTGCGCCGGCTGGCTGGCCGCCCAATAGACGGACTCGGCGACGTCCTCGGCGGTCAGCGGCGTGGTGCCTTCGTAGACCTTGTCGGCCTTGGCCTGGTCGCCGGCGAAGCGGACCTTCGAGAAGTCCGTGCCGCCGACCATGCCGGGCTCGATGTTGGTGACGCGCACGCCGGTGCCGTGCAGGTCGCTGCGCAGGTTGAGGCTGAACTGGTGGACGAACGCCTTGGTCGCGCCGTAGACGTTGCCGCCGGGGTAGGGGTAGGTGCCGGCGATCGAGCCGATGTTGACGACGTGGCCGCGGCCGCGCTCGACCATGCCCGGGAGCAGCGCGCGCGTGACGTGCGCGAGGCCGCGGACGTTGGTCGCGATCATCTGGTCCCAATCGTCGAGGTCCGCCTTGTGCGCGGGCTCGAGGCCCTTGGCCAGGCCGGCGTTGTTGACCAGGACGTCGACGGCTTTCCAGCCGTCGGGGAGCGCGTCGATGGTGTTCTTGACCGCGTCCGGGTCGCTGACGTCGAGCCGGACCGGGAGGACGGCGTCGCCGAGCTCGCCGGCCAGCTTCTCGAGCTTGTCCTCGCTGCGGGCGACGGCGATCACGCGGGCGCCCTCGGCGGCGAACCGGCGCGCGATGGCGTCACCGAAGCCGGCGCTGGCGCCGGTCACGAACACGGTCTGCTGGGTCATGGGGTAGCTCCGCTGCTGGTCAGGAAGGTGCTGAGGGCCTCGTTGAACTCGGTCTCGCGCTCCAGGTTAGGCAGGTGGCCCGCGCCCTCGATCACCACCAGGGTGGAACCCTTCGTCATCCGGTGGATGAGCTCGGCGTCGCCGACCGGGGTGAACTCGTCTTCACCGCCGACGACGACCAGGGTGGGAACGCCGACGTCGGCCAGGCTCTTCGTGTAGTCCGGGCGCTCGGCACGTCCCCGGAGCGCGGCCGCGGCTCCCTCCTTGGGGGCGTTGCGCATCATCCTGCGGACGTGCGCCTCGACGTCCGGCCTGCTCGCGCGGGTCTGCTTCGAGATCATCTTGGGCAGCAGCTCCTCGGCGTAGCGCTCCATGCCCTCTTCGGTGATGCGGTCCGCGGTGTCGTAGCGGGCCTGCCTGGCCTGCGGGGTGTCGAGACCGGCGAAGGTGTCGGCGAGCAGCAGCGCCCGGACGCGGGCGGGGTGATCCCGCACCAGCTGCATGGCGATCTGGCCGCCCATGGAGAGGCCGCCGAGGACGAACCGCTCCAGCCCCAGGTGGTCGGCCAGGTTGACGAGGTCCCGCGCGAAGACGTCGAGGCCGGTCCTGGTGTCTTGGCTGGGGGACGCGCCATAGCCGCGGAGGTCCGGGGTGATGACGCGGTAGCCGCTCCGGGTGAGGTGCTCGGCCTGCGGCCGCCACATCGAGCGGTCGAAGGGGTGGCCGTGGACGAGCAGGACGGGCCGTCCGGCGCCGAGGTCGTCGTAAGCGAGGGTCATGCGGCCGACGCTAGGTGGAGCTTTGACTCGGAGCAATACGACGCAATGTAGTCGGAGCAATGTTCTTGGGGTGGCGCTCCCGGGCGGATGGGGGCAGACTGGGCCTCGGACGGGCTCCGTCATGGGGTCTGACCTGCGCTGATCTTGTTAACCGACCCCCCTGTTTCGGGCCGTTTTCGGGCGTGTAATGTTCTCTTCGTCGCCAGGGAAACCCGGCCGACACGGAGACACGAACCAAGCTCTCGCGGATCGCGATTGAGTGGGTGTCCCATCAAAAACTGCTAGGAATGACTCGCTACGAGCGAGCCGCTTGATCGCGGTGAGTTTGTGGTGTGTTGCTTGAGAACTCAACAGTGTGCTAGTGAACTAAGCCAGTAGAGCTTATGTATTGAACCTCGTGTGAGGTTCCTTTGAGAGCAAGTATTTGCCTCGATTGAATTCGAAGACATTGTTGGAGAGTTTGATCCTGGCTCAGGACGAACGCTGGCGGCGTGCTTAACACATGCAAGTCGAACGCTGAACCACTTTCGGGTGGGGATGAGTGGCGAACGGGTGAGTAACACGTGGGTAATCTGCCCTGCACTCTGGGATAAGCCTTGGAAACGAGGTCTAATACCGGATATCACAATCTCTCGCATGGGGGGTTGTTGAAAGTTCTGGCGGTGCAGGATGAACCCGCGGCCTATCAGCTTGTTGGTGGGGTAATGGCCTACCAAGGCGACGACGGGTAGCCGGCCTGAGAGGGTGACCGGCCACACTGGGACTGAGACACGGCCCAGACTCCTACGGGAGGCAGCAGTGGGGAATATTGCACAATGGGCGCAAGCCTGAT
>NZ_JMQI01000061.1 GCF_000695625.1 Amycolatopsis rifamycinica
GGCTGTTCGCCCATTAAAGCGGCACGCGAGCTGGGTTTAGAACGTCGTGAGACAGTTCGGTCCCTATCCGCCGCGCGCGTAGGATACTTGAGGAAGGCTGTCCCTAGTACGAGAGGACCGGGACGGACGAACCTCTGGTGTGCCAGTTGTTCTGCCAAGGGCATGGCTGGTTGGCCACGTTCGGAAGGGATAACCGCTGAAGGCATCTAAGCGGGAAGCCTGTTCCAAGATGAGGTATCCCACCCCTTTGTGGGTTAAGGCCCCCAACAGACCATTGGGTTGATAGGCCAGAAATGGAAGCACAGTAATGTGTTGTCGAGTTGACTGGTACTAATAGGCCGAGGACTTGCCTACAAAGATGTTACGCATCCACTCTACGGTTCTGAAACACCACGCGTGTTTCACAGTGTTTCGGTGGTTATAGCGTCAGGGAAACGCCCGGTCCCATTCCGAACCCGGAAGCTAAGCCTGACAGCGCCGATGGTACTGCAACCGAAGGGTTGTGGGAGAGTAGGACACCGCCGAACTTACTTGAGAAAGGGCCTGGGCCCGGTAGAGACCAACAGTCTCCCGGCCCAGGCCCTTTCTCCTTTTCCCGCCCCGGCCGGCGCCGTGATGCCCCCTCAATCACGAGTGATGCCCCTCCAGACACGCGCGATACCCGCCGGGTCACACGTGATGCCTCCCAGCACCCGCAGCCAGCCTCAACCCAATTGACCAAAGCCGCGACTCGCGTGACCGGAGCGGCATCACGCGTGACTGGGGAGGCATCTCGCGTGACTGAGGAGGCATCACCCGTGATTGGAGGGGCATCACGCGTGATTAAAGGGGCATCTCGTGTGATTGGAGGGGCGACACGGGTTACTCGGCTGGGCGGCGGAGCAGGTATGTGTCCATGATCCAGCCGTGGCGCTGCCGGGCCTCGGCGCGGGTCTGGCTGATGTGGGAAGCCAAGGCGGGAGTCAGCGGGCCCGAGATCAGGATCTCGTCGGGCGTCCCCACGTACGCGCCCCAGAAGATGTGCAGGCCCTCGGAGGTGAAGCGGTCGAACGTCGTGTGGGCGTCCAGGAGGACGAACACGTCGTCGACCCCCTCCGGCCAGCCGGCGGCGAGACGGCGGCCCGTGGTGAGCTGGACCGCCCGGCCGATCTGGTTCATCGTCGTCCGGTGGCGGGCCACCAGTGCCGAGATGCTGCTGATCCCCGGCACCACCTCGTACTCGAAGGCCACGTTCCCCCGCGCCAGCACCGCCTCGATCAACGCGATCGTGCTGTCGTACAGCGACGGGTCGCCCCACACCAGGAACGCGCCCACCTCGTCCGGGGACAGCGACGAGCGGATCACGGACTCGTAGACCGACGCCCGCGCCGCGTGCCAGTCGGCCACGGCCGCGCGGTAGTCCGCCGGGGTGCGGTCGCGCGGGGGATCCGGCACCAGCACCACGCGGTACTCCCGCGTCACGAACCGGTCGAGGATCTCCTGCCGCAGCCGCACCAGGTCGGCCTTCTCGGCCCCCTTGTCGAGCACGAAGAAAACGTCGACGCGGTTGAGGCGATCGATCGCCTGCACCGTCAGGTGCTCCGGGTCGCCGGCGCCGATCCCGATAGCGTAGAGCTTCCGCATGCCGCGAGTCTGACGGCCCCCGATGGTGAACCCCTACCCCCGATGGGTATAAAGAAGGCAGACGAAAGGAGCGGGAAATGGCCGAAACGACCTACACCGTCGAGGGCATGACCTGCGGACACTGCGCCACCTCGGTCCGCGAGGAGGTCTCCGAGCTCGAGGGCGTCCGGCAGGTGGACGTCGACGTCGAGAGCGGCCGCGTGACCGTGACCAGTGACACGCCGCTGACCACCGATGCGGTCGCCGCCGCGGTCACCGAGGCCGGCTACCGCCTGGTCGCGTGAGCCCGGCCGAGGTGGCCGCCGCGGCCCGCGTCGAGCTCGCCATCGGCGGGATGACGTGCGCGTCCTGCGCCGCCCGCGTCGAACGCAAGCTCAACAAGGTCGACGGCGTCACCGCGACGGTCAACTACGCCACCGAAAAAGCGCAGGTCAGCTACCCGCCGCGGCTGTCGGTCGACGACCTCAAAGCCGTCGTCGAAGCCGCCGGCTACTCCGCGCGGCTGCCCGAACCGGAGAGGCTCGACGAGACGTCCGCGTGGCGCACGCGGTTGCTCGTCTCCGCCGGGCTCACGATCCCGCTGATCGGGCTCGCGATGGTCCCCGCCTGGCAGTTCCCGGGCTGGCCGTGGGCCGCGCTCGCCCTCGCCGCCCCGGTCGTGACCTGGGGCGCGTGGCCCTTCCACCGCGCCGCCGCGCTCAACCTGCGGCACGCCACCGCCACGATGGACACGCTGATCTCGCTCGGCGTCGTCGCCTCGGTCGCCTGGTCGCTGTACGCCCTGCTCTTCGGCGCCGGTCACCACCACCTGTACTTCGAGGTGGCCGCCGCGATCACCACGTTCATCCTGGCCGGCCGCTACTTCGAGACGCGCTCGAAGCGCCGCGCCGGCGCCGCCCTCCGCGCGCTCATGGACCTCGGCGCGAAGGACGTCACCGTGCTCCGCGACGGCGACGAGCACCTGATCCCCGCGCAGAACCTCCAGGTCGACGACGTCTTCGTCGTCCGGCCCGGCGAGAAGATCGCCACCGACGGCGTGGTCACCGAAGGCGGCTCCGCCGTCGACACGAGCATGCTCACCGGGGAGTCCGTGCCGGTCGAGGTCGGGCCGGGTGACGCGGTCACCGGCGCGACCGTCAACGCCGGCGGGCGGCTGCTCGTGCGCGCGACCCGCGTCGGCGCGGATACCCGGCTGGCGCAGATGGCCCGGCTCGTCGAGGCGGCGCAGAACGGCAAGGCCGACGTCCAGCGGCTCGCCGACCGGGTCTCCGCGGTGTTCGTCCCGGCGGTGGTGCTCACGGCGCTGGCCACGCTGGTGGTCTGGCTCGCGACCGGCGGCCGCCCGGACGACGCGTTCACCGCCGCGGTCGCCGTGCTGATCATCGCGTGCCCGTGCGCGCTCGGCCTGGCGACGCCGACGGCGTTGCTGGTCGGCACCGGCCGTGGCGCCCAGCTCGGCATCCTCATCAAGGGCCCCGAGGTGCTCGAGAACACGCGGCGCGTGGACACCGTCGTCCTGGACAAGACCGGCACCGTCACCACCGGCCGGATGACCCTGGTCGAGGGCGACGGCGAAGCGCTCCGGCTGGCGGGCGCCGTCGAGGCCGCGTCCGAACACCCGATCGGCCGCGCCATCGCGGATGCGGCGAAACAGCGGTTCGGCACGCTTCCGGCGGTCACGGACTTCCGCAGCACACCGGGGATCGGCGTGACCGGCGAGGTCGAAGGACGCACCGTCAGCGTCGGACGCGCCGAGGGCGGCGCCGGGACGACGGTCGGCGTGACCTGGGACGGCGAAGTCCGCGGCCGGCTGGTCGTCGCGGACACGATCAAGCCGACGTCCGCGCGGGCTGTTGCCGAGCTGCGCGCACTCGGCCTGACGCCGGTGCTGCTGACCGGCGACAATGCCGGCGCCGCGCGGGCCATCGCGGCCGAGGCCAGGATCGACGAGGTCGTCGCCGAGGTGCTGCCGGAGGAGAAGGTCGCCGTCGTCAAGCGGTTGCAGGCCGAGGGGCGCGTGGTGGCGATGGTGGGCGACGGCGTCAACGACGCGGCGGCCCTCGCCCAGGCCGACCTGGGCCTGGCGATGGGCACCGGCACCGACGCGGCGATCGAAGCGAGCGACCTGACGCTGGTGCGCGGCGACCTGCGTGCGGCGGCCGACGCGATCCGCCTGGCCCGCCGCACGCTGGCGACGATCAAGGGCAACCTGTTCTGGGCGTTCGCGTACAACGTGGCGGCGCTGCCGCTGGCCGCGCTCGGCCTGCTCGACCCGATGATCGCGGGCGCGGCGATGGCATGCTCGTCGGCGTTCGTGGTGAGCAACAGCCTCCGGTTGCGCCGGTTCCGCTGACACCCCGGGAGGGTATAGTCGGGTGGCACGGGAGCCGAGGACGGGGACAGGTGGGCGATGACGGGTTACGGCAGCGAGCGGGACGCCTATCTGAAGCGCCTGCGCCGGATCGAGGGGCAGATCCGCGGGTTGCAGCGGATGGTCGAGCAGGACAAGTACTGCATCGACATCCTGACCCAGGTCTCGGCCGCGACGAAGGCACTCCAGTCGTTCTCGCTGGAGCTGCTGGACGAGCACCTGGCGACGTGCGTGGTCCAGGCCGCGGCGGCGGGCGGCGAGGAAGCGGATCTGAAGGTGCGGGAGGCGTCGGACGCCATCGCGAGGCTGGTCCGTTCGTAACTCAGCGCACCAGCACCGCCAGGGTCAGGCCGCCGGCGTTCGTCGTGAAGTGCACGATCGCCGACGCGAGGACGCCCCGGCCCGTGTGCCGCCACCAGTGCATGAAGACACCCGCCACCCCGGCCGCCGTCATGGCCAGCAGCTGCAGCACCACGGCCGGCGTCGAGCCGAACGCGGCGTGAACCGCCGCGTTGCGGCCGATCGCCAGCGCGGGGAGAAAGTGCCACAGGCCGAACAGCGCCGCGGCCGCCACGATCGGGCCCCAGCGCCACCGGTCGTCGGTGGCCCCGAACAGGGCCGGGAGCACGCCGCGGAACGCCACTTCCTCGATCAGGACCGTCCCGAACAGGATGCGGCCGCACGTCAGCCAGAGCAGCTGGCCCACATCCGGGTCGCCGACGCGGCCGTCCTGGTAGACCGTGCGCAGCGCGGGCACCGCCAGCGCGATCCCGAACACGAGCGCGACCAGCCCGGCCCCGGCCAAGCCGACGAGCGCCGGACGGCGGAAGCCGCGTAAGCCCAGGTCACGCCAGGGGCACCCGGCCGCGCGGCCGAGCAGGACCAGGACGATCGCCGCGACCAGGCCGCACAGGGGGTACGCCCAGCCGGGCAGCACGCGGTTGGCCAGGATCGTCGACGCGGCGAGCGTCAGCAGCGCCACGACCACGGCCGGCACCCGCCGAGCCGGAGAGGGCTGCGTCAACCGACCGCGTCAGTGAGGTCGTCCGCGGGGGAGCGCCGCTGGACCGGCACTCTCTTCGACATCGGCAACGTCGCCTCCGGGTCGAACGGGCCCGGGCGCTCGTCGAGCGTCACGGCCGCGTCGGCCAGCAGGGCGCGGCAGCCGGCGAGGCTCGCGTGGAGCTTGTCGCGGACTTCGGACAGCGCGGTGACCTCGCGTTGGGCGGCCTCGACCAGCGTTTCGCCGTGGCGGGTGGCGTCCGCGACGATCTGCGCGGCCTTCTCGCGGGCGGAAGCGAGCTCGGCTTCGCCGGTCGCGACGAGCTGGTCGGCCTTGGCGCGGGCGGCTGCTTCGTGCTGGGCGGCTTTCTCGCGGGCGGAAGCGAGCTCGGCTTCGCCGGTCGCGACCAGTTGGTCGGCCTTGGCCTGGGCGGCTGCTTCCTGCTGGGCGGCCTTCTCGCGGGCGGTCGCCAGCTCGGCTTCCCCGGCTGCGACCAGCGTCTCGCTGTGGCGGGTGGCGTCCGCGACCACCTGCGCGGCCTTCTCGCGGGCCGACGCCAGCTCGGCTTCGCCGGTGGCGACCAGCTGGTCGGCCTTGGCGCGGGCGGCCGCTTCCTGCTCGGCCAGCTCGCGCATCGCGTCGGCGCGCCGGACCGTCATGGCTCGCTTGTGGTCCTCTTCCAGCTCGGCTCGGCGGTGGGCCGCCGCTTCGTCCAGCTCGCGGCGGCGCTGCTCGGCCGCCTGGACGAACTGCTCGTGCTCGGCCCGCCGCCGCTCGGCTTCGGCCTCGGCTTCGGCGACCAGGCGGCGTTCCTTCTCCGTGAGGCGGACGGCCTCCGCCTCGGCCTCGCGGCGGATCCGCTCGGCCGTTTGCCTTGCCTGTGCGGTGATTTCCGCGGCTTCTTCGCGGGTCAGCTCGATCATCCGGCGCGAGCGCTCCTGCAGCGCGTCCGCCGGGATCGGGGTCAGGCTGATCCGGTCGATCTTCACGCGGAGCTCACGGTTCTCCTCGGCGAGCGCGGCCCCGCGCTGCCGCGCCGCGTCGCGCTCGGTGGTGAGTCTGCGGATCTCGGCCTCGGCCCACTCGACGTATTCGGCGACCTGAGCGCGGTGAAAACCGCGCCACGCCAGGTCGAATCCGGGCTGCGTGTGCGCCACGTCCTCGCCGCCGCCGGGGGCCATGCCTCACCTCCGAATTGGATGGTTTCTCCCCGGCCGCGTGATTTCGTTGCGGTACCGGGGAATTTCACGTCCACCCCAGTGTGCCGCAAACCCGCCGCCGAGCGCTGCCCGGGCGGGCGATCATTCGTCGAACGGTTGCCCGCGGCCGGTGGGCGTGCTCCGCGCGCCGGGCAGTTCGGCCGGTTCGCCGGCGAGGTCGTAGCGATCACCGCGCCCGTCCATGCGCAGGTTCACGAGCGCAATGCGTTGCGCCTCTTCGGAAAACGCGTCGCGGCCGACGGGGACCACAGGGTGGGCGAGATCACGGCCTCCCGGGCGTCGCGGGTCGGCAAGCGGGAAGAACCGCCAGGCCCGTCACCAGGACATACTGGCCGGGAGCACCGATCGTGCCAGGGTGAGGTGGGACGTGTGACAGCGATGGGGCCGGCGCCGGACTTCGTGGGCTACCCGGAAGTACGGCGCGGCGTTCGCGCCCTGCTGGAGGGCAGGCCCGCCGGCCACCGCCGTCCGGTCCCGGCGTGTCCGGAGTGGACGGTCGAGGACCTCCTCGCCCACCTCACCACGATCGCCGCGCGGGTGCTCACCCGCCACGGCGGCACCCCGCCCCCGGCCCCGGCGGGCGTTCCCGCCCTGCTCGACCACTGGGACGACCTCGGCGAGGACCTCGACCGCCGCCTCGCAGAGGCGGGCGGCCGCACCGGCGAGGTGATGGTGATGGACGCCTTCACCCACGAGCTGGACCTGCGCGCCGCACTCGGCGTTCCCCCGCCGGCGGAGCACCTGGCCTGGGCCCCGAGCTTCGAAGTGCTGGTCCGCGGCTTCTCCGGCTCGATCACCGCCCGCGGCCTGCCCGCACTGCGGCTCCGCACGACAGGCGGCTCGGAGTGGACGGCGGGCGAGGGCCGGCCGGCGGCAGCACTGACGGCCCCCGCTCTCGAGCTGTACCGCGCACTGGCCGGACGGCGATCGCCCGGCCAGCTGGCGGAGCTGGACTGGAGCGAGCCCCCGAGCCAGTGGCTACCGGCGTTCACGTGGGGCCCGTTCAGCCCGCCCGCGGCACCCGGGGTGTAGTGCCGCCGCGCCCTTCTCAGCCTCCGGGCGGCGTCACCGTGAGCAGCGCGGCCAGCGCCAGCACCACCACGCTCAACAGCACCTCCACCACGACCGCGACCCGCAGTTTCCGCAGGTCGACGGCCACCGTCGCGGTCCCGCCCACGGCCCCCGCCGGCCGTCCCCGGTGCACCGCCCGGCGCGACCGGCTCGCCACCGCCAGCAGCACCACGAACCCGGCGATCTTCAGCAGTAGCAGCCCGCCGAACCCGGTGGTCCACAGCGTCGAGACCGACGGCATGATCCGCAACGCCAGCACCGCGCCGCTGATCGCGATCACCGTCACCGACCACGTCGCGAGCCGGGAAAACCGGCTGGCGACCGGAGTCAGGTCTTCGCCGGGCGAAGGCCGGTACAACCCCAGCGCCAGCTGGACCAGGCCACCGGCCCAGACGGCGATCGCGCCGAAGTGCGCCAGGTCGGCGGTGACCGACACGAACATGACCGGGTCGGTCACCGGGTGCCCGGTGGCCGAAAAGCTCAACAGCACGAGGAACCCGGTGATCATGGCCGCGTTCTCGGACCGGGACCGCGACCGGTCCGGCTGCCCGGCCCGCAGCAGGCGCGGCAGCAGCACGACCAGCGCCACCACGGCAGCCAGCCGAAGCAGCAGCAGCTTGCCGTAGGCCACGCGCAGGGTGTCGGCGAGCAAGCCCGGGTCGAACACGGCCGGCAGGCCCCGCCCGGCGGCGTACGGCCCTTGCAGCACGAACGCGGCGACGGTCGTCGCCGCGACCAGGCCCGCGCCCAGGTTCAGCAGCAGGCGGGCGCGGCGGTCGGTGCGGGCGGCGGGGCGGCACAGCAGCACGAACGCCAGCCCGCCGAGCAGCACGACGCCGAGGTAGGCGAGCCAGCGCACCGCCGTCGACGCCGCGTTCACGGCCCCGTCGGTGCCGGTGGCCGCGGACACCGCGCCGGCCGAGGTGACCAGCGGTCCGGTACCGACCACGAAGGCGAAGGTGCCGCGCACCGGGTGGGAGTCCGCGGAGACGAAGGCGTACTCGACGAGGTAGCTGCCGTCGGGCAGGTCCGGCTTCAGCCGGACCGCGACCTGCTCCGCGGCCTCGCCGGGCTGGAACACCGGGCCGGTGTCCACCTGCGTGCCCGCCAGGTCGACGACCTTGATCGACCCCGGCTGGATCCCGACGTTCTCCGACAGGGTGACCGACACCAGGGACGGCGCCGCGCTCAGGCGGGCGCCGTCCCCGGGGGCCGACGAGACGATCTCGACGTGCGCGGAAGCCGGAGTCGCGCCGAGCACCAGCCAGCCGATCAGGAAGGCCAGCAGGGCCAGCGCCCGCTTCACGAGGCGAGCGCGGGCTGCTTCGGCTGACCGCAGAGGCACTGGGTCAGCTCGCGCTCGGCGGCCGAGGCGCGCCGGTGCAGGACGACCGCGACGATCATCGGGATGGTGACGATCGTGTTGTAGAACAGGTGCAGCTCCACGCGCGGGATCAGCAGCTGGACGATGCTGGTGGGCACCTTGGCGCCGGCCAGGCGCCAGCCGCTCTGCGCCTGGACGAACAGCAGCAGGTGCTCGATGTGGTGCCAGAACTGGAGGGCCAGCGCGAGGTTCCACCACTGCCGGGAGCGGCCGGCGAAGCCGTGCCGCAGCACCCACAGGAACACCAGCATCACCAGGGCGTAGCCGTAGTGCAGCCACTCCTGCGAGATCAGCCAGGGGAAGGGCAGGCCGAGGACGCCGCGCGCCCGGGAAGTGGGCCAGCCGAGACCGTAGATCTGGACGGCCTGCACGATGTGCTCGGTCCAGTGCGCGACCACGATGATCATGAACACGGTGAGCGCCCGGTGGTGGTTCCTGCTGTTCAGGTTCCCCAGAAAGCCGGACGGCCGAGTGACTTCGGACGTCGACATGTGTGCCCCTCTGCTCGGAGTGCGGAAAACGGCGGGTTCGTTGACCTTAGCCGCCGGATGCGTTCGATCCCTTACTCCGGATTGCCGATCTTGTGCGGCTGTCCGGCACCCGGCGAACGGGGCCGGCAGCCGCCCGCGAGGACGGCTGCCGGCCCCGTGGCCCGCGTCGGAGGAGGTCAGTGGAAGGCGAGGCCGTCCGGCAGCTCCGGCTTCGGCGGGATGCGGAACAGCTTCGTGAACAGCTCGAGGTGGGCGAAGTCCCCCTCGATCCGCACCCGGCCCGTCGCCATCGCCTCGGACGCGGTGAGCTGGCCGTTCACCAGGTCGATCAGCTCCGGGCCCTGCGGCTCGATGACCAGGTCGGCCGCCGGGTGGTCGCCCGAGCCGACCTTCAGCGTCCCGTCGTCGATCATCGCGTGGATGATCAGCGAGTCGCTGTGGCGCAGCACGTAGGTGACGTGCACGCCGACCGCGGCCTCCTGCTGGAACGTGGTGTAGAGGGAGAGGATCGCGGCGTCGTTGGTGAAGACCTCGTCGTCCTTCGGGTGCCCCAGCGACCGGGCGCCCCACAGCCCGAGGTCGAGCAGGATGTGGTCGAGTTCGCTGCCGTACTCGGTGAGCTCGTAGACCAGGCTCGCGTCCAGCTGGGGCAGCACCCGGCGGCGGATCACCCCGGCCTGCTCGAGCTCGTTGAGCCGGGAGGACAGGATGCTGGCCGGGATCCGCGGCAGGCCGCGCTGCAGGTCGGTGTAGCGTTTCGGGCCGAGCACGAGATCGCGGATGACGAGCATGGACCACCGCTCCCCGACGATTTCGAGAGCGCGCGCCAAGCCGCAGAACTGTCCGTAGGTGCGAGTGGTCGTCATACTCGATCCTCACTTGTGGGTCTCGGTCGAACGGGCCGGGGCGGAGCCCGCGGGCGCAAAGCCCTCGAGAACCAGGTTGACGAACGGCGGGCGGCACGGACCAGTGCGGAGCACACCCCTCGGACATGCGTTTCACGCGAACGGACATGCGTTTCGCATATGCGGTTCGGTGCACGGCGCACTGGCCGCAGGTCCCGGCACCCGAGAAGAATCCACCTTCTCGGATCGCGCGCACGGGAAACAGGAGTCCAGATGAGTGGATCGACGGTGCCACCCGCGCTGCAGGCCGCCGGCGCCCCCGTGCTCGCCTTCAAACGGCACCTGCGCGCCGAGGTCCACGCCGGGAAGGGCGCCTACCTGTTCTCCGAACAGGGTGTCATCTCGATGCGCGGCGCGCGAATCGAGTCGCTCGCGCCGCTGCTCGACGGCACCCGCGAGCTCGCCGAGGTGCTGCGCGCCCGGCCGGCCGGGATGACCCCCGAAGAGGTCGCCGCGACCCTCGCGCAGCTGGTGGACGCGGGCCTGGTGGCGGTCCGCCCGGCGCCCGAACCCGCGGTCGACGAGCGCGAGCTGGCCTACTGGGACGCGTGCGGCGTCGACACGGCTTCGGTCACCTCACGAGCCACCCGCCCCGGCGTCCGGCTGGTCGCCGTCGGCGAGGACATCGACACCGGGGTCGTCGAGCGGGCGCTGGCCGGCGCCGGGCTCGAGGTCGCGCCGGCCGGCACGGCACCGGCCGCGGCGGACCTGAGCATCGTGCTCTGCAGCGACTACCTCGACCCGCGGCTGGGCGAGATCGACGCCGAGCACCGGCGGACCGGTCGCCCGTGGCTGCTGGCCCGGCCGTCCGCCGCGCAGGTGTGGATCGGGCCGGTGCTGCGGCCCGGCGAATCCGCGTGCTGGCACTGCCTGACCAACCGGCTGTGGGGGCACCGGCACGCGGAGGCCTGCGCCCAGCGGCTGCTGGGCCACGAAGGCCCGGCGCGCCGTCCCGCCGCCGCGCTGCCGTCGCTGACCGCCGCGGCCGCGCACCTGATCGCGCTCGAGGCCAGCAAGTGGCTGGCCGGCTACCGGCACGACGGCCAGCAGAGCGTGTGGGTCCTCGACACGCTGGACATGCAGGGCAAGCAGCACGAACTGCGCCGGCGGCCGCAGTGCCCCGGCTGCGGGGACACCGGGCTGATGGCCGCGCAGGCGGCGCGGCCGGTCGTGCTCGCGCCGGCCCGCAAGACCACCTCGACCGGCGGCGGGCACCGCACCGCGACGCCGGCGCAGACGCTCGAGCGGTACCGCCACCTGATCAGCCCGATCACCGGGATCGTCAAGGAGGTCCGGCCGGACCCGGCGGCGCCGCCGTTCCTCAACTCCTACCGGTCCGGGCTGAACGTCGCCCGCGGCGTCACCGGGATGGCCGGGATGCAGGCCGGGCTGCGCAGCGAGAACGGCGGCAAGGGGGTCAGCCCGATCGACGCCGAGGTCGGCGCCCTCTGCGAGGCCGTGGAACGCTTCTCCGGCAACTACCAGGGTGACGAGCTGCGGATCCGGGCCTCGTTCGAGGAGCTCGGCGCCGAGGCGGTGCACCCGAACGACTGCATGCTCTTCGCCGAGCGCCAGTACCGCGACCGGAGCGCGTGGAACCGCGCGCACGGGCTGTTCCAGCACGTCCCCGAGCGGTTCGACCCGGTGGCCCCGATCGACTGGACACCCGTCTGGACCGTGGCCGGGCGGCGCCGGCTGCTGCCCACCGGGTTCCTCTACTACGGGGTGCCCGCCACGAGCGGCGTCCGGGGCCTGCACGCGGACTCCAACGGCACCGCGGCCGGCAGCAGCCTCGAGGACGCCGTCCTCCAGGGCACGCTCGAGCTCGTCGAACGGGACGCCGTCGCCCTGTGGTGGTACAACCGCACGCCGGTGCCCGGGGTGGACCTCGCGACCTTCGGCGACGGCTGGCTGGAGGAGATGACCGGGAACTACGCCGGGCTGGGCCGCGAACTGTGGGTGCTCGACGTGACGTCGGACCTCGGCGTCCCGGTGTTCGTCGCGGCCTCGCGGCGCACCGACGGCCCGCACGAGCACATCGTCTTCGGCTTCGGCGCCCACCTCGACCCGCGGATCGCCGTGCGGCGCGCAGTGTCCGAGCTGAACCAGATGCTGCCGGACGTGCTCACGGGAGGGCACGAGGTCGACGACCCGGATGCGGCCCGCTGGCTCAAGTACGCGACCGTGGCCAACCAGCCGTACCTGCGGCCCGCCGCCGGGACGCCGGTGCGGACCGCGGCCGACTTCGCCTTCGTCCACCGCCCGGACGTCCGCGACGACGTCATGGCGCTGGCCAGGACACTGGCGGAGGCGGGCAGCGAGCTGCTGGTGCTCGACCAGACCCGGCCCGACGTCGGGCTTCCGGTGGCCAAGGTGCTGGCCCCCGGCCTGCGCCCGTTCTGGTCCCGGTTCGCGCCCGGCCGGTTGTTCGACGTTCCGGTGCGGCTCGGCAGGCTGGCCGAGCCGACGCCTCACGAAGGTCTCAACCCGTTCCCCATGTTCCTCTAGGAAACTGCGTGCGGAGAAACGACGTTTCCGTCGTGGGTATAGGAGTTAGCGGTGGCTTCCGAGAGCCCGGAAGGGCAGGTCGAAACGGTCCGGCTGTGGTCGCTGACCGAAGACACGTTGCTCGAGGCCGGTGACGACGGGTCCCTCGTCGCGATCACGTGGTGGGGCGAGTACGAGTTCGCGGACACGGCCGAGGGCGTGCGCGAGTCGCTGGGCCGGCTCGCCCTCGGGCCGGTGTCGATGGCGAACCTCGCCGTCTCGGGCCGGGCGCGCAGCGACGAGTGGCGGGGCTCCCTGCGGAAGGTGCTCACCCGGCTGTCCGGTTCGGTGGTGCGTTCGCTGGCGCTCAACGACGGCCGCGGACCGGTGCTCTCGGCGATCCCCGTGACGCAGTTCCCGGTGTTCCCCGACGGTCCGCTGCCGCCGGGGCGGCAGGTGCGGCTGTCGCGGTTCACCGCCCTGCGCGCCGACGAGGGCGCGCTGCTGGCCGAGTCGCCGGGCGCGCGCTACAAGGTCGCGCTGTTCCGCCCGCCCGCCGTGCTGATCGCGTCCTCGCTGGCCGCGCCGACGACGGTGGAGCAGCTGGCCGCCACCACCGGGCTGGCCCCGGTGGTGGTCGCCGACGTGGTGGAGTTCCTCGTCGCCGCGGGGGTCGTGCTGATCGCCGACGCCGACGGCCGGTTCACCGACCACGGCGATCCGGAGACGGCGATCTGGTCGCACGACGACCTGATGTTCCACGCGCGCAGCCGGACGTGGCAGCGGGGTTCGCCGCCGGAAACCGACACGGCCCGGTCCGGCGCCGAACCGCCGGTGGTCAAGCCGGTCACCGCGGGGCCGACGTTCCCGCTGCCCCGGCCGGACCCCCGCACCCTCGCCGCCACCGACCCGCCGCTGACCGCGCTGCTGGAAAGCGACCACGGCTGCCCGGACTTCGGTACCCGGGAGCTGACGGCCGCGCAGGTCGGCGAGTTCCTGTTCCGCGCCGCCCGGGTCCGCTCGGTGGGCACGGCCCACCTGCCCAGCGGCCCGTCGCACGAGGCGTCACAGCGGCCCTACTTCAGCGTGGCCTGCCTGTACGAGCTGGAGATCTACGTCGGTATCAACCGCGGCGCCGACCTGGCCCGCGGGATCTACCACTACGACCCGCTCTGGCACACGCTCACGCTGATCAACGACGACGAGGCGGTGCTGGACACCCTGCTCGACATGGCGATGATCGCCGCGGGCGGCCACCGCCGCCCCGCCGCGCTGCTGACCGTGACGGCCCGGATGTCCCGGATCTCCTGGGTGCTCGGCAGCGCCGCCTACGCGACGACGCTGCTCCACTTGGGGGCACTGCAGCAGGTCCTGTACCTGGCCGCGAAGGCGATGGGACTGGCCGCGCACGCGGTGCCGGTGGACGCCGGGGATCGGGTGGACCGGGCGCTGAAGCTGGAGTGGCCGGCCGAGGTCAGTGTCGGTGAGTGCGTGCTGGACTTCCCCGCGTAGCGCGGGATCCGGCAGCCAACCCAGCGGAAATCCCCCATCGCGGCGATCGGGAATTCCCGGAACGGCTGTTAGATTGCTGTTCTGAGCGCTGTGGAGTGGTTTCTGGGGAGGCGTCGCATGATCGCGACCGCGAGGTTACACGGCGCAAGTCTCCGATCGGGGTATCGGGACGTGGCAAATGGAGTAGTGCTGCCGGTGTCCCGTTCGGACACTGGGGATCGGCTGCCCGGCAGGGCTTTTCCGGCCCGGCTCGTCTACGCCGTGCACGCCGGGGTCTGTCTGGGGATCGGGGTGCTCGGCCTGCTGGGTCCGTTGCGGACCGTGCGGTCGTGGCCCGTCGCGGTGTTCGCGTGCGGGTACGTCTTCGCGCTGATCGCCGCGCACCTGGTGGGCTTCGGCTACGGCCGGATCCGGTTCCGGGGCCCGGCACTGGCCGTGCAGGCGGTGCTGGGGGTGCTGCCGGTGGTGCAGCTGGGCGTGTCCTGGAGCGTGCTCAGCAGCTTCTTCGTGGGCAGCGTGCTGCTCGTCGCGAAGCCCGCCGTGTCCGTCCCGGTGCTCGTGTTCTTCGCCGGTGGCGCCGGCCTGCTCTCCGGCGCGTCCGGAGAGGCCATCGCGGACGGTGTGCACGCCACGGTGCTCACCGCCGTGGGCGCGGTGGCCGTGTTCGGCCTGGCCTGGTTCGTCCGGCTGGCTGCCGAACGCGAAGGCGACCGGCGGGAGCTGACCGTCCGGGTGGTGGCCGACGAACGGATGCGGTTCTCCCGGGACACCCACGACCTGCTCGGGCTGAGCCTGTCCGCCATCACGCTCAAGGTCGAGCTGGCCCGCCGGCTGGTCGACACCCAGCCGGCGCAGGCCGAGCAGGAGCTCATCGAGCTGGCCACCATGGCCCGCAAGGCCCTCGCCGACGTCCGCTCGGTGGCGGCCGGCAACCGGGAGGTCTCGCTGGCCGACGAGTGCCGGGCCGCGGCCGCGGTGCTGGCTTCGGCCGGGGTGACCGTGCGCTTCGACCCGGAGCTGCCCGCGCAGCTCCCCGAGGCGGTGGCCACCACGTTCGCCACGGTGCTGCGCGAAAGCGCCACCAACGTGGTGCGGCACAGCGAGGCGTCGTGGTGCGAGTTCGCGATCGGGGTGGACGAGGGCCAGGCGTGGCTCCGGATGCTCAACGACGGCGTGCTGCCGGGGGACGGCGAGGACCGCGGGGAGGAGCACGGCGCCGGGCTGCCGAACCTGGCGCACCGGCTGAGCCTGCTCGGCGGGGAGCTGACCGCCGGGATCCGGCCCGGGGGGACGCACCTGCTGCGCGTCACCGTCCCCCTGGACCGGTTCGGGCTGTCGCCTCAGCCGGGGAACCGGTTCCCGGCGTCGTTCAGAGCCATTCGGCGTCGGTGGCGATCCGGATCGCGTGCACCCGGTTGCGAGCGTTGAGCTTGGTGACGGACGCGGCCAGGTAGTTGCGGACCGTCCCGGGGGACAGGAACAGGTCCGAGGCGATGTCGGCGACGTTGCGCCCGCGCGCGGCGAGGGCGAGGATCTCCAGCTCCCGCGGCGTGAGCGGGCAGTCGTCGGCTTCCCACGCGGACAGCGCGAGTTCGCTGTCGATGACGCGCCGTCCGATCGCGACCGAGCGCACCGCGTTGGCGAGCTTGTCCGAGGGCGCGTCCTTCAGCAGGAACCCGTTCACCTTGGCGTCGAGCGCGCGCCGGACCGTCCCCGGGCGGCCCAGGCTGGTGAGGATGAGCGTGTGGCACTCCGGCACGTGCTCGTGGAGCTCGGTGGCGGCGGTGAGCCCGTCCTTGCCCGGCAGGTCGATGTCGATGACCGCGACGTCGGGCCGGGCGGCCTTGGCGGCGGGCAGGATCTCGTCCCCGGAGTCCACTTCGGCGACGACCTCGATGTCGGACTCGAGGTTGAGCAGGGCGACGAGGGCGCCGCGGACCATGTCCATGTCCTCGGCCAGCAGAACCTTGATCACGTCGGTCCCTCGCTTCCCCCGGTCGCGCATTCCCCCTTCGCGGAATTGTACGCCACTGGGCGATGCCGTCCCGGCATTCGCCGGACGCAGCGGGATCACCCGGACCGGCGAATCGGTTCGGTCAATTCCGGCCCGCGACGGCAGAACTGCCGTCGCGGTGACTGCTTGGTGGTGCCCGCGCACGGAATCCCCTTTCCTCGGCGGCGGGCCCGGCGGGCGTCCCTCCCCGGGACGCCCGCCGGGTGCTCAGACCGCGACCGGACGGCGGACCTGCGCCTGCCGCAGGTCCGGCAGCGCCAGCAGGACGGGCGGGTCGAAGCCGTGCCGCGGCCGCAGCCGGACGTCGACCAGGCTCGCGGCGACCCCTCGGTGCACCGTCACGGGCCCGGCCAGGCCGGTCAGCGGCCGCGGGCCGCGGTCGTCCTGCGGGATGGCCCCGTAGGCGTGGGCGATGACGTACCAGGAACCCAGCGGCACGTCGGTGAGCGTGTACTGGCCCGCTCCGGGCACGATCGCGTACCGGGCGGGCGTGCCCTCGGCGATCTTGGCCGGGAAGAGCCCGACGAACACCGGGCCGGTGTCCCCGCCCGGCGGCCGCCAGACGTGGCCGCGAACGGCCACTTCGGACTCCGGCTGGCCGGTGCGTTCGGCGATCCGCGGGGACATCCCGCGCAGCTGCCGGTACCCCGTGGGGGAGAAGCCGACGCTGCCGCTGAACCGGGCGCTGAACGTGCCCACGCTGTTGTAGCCGACCTGGTGGCTGATGTCCGCCACCGAGATTCCCGTGGTCACGAGCAGCCGTTTCGCTTCGGCCAGGCGCAGCGCCGAGAGGAACCGCCCCGGCGAGAGCCCGGTCGCCCGGAGGAAGACCCGGGTGAAGTGGAACTTGCTGAACATCGCGGCCCGGGCCAGGTCGTCGATGGTGAGCCGATCGCCCAGGTTGTCCCGCATGGTCATGATGGCGCGTGCCACGGCCTGCCGCACGATCTCGTCCATGGTGGCCGTCCCTCCAGTCGCCGGGCCGGCCGATCTTCGTTCCCCTGCGAACGTGATCGGCGTCGGCAATTCGGTATGGCAGAACTGTAGGTCGTCGGCCGTCTACTTCTTAAGTGCTCAGTGCACCGTTCCGAATGGATTTCACAGGGCCAGGACATGCGTTTTGCACATGCCCGCCGCCGGGGTGTGAAGTGGCCGGTCAGCGGGTACCTGGATCCATGACATCGGCACGTGCGCAGGCACGTTGAGCGCCGGGTCGAACGCGCAAGGTGACCAAATCGGTCCTTGCGGCGGTCGTTGACGCCTTTGGATGCCCCATTCGGCGTAATGGCGGGCACTGCACGGAGCAGCCATAAAGCACGCTGGCCCGATGATGCGGGCACTGGCTTCGGGGCGCTCGTTCGCGGAACATTTATGGCCAGTGAGACTTTCACCTTCGCCACTGGGGAGCACATAATGTCCGCAACTTTTTCCGCCAACGTCCGCACTCTTTTCGGCGACCTGGGCATCGAGGTCGAAAACACTTCGGCCGTCGAGACCGGTCTTGTCATCGATCGTTTCGAAATGTGGGGTGACAGCTCGTCGAACCAGGTCGCCCCGGTCCGGGCGAGTTTCTGCCGGATGGACGTGCTCGAGGCGGCGTGAACGCTGTTTTCGCTGCTGGTGCCCTCGGGATGAGCCGGCCGTCGCGACGCGACGGCCGGCTTCGCCGTGCCGGGACACCCCCCGTGACCGGCCGAATTGTGCAGTGGAAAATTTTCCACCCGCTGCTTTGCAAGTGAAAATCTTGCTACATGAGGTAGTGGTTCGGTCGCTTTAAGACATTCCGGTCCACCGGTGGCCTGTGGTCCGTTGTCATTGTGCGTGCAATCCGGCGCGGAATGCCCGGATGGGGTAACCGAGGCGCCCGTGGGAATGTTTAACTGTGCCTCTGGGGAATGTGAGTGCGGAGGCGCCTCGTGATCAGAGTGCTCGTGGCCGAAGACATGCACATCGTGCGGGGAGCCCTGGTGGCGTTGCTGCGCCTCGAGCCGGACATCGATGTCGTCGCCGAAGTGGCCTCGGGGCTGGAGATCCTGCCGATGGCCCGCCAGGCGGCGGCCGACGTCGCGGTGATCGACATCGACCTGCCGGGGAAGGACGGGCTGACCGCCGCCACTGAGCTCCACGAACAGCTGCCGGGGTGCCGCACCCTGATCCTGACCAGCCTGGGGCGGCCGGGCACGCTCCGCCGCGCGCTGGACGCCAAGGTGGGCGGCTTCCTGCTCAAGGACGCCCCGCCGGACCGGCTGGCCAACGCCGTCCGCGGCGTCGTCGCCGGGCGCCGCATGGTCGACGGCGACCTCGCGCTGGCCGCCTGGGACAGCGTGGACTGCCCGCTGACCGTCCGTGAGCTGGACGTGCTCCGGATGACGGCCCAGGGGTACGGGACCGTCGAGATCGCCGCCCGGCTCTACCTCTCGGCGGGCACGGTGCGGAACTACCTGACGACGATCGTCGCCAAGCTCAACGCCCGCAACCGGGTGGACGCCATCCGCATCGCGCAGGACTCGGGCTGGCTCTGACGGACGGACGGCGCCTGGGGCTCCCGACGCGGCCGGGGAGCCCCAGGCGCCGCTTTCTTTCCCTGCTCTGGCCGGCGCTGAGGCCCGTCGGGGGCGCGGACGGGGTTTTACCCCGCCCGGCCGCCTTGAGGCCGTTCAGCCCGCTGAACGTGGGTGCCGGCGGCTTCAGGCCGGGACGACCGCGCGCAACCGGAAGCGGCCGTCGGACTCGACGCCCGCCGTCAGCTCCCCGCCGAGGTCGGCCACGCGGTGCGAGAGGTTGCCGATCCCGCTGCCCGGTGACAGCCGGCCGGAGCCGTTGCCCGGGGCCACGACCGCCTTCACCGCCCGCTCGGGCCCCGCCACCCCGTCGTTGACGATTTCCAGGCTGACGCCGCCGTCGACCCGGCGCAGCGCGATTTCGCAGCTTTCGACGTTGCTGTGCCGCAGGACGTTCGTGACGCCCTCCCGCAGCACCACGGCCAGCACGGTGCGCACGGCCGCGGGCAGGTCCTCGGACAGGGTCTCCATCCGCACCCGGACGTCGGCGGCGGCCAGCACCGACCGCACCGTGCGGGACTCGCTGTCCAGCGACAGGTCGCGGTAGCCGCTGGCCACCGAGCGCACGTCCGACAGCGCCTGGCGGGTCAGGCCGAGGATCTCGGTCAGCTCCCCGGCCGCGCGGTCGCGGTCGATCGGGAGCATCCGGGAGGTCAGCTCGCTCTTCAGGGCGATCGCCGAGAGGCTCATCCCGAGCAGGTCGTGCAGGTCGCGCGCGAAGCGCAGGCGTTCCTCGGCGATGGCCATCTCGGCCAGCCGCTGCCGGGTGTGGTCCAGTTCGGTCACCAGCCGGACCAGCCAGAGCAGCCCGAACACGAGGAGCCCGGTCATCACGGTGGCGGTCGTGTAGAAGACCAGCGAGATGTCGCTCGCGCCGGCCAGGTGCTGGATCCACGCGTACGCGGCCGCGTTCAGCGCGAAGAAGATCCAGCCCGCCACCGGCGGCAGGATCAGCAGGGCGGTGCCGATCAGCAGGCCGGGGACGCTGACCCAGTTGTGCTTCAGCGGCAGCAGCGGCAGGTAGGTCAGGCAGGCCTGGACGAGCAGCATCCCGTAGGTCTGGGCCGAGCGCAGCGGCGTGGCCGGGCGGTTGAAGTACGACAGCTGCAGCGCCAGGAGGGCGATGACCGAGCCGATCACCAGCCCCACCTGCCAGGCCTCGGTGGTCAGCTGGAGCACGTGCAGGGTCGCGCCGAGGCCCATCAGGCACATCGTCGCCGGCATCAGCCACCGGATCAGCGTCGACTCGGGCCGGTCCGCCCGCCCGCCGGCGGGCGTGGGCCCGTCCAGCCGGGTGGGCACGGGGAGCTCGACGCGCAGCCGGAAGCGCCCGTCCGCGCCCGCCTCGGCGGTCGCGGTGCCCCCGAGCGCGGCCACCTCGTCGGGCAGCCTGGTCAGCCGGCTGTCCGGCTCGAGCAACACCTCGTCGGCGGCCACGCCGTCGTTGACGATTTCCAGCGTGACCTTGTCGTCGTGCTGGCGGACGTCGATCTCGCAGTGCTCGACGTCGCTGTAGCGGAGCACGTTCGTCACGCCCTCGCGGAGCACCTTCGCCAGCATCGTCCGCGCCTGGACCGGCAGGTCGCCCTGGTCGAGGTGGACCTGGACGGCGATCTCCGACGCGGCCAGCAGGGACTCCGCGGTCCGGGACTCCTTTTCCAGCGACAGCTCGCGGTAGCCGTGGGAGACGGCCCGGACGTCGGAGAGGGTGCGCTGGGCGGTCGCGGTGATCTCGGCCAGCTCGGCCATGGCCGCGTCCGCCGACTTGCGCATCAGGTGCTGTACGAGTTCACCCTTGAGGGCGATCGCGGACAGGCTGAGGCCGAGCAGGTCGTGCAGGTCGCGGGCGAACGCCAGGCGCTGCTCGGCGACCGCCCGCTGCGCCAGCTCGGTGCGGGCCTGGTGCAGCTCGTTCACCATCCGGGCGAGCCGGGTGAGCTGGTAGAACACGAGGCAGTAGAAGATCGAGGAGAAGGTGCCGTAGATCGTGGTCAGCGGCTCGCCGTCGAAGACCGCGTAGGTCCAGGCGATGCTCGCGCAGACGGCGGCGAACGCGGGCAGGGCGTACCGGCGTGGCAGCATCAGGAGGACGACGCCGCCGACGAAGTCCGGCATGTCGGCCCACAGCAGGCCGAAGGTGGGGATCGGCAGGTAGGCCAGCACGATCATGACCGCGAGCAGGACCCGGCTGGTCGTCGAAGCCAGTTCGGTGGACGGGCGGCTGAACCACAGCAGCTGGATCGCCAGCAGCCCGGCGACGCCGAGTATCCCGTACACCGCGTGCACCGGGTCCACCGAAGTGGGCAGCAGGTTGGCCAGGCCGATCACGGAGAAGCCGGCGGCGACCACGACGATGATCCCGCCCGCGAGGACGGTGGCGAGCCGGGGCCGCCGGTCGACGACGGTGGTGCCCCTCGGCTCGGCGGTCGACGAGCGCGGGACGGTCGGATCGAGTGCGGCAGCCGGAGGCATGTGCAGCGGTCCTCCGGTGGGTCGGCGGCGCACAGGTCGGGCCGGGTTGAGCTCTGTCTGCATCCTCTGGCCAATCCTATCCCATGCCGATGGCTCGCCGGTACGCCGAAGAGTGGCCGTACCGCAGCGTTTCCCGCCGGATCGGGCCGTTATGGTCCAATACTGGTTCAGTCGCGACGGTGCTCGCCGGCGACCCCGGCGAGCTCCAGGAAATCCAGGTACGGCACGGCGATCGTGCCGAGGTGGAGGACGATCCGCCTGTCCAGGGCGAAGAAACTCAACCCGGGGGCGTCGTCGCCGGCGCCTTCGAGGTACCGCGTCGCGGGGAAGTCTTCGGCGAAGCCGGTGTCCACGGCGGAATATCCCGGCAGGTTCCAGCCGAAGTGACGGCCGTACTGCGCGAACTTCGCGTACGGTGCGTGAGAAACCAGCACGACGCGGGTGCCCGCAGTGTGCAACGCGGCGGAGAGCTCGGGCGTGTGCACGGTGGCGCCGGGCCGGCTGCGGTCCACCGCCGGGTGGTGCACGGCGAGCCGCCGGTGCCTGCCGAACAACGCCGCCAGGGTCGCCGGGCCGGTCCGCCCGACGAACCGGTACTCCGCGGCCGGCACGGCGCGGGGGCGGGACAGCATCGGTCCGCCGAGGTCGGGCAGCATGAGTTCGGTCATGATCGCCTCCGGAGGCAGCGCACGGGTTCCCTCCGCGGATTGTGCGGCCCGGCCCGGCTCCGGTCACCGGTTCGGGGGTGATCGGAGCAAGGTGGGAGACGCGCGCGGCGGGCCGGCGGCCCGGGGGCCTAGGCTCGCGGCATGGCGAGGTACTTCGACGTGCACCCCGACAATCCCCAGCGGCGTGCCGTCGCCCAGGTCGCCGAGCTCGTGCGGCAGGACGGGCTGATCGCGTACCCGACGGACTCGTGCTACGCGCTGGGCTGCCGGCTGGACAACCAGGACGGCCTCGACCGGATCCGCGCGATCCGCAAGCTCGACCGGCGCCACCACTTCACGCTGGTCTGCCAGGACTTCGCTCAGCTCGGCCAGTTCGTCATCGTGGACAACGCGGTGTTCCGCGCGATCAAGGCGGCCACCCCGGGCAGCTACACGTTCATCCTGCCGGCCACCAAGGAGGTGCCGCGGCGGCTGATGCACGAGAAGAAGAGGACCGTGGGCGTGCGCATCCCCGACCACGTCGTCACCCAGGCGCTGCTGGCGGAGCTCGGCGAGCCGCTCGTGTCGAGCACCCTCCTGCTGCCGGGCGTGGCCGAGCCCCTCACCCAGGGCTGGGAGATCAAGGAGGAGCTCGACCACGCCGTCGACGCGGTCGTCGACTCCGGCGACTGCGGCACCGAGCCGACCACGGTGGTCGACTTCTCCTCGGGCGAGGCCGAAATCGTCCGCCGCGGCGCCGGCGACCCGGACCGCTTCGCCTGATCCTCAGTCCACTTCGGACGTCCAGAATGGATCACGGCGCACCTGCGCCAGGCCCAGCCAGCGGACGGCTTCGCCGCCGGTGGCGGTGACCGCCAGTCCGGTGAGCGGACGGCGGCCGGTGAACATCAGGCAGAAGTCCTCGGCCGGGCCGGCGATCCGGTCGGCCGCGTCCGGCGGCCCGAAGTCCCAGCGGGCGCCCGACGGCGCGGTGAACTCGAACCGGAACGGCCCGGCGGGAGGCTCGCCGTGCCCGGCGTAGGCGGCGTCACGGGTGCGGACGCCGTAGTAGGCGACGTGCCCGACGCTGTCGTTGCGCTCGAGCCGCGTACCCAGGGCGTCCGCGATGTCCTGGCCGCGGGCGAACACCGCCGTCAGCAGGGCCGCCGCGAGCACCGAGGGCTTCATCGCCCCGCCCGGCCACGGGATGTCCGCGGTCGCGGTGGCCAGCAGGTCCGTGGCCTTGCGGTGTTCCGAACGCCAGGCGACCACGGCGTCGCCGAGCATGCCCGAGTTCGTGATACGGGGCGCGACAGCGCTTTCATCGCCCTCGACGCTCAGCACGATCCGGCGCGCGATGACCGTCAGTTCGGCCAGGTGGGCGGTGATCGACCGGCCGACGGGCAGCATCACCGTTCCCTCGTTGGCGCGGATCAGCTCCGCGAGGATGTCCGCCTCGGAGGCGAGATCGGCGTGCACGTCTTGCATGGGGGCGTCCTCCGGACGTTCGGTGCTGAGGCGTAGATGCTGCTCCTGCGGCACGGTCGCCGACCACTCGTGGATTGCGGTGCCGGATCGGCTATGTTCGCCGGCAGGCGGTCTGCGAGCGCGGGGAGAAGGAAATGAAGTACCTGCTGGCGATGTACATGAACCCGGACGTCTGGGACGGGCTGTCTGACCAGGACAAGGACGAGGTGATGACCGGGCACGGCGAGTTCATCCGCCGGATCCGCGAGTCCGGCGAAATGATCAGCACCCAGGCGCTCGGCGGCCCGGCCGAGAGCGCGGTGGTCCGGCTGGCCGGTGGCGTGCCGGCCGTCACCGACGGCCCGTTCGTCGAGTCCAAGGAGTTCCTGGCCGGGTTCTACCTCGTCGAGTGCGCGAGCCGGGAGCGGGCCTGTGAAGTGGCCGCGATGATCCCGGACGCGAAGATCGAGGGGCTCGGCATCGAGGTTCGCCCGGTGGTGTTCTTCGCCGACGCGGAGACCGAGTCCGAGTTCGCCGGGTGAGCGGACCGGCCGCGGTCGGCGAGCTGCTCCGGCCGCTCGTCCCGCGGGTGCTCGGCGTCCTCGTGCGCCGCTACGGCCAGTTCGACGCCTGCGAAGACGCCGTGCAGGAGGCGCTGATCGCCGCGTCGGCGCAGTGGCCGTCCGAAGGGGTGCCGGAGCACCCGCAGAGCTGGCTCGTCACCGTCGCCGCGCGGCGGCTCACCGACCACTGGCGCAGCGAAAGCGCGCGACGGCGCCGGGAAGAGTCCACCGCGGTGCGCGAACCGGTGGACGCGGCCGTGGTGGCCGGCCCCGGTGAGGAGCGGCCGTCCGATCGGGACGACACGCTGACCCTGCTGTTCCTCTGCTGCCACCCCGCCGTTTCCGAGCCGTCGCAGGTGGCGCTGACGCTGCGCGCGGTGGGTGGTCTCACGACCGCGCAGATCGCCAAGGCCTTCCTCGTCCCGGAAGCGACGATGACCCGGCGCATCACCCGCGCCAAGGAGAGCATCGCGGCGGCGGGCTCGACGTTCGGCGAGCCCGCGGCGGCGGAGTACGCCGAGCGGCTGCGGGTCGTGCTGCAGGTGCTGTACCTGATCTTCAACGAGGGGTACACCGCGACGTCCGGCACGGACCTGCAGGTGCCCGAACTCGCGCACGAGGCGATCCGGCTGACCCGCGCGGTGCGCGCGCTGCGGCCGGACGACGGCGAAGTCGCCGGCCTGCTCGCGCTCATGCTGCTCACCGACGCCCGCCGCCCCGCCCGCACCGGGCCGGGGGGCACCCTGGTGCCGCTGGCCGACCAGGACCGCGAGCTCTGGGACCGGGCGATGATCGCCGAGGGGACGGCGCTGATCGGCGCCGCGCTCGGCCGCGGCCCGGTCGGGGTCTACCAGGTCCAGGCGGCGATCGCGGCCCTGCACGACGAGGCGCCGAGCACGGAGACGACCGACTGGGTGCAGATCGCGCAGCTGTACGAGGTGCTGCAGGAACTGGCGCCCAGCCCGGTGGTGACGCTGAACCGGGCGATCGCGGTGGCGATGGTCGACGGCCCGGCCCGTGGCCTGGAGCTGCTGGACACGATCGCCGGCGACAGCCGGATGAAGCACAGCCACCGCTTCGACGCGGTGCGCGCGCACCTGCTGGAGCAGGCGGGAGACCCGGCGGCGGCCCGGGACCACTACCGGCGGGCGGCGCGGGGCACGGCGAGTGTGCCGGAGCGGCGGTACCTGGAGGAGCGCGCGAGCCGGTTGGAGTGAGTGCGAGCCGCTCGCCTCCCCGGCGCAGCGGCGGCCTCGACCGTCGTGAAGGACTCGTTCAGGCCTCGGCGGTCCTGAACGAGTCTTCCACGGCACCGGCGCGAACCGTCCTCAGTGGAGGGAGACGCCGTCCTGGATCTCCGGGGCCGCCGTCAGGCGGAACAGGCGGGTGAACAGCTCGAGGTCGCGCACGTCGCCGTCGATCGAGATCTTGCCCGTGCGCACCGCTTCCGGCGGGGTGACCTGGCCGCCGATCACGTCCAGGAGGGCCGCGCCCTGGCTGGAGCGGATGATCAGGTCGGCGTCGGGGTAGCGGCCCTCGGAAACCTTGAGCGCCCCGTCGTCGACCATCGCGTGCAGGATCATCGTGTCGTGGTACTGGATCTCGAACGTCACCTGGACGCCGGCCGCGGCTTCGCTCTGGAACGTCGTGTACAGCGAAAGGATCGCCGCGTCCAGGGTGAAGACGTCGTCCGGGCCGGGGTGGCTCAGGGAGCGGGCGCCCCACAGGCCGAGGTCGAGCAGGATGTGGTCGAGCTCGCTGCCGTACTCGGTCAGCTCGTACACCAGGCCGGCGTCGAGGTCCGGGCGGATCCGGCGGCGGATCACGCCCGTCTCCTCCAGCTCGTTCAGCCGGGCCGAAAGGATGCTCGGCGGGATCTTCGGCAGACCGGCCTGCAGCTCGGTGTAGCGCTTCGGGCCGAGCACCAGGTCGCGCACGATGAGCAGCGCCCACCGTTCCCCGACGAGTTCCATGGCGCGGGCGAGTCCGCAGTACTGGCCGTAGGTGCGGGTGCGTGCGGTCATTGATCCTCACTTCTGTCGTGCGGTGGAAGCGTCAGTGGTGGTCGCCCTCGGAGATGAGGTCGCGGTGGAGCAGCTGCAGCTCGTCACACGGCTCGACGCCGAGTTCCTCGCTCAGCCGCTTGCGCATGCTGCGGTAGACGGCCATCGCGTCGGACCGGCGTCCGCTGCGGCCCAGTGCCCGCATCAGCTGCCCGTGCAACGCCTCGTCGAGCGGGTTCGCCGCGGTCAGCGACCGCAGCTCCCCGATCAGCTCGCGGTGGCGCCCGCTGGCGATCTCGGCCTCGATGAGCATGTGCAGGGTGTTGCGCCGCTGCTCCAGCAGCTCCACCGTGTACGGTACGAGCATCGGTCCACAGTGGACGTTGGCGAGCGGCGGCCCGCTCCAGAGGTCCAGCGCCGAGCGGAAGCGCAGCGCCGCGGCCGCGTGCTCGTGCTGGCGCAGCAGTTCCTGGCCCTCCTGCTGGAGCCGGGCGAAGTGGAAGACGTCGACCTGGGCCGGGTCGATCCGGAAGATGTACCCCGGTGCCCGGGTGGCGAGCATCGCCTCGGCGCTCTCGGCGAGGCTGTTCTGCTCGATGCACCGCCGCAGGTGGTAGATGTAGGTGTGCAGGGTGGTCCGCACGGTCCGGGGTGGATCGCTGGCCCACAGCTCCTGCGTGATCGAGTCGACGTGCACCATCTTGCCGGGCCGCATCACGAGCAGGGCGAGCAGCTGCAGGATCTTCGGTGTGGTCGGCGCGTAGTCGACGCCGTCGCGCAGGACGCTCAGCGGACCGAGGACGGTGAACTCAACCACACTTTCGGGTGGTTCGACGGGCCGTTGAGCTACGCCGACCAGTCCGTCCGATAGTTTCTTTTCGGAGTACATGCCGGGCGCCTCCAGTGTTCCTGCTCCGATGTCTCGAGCTCCCCAGTGCAGCCTCGCCGAGTCGTGGCTGTCGACCCCGGGCTGTCCACTGTCGAATGTGACAGAGCGGCCGGGCACCAGCCAGTGAGCCGTCCACCAGAGCCGAGATGGGTTTCGTGCGGCGGACCCGTGGGTTTCGCACGGTTCCCATCCCCACCGCGAACCCCCGCGGGCCGGCCCGGCCGGGCAAACCCCAGGTCCCGATCATGCCCGCGGCCGGGCGACGAGGATCCGCGACCGCTATCACCCGCCGTATCCGAGCGTCTGTCAGACCGGGCCCGTGCGCGGCGCACGCGCCGGGGGTGCGTTCGGCACGTCCGGCGCATGCGGCCCGCACGGGCCCTGTTCCGATGCTGCGCTGTCCTCCTGCGAGTCTCAATCGGAGGTCCACCGACCCGCGAGGTCCGGCGTCTTACCTGACGGCGATGGAATTTGACGCCGTAGGAAATTCGAGGTTGGACTGATGATCTTGCGATCGGTTGCGTCAGGGGGTGCCGACGGCGGTGAGCCGGCGGCCGGTGTGGAGCGGTACAGGCAGGACCTCGACCAGGTCGTCCAGCCCGCCGTTCTGCGCGCGATCGAGATGATCCTTGATCGCTACTTCGAGCCGATCACGCTGTCGGCTCTCGCGTCCGAGGTGTACGTGAGCCCGTTCCACTTCTCGCGCATCTTCGCCAAGGCGACCGGGGTGACGCCCGGCCGGTTCCTCACCGCGGTGCGGCTGTTCGAGGCGAAGCGGTTGCTGCTGACCACGTCGCTGACGGTGTCGGACATCGTCTGCAGCGTCGGCTACAGCAGTGTGGGCACGTTCACCAGCCGGTTCGTCCGCGCGGTCGGGATGACCCCGACCGAGTACCGCGAACCCGAGGTCGGTGAGCTGCTCGTGGCTCACTCGGCGTACTTCCAGCGGTTGCCTTCGCTGCGCTCGCTGCGGGCGGCCGGCAGTTCGTGCGCGTCCCTGCAGTCGGGCAGCGGACGGCTGACCGTGCGCCTGGGGATGCCGGAGGACGCCGCGCCGGCCACCGTGCTCGTCGGGGTGTTCGCCGACTCGGTGCCGCAGAGCGGCCCGGTGGCCTTCGGCGGGCTCGCCGAGACCCGGTCCGCCGAGCTGAGGATCGACGGCGTGCCGGAGGGCAACTGGACGGTGATCGCGGTCGCCGACCACGGTGCGGTGCGGCAGGCGCCGTCCGGGCCGGCGTTCACCGTCGCCAGCGCGGCGGCGACGGTGGCCGAGTTCGAGCCGGCGACCGTGGCGATGCGGCTGCGCCCGCCGTCCCTGATCGACCCGCCGATCGCGATCACGCTGGCGTCGCGGCAGTCGCCTGCCGGCCAGCGGATGCTCGCGGCGCAGCGGGCGCACCTGCGTGCCGTGGCCTGACCCACCGAACGAAACGAGGACTTCCGATGTCGACTTTCTTCGGTGTGCTGCGCAAGCGGGTGCTCGCCCCGTCGCTGGCCTCCGTCGGTTTCGCGGAGCGCGGTTTCCCCGTCACGCCCACCACGGCGACGGCCCGGCTGGAGGCGGTGCCGCAGGCCGTGGTGTGCGGGTTCGAATGGGCGATCGAAGGCGCTTCCCTGTGGGAGCTGGAACGGCGGCTCGCGCTCGTCGAGCCGGAGCAGCGCGGGTTCGCGTACGAGGGCGCGACCATGGGGTACACGATCCTGGACGCGATGCCGGGCGGCGGCCGCGACCGCACGAAGGCCCTGCTGGAGGGACCGGGGGAGCCGCACATCTTCCTCACCTACATCGGGATCGGGTTCGCGATGGCCCGGCTGCCGCGTCCACTGTGGAAGAACATCCTGCCGGAGCTGACCGGCGTCCACCACCACCCGGTGATGAGCTGGCTGGCGGTGGACGGCTACGGCTTCGACCGGGCCTACTTCGACACCCGCCGCTGGATCGACGAACAGGCCGAGCCGGCACCGTACCCGTGGGCGGGGCGCGCGGACTACTTCCCGCGTGCTTTCGACCAGGGCGTGGGCCGGGCGCTGTGGTTCATCCACGGCGGGGTGCCCGAGGCCGTCGCCGCGGCGGTGGACGCGTTCGCCGAGGCCCGCCGCCCGGACCTGTGGAGCGGGGTCGGGCTGGCGGCGACGTTCGCCGGCGGCGCCGACCAGGCGGGGCTGGCGGCCCTGCGCCGCCTCTCCGGGGCGCACTACGCGGAACTGGCGCTGGGCGTGGTGTTCGCGATCAAGGCGCGCACCTATTCGACGTACGTGCCGGAGCACAGCCGGCTCGCCGCGGGCGTGCTCGCGGACCTCACCGTCGAAGCGGCCGAGGCGCTCGCGGACCGCACGGAGGTGCCGTTCGACGACGTCGGCCCGGTCCCGCCGTACGAGCTGTGGCGGGCGCGGATCCGGGCCGAGTTCGGTGCGGGAAGGCTGCGCGTCGCGGGCTGAGCCCGCCGCTCGCAACTGTGGAGTAGACCCGTGATCACGGCTTATGTGAGCGTGGAAGCAGTGACAACCGGGGCTTCGCCCCAGGCCGGGGGCCTTCGCCACCCGGACCCCCGAAAGCACACCATGGAACCCGAAAAGGGGGAGAGTGCGTTGGGCAACGGTTGGCGTGCGTTCAGGCGCCGGATCCTGACACCGGACGTTTCGGAGACCTCGCTGGTCAAGCGGGGTTTCCACAGGAAGAGTCCAGCCGCTCAAGAACTGCTCGAGACGGTCGGCGAGAAGTTCCTCCTCGGGTACGCGCACGCGGTCGAGGCGCGCTCGGTCGAGCAGGCCGAGGAATGGCTCGAAGAAATCCCGCCGCAGTTCCGCGGATTCGCCTACGAAGGCGCGGGAATGGGGTACGGGGTCCTCGACGGGCTCCCCTTCGGCAAGAGCTCGAACATCGCCGAGTTCCTGGCCGGTCCAGGGGAGAAGCACGACTACATCATCTACGTCGGCGTCGGCTGGGCGATGGCCCGCCTCCCGCGGTTCGCGTGGCCGAAGGCAACCGCCTTCGACCCGCTGCTGCGCTGGCTCGTCCTCGACGGGTACGGCTTCCACCAGGCGTACTTCAAGACCGAGAAGTACGTCCGGCAGCAGTACCAGGAGCCGGGCTTCCCGTGGCCGGACCAGCGATACGAGGGCTACGCGCTGCGGGCCATCGACCAGGGCATCGGCCGGGCCCTGTGGTTCATCTGCGGCACCGACGTCTCCCTGCTGGCCAAGACGATCGAGGAGTTCGACGAATCCCGCCACGGGGACCTGTACGCCGGGGTGGGGCTCGCCTCGACCTACGCGTGCGGTGTCGAGGCCGACGAACTGGCGGAACTGGTCGACCGGGCCGGGATCCACCACGGTCCGCTGGCGCAGGGGAGCGCCTTCGCCGCCGAGTGCCGGGTGCGCTCGGGCCTGCTGATCCCGCAGACCGAGATGGCGGCCCAGGCGATCTGCGGGCTCCCGGCCGAGCGCGTGGCGGCCATCACCCAGGAGGTCCGCCCGGCCGTCGTCGTCGACGGTGACGACGTCCCGGCCTTCGAAACCTGGCGGCAGCGGATCGCCGAAGAAGTGCTGACCCACGGAGGGAAGAACAAATGACCGCGACCTTCGGCTGGCTGCGCAAGCAGCTGGCGGGCATCGTGGCGCTGGCGCTGATCCTCGGCCTGTTCCTGGTCGCGCGGCTGCCCAGCGTCTCCGCCGCCGAACAGGACCAAATGGCGGACAAGTTCCGCTTCACCCCCATGACGATCGCGCTGCCCGCGGCTTCGAAGTCGCAGTCGATCCGGACGGTGAACAAGGAGTACGAGAAGATCGCCGCCTGGATCTCCTCGGTCGGCGCCGCGATCGCCATCAACGACATCAGCGGCAGCGGCAAGGCCAACGACCTGTGCCTGGTCGACCCGCGCAGCGACCAGGTCGTCATCACCCCGGCGCCCGACTCGGGCCCGCGCTACGCCCCCTTCGCGCTCGACCCGGCGCCGGCCCTGCCGACGTGGGACTACATGGCGCCGATGGGCTGCGTCCCCGGTGACTACAACGAGGACGGCCGGACCGACGTCCTCGCCTACTACTGGGGCCGCACCCCGGTGCTGTTCCTGCAGAAGGCCACCGCCACCAAGTTCGACGCCTCGGCGTTCCAGCCGGTCGAACTGGTCGCGGGCAACCACCGCGGCGCGGACGGCAAGTACAACGGCCCGCTGTGGAACACCGACTCCGTCACCATCGGGGACTTCGACGGCGACGGGCACGTCGACATCTTCGTCGGGAACTACTTCCCGGACAGCCGGGTCCTGGACCCGAACGCCGACGGCGGCATCACGCTGAACCAGTCGATGTCGCACGCGGTGAACTCCGGCGCCAAGTACATCTACCGCTGGACCGGTGCCACGGCGGGGGCGAACCCGGGCACGCAGTACACCGACGCCTCGCAGGGCATCCCGGAGAGCGCCCGCTTCGGCTGGACGCTGGCCTCCAGCGCCACCGACATCGACGGCGACAACCTGCCCGAGCTCTACATCGCCAACGACTTCGGCCACGACCACCTGCTGTACAACAAGTCCACGCCGGGGAAGATCGAGCTCGCCGAGGTCAACGGCGTCCGCGGGATCGACGACCCGAAGTCGAAGGTGCTCGGCCACGACTCCTTCAAGGGCATGGGCGTCGATTTCGGCGACCTGAACCACGACGGCCTCTACGACCTGTTCGTCAGCAACATCACGACGTCGTGGGGCATCGAAGAGTCGAACTTCCAGTTCATGAACAAGGCCAAGGACAACGCGGACCTGACTCAGCAGCTGAAGGACGGCGTCGCGCCGTTCCACGACGACAGCGCCGAGCACGGCACGGCGTGGTCCGGCTGGGGCTGGGACGTCAAGATCCAGGACTTCAACAACGGCGGCGAGAACCAGATCGCCCAGGCCACCGGGTTCGTCAAGGGCCAGGTCAACCGCTGGCCGAACCTGCAGGAGATCGCCACGGCCCACGACGGCCTGCTGTCCAACCCGCTGTGGTGGCCGAACGCCCGCGCCGGTGACGATATCGGTGGCGACCAGACGCTGCACTTCTTCGTGAAGAGCGCCGACGGCCGGTACGCCGACCTGGCGCCGCAGCTCGGCCTGGCGGTTCCGGTGCCCACCCGCGGCATCGCCGTCGGCGACACCGACGGTGACGGCCTGCCCGAGTTCGCGGTGGCGAGGCAGTGGGAGCAGCCGATCTTCTACCACAACGACAGCCCGAACCCCGGCAAGTACCTGCAGCTGAAGCTGACCACCGACGCCGCGGTGGCGCCCGGCCCGCTGCCCGCGGCCGGCCCGCCCGCGATCGGCGCCCAGGTCACGGTGACGACCTCGGACGGCAAGAAGTACCTCGGCCGGGTCGACGGCAGCAGCGGCGAGGCCGGGCGGCGCAGCTTCGACGTCCAGATCGGCCTCGGGCACGACGTCCGCGGCCCGCTCGACGTGCACCTGCAGTGGCGGGACCGGACCGGGCAGCTGCGGACGCAGAACCTGAAGCTCGAACCCGGTTGCCACTCCTACCAGCTCGGCTCCACGGCGAAGGAAGCGATGTGACATGACCACCCCGACTCTGACCAAGGTGGACAGTGCGCCACCGAAGCGGACCAACAAGGTCATCACCGCGCTGCGGCGCTTCGCCATCTCGATCACGATCTTCAACATCGTCGGCTACACCGTGCTCGGGTTCGAGCAGCCGTGGCTGTACCCGTTCGTCGCGCTGGCGACCGCGTACACCACGGAGATCGTCCTCGAGATCATCAACGCCCGCGTCACCCACCGTGACGTCCGGTTCCGCGGCAACGGGTTCAAGGGGCTGGTGGAGTTCCTCCTGCCGGCGCACATCACCGGCCTGGCCCTCAACATGCTGACCTACGTCAACGACCAGATCCTCGTGATGATGTTCGGGGTCGCCGTCGCGGTCGGCACCAAGTGGATCCTGCAGGCGCCGGTGTACGGCCGCATGCGGCACTACATGAACCCGTCGAACTTCGGCATCACGATCATCCTGCTCGTGTTCCCGTGGGCCAGCATCGCCCCGCCGTACCACTTCACCGAGCAGATCCCGACCTGGGGCGGCTGGCTGATCGTCGGCATCATCCTCGTGTCGGGCACGGTGCTCAACGCGCTGCTGACCAACCGGATGTGGCTGATCGCGGGCTGGCTGAGCTTCTTCGCCATCCAGGCGGTCGTCCGTGGCTGGATCTTCGACACGTCCATCACCGGCGCGCTGGCGATGGGCACCGGCGTCGCGTTCGTGCTCTACACCAACTACATGGTGACCGACCCGGGCACGTCGCCGTCGAAGCCGGCCTCGCAGTTCGCGTTCGGGGCCGGGGTGGCACTCGCGTACGGCTTCTTCACCGCCGTGCACGTCGCGTACGGGCTGTTCCTGGCCACCGCGACCGTGTGCCTGATCCGCGGCATGTTCCTGTGGGGCCTGCACTTCTCGAACAAGGCGCGGATCAGGTTCGAGGCCGAGCAGGCCGCGCAGAAGGCCAAGCTGGAGATCGCGCCGCCGGTGGAGACCGGTGACGAGAAGCCCGGAGCCATCGCGGCATGACCGGTCCCCAGCACCACGCCCGGGCGGCGCGCACCGCGCCGCCCGGGCCGCCGCGCCGGGCGACCCTCCGGTTGCTGAAGCAGCTCTTCACCGACCGGCTCGCCCTCATGGGCGACAACGCCGAGGCCTACGGCGACGTCGTCCGCATCGCCATCGGCCCGAAGGCGATGTACCTGGTGAACCACCCGGACCTCGCGAAGCACGTCCTCGCGGACAACGCCGCGAACTACCACAAGGGCATCGGCCTGCAGGAGGCCCGCCGGGCCCTCGGCGACGGCCTGCTCACCAGTGACGGGGAAACCTGGCGCAAGCAGCGCCGGACCATCCAGCCGGTGTTCCAGCCCAAGCGGATCTCGCGGCAGGCCGCCGTCGTCGCGGCCGAAGTGGACGCGCTGGTCCGGCGGCTGGCCGCGCACGACGGGCCGGTCGAAATCCTGCACGAGATGACCGGGCTGACCCTCGGCGTGCTCGGCAAGACGCTGCTCGACGCGGAGCTCGGCGGCTACGAAACGCTCGGCCACTCGTTCGAGGCCGTGCAGGACCAGGCCATGTTCGAAGCGGTCACGCTGAGCGCGGTCCCGCAGTGGGTGCCGCTGAAGAAGCAGCTGCACTTCCGCACCGCCCGCGACGACCTGCGCCGGATCGCCGACGAGCTGGTCGACCAGCGGCTGGCGAACCCGGTCGAGAACGGCGAGGACGTGCTGTCGCGGCTGATCGCGTCCGGGTCGGACGACGGCGCGTCGCGCGAACACATGCGCGACGAGCTCATCACCCTGCTGCTGGCCGGGCACGAGACCACGGCGAGCACGCTCGGCTGGGCGTTCCACCTGATCGACGAGCACCCGGAGGTCGGCGAGCGGCTGCACGCCGAAGCCGTCGAGGTGCTCGGCGACCGGCTGCCGGAACACGAGGACCTGCGGCGGCTCACCTACACCGTGGCGGTGGTCGAAGAGGTCATGCGGCTGTACCCGCCGGTGTGGCTGCTGCCGCGGATCGCGCAGGCCGACGACGAGATCGGCGGGTACCACGTGCCGGCCGGGTCCGACGTCGTCGTCGTGCCCTACACGCTGCACCGGCACCCGGGGTTCTGGGCCGACCCCGAGCGCTTCGACCCCGGCCGGTTCGACCCGGCCAACCCGGACGGGCGGCCGCCGCGGTACGCCTACTTGCCCTTCGGTGCCGGGCCGAGGTTCTGCATCGGCAACAGCCTCGGGGTGATGGAGGCGGTGTTCGTGCTGGCGATGGCCGCCAGGGACCTGGAGCTGCGCAAGCTCCCGGGCTACGCCGTCGAACCCGAGGCGATGCTGTCGCTGCGGGTCCGCGGCGGGCTGCCGATGACCGTGCACCCGCGGACGGCGGCGGCGCGCCGGGCCGCCTGAGCCTGGTTTCCATTGTGGACATTCGATGAGGAGGTAGGCCGGTGCAACCCGAAGCCACCGAAGAAGAACGCGTCAAGAACATGACCCTCGAGGCCTACGCGGACACGATCGTGCCGGGGGAGAAGCGGTCTCCGGAGGACCGGGCGATCGCCGGGGCCGCGCCCGGCCCGGGGTCGGTGGCGGCGGGCGCGCTCGACCTGCTGAACTTCGACGCCACCGGCGTCACGGCCGGGCTGCCCTACCTCGCGCAGTCGCTCAACGACCACGCGAAGTCCTACGCCGGCGAGGTGGACCTCGAGCTCGACTTCGACGTCCCGCCGTTCGTCGCCCTCCCGTACGAGCACCGCCGGGAGCTGGTGCGCCGGCTGACCGCGCCGGGGCACCCGGAGAAGGACGGCTGGGTCAGCCTCGCGCTGTTCTGCAACATGGCCTTCGACAGCGCCGCGCACCTGCACACCGCCGAGGCCATCCGCGACGGCCACCCCGGGCTGCTGGCCCTGGGGTACACCCCGCCGGACGCGGACGGGTTCTGGCGGTTCCCGAAGTACGGCTACGGCCGCAAGCTGGCCGAACTCCACCCGGACACGACGGCATCGGGGAGCCCCGCATGAGCAACGCAGACAAGACCGACGTCGTCATCGTCGGCAGCGGCTTCGGCGGGTCCATCCCCGCCTACCACCTCGCCGCGGGCGGGGCCAAGGTCACCGTGCTGGAGCGCGGGCCGTGGCTGGCCGCGGCCGACTTCGAGCACGACTACCTCCTCGGCTCGTCCTACACCCGCGCGTTCGACTTCGTCGTCGGCGACGGGATGAGCGTGCTGGGCGGCAACTGCGTCGGCGGCGGCAGCGTGGTGTACTTCGCCGCGATGCCGCGCGCGCCCAAGTTCGTCTTCGAGCGGCACGGCAGCATCGGGCGGCGGATGTGGCCGAAGGCGATCTCCCGCGACTCGCTGGAGCCGTGGTACGACCGCGTCGACGAGTCGATCCCGGTGTCCAAACAGGACTGGAGCGACGTCTCCTACGCCGGTGGCCTGTGGGCCGCGGCCTGCAACCACTCGGGGCGCACGGCGAACCCGGCGCCGGTCGCGGTCGACAACGACACCTGCGTCAACTGCAACTTCATGATGGCGGGCTGCAAGTTCGACGCCAAGCGGTCGATGCTGACGAACTACCTGCCCGCGGCGCTGTCGCACGGCGCGGAGATCCGGCCGCTGCACGAGGTCCAGCGGCTCGAGCGCACCGAGGACGGCGGCTACCGCGTCCACTTCGACATCGTGGACGAAGAGGACTACCGGGTGCACACCGGCACCGGCGTGATCGAGGCGAAGATCGTCATCATCGCCGCCGGCGCCGGCGCGACCCCGGTCATCCTGCAGCGCTCGGAGGCCGCGCTGGGCACCATGCCGCACGGCGTCGGCCGGTACTTCTCCGGCAACGGCGAGCGGCTCAACACCGCGATCATCGACGAGGACCGCGTCCGCGAGGTGCTCGGGCTGTCCCGCGAGGACGGCCCGATCTACTCGGCGAACCACATCGGCAAGGGCCCGACCGTGGCGAACTGGGACAAGCTCGACGGCTCGCTGCCGGAGTACGAGCGGTACTCGCTGGAGCAGCTGTACTTCCCGCCGGGCCTGGGCACCATCCTCGCCCAGGTGCCCGGCGGCGAGGAGCCGCGCTGGTTCGGCGCGGAGAAGAAGGAGATCCTCAAGAAGTGGGCGAACTGGCTCACGATCTTCCTGATGACCGAAGACGACAACGAAGGCGTCTTCGGCACGCCGCCGCCGACCGGCAACGCCTACCGGATCTCGCAGCAGATGCTCGGCCGCGGCTCGCTGCGCTACGACCCGACCACGAACACCCGCCGCGGCTGGGCGCTCGCGGACGCCGACTGCAAGGCCATCATCGAGAAGGACGGCATCGGCACGGTGGCGCCGTGGACCAACGACGTCGTGGGCGCCTACACCGTGCACCCGCTGGCGTCGTGCCGGATCGGGGACGACCCGGCGACGTCGGCGCTGTACGCCAACCACGAGCTGCGCAACCACCCGGGCATCTTCGTCACCGACAGCTCGGCCGTGCCGGGCGCGCTCACCGTGAACCCGGCGATGACCATCGCCGCGCTCGCCGAGCGGTCGGTGCCGAGCATCGTCCGGGCCGCGCAGGCCCGCGGCATCGACGTCAAGTACGGCGCCCCGGCCCCCGACGGCTCCATCACGGGCCGCCGCGCGGTCTCCAAGCTGGACCTCGTCGCCGGCAACTGACGGACCCGACGAGCGAATTCGCGTGATCAGCCGGGCAGCACGCGTGACCGGAGGGGCATCACACGTGACTGGAGGGGCATCGAGGGTGATGCCCCTCCAGTCACGTGTGTGTCCCCGCTGGTCACGTGTGATGCCCGTAGATTGGGAGGACGGATGGCGCCGGGGCTGGTGCGGGTCGCGTTGCGGCGGACCCTGAAGGACGTCAAACATGTCGAGGCCACGGCGCCGCGGCGGGCGCGGGGGCTGGTGCGGGCGGTGTACCGGCAGGTCGAGCGGGACTTCGGGATGCTCGCCCCGCCGATGGCGCTGCACTCGCCGTCGCCGCCGGTGCTGGCCGCCGCGTGGCTGGTGCTGCGCGAGTCGCTGGTCGCGGCCGGGGTCTCGAGCCGGGCGGACCGGGAGGTCGTCGCGGCCGCCGTCTCGGCCGCGAACGACTGCCCGTACTGCGTCGAGGTGCACGCGATGGCGCTCGGCTCGCTGGGCGAACCGGCCGCCGCGGCGGCACTGGCGGCGGACCAGCCGGACGCGATCACCGACCCCGGCACCCGCGAACTCGCGGCCTGGGCCCGGGGCGAGGGCCCGCTGCCGCCCGGGGTGACCGGTCCGGCCGCGGCCGAGTTCGCCGCCGTGGCCACCGCCTTCCACTACCTCAACCGGGTGGTGAGCGTCTTCCTCGGCGACTCGCCGCTGCCGGACCAGGTGCCCGCGTCCGCGCGGGGGACGGCGAAGGCCGTGCTCGGGCACTTCCTCCGGCCGGGGGCGCCGCCACCGGCCGGGCAGGCCCTGGAGCTGCTGCCCGCCACCGGCGCCGACGGCCCGGGCTGGGCCGCGCCGGGCAGCACCCTCGCCGACGCGTTCGCCAGGGCCGGCGCGGCGTTCGAGGCGGCGGGCGGCGGCGTGCTCCCGCCGCGCGTGCGCGATCTCGTCCGGCGGGAGCTGAAGGACTGGGACGGCCGTCCGCCGGGACTGGGGCGGTCGTGGGCCGACGGGCCGCTCGCCGAGCTGCCCGCCGCCGAACGGCCGGCCGCCCGGCTGGCCCTGCTCGTGGCGAAGGCGCCCTACCAGGTCGACGACCTCGTGGTCGCCGCCGCCCGCCGCGACCGCGACGACGACCGCGGCCTGATCGAGCTCGTCTCGTGGGCCGCTCACGCCGCGGCCGAGGAGCTGGGTGCCCGCCTTTCCCTGCGCCCACGAGAAGAAGACGGCTCCGGCGGGCGCGGGCGATGATTCGGGGAGGAGCGGATCGACCGGCCGGTCGAACGCAGCACGGACACAGCCCAGACGCGCCCGGATGCTGCCTTCCCGGCCGGGCCGATCCGCTCCCGGCGGCCGCCGCACCGGGGCCCACCCCACCCCCGCCCGGTACGCGGCGGCCGCCGGCCCCGTCCCTGAGTGTCCACGATGGACCGATGATGGAGAGGACAACCGGTGACTGACACGACGGCCGTGATCGCCGACCTGACGACCGAGGCCGAGGGCGTGGACGCGCTCGTCGCCGGTCTTTCCGAGACGGAGTGGGACACCCCGACCCCGGCGCCCGGCTGGACCGTGCGCCACCAGGTCGGGCACCTCGCGTTCATCTTCCGCATCGCGGGTCTCGCCGCGGCGCAGCCCGAGGCCTTCGTCGCCATGACGAAGTCGATCGGCGGTGACCTCGACGCCGCGGTCAACGGTGCTCTCCAGGAGTACCTCGGCGGCCCGGCGGAGGTCCTGCTGAACCGCTGGCGCGCCGAGCGCGACCAGGGCATCAAGGCGCTCGCCGCGGTGCCCGGCACGGAACTGGTGCCGTGGCTGGTCAACCCGCTCCCGCCGTACGTGCTCGCGTGCGCCGGGATGATGGAGGCCTTCGCGCACGGCCAGGACATCGCCGACGCGCTCGGCGTCCGGCCGGTCCGCACCGACCGCCTCGCCCACCTCGTCGGCTTCGCCGTGCGGGTCCGCGACTTCGGGTACCAGGCCCGCGGACTGACCCCGCCCGAGCAGGAGTTCCGGTTCGAGATCACGACGCCGTCGGGCCGGTTGCTGACCTTCGGGCCGGAGGACTCGCCGGAGCGCGTCACCGGCAGTGCCGAGGACTTCTGCCTGCTGGTCACCCGGCGGCGGCACCCGGAAGACCTGGACGTGCGGACCGAAGGCGGCCTGGCCCGGCAATGGCTGGAGCTGGCGCAGGCCTACCGGGGCCCGGCGGGCGAGGGCCGCCGTCCCGGGCAGTTCACGCCCTGACTGTCCCCTGTGGACACGCGGGTGCGCGCGGGGGATTTGTCCCCCCTTGCGCAACCGGCGTCCGGGGCAGGCAGAAAGAAGAAGCTGGGGGCGCGGGAGTCCATGCTTGACGGACGCGCCGGACGGCGGCGGCGAGATCGTGCGCCGTCGCCGAAGGAACGACTCGGCCGGGGGCGAGACCCGCGCCGGACAGCACCGGGAACCGTCGCCCCCGGCGACGGACGGTCTCGAGAGCTATATGGGAGTGCGGTGGCATGAGCGTTGAGCGGATAGCGATCGTCGGGATCGGCCTGCGGTATCCGGACGCCCGTTCGCTGGAAGAGCTCTGGGAGAACGTGCTGGCGGGCCGCCGCGCGTTCCGCCGGCTGCCCGACGAACGGATGAACCGGGCCGACTACTACTCTCCGGATCCGGCCGCGCCGGACCGGTTCTACGCGCAGAAGGCCGCGGTCCTGCGCGACTTCGAATTCGACCGCGTGGCCTACAAGGTCGCGGGCAGCACGTTCCGCGCCACGGACACCACGCACTGGCTGGCACTGGACGTGGCCGCCCAGGCGCTGGCCGACGCCGGGTTCCCCGAGGGCGAAGGGCTGCCGAAGGAGGCGACCGGTGTCGTCATCGGCAACAGCCTCACCGGTGAGTTCTCGCGCGCCAACATCATGCGCCTGCGCTGGCCCTACGTCCGCCGCACGGTGGCCGCCGCGCTGTCCGAGCGCGGCTGGGGCGACGACGAGACGGCGTCCTTCCTGCGGGAGCTCGAGGTCCAGTACAAGGAGCCGTTCCCGGAGATCAACGAGGACACCCTGGCCGGCGGGCTGGCGAACACCATCGCCGGGCGCGTCTGCAACTACTTCGACTTCGCCGGTGGCGGTTACACGGTGGACGGCGCCTGCTCGTCCTCGCTGCTGTCGGTGGTGAACGCCGCGAACGCGCTCGCCCAGGGCGACCTCGACGTCGCCATCGCGGGCGGTGTCGACTTGTCGATCGACCCGTTCGAGGTGATCGGCTTCGCCAAGACCGGGGCGCTCGCGAAGCGCGAGATGAAGGTCTACGACGCCGACTCGAACGGCTTCTGGCCGGGCGAAGGCTCCGGCATGCTCGTGCTGATGCGCGAAAGCGACGCGATCGAGCAGGGCAAGCGCATCTACGCCTCGATCGGCGGCTGGGGCGTGTCCTCGGACGGCAAGGGCGGCATCACCCGGCCGGAGGCGGCCGGGCACCGGCTCGCCATCAAGCGCGCCTACGACCGGGCGGGCTACGGCGTCGAGACCGTGTCCTACTTCGAGGGCCACGGCACCGGCACCGCGCTCGGCGACGCCACGGAGATCGAGGCGCTCTCGACCGCGCGGCACGCGGCCGACCCGCTGGCCGCCCCGGCCGCGCTGTCGACCATCAAGGGCAACATCGGCCACACCAAGGCCGCGGCGGGGGTCGCCGGGTTGATCAAGGCGACCCTCGCCGTGTACCACCAGGTCATCCCGCCGGCCACCGGCCACTTCGACCCGCACGAGAAGCTCACCGGCGACTCCGCCCGGATGTACGTGCCGCTCGAAGCGCAGCTGTGGCCGTCCGACGCCCCGGTCCGCGCGGGTGTCTCCGCGATGGGCTTCGGCGGGATCAACTCGCACGTCACCGTCACCGAGGCGCCCGGCGCCCCGCGCCGGGCCGAGCTGGACGAGAAGACCCGGGCGCTGGTCTCCGGCCGCCAGGACGCCGAACTGCTGCTCCTCGACGCCGACGACGTCGACGGGCTGCGGGCCCGGATCACCGGGCTGCTGGAGGTCGTGCCGAAGCTGTCGATGGCCGAGCTCACCGACTTCGCCGGGCAGCTGGCCGTCGAACTGGCCGGGCGGCCCGTCCGCGCCGCGGTCGTGGCGACCGGCCCGGACGAGGCCGAGCGCAAGCTGACCCGGCTGCTCGAGCTGCTCGGCGACGACGGGACGGTCTTCGCCGCCACCGACGGCATCTTCGCCGGCCACGGCGTCGGCCGCCCGCGCATCGGCTTCCTGTTCCCCGGCCAGGGCTCGGGGCGCGCGACCGACGGTGCCGTGCGGCGCCGGTTCACCGCCGCCGACGACATCTTCCGCGCCGCGGGCCTGCCCGCCGGTGCCGACCACGTCGCCACCGAGGTCGCCCAGCCGCGGATCGTCGCCGGTTCGCTGGCCGCCCTGCGGGTGCTGCACCTGCTCGGCATCGAGGCGCACACGGCGGCCGGGCACAGCCTCGGCGAGCTGACCGCCCTGCACTGGGGCGGGGCCCTGGACGAGCGCGCGGTGCTGGGCCTGGCCAAGATCCGCGGCAAGGTGATGGCCGAGACCACCGCGGGCGAAGGCGGTGGCGCGATGGCGGGCATCGCCGCGTCGCCGAGCCGGACCGAAGAGCTCGGCCTGGGCTCCGACGTCGTCATCGCGGGGTACAACGCGCCCGAGCAGACGGTGATCTCCGGCCCGGCCGCCGCCGTGGACCGGGTGATCGCCCGCGCCCACGCCGAAGGCGTCACCGCGACCCGGCTCAAGGTGTCGCACGCGTTCCACTCGCCGCTGGTCGAACCGGCCGCGGCGGCGATGACCGAGCGGCTCGACGAGATCCCGTTCGCCCGGCTCGAGCGCGCGGTCGTCTCGAGCGTGACCGGTGACGTCCTGCACGCCGCCGAGAACCTGCCGTCGCTGCTGCGCGACCAGATCGTGCTGCCGGTCCGCTTCCGCGAGGCCGCCGCCAAGGTGGCCGAGCGCAGCGACCTGGTGATCGAGGTCGGGCCGGGCCGGGTGCTCTCCGGCCTGTTCGAGGAGATCGCCCCGGGCACGCCGGTGCTGGCGGTGGACACCGACAGCGCCACGCTGAGCGCGGTGCTGCGGGTGGCCGGCGCGGCCTTCGCGGCCGGCGCGCCGCTGACGCCCGCCCCCCTGTTCGAGGGCCGCGTGCTCCGCGCGCTGCCCGAGGACGGCGTCTTCAACTTCCTCGCCAGCCCGTGCGAGGCGGCGCCGGAGATCGACAGCGAGCTGGCCGCGGAACTGGCCGCGGAGAAGGCGGCGTCGGCTTCGGTCGCCGAGGTGCCCGACAGCAACGCCAACACCACGCTCGACCTGCTGCGCAAGCTCGCCTCCGAGCGCGTCGAGCTGCCGCTGGAGACGGTCACCGCGGACACCCACCCGCTCGACGACCTGCACCTGTCCTCCATCACGGTCGGGCAGCTGGTCAACGACGTCACCCGGGCGCTCGGTCGGCCCGCCCTCGAGGGCATGCCGAACTTCGCGACGGTCTGCCTCGGCGATCTCGCCGAGATGATCGACGAGCTCGCGCAGACCGCGAAGCCCGCCGACGCGGGCAGCGGCGAGGTCCCGGGCGCCGGCCCGTGGGTCCGTCCGTTCGCGGTCGAGTACGTCCCGGCCCCGCGGCCGCACGCGGACCTGACGCCGGGCGTGGGCAACTCGCGCTGGGAAGTGTTCTCGACGCCGGGGCACCCGCTGGCCGAGCCGCTGCGCGCGGCACTGGCCCGTGCGGGCGCCGGCGACGGCGTGCTGCTCTGCCTGCCCGCGGACTGCGACGCCGGGCACGCCGGGTTGTTCCTCGACGCCGGCCGCAGCGTCATGGCCGCGCCCAACGGCACGCGCTTCGTCGTCGTGCAGCACGGCCTCGGCGCCTCCGGCCTGGCGAAGACGCTCCGGCTCGAGGACCCGTCGGCCCGCACCACGATCGTCGACCTGGCCGACCCGGCACCGGCCGACCCGGCCGCCATCACCGAGGCGGTCCGGCTCGTCGTCGCCGAAGTCGCCGCGACCACGGACTTCTGCGAGGTCCGCTACGGCGCCGACGGCGGGCGCACGGTGCCGCGGCTGGCCGCGGTCGCCCCCGCACCCACCGGCCCGGTCCCCGAGTCGCTGGAGCCGGGCGACGTCCTGCTCGTCACCGGTGGCGGCAAGGGCATCACCGCGGAGAGCGCGCTGGCACTGGCCAAGGACTCCGGGGCGAAGCTCGCCCTGCTCGGGCGCAGCGACCCCGCCGACGACAGCGAGCTGGCCGACAACCTCGGCCGGATGGCGGCCGCGGGCATCGACTACCGCTACGAGCGCGCCGACGTCACCTCGGCCGCTCAGGTCGCGGACTCGATCTCGCGGATGCAGGCCGAGCTGGGCCCGGTCACGGCGGTGCTGCACGGTGCCGGGCGCAACGAGCCCGCCGCCCTGTTCAGCCTCACCGAGGACGTGTTCCGCAAGACGCTGGCCCCGAAGATCGACGGCCTCAACGCGGTACTGGCCGCGGTCGACAAGAGCAAGCTCAAGCTGCTGGTCACCTTCGGCAGCATCATCGGCCGGGCCGGCCTGCGCGGTGAAGCGCACTACGCCACGGCCAACGACTGGATGACCGAGCTGACCCTGCGCTTCGGCCGCGAATACCCGCAGGCGCGGGCGGTCGCGCTCGAATGGTCGGTCTGGTCCGGCACCGGCATGGGCGAGAAGCTGGGTGTCGTCAGCGCCCTCAAGCGCGACGGCATCACGCCGATCCCGACCGAGGACGGCATCGCCATCCTCAAGCAGGCACTGGCCGACCCGGCGGTGCCGCCGGTGCTGGTCGTCTGCGGGCGCACGGGCGGGCTGGCCACGCTGCCCATCCAGCGCAAGGAACTGCCGCTGACCCGGTTCGTCGACCGCGCGGTCGTGCACTACCCCGGCGTCGAGCTGATCACCGAGGCGGACCTGTCCGCCGGGTCGGACCCGTACCTGGCCGACCACCTGCTCGACGGGCAGCTGCTGTTCCCGGCGGTGCTCGGGATGGAGGCGATGACCCAGGTCGCGGCGGCCACGCTCGACCGGACCGGCGTGCCGGTGCTGTCCGACGTGGAGTTCCTGCGCCCGATCATCGTCTCGCCGGGCGGGTCGACGACGATCCGGCTGGCCGCCGTCGCGGCCGACGCCGACACCGTCGACGTCGTGCTGCGCAGCGACGAGACCGGCTTCAGCGCCGACCACTTCAAGGCGCGGCTGAGCTTCGCGAGGCCCGCGGAGATCGGCCCGGCGGTGCGGCGGGAGGTCGACGTGCCGTCCGTGCCCGTGGAGCCGATCACCGAGCTGTACGGTTCGGTCCTGTTCCAGGGCAAGCGGTTCCAGCGGGTGGTCGGCTACCGCCGGGCGAGCGCGCGGCACGCCGTGGCGGAGATCGCCACCACGGCCGACAACACGTGGTTCGCCCCGTTCCTGCCGCAGGAGCGGCTGCTGGCCGACCCGGGCACGCGGGACGCGATGATGCACGCGATCCAGTGCTGCGTCCCCGACGCCACGCTGCTGCCGCAGGGCATCGAGAAGCTCTACCTGGCCGAACCCGGCGCCCAGCACCCGGAATACGTGCTGCTGGACGCGAAGGAGCGGCTGCAGGACGGCGACAGCTACGTCTACGACCTCGACGTCCGCAACCCCGACGGCACGCTGGTGGAACGCTGGGAAGGCCTGATGCTGCGCGCGGTCCGCAAGACCGACGGGGCCGGGCCGTGGGTGCCCTCCATGCTGGGCTCCTACCTGGAGCGGGCCTGCGAGCGGATGCTCGGCGGCAGCCGGGCGGTCGTGCTGGAGCCCGACCCGGCCGGCGTGGAGGTGGGCGGCATCGCCGAACGCCGCGCCCAGACCGCGCTGGCGGCGAGCCGGGCCTTCGACCGGACGGTGGAGATCCGCTACCGCCCGGACGGCAAGCCGGAGATCGACGGCGGCGAGATCACCGCGTCGCACAGCTCCCGGCTGACCCTGGTCGTGGCCGGCACCGGACAGGTGACCTGCGACGTCGAGACGGTGCTCGAACGCACCGAGGAGGACTGGGCCGGGCTGCTCGGCGAAGACCTGCTCTCGGTCGGACGGCTGCTGGCCGCCGACGCGGGCGAGCCGGTCGAGGTGGCGAACACCCGGGTCTGGAGTGCGCTGGAATGCGTCCGCAAGACGGGCGCGATGACCGAGTCCCTGACCGTGCACCGGGTGGAGCCCGACGGCTGGGCCCTGCTGGCCTGCGGGTCGGCCCGGATCGCGACCTGGGCCACGACCGTCAACGACCGGACCGAGCCGGTGGTCTTCGCGGTGCTGCAGGCAGAGGAGAACTGAGCCATGTCCGACTACTACGAGATCCGCCACACGGTCGGCTTCGAAGAGACCAACCTGGTGGGCAACGTCTACTACGTGAACTACGTGCGCTGGCAGGGCCGGTGCCGGGAGATGTTCCTGAAGGAGAAGGCGCCCGCGGTCCTCGAAGAGGTGCGGCACGACCTCAAGCTCTTCACCCTCAAGGTGGAGTGCGAGTTCTTCGCCGAGATCACCGCGTTCGACGAGCTGTCCATCCGGCTGCGGCTGGAAGAGCTCACCTCGACGCAGGTCCAGTTCGCCTTCGACTACGTGCACCTGCACCCGGACGGCGAGCGGCTGGTCGCCCGCGGCCGGCAGCGGATCGCCTGCATGCGCGGCCCGAACACGGCCACCGTGCCGTCGCGGGTGCCCGAGCAGCTGCGCGAGGCGCTGGCGCCGTACGCCACCTCCGCGGTGAACGGCAAGGGAGCGTGACGTGGGCGACGCCGGGGAAACCACCGAACGGACGGTGCTGAAGCGGCTGCCGACCCCACCGGGCCGGCGGCACCTGTCCACTCAGACCGGCCTGCGCGAAGTGATGGCGCAGTTCGCCACCGGCGTCACCGTGCTCACGGCGGGCGGCGAGGCGGGCCACGGCATGACGGCCAACGCGTTCTCGTCCGTCTCGCTGGAGCCGCCGATGGTGCTGTGCTGCGTGTCACGGGCCGCCCGGATGCACGCCGCCATCGTCAGCGCCGGCTCGTACGCCGTGAACATCCTGGCGGCCGACCAGCAGGACGTGTCCAAGTACTTCGCCGACTGGCGCCGCCCCAACGGGATGGCCCAGTTCGACTCGGTGAACTGGACACCGGGGACGAAGACCGGGGCCCCGCTGCTGGGCGGGGCACTGGCCTGGCTCGAGTGCGAGCTCGCCGCCGTCTACGAGGGCGGTGACCACTCGATCTTCCTGGGCCGGGTGCTGACGTCGAGCCGCGGCACCGGGGACGACGCCCTGGTGTTCTACGGCGGCGGCTACCACGAGGTCGACGGCCGCGCCCGCGCGGCCTGAGACCCTGCGACGAAGGGGACACGATGCTGGTGGCGGTGACCGGGGGCACCGGTTTCCTCGGGGCGCACACCGTGGCGGCGTTGCTGCGCCACGGGCACCGGGTGCGGCTGCTCGTCCGCGACCCCGCGCGGGTCCCGGCCGCGCTCGGCCCGCTCGGCGCCGACCCGGCCGCGGTCGACGTCGTCCACGGCGACGTCGCCGACCCGGCGGGCGCCGCCCGCCTCGTGTCCGGTGTGGACGGTCTGCTGCACGCCGCCGGCGTCTACACCTTCGACCCACGGCGGCGCACCGAACTGCGGCGGGTTAACGAGCGCGGCACCGATGTCGTGCTCGGGGCGGCCCGCCGCGCCCGCGTCGGCCGGATCGTGCACGTGTCCACGGTCGGGGCGCTGTACCCCGCCGCGGCGGGCACGATCGGGCCGGGCACCCCGGTCGGCCGGTCGCGCGAGGCCTACCTGGCCTCGAAGGCGGCCGCCGAGACGATCGCCCGGCGGCACCGCGCCGAGGGGGCGCCGGTGACGATCACGCGGCCGCCGGCGCTGCTCGGCCCGCACGACCCGCACCTGGGCGACCAGAACGCGCGGCTGCGGGACCTGCTGCGTGGCCTGACGCCGATCTGGCCGGCCGGGGGCCTGCCGCTCGGCGACGTCCGGGACAGCGCCGAGCTGCACGCGCGGCTCTTCGACGGCCCGGCCGCGCCCGGCCCGGACTTCTTCGGCCCCGGCGGGTTCGTGACCACCCGCGAGTACCTCGCCACCGTGCGCGCGGTCACCGGCCGCCGGCTCCCGGCGGTGTTCCCGCCGGCCCGCGCCCTGACCGGCGCCGGCCGGGCCGCCGATCTCCTCCAGCGGTGGTGGCCGGCGCCCCTCCCGGTCCAGTACGGCGCGATCCACGTGTGCGCGGTCGCCGTGCCGGTCGAGCCGGGTGCCCCGGACGCCGGGGTGCCCGCCCGGCCGCTCGCGGAGACGGTGGCGGACACCGTGGCCTGGCTGGCCGCGACCGGCAGGCTCACCGCGCGGCGGGCCGGCCGGGCGGCTCGCCCGGCGGAAGCTCGTTCGACAGTTCCCGCAGCCGGGGCCGGCTCCGCCGGCGCCGGCCCGACCGGAAAGGCAGTGGCATGACCGCGCACGAGGAGACCGAAGGCACCGCCCGCCCGTTCCGGCTCGTCCGGGACCCGCTCGCCGCGCCCGCCGCCGCACCCGCCGCCGAGGCGGCCCCGGCGCCCGCCCCGGAGCCGCCGCCGATCGCGCGCCCGATGCCGCGCCTCGGCCGCGGCATCGTGTGGAGCTCGATCGTCGCCGAGATCGAGCAGGACCACCAGGAGCGCCTCGGCCGCCTGCGGGACGCGGCGTGAGCGGTCCGTCCGACGCCGGCGCCCAGCGCACCGACGAGGCCGACGTGGTGCCCCTGTCCGACGGCGACCGCCGCGGGCACGGGCACCACCGCCGGTCGCTGCCCACCGGCGAGGCCCAGGTCATTTCCCTGCACCCGGCCGTCGAGCCCGAGCCGGGCATGCCGTTGCTGCGCAAGCGGCGCGACGAGCTGGCCGCGCACGTGGCCGACGGCAGGCTGGACGCGGTGCGGCGGCAGCACTCCCTCGGCAAGTTCACCGCGCGCGAGCGGCTGGCCCTGCTGCTGGACGAAGACTCCTTCACCGAGATCGAGCCCTACCGGCGCCACCAGGCCCGCGGGCTCGGGCTCGAGGACAACCGCCCGTACACCGACGGCGTCGTCGCCGGCTCCGGCACGATCGACGGGCGCCGCGTGTTCGTCTACGCGCAGGACTTCACCGTCTTCGGCGGGTCGCTCGGCGAGGCGCACGCGGCGAAGATCCAGAAGGTGCTGGACCTGGCCGTGGCCACCGGTTCCCCGGTGATCGCGCTCAACGACAGCGGCGGCGCGCGCATCCAGGAAGGCGTGATGGCGCTCAACGGCTACGGCGGCATCTTCCGCCGCCAGGTCGAGGCGTCCGGGGTCATCCCGCAGATCAGCGTCATCCTCGGCCCGTGTGCCGGCGGCGCGGCGTATTCGCCGGCATTGGCCGACTTCACGTTCATGGTGCGCGACACCGGCTGGATGTTCCTCACCGGGCCGGACGTGGTCGAATCGGTGACCGGGCGGCGGGTGACCGCCGACGAGCTCGGCGGCGCGGACACCCACGGCCGGCACTCCGGCGTGGCCACCGTGGTGCACGACGACGAGGAGAGCTGCCTCGCCGACGTCCGCTACCTCGTGTCGCTGCTGCCGCGCAACTACCTCGAGCCGGCCCCGGCCACGCGCGAGACCGGCGCGACCGCCGACTGGCGGCCGCGGCTGGCCGAGCTCGTGCCCGCCGAGCCGAACCGGCCCTACGACATGCGCGACGTCTTCGCGGAGATCGCCGACGACGGCGAGTTCTTCGCACTGCACGAAGGCTGGGCGCCGAACGTGCTCTGCGCGCTGGCGCGCGTCGACGGCCGGGTCGTCGGCTTCGTCGGCAACCAGCCGTGCGTGCTGGCCGGCGTCCTCGACGGGCCGGCGTCGCAGAAGGCGGCGCGGTTCGTCCGGTTCTGCGACGCCTTCGGCATCCCGCTGGTCACCCTGGTCGACGTGCCGGGCTTCCTGCCCGGCGTGGACGAGGAGCGCGGCGGGATCATCCGGCAGGGCGCGCAGCTGCTGCACGCCTACTGCGAGGCGACCGTGCCGCGGATCCAGGTCATCCTGCGCAAGGCCTACGGCGGCGCGTACATCGTGATGGACTCCCGGTCGATCGGCTGCGACCTGTCGCTGGCCTGGCCGACCAACGAGATCGCCGTCATGGGCGCGGAGGGAGCGGTGAACGTGCTGTTCCGCCGCGACCTGGCCGCGTCGGCCGATCCGGCCGAGCTGCGCGGGAAGCTGGTGCGCGAGTACACCGCGGAGTACCTGAACCCGCAGTACGCGGCCGAGCGCGGGCTGGTCGACGACGTGATCGACCCGGCCGACACCCGGGCCGCGATCGCCCGCGGGCTGGCCATGCTGCAGGACAAGCGCAAGCCCGGCCCGCAGCGCAAGCACGGCAACCACCCGATCTGAGCACCCCTCCGAACCCCAGTACCCGAGGTGTCCGATGGCGGCAACCGAACCGGCCGTGCCCGGCTTCCGGGTGGTCCGCGGCCAGCCGGACGACGTCGAGCTGGCGGCCCTGGTCGCCGCGCTGCTCGTCGCGGCCGCACCCGTCCCCGTCCCGGCCCCCGCGCGCCCGGCCTGGGCGGACCCGGCCTGGCGCCGGGACGCGCCCCTGGTGGCGCGGCCGGGCGCGTGGCGCCTGTCCGGCCTCCCGCGCTGACCGGCCCCTGAGCGTCACTCCGGCCTCCCGCGCCCCGAGGTGGCCTTGGGTGAGGTGAACGCACCCAAGGCCACGTCGGGGCGCCCTTGAGCGGCCGGACGGCCGGCGGCTCAGGCCGCCTCCCCGGCCTCGAAGACGTCGAAGGCGTCGAACTCGTCGCTGTCCCACGGCGGCGCCGGGGACCACCGCCGTGCCGCGACCGCGCGGGCCGAGGGGGGACGGTGCCCGGGGTCATCGTCCCGGGTGAAGATTTCGCCGTTGTCCGGACGCTCGGTCATCACGCACCTCGGGGGTTCTCGGCGGGCGGAAGTCGTGCCTGTCCAGCACACCTCGTCCGGCGCCGTCCCCGCGTCTCGCCTCCTGCGGACCGGCCCGGCTCGATCGGCGTGCCAGCGGCACCTGAGGCGCTCTCGACGCCGGGGGCGCACCATGGTGGGTCACCAGGAGTGAAACGGAGGTACCGCGATGACCGCGCCCCAGACCCGGATCGATCGTGAACCGCCGGTGGGCGGGCAGGCCGTCCCCGGACCCCGCACCGCGCCGGCGGACGCCGGCGGCAGGCTGGTCGCCGAGGCACTGGGGGAGATCCCCGCGCCGGCCCAGCGGGAGTACCTCCGCGACACGATCGTGCTCGGCTACAACTGATCCGCTGCCGGAGCCGCAAGATCCGAGATGCCGGGGCGGCTCCGGCACCGCCACACTGGAAGCTGTTTCGCACCGGTGTCCCCGGCGCCCGGCGGGGCCTCACGGCAGGCCCCGCGAGCGGTCCGGGACCGGCCCCGGCTCGTCGGCGCGCGCTCGGTAGGGAGGCCAGCGGATGGCTATGCGCCTCCAGCTCGTTGCGGGTGTCGAGGTGCTCGAAGAATGGGCGGACTCGGCAACCCAGGCTGAACGGAACGTGCTCTACGAAGCATTGTTCGCAATCGGCGACGGTTCCGTTTTTCTCATTTACGACGTTTTCGGCGATCCCGAGGACATTTCGAATTTCATCATTCTGGTGAAAGCCGACCTGATGGTGAAGATCAGGGTCCAGCGCGCCGAGTCCGCGTTCGAGATCCTCTACGTCGGCACCCTCGACGACGACGCCTCCGCGGCGATCCCCGAGATCGCGGCCGAGGTCGAAGTGGATATCGACGAAGCATGACTCCGCCACGTCGCCCAGCGGGCACTGCTCCGATCGGCCGCGTCGCCGCCGGTCGGTAGGTCCAGCGGCGTGGGCGGTATGGCCCCCGCAGACGTGCATTCGTCATCTTGACATTGTCTCCGGCACTGTGAAATTCTCGGCTTGTTCGCAGTTCATGGGGGCTCTCGGGGGCAAAACAAGGAGGCTGCGCAATGTCGTCACCGGAATTCGCCGGTCTGGATGTATCCGGCCGGGTCCGCGCGCGGGACATCCAGATGGCCGGGGTCGCCGACGTCCGCCGCAGGGTGCTGATGATCTCGGGCGCCATCGACACCACCGACCACGACGTCTCGGTCAGCGTCAACCTGCCCGAACCGGGCCGCTGGCAGATCATCAAGTCCGAGACCAACCTGACCGACCAGACGTGGGTCGCGATGCAGGTCGTCATGGACTCCGAGTCGACGTTCGTCAACGACCCGGAGTCGCTGGTGATGTCGAGGCAGTTCTCGAAGTCGTTCATGACGCCCGACCAGCGGCGGCTGACCTTCTACGGCGGCGAGGTCCGGCCCGGGGAGGCCGTGCTCAAGGTCTACGAGATGGAGACCAGCGCCCGCAAGCCGGCCTACTCCTATTCGCGGTACAGCCCGATCGCCACCGACAGCATGGAGCAGTCCCAGCAGACGCTCGAAGAGCTCGTCACGAACGGGATGCCCCGGCGGCCGATGGTCGAGCTGATCGTCCCGGTCACCGTGATCGGCTGAGCCGGATGCGGATCGGACACCGGGAGACCTCGTGAGCACCTTCGTCCCGGGGCCGCACCTGCTCGAGTCGCCCCGGGGCCGGGACTGGCCGCGGCTGCCCGCCGCGCCGGCACCCGGCCGCGAGGCGGTGCCGCCGGCGTGGGCCGACGTCGTCGTCGTAGGGGCGGGCCCGGCCGGGCTCGCCGTGGCGTCGGCGCTGTGGCACCACGGGGTGCCCGACGTGGTCGTGCTCGACCGGGCGGGCCGTCCGTGCGGGCGGTTCTTCGACCGGATCGACCTGCTCGGCCAGCGGGTGCTGCGCTCGCCGTACGAGCACCACCCCGGTGTCGAGGGCTATCGCGACTGCGAGCTGCTCGACTTCGCGCGGCTGCACTGGGGGCGGCTGACGCCGGTCGAGCGCCGGGAGGTCCGGATGGCGCAGGCCGGGCACCGCTCGGTCGTGCCGGTCGACGTGTTCGAGGCCTACTGCGACCACCTGGTGGACACCCACCGGGTGGCGGAGAAGACCTGGCGGGCCACGGTCCGCGAGGTGGTCCCGGCGGACGACGGCGTCACGGTCCGCACGGACCGGGGCGCGGTCGCCGCCCGCCACGTCGTGCTCTGCCCCGGCGAGGAGCGGCGTGAGGCGCCCGAGGAGTGGTGGGGCGGCGGTGCCGCGCCACCGGGGGTCACCTACTGGGACGAACGGGTCCCCCCTGCCGTCGAGCGGCAGGTGGTCGTCGGGGCCGGACTGACCGCGGCGCACCTGCTCTCGAACGCCCTCGCGGCCGGCCGGGAGGTGCACTGGGTGGTCCGCGAGCCGGGCGAGCGCTACCAGTGCGCCGACGTCAACTCGAAGTTCTTCCGGCCCGAGGGCCGGGCCCGGATCGGCAACGTCGGCTGGGCGGACCGGCTGCGGTTGATCGCCGAGTTCCGGCGGGCGTCGATCATGTTCGAGTTCCGCCCGCTGCTGGAGCGGGCCGAGGCCGAGGGGCGCCTGGTGGTGCACCGCGGCGAGGCGATCACCGGGGTGACGGCGGGAGCCGGTGGCACGGTCATGCTGCGGCTGGCCGGGGGACGCCGGGTCACCGGCGACCACGCGGTGCTCGCACTGGGCACCACGCCGGAGACCGGCCGCGGGCTGCTGCCCGAGGAGGCCGTCGGCGAGCGCGACGGCTGGCCGGAGCTCGACGAGCGCACGCTGGCCTACGCGTACGCCCCCCGGGTGTCCGTGGTCGGCGCGGCCGCGGGCATGGTGCTCGGCCCGGCGGCCCGCAACATCGACGGCCACCGCGTCGCGACCGCCCGCGTCGCCGAGGCGATCGCGCGCAGCCTGCGCGGCGAGGCTCCCGTCGCGGCGCCGGCCATGGCCGAAGTGGGGGCCGGTGTCTGACCAGGAGCCCTACGACTCGCGCTTCACCCTGCCCGACGTGGACGCCCCGCCCGGGACCGAGGTCGGGGTCATCCTGCTGGGCCTGGAGCCGGAACGGCTGCTCGCGGGGCTCGGCTTCGCCCGGCTGGCCGACGACCCGGGCCTGGTCACCCAGGTGGTCGACAAGGCCCGCCACGGCGTCTTCGCGGCCGACCTGGCCGGGCTGACCGCGGCCGGGCTGGCGCAGTGGCGGACGTGGCGGCCGCTGGTCGACGCCGAGCCGGGGGAACCGGAAGCGGGGGCGCTGCGGCAGGAGTGGGCGAGCTCGGCCGCGCGGATCGCGGGCGCCGTGCCGGACGCCGGCCCGGCGGCGCGGGCGTACTTGACGGCCTGCTGGATCCGCCGGCACGAGATCGACCGGCTCGCCGACCGAAAGGAAGATCCCGATGTCGTATCTGAAGTCCCTGCCGGCTGAAACGACGCTGCTCCAGGTTTTCCGGGCCTACCCCGGTCCGGCGCGCCACCTGCTGGCGTTCCACGAAACGCTGCTGCGCGGGGAATCGCCGTTCTCGCCGGGGGAACGCGAAATGATCGCGGCCTACGTTTCGGGCGTGAACAGCTGCGACTACTGCCACGGCATCCACACCGTGACGGCGGAGGCGTTCGGGGTGCCGGAAGGCGTGCTGACGGCGGCCGTGGCGGACCTGGGAACCGCGCCGGTCGACGACAAGCTGAAGCCGGTCCTGGCCTACGTGGGCAAGCTGACGCGCACGCCGTCCCGGATGACCGAGGCCGACGCCGAGGCCGTGTTCGCGGCGGGCTGGGACGAGCGGGCCCTGCACGACGCGGTGCTCGTCTGCGCGCTGTTCAACTTCATGAACCGGATGGTCGAGGGCCTGGGCATCGAGGCCGACGCGGCGTACACGACGACGTCCGGGGAACGGCTGGCCGAAGGCGGTTACGCCGGGCTGGCCGGCATGCTCTGAAGCACTGACGGAAGAGGCCTTCCCGCACGCGGTGCGGGAAGGCCTCTTCCGTTGTCCTCAGTGGACTCTTCAGGCGGCCTTCCGCTCCCGGCCCAGGTCCGTTGTGGACAGCGAGTGCCCCAGCCACTCCTCGTGGTCGAGCTGCCGCAGCCGCTCGTCGTCGGTGCGGGCCACCCGGCGCATCGCCACCCGCAGCAGCGGCGGGGCCATCACCGACGTCACGATCGCGACCAGCACCACCATCGTGTAGGTGGCGGTGTTGAGCACGCCGAGCCGCAGACCGGTGAGCGCCACGATCACCTCGATCACGCCACGGGAGTTCATCCCCGCGCCGAGGGCGAGCCCCTCCCAGCGGCTGAGCTTGCTGACCCGCGCGCCGGCGTAGGCGCCGACGAACTTGCCCACGATGGCCAGTGCCAGCAGGGCGAGCGCGGCCAGCGCCGTCGTCGGGTGCCACAGCGCGGTCAGGTCCATCCGGAGCCCGGCCGTGGCCAGGAACAGCGGCGCCAGCACGGAAAGCACCACGGTCCGCAGCCCGGCGAGCTTCGCCTGCGCGGCCCGCGACTGCGAGATCAGGATGCCGGCCACGAACGCGCCGAACACCGGCTCCATCCCGAGGCTCTGCGTGGCGGCCGCGAACCCCAGCAGGATGATCACCGCCATGGCGACCGCCGGGCCCGCCTCCTCCCGGCGAGCGGCGCGGTCCATCAGCTTCCGCACCAGGACGCGGCCGACCGTCCCGGCCAGCGCGACGAACCCGACCAGGTAACCCACCGACAGCGAAACCACGCCGGCCGTGACCCCGACCGTGGCCGCCGCGGAGACCACCGACAGCAGCAGCCAGCCGACCGCGTCGTCGACCATCCCGGCCGCCAGGGTCAGCTGGCCGATGTTGCGGTGCAGCAGGCGCATGTCGGTGAGGGTCTTGGCGATGACGGGGATCGCCGTGACGCACATGGCGACGCCGATGAACAGCGCGAACACCCACCGGTCGGTCTTCCCGCCGAGCAGGGAGCCCGGCAGCACGAACCCGAGCGCGATGCCCAGTGCCAAGGGCAGCAGGAGGCCGAACAGGCTGACGGTGGCGGCGACCCGGCCCTGGCGGCGCAGGATGCGCGTGTCCAGGTGCGTGCCGGTGATGCCGACCAGCAGCAGCACGGCGAACTGGCCGACCGCGTCGATCAGGTGGATCTGCTCGGCGGGCTGCGCGGGCAGCAGCCAGTTCGAGATGCCCGGCGCGAGGTGGCCCAGCAGGGACGGGCCGAGCAGCAGGCCGGTGACGAGCTCACCGACGACCGACGGCAGCCCGAAGCGCTCGCCGAGGCGGCCGAGCAGCTTGGCCAGGGTCAGCAGGACCAGCAGGCCCAGCAGGAAAAGCAACAGGGGATGGGGCGCGATCGGCGCCACCGGCGCGGCAAGATGCATGGCTCGACCTCCACGGGAGTGTTCCGGTCGATTCTTTCGGTGGCCGTGCGCGGCGAGCGTCTCGATTCGTGCGGAACTCACGAAACGCAACTGCGTTCTTCCGGAAACACCGGGCCGACTCGGGCTCCGCCGTACAATCCGGGCAGGGGTCCGACTTTTCCTGTTTCCTCATCGCTGTCGAATGACAGGAGTTTTGCCATGCGTACCAGAATCCGCCGCATCGCGGCCGTGGCGGCGGCGGCCGCGGGGCTGACGGCCGTGGCCGCGCCCGCCGCCTCCGCCGCGTCGCCGGTCCACCTCTTCGCGGCGCCGACGTTCGCCTTGTCCGCCAACGCGACCGTGGCGGCGGTGGTCGTCGGGCTGCCGCCGAACGGCACGTTCTGGGTCGGCGAATGCGGCTGGGTGCCGACCGGCTGCGCCGGCAACCCGGCGACGGTCGTCGAAGTCCACAGCGACTCCAACGGCGTCGCCTACACGACGATCGTGGCCCAGAAGACCTACGTCGGAAACATCGGCGACGGCGTCGACGTGACGGTCGACTGCGCGGCGGTGCAATGCACCCTCGGCGCCTACGACGCTTCCGTCACGGCTCTCGACCGCGTCGACATCCATTTCCGCTGAGCTATCGGAAAGCCCGCCATCGAAAAGCCCGCCATCGGAAGGGCCGCCGCCGGGAATTCCGGTGGCGGCCTTTCCGGTGGTCAGGAAGCGAGGATTTCCGCGGCCCGCCCGGCGTCGCCGGAGTCGTGGGCGGCGAGGAGGTCGGCGAACCGCTCCGCGGGCAGGATCCGGACGCCCAGCGCTTCGGCCTTGCCGGCCTTGCTGCCCGAGCCGTCGCCGACGACCACCAGGTCCGTCTTGGCCGACACCGAACTCGACGGAGTGCCGCCGAGCCGCTCGACGGCCAGGTTGCCTTCGTCGCGGTTCTTCAGCCCGGGCACCGCGCCGGTCACCACCACTCGCATCGGGGCGCCGTCGGCCTTGCGGAGCGGGAGCCCGGCGGGCGCGGCCTCGGCGGCCGGGGCCGCGAAGTCCGGCTCGGTCATGGTCACGCCGCGGGCCACGAGCTTCTCGATGACCGGGGCGAGTTCGGCCAGTTCGCCGGCGATGGTGACCGCCCGCTCCAGGCCGACGCCTTCGACCTCCTGCAGCTGCTCGGGCGTGGCCGCCAGCAGCGCGTCCATCGAGCCGAAGTGCCGGGCCAGCCGCCGCGACACCGCGCGGCCGGCCATCCGGATGCCGAGCCCGGTCAGCAGGCTCGACAGCGGCCGCCGCTTGGTGAGCTCGATCGCCGCGACCAGCTTGCCGCCGGAGATCTCGCCGAGGCCGTCGAGCGCGGCCAGCCGCGGCACGTCGAGGTCGTACAGGTCGGCCGGATCGGCGACCAGCCCCTCGGCCACCAGCAGGTCGATGATCTTGCTGCCCATGCCCTCGATGTCCATCGCTTCGCGGGTGGCGTAGTGGGCGAGGATCTTCCGCGCGCCGCAGACCCGGCCGCCCGTGCAGCGCCAGCGCGTCTGCGAACGGTCGATCGCCGACCCGCAATCGGGGCAGACCTCGGGCGGGGTGAACGGCTTGGCGTTCTTCGGCCGCTCGTCGAGCTTGGCGCCGGTGATCTCGGGGATCACGTCACCCGCCCGGCGGACGAACACGGTGTCGCCGACGCGGACGTTGCGGCGCTCGAGGTCGTCGAAGTTGTGCAGGGTCGCCGAGACGACCTTCACGCCGTCGATGAACACCGGCTCGAGCGTCGCGACCGGGGTGATCACGCCGGTGCGGCCGACCTGGACGTCGATGGCCAGCAACCGGGTGCTGCGGGTGTCGGCGGGGAACTTCACGGCCACGCCCCAGCGCGGCGCCTTGGCCGACGCCCCGGCGGCGGCGCGGTCTTCCGGGTGGTCGGCCTTGATGACGGCACCGTCCACGCCGTAGCCGAGCGCGCCGCGCAGGTCCCGGATCTCGGCGACCGCGGCCTCGATCTCTTCGGGGCCGCGGCACACCTTCAGCGCGGGCTTGGCCGCGGCCGTCGTCGCGACGCCCAGCTTTTCCAGCTGCGCCATGGCTTCCGAATGTGTCTCGTCGTCGGCCATCCCCTGCACGGAGTAGGCGACGAACGACAGGGGCGCCGAGTAGGCGCGGTCGATCGCGCGCAGCGTCCCGGCGGCGGCGCTGCGCGGGTGCGCGAACGCGGGCTCGCCGTGGCCGGTGCGCAGTTCGTTGGCCGTCGCGAAGTCCTCGTCGGTCATGAACACCTCGCCGCGGACCTCGATGGTCCGGGGTGCGGACAGCCTCGCGGGCAGGCCCTTCGCCAGGATCGCGCGGGTGGTGACGTCCTCGCCCATCGTCCCGGTGCCGCGCGTGAGGACCAGCTTCAGCCGGCCGCGGGAGTAGCGGGCCGCCACGGCGAGGCCGTCCAGCTTCGGCTCGACCGTGTAGGCCGCGACCGGGTGGCCGAGGACGCGCTCGAGCCGGGCCGCCCACTTCCGCAGCGACTCGGTGTCGAAGACGTTGTCCAGGCCCAGCATCGGCGTGCTGTGCGGGATCTCGGTCCCGGGCGCGACGCCCGCGCCGACGGCCTCGGTCGGGGTGTCCGCGGCCTTCCACGCCGGGTGCGCGGCCTCGGTCGCGATCGCGCGGGCCAGCAAGGCGTCGTAGGCGTCGTCGTCCATGAGCACGTCCTGGCCGGCGTAGTACGCGGCCGCGGCGGCGCGGATTTCGGCGAGGGCCTTCTCGTAGCGCGCGGCCGACGGGAAGGGCTTCGCCTTCGCCGGGTCGACGGGGTCGCCGGTGGACAGGGCCGTGGTCATCGGAATCCCCCGCTCGTCGGTCGTCGGGTGGGCCGGACGGGCCCGCCGGGGACGCTAGTCGCGGAGCCCCCGTCCGCCATCTCCCAAAATGCCGTGAAGGCCACCTCGAGGGACGCCGGGTTCCTCGAGGTGGCCTTCACGGCGCCGGTGCTCAGCCCTTGACCGGGCTGCTCTGGTGCGAGAACAGGTTCAGGTCGCCGTCGGCGTTGCGGACGACCACCCAGACCGCGCGGATCTGGTTCTCCGGCGCGATCTCGGACTCGCCGGCGCGGATGATCCCGCCCTCGGTGACCGCGATCGCGACGTTCTCGTCGAGGAACTTGACCTCGAGCGGCCAGCCGTAGACGTGCGCCCCCTTGAGGGGACCCGAGAACCCGGCGCGCATGTAGTCGCGGATCTCGTCCTGGCTGGTCAGCTGGTTGTCCTGGAGCAGCAGGCTGCCGTTGGCGGTGAACACGTCCGCGAACACGTCCGCGTCGTTCTTCAGCCAGGCGTCCTGGATGCGCTGCGGAACGGTGAGGACGGCCTTTTCGTCCGCGCTGGTGAATTCGCGGTAGAAAGAGGTGTCCTCGGTCACTCCGTGCGCGGCGAGGATCGTGGTGGCATCGCCCCACGAATTGGTCGGCACAATGATCTCCCGGTTCGTTTCGAGTTACCAGCGGAGGGTGGCGCCGGAGCCGCGCGGGCTGTTCTGGTAGACGGCCAGCTGCCATTCGTTGTCGCGCTTCACGACGACCCAGGTCGACCGGACGGCGAGTTCCTCGTCGATCTCGGTCTCGCCGGGGGCGAGGATGCCGCCGTGCGTGCGGATGAGCGCGACGGTGTCCGAGACGAACCGGAGGTTGACCGGCTTGCCGGTGACGCCGGTGCCCTTGAACGGACCGGCGTAAGCGGCGGCCATGAACGAACCGATCTCGTCGCGGCCCTTCTTCAGCACGTCACCGGGCAGGATGAGGATGCCGTCCTCGGTGAAGGCCTTGGCGACGCCGTAGCCGTCGTTCTTGCTCCAGGCGGCGATCAGCCGCAGCGGGACGTCGAGGGCTTCCTTTTCCTTTTCGGAGGTGAAGGGCCCGTAGTAGTCGTCCAGCCTGGCCTGGTCGTCAGAAGTGGGTGCGGACACTGTTGCTTCTCCTTCGATCGGTCGGCCAACCAACGGGCAGGGATACGATCGGCCCATACGAGGTTTATGGTCACACGGGCGCCGGGCCGGAAACCTCTCCTGCGTTGCCGCGGTTGCCCCGCCCTTTCCCGCAGGAGAGGAGATGCCGGGACGTGGTGTTCCCCGGAATGCTGGCCACGGAGATTCGAGCCAATTGACCAGCCAAGGAGAGCCGGATGTCCGAGAAGGCATCGTCCCTCGTCGCGGGGGCCAAGCAGTGGGCGACCTACTACGGCAAGTTCACCCAGGGCGAGGAAAGCGCCGCGCTGACCGCCCAGCTGCGCGCGCGGGCCGCCTGGGACGCGAACGACGCCGCCGCGTTCGCCGCCTCGTTCGCCGAGAACGGCAGCATCCTCGTCGACGACGAGCAGATCAACGGGCGTGAGGCGATCCAGGCGTTCTTCACCGACGCCTTCGGCGCCCGGCTCGCCGGGACCAAGCTGCACACCGAGCCGATCGAGGTGAAGGTCCTCGAGCCGGGTGTGGCCGTCGTGATCACCGACGGCGGCGTCCTCTACGACGGCGAGACGACCGTGCCGGCCGAGCGCACCGTCCGCGGCACGTGGGTCGCCGCGCAGGTCGACGGCGAGTGGCGCGTGGTGTCCCAGCAGACCAGCCCGGTCAAGGGCTGAGGGGGCGGGCATGACGAGCACCGAACGCACCGGCGTCACGACGTTCCGGGGGAACCCGGTGACGCTGCTGGGCCCGGCCGTCGCCGTCGGCGACCAGGCGCCCGACTTCACCGCGCTGGCCAACGACATGACTCCGGTCCGGTTCTCCTCGCTGAGCGGCACGACGCGGGTGATCTCGGTCGTCCCGTCGCTGGAGACGCCGGTCTGCGACATGCAGACGCGCCGCTTCAACGAAGCGGTGACCGAGCTCGGCGAGGCGTCGGTGCTGACGGTGTCGGTCGACCTCCCGTTCGCACAGGCCCGCTGGTGCGGCGCGGCGGGCGTCGACGGCGTCCGGACCCTGTCCGACCACCGCGACCTGGCGTTCGGCCTCGCCTACGGCGTGGTGATCAAGGAGTTCCGCCTGCTGGCCCGCGCGGTGTTCGTGGTCGACGCCGCCGACACGGTGGTCCACGCCGAGTACGTCCCCGAAGTCGGCCAGGCCCCGAACTTCGACGCCGCGGTGATCGCGGCCCAAGGAGCCGAAACCGCGCGCCGAGCCGCCGGCCGCGCCGCCTGACCGTCCGTTCGCGACGGTCACCCGCGAAGGCCGCCGCCCGGGTCCCCCTGCACCCGGCCGGCGGCCTTCGCTTTGCCGTACCCGGGGTCCGGACCCGCGTGATGCCTCCCCAGTCACGCGAGATGCCCGCTCGATCACACGTGATGCCCTCCCGGTCACAGAACTGGAGTTGCCCCGGTGAGGCGGACACGGGGTTTTCAGGCAGCGTGGGTCTGAGCGTAGTGGTTGGTTCGGGTTTCGGCTGGGGTGTTGTGGCCGTTGGTGGAGTGCAGCCTGGTGTGGTTGTAGTAGCGCAGCCAGGTGAACACATCCTGGCGGGCTTGGGCTCGGGTGCGCCAGATGGCGGTGCCGATCTCGGTGTTGAGGGTGGCGAAGAAGGCTTCGGCGACGGCGTTGTCATAACAGGACCCGACCCGCCCCACCGACGCCCGGATCGAGTGCTCGGCCAGCGCGGTGCGGAACTGACCGGAGGTGTACTGGACACCGCGGTCGGAATGGAACACCGCCTCGGGCCGGATGAGGCCGCGGGCAGTCGCGAGGTTGATCGCGTCGCAGACCAGGCTGGTGCGCATGTGCTCGGCCATGGCGTGGCCGACGACCTCGCGGGTGTGCAGGTCGATGACGGTGGCCAGGTAGAGCCAGCCTTGGAAGGTGGGCAGGCAGGTGATGTCCCCGACCAGCCGTGTCCCCGGTTGATCGGCGGTGAAGTCGCGGCGAATCAGATCACCGACCGGCGTGACCGGGCCGGTGGCGGGGCGGGTGGTGGTGCGGCGTTTGCGGCGGGTGATCCCGGCCAGCCCGTGCTCACGCATCAGCCGCTCCACCCGCTTGTGATTCACCACGATCCCGCGCCGGTGCAGCTCGGCGGTGATCCGCGGAACCCCGTAGGCGCTGCGGTGCTCAGCATGAATCCGGCCGATCAGGGCGACCAGGCCGGCCTCGGCCTCCGCCCGCGCGGCCCGGGCCTGCTCGGCGCGGATCCACTCGTGAAAGCCCTGCCGGCGCAACCCCAGGACCTGGCACAACCGCTTCACACCGAACTCGGTGCGGTGTTCGGAGATGAACCGGTAGCGGTAGATCATCGATCCATCTCGCGCGCAAAATAGGCGGCCGCTTTCCGCAGGATCTCCTTCTCTTTCTGCAGCTCAGCGACTTGGCGCCGCAGCCGCGTCACCTCATCGGCCACCGCCGGGTCCTCCACCGGTCCGGCCTCGGCGGCCTGCTTGGCGGTGTTGACCCACGACCGCAGGGTCTCGTGGTTGACCCCAAGTTCCCGCGCGATCTGCCGCAACGGCCGATCACTCGTGCTGACCAACTCGACCGCATCCCGACGGAACTGCTCCGGATACTTCGACCTGGAAGACACCAGGACATCCTCCCTCCAGACCACTGTCTGGAATCAAGGTGTCCGGCCCCAGGGGGCAACTCCACGTGATGCCCTCCCGGTCACGGAACCCGCGAGGGCGAAGGCGGAACTCGCGTGACCGGGGAGGCATCACGCGTGATCAGGCGGGCATCACGCGTGATTGAAGGGGCATCACGGGAACGGGCCCCGCGACCGGGGTGGTCGCGGGGCCCGGGTGGGGCGGGTCAGGCGGCGCGGGGGAGGGGGTTCCGGTCCGCCAGGAGGGCTTTCAGGGCTTTTTTGTCGGCTTTGCCGACCGCCGTGTGGGGGAGGGCGGTCAGGACCTCCAGGCGTTCCGGGATCTTGAACGCCGCCAGGCCGCGTTCGGTCAGCAGGCGCGAGATCTCCGCCAGTGACAGCGAACACCCGCCGTGGAAGCGGACGAACACGCAGACCCGCTCGCCGTACACCGGGTCCGGGGCCGGCACCGCGGCGACCTCCGCCACCTCCGGCAGCTCCTGGATCAGGGTCTCGACCTCGCCGGCGGAGATCTTCTCGCCGCCGCGGTTGATCAGGTCCTTGACCCGGCCGCAGACGACCGCGTGGCCCTCCGGGGTGAGGCGGACCAGGTCGCCCGTGCGGAACCAGCCGTCTTCGGTGAACGACAGCCGGTTCTGGTCCGGGACGCCGTAGTAGCCGCGCGGGGTGCCCGGGCCGCGCGTCAGCAGCTCGCCGGTTCCGCCCGGCGGCACCGGCGTGCCGTCCTCGTCGACGATCAGGAGCTCGTCGAACGCGCTGACCGGCGGCCCCTGCGTGCCGAACGCCACCTCGTCGGACGCGTCCGGCGGGGTGTAGCAGACCAGGCCCTCGGCCATCCCGTAGACCTGCTGCAGGCGGCAGTCGAGGGTCCGCGCCATCCGCTCGGCGATGTCGGGCGCCAGCATCGAGCCGCCGACGTGCAGGTACCGCAGGCTCGACAGGTCCGGCTTCAGCGTGGCCGCCGCGTCCATCCACTTCAGGACCACGGCCGGCACCGCCGACGTCGCCGTGACGCGCTCCGCCTCGATGGCCGCGAACACCGGCTCCGGCCGCGGCGACGCCGAGAGCACCACCCGGCCGCCCGCGTGCAGCGCGCCGAGCAGGCCGGGACTGGCGAGCGGGAAGTTGTGCCCGGCCGGCAACACCGCCAGGTACACGGTGTCTTCGCCGAACGCGCAAGCCCGCGCGCAGTGGACGATGTTGAACAGGTAGTCGTCGTGCGTGCGGCTGATCACCTTCGGCACGCCCGTGGTGCCGCCGGAGAGCAGGAAGACGGCGATGTCCGACGGCGCCGGGCCGTGCTCGTCCAGCCACCGCCGCCGCTCTTCGACAGCACCGTCCGTGTCGCCGTCCGTGGCAAGCAGTGCCCGGACGTCGACGGCACCACCGGCCACGTCGTCGCCGACCACCAGCACCTCGGCCGGCCCGGGCAGCGCCGCGGCCACCCGGAACGCCAGCTCCTGGTGGTCGAAGCCGCGCCACGTGCCGGGCACGACCAGGGCGCGCGCCCCCACGTGCCTGCCGATGGCGGTCAGCTCGTGGTCGCGGTGCGGCGGCAGCATCATCGTGGGGACGACGCCCAGCCGCAGCAGGGCCGCCGTCACGACCACGAACTCCCAGGTGTTGGGCAGCTGCACCAGCACGGTGTCGCCGCGCTCGAGCCCGCGCCCGGCCAGGCCCACGGCCAGCGCGTCCGCGCGGACGGCGAGGTCGCGGTAGGTCAGCCGGGTCGTCCCGTCGACGACGGCGACCCGGTCACCCCGGGTCTCCGCCCACTCCCACAGGTAGGACCCCATCGTCCGGCCGGGCCAGACCCCGGCCGCCCGATAGGCGTGGGCCAGGTCCTCGGGCCAGGGCACGAACCCCTCGAAACTCATTCAGGCTCCCCAGTTTCCTCGGCCATCCGCTCGGTCAGCAGCGCGGCCACGGCCTCGATGGTCGGGCGGTCCCAGAACAAGGTCGCGGGCAGCGCGAACCGGAAGCGCCGCTCCAGCCCCCGCCGGATCCGCACGGTCATCACCGAGTCGAGGCCCATCTCGATCAGCGGCCGCCGCGAGTCCACTTCGGACGGCGACAGCCCGGTCTCGGCCGCGACCTGCTTGCGGATCTCCTCGGTGACCGCGGCCGTCAGCTCGCCGCCGGTGAGGCCGGCCCACGGGACGTCGACCAGATCGGCGGCCGAAGCCCCGGCCGCGGTTTCCTCGGGCAGTTCCGAAAGCAGCGCGAGCTTTCGCATCCCCGGCTCGGCGGGCAGCGTCCGCAGCATCACGGCGTACCCGAGGTCGTGGCGGGTCGCGAGGTCCCACGCCCCGAACGCCTCGGTGGCGCTGATGTCGGCGGTACCGCGGGCGGCGAGCTCGGCGTCGATCACCGCGGTGGAGGTCGACATGCCCAGTCCGCGCCACGACGTCCACGCGTAGCTGGCGGCCCCGGTGTCCCCGCCCGCGCGCCGGTGCGCGGCCAGTGCGTCGAGGAACGCGTTGCCCGCGGCGTAGCTGGTCTGCCCGGGCAGGCCGAGCAGCTGCCCGCACGAGGAGAACAGCACGAAGAAGTCCAGCGAGCCCGGCGGGAACAACCGGTGCAGGTTCAGCGCGCCCTCGACCTTCGGCCGCATGACCCGGCGCAGCGACGCCTCGTCGAGCCGGCCGAGCGTGCGGTCGTCGAGCACGCCGGCGGCGTGCACCACCCCGCGGAACGGCGGCAGGCCGAGCGTTTCCGGCGAAAGCTTCGCGGCGACGTCGTCGGCGTCGGCGACGTCGACGGCGACCGGGAATACGGTGACGCCCAGGCGTTCCAGTGCGACCACCGAGTCCACGGCGGCGATCTCGGCTTCGTCGGTCAGCTCGGCCCAGCGGGCCCGCGGCGGCAGCCCGCGGCGGCCGGCGAGCACGATCCGCCGGGCCCCGCGGTCGGCCAGCCAGTGCGCGACCTCGAGGCCCAGCGCACCGAGCCCGCCGGTGACCAGGTACGTCGCGTGCGGACGGCTCTCCAGCCGCGGCCGGGTGGGTTCGCCCTCGATCCGGTGCAGGCGCGCGACCGACGCCGCGCCGTCGCGGACGACGACGACGTCTTCGCCGCGGATCGTGCGCAGCACGTCGACCAGGCCGCGGACGTCCTCTTCGGACTGTCCGATGTCGACGGTGCCACCCCAGAGGTCCGGGTGCTCCCCGCCGATCACCCGGCCGACACCCCACAGGGAGCCGTGGCCGAGCGAGGCGGCGTCCACGCTCTCGTGGACGCCTTCGGTGAGGCACCAGACGCGGGCGGGCTTCGCCTCGCCGGTCGCGGCGACGCGCTGCGCCGTGCGGGCGAGCAGCCAGGACCCCTCGGCGGCGGCGTCGCCGGACGCGCCGGCGGCGGGCACCACGAGCAGGGTGTGGTCCCGGCCGAGCACACCGGCCGGGAGGGCCTCGGGGGTGGCGGCGGCGAGGTGTGCGACGCCGAGCGCGTCGAGCCCCGCGGTGACCCGCCGCAGCACCGGCGAGTCCGGGCCGACCAGCACCAGGTTCAGCGCCGGGCCGGCGGCCGTGCCCTCGGCCGGGCGCCAGGCCAGGCGGTGCACGACCTGGCGCGGGCTCGTGACGGCGCCGGCCTCGCTGTCCAGCACGCCGTAGCGGAGCCGGGCCAGCCGGCCGACGACGGTGCCGTCGAGCTCGGCGATCTCGACGTCCACGGTGTCGTCGGCGACCACGCGCACGGTCACCCGCGCCCGCGACGGCGACTGGCCGGCGAGGGTGACGCGGTGGATGTGGGCGGGCATCCGCAGGATCGGCGGGCCGCCGAAGGCGACCGACGCCGCCGACAGCGCGCCGTCCAGCAGCGGCGCCCACGTCTCGGGCAGCTCGTCGGAGCCGGGGTCGGTGTTCACCGTGACCACGAGGGTGCCCTCGCCGCGCCGGATCTCCTCGACCGCCCAGGGGAAGCCCATCGCGGCGACGCCGAGGGTGGCGAGCCGGTCGATGACGTACCCGGTCGGCAGGTCCTCGGTGGTGTGCGGTTCCGAGCGCTGGCCGCGGATCTTGCCGGTGAACGGCGAGGTGGACGCGGTGGTGTGGGTGACCCAGCCCTTGTCGTCACCGTCGTCGCCGTCTTCGATGATCCGCGACGACAGCCGGAACGCGCCGTCCTGCAGCACGATCTGCAGGTGCCGGGGCCGCGTGACGCTCACCGGCACGCGCAGCGCGACGTCGGAGAGCTCGTGCCACGCGCCCTTGGCCGAGGCCGCGGCGGTGAGGAAGCTGTTGAGCAGCACCGCGGCGGGGATGATCTCGACCTTCCGCACCGGGTGGTCGCCCGGGTACGGCCGCGAGTCGCGGTCCAGGTAGGTCAGCCAGGCCTGCGCCGGGTTCGCGCCGTGCACGTTGATCCGGCCGCCGAGCAGCGTGTGGCTGTCGAGGTCGTGCTGCTCGGTGAGGAACGACCGGCCGACCGAGTCGTCGACCCAGTGGTCCTTGCGCTGCCACGCGGTGGTCGGCAGATCCGCCAGGGAGCCGTCCGGCCAGTGCGCCGCCCAGTCGACGTCGGCGCCGGCGCAGTACAGCACCCCGAGGTTCCCCAGCAGGGTTTCGCGCTCGGGCCGGTTGCGCCGCAGGGAGTGGGTGACGACGGCGTCGGTGACGCCCAGCTCGTCGAGGGTCTCGTTGATCGAGTGCTCGACCACCGGGTGCGGCGAGACCTCGACGAACAGCCGGTAGCCGTCGGCCGCCGCGGCCGCGACGGCCGCGGCGAACCGCACGGTCCCGCGCAGGTTCGTCGCCCAGTAGGCGCCGTCGCGCGGAACCTCCGAACGCGGGTCGGCGAGCGCGGTGCTGTACACCGGGATCTCGGCCGGCGTCGGCGGCAGGTCGGCGGCGGCCGCGGCGAGCGACTCCAGCAGCGGGTCCATGTGCGGGCTGTGGAAGGCGACGTCGGAGTCGACGCGGCGCACGACGAGCCCTTCGGCGCCGAACTCCTCGCTGAGCTCCTGGACGGCGTCGATGTCGCCGGAGAACACGGTCGAGCCGGTGGCGGCGGCGACCGCGACGGCGACGTCGGTGCGGCCGGCGAGGCGCTGCCGGGCCTCGTCCGGTGGCAGGTTCACCATCGCCATCGCGCCCTGGCCGGCGACCTGCCGCAGCAGCACGGACCGGCGGCAGACCAGCCGGGCACCGTGCTCGAGGGTGAGCATGCCGGAGGTGACCGCCGCGGCGATCTCACCGACCGAGTGCCCGATCACGGCGTCGGGGTGGACACCGCGGTCGCGCCACAGCGCGGCCAGGGCGACCTGGACGGCGAAGATCATCGGCTGGATGACGTCCACCGGCTGCGCGTCGTCCGAGCCGATCGTCGCGCGGGGGGAAATCCCCAGCTCGGCGTGGAAGACCGGCTCGATCTCGTCGATCACGGCGGCGAACGCCGGTTCGGTGGCCAGCAGTTCGCGGGCCATGCCGGTCCACTGCGAGCCGTGCCCGGAGAAGACCCAGACGAGGTCGTGGCGGGCCGTCTCCGGCAGCGCGCGCCCGGACGTCCCGCCGGTGCCCGCCGCGAAGTCGATCAGCTTCGCGCGGAGCGTCCCGGTGCTCTCGGCGGTCACCGTCGCGCGGTACGGGAGGTGCTGGCGCCGCTGGGAGAGCGTGTGCCCGATGTCGGCCAGCGTCGTGTCGGGGTGGCGGGACAGCCAGTTCGCCAGCCGCCCGGCGTACTTCGCGACGGCGGCTTCGGTCGCCCCCGACAGCGGGAGGGTCTTCGGCGTCCCGGCCGCCACGGCCGGCCGGGCCTCGGTGACGGCGTCGTCGGCCCCCTCGAGGATGACGTGGGCGATGGTGCCGCCGTAGCCGTACCCGGACACCCCCGCGCGGCGCGGCGTGGCGCCGGACGGCCACGGCGTGTTCTCGGTGACCACGCGCAGCCCCGAGGTGTCCCAGGGGATCTTCGGGTTCGGCGTGGTGAAGTTCAGGCTGGCCGGGATTTCTTCGTGCTGCAGCGCCAGCACGGTCTTGATCACCCCGGCGACGCCGGCGCCGGCTTCGAGGTGGCCGACGTTCGGCTTGACCGAGCCGATCAGGCAAGGCGCGCCGGGCGGGCGGCCTTCGCCGAACACCGCGGTCATGGCGCCCGCTTCGAGCGGGTCGCCGACGCTGGTGCCGGTGCCGTGCGCCTCGACGTAGCCGACGGTCGCCGGGTCGATGCCCGCGGCGTCGTAGGCCCGGCGCATCAGGTGCGCCTGCGCCTCGCCGTTGGGTGCCATGATGCCGTTGGTCTTGCCGTCCTGCTGCACCGCGCTGCCGCGGATGACCGCGAGCACGCGGTCGCCGTCGCGGCGGGCGTCCTTGAGCAGCTTGAGCACGACGACGCCGCCGCCCTCGCCGCGGCCGTAGCCGTCGGCCGAGGCGTCGAACGACTTGCTGCGCCCGTCGCGGGAGGTGGCCCCGGCCGCGTCGAGCACGACCGAGAGACCGGGGCCCGCCATCACGAGGATGCCGCCGGCGAGGGCCACCGGGCATTCGCCGGAGCGCAGCGCCTGGGCGGCCAGGTGGATCGAGACCAGGGACGAGGAGCAGGCCGTGTCGACGACCATGCTGGGCCCGCGCAGGTCGAGCACGTACGACACGCGGTTGGCGACCGCGCAGAACGAACTGCCGATGCCCGTCCAGGCCTCGATCCGGGGCAGGTCCTCCAGCAGCCGCCGCCCGTAGTCGTCGGCGCCGACGCCCATGAACACCCCGGCGTCCGTCCCGCCCAGCGAGCGCGGCGGGATCCCGGCGTGCTCCAGCGCCTCCCAGGCCAGCTCCAGCGTGATCCGCTGCTGCGGGTCCATCAAGGCCGCTTCGCGGGGCGTGACGTCGAAGAAGTCGGCGTCGAACTCCTTGACGTTGTCGAGGAACGCACCGCGCTTGGTCACGTCCCGGACCACCGCGGCGTGCTCGCGGCTCTGGCCGGCGTGCCACTCCCAGCGGTCCGCGGGCAGCTCGCCGACGGTGTCGCCACCGTCGCGCAGGAGCGCCCAGAACGACTCTGGTGACTCGATTCCCGCGGCGAAACGGCAAGCCATCCCGATGATGGCGACGGGTTCGGGGAAGTTCATCGGCCTTCTTTCGTTCGTCCCGCGAGCGGCGGGCGCCGGGCAAGGACACCGAAGATCCGGGCGAGCCGGTTCCGGCCCGCCCGGATCGGGCTCCGGGCTACTTGTGGCCCACCACCAGGGCGTGGCTGAAGCCGAGGTCGGCGAACCGCTCGACCCGCGAGAAGCCGGCGTCACGCACGGACTTCTCCATGTCCGCCGCCGACCAGGTCATGCCCTCGCCGGAGGCCAGCGCCAGGAAGTACGGCGACACGAGGCCGCCGGACAGGCCGCCGGTGCCCTCGTCGTTGGAGACGAAGTTGTAGACCAGCACGGTCCCGCCCTCGGGGAGCGCGTCGTAGCACTTGCGCAGCATCTCCGTGTTGCGCTCCAGCGACCAGATCTCGTAGATGTGGAAGTACAGGATCGCGTCGGCGCCCTCGGGCAGCCGGTCCTTCAGCATGTCGCCCGGGTGGAAGTGGACGCGCTTGCGGACCGACGGGTCCTCGATCTTGTCCGCGGCGAGCCGGGTGACGCTCTCCTGGTCGAACACCGTCATCTCGAGCTCGGGGTAGCGCTCGGCCAGCTTGACCGAGTTGGTGCCGTCGCCGCCGCCGATGTCGATCGCGTGCTTGATCCCGCTGAAGTCGTAGTACTCCAGGAACTGCTCGAACGCGCGGTTCGAGGCGTCACCCATGTTGTCGTAGAAGACCTTCTGCAGGTCCGGCGTGGCGGTGAGCTTCGAGTACAGCGTGTCGCCGGGGCCGTCGAGGTGCCGCAGGCCGACGTTGGTGCTCTGCCGCATCGACTCGGCGAAGTCGACCAGGGTCTTGTTGATGATCTTGTCCTGGATGTCGATCAGCGGGCCGAGGAACCGCTCGCCGTCCTTCAGCAGCTTCCGGCGCACGATCGGGGCGTTGACGAACTTGCCGTCCTTCTTCTCGATCAGCAGCAGCGACGCCAGCCCGAGCAGCAGCACGCGCGCCGGGTACTCCTCGACGCCGAGCGCCTCCGCGGTCTCGGTGAGGTCCAGGCCGCCGCTGTCCTCGAGCTTCTGGAACAGGTCGAACTCGAGACCCGTGCGCAGCAGTTCGAAGGCGGTGTGGCCGTGGATGAGGATCCGGAGGTAGTCCGCCTCCGAGATCGGGACGCTCGTCGCCATGGGCTTGTTCTCCTTCGCAGGGGATGGGTCGGCCTGGCCCGGCTCGCCCGCATACGAGGATGATCGGGAGGAAAACCCGGGGGCGCCTCCATTTCTGCGGTGCGGGCGGAGCACCGCACCCAGGGCGCACGACGGGAGACGTGGCCCGGTGGCGGCCGGCAACCCGGCTGCGTAGATTCGGGGCCGTGACTGACGGCCGGTGCCCCAGCTGCGGCAAGCCCCTGCCCGCGCGCGGGGGCGGCCGCGGCCGCACGTCCAAGTACTGCTCGCCGGCCTGCCGGCAGAAGGCCTACCGCGAGCGGCAGCAGCCGAGCGCCGACACGGCGGTGCCGGCCCTGATCGCGGACATCGAGCAGCGCGTGCGCCGGCTCGCGCCGCAGCTGCCCGACGAGTTCTACACCGACGTCACCGACCTCGCCTCGACCGTCGGCCGGCTGCGGCGGATCGCGCAGCTGGCCAGGGACGCCTCCGCGGGAGAGACCGCCGGAAACGTCACGCCCGCCCGCGTGACGCCGAACCCGCCGGAAAACGTCACGCCCCCGGCCGTGACGGAAGAAAACGTCACGGCGGAGGACGTGACGGAAACCGGCTCCGACGACGTCACGGACGACGGCGTGACGAAATCCGGCGGCGAGGACGACGTCGTCACGGCCGCCGTGCGCTCGGGGGACGAATGGGACTTCGCCGGGCTCGTCGAGCCGTACCGCCACGAGCTGCAGGTGCACTGCTACCGGATGGTCGGCTCGTACGACGACGCCGAGGACATGGTGCAGGAGACGTTCCTGCGGGCCTGGAACCGGCGGGACGCCTTCGAGGGCCGCTCGACCTTCCGGGCCTGGCTGTACCGCATCGCGACCAACGCGTGCCTCGACTTCCTGCGCCGCAACGAGCGGCGCCCGCAGCGCTACGAGCCGGTGCCGGGAATGGACAACGGCGCGGCGGAGGCGCCGGCCCGGGTGACCTGGCTGCAGCCCTACCCGGACGCGCTGCTGGAAGACGTCGCCTCCACCGAGGTCCAGCCCGAGGGCGCCGCGGTGTCCCGGGAGACGATGGAGCTGGTCTTCCTGGCCGCGATCCAGCACCTGCCGCCCCGGCAGCGGGCCGTGCTGATCCTGCGTGACGTGCTGGGCTGGCCGGCCGCCGACACCGCCGAGCAGCTGGACATGAGCGTCGCCTCGGTCAACAGCGCCCTGCAGCGGGCCCGGCCCGCCCTGCGCCGCCACCTGCCGTCGCGGCGGTCCGACTGGACCGCCTCGGCCCGCCCGACCGGCGAAGAGCGGGAGATCCTGCAGCGGTACATGGACGCGGCCGACCAGGCCGACGCCGCCGTGGTCGCCGAGCTGCTCAGTGAAGACGTGGTGCTGACCATGCCGCCGAACCCGTTCTGGTTCGTCGGCCGGGACGCGATGATGGCGTTCATCAAGCCGTCGATCGACCCCGCGTCCCCGCACTTCCAGGGCACCTGGAAACACCTGCCGACCTTCGCGAACCGCCAGCCCGCGGCGGCCGGCTACCTGCGCCGCCCCGGCACCACCGTCTACCGCGCCCAGGTGCTGGACGTGCTGCGCATCGAGGGTGGCCGGATCGTCGAGATCACCTCCTTCGAACCCCACCTCTTCCCGGCCTTCGGCCTCCCGCTCACGCTCTGACCCGATCTCCTCCGGGCGGGGCGATGAGTTTTCGCGGACGCGTGCGTCTCAATGTCCGACAACGCGGGCAACACAGCACGCGACAAGACGCGGAGGAGAAAGCCATGTCGCTCGAGAAGAAGAACGCGATCGTCTACGGCGCCGGCGGCTCGATCGGCGCGGCGGTGGCCAAGGCGTTCGCCGCCGACGGCGCGCACGTGTTCCTGGTCGGCCGGACCCTCGAGAAGCTGCAGGCGGTGGCCGACGAGATCGAGGCGGACGGCGGCTCGGCCTCGGTGGACGTGCTCGACGCGCTCGACGAGGCGGCCGTCGAGGAGCATGCCAAGACAGTGGTCGTCGAGGGCGGCAGCCTGGACGTGTCGATCAACCTGATCACCCGCGGCGACGTGCAGGGCATCCCGCTGATCGACATGAAGGTCGAGGACTTCACCGCCCCGGTCGTCACCGGCGTGACCACCAACTTCATCACCATGCGCGCGGCGGCCCGGCACATGGTCGAGCAGGGCTCCGGCGTGATCCTGGCGCTCGACAGCGGATCCGCGCACGGCAGCCCGATGATGGGCGGGACCGGTTCCGCCGACGGCGCGATCGACACCCTCGTGCGCAACCTCGCCGCCGAAGTCGGCCCGGCGGGCGTCCGCGTCGCCGGCATCTGGACGGCCGGGCTGCCCGAAACGCTGTCCCCGGAGAAGCTCGCGGCCTTCAGCGGCGCGCCGCAAATGGACGACGCCGCGTTCCAGGGCCTGCTGCAGCACCTCGACGGCATGCGCATGACCAAGAAGTCGCCCACGCTCGCCCAGGTCGCGGCGACCGCGGCGTTCCTCGCCGCGCCGGAGGCCGGTGCCATCACGGGCACCTTCGTGAACGTCACGAGCGGCATCTTCCCGAGCTGAGCCTCGGGTAAGAGTACGCATAAGGAGTAGTCAATTCCTCCTTTCGCCTGAACTTCGATACGCCCGAGTGCAGGCGGTGAGCGCATTCCGGGAGATGCGGCCCGCGTCGCGATGGCACAACTATGTGCTCGACACCCGTCCCGATTCCGCCGTTCGGCGGCCCGGGACGGCGCGATGGCTGGGGGCCAGGCCTTCCGCGTGCGCCGTGCACGCGTGGAACAGGAAAGGAATTTCGATGTCCCTGGAGAACAAGAACGCCATCGTCTACGGAGCCGGTGGATCGATCGGCCGTGAAGTGGCGAAGGCGTTCGCCAAGGCAGGCGCCCGGGTTTACTGCGCCGGGCGCACCCGCAAGAACCTCACCCCGGTGGTCAAGGAGATCACCAACGCCGGCGGCTGGGCGAAGGCCAACGTGGTCAACGCCCTCAACGAAGCCGCGGTGGAACGGCACGCCAAAGCGGTGGTGGCCGAGAGCGGCAGCCTGGACATCTCGATCAACCTGATCACCCGCGGCGACGTGCAGGGCACCCCGCTGGTCGACATGATCGCGGACGACGTGACCGGGCCGGTGCTCACCGGGCTCACCACGAACTACCTCACCGCACGGGCGGCCGCCCGGCACATGGTCGAGCAGGGCTCGGGCGTGATCCTGGCCTTGAACAGCGGCTCGGCCAACGGCAGCCCGATGATGGGTGCCACCGGCCCGGCCGACGCGGCGATCGACACGCTGTTCCGCAACCTCGCGGCCGAACTCGGGCCGGCCGGGGTGCGCGTGCTCGGCATCTGGACGGCGGGCCTGCCGGAGACGCTGTCCCCGGAGAAGCTGGCGGCGTTCAGCGGCGGCCCGGAGATGGACGACGAGGCCTTCCAGGGCCTCCTGCAGCACCTGGACGGGATGCGGATGACGAAGAAGTCTCCGACGCTGGCCGAAGTGGCGGCCACGGCGACGTTCCTCGCCTCCGACCGGGCGGGCGCGATCACGGGCACGTTCGTGAACGTCACGAGCGGCACCTTCCCGAGCTGACGGGCGTCCTGCGCCGAAGGGGATCCTCGCTTTCCGCGGGGATCCCCTTCGGCGTTCCCGGGCACCGCCGAGGCCGGCCTGACGACGTCCGGCGGCCGATTTCTTCGAGCGTTCTCCGGGGCGGCGGGCAGGCAAACCATGAGACGTCCGGTGCCGGTGCGGGGTGTGAGGCTGGGCCAAGGCCGCCGCGGGGGAGGTGGCCTGGTCCACGAACTCTCACACCAAGGAGGCCGGCACATGGCCGGACAGGTCGGAAGCGTCGCCGTCGTCCTGGGTGGCAGCATGGCCGGCAGCCTGGCGGCCCGGGTGCTGTCGGAGTCCTACGAGGAGGTCCTGGTCCTCGACCGGGACGTCCTGCTCGGGGTGACCACCCCGCGCCGGGGCACGCCGCACACCCGGCACGCGCACGGGCTGCACGCCCGCGGTCAGCGCGTGCTCGAAGACTTCTTCCCCGGGTTCACCGATGACCTGCGCGCCAGTGGCGCCCCGGTCGGCGACCTGGGCGAGATGCGCTGGTACTTCAACGGCCTGCGCCTGCCCTACACCCACACGGGGCTCGTCTCGGTGACGCCGACGCGGCCGGTGCTGGAGAACCACGTCCGCACCCGGGTCGCCGCGCTGCCGAACGTGACCTACCTGGAGCAGCACGACATCCTCGGCCTGGTGTCCACTTCGGACAACTCGCGGGTGATCGGCGTGCGGGTGCGCGACACCGAAGGCACCGAAAAGGTGCTGCGCGCCGACCTCGTCGTCGACGCCACCGGCCGCGGGTCGCGGACGCCGGCCTGGCTCGAGCAGCTCGGCTACGCGCGGCCCACCGAGGACCGCGTCAAGATCGGCCTCGCCTACACCACGCGGTTCTACCGCCGCCCGCCCGGCTCGTTCACCGACACGTGGTCCATCAACCCGGTCGCCTCGCCGCAGCACCCGCGTGGTGCCTTCTTCGGCCTGTCCGACGAGGACACCTGCATCGTTTCGCTCACCGGCATCCTCGGCGACCACCCGCCGACCGACCCCGAGGGCTTCCTCGCCTTCGCGAAGTCGCTGCCGGTGCCGGACGTCTACGACGGCATCAAGGACGCCGAGCCGCTCGACGACGCGACGTCCTTCGGCTTCCCCGCCAGCGTCCGCCGCCGCTACGAGCACCTGACCGAGTTCCCGGCCGGCCTGCTCGTGCTCGGCGACGCGATCTGCAGCTTCAACCCGGTCTACGGCCAGGGCATGAGCGTCGCCGCCTGGGAGGCGTTCACCCTGCGCGAGCACCTGCGGGCCGGCGAAGTCGACCAGTACGCCTACTTCCGCGACATCGGCCAGGTCGTGGACGCGCCGTGGGCGGTGTCCGCGAGCGGTGACCTCGCCTTCCCGGAGGTGGAGGGGGAGCGCACCCCGGAGATCGAGCAGGGCAACGCCTTCATGGGCCTGCTGCAGTACGCGGCGTCGAAGGACCAGGAGATCGTCAAGGCGTTCATGCGCGTGGCCGGGCTGATCGACCCGCCGACCGCGCTGATGGACCCGGAACTGGTGCAGCGCGTGCTGGCGCACCAGCCCGCCGACGGCGCGGCGGGCCAGGCCGCCTGAGGAACGTCGGCGGCGGGG
>NZ_JMQI01000062.1 GCF_000695625.1 Amycolatopsis rifamycinica
GGTTCCCACCCGCCTCACCACGCACGACGGGTCAGTCCAGGCGCTCGATGATCGTCGCGTTGGCCAGGCCGCCTGCCTCGCACATCGTCTGGAGGCCGTAGCGGCCGCCGGTCTGCTCCAGGACCGACAGCAGCGTGGTGGCCAGGCGGGCGCCGCTGCCGCCCAGGGGGTGGCCGAGGGCGATGGCGCCGCCGTTGACGTTGACCTTGGCCGGGTCGGCGCCGATCTCCTGCTGCCAGGCCAGCACGACGCTGGCGAACGCCTCGTTGACCTCGAACGCGTCGATGTCCGCCACCGCCAGGCCGGCCCTGGCCAGGACCTTGCGGGTGGCCGGGATGATGCCCGTCAGCATGAACAGGGGGTCGTCGCCGGCCACGGCGAAGCTGTGGATGCGGGCGCGGGGCCTCAGGCCCAGGGCCGCGGCCGTCTCCGCGCTGGTGATCAGCAGGGCGGCCGCGCCGTCGTTGATCGGTGAGGAGTTGCCCGCGGTGACGTGCCAGCCGAGGCCCGGGAACCGCTGCTCCCAGACGTCGGCGCGGAACGCGGGCTTCAGCCCGGCGAGGATCTCCGGCGTGGTGCCCGGCCGGACCGTTTCGTCGGTGGTGACCTCGCGCAGGGTGCCGTCGGGTCCGGGTGCCTTGAGCGGTGCCACTTCGCCGGCGAACCCGCCGTCCGCCCACGTCTTCGCGGCGCGCTGGTGGCTTTCCGCGGAGAACTCGTCCAGCCGGGCCCGGCTGAACCCCCATTTCGCGGCGATGAGCTCCGCGCTGATGCCCTGCGGGACCAGCCCTTCGGGGTAGCGCGCGGCGACCTGCGGGCCGAAGGGGTCGCGCCCGGCCACCTGGCTGCCCATCGGCACCCGGCTCATCGACTCGACGCCGGAGGCGATCACGACGTCGTACGCGCCGGCGATGACGCCCTGCGCGGCGAAGTGGATCGCCTGCTGGCTGCTGCCGCACTGCCGGTCGACGGTCACCGCGGGCACCGATTCCGGCAGCCCGGCGGCGAGCGCGGCCCAGCGTGCGGTGTTCATGCTCTGCTCGCCGATCTGGCCGACCGCGCCGCTGATCACGTCGTCGATCCGGGCCGGGTCGAGGCCGGTGCGCTCGACGAGCGAACGCAGGGCGTGGGCGTGCAGGTCGACCGGATGCATGCCGGCGAGGGAGCCGTTCGGCTTGCCCTTGCCGATCGGGGTCCGTACCGCGTCGACGATCACCGCGTCCGTCATGACGTCTGCCTCCTCGCAGATCGGGGATGTCTTCGGTATACGCCTGGCGAGTTGGAATACACAACTCAGCTGTACGCCACGTCACAGGCAGCTGACGTGCTAGGTTGGATTTTCAATCCCGTGGAGGTGGCATGGTCCGGCGTGGTCGCGAATGCTCGGTCGCCGAGGCCCTCGAGGTCGTCGGCGAGCGGTGGAGCCTCCTCGCCCTGCGCGAGATCATGCTGGGGGAGCGGCGGTTCAACCAGATTGCCGAGAACACCGGGGCCAGCCGGGACATCCTGGCCGCGCGGCTGCGCAAGCTCGTCGACGCGGGTGTCCTGGAGAAGGTCCAGTACGAAGCCCACCCGCCGCGCCACGAGTACCACCCGACCGAAGCCGGCCGCGCGTTGCAGCCGATCCTGCTCGGCCTGATGGCCTGGGGTGACAAGTACGTCCACCAGGGCGAACCGCCCACCCTCTGGCGCCACGCCTGCGGCGAGGTCCTCGAGCCGGCCACCGTCTGCGCGCACTGCGGCGAGCCGGTGAACGCCTCCGGCCTCCGCGCGATCCGGCTGGGTGCCGTGCACGCCTGAGCGAAACCGTCCAGGCCTCCCCGCGTCCGGCGCGGGGAGGCCTTTTTGCTGCGCGGGCGTTGACTTGAGACGCCCGTCACTGTAACTCTTGAACGAATCGACGCAAGAACCGGACAGTCAATCGGCAGATCAAGGCACACGTCCGGAAGATTTCGGTTTCGCTCCGAGTCGTCTCCCTCCTCCCCGGATCCGAGGACCCGCATGAGAACGAAGCGAATGCTGTTACGCGCGGCCGCCTGCGCCGCCTTGTCCCTGCTCCTCGCCACGCCGGCCACACCGGCGGGCGCCGCCCCGGCCGCTGCCGCCGCGGCCGTCCAGCCCGCGGCCCAAGCCGCCTCCGCGACCTTCACCGCGAGCAGCCAGCTCGCCGGCTACCCCGCGGCGAACCTCGGCGACGGCAACCAGGCCACCTACTGGGAAAGCACGAACAACCAGTTCCCGCAGTGGGTCCAGGCCGATCTCGGCGCGCCGACGGACGTCGCGCAGCTCGTGCTCAAGCTGCCGGCCGCGGACTGGGGCGCCCGCACCGAGACCTTCAGCGTCCAGGGCAGCACCGACGGGACCACCTTCACCGACCTGAAGCCCTCGGCCGGGTACGTGTTCGACCCGGCCAAGGCCAACACGGTCACCGTGGACGTCACCGGCAAGCCCCGGTACGTCCGGCTGAACGTCACCGCGAACACCGGCTGGCCGGCCGCGCAGCTGTCGGAGTTCGAGGTGCACGGCCCGGCGGGTGGGGACACGCAGCCGCCGTCCGCCCCCGGCACCCTGGCCTACACCCAGCCGGACCGGGGCCAGATCCGGCTCACCTGGTCGGCGTCGACGGACAACACCGGTGTCACCGGCTACGACGTATACGCGAACAACCAGCTTCGCGGCAGTGTCGCCGGCAACGTGCTGACCTACACCGACACCCAGCCCGACGGCGTCACCGTCTCGTACTTCGTCCGCGCGAGGGACGCCGCGGGCAACCAGTCGGCGAACAGCACCACGGTGACCCGCACCGGGACCCAGGCCGGGACGAACCTCGCACCCGGCAAGCCGATCACGGCCTCCTCGACGGAGTGGACGTACGTGGCGGCCAACGCCAACGACGACTCCCCGGCCACGTACTGGGAGGGCGGCGGCGGGACCTACCCGAACCTGCTCACCGTGGCGCTCGGCGCGAACGCCGACCTGAACCAGGTGGTCGTCAAGCTCAACCCCGACCCCGCGTGGGGTCCCCGGACCCAGACGATCGCCGTCGAAGGCCGGGAGCAGAGCTCTTCCGCCTTCACCACCCTCGCCGCCGCGCAGAGCTACAGCTTCACCCCCGCGACCGGCAACACCGTGACGATCCCGCTCGGCGGCCGCGCCGCCGACGTCCGCCTGCGCGTCACCGCCAACTCCGGCGCGGGCGGCGGGCAGGTCGCGGAGTTCCAGGTCTTCGGCGTCCCCGCACCCAACCCCGACCTGACGATCTCGGGAGTGTCCTGGACGCCGCAGAACCCCGTGGAGACCGACGCGATCACCGCGTCGGCGACCGTCCGCAACGCCGGGACGGCGGCTTCCGGCGCGACCGGCGTCAACCTGTACCTGGGCACGACCAAGGTGGGCACCGCGAACGTCGGTGCGCTCGCCGCCGGCGCGTCGGCGACCGTGTCGGCGAACATCGGCACCCGGGACGCGGGCAGCTACCAGCTCACGGCCAAGGTCGACGAGGCGAACGCCGTCCTCGAGCAGAACGAGGCCAACAACGCCTACACGAGCTCGACGGCCCTGGTCGTCAGCCCGGTGCCGAGCTCCGACCTCGTCGCGGCGACCGCGTGGTCACCGGGCAACCCGTCGGCGGGCAGCACGGTCACCTTCACCACGACCCTGCGCAACCAGGGAACCGTGGCGAGCGCGGGCGGCGCCCACGGCGTCACGGTGACGATCACCGACCAGAACGGCGCCGTCGTCAAGACGCTTACCGGCAGCTACACCGGAACCATCGCCGCGGGCGCCACCGCCACGCCGGTGACCCTCGGCACGTGGACCGCGGTCAACGGCCGCTACACGGTCAAGACGGCCGTCGCGAACGACGCCAACGAGCTGCCCGTCAAGCAGGGCAACAACACTGGCACGCAGGCGCTGTTCGCCGGCCGGGGCGCGAACATGCCCTACGACACGTACGAAGCCGAGGACGGCGTCGTCGCGGGTGGCGCGGCTGTGGTCGGCCCGAACCGCACGATCGGCGACCTCGCGGGCGAGGCGTCGGGACGCCGGGCCGTCACGCTGAACTCCACCGGCTCCTCGGTCGAGTTCACCACCCGCGCGGCGACCAACACCCTGGTCACCCGGTTCTCCATCCCGGACGCCGCGGGCGGCGGAGGCATCAACGCGACGTTGAACGTCTACGTCGACGGCACCTTCCTCAAGGCGATCGACCTGACGTCCCGCTACGCGTGGCTCTACGGCGCCGAAACCGGCCCGGGCAACTCCCCGGGCGCCGGGCCGCGCCACATCTACGACGAAGCGAGCACGCTGCTCGGCACCACCGTGCCCGCGGGCAGCCGGATCAAGCTGCAGAAGGACGCGGCGAACACGACGAACTACGCGATCGACTTCGTCAGCTTCGAGCAGGCGACGGCGGTCGCGAACCCGGACCCGGCGCACTTCGCGGTGCCCGCCGGGTTCACCCAGCAGGACGTGCAGAACGCCCTCGACAAGGTCCGGCAGGACACCGCCCTCACCGGCGTCTACCTGCCGGCCGGGAACTACGCGCTGTCGAGCAAGCTCACCGTCTACGGCAAGGCGGTCACGGTCACCGGCGCGGGACCGTGGTTCACGAAGTTCTCCGCACCGGCCGGACAGGAGAACACCGACATCGGCATCGACGTCCAGGCGAGCGCGAACGGCTCGACGTTCGGCGGGTTCGCCGTGTTCGGCAACTACACCTCGCGGATCGACGGCCCCGGCAAGGTGTTCAACCTGACGAACGTCGCGAACCTGACGATCGACAACATCTGGGTGGAGCACCAGGTGGTCATGGTCTGGGGCACGAACGTGGACAACACCACGATCAGGAACTCCCGGATCCGCGACACCTTCGCCGACGGCGTCAACCTCACCAACGGCAGCACCGGCAACCACGTCACGAACATCGAGGCCCGGTCCACCGGTGACGACAGTTTCGCGCTGTTCGCCGCCACGGACCTCAACCCGGGCAACCAGTACGACAACGTGTTCGAGAACCTCACCGCGCTCACCCCGTGGCGCGCGGCCGGGCTGGCGGTCTACGGCGGGTACAACAACACCTTCCGCAACCTCTACATCGCGGACACGCTGACGTACTCGGCGATCACGATCAGCTCGCTCGACTTCGGCTACCCGTTCCTCGGGTTCGGGCCCCAGCCGACGACGGTCCAGAACGCCTCCCTGGTCCGGGACGGCGGCCACTTCTGGGGGCAGCAGACGTTCCCGGCGATCTGGCTGTTCTCCGCGTCCAAGGAGTTCCGCGGCATCCGGGTGTCCGATGTGGACATCCAGAGCCCGACCTACAGCGGCATCATGTTCCAGACCAAGTACAACGGCGGACCCGAGCACCCGATCGAGGACACCGTGCTGACGAACGTGTCGATCACCGGCGCCCACCGCAGCGGGGACGCCTTCGACGCCAAGTCCGGGATCGGGATCTGGGCCAACGAGCTGCCGGAGCCGGATCAGGGCCCGGCCGTCGGTTCGGCGACCTTCACCGGCCTCACCCTGGCCGACAACGCCGAGGACATCCGCAACCGCACCACCACGTTCACCATCAACCGCGGCTGAGCCAGACCGCGCGGGCCCGCCGGGAAGCCGTTCCCCGGCGGGCCCGCGCCGTGCCAGGATGACGCCGGAGGTGGTCGACGTGCGGATCCTGGTCACCGGCGGGACCGGGCAGCTGGGCAGCGCCGTGGTGGCCCGGCTGCGGGCGGCGGGCGAGGAGGTCCGCGTGCTGAGCCGCCGGGCCGCGCCGGAGGTCGTCCGCGGCGACCTGCGGACCGGGCGCGGGGTCGACACCGCCGTCGCCGGCGTGGACGTGGTGGTGCACTGCGCCACCGACTACTTCGGGCGGGAAGCGCAGCTGGCGCGCACGCTGGTCGAGGCGGCGCGGTGGGCCGGCGGCCCGCACCTGGTGTACGTCTCCATCGTCGGCGTCGACCGCGTCCCGCTCGGCTACTACCGGGCCAAGCACGAGACCGAACAGCTCGTCGCCGCCTCCGGCCTGCCGTACACGATCCAGCGCGCCACCCAGTTCCACGGCCTGGTCCGCACCCTCCTTTCCGGCGCCTCCCGGCTGCCGGTGGTGCCGGTGCCGCGGATTTCGTTCCAGCCGGTCGACGTCCGGGACGTCGCCCGCCGCCTCGCCGCCCTCGCGCTGGACGACCCGGCCGGCCGGGCGGCCGACTTCGGCGGCCCGGAGATCCTCGCCGCGGCCGAGCTGGCCCAGGCGGTCGGCGAGGCGAGCGGGCGGCGGCGGCGGCGGATCGTCCCGCTCAAGGTGCCGGGGGAGACGTTCCGCGCGTACGCCGACGGCGGGCACCTGGCCCCCGGGCACCGCGAAGGCGAGATCACCTTTCGCGAGTACCTGGCCGGGCGAGCCGATCACCGGTAACCGGGCCATCCCGAAGATTCTTGACCACCGGACCGGATAGGTCATATGTTTGGCGGGCTTCGCGGCCGTTTTCCGCCCTCGCCGAACGGATGACCCATGCCGGAACTGCCTCTCCCGCCGTCGCGGCGGTCCGTCCTCAAACTCGGTGGCGCGGTCGGTGCCGGCGTTGCGCTGGGTGGCCTACGTCCCTTTAGTGCCAACGCTGAAGTCGTACGCCCGGCCGATGAGGACCTCGTCCCCGAATCCCCGGCCACCACACTGTGGTACCCGTCGCCGTCGAGCGAGGCCAAGATCATCGAACAGGGCCTGCCGATCGGCAATGGTCGGATCGGTGCCCTCGTCGGCGGCGACCCGGCCGCCGACTTCCTCTACCTCGCCGACGCGTCGCTGTGGACCGGCGGCGCCAACGACGTCCTCCAGGACGACGGCCAGTTCCCCTACGACACCGAGAAGTTCGGCACACTCGGCCTGCTCGCGAAGCTGCGGATCGCCGTTCCGGCGCACACCGGCGTCACGGACTACCGGCGGACGCTCGACCTCGCCAACGGCCTGGTCGTGATCACCTACCGGCACCAGGGTGCGCGGTACCGCCGCGAGTACTTCGCGAGCCACCCCGACGACGTCGTGGTGGTCCGGCTCAGCGGCGGGCCCGTCACCGGGTCGGTGACGCTGGAAGCCACCCGCGGTGAACCGGCGGCCGGGCCGGGCGCGTTCACCGGCACGTTCGCCAACGGCCTCCAGTACGCCTGCGCGGTGACCACGTCCGGAGGGCTCGCCTTCAGCGGGAGCAGTGAGGTCGTGGTCGTGCTCGGCGGCGGCACGAACTACGTGCCCGACGCGGCGCGGAAGTTCCTCGACGCGACCCTCGATCCTTTGGCGCTGGCGAAGCGGAAGGCGGCGGCCGCGCTCGCCGCGGGCGGGCGTGCCCTGCGAGCCACCCACGTCGCCGACTACCGGCGGCTGTACGACCGGATGAGCGTGGACCTCGGCCGGTCGCCGTCGGCGAAGCGGGCCCTGGACACGTGGTCGCGGCTGGTCGCCCGGCACGACGAGCCGGACGTGCCCGACCCGGAGCTGGAGGCGAGCTACCTGCAGTTCGGGCGGTACCTGACGATCACCGGCTCGCGCGACGGCCTGCCGATGGGCCTGCAGGGCCTGTGGCAGAACACCAACACGCCGGACTGGATGAGCGACTACCACACCGACATCAACGTCCAGATGAACTACTGGCTGGCCGACCGCGCGGCGCTGCCGGAGAGCTTCACTGCCCTGGCCGATTACTGCCTCGCGCAGCTTCCGGTCTGGACGGACAGCACGAAACGCCTGTTCAACGACCCGAGGAACCGCTTCCGCAACACGAGCGGGAAGGTCGCCGGCTGGGCGGTCGCGTTCTCGACCAACATCTACGGCGGCTCCGGCTGGTGGTGGCACCCCGGCGGCAACGCCTGGCTGTGCAACTCGCTCTGGGACCACTACGCGTTCACCCAGGACAAGGCCTACCTCGCGCGGATCTACCCGCTGCTCAAGGGGGCGGCCCAGTTCTGGGAGGCACGGCTGGTGCCGATGACGGTGGACGGCCGCGAGGTGCTCGTCGACGACCACGACTGGTCGCCCGAGCACGGCCCGCAGGACGCGCGCGGGATCACCTACGCGCAGGAGATCGTCTGGGACCTGTTCGAGCACTACCGCGAAGCCGTCGCCGTGCTGGGCCGCGACCGCGCGTACGGTGACCGGATCGGCGGGCTGCAGAAGAAGCTGTACCTGCCGCGGGTGAGCCCGTCGACCGGGTGGCTCGAGGAATGGATGTCGCCGGACGACCTCGGCGAGACCACGCACCGGCACCTGTCCCCGCTGATCGGCTTCTTCCCCGGCGATCGCATCACGGCCGACACGGCCCCGCGCGAGCTGCTCGACGGCGTGCGGGCGCTGCTCGTCGCGCGCGGGATGGACAGCTACGGCTGGGCGACCGCGTGGCGCTCGGCGTGCTGGGCCCGGCTGAAGGACGCCGACCGGGCCTACCGGCTGCTGCTCACCGTGCTGCGGCCGTCGGTGGCCAACGGCAACGGGACCGCGCCCAACTTCTTCGACATGTACAGCCAGGGCGGCTACACGATCTTCCAGATCGACGCGAACCTCGGCGCGCCGACGGCGATGCTCGAAATGCTGGTCCAGGCCCGGCCCGGGGTGCTGGAGCTGCTGCCCGCGCTGCCTCCGGCGTGGGCGGCGTCGGGCCGGGTGACCGGGATCGGCGCGCGCGGCGGGTTCGAGGTCGACCTCGCCTGGCGGGACGGAAAGGTGACGCGGGCGGTGATCCGCAGCGTCGGCGGGACGCGGACCGAGGTGCGGGCCGGGTCCTGGCGGCACACCGTCGTCCTGCGGCCCGGGACGTCGGTCACCGTCCGGCCGAGTCGGGAGGCCGGCGGTCGCGGGTGATCGTCGAGTCCGCGAAGATGGGCGCGGGGCCGACCGACACGGGGGGACAGGACACGATGATCCGCTGGGCGACGTTCGACTGCTTCGGCACGCTGGTGGACTGGCGCCACGGCATCGCCACCGGGCTCGAGCTGCTGTTCCCGGGCCGCGGCGCGCAGCTGCTGGAGGTCTACCACGGGATCGAGCCGCAGGTGCAGGCCGAGGTGCCGGTGCGGCGCTACCGCGAGGTGCTCGCCGAGTCCGTGCGCCGCACCGCGGCCGAAGCCGGGCTGGAGCTGGTGGCGGACGACGCGTCCGTGCTCGGCACCGGGCTGCCGTACTGGCCGGTGTTCCCGGACACCCGGCCCGCGCTGGCCGCGCTGCGGGAAGCGGGCTGGCGGCTCGCCCTGCTGACCAACTGCGACCGCGACCTCATCGGGGAGACCCAGCGGCGGCTCGCGGTGCCGATCGACGCGGTCGTGACCGCGGAGGACGTCGGCGAGTACAAGCCCGGGCACGGGCACTTCCGGCGGTTCGCCGCGTCCTTCGACGCGACCGCCGGGAACTGGGTGCACGTGGCGCAGAGCCACTTCCACGACATGGTGCCCGCCCAGGCGCTGGGCATCCCGCGCGTGTGGGTCAACCGGCACGCAGGCCCGCAGGACCCGGCGGTGGCGGACGCGGTCCTGCCGGACCTGAACGGCCTGGCCGAGACGGTCGAGCGGGTGCACGCCGCGGCCCGCTGACCGCCCTCACGGGTGGCGCACCCCGGCCCGGCGGGGCGGGAACAACGCGGTCCACAGCGTCTTCCACGGCGCCGAAGGCGGCCGCTCCCGCAGCGCCGGGACCGGGCGGGGCCCGGCCCGGTAGTCCATCTCCACCCGCACCCAGTCGTGGATCCAGTCACCTCGCACGGCGGCTCCTTTCGTCGTGGAGCCGACGATCGTCCTGAGGGCCCGGCGACCGCATCGGGTGATCACGCAGTCCGGCGACGGCGGACCCCTTACCCGCTATCGTGGCCGAGTGGCCACGACGACGTTCCTGTTCGTGCCCGGCGACCGGCCCGAGCGCTTCGCCAAGGCGGCGGCCGGCGTGGTGGTTCTCGATCTCGAGGACGCGGTCGCCGCCGAGGCCGAGGACTCCGCGCGCGCCGGGCTGGTGGCCGCGCGGGCCGTGCCGGTCATGGTGCCGAAGGCCGAGACCGCCGGCGTGCTGTCCGGGTTCCGCGAGGTGGTCGCCTTCGTCGAGACCGCGCGCGGGATGGAAGCCGCCGGCGAGCCGGGTGGGGTGCCGTCGGTGCGGCGGGGGTCCGCGCCAGGGCCCGGCACATCCTGGGGGGAGTGAACCGTGGAGCACCGGATCGAGCTGCGGCGGCTCCGGCCGGGCGACGCCGAATTCTGCTTCCGGCTGCACCGGCGCGCGCTCGGCGAGTACGTCGCCGCGATCTGGGGCTGGGACGAGCCGGCGCAACGCGCCTACCACGAGAAGAACTTCGACACGGCGCACACGCGGGTGATCACCGTCGACGGTCACGACGCCGGCGCGCTGACCGTCCTCGACGGCGGCACGGAGATCGTCCTCGGCCTGATCGAACTCGACCCGGAGTACCAGGGCCGCGGCATCGGCGGCCACGTCGTCCGGACCCTCGTCGCCGACGCGGCGTCACACGGCCGGGACGTCGTGCTCGAAGTCCTCGACGTCAACACGCGGGCGAAGGCGTTCTACGAGCGGCTGGGCTTCGTCGAGACCGGCCGTCCGGGCGAGCACAAGATCGCTCTGCGCTACAGCGCGCCCTGATGCCGCAAGGCTTCGGCGTCGAGACCGAATTCCGTCAGTACCGCGTCGGTGTGCTCGCCGAGTTCCGGCACGGGGTCCATGCGCGGCGGGCGGCCCGGGACCGTGATCGGCGGCAGCGTGGCGCGGATCGGCCCGGCGGGTGTGGCGACGTCCGCGAACCGGTTCCGGGCGGTGAGCTGCGGGTGGGCGAGGACGTCCGGCAGGTCGCGGCGGCGGGCGTGCGCGATGCGGCCCGCCGTCAGCCGGGCCTCCAGCTCGGGGCCGGTGAGCGTGGCGAAGATCGCGTCGATCTCGCCTTCCAGCGCCGCGCGGTTCACCACGCGGGCGCTGCCCGTGGCGAACCGGGGGTCGGTGACCCAGTCCGGCCGGGCGACCGCGTGTTCGCAGAACGCCGCCCACTCGCCGTCGTTCTGCACCGCCAGGACCACCTCGGTCCCGTCGCCCGCGGCGAAGGTGCCGTAGGGCGCGATCGCGGCGTGGCTGGTGCCCGTCCGCGGCGGCGGTGTCCCGCCGTAACCGGCGTAGTAGAGCGGGAAACCCATCCACTCGACGAGCGAGTCGAACAGGCTGACCTCCAGTTCGGTGCCCTCCCCGGTGCGCTCGCGATCGTAGAGCGCGGACAGGATGCCGGAGAACGCGTACATCCCGGCTCCGATGTCCGCGGCCGGGATCCCGCTCTTGGCCGGCTCCGCCGCCGACCCGGTCACCGATACCAGCCCGGCTTCGGACTGGATGAGCAGGTCGTAGGCCTTGGCGTCGCGGTAGGGCCCGGTCGAGCCGTAGCCCGACACCGAGCAGGTGATCAGCCGCGGCCGGGTGGCGCGCACGGCGGCCGCGCCCAGCCCGAGCCGCTCCGCGACGCCGGGCGCGAAGTTCTGCACGAACACGTCGGCGCGGTCCAGCAGCGCGGCCATCACGCCGGCCGCGGCGTCGCTCTTGAGGTCGAGCGTGACGCTCTCCTTCGACCGGTTCAGCCAGACGAAGTGACTGGACAGGCCGTGCACGGTTTCGTCGTAGGCGCGGGCGAAATCGCCGCTGCCCGGCCGCTCGATCTTGAGCACCCGGGCCCCGAGGTCGGCGAGGTGCCGGGTGGCCAGCGGCGCGGCGACCGCCTGTTCGCACGACACGACGGTGACGCCGTCCAGCGGCAAGGAGCGCATGGCCGCATCCTGCCACCCGGAGTCAGCCGGGCAGGGTGGAGCCGCGGGCGACGAGCTTGGCGTGCAGTTCGACGTGGTGGGGACGGCGGGGCCGGCCGCCGTCCGCGATGCGGTCGAGCAGCTGGCGGCCGGCGCGGGTGCCGAGCTCGTAGGTCGGCTGCTCGACGACCGTCAGCTCCGGCCGGACGAGGGTGGTCCACGGCTCGTCGTCGAAGCCGATGAGCGACAGTTCGCCGGGCATCCGCAGGCCGCGGTCCTGGACCGCCCGGTAGGCACCCGTGGCGAGCACGTTGTCGGTGCACAGCAGCGCCGTCGGGGGGGCCGCGTGGGCCAGCAGCCGCATCGTGGCGTCGTAGGCCGATCCACGGTCGTAGCGGGCCACCCCGACCAGGTCCTCGTCCGGCTCGATGCCGGCTGCGCGGAGTGCCTCGAAGTAGCCGCGCAGCCGGACGGCGCTGGGGAACAGGCCCCGCTTGCGGGAGCCCGAGACCAGCGAGACCGCCTCCGTGATCACGCCGATCCGCCGGTGGCCCAGCTCCAGCAGGTGCGCGACGGCTTCGGTGGCGGCGTGCTCGTTGTCGATCGTCACGGTGTCGGCCTCCGGGACGCCGCGCACCAGCCGGTCGATCAGCACGACCGGCACCCCCGCGCCGATCGCCTGCTTCAGGTGCGCGCCTTCGCCGGGCTGCGCGGCGGCGACGATCACCCCGTCCACCCGCTTCTCCGACATCACCGTGATCGCGCGCCGCTCGGCGTCGAGGTCGCCGCCGGTGTTGGCCAGCAGCACCTCGAACCCGGCCGGGTGGGTGACGTCGGTGATGCCGCTCAGCGCGGTGGCGAAGAAGGGGTTGGCGACGTCGGTGACCACCACGCCGATCGTCTGCGTGCTGCCGGTGATCATGCTGCGCGCCAGCCCGTTCGTGCGGTAGCCGAGCTCCGCCGCGGCGGCCAGGACGCGCTCGCGGGTGCGCGCGCTGACCTGCCCGTACCCGCCGAGCGCGCGCCCGGCGGTCGCCGTGGCCACCCCGGCCGCGCGGGCCACGTCGATCAGTGAGGGTCCGTTCCCCGTCACGTACGGCCTCCCAGCTCCACAGCCCTTTTCCGGCGATGTCCTTGACTCAGGGTACTCCGCCCTGAGAACCTTCTCACCGATCGGCAACTGAGAAGGTTCTCATTCGACTGGCGAGGTCCGGCACATGACACTTCGGATCGGCGTCGACACCGGTGGCACGTTCACCGATGTCTGCGCCCTCGACGAGCAGACCGGCAGGCTTCACGTCCGCAAGGTCTCCAGCACGCCCGACGACCCGGGCCGGGCGATCGTGACCGGGGTGTCACGCCTGCTCGACGAACTCGGCGGCCGGGGGCTCGGCGAGGTCTCCTACTTCGCGCACGGCACCACGGTCGGCACCAACGCGCTGCTGACCCACCGCGGCGCGCGGACCGGGCTGCTGACCACCGCGGGGTTCCGCGACCTGCTGGAGCTCGGCCGCGGGCGGCGGCCGTCGCTCTACGACCTGCAGGCCGACAAGCCCGCCCCGCTGGTGCCCCGCGACCTGCGGCTCGACGTCGACGAGCGCGTCCGGCACGACGGCCGGATCGAGAAGCCGATCGACCCCGTCCAGGTCCGCGCGCTCGCCCGGCAGCTGCGGGACCAGCGGGTCGAGGCGGTCGCGGTCTGCCTGCTCTACAGCTTCGTGCACCCCGAACACGAGCAGCTCGTCGCCGGGATCCTGGCCGAGGAGCTGCCAGGCGTGCACGTGTCGGTGTCCTCGGCGGTGCTGCCGGAGTTCCGGGAGTACGAACGGCTGTCCACCGTGGTGATCAACGCCTACCTCGGGCCGGTGGTCTCCCGGTACCTCGCGCGCCTGCGCGGCACGCTGGCCGAGCGCGGGCTGACCGCGACCCCGCACGTCACCCAGTCCAACGGCGGCATCATCCCCTTCGAGGCGGCCGAGCGGATGCCCTCGCGCATGGTCCTGTCCGGTCCCAGCACCGGGGTGGTCGGCGCGGCGGAGATCGCCCGCGCCGCGGGCTACCCGGACATCATCACCTTCGACGTCGGCGGCACCTCCTCGGACGTCTCGCTGGTGCGCGACGGCGTCCCGAAGGTCGCCAACGGCACCGAAATCGACGGCCGGCCGGTGCGGGCGCCGATGCTCGACATCCACACCGTCGGCGCCGGCGGCGGGTCGATCGCCTGGATCGACGCCGGCGGCGCGCTGAAGGTCGGCCCGGGCAGCGCCGGCGCGGACCCCGGTCCGGCCTGCTACGGCCGCGGCACCGAGCCGACGGTCACCGACGCGAACGTCGTGCTGCGCGTGCTGAACCCGGAGTACCTGCTGGACGGGCAGATGAAGATCGACGCCGGGGCCGCCGCCCGCGCGGTGTCCACCGTGGCCGATCCGCTCGGCATGGACGTGCTCGACGCGGCCCAGGGCATCATCCGGGTGATCACCGCCAACATGGCGCGCGCGATCCGCGTCATCTCGGTGCAGCGCGGCTACGACCCGCGCGAATACGTGCTGGTGCCGTTCGGTGGCGCCGGGCCGCTGCACGCGGTGCGGCTGGCCAAGGAACTCGGGATGCGCACGGTGCTGGTCCCGGAAACCCCGGGCGCGCAGTGCGCCGCGGGGCTGCTGATGACCGACATCCGGGCGGACTTCGTGCGGACCCGTATGACGAGCCTGGCCGGGGACGAGCGCGAGCGCGACGTCGCGGACGTGTTCGCGGAACTGGCGGAGCAGGCCGAGGCGTGGCTGGCCGAGGAGAACGTCCCGCCGGAGCGCCGCCGCCTCGAGCGATGGGCGGAGATGCGGTACGCGGGCCAGAACTACGAGCTGCCCGTCCAGGTGCCCGACGGCCGGGTGAGCGCGGCAACCGTCGCACAGCTGGCCAAGCTGTTCGCCGCCGAGCACGAGCGCATGTACGGCTACTCCGCGGACGAAGAGGCGGTGCAGATCGTCACCTTCCGGCTCCGCGCGATCGGCGAGGTCGCGCGGGCGGAGCTGCACCGGGCGCCGCTCGGCGCCGCCGACCCCGCCGCGGCCGTGCGCACCACCCGAGAGGTTTACCTCCCGGAAAGCGGCGGGTTCACGCCGTGCCCGGTCTACGACCGCACCCGGCTGGAGCCGGGGCACCGCGTCGAAGGCCCCGCGGTGATCGAGCAGATGGACACGACCACCCTGCTGCTGCCCGGCGACGTCGCCACCGTCGACGGCCTGCGCAACCTCGTGGTGGCGGTGGGCCGATGAACGAGGAGACGCAGATGACGCAGGACCCCGTGCTGGTCGAGGTGCTCGGCTCCGCCTTGTCCTCCATCGTGGAGGAGATGGGCGAGACGCTGGTGCGCGCGGCCTACTCGACGAACATCAAGGAACGCCGCGACTGCACGGCGTCGGTCTTCGACGCCGCGGGCCGGATGCTCGCGCAGGACGAAGGCGGCTCGCCGCTGCACCTGGGCTCGCTGATGGGCATCGTCGACGAGATCACCCGGCGGTACCCGGCCGGGTCGATCGACGAGGGCGACACCTTCATCGGCAACGACCCGTTCACGGGCGGCGGTTCGCACCTGCCGGACATCGTGCTGGTCTCACCCGTGTTCCTCGACGGCGAGATCACCGCGTGGGTCGCCAACCTGGCCCACCACGCCGACTTCGGCGACCGCGGCCACGCGCACATCTTCCAGGAGGGGCTGCGCATCCCGCCGGTGCGGCTGATCCGCCGCGGCGAGCTGCAGCAGGACCTGTTCGAGCTGATCCTGCTCAACTGCCAGGTCCCGCACGAGCGGCGGGCCGACCTGCGGGCGCAGATCGCGGCGAACCGCCTCGCGGTCACCCGGTACACCGAGCTGGCCGGGCGGTACGGCCGCCGGACGCTGGTGGCCGCGGGGGAGGCGCTGCTGGACTACACCGAGCGGCGGACCCGCGCGGCGATCGCGAAGGTGCCCGACGGGGTGTACGAGTTCACCGACCGCTTCGACTGCCCGGAACTCGACGAAGAACTCGGCCTCGGCGTGACGGTGACCGTCCGCGGCGACGAGATCGCTTTCGACTTCGCCGCCCCACCGCAGGTGCGGGCCAGCGTGAACGTCGTCTGGACGGCGCTGTACGCCGCCGTCTACTACTCGCTCAAGACGCTGGTGGACCCGGACATCATGGCCAACGCGGGCCTGCACCGGCCGGTGACGATCACCGCGCCCGAAGCGTCGGTGCTCAACTGCGCCGAACCCGCCGCCGTGAACGGGCGCAGTGAAACCTGCCAGCGGGTGGTCGACCTCATCCACGGCGCCCTGGCCGAGGCGGTGCCGGCCGCCGTGACCGCGGCGAGCAACGGCGCCAACACCGGCGTGCACTTCTCCGGCGTCGACGCCCGCACCGGGCGGTACTTCGTCTACCTGGAGACCATCGGCGGCGGCTGCGGCGCCCGGCTCGGCAAGGACGGCATGGACGGCGTCCAGGTGCACATGACCAACACGAGCAACCTGCCGGTGGAGGCGCTGGAGACCGAATACCCGCTGGTCGTCGAGGAGTACGCGCTCATCGACGGCTCCGGCGGCGACGGCCGCACCCGCGGCGGGATGGGCATCCGGCGCACAGTCCGCGTCGAGGACTCCGACGTGCACTTCTGGCTCGACACCTCCCGGCAGCGCAGCCGGCCGTGGGGCCTGTTCGGCGGCGAGCCGGGGGCCTCGGCCGGGGTCGAGCTTTCCGAAGGAGCGCAACCCATCTCGCACGGCTACACCCGGCTGCAACCGGGCGATCGGGTGTCCGTCCTGACGGCGGGCGCGGGTGGCTACGGACCACCGTCCGAACGCGACCCGGAGCAGGTGCGCCGCGACGTCGCCGAAGGCCGGATCCCGGCCGAGCGCGTCCGCGAGAGCTACGGGGTGGAGCCGTCATGACCATCCGCACGGCGGTCCTCGGCTACGGCGTGTCGGGCCGGGTGTTCCACGCGCCGTTCCTCGACCACGACGACGGCTACTCGCTGGACTTCATCGTCACCGGCGACGCGCAGCGCGCGGCCCAGGCCGCCGCCGAACACCCGGGAGCCACCGTCCTGCCCGGCGCGGCTGACCTGTTCGCCCGCGCGTCCGACGTGGACCTCGTGGTCGTCGGGACACCGCCGTGGACCCACGACGAGCTGGCCACGACGGCGCTCGAGCGTGGCTTGCACGTCGTGGTGGACAAGCCGTTCGCGCCGACCGCCGCGCAGGCTGCCCTGCTGGTGGCCAGGGCGGAACGGGCCGGGCGGCAGCTGACGGTGTTCCAGAACCGGCGCTGGGACGGCGACTTCCGGACTCTGCGCGGGCTGGTGGACCGCGGCGCGCTGGGCGAGGTGCACACGTTCGAGTCGCGGTTCGAATGGTGGCAGCCCGGTGGGTTCCGCGGCTGGAAGGCGCGAGCCACCGTTGCCGAGGGCGGCGGCATCCTCTACGACCTGGGCAGTCACCTCGTCGACCAGGCCGTGGTGTTGTTCGGGCCGGTGGAGCGGGTCTGGGCCGACGTCGTGACGCGCGGGGACGCCGCGGCCGACGACGAGGCCCTGGTGGTGCTGACCCACGCGAACGGCACCCGGTCGAGGCTGTTCATGTCCGGGCTCGCCGCGCGGCCGGCGCCGCGGTTCCACGTCCTGGGCTCGGCGGCCGGGTACACGAAGTGGGGCCTGGATCCGCAGGAAGCGGCGCTGGTGGCGGGCGCCAAGCCGGGCGACGCGGGCTTCGGCCACGAGCCGCCGGAGAACCCGGGCACGCTCGGCGTGCCGGGGGACGCCCGGCCGGTCGAGCCGGAACCCGGGGACTACGGGCGGTTCTACCGGCTCCTCGACGCGGCGCTCGCGGGCACCGGGCCGCTCCCGGTGGACCCCGTCGACGCCGTGACCGTGCTCGAGCTCCTCGAGCGCGCCCACCAATCAGCCGACGAAGGACGAAAGGCGGAGTCGATCCGATGACCACAGCCAAGCAGGTTGTCGTGGTGGGCGGGGGAGTGATCGGCGTTTCGGCCGCCACCCACCTCCGCCGCGACGGCGCCGACGTGGTGCTGGTGACCGAGGGGGAGCTGGCGGACGGCGCGTCCGGACGGTCACTGGCCTGGCTCAACTCGGCCGGATCCCGGTCGGCCGCCTACCACGCGCTGCGCCTCGCGGGCATCGACCGGTACCGCACGCTGTTCGCCGCCGACCCGTCCCGGGACTGGCTGCGCTTCGACGGCGGGCTCCACTGGGCCACCGAGTCCACCGTGGAGGCTCGGCACCGGGCGGAAGTGGCGCACGGCTACGAGTCCCACCTGTTGACCCCGGACGAGGTCGCGGTCCGAGAGCCGGGGATCGCCGCGGCGGCGGTCACCGGACCCGCGGTGCACAACCCCGGCGAAGGCTGGGTCTCGCTGCCGCACCTGATCGAGCACCTCGCCGCCGAGTTCACCGGGCGGGGTGGCCGGATCGTCACCGGCGCCGGGCGCGCCCACGTCGTCGTCGAGAACGGCGCGGCCACGGGTGTCACCACGAAAAACGGGGAGCGGTTCGCCGCCGACGCCGTGGTCCTCGCCTGCGGGGCGGCCACCTCCGCGGTCGTCGCGGAGCTCGGCGTGTCCATCCCGGACGCCTCGCCGCTCGCCATGCTGGTGCTGACCGAACCGGCCGGGCAGCGGGTGAATAGCGTGCTCAACACGCCCCGCGTCGCCCTGCGCCCGAACCCCGGCGGCACGCTGGCCCTGGACCACTCCTGGTACGAGGACCGGATCACCGAGACCGCCGACGGCGAGTGCTCGATCGACGAGTCGGTGGTCAAGGAGCTGGTCGCCGAGGCCGCCGCGCTGCTGTCCGAAGACGTCGCGCTGACCGCAGCGTCCTGGAAGCTCGGCCGCAAGCCGATCCCGGGCGACGGCGAACCGGTCTTCGGCGAGCTCACCGAGGTCCCCGGCTGCTTCGTCGGCTTCACCCACTCCGGCGCCACGCTCGGGCTGATCGCCGGCGAACTCCTGTCGTACGAAATCCGCACCGGTGCCCGGCACCCGATGCTCGAGCCCTTCCGCCCGGACCGTTTCCGGCCCTGACCCAGGAGCAACTTCGTGACCAGTAACGATGTGGACCGGACGACGGAGTCCGGGCACCCCGCGATGGACCTGCGCTCGCGACGGCGCGTGCTGCTGTCGGCGATGCTCGGCAACGTCGTCGAGTACTACGACTTCGGCCTCTACGGCACTCTCGCCGTGATCATCTCCCGGCAGTTCTTCCCCGCCGGGGACGGCACGGCCGCGCTGCTGTCGACCTACGCCGGGGTCGTGCTGTCCTACGCGCTGCGGCCGGTGGCGGCGATGGTCCTCGGGCCGCTCGCCGACCTGAAGGGGCGCCGGTTCGTCCTGCTGCTCACCATCGCGGTGATGAGCGTGGGCACCGCGGGCATCGGCCTGCTGCCCACCTACGCCGCGATCGGCATCGCGGCCCCGATCGTGCTGCTGTTCTGCCGGGTGCTGCAGGGGATCGGCGCGAGCGTGGAGTACACCACGGCGGCGAACTTCATCTTCGAGCACGAGCGCGGCAACCGCCGCAACTACCTGGCCGGCCTCAGCGTCGCGTCCACTTCGGTCGGACCGCTGCTGGCGACCCTGGTGTCCTACCTGGTCATCACGGCGATGCCGACGGCGGCGTTCAACAGCTGGGGCTGGCGCATCCCGTTCCTGCTGGCCATCCCGATGGCGCTGGTCGGCATCTACATCCGCCGTCACGTCGAGGAAACCCCGCAGTTCCGGCAGATGGCCGAGCTCGCCGAGCGCAGCAAGGTCAAGCAGACGCCGTTCCGCACGGCGGTGCGCGACCACTGGGGTGCGATGCTGCGCGCGATCGGCCTGGGCGCGGGCCAGCGGGTCGGGTCGTTCGTGATCCAGGCGTACTTCGTCACCGCGATGGTGAAGGCCGGGTTCGCCGAGTCCAACGCCCTGCTGGCCTCGATCCTGACCTACGCCGTCGGTCCGATCCCGGCCATCTGGGGCGGGAAGCTCGCCGACCGCTACGGCGCCCGCATCCCGGTCATCGCCGGCTACGGGCTGTTCGTGCTGCTGACCGTCCCGACGTTCCTGGCCATCGGCTCCGGGTCGCTGCCGCTGGCCGTGGTCGCCGTCGTGGCGTTCACGTTCATCAACAACTTCGTCGGCGCCCCGCTCACGACTGCCTACGTGATGAGCTTCCCGGCGGAGGTGCGGGCGAGCGCGTCGGCGCTGAACTACAACGTCGGCACGACGGCGCTGGGCTCGACGGCCGGGCTGATCGCGGTGTGGCTGTTCGGCCTGACCGGCACCAACGCGACCTTCGGCTGGTACATGACCGGCGTCTGCGTGGTCTCGATCCTCGTGGCGCTCTTCGCGATGCCCGCCGCGGTCGACGAGCAGCGCCGGCAGTCGATCGCGGAGGCCTGATGGACGCCGGCACGGTCGCCGCGCTCGCGCGGCAGGCGCGCTACGGGCGCAAGGCACCCGTCGAGGCCGACGGCGGCATGGTCGTCACGTCCCACCCGATCGCCGTCCGCGCGGGAACCGAAGTCCTGCGCGAGGGTGGGACGGCGGCCGACGCCGCGCTGGCCGCCGCGGCGACGCAGGTGGTCGTCGAGCCGCACATGACGGCCCTGACCGGCGGCCTGGCGATGCTGTACTGGGACGCGCGGACGGGCTCCGCGAGCTACCTGAACGGCAACGTGGCCGCGCCGCTGGCCCCGCTGCCCGGCTTCACCGGCGCGGACCTCACCACCGGCCGGGGCGTGCCGGTGCCCGGCTGGTGGCCCGCGTTCCGCGCCGCCCACGAGCGGTTCGGCGCGCTGCCGCGGGAACGGCTGCTGCGCTCGGCGATCCAGGTCGCCCGCGAGGGGTTCCCGGTCAACCCGTACCTGTTCGGGGAGATGTACGCGCACCGCGCCGAGCTGGGCGGCCACGAGCAGTCGCGGGCGATGTACCTGCCCGGCGGCAGCCTGGTCCCGCCCGGCGGCACGCTCCGCCAGGACCGGCTCGCCCGCACCCTGGAACGGCTGCGCGACGAGGACCTGGGCTACTACCTCGGCGACTTCGCCCGGGCGTTCACCGCGGAGTGCCGGCGCGGCGGGGGAGTCGTCACGCCCGAGGACTTCGCGGCGTACGAGGCGAAGTGGTGCGCGCCGGTGCGCGGCACCTACCGCGACACCGAGGTCATCGCCTCCGCGCCGCCGGACGACGGCGGCTGCCAGCTCGTCGAGGCGCTGAACCTGCTCGAACACACCGACCTGCGGGCGTGGGGCCCGGCCTGGGAATCGGCCGAGACGCTGGACCTGCTGACGGCCGTGCACAACGAGGTCTACTACGCCCCGCCACGCACGGCGTCAGCCGACTTGGAAATGCTGCTGTCGAAGGAGTACGCGGCGCGCCGGATGCGGCGTCTCGGGTGGGTCCCGCCGGCCTCGGCGGTGCCGTCCCCGGGCACGATCCACGTCACGGTGGTCGACGCGGACCGCAACATCGCCTCGGTCACCCATTCGCACATGGCGTCCCCGTGGGTGAACGGGCTGTTCGCCGAGGGGGGCCAGCTCTCCGGCGGCGGGTCGTTCTTCCAGCGCGGCATGCCGGGGCCCGGCGAGCGCGCGACCGTGTACCTCGCTCCGAACCTGGTGCTGCGGAACGGGACCCCGGTGCTCGCCTCGGGTTCTCCGTCGGTGTCGCTGGTGGCGTGCGTGCTGCAGAACCTGGTGAACATCGTCGACTTCGGGCTCCCGATCGAGGACTCGGTCGCGGCGCCCCGGTTCGGCGTCCGCCCCCACGAACCGGCCGCGGGGTGGCTGCCCGGGGTGACGCTGGAGTCCGGGTTCGCCGAGCCGGTCGAGCGGGAGTTCCGCGCCCGGTGCGCCGCCCGCGGGCGGTGGCTGAAGGACCTCGGCCCGTGGCATTCGCTGACCGGCAACTTCGAAGCCGTGACCCTCCACCCGGAGACGGGGTTGCTCCGCTCCTGCGCCGACCCGCGGCGCAACGGAGCCGCCGAGGGGCTGTGACGCGAGGCTCGGCGGGCCGTCCGGGGCGATCACCGGCCGCGATACGATGGTCCGGCGAGGTGGGGGAGGCGGCATGGCGGAGGAGCCCTTACCGGGAGTGGACCTGGAGCACCCGAGCGTGGCCCGGGTCTACGACTGGTATCTCGGCGGCACGGCCAACTGGGCGATCGATCGCGAGTTCGGCAAGAAGGTCCTGGCGACGTTCCCGGCGGGGATGTACTGCGCCCGGGCCAACCGGGCGTTCCTGTACCGCGCGGTGCGGCACCTGGTGGCCCGGGGCGTGCGGCAGTTCGTCGACATCGGCTCCGGTGTTCCCACGATGGGCAACGTGCACCAGGTCGCCGACGAGGTCGCGCCGGACTCGCGGGTCGTCTACATCGACTACGAACCCGTCGCGGTCGCGCACTCCCGGATCCTGCTGGAGCAGCACGGCGACCCCGCCCGCCACGCGGTGATCCACGGTGATCTGCGTGAGCCCGGCGAAGTCTGGGACGCGGTCGCCCGGACCGGCGTGGTCGACCTCGACCAGCCGCTGGCCCTGCTGGTCACCGCGGTGCTGCACGTTCAGCAGACCGGTCCCGACGGCCGGGACGTGGGCCCGGAAGCCATCGCGCGGTACCGGGACCTGCTGCCGGGAGGCTCGTACCTGGTGCTGTCGCAGATCACCCACGAGGGACTGCCCGAGGAGATCGCCGCCCAGCTGCACGCGATCATCCGGATGTACGACAACGACGTGAGCAAACACGTGCTGCGGTCGAAGGCGGAGTTCACTGCGCTGTTCGGCGACTTCGCCCTGCTGGAGCCCGGCGTCACGTGGACGGCGTCCTGGCACCCCGAGGACAGCGGCCCCGACACGCCCGTGATCGACTTCGCGGACCCCAGCGAGTCGGTGATGCTGGCCGGGGTCGGGCGTAAACCCTGACCCGACCTCCCTCAGCCAGGCGATGATCGTCCGCCAACTGTATAACGCCCTATTCAGTGACGCTGTACGAGGATCCGAGGGACTCGACCCCCAAGAGATACGTGTAAGAGAGGCCCGATTGCCCTTTCCGCAATCGGGCCTCTCCTACACGAGCTTCAGCGGGTGATTGTCGAGCCGGGGGTGCCTCAGGAGTTGTCTGCGGCGGCGGCGGTGAAGATGCCGGTTTCCAGGAAGGTTCGCCACTGGGCGGGCGATTCGCTCTGCAGGGCACGATAAGCGGCGGCCTGGACCTCGGTGCCCGGCTTCGCCCGGGTCCAGATCTCGCGGATCAAGGGACCTTCCTGGAGATACCTGGCGTACCCGGCGTCGATACCGACGACGGCGGCGGCACGAACCTTGATGTCGTCCACCTTGTCCTTGGCCGCGGCGTCGAAGATGCCGGTGTCGATGAACGCTCGCCACTGCTCCGGCGTCCGGCTGAGGTATGCCTGGTAATACACCTCGGAATCCCGCGGTGCCAGTTCGTGGAACCAGATGGCCTCCACGAAGTCCTTGTCCGTCAGCTGCGCGGCCAGTGCCGGGTCCATGCCGACGACGGCCGCGGCCTTCACCCTTGCGTCACGAAGCTTCTTCTCGGCGGCTTCCTTCTTGGCCGCCTCCTCGGCCGCGTCCAGGTCTCGCTGATGCTGGACGAAGATGCCGTGAAGGATGAATTCCTTTTGCTCCGCCGGCGTTCCGCTGTAAACGGCACCCGCGGCGGACTTCACGAACGAACCGCCGGCCGCCCGCTCCCACAGGGCGAAGACGAAGTTCTTGTCGTCTTTGGCCAACATGATCGAGGTCAGCTCGAAACCGAGCAGCGTGGCCGCGGGCCGGCGTTCCGTTCGCCTCGTCTGGTACACCGCCTCGCGGTCCAGATCCCGCTGATGGGCGTCGTAGATTCCGGTCTCGAGGAAATACGACGTCCTTCCGGAGAGGTAGGCGTCACTCGCCTCGAGCTGTACTTCCCGCGCGATTTCGCCCTGCCGCGTCGCGGCCTGGAAGATCTCGTAGACGAAGTTGCTTTCGCTGATCCGCAGTAGTTCCGGAGTGACGGTGAGCCCGACCACGCCGGCGGCGTTGATGCGCAACTCGTCCGACGTCGGCATCACCGCGGCCGGGGCCCCGGCCGAAGCCGCGCTCGCCGGCGGGGCCAGTACTCCCGTCATCACGGTCATTGCGGCGAGAACGGCGACAGAGGACGTCACCAGGCCGCGAATTCGTGCGTTTCCCACAGTTGTCATATGTTCGGTTGTCACTTTAGTTCTGCTCGCCGGTGCGGTCGAGCACGAGGAACCCCACCCAGACGACAACCCGGTGCCCCCCAGCCACACAGGATATATCTCCGTGATCAGCGAACGTTACCGAACGCCGGACAGCGGACTCACCCGGATGGCGTGACCCCACCCGGTCCCAGCTGGCGGTCGTGGAGCCGGCGCCACACGAGCACCGAAAGCACCGCGCCGCACAGGCAGAGGAACATGTCCCATTGCGTGTCCCAGACGTCGCCCTGGGTCGCGAGGAACGCGTCCGCGCCGGACCCGGCGATCAGCGCGCTGAACCATTCCACGAATTCGAAGCAGGCGCTGATGGCCAGGCAGACGCTCACCGTCAGGAACGAGACCCAGCCCCCCGGCCGCAGCGGCGTCCGGCGCAGGAGCACTTCGCGCACGGCCACAGCCGGGACGAAGCCCTGGACGAAGTGGCCGAGCCGGTCGTAGTCGTTGCGCCGGGTGCCCAGCCAGTCCCGCACCCATTCCCCGAGCGGCGTTTCGGCGTAGGTGTACTGGCCGCCGTAGCACAGCACGAGCGCGTGGAGCACCAGCAGCCAGCACAGCAGGCGGGTCAACGGGAAGCGCTTGCGCAGCGCCACCACCACGGGCCAGCCGAGCAGGACCCAGACGACTTCCAAGAACCAGGTGCCGGGGGACCGGGCCTGCACGCCCGTCACCACCAGCGCCGCGAGCACCACCCCGGCCAGCAGCATCCCTTCGGCCCGACCGGCTCCGCGCACCACGCCCGAACCCTACAACGCCGTGCGCGGCACACCGGCCGGCCGCGCGGGTCCGCGTCGGCGTGTGGCCCTCGACGTCGCAGTCCGGTCGCAGCCGGCGTCGCATCGGCCTCAGGCGCCCTTCAGGGCGGCGAGGACTTCCTTCGCCGTGGTCACACTGGACTGCGGGTTCTGCCCGGTGATCAGGTTGCCGTCGACGACGACGGTGTCCGACCACGGTGCACCCGCTTCGAAGTGGGCACCGCGCTCGTTGAGGCGGTCTTCGACCAGCCACGGCGCGGCGTCGCCGAGGCCGCCTTGGCGTTCTTCCTCGTCGGTGAAGCCGGTGAGGCTGCGGCCGGTGAACAGGAAAGTGCCGTCGTCGTCGGTCGCGCTGAGCAGAGCGGCGACGCCGTGGCAGAGCGCGGCGACGGTCCGGCCTTGCCGGTCGGCCTCGGTGAGCAGCGCGCCGAGCGCGCGGTTGTCGGCGAGGTCGGCCATCGGGGCATGCCCACCGGGCAGGTAGAGGGCGTCGTAGCCGGCGGCCTCGACCGACCCGAGGTCGAGCGGAGCCTCGAGGCTGGCCGCGATCGAGTCGAGGTAGGCGCGGAACGCGGCGCCGTCGGCAGGCTGCACGCCGCCGCGCTCGTCCAGCGAAACGGGGTCCACGGTGGGGCGGGCCCCGCCCGGGGTGGCGATGTCCACCTGGTGACCCCCTTCGACGAGCACCTGGTGGGACGCGGTCACCTCCTCCGCCCAGTAGCCGGTGGGGTGGGTGCGGCCGTCGGTCAGCACCAGGGTGTCGGCAGCCGACACGATCATCAGGATCCTCGCCATGACTTGTTCTCCTCCGGGTCGTTTGTCTCGGACGCCACCTACTTTCCATCAAGTCCTCGTAGGTGTCAGATCGGTTCCATAAGGTTTCTTATGTAGTCTCCCTTGCGTGAGCGACCTCGATCTGCTGGCGACCTTCCTGGAGATCTACCGCCGCGGTTCCCTGACCGCCGCTGCCGCCGCCCTGGGCGTGTCCCAGCCCGCAGTCAGCGGTCAGCTGGCGCGTCTGGAGAGCCGGCTGGACGCGGTGTTGTTCGAACGCTCCCGGCGCGGAGCCGTCCCGACACCGCGGGCCCACGAGCTCGCCCGGCGCGTCGCCTCGCCCCTCGACCAGTTGGGCGGCGCCCTGGTCGAGGACGCCGACCGCCGAGCCCGTCAAGGCACGGTCCGGCTGGGGGCGGCCGGAGAGCTGACCGCTTCGCGGTTGGTCCCGGCTCTGGCCCCCCTGGTCGGTGAGGGCCTGCAGCTGGCCTTCACGCTCGGACTGGCCGAGGACCTGCTCTCCGCCCTGGCCGAGGGCGAGCTCGACCTGGTGGTCTCCTCCGTCCGGCCCGCGGCCGACCGGCGTGGGCTGGCCGCCACGCCGTTCGTCGACGAGGAATTCGTCCTGGTGGCGACGCCCACGACGGCCCGCTCGATCGATCGGGACCGGCTGGACGAAGACCCCGCGGCGGCCTTGGCCCACCTGCCGATCGTGGCCTACGGCCGTGAACTGCCGATCGTCCGCCGCTACTGGCGAAGCGAGTTCGGCCGCCGGCCGGCCAACCCGGTCTCGATGATCGTGCCGGACCTGCGGGCCGTGCTGGTTGCCGTGGTCGCCGGCGCGGGAATTTCCGTCCTGCCGCGTTACCTGGCGGACTCCGCTCTGGCGGCCGGCTCACTGGAGGTGGTGCACCACACGCGAATCCCGCCGCTCAACACCCTTTACCTCGTCACGCCGTCCGGGCCCACCCCGGCACCCGTGACGCTGGTACAGCGCCGGCTGCACCAGCAGGCCGAGGTTTGGGGACCCCTGTGAGCAAGGCGGCCACCGTGCTCCTCGGCTCATTTCTCCGGCGAGGCCCTGTGCCCCATGACGACCTTCACCGACGGCGGGTGGTTCTCCGGCGCGACCTTGACGGACAGCGCCTGCTTCGAGAGAGCGGCCTTCACGGGCGAGGCCGGGTTCGGCGGGGCGACCTTCAACGGCTCTGTCGCAGATCTCCTGTTTCGCTGAAGCCGGTCAGTTCGCGAGCGGCTGCGCCTTACCCTGAACGTCGCAGGCGCTCGCTGGGTGGCGCAGCGCGTCCGCGATCCTGATCGTCGTGACCACCGCGGTCGGCCTCGCGGACGTCGCGGGCGAGTGGGGTGCCATCCTCGTTTCCGTCCGGTTGGCCGTGGGCTGGACCTACCTCGGGGTCCAGGCCGTCACCGGGATCGTCTTCATGCGGTGGCTCTGGCTCGCTCGCACCAATGCCGAGGTGATCGAACCCGCCCCGCACCGGCACTCGCCGACGTGGGCGGTGCTCGGCTGGATCGTGCCGATCGTCAGCTTCTGGTTCCCGCAGATGGTCGTCCGGGACGTCTGGAACGCCAGCAACCCCCAGCGACCGCGCGGTACGGGACGGCTGTATCCGACGCAGGGCGCCGAGCTGGTCTCCTGGTGGTGGGCCGCCTTCCTCGCGAACCAGGTGCTGTCCACGATCGGCGGTCGCCTCACTGAGGACGCGGCGATCGTGCGCGACGTCGACACCGTCGCGGCCGTGGCCCTGGTCGCCGCCGCTGCGCTGGTCATCATGATCAGTGCCCGGATCACCGCCTGGCAGACGAACCCCCGCTGAGGATTTCGACGCTGCTCCAACCCGGTCACCTGCACGTCGTGCCCGGCGCCCGTGCGGTTCGCACGGTCCGGCGTGAGCGACGCACATCCCGCAATTCCGGAGAACACCTTCGAGCGTGCAGAAGAAAAGCTTTCTCCTGTATTGACGATTCTGCCGCGGAATGAGAGGCTCGCTCCTTTTCCGTCCTACGGTGGGGCCCGCACTCAGACACCGGGTCCGGCACCGCTGTCCGGAGCCGTCGACGGAAGGGTTGCACGTGTACCGGTCTTTTTCGGAGAAGCTCGCCGATCCCGACCTCATCGATCTCGGCGAAGGGATCTACGTCCTGCGGTTCGAGGTCATGAAGGTGGCTTCGGTCCGCGCGGCCGTCCAGGACCTGCTGGACCGCGGGGTCGTCCGGCCCGGGCAGACGCTCGTCGACAGCTCCAGCGGCATCTACGGGCACGCCCTGGCGCTGGTCTGCCGCGAATTCGGGCTCAAGTGCCACATCTTCGCGTCGATCTCGGTCGACGCCGGCATCCGGACCCAGCTGACCTACCTCGGGGCCACCTTCCAGCAGGTGCCCTCGTCGGCGAGCCTCAAGCACGACCAGGAGATCCGCGTCCGGCTGGTGCACAAGTACCTGGAAGCGAACCCGGACGCCTACTGGATGCAGCAGTACCACGACGACGTCCACTACCTCGGCTACCGCGGGGTCGCCCGCACCGTCGTCGAGGAGCTGGGCGTCGACGGGCTGACCCTGGTCGGCGGGGTCGGCACCGGGGCGTCCACCAGCGGAATGGGCCGCTACCTGCGGGAAGCGTCCCCGGAGGTGCGGGTGGCCGGGATCCAGCCGTTCGGCAGCCGGTCGTTCGGGGCGGAGTCGGCGCCGATGGACTCGTTCATCATCGCCGGCATCGGCAGCGGGATCCGGTTCGCGAACATCGACTACCGGATCTACGACACCGTGCACTGGCTGGACTTCGACGTCGCGGCAGCAGGCTGCCGGCACCTGCTGGCCACCACCGGCGTCTTCGCCGGGCTGTCCGGTGGTGCCGGCTGGCAGGTGGCGCGGTACGTGCGCGAGACCGAGCCGGGCGGCGGACCGGTGGTCTTCCTCGCCGCCGACCCCGGCCACCGGTACGTCGAACTCGTCTACCCGGTGGAGGCCGCGGACGCTCCCGACCCCGGTTACCGGCCGGTGCGGGTCAGCTCGCTCGACGACCTCGCCGGGCCGTGGGCCACGATGGACTGGGCCCGGCGGCCGTTCCACGTCCAGGACGACCTGCCCGAATGGCACCAGGTACCTCGGGCGGCGTGACCGGGCGGCCGCCCGGCAACGGTGCCGGGCGGCTCTTGGCCGTCAGGGCAGGCGGCCCTGGGCGCGCAGCGCGTTGAGCACCGTGGTGACCGCCTCCGACGACTGGTCGACGCCGGTGGCGCGGAAGGAGTAGTTCAGCCCGCCCGGGTTCACCAGGTTGAACTCCATGACGTACGGGTAGGCCAGGTCGATGCCCGAGTAGAAGACGCCGTGCTCCATCAACCGCTTGCCGAGCCGGCGCACGAAGCCGTCCTCCTCCGGCGTCAGCGTCAGGCCCTCGAACTTGGTGCCGAGGGTGACGTTGGCGCGGTCGTCGTGCTCGAAGTGGAACCGGCGGAAGCCGCACACCGGGACCTCGCCCGCGATGATCACGCGCTTCTCGTTCTCCCGCACGTTGGGGATGTATTCCTGGACCGCGGTGTACCGCTTGGCCAGCCCGATGATCTCCCGGCTGTACATCTCGTACCGCGGCACGGCGTTGCCGGTGGCCGACTGCAGCAGGGCGGCCCGGTTGCGCTCGGTCTTCGACAGGAAGTAGACGTCGGCGCCGCAGCCCTCGTTGGTGGGCTTGAGCACCCAGGTGCGCTCGGCGTCCGCCTCGACCAGCCCGGTCAGGAAGTCGAAGTCGTTCGAGACGTAGGACGCGGGCAGGTTCTCCCGCGGCACGACGGATCCGAGCGTCGTCTTGGAGTTGAGGTAGAACAGCGCGGCGGCCTCGTTGACGAACGGCACCCGCTGGTTCAGCACCCACAGCAGCTGGAAGCTGTCCGCCTGCACTTCCGGATTGGTGCCGGCGAGCACCCACACGAGGTCGAAGTCCTCGGCCGAGGCGTAGCTTTCCGACAGCGCCGGGAAGTCGTGCCCGGTCAGGTACTCCTCGGTCAGCCGGACCCGGTCGCAGACGACGACCGAATCGTGGATCGACAGGGTGTCGATGTCGCCGATGTGGACGTCGTGCCCCTCGCGGTGCAACGCGCTCGGGATGATGGAGTGGTTGTCCAGGCGGAACTTCGCGACTTCGGAGACCAGGACGAGGATCTTGTAGGGCACGAGCCGGTCCTTTCGGGTGGCGGGTTTCACGACCCGCGGGTGAACGCCGCGACAGCGTGGGCGAGGTGGGTTTCGAGTTCTTCGCGGGTGTCGCCGACGGCGACCACGAACCCGTGCCGGTCCCGCGACCGGCGAACCGCCGGCGGGCGGGCGCCGGGCGTGGCCGACAGGTGGGCTTCCACGACCCCGGGCAGCGTCGCGACCGCCGCGACGTCGACTCCGGGCACCGGCGCGTCGCCGGGGAACGTCACGTAGCGGATCCCGGCGACGCGGCGCCGGGCCGGGCCGTCCGGGGTCGGCCGGTCGAAGACGACCGCCATCGTCTGCGCGAAGACGTCCTCCCCCAGCGCGAGGCGGAGCATGTCGCTGATCCGGTCGCCGCCCGGGCGGCCGTGCGACTCGATCAGCCGGGGACCGGCGTCGGTCAGCATCACTTCGGTGTGCGAGACGCCGTAGTGGTACCCCGCGGCGTCGAGCGTCGCGGCGACGACGTCCGCGACGGCCGCGGCCGGCCCGGCACCGAGGTCCACCGGCAGGGTGTGGCCCGTCTCGACGAAGTGCGGGGCACCGGTCGTCGCCTTCTCGGTGACGGCGAGGATGCGGTGGCCCCGGGGCGAGCTCATCGCCTCGACGCTGTATTCGGTGCCCCGCAGGAACTCCTCGACCAGGTGCGGGCGCTCGAGCTCCGGCCCGGCGAGCCGCGCGGTGGCGTCGGCCGGGCCGTCCAGCCGGGTCACGCCCGCGCTGCCGGTGCCGTCGGCCGGCTTGACGATGCAGGGGAACCCGATGCGCGTGATCGCCCGGCCGAGCTCGGCGAGGGTGTCGCAGACCGCGTGCGCGACCGGGACGCCGGCCCGGTCGCCGACCGCGGCGCGCAGCTTCGCCTTGTCCCGGAACGTCTCCAGCGCGCCCGGCCGGGTGCCCGGCCAGCCCATCCGCTCGTTGACCACGGCCGCCGCCGAGCAGCCGGCCTCGCCGAACCCGAAGCAGGAGACCGGCCCGGGCAGATCCAGTTCACGCAGACGGGCCACCAGCCCGGCGGGATCGGTGGTCCACGGGCTGCGCAGGAGCAGGCCCGGCACGGGGCCGGGGTCGGCTCCGCCGGGGGCGAGGACGACGACCACCGCCAGCCCGAGCCGGCGCGCGGCGTCGACGACCAGGTCACGGGGGTTGAGCAGGACGACCGTTTCAGGCATGCCGGACCCGCGCTTTCGGCAGGAGGAGACTGGCCGCGGCCGCGGCGACGGACACGCTGATCAGCACGAGCCAGACGCCGTCGCCGCTGAGCAGCTGCACGAGAACGCCGCCGAGGCTGGCGCCGGCGAGGCTGCCGACGGCCCCGGCCGCGCTCATCGCGCCGAGGGCGATCCCGGTGCGGCGCACCGAACTCGCGCGGATGGCCTGCTCGTCGAGACTGGGCCCGATGAGCATTTCGGCGACGGTGACCGGAAGCGCGAAGACCAGCAAGGAGAACCACCCCGCGTGGGCGAGCAAGACCGTGTAGGCGCAGGCGAAGAAGAGGAAGCCGAGGGCGAGCAGGGTGCGGTTCGCGGCGCGGGCGAAGACGTGGCGCAGCAGCGCGTACTGGCAGAGCACGACGAGGACACCGTTGACCGTGAAGACGACCGCGATCGCCGCCGTGCTCCCGGTCATGGCCAGTGCCGCGATCGGCACGACGACGTTGAGCTGGCTGTAGATCGCCCAGTAGGCCACGCCCAGCGCGAGCAGCGTGAGCCAGTGCGCCCGGCCCCACCGGTCTTCCGGCGGCTCGGCGGCCGCGACGGCCGGGTGGGGCCGCGCGGCCGGGCGTCGCGCGCGGGCGAGCAGCCGGATGCCGAGCGCGAGGTGGGACAGGACGCAGGCACCCAGGATGTACCGGAACCCGAGCGGGTAGACGGCCGCGCCGAGCGCGGGCCCGGCGACGACGCCGATGTTGACGAACGTGGAGCGCAGTGCCAGCATCGCTCGCGGCCCGGGGCCGTCTTCGGCGACCAGCCGGGTCTTGATGGCCAGGCCCAGCAGCGAGCCGCCGACCCCGACGGCCACCACGCCGGCGACCAGGCCGGGACCGCCGAGACCGAGCAGGACGTACCCGGCGATCCGCAGCGCGAACCCGGCGGCCAGCACGGCCCGCGTGCCGAGCCGGTCGACCAGGAACCCGGTGAGCAGCGAGAAGGCCTGGCTGGAGAAGGCGAGCAGGCCGACGAGGAACCCGGCCGCCGCCGCCGCCACGCCTCGGCCGGTGAGCTCGACCGCCAGCAGCGGCAGGAACATGAACGTGGTGAGCCCGGTCAGCAGCACCGTGACCAGCAGGGCCCGCCCGTCCGGAGAGGTTTCGCGCCACGCTGTCACGGCGTGTCCGCCTCGAGGTTCCCCGTCAGCCACGCCTCGGTTTCCCACAGCCGGGCCTCGACCTCGGCGGTGTCCCGGCCTTCGACCATGGCCCAGCAGAGGTGGGAGGTGCTGTTCTGCGCGACGGCCCCGGCGGCGAGGGCGGTGTTGACCTCGTACTCGGTGACCCACGCGAAGGGCGGCCGCCCGGGGGCGCGCACGGCGCGGCCCGGGGGGACGATCGCGACGGCGCCGCGCAGCCGGTCGGGCACTCCCCGGGGCGCGTCGGCCACGGGTAGCCCGGTGGACAGCCGCAGCCAGGTGGGAAGCAGGTCGAGGCCGTAGCTCGCGCGGGTGAGCGCGGGGATCCGGGCGCCGCCCACCCGCGACGCGATCTCGCACAGCAGCAGCTCCCCGCGCGCGGTGCGGAAGACCTCGAGGTGGTAGGCGGACACGGCGGGCGTGTCGAAGGCGGCGAGGCACTCGTCGAGGAAGGCGGTCAGCTCGACCGCGACCGGATCGTCCGGGTGCAGCTGCAGCGATCCGTTGTTCTGCCCGGAAAACACGACCAGGCAGCTGCGCAGGTACCGCGAGCACGAGACGAACCGGAAGCCATCGGCGAGCACGGCGTCGACGTGGTGGACCTCCCCGTCGACGAACTCCTCGGCCATCAGATCGTCCCGCCAGTGCCGGCGGCTGAACGCGGTCAGCTCACCGGCGTCCCGCAGCACGGTGATGTCCCGGGAGCCCCCCTGCTTCCGCGGCTTGACCACAACCGGATAACCGACATCGTCGACGAAGTCGAGCAGGTCGGCGAAGGTGCCGAGACCGGCGAAGCGCGGCGTCCGGACCCGCTTGCCCGCCACCTCCTTCATGACGACCTTGTCGCGAAAGGACAGTGCGCTGTCCGGAGTCTGCCCGGGCACCCCGAGGTGGGCGCGAAGCCGGGCCACGCGTTCGAGGTCGTACTCGTTGTCCGTGACGACGTAGTCGAAGAGGCGATCGCGGGCCAGTTCCCGCAGCCGGAGTTCGGCGTAGGGGACGAACTCGCAGTCGGGCACGTGTTCGTAGTGCGCGAACCCGGCGGTGGAGTCGAGGGGGTTGTGGCTGAAGACGTAGAGGCCGCTGACGTGCTCGGGCAGCATGGCCGCGTAGTCGTTGAGCTTCCCGTAGTTGATGACCGCGACGTTGACCACCGCAACCCGCCCCTCGCCGCTAGTACCCGCTGCCGTCACAGCATGCTAGGAAGCGGGCGGTACCTGCCTCATCTCCCAGGAGGCGACATCAGGGCACGAGAAGACATGCACGGACCCCGAAGAGGGGCTAGGGCCATGGCCCCTGGAAGACCGGTCGAAGCCGCCGAGCTGGGCGACGATCGTGGGCATCGCGGTGCCGACGACGGTGTTGCCGAGCGCCGCCCGGGGCTCGTCGGTATCGCGGTGGACCGGCGTTTCCATGGCCGCGGACGTGAACCGGTCGGCGGGGCTGTTCCCCCGACGGATCGTCGCGACCGGGTCCGGGAGCACCTGACCGCGTACGTCGAGTGCCCGGCCCACGCGGTTTCGGGCACGGACTTCGCGGACGCGAAGCTCAGCGCAGGCCACCGGAGGCGAGGATGACGTCTCCGGTGATCCAGCGCGCGTCCTCGGATGCCAGGAAGGCCACCAGCGGGCCGTAGTCGTCGGGGGTGCCCGTCCGGCCCAGCGGGGTGGCGGCGATGTCCTGTCCCTGCTGCTCCGATCCCGCATACCCCATGGTCCTGGTGCCCTCGGTGTCCGAGGGGCCCGGCATGATCGCGTTGACGCGGATGCCACGCGGGCCCAGTTCCTTCGCCGCGACCACGGTGAAAGCGTTGACCGCGCTCTTGGACGCCACATAGAGCGCGGCGTAGGCCGGATGGGTGACGGTGCCGGCCGTGGAGACGTTGATGATCGACGCCGAGTCGATGTCGTCCTGCGCGGCCAGCGCCTGGGTGCTCAGGATCGTACCCAGAAGGTTCGTGGCCATCGTGCGCTGGAACTGCTCCTCGGTGATGCCCGACAGCGGTGTGAACGTGGCCACGCCGGCGTTGTTCACGAGCACGTCGACCGGGCCGTAGGCCTCGCGAGCCCGGTCGAACAGGCGGCGCACGTCGTCGCGGCCCGCGACGTCCGCTTGCACCGCGATCGCCCGGCCGCCCTTGCCGGTGATGTCCGCGACCACCCGCTCGGCACCCGCCGCGTCGCCCCGGTAGTTCACCACGACGGCGGCGCCGGTCTCGGCCAGCGCCTTGGCGACTCCCGCACCCAGTCCCTTCGACGCTCCGGTGACGATGGCCGTACGTGCGTTGTTGCTGCTCACAGTGTCTCCTCGATCGTTCTTGCCTACAGGAGTCACCGTAAGAAAGCCGGTTACCGACGGGAAGGACGTACTTTTTTGTAACCTGGTGTCGTGACGGGAAAAGAGCAGCTCGCGACGGCCACCCGGCTCCTGGCCTATGACACGTTCGACAACAGGTGCCCGCTCAGGCCGATCATCGACCAGACGACGAGCCGCTGGGCGACCCTGATCATCTCCGCCCTCGTCGCGGGCCCGCACCGCTTCGCGCAGCTGCACACCCGCGTCGGTGGCATCAGCCAGAAGATGCTGTCGCAGAACCTCAAAGCACTCGCCCGCGCCGGGCTCGTCGCCCGCGACGTCGCGCCGACCAACCCACCCCAGGTCACCTACACCCTGACCGAACTCGGCGTCAGCCTGGCCGGCCCCCTGACCGATCTCATCCGGTGGTTCGGCGAACACGGAGACGAACTCCTCACCGCCCAGCACCGCTACGACAACCAGCAGCCGTGACCGGTCGGGTCTCGGCCTGCGCCGTCGTAAGTCGACGTCTCCGCCGGGGCGCGCGACCGTCTCAGCAGGCGCGCAGCCAGCGCACCCGGCCATCCGGGTGATAGGAATGGCCGGTGACCGAACCGAACCTGATCGAGGCTGCCGCGGCTGAGGCCGTCACGCTGACCAGCGAGCTCATCCGCATCGACACGACCAACACCGGCGATCCCGACACGCTGGTCGGCGAGCGGGCGGCGGCCGAGTACGTGGCGGAGAAGCTGACCGACGCCGGCTACGAGATCACCTACGTCGAGTCGGGCGGGAAGAACCGGCACAACGTGATCGTGCGCCTCGAAGGGGCCGACCGGAGCCGGGGCGGGCTGCTGATCCACGGCCACCTCGACGCCGTGCCCGCCGATCCGTCGGAGTGGTCGGTCCACCCCTTCTCCGGCGCGGTCCAGGACGACTACGTCTGGGGCCGCGGCGCGGTCGACATGAAGGACATGTGCGGGATGGCGCTCGCGCTGGCCCGGCACTACAAGATGCACAACGTCGTGCCGCCGCGGGATCTGGTCTTCGCGTTCCTGGCCGACGAAGAGGCCGGCGGCAAGTACGGCGCCCAGTGGCTCGTCGAGAACCGCCCCGAGCTGTTCGAAGGGGTCACCGAGGCGATCAGCGAGGTCGGCGGCTTCTCCATCACGCTCAAGGACGACGTCCGCGCCTACCTCATCGAGACGGCGGAGAAGGGCATCCGCTGGATGAAGCTGCGCGTGCGCGGCACCGCCGGGCACGGCTCGATGATCCACCGCGACAACGCCGTCACGAAGCTGGCGGAGGCCGTGGCGAAGCTCGGCAACCACCGGTTCCCGCTCGTGCTCACCGACTCGGTGAAGGAGTTCCTCGCCGGCGTCACCGAGATCACCGGCTGGGACTTCCCCGAGGACGACCTGGAAGGCTCGGTCGCCAAGCTGGGCAACATCTCCCGGATGATCGGCGCGACCCTGCGCGACACGGCCAACCCGACCATGCTCACCGCCGGGTACAAGTCGAACGTCATCCCGTCGGTCGCCGAGGCCGCGGTCGACTGCCGGATCCTGCCGGGCCGCCTGGAGGCCTTCGACCGCGAGCTCGACGAGCTGCTCGGCCCGGACATCGAGAAGGAGTGGATGGAGCTCCCGCCGGTCGAGACCACCTTCGACGGCGCGCTCGTGGACGCCATGACCGCCGCGGTCCTGGCCGAGGACCCGGGCGCGAAGACGCTGCCGTACATGCTCTCCGGCGGCACCGACGCGAAGTCGTTCCAGGAGCTGGGCATCCGCAACTTCGGGTTCGCGCCCCTCAAGCTGCCGGCGGACCTCGACTTCTCCGCGCTGTTCCACGGCGTCGACGAGCGGGTCCCGGTCGAGGCGCTGAAGTTCGGCACCCGCGTGCTGGACCGGTTCCTGCGCACCAGCTGATGACCGGGTTCGCGCTCGCCGACGGCACACCACTGCGGCTGGTCCGCAGGGGCGACCCGGCCGCGCCGGTGACCGTGGTGTTCGTCCACGGCTACGCGCTCGACCAGCGCAGCTGGGGCCGGATCGCGCCGCTGGTGCCGGACGCCGCCGACGGGCCGGTGGCCGTGCTGACCTACGACCAGCGCGGCCACGGCGGCTCGGGCCGGGCGCGGCGCGGCACGGCGACCATGGCCCAGCTCGGCGACGACCTCGCCGAGCTGGTGGCGCGCGAGGTGCCCGAAGGCCGGGTGGTGCTGGTGGGCCACGACATGGGTGGCCTGGCCATCATGTCGCTGTCGCAGCGGCACCCCGAGCTGTTCGCCGCGCGGGTGTCGGGGCTGGTGCTGCTGGCGACGTCGTCGGGCACGCTCGCCGCGGAGGTGTCGGCGACCTGGCCGAACGCGCTGGGGAAACTCGTCCGCGACCTCGAAGCGGTGCTCGGCTCGAAACTCTTCGGCGTCGTGCGCGAGCACACCAGCCGGGCGGTCAGCGCGGGCCTGCGCTGGTGGCTCTTCGGCGACGACCCGGACCCCGAGCTGGTCGAACTGACGGTGAAGATGATCCGCGGCAACTGGCCTCACACGGTGTCGCTGTTCCGCCCGGCCATGGACGCCTACGCGCGCGACGCGGCCTTGGCGCAGGTGACCGGCCTGCCGGTGACGGCGATCGTGGGGGAGCGGGACCGGATCGTCCGGGCGGCCGATGTGGAGCAGTGGGTCCGCGGCCTCGGCGACGGCACCGCCGTGGTGCTGCCCGGTGTCGGGCACGTCGTGCCGCTGGAGGCCGCGGCCCAGGTGCTGCCGAGGGTGGTCGCGCTGGTCAACGCGAGCCTGCGGAGTTAGTGCCCGCGGCGAGGAAGATCGGCACCGCGACGAACAGCCGGTCGTCGCGGGCCCGGGCTTCCTGCTCGGCCAGCCAGGCGCCGTCGCCGCCCAGGTTGGCCAGCACCGGCAGGACCGCGGCGTCGGTCCACACCAGCGCGTGGACTTCGACGCTGACGTCCGCGAACCCGTGGTCCAGCAACAGGTTCCGGTACCGCCGGGCGATCCTCGGGTGGGGCATGCCGTCCGCGCGCGTGTGGACGATCGACCGGGTGCGCGCGGGGTCGTCGGAGTCGATCACCATCGTGTCCCAGTCCTGGCCGGTGAGCACCGCGCGGCCGCCGGGGGCCAGGACGCGCCGGGCCTCGGCGACCGCGAGCGCCGGATCGGGCAGGACGTGCAGGACCTTGTCGGCGCGGTAGCCGGTGACCGAGCCGTCGCCGAGGGGCAGCGCGGTGGCGTCGGCGACGTGGAACTCGCCGTCCGGCCAGCGCGCGGCGGCGACCTCGACCATGGCCGGGTCGGCGTCGACGCCGATGGCCCGGACGCCGCGCGCGGCCAGCTCGCCGACGGCCCGCCCGCTGCCGCAGCCGACGTCGACCACGACGTCGCCGAGGGCTTCGTACGTGCGTTCCCGCAGGTCGACGGCTTGCGGGCGGTCGTCGAGGGCGTCGAGGAGTGTGAGCAACGTGGACATGGCGCCCATCCTGCGACTTAATGCCGGGATGAAGTCAATCGGCGAAGTGGCGGCCCGGTTCGGGTTGCCGGCCCACGTGCTGCGGTACTGGGAGGCGGAAGGGCTGCTGACCCCGGCCCGGGTGGGGACCCGGCGCCGCTACACCGACGCCGACCTGCACCGGGTGGCCGCGATCCTGGTCGCCAAGGAAGCCGGGTTCGAGCTCGCGGACATCCGGACGATGCTGACGGGCCGGTCCGCGGCCGACCGGGCGGCGATGGCGGCCCGCCAACGGGACCGGCTGCGGGCCCGGATCGCCCGGGCGCAGGCCGCGCTCGAGCTGCTCGAAGGCGACTGCCCGCACGACGAGCTCATGGCCTGCCCGCACTTCCGGGACCTCCTCAACCGACAGCTTGAGCGTTCTTGACAAATTCTCTGTTCGGTTGCCATGCTGGCTGCATGTTTCCCGTGGCGGTGATCGAAGACGCGGCGGCGGCCGAGGTGTCGCTGGATCCGGTCCGCGCCCGGCTGCTGGCCGAACTGGCCGAGCCGGCCTCGGCGACGATGCTCGCCGCGCGGGTCGGCCTGCCCCGCCAGAAGGTCAACTACCACCTGCGGGCCCTGGAAAGCCACGGCCTGGTGGAGCTGGTCGAGGAACGCCGCAAGGGCAACGTCACCGAGCGGATGATGCAGGCGACGGCGGCGTCGTACGTCATCTCGCCGACGGCACTGGCCGCGGTGCAGCCGGACCCGGCCCGCTCGCCGGACCGGCTCTCGGCGCGGTGGCTGCTGGCCGTCGCCGGCCGGCTCGTGCGCGACGTCGGCCTGCTGATCACCGGCGCGGCCAAGGCCAAGCAGCGCCTGGCGACCTTCGCGCTCGACGGCGAGGTGCGGTTCGCCTCCGCCGCCGACCGGGCCGCGTTCGCCGAGGAGCTCACGGCCGCGGTCACCACGCTGGTGGGGAAGTACCACGACGAGACGGCCGAGAAGGGCCGCTCGTACCGGGTGGTCGTCGCCGTGCACCCGAGCGTTCCGGAGGAGTCCTGAAGTGGGGCACGAGTTCGAACTGACCGACGTCGCCGAAGCCGGGGCGACACCGGAGCAGGTGTGGGAAGCCATCGCGACCGGCCCGGGCGTCGACTCCTGGTTCATGGGCCGCACCGAGGTCGAGGGCGGCACCGGCGGCACGATCCGCGGTGCCTTCGGCGCCTACCGGCCGGAATACCGGATCCACGAGTGGGAGCCGGCGGAGAAGCTGGCCTACGCCAGCGAGACCGCACCGGACGGACGGCGGATCGCCTACGAGTTCCTCATCGAGGGCCGCGCCGGCGGCAGCACCGTGATCAGGTGCGTCACCAGCGGCTTCCTGCCGGGCGACGACTGGGAGGACGAGTTCGAGGCGATGACCGCCGGCGGCGCGATGTTCTTCCGCACGCTGGTCGAGTACGTCACGCACTTCGCCGAGCGGGTCGCCGTGCCGGTGACCGCGTTCGGCCCGCCGGTGGGGGACTGGGCCGAGGCGTGGGTGCGCCTCGGCCACGCCCTGGGCCTGCGGACGCGGCCCGCCGAGGGCGACCGCGTCCGCGTCGGGCACGCGGGCCGGGCCCCGCGGGACGGGGTGGTGTACGCGGTGAACGACCAGACCGCCGGCGTGCGGACGGCGGACGCGATGTACCGCTTCCTGCGGGGCTTCCACGGCCCGATGGTCGCCTCCCACCACGTCTTCACGCCCGGCGCCGACGCCGAGGCGGAGGAGCAGAGCTGGGGTGAGTGGCTGAACCGGGTGTTCGGCTAGCCGCGCTCGACGACCACGTCCTCGACGCAGATGACCCGCCCGAACGTGGCCAGGTCGATGAAGTTCTCGTGGTCGGGGTCGACGATCTTCAGGAAGTTCTCGCTGAAGAACAGCGCTTCGAGGTCGGCCATGCTGTCGAACCAGGCCTCGACCACCGAGTCGTACGCCGGCGCGGGGTACCGCGGCGCCGGGACGGGGTAGGACACGACGAACCGCCGGAGGTACCGCTGTGCCTCCGGGATCGACATGAGCAACGGCCGGTGGACGTGCTGCTGGTAGTGCTTGAACTCCTCGTGGGTCATGCCTTCGCGGCGCTTCAGGGTGATGACCATCTTGATCACGGGCGAATGCCTTTCTGTCGTACCGGAGTGGGGTGCGGCCGCTGTGACCACGTGCACGCCGAGCGAGACCGCGAAGGCGGGCAGCGCGACGACAACCGGCCAGGTCCGTGGCTTGACACCGACCCTGCACGCCCGGCGGGCACCCCGCCCAGAGCGCCGCGATGCTGGTGGCCGGACCACCACCCTGCGACCGGTTCGCCGTGGGATGATCACCAGGTGGCGGATGTGCGTTCTCGCGAGCTCGGCGCCTACCTGCGCGCCCGGCGTGACCGGCTTTCCCCGGCCGACGTCGGCCTGCCCGGGGGCGGGGGACGGCGCCGGGTCAAGGGGCTGCGCCGGGAGGAGGTCGCCGTCCTCGCGAACGTCGGGTCGACCTGGTACACGTGGCTCGAACAGGGACGCGACGTGCGGCCGAGCGCCGAGGTGCTGGCCGCGATCGCCCGGGCGCTGCGGCTCACCGGCGACGAGCGGCGGCACCTGTTCCGCCTCGGCGGGCACCCGGACCCCGGCACCCCGTTGAGCTGGGAGCAGACCGGCGACCGCCTGCAGGGGCTGCTGGACAACCTCTCCCCGCACCCGGCGGTGGTGATGAACCCCTGGTTCGAGCCCGTGGCCTACAACGCGCCGTTCCGGTTCCTGATCGACGATCTGGAGGCCCTGCCGGCCGCCGACCGCAACTGTGCCTACCTGCACTTCACCCACCCGGACTGGATCGCCGGGCACGACGGCCACGAGCAGGAGTGCGCGGCCGTCGTCGCGAAGCTGCGCGCGTACTACGGCGAGTCGGTCGCCGACCCGGCGTGGGAGCCGCTCCTGAGCCGGCTGCGCGCGGAGTCACCCCTGTTCGCGCGGCTGTGGGACCAGGCGGACGTGGCGACCGATCCCGGACGGCTCAAGCGCATCCGGTCCCTGCACGTCGGCACCTTGTCCGTGCGCACCACGACGATGCTGCTCGAGGAACACCCCCGCACCCGCGTCGTCGTGTACCAGCCGGCCGACCGCACCACCCAGGAGCGGCTCGAGGAACTCGCCCACCGCATCGCCCGCGGCGCCATCGACGGCCCGGCGAACGTCCGCCGCCTGCGCCCGGCGACCTGACCGGGCCGGCGACTCCGGCCCACGGGCTAGGTCGGCAGCGCGCCCGGCAGGCTTTCCTTCGTCCTCTTGCGGCGCAACCAGACCCTGCGCGTGCCGTCCGCATAGAGCCGGACCGTGCGCAGTTCCCAGCCCGCGAACTCCGCGTGGATGGAGAGCTGGATCGCCGCCGCGCGCCGGGACACGCCCGGGGGGAGGTGCAGGCGGCGATACTCCCAATCCCCTTCGACCACCGCCTCGCCGACCGCTGTCATGGCTGGATCACCTGGGTCCCTTCTCCGGCGGCCGAGCCGACGATCACCCGGCCGCTCTTCTCGTCCACCCCCACCGAGTCCGGCTGGCGCACGGTGGGGAACCGATACTTCTCCACGGGTTCGCCGCCGCGGACGTCGAACCCCACCACTTCGTTGCGTGCGGTCAGCGTGACCCACGCCAGGCTCCGCGTCGCGTCGTAAGCGATCCCGTACGCCCCGCCGGGCACCGGGTAGCGCTGCCGCATGATGAGCGGCGAAGCCGAGAACGCGAGCAGCGCGCCCGCCCGGGCGTCGGTCACCAGCACCCGCCCGTACGAGTCCGCCACGGCGTTCGCGGCGCCGTCCCCGGCGCGCAGGCCCTCGTCGACCTTCCCCGCGGCCAGGTCCACCGAGAACACCGCCGTCCGCAGCCGGTCCAGCACCACCACGCCGTCCCCGGTGTCGACGACGTCGTCGGCACTGTAGAGCTGCCCGCCGATCGTCCGCGCCGGACCCGCCGCCGGCAGCACCCGGATGTCCTTCCCCGCCCCCATCGCGACCAGCCTGTCCGCCCCGTACACGATGCTCGACGCCGGCTGCCCGCCCGTCTTCGTCTCGGTCAGCTTCCGGTCCGGCAACGTCAGCTGCTGCACCACGCCCTGATCGGGCTCGGCGATCTCCACCCGCCCCGGCGTCACCGTCAACCGCGAGACCTTGCCGTATAACGGCATATTCACCGGGGGTGACGCGAGCGCGTTCAGGTCGTACAGCCGCAGCGACGGCGGCTCGGGAACGGCAACGACGAGGGTAGCCGTCTTCGCGTCCACGGCGACCGCCGACACCGATCCCGTGCCGAGCACCTGACCGGCGGGCCGCACGGTCACCGCGGGGGAGACGGCCGGGCGCGCGGCGATCGGGTTCGCCACGATCTGCAGGTCGTCCGAGGTCGACTTGGCCGACGAGCAGCCCGAGAGCACCAGTGCACCGGCGAGCGGGAGCGCGATCCACGACACGGCGGCGAGCCGACGCACGTTGCGGCCTCCAGGTGTCCCTCGGCGGGCGGTCTTCACCAGCATGCTCCTTGATCCCCGTGCCGTCACGTGCGTGTCACCGAACAGACACCTGGTGCTCATCGCGGCCAGCGTTCGGGGTAGCCGACCTCGATCGCGCTGACGTCGTCGAGCGCGGACCGGATGGCGGGCGGGAGGGTGATGTCCTCGGCCGCCAGCGAGCCGGTCAGCTGGCCGGTGTCGCGGGCGCCGACGACCGGGGCGACGACGCCGGGCCGGTCGCGGACCCAGGCCAGTGCCACCGCGAGCGGGGACGTGCCGAGCCCGTCGGCGGCGGTCGCGACGGCCTGGACGATCCGGGCGGCCCGGTCGGTGCGGTGGTGCTCGACGTACCCGGCGTAGGCGCTGTTCGCGCCGCGGGAGTCGGCGGGCGTGCCGGTGCGGTACTTGCCGGTGAGCACGCCGCGGCCGAGCGGGGCCCAGGCCAGCAGCCCGATGCCGTGGTGCGCGGCCGCGGGCACGACCTCGCGGTCCACCCCGCGCTCCAGCAGCGAGTACTCGACCTGGGTGGAGACGACCGGGGCGGCGGCCGAGGCGCCGGCGGCGGCCGTGGCGAGCTGCCAGCCCGCGTAGTTGGAGACGCCGACGTAGCGGACCTTGCCGCTGGTCACGGCGTACTCGAGCGCGGACAGCGTCTCGGCGAGCGGGACGTGCTCGTCCCACGCGTGCAGCTGCCAGAGGTCGATGTGGTCGGTGCCGAGCCGCCGGAGCGAGCCGTCGAGCGCGGTGAGCAGCGCGCCGCGCGAGGCCCCGCCGCCGAACGGGCCTTCGGTGCGCCGGGCGACCGCCTTCGTCGCCAGGACGACGTCGTCGCGGGGCACGAGGTCGCCGAGCAGGGAGCCGAGCACCCGCTCGCTCTCGCCCTCGCCGTAGATGTCGGCCGTGTCCACCAGGGTGCCGCCGGCGTCGACGAAGGCGACCAGCTGGCTGGCGGCCTCCTCCGCGTCGGTGTCGCCACCCCAGGTCATGGTGCCGAGCGCCATACGGGAGACGCGCAGTCCCGAGCGGCCGAGCAGTCGCTTTTCCACGACCGCCGAGCCTAGTGGGCTGCCCCGTCCGGAGGAGACCAAGGTGAGTCGTGTCGCGATCATGGCCCCCGTTAGGGTCTGGCCCCGTGCGACTCGGACTCAATCTCGGCTACTGGGGAGCGGGGAACGACCCCGCGAACCTGGCCCTGGCCAGACAGGCGGACGACCTCGGCTACGCGGTCGTGTGGGCCGCGGAGGCCTACGGCTCGGACGCGGTGACGGTGCTCACGTGGATCGCGGCGCAGACGTCGCGGATCGACGTCGGGGCCGCCGTGCTGCAGATCCCGGCCCGCACCCCGGCGATGACGGCGATGACCGCCGCGACCCTCGACACGCTCTCGGGTGGCCGCTTCCGGCTCGGCCTGGGGGTGTCCGGGCCGCAGGTGTCCGAGGGCTGGCACGGTGTCCGCTTCGCCTCGCCGGTGAGCCGCACGCGGGAGTACGCGCAGATCGTGCGGACGGCGTTGCGGCGGGAGCGGCTGAAGTTCGAGGGCGAGCACTTCACGCTGCCGCTGCCGGACGGGCCGGGCAAGGCGCTGCGGCTGACCGTCCGCCCGGCCCGCAAGCACATCCCGCTGTACCTGGCCGCGATCGGCCCGAAGAACCTGGAACTGGCCGGGGAGATCGCCGACGGCTGGCTGCCGGTGTTCTTCTCGCCCGCGCACGCGGGGGAGCAGCTGGCCCACGTCCGCGCCGGCGCCGAGCGGGCCGGCCGCGGCCTGGACGGCTTCGACGTCGTCCCGTCGGTGCCGCTGGTGCCCGGCGACGACTGGCGGACCTGCGCGGACGCCGTCCGCGGTTACGCGGCGCTCTACCTCGGGGGGATGGGGAGCAAGGAGGAGAACTTCTACAACCGGCTGGCGTGCCGGATGGGATTCGCGGCCGAGGCCGCCGAAGTGCAGGAGAAGTACCTGGCGGGCGACCGGGCGGGGGCGATGGCGGCGGTGCCGCCGGAGTTCCTCGACGCGACGTCGCTGCTGGGCCCGAAGGAACGGATCGCGGAGAAGATGACGGAATACGCCGAAGCCGGCGTGACGACCCTGTCGGTGTCGCCCTACACGCCGCAGCCGGCCGCAGCACTGCGCACGGCCGTCGAGGCGCTCGAGCTGGCGGGGGTGGGCTGACGTGGGCTGGTTCGAAGCACTGGTCCTTGGCCTGGTCCAGGGCCTGACGGAGTTCCTCCCGATCTCCTCGAGCGCGCACCTGCGGATCGTCGCGGCGCTGGCCGGCTGGGACGACCCGGGCGCGGCGTTCACCGCGGTCACCCAGATCGGCACCGAGCTGGCGGTGATCATCTACTTCGGGCCGAAGATCGGCCGGATCCTGCGGGCGTGGTTCTTCTCGCTGTACAAGGCGGAGTGGCGCCGCGACCCGGACGCCCGGCTCGGCTGGCTGATCATCGTCGGTTCGCTGCCGATCGTGGTGCTCGGGCTGCTGCTGCAGGACCAGATCGACAGCGCCTTCCGCGACCTGCGGATCACCGCGACCGTGCTCATCGTGTTCGGCGTGATCCTGCTGATCGCCGACCGGATCGGGAAGCAGGAGCGGACGCTGGACCACTTGACCGTGCCGCACGGCCTCGGCTTCGGTTTCGCGCAGGCGCTGGCCTTGATCCCGGGGGTGTCCCGTTCGGGCGGCACCACGAGCGCGGGCCTCCTGCTGGGCTACACCCGCGCGGAGGCGGCGGAGTACTCGTTCCTGCTGGCGCTGCCGGCGGTGTTCGGCTCGGGGGTGTACAAGCTCAAGGACATCGGCTCGGGCGACGTGCCGGCCCAGTGGGGCCCGACGATCCTGGCCACACTGGTCGCGTTCGGCGTCGGCTACATCGTGATCGCCTGGCTGATGGCCTACATCAAGAAGCGCAGCTTCGTGCCGTTCGTGGTCTACCGCCTGGTGCTCGGCGTGCTGCTGTACGTGCTGATCTTCAGTGGTGTCCTGGACCCGAACGCGGGCCCGGTCGGGCACTGATCGACGGCACGTAGGGTGGGGGCCGTGAGTACGGTCATTCTGCTCCGGCACGGCAAGTCGACGGCCAACGGCTCCGGCGTCCTGGCCGGCCGGTCCCCGAAGGTCAACCTCGACGACACCGGCCGCGCCCAGGCGGAGAAACTGGTCGAACGGCTCGACGGCGTGCCCCTCGCGGGGCTCGTCGTCTCGCCCATGCTGCGGTGCAAGCAGACGGTCGGCCCGCTCGCCGCCGCGCGCGAGCTCGAAAAGGTCGTCGAGCCCGGGCTGTCCGAAGTGGACTACGGCGACTGGACGGGCAAGGAGCTCAAGCACCTGGCGAAGGAGCCGCTTTGGCGCGTGGTGCAGGCGCACGCGTCGGCCGCGGTGTTCCCCGGCGGCGAAGGGCTCGCGGCGATGCAGGCGCGGTCGGTGGCCGCCGTCCGCGCCCACGACCGGCGGATCAGCGCCGAGCACGGCGACCACGCCGTCTGGCTGCTGTGCAGCCACGGCGACGTCATCAAGTCCATCCTGGCCGACGCGCTCGGCCAGCACCTCGACGCCTTCCAGCGGATCGTCGTCGACCCGGCGTCCATCTCGGTCGTGCGCTACACCGAGACGCGGCCGTTCGTGATGCGGGTCAACGACCACGGCGGCGACCTGCGCGGCATCGTGCCGCCGGAGCCCAAGCCGAAGCGGGGGAAGAAGGCCGCGCCGAACAGCGACGCCGTGGTGGGCGGTACCACGGGCCGGTGACCCCGGCCACCTCCGGAAAGCGCTGACATCGATCCAGGTGGACCCCGTAGGGTGGCGGGACCGAGTGTTGTCCCCGACCAGGAGCCTGCCCGATGATTTCGCCGGACAATCCGTTCGCCGCACCCAGCGAGCTGCCCTACGCCCTGCCGCCCTTCGACCGGATCTCCGACGAGCACTACCGGCCCGCGTTCGAGGCCGGGCTGGCCGAGCACGCGGCGGAGATCGAGCAGATCGCGACGCAGGACGCCGAGCCGACGTTCGAGAACACCATCGTCGCCCTCGAGCACGCCGGTGAGCTGCTGGGCCGCGTGGCGAGCGTGTTCTACAACCTGTCCGGCTCGAACAGCACCGACGAGATCCAGGCCATCCAGGCGGAGTTCGCCCCGAAGCTGGCCGCCCACCACGACGCGATCCACCTGAACCCGCAGCTGTTCGCCCGGATCGACGCCCTCCACGCCCGCCGCGGCGAGCTCGGCCTCGACGAAGAGTCGCTGCGGCTGCTGGAACGGCGGCACACCGACTTCAGCCGGGCCGGCGCCGGGCTCGGCGAGGCCGAGCAGGCCCGCCTGCGCGAGCTCAACGAGCAGCTCTCCACCCTGCAGACGAAGTTCCAGCAGAACCTGCTCAAGGACACCAACGAGCTGGCCGTCGTCATCGCCGACCGCGCCGAGCTCGACGGCTTCGGCGAAGGCGCGATCGCCACCGCGGCCGAAGCGGCGTCCGCGCGCGGCGAGGACGGCAAGTACGTGCTCACCCTGAGCCTGCCGACCAGCCAGGCGTCGCCGCTGGAGACCCTGCGCAACCGCGAGGTCCGCGAGCGCATCCACACCGCGTCGATGGCGCGGGGCAACCGGGGCAACGCGTTCGACAACAACGGCGTCGTCGCCGAGATCGTGCGCCTGCGCGCCGAACGGGCCGTCCTGCTCGGCTACCCGAACCACGCCGCGTACATCATCGCGGACGAGACGGCGAAGACCGCCGAAGCCGCCGCCGGGCTCCTGGAGCGGCTGGCGCCCGCGGCGGTCGCGAACGCCCGCGCCGAAGCCGCCGAACTCCAGCAGCTGCTGGAAGCCGACGTGCCGGGCGCGCAGCTGCGGCCCTCGGACTGGCCGTTCTACGCCGCCCAGGTCCGCCGCGAACGCTTCGAGGTCGACACCGAGGCCCTGCGCCCGTACTTCGAGGCCGACCGCGTGTACCTCGACGGCGTCTTCTTCGCCGCGACGAGGCTGTACGGTCTGACCTTCACCGAGCGCGACGACCTGCCCAAGTACCACCCGGAGGTCCGGACCTTCGAGGTCTTCGACGCCGACGGCACCCCGCTCGGCCTGTACCTGCTCGACCTGTACACCCGCGACGCCAAACGCGGCGGCGCCTGGATGAACACCTTCGTCGACCAGTCCGAGCTGCTGGACCGCAAGACGGTCGTGGTCAACGTGCTCAACGTGAACAAGCCGCCGGCGGGGGAGCCGACCCTGCTCACCTTCGACGAGGTCGTCACCGCGTTCCACGAATTCGGCCACGCCCTCCACGCGCTGGTCTCCTCGGTCCGCTACCCCACCTTCTCCGGCACCAACGTGCCCCGCGACTTCGTCGAATACCCGTCGCAGGTCAACGAGATGTGGATGCTGTGGCCGGAGGTACTGGCCAACTACGCGAAGCACCACGAGACGGGGGAGGCGCTGCCGCAGGAGCAGGTCGAGAAGCTGCTCGCCGCCCAGCAATACGGCGAAGGCTTCTCCACCACCGAATACCTGGCGGCTTCGCTGCTCGACCAGGCCTGGCACGGCCTCGGCGTCGACGACCGCGTGGGGGAGGTGCAGTCGTTCGAAGCGGAGGCGCTCGTCAAGGCCGGCGTGGCCGTCGCCGCGATCCCGCCCCGCTACCGCACGACGTACTTCGCCCACATCTTCAGCGGCGGCTACAGCGCAGGGTACTACTCCTACATCTGGAGCGAAGTCCTCGACGCCGACACCGTCCAGTGGTTCCGCGAAAACGGGGGACTGACCCGCGAGAACGGCGACCACTTCCGCCGCACCCTGCTCGGCCGGGGCGGCAGCATCGACCCGATGGACGCCTTCCGCGCCTTCCGGGGACGCGACCCGGAGATCGAGCCGCTGCTGGCCCGCCGAGGCCTCGACGGAGTCTGACCCACCGGGCCGCTCGATGGTCTCACCAAGTGTATAACGACCTATACCGCGGGGCTGGTTTTTCGAAACCAGCCCCGCGGTCCGTGAAAACCCGCAAAGACACGGGAAGTCAGGCCGTCGCGGCGCGTTCGCCGGCGACGATGTGGTCGACGAAGCCGTAGGAGAGGGCTTCGTCGGCGTCGAACCAGCGGTCACGGTCGGCGTCGGCGGTGATGCGCTCGACGCTCTGGCCGGTCTGCTGGGCGGTGATCTCGGCGATGCGCCGCTTCATCCGGCCGAACACCTCGGCCTGGATGGCGATGTCGGTGGCGGCGCCGCCGATCCCGGCGGAGGGCTGGTGCATGACGATCCGCGTGTTGGGCAGGAGGTAGCGCTTGCCGGGGGTGCCGGAGGAGAGCAGGAACTGGCCCATGGACGCGACGAAGCCGAGGCCGTAGGTGGCGACGTCGGGTTTGACGAGCTGCATGGTGTCGTAGATGGCCATGCCCGCGGTGACCGAGCCGCCGGGGGAGTTGATGTAGAAGGTGATGTCCTTGTCCGGGTCGTCGGCGGCGAGCAGGAGCAGCTGGGCGACGATGCGGTTGGCCACTTCGTCGTTGACTTCGGAGCCGAGGAAGACGATGCGGTCGCGCAGCAGCTGGTGGTAGACCGAGTCGTCGGGGGCCTGGGTGGGGGAGTGCATGTCGGGTACGGCGAGAAGGGTCATGGGCCGACGGTAGGGGTCAAGATCGGGTGGCCGGTGGTGGTTTCGCTGTGAGCGTGCGGTGTTCGCCGGACGCGAAAGGGGCCGCCGTCAGCGCATGACGGCGGCCCCTTTCGTGCGTGGGGTGGCTCAGATGAGGCCGAGCTTCTGCACGGTGTCGCGTTCCTCGACGAGTTCGGCGACGGAGGCGTCGATGCGAGCGCGGGAGAAGTCGTCGATCTCGAGGCCCTGGACGATCTTGTACTGGCCGTTCTCGGCGGTGACCGGGAAGGACGAGATGAGGCCTTCGGGGACGCCGTAGGAGCCGTCGGAGGCGACGGCGGCGGAGGTCCAGTCGCCGGCCGGGGTGCCGTTGACCCAGGTGTAGACGTGGTCGATGGCGGCGGAGGCGGCCGAGGCGGCGGAGGAGAGGCCGCGGGCTTCGATGATGGCGGCGCCGCGCTTGGCGACGGTGGGGATGAAGTCGTTCTCGAGCCAGGCCTGGTCGACGGCGTCGGCGATGGCCTTGCCGCCGAATTCGGCGTGCTGGACCGAGGGGTACTGGGTGGCGGAGTGGTTGCCCCAGATGGCGACCTTCTTGAGGTCGGTGACCGGGACGCCGAGCTTCTTGGCGAGCTGGGCGAGGGCGCGGTTGTGGTCGAGGCGGGTCATCGCGGTGAAGCGGTCGGCGGGCACGTCGGGGGCGTGCGAGCGGGCGATGAGGGCGTTGGTGTTGGCGGGGTTGCCGACGACGAGGACCTTGATGTCGTCGGCGGCGCCGGCGTTGATGGCTTCGCCCTGGGGCTTGAAGATGCCGCCGTTGGCTTCGAGGAGGTCGCCGCGCTCCATGCCCTTGCTGCGGGGGCGGGCGCCGACGAGGAGGGCGATGTTGGTGCCTTCGAAGGCCTGCTTGGGGTCGTCGAAGATGTCGGTGCCGGCGAGGAGGGGGAACGCGCCGTCTTCGAGCTCCATCGCGGTGCCCTCGGCCGCCTTGACCGCCTGCGGGATTTCGAGCAGCCGCAGCTTCACCGGGACGTCCTGGCCGAGGAGCTGACCGGACGCGATGCGGAAGAGCAGCGCGTAGCCGATCTGGCCGGCGGCACCGGTGACGGTCACGTTGACGGGGGCTTGGGTCATTGCGGTTCTCCAGCTTGAGACGACTTTGGCTAGTGGTGTGGAGCCTATCCCTCCTGGGGGTTGCCGGTTGGGTGCGTCCAGTCACTGTTGCATGGATCGCTTTTCGGGGGGTCCGGGTGGCGAAGCCCCCGGCTCGGGGCGAAGCCCCGATTGTCACAGCTCGCTTCTCGGGGGGTCCGGGTGGCGGAGCCTCGATTGTCACAGCTCGCTTTTCGGGCCTTTCAGTCGTCGGTGACGTTGGCGGCGAGGCGGTGGAGGAGGTCGGCGAGCTGGGCGATCTCGGTGTCGGTGAGGCCGCGGCGCATGCGCTGGTCGTGGGCGATGGCGGCGGTGGCGAGGCGGTGGAAGAGCTGTTCGCCGTCGTCGGTGAGTTCGACGAGGTGGACGCGGCGGTTGGCGGGGTCGCGGCGGCGGGTGACGAGGCCGGCGGTTTCCATGCCGTTGAGGTGGTGGGTGAGGGTGGCGCCCTGGATGCCGACGGCGTCGGCGAGTTCGCGTTGGTTGGCGACGGGGGTGGTTTTGAGGGAGATGAGGATCTGCCAGACGGGCTGGGAGCCGCCGGCGGCGGCGAGGGCCTGGTCGAAGGCGCGGCCGGCGGTTTTGGCGGTGCGGGCGAGGACGACGCCGATGGGGGCGGTGGTTGGGCGTGGCACGGGGGGACTCTACCGCAAATGCCGAGAAGTCTAAGCGTTTGACATCTAATGGTTAGACTTCTAACGTTTCTGGCATCGAACGGAAGGGGAACGCGATGAGCACCGAAGAGCAGGTCCGCGAGTTCGGCCGGGTGTGGGCGGCGGCGGAGGAGCGCGGCGACACCGAGACCTTGGCGGGACTGGCCGCGGACGGGTTCCGCCTGGTCGGGCCGCTGGGGTTCGTGCTGGACCGCGACCAGTGGCTGGCGCGCTACGCCGGCGGCGGGCTGGTCACCGAGAAGCTGGACTGGACCGAGGTGGAGGTCCGCGACTTCGGTGGCACGGCGATCGCGATCGGCGTGCACGAGCAGGTCGCGACCCACCGGGGCAACCCGGTGAACGGCCGGTTCCGCGCCACCCACGTCCTGGTGCGCGACGAGCGCCGGTGGCGGCTGGCCGGGATGCATCTGAGCCCGATCGTTGCGCCGTTCGTCCCGGGTGGCGGTCGGGGGGCCCTGCGAGGAGATCGAGAAGGCGATCAGCGCCCGGCCGGCGCCGGGTGAGCCGGCGAAGTCGTTCGCGGGGTGGGGCATCGAGCACGCGGTGGTGATCACGGCCGGTTCGTGGTCGCCGGCGGGGGCGTGGACGCGGGGGTGGGCGGCGGCGCTGATCGCCCGGGTCCGGACGTCACGCGGGTGATCGCGGGTGGCGGCCGGGGGAGCGGGGGTGCGAAATCGTTTTCTCCGCGCATTTATTCGCGGGCCGCCGGAATGGTGTTTACGAAAATTGTCGAAAGGTGAGCATTGTCGGTTGGTGGGACGAGTGTGCAGCGTTGCTCCGTTCAGCGGGGTTTGCTTCCATGATCCTTTCGCTACCATGGTCCGGCCCCCGTCCCCAATTTGAATGTATTGGGAAGGATTCCGATGCTGTCTGCGGTCGTTGCTGCCGTAATGGCGCTGTCCTCAGTGGTCACCCCGCATTCGTGGAGCACTCCTCCGCCGCCTGACAAAATCGTCATCGACGTCGTGAACGCGATTGGCTCCGGCTGCCCGCTCGGCACGTCCGCGGTCGCGGTTTCGCAGGACAACACCGCGTTCACCGTGACCTACAGTGCCTACACCGCCTTGGTCGGGGTGGGTGCCGGGCCGCTGGACGCCAGGAAGAACTGCCAGATCGGCCTGCGGGTGCACGTGCCGCAGGGGTTCACCTACGGAATCGCGCAGGCCGACTACCGCGGGTTCGCGCACCTGGAAAAGGGCGCGACCGGCCTGGAAAGAGCGAACTACTATTTCCAGGGCAATTCTCCGACTGCGTACATCCAGCATCCGCTGACCGGGCCTTTCGAGGAGGACTGGCATTTCACCGATTCGACGGAGGTGGGCGCGATCGCGTTCAAGCCGTGCGGTGAGGAGCGCAACCTGAACATCAACACGGAATTGCGGGCCGCGGCCGGGACGTCGGATCCGAAGAAGACGACGAGCTACGTCACGATGGACTCGACCGACGGCAGCATCACCACGACGTACCACTTCGCGTGGCTGACCTGTCCCTGACCGGCTCCGGGTGACCGGAGGTCCAGAGGGGCGGCGCGGCCGACAGCCGCGCCGCCCCGGACCCGGTCAGGGGTTCGCCGGGACCCGGGGATCGGTGGCTTCGACGCCGAAGACGCGGCCGAGGGCGACGAGGGCCTCGTCGAGGTGGCTGAGGCTGGAGAGGACGGCCCGGGTTTCGGCCGCTTCGACGCGGTCGGAGACGGGGGTGCCGTCGTCGCGCACGAGCGTGCCGGGTGTGGGGCCACCCGGGGCGTCGAGGGCGTCGAGTGCGGTGCGGAGGACGTCGATGTTGGTCAGCAGCCGTCCGGTGAACTGCCGGAGCCGGTCGGCGTCGGTGCCGGTGAGCTGGCCGGGCTGGGCGCGGGCGGCGACGTGGCGGGCGCGGAAGGCGATGGTTTCCAGGGTGGTGAGCACGTGCCAGCCGTAGTCGCGGCGGGCGCTGCGGAGGTTGACCGGGTGGGTCAGCGGTTCGATGGTGGTGCGGACCTGTTCGACGCCGCGGTCGAGGTCGCGGGAGAGTTCGATGATGTTGACGTTCTCCTCGCCGGCGAGCAGGCCGCGGGTGTGCTCGAGGAACTCTTCGAGGTCGTCGAGCACCGCGGCGATGTCGTCGAGCATGACCGAGCGGGTGCGGACCGGGACGATGACGACCGCGGCGAGGATGCCGGCGGCGGCGCCGACCGCGGTCTCGGCGACGCGGATCCAGAGCACTTCGAGGCTGAACGTGCCGAGCAGGCTGTAGAGCAGGCCGAGCATGCTCGTGACGAAGAAGGCCATCGCGACCTGGGAGACGCGTGCGGTGTAGACCATCCCGAACACGCACACGAGGATGAGGCCGAGGGTGGCCGGGGTGTTGCCGCCGACTCCCAGGGCGAGCAGGACGCCGCCGACGATGCCGATCAGGGTGCCGCCGAGGCGGCGGACGCCCTTGACGAAGGTGGCGCCGGCGCTGGAGGCGCCGATGAACACGACGAAGACGGTGAGCACGGCCCAGTACCAGCGCTGGTGGGAGACGAGTTCGCCGCCGAGCACGGCGAGCCCCCCGCCGACGACGGCCTGGATGGCGCTGCGGGTGCGGTTGTCGTAGGCGAACTTCGGCGCCGGCTCGTCGTCGGTGTCGCTGTCGAGCGGGTCCGGGGTGGCCGCCGGGGCGGCGGCGCGCTGGGCGCGGTCGTCGGCCAGGGCCAGTTCGGCCAGTGCTTTGCGGACGCCGTCGCCGGGGGCGGCGTGTTCGTCGATCCGGCTGCCTTCGACGAGCATCCGGCTGTATTCGCCGGTTTCGCTGATCAGGGGCAGTTCCCGCGGGTCGCGTTCCATCAGGGCGCGGAAGCGGGCGAGCCGGGCGATGAGGTCGTCGCGGACCTCGGCGGTGAGCTCGTCGGAGCAGGTGCGCTGGACCGTGATGGCGAGCCAGCCGACGGCGAGCTCGACTTCGATGGCGCGGCGGCGCAGCCGGTCGGCGGCGCGGGCGTCGACGACGTCGGGGGCGGCGTCTTCGATGAGCAGCACGCATTCGTGCAGCCGGGACAGCGCTGAACGCAGCTGCTTGCGGGTGCGTTCGCTGCCGTTGACCGCGAGGTAGGCCTCGGTGGCGCGGACGACGGCGCCGAGGCGGGCCCGGAAGGCCCGGCGCACGCGCAGGAACTCGGCCTCGGCGTGGTGCCGCATCAGGACGAACCGGACGACGGCGTTGGCGAGGACGCCGACGCCGAGCGCCATCAGCAGCTGCGGGACCTGCTTGACGTGGGCCTGCAGGAACATCGGGAAGAAGAACAGGAAGAAGGCGATCGAGCCGAGCGCGGTGCCGCGCGGGCCGAAGCGCTGGGCGTAGACGGCGACGAAGATCAGCAGGACGAACACGATGCTGTCCATCGGCGGCAGCGCCGAGCCGAGGCTGGCGACGGTGATCGACGTAGCGCCGGTGAGGAAGGCCAGTACCAGCGTGACGGCCTGGCCGCCCGGGGTGGGGTCGTTGACGGTGAACGCCGTCATCATCGCGGCGATGGCGCCGACGAGGGTGACGGTCAGGGGGACGTGCGCGGGCAGCAGCGCGGCCACGGCGAGGACGATGCCGAGCACGGCGGAGCCGGCCAGGCGCAGCCGGACCAGGCCGGGGTCGGCCGCCACGAGCCGGTCGAGAGCGGCGGTGCGGAGGTGGTTCATCGGGCGAGGAGCTCCCACTGGGCGAGGGTGGCGCGGCGGCCGTGGGTGGCGGTGATCCGCAGCCGGTAGCGGGCGTGCGCGGCCGGGGTGGCCAGGACGAACGGGCGGGTCTGGTGGCGCCAGCGGAACAGTTCGCCGTCGCGTTCGTCGAGGGTGGTCCAGTGTTCGCCGTCGTCGGAGCCTTCCAGGACCCACGCGCTCGGGTCGCCGCGGCGGGCGCCGGAGGTCAGCGTGTACATGGTGACTTCGCGGGGTTCGCCGGTGACGGTGAACTCGATCGCCGGGGTGGCGCCGCGGAAGGTGACCTGGGTGCGGGTGGTGTCGTCGAACAGGGCGCCGACGCGGGTGCCGTCGGAGCTGGTCGCGGTGCCGGTCAGGTCGGTGACGGGGGCCGGGTGCTCGGCGGGCGGTGGCGGGGCGCCCCAGTCCGCCGGTTCGGTCGTCAGGTCGAAGACCAGCTCGGCGCCGGCGGCGAGGGTGGCGTGGGCGATCGACGTGGCGTCGTGCGGTTCGCCGTTCACCGTGAGCCCGCGGACGTAGACGGTCTCCTCGGTGTTGCCGGGCGCGTGGACGACGAGCTTGCGGCCCCCGCCCAGGTGGACGGTCGCCTTCTCGAACAGTGGCGAGCCGATGGCGTAGCGCGGGCTGCCGACGGCCAGCGGGTAGAAGCCGAGCGCGCTGAAGACGTACCAGGCGGACATTTCGCCGTTGTCCTCGTCGCCGGGGTAGCCCTGGCCGATCTCGCTGCCCAGGTAGAGCCGCCGCAGCACTTCCCGCACGACGGCTTGGGTCTTCGCGGGCGCGCCGGCGTGGTGGTAGACGTAGGGGATGTGGTGGGACGGCTGGTTGGAGTGGCCGTACTGGCCCATCCGGACGTCGCGGGCCTCGGTCATCTCGTGGATCAGGCCGCCGTAGGCGCCGGGGCGGCGGCCGGTCTCCGGGGTGGCGAAGAACGTGTCCAGTTTGGCTTCGAGGCCCGCGGTGCCGCCGTGGAGGGCGGCGAGGCCCGGGCCGTCGTGCGGGGCGGTGAAGGCGGTGTTCCAGGCGTTGGTCTCGACGAAGTCGCCGCCCCACGCGGCCGGGTCGTAGCCCTCCGGGGCGAACTTGCGGCGCCCGTCGCGGTGGCGGCCCTGGAAGAAGCCGATCGCCGGGTCGAAGTGGTGGACGTAGTGCTTCGCGCGCTCGTGGAAGTAGGCGGCGTAGTCGGCGTACATCCGGGCCCGCGGGCCGTCGCTCTCCCGGGACAGCGCCTCGGAAAGGTTGGCCAGGCCGAAGTCGTTGATGCACCCTTCCAGTGCCCAGGACAGTCCTTCGTGGACCGAGACCGGGGTGAAGTGGAGGAAGATCGACTCTTCGAGGCCTTTGCGGCCGACCGCGCGGCACGGCGGGGTGACGGTGGCGTTCTTCAGCCCGGCGTCGTAGGCGGCTTCGACGTCGAAGTCGCGGACGCCCTTGAGGTAGGCGTCGGCGAAGGCGACGTCGGAGCTGGTGCCGGTCATCAGGTCCGCGTAGCCGGGTGAGGACCAGCGGGAGATCCAGCCGCCTTCGCGGTACTGCTGGACGAAGCCGTCGATCATCCGGCCGCAGCGCTGGGGGGTGAGCAGCGCGTAGGCGGGCCAGGTGGTGCGGTAGGTGTCCCAGAAGCCGTTGTTGACGTACAGCTCGCCGTCGACGACCTTCGCGCCGGTGCGCTTGCGGGTGCTCGGCCACCACCGGCGCACGACCGGGCTGGCGTGGCGGATTCCCTTCGGCGTGTTCTCGTGGGCGACGTTCGGGTAGAGGAACAGCCGGTAGAGGTTGGAGTACAGCGTGGTCCGCTGGTCGTCGGTGGCGCCTTCGACCTCGACGCGGCCGAGTTCGGCCTGCCACAGCCGCCGGGCCTCGTCGCGGATCTGCTCGAACGTCGTGCCGGCCGGGATTTCCAGCTCCAGGTTGCGCTGGGCCTGGGCGAGGCTGATCAGTGACGTCGCGATCCGCAGCGTGACTTCGGGGCCGTCGAACTCGAAGTACCCCGCCACCCGCCGCCAGGGCCGGCGGCGCACCTTGGCGCCGGTGGTGGCCGGGGCGTCGGTCACGGCGTAGACGAACATCCGGCGGGCCCCGGCCGACAGGCGGCTGCGCACCCAGGTGTGCCCGGTGACGACGCCGGTGTCGGGGTTCAGGCGCAGCCCGCCGCGGTTGCCGACGTTGTCGAACAGCAGCCAGCCGTGCTTGTCGGGGAAGGTGAACCGCATGATCGCCGCGTGCGAGGCCGGCGCGAGCTCGGCGGTCATCCCGTTGGCGAACCGGACGCGGTAGTGGTGCGGCGAGTCGGTTTCGTCGTCGTGGGAGAAGGCCAGGGCGCGGTTGCGGCGGTCGGGCTCGACCGGGCCGGTGCCGGGCATGACGTGGAAGGTGTGCCGGTCGCCCATCCACGGGCTCGGCTGGTGCGACAGCGCGAACGCCTGCAGCGCGGGCCGGTTCCGCTCGTCGTTGTGCCGGTGGTAGGAGTAGAGCCAGTTGGTGACTCCGGCGTCGGTGACCGGGGTCCAGAAGTTGAACCCGTGCGGCACCGCCGTCGCCGGGAAGTTGTTGCCGCGGGAGAACTCGCCGCTGGAGTGGGTGCCGCGGGTGGTGCGGACCCAGTCGACGGGATCGCGGGGCAGCTGGGGGCGTTCGGCGATCCGCACGTCGTCGAGCCAGCCGGTGACGTCCTCGTCCGGGGACGCGGTCCGCAGCACGATCCGGCTGATCCGGCGCCCGGCGAACGCCCCCAGCGGGCGGCGCACGAGGTTCCACTGGTCGACCCACAGGGTCTTGTCGTCCACCGGGTCGAACCCGGCGGAGGTCCCGTCGGCGAACTCGACGTCGAGGCTGACGCGGGTGGCGTGGTAGGCGGGGATGTCGCCGTCGGCCACCGGGAAGACCACATAGGACAGCTCGGTGCGCCCGGTGACGGGTGCGTCGAGTTCGAACAGGACGGCGCGGGGCCGGGCGGTGTAGCGCAGGGCACGCGTGCCGGTGAAGCCGGCGCCGGTCTTGGCCGTGGGGGAGCGGTCCGGGCCGCCGCTGACGTGCAGGCCGGGGTCCGCCGGCTGCGGGTCACCGGTTTCGAAGGACGAGAAGAACACGGCGTCGGACATGCGCCCACCGTAACCGCCGCCGAACGGCGCAGCGTGTTGAACGCTGCTGCCCGCGCCGGGGCGGGCAGCAGCGTCGGTGCTAGGCGACGGCGGTGCCTTCGAGCTCGACCAGCAGACCCGGGATCGCCAGCCTGCTCACCTCCAGCATCGTGGTGGCCGGGGCCACCCCGGCGGCGCCCAGCCGGGCCGCCAGCACGCCGTAGTGCGGGAACAGCCCGTCGACGTCGGTGGTGTAGACGTCGAGCCGGACGAGGTTCGCCAGGGACATCCCGGCCTCGGCGAGCACCGCTTCCAGGTTGTCCACGCTCAAGGCGAGCTGGGCGGCCATGTCACCCTCGTGCCGGGGCTTGCCCTCGGCGTCCGTCGACGTCTGCCCCGAGCAGTAGAGGGTGCGGGTCTGCCCCGAGACGAGCTCCCCCTGGTTGAAGCCCATTTCCAGCGACCACGTCACCGGGTTGACCGCCGTTCGTTCCAGTGCCACTTCAGCTCCGTTCGTTGCGATTGCTGCGCCGGGGAGCTTTCCGGCGAATCACGACATCCCCTGTCGTGTATTCGCTACGGTCTCGACGTGCGTGCCGACCGACTGGTCTCCCTGGTGCTGTTGCTGCGCCGGCGCGGCCGGCTGACCGCGGAGGCGCTCGCCCGTGAGCTGGAGGTGTCGACCCGCACGGTGCTGCGCGACATCGACGCGCTGTCGGCGACGGGTGTGCCGGTCTACGCCGAACGCGGCCGGCACGGCGGGTTCGCGCTGCTGCCCGGGTTCCGCACCGAGCTGACCGGGCTGAACCACGACGAAGCCCTGGCCTTGCTGACCACCGGACGCGCCTTCGGCCTCGGCCCGGCGCTGGCTTCGGCGATGCGCAAGGTGGCCGACGCCCTGCCGGACACCCCGCGCGACGCGGCCCGCCGCTTCCTCGTCGAGCCGGAGACCGACCTGCTCTCCCGCCGTCGTGTCGTCGAAGAGGTGGATCGCCCGACGATGCTCGAGGTCCGCCGCGCGGTTCTCCACGGTCGCCGGCTGCGCATCCACTACGCGGCCACGGGCCAGGAACCGCGGTGGCGGACGGTCGACCCGATCGGCCTGGTCACCGTCCGCGACCGCGGCTATTTGCTGGCGACGAGGGCGGGCGCGGACCGGACGTACCGGCTGTCGCGGATCCTGGCCGCCGAGGCGCTCGACGAACCGGCCGAGCGGCCGGCCGAAGTCGACCTGGACCGTATCTGGCGGCAACGCTGCGCGCAGTTCCTGGCCGACGGGCATCTCGCGGTGCAGGTCCGGGTCCGCCCGGCCCGCCGCGACGACCTGCTGGGCACGGCGGTGGCGGTCCGCGCGGAGGAACCCGCGGACGACGGCTGGCTGCGGTTCGAGGTGACCTACCAGGACGCCTGGCACGCGGAGTGGGCGCTGTGGCAGCTGGGCCCGGATGCGGAGGCTTTGGGGCCGGAGTCGCTGCGCACGGCCCTGCGGGAGCGGGCCACGATGATCGCCGACCGCTACGGCGCCCCGGGCGCGGGTCAGGTCGTCCGCGATGGCTTGAACTGACGTCGCAGCCAGCTCGTGAACCCCGCGGAGTCGAGCAGCCAGAGCCCCGCGACCACCAGCGTCGCGCCGGTCGTGATGCAGACGAGCCCGCCGACGAACTCCCGGCTCGAAAACGCCACCCAGCCCAGCCCGGTCACCGACCAGCCTGTCACCGTCAACAGCGTTCCGGCGAGTGCGTCCCGGCGGTCCATGAACGAGAACACGACGGCGGCTCCCACCCAGGACGCGCCGCCGACGACGCAGAGCAGGGCGACCACCACGTGGTCACCGATCAGGGTGCACCCGGCGATCACCCCGAACACGCCCAGCACGCTGAGCCGAGCCCACGTCATGGGCATCGTCATCAGGGTGTGCACGCCGACGCCGCCAGGTCCCACCAGCCGGTGCCGGTTGAGCAGGCAGGACAGCCCCAGCAGGGCGACGCCGACCGCGCAGCCGGTGATCAGGACCCGGCCCAGCGGATCTCCGATCTGAGCGGACTCGGCCGCGACGACCACGCCCAGGGCGAACCCGCTGGTGCCCAGCAAGGTCGCGAGCGCGCTGGCCCGATCGCGCGCGGCCAGCGCGGCGCACACCGCGAAGACGGCCGAGGCCACGGCCATCGGGCCGGTCCACGAAGCCGGAGTGGCCACGACCAGCCCGATCCCGGCCACCGTGAGGTGGAGCAGCGCGCGAGGCAGGTGGGTGGCTATCTCCCGCTCCGGGTCGAGCCGGCCCAGCAGGTGCACGAACAGGGCCACCGCCACGACGGCAGCGACCAGCAGCGGGTGCATCGCGTCGTACAGCCCGTTGGTCCCCGCGCCGATCGCCAGCAGGTTCAGGCCTTGGACCTGCCACTGCGGCAGGTGTCCCGGGGGCGGTGCCGGTGGTGCTCCGTCAGCGGACGCCATGGGCCCAGGATCCCCCGGCCGGGGGCACCGCGCCACACCTCGGCCCGACCCTGCCGCGGCTTCGAACGTCCCGAATGAGTCATCCGCGACACTCCCGGCCGCCCCGGAAACGCGTGAAGGCCACCCCGGTCACCCGGGATGGCCTTCAGCGCACTACCGCGGAACTACATCTTCGCGCACTGCCCGACGTTCGGCCCACGAACCGTGTTCGGCAGGTCGTGGTCGGTCGGTGCCGGCGAGTTGACCGCGCACGCCAGGGGACCGGCGACCGTGCTGGACGTCAGCACCGGTCCGTGGTTGGCCGTCAGCGCGACCGGGCCGCCGATGTCGGTCAGCTCGATCGACACCGGACCGGTCGCCCCGGTGATCGCCACCGGACCGCTCACCTTCGTGCGGTTCAGCACCACCTGAGCCGCACCCGTCGCCGCCAGCGGTCCCTTCACAGAACCGCCGCGGACGATCAGCGATGCACCAAGACCGACCGTCACCGGGCCCGACACCGTCGCGTCCTGCAGGCACACCGTGCCCGACGTGACCGACAGCGGCCCCGGCGAAGCACCCGTGATCGTGCGAGTGCACGCCGCGTCCGGCTTGCCCAGCAGCTCGAACTCCGCCAGCTGCGCCGGGGCGCCGGTGCTGGTCGCGGTCACCTCGAGCCGGTAGTGGGCGTAGTGCGCCGGGTTCGCCACCTTGAACGCACGGGTCTGCTGCCGCCAGCTGAACGCCTGGTTCTCCTGCCGGTCGGCCACCGCCCACGTCTTGCCGTCGTAGGACCCCTTCAGCACCCAGCTCTTCGGGTCACCCGCACCGGTCTGGGACGTCAGCGTGTAGTTCGTGACGGCCTCGTCGGTGTTGTTCAGCTGGTACTGCACGGCGCCGGTGACCGCGGCCTGGGTGCGCGAGGTGTTGTCCACCAGCGCGGCCGCGTTCGAGCCGTCCGAAGTGGACAGCGTGCCCTTGCCGGGCCCGGTCTCGTCGTGCAGCGGCGCCGGAGCGGCGTCACCCGTCGTGATCGACTTCGGCGCGTCGTTCGGGCCGGTGCCCCAGGACGACGGGTTCGGGCCCATGTCGAAGTCGATCCGGCCGCCGCGGGCGATGAGGTCGTGCGGCAGCGACGTCGAGGAGTACGCCTTGCCGTTGACCTTCACACCCTGGACGTAGACGTTCTTCGCGCTGTTCTTCGGCGCGTTGATCACCAGGTCCTTGTCGCCGGCCAGGTGGATCGTCGCCTTCTTGAACAGCGGCGACCCGATCGCGTAGTCCGGGCTGCCCATCTGCAGCGGGTAGAAGCCCAGCGCGCTGAAGGTCCACCACGCCGACTGCTCGCCGTTGTCCTCGTCACCGGCGTAACCCTGGCCGATCTCGCTGCCGGTGTAGAGCCGCGAGAGCGCTTCGCGGACCTTCTCCTGCGTCTTGGCCGGCTGGCCCGCGTAGTCGTACATGTAGAGCGTGTGGTGCGAGGCCTGGTTGGAGTGGCCCAGCTGGCCCATCCGCACGTCGCGGGCCTCCCGCATCTCGTGGATCACCCCGCCGTAGGAGCCCGGGAAGTTCGCGGTCTCCTGGTCGGCGAAGAACGCGTCCAGCTTCTTCGCCAGGCCCGCCTTGCCGCCGTAGAGGTTCGCCAGGCCCTGACCGTCCTGCGGCACGGAGAACGCCATGCCCCAGCCGTTGGTCTCGGTGTAGTCGATGCCCCACACCCGCGGGTCGTAGTCGGCCGGCGAGCGGCTGAACTTGCCCGCCGCGTCCCGGCCCTGGAAGAACCCGACGCTCGGGTCGAACAGGTTCACGTACTGCTGGGCCCGGCTGGTGAAGTACTCGTAGTTGGCCAGGTACTCCGCCTTGCGCGGGTCACTCGCCGGAGCTTCGTCGTAAAGCTTCTTCGACAGGTTCGCGATGCCGTAGTCGTTGACGTAGCCCTCGATCGACCACGAGAACCCGTGGTCGGCCGTGTTGGGCGAGTAGCCGAGGAAGATGCCCTCGTCGATGCCCTTGCGGCCGACGGCGTTGTTCGGCGGGGTCACCGTCGCGTTCTTCAGCGCCGCGTCGTAGGACGCCTTGACGTCGAAGTTGCGGACGCCCTTGAGGTAGGCGTCGGCGAAGGCGACGTCGGAGCTGGTGCCGGTCATCAGGTCGGCGTAGCCCGGCGATGACCACCGCGAGATCCAGCCGCCGTCGCGGTACTGCTGCACGAACCCGTCGACCATCTTCCCGGCCATGTCCGGCGTGAGCAGCGAATACGCCGGCCAGGTGGTGCGGTAGGTGTCCCAGAACCCGTTGTTGACGTAGGTCTGGCCGTCGACGATCTTCGCCCCCGTCTGCGTCGGGGTGTCCGCGCCGGTCTTCGGCGAGACGAAGCTCGCGTACTGGTACTTCGGCTTCTCCGGCGTGCCGGTGTTCTCGAACCCGGAGTTCGGGTAGAGGAACAGCCGGTACAGGTTCGAGTACAGCGTCGTGAGCTGGTCCTTCGACGCGCCCTCGACCTCGATCACCTTCAGCTGCTCGTCCCAGATCCGCTGCGCGGCGTCCCGGACGGAGTCGAAGGTCGCGTTCGGCGCGATCTCCTGCGCCAGGTTCTTCTTCGCCTGGTCCACGCTGATCAGCGACGTCGCGATCCGCATGGTCACCGTCTTGTCGGCGCCGGCGGCGAACCGCAGGTAGCCGGCGACGTCGTCGTGGCCCTGCCCGGTGAGCTTCGCGCCCGCGGTGACCGGCTTGTCGAAGGTGGCGTAGACGAACATCCGCCCCGCCCCGGCCGACAGGCCGCTCTTGACGTCGGTGTAGCCCGACAGCGTGCCGCCCGCGGTGTCGAGCGTCAGCCCGCCCTGGTTCTTGTAGTTGTCGAAGATCAGGCTGGAGTCGCTGCCCGGGAAGGAGAACCGGAACACCGCCGCGTGGTCGGTCGGGGCGATCTCGGTCTTGATCCCGTTCTCGAACCGCACCCCGTAGTAGTGCGCGCGAGCGGTCTCGTTGTCGTGCTTGAACGCCAGCGCCCGCGCGTCGCGGTCGGCGGACGGCACCCCGGCGGCCGCGGACGGCATCACCTGGAAGGTCTGGCGGTCGCCCATCCACGGGCTCGGCTCGTGGCTGACGCTGAACGCCTGCAGCTCCGGCAGGTTCTGCTCGTTGTTCTGGCTGTGGTAGTTGTACATCCACCGCACGTCGCCGTTGTCGGCGTTCGCGTCGGTCACCGGGGTCCAGAAGTTGAACCCGTGCGGCACCGCCGTGGCCGGGAAGTTGTTGCCCCGGGAGAACGTGCCGTTGGCCATCGTGCCGCGCGTGGTGAGCACGTTGTCGGTCGGGCGGGTGCTGGCCGGCGGGGTCGGCGTCGCCGAGACCTTCACGTCGTCCAGCCAGCCCTGCAGCGCGCCGGGGCCGTCCGGGTTGTCGAAGCCGACCAGGATCCGGTCGACCGTCTTGCCCTTGGCGACCGTGCCGATCGCCGAGCGCACCAGGTTCCACTGGTTGGTGTAGAGCACCTTGCTCTTGCCCTGGCCCTCCGGCGTCAGCGGGAAGCCGTACTGGTCGGTCGCGCCGAGGTCGCGCAGCCGGGTGCCGTCGGTGAAGACCAGGTCGATCGCCACGTTGGTGCTCTGGTACTTCAGGTCACCGGTGATGAACTGCGGCTGCACCTTGTAGGACAGCTCGGTCGAGGCGACGACGGGGATGTCGACGTCGAAGACCTTGTTGTAGGACCAGCCGTGGGCCTGGGTCTGGCTGCCGGAGTAGCGGAACGCCTTGAGCCCGGTGAAGCCGACGCGGTTCTTGTTCGTGTACCCGCTGGTCGGGCCGGCGTCGGTGAAGCTGCGCATGTTCGGCAGCGGCGGCGGCGCGGGCTCGTCGTTGGCCAGCAGCAGCTCCGACAGCTGCAGGATCGGCCCGCCGTTGTTGCGGGTGATGTCGAGCCGGAAGTACTTGTACGCCGGGGTCGGCGCGGCCAGCGGGTAGTCCTTCTGCTGGAACCGCGCGGTGAACGCCTGATCGGCTTGGGAGTCCAGGTCGGTCCAGGTCGAGGCGTCGTTGGAGCCCTGCAGGGTCCAGTCCCGGGGGTCGCGGTTGTCGAAGTCGTTGGCCGAGGAGATCGCGTAGTGCGTGATCGACGTCGGCTCCGACAGGGTGATCTGCGCCGCCGCCGTCGGGTCCCACGACAGCCACTTGGTGTCGGTGGTGCCGTCGACCAGGTTGGCGACGACCTCGCCGCCGCCGGCGTTCTCGCTGGTGGCGCTGGTTTCGGTCACCTTGCCGCGGATGTCGCCGGGGATCGCGGTGCCGTTGGCGCCGTTGATCCCGGACGCGCGCGGCTTGCCCGCCACGTCGGTGTCGACCGTGTCGGTCCACGTCGGCTGGACGTCACCGGGCTCGAAAGAGGACGAGAAATCGGGGGGAAGGGCGTCTTCGGCGGCGGACGAGGCCGCGGGGAGGGCGACCAGGCCGGCGGCGACCACGGCGGCGGTCACCAGGAAAGCGACCGGCGGTCTGGCGCTTCGGGGCATCGTTGCTCCAAGCTCGGAGGGCGGATTCAGCAGCGCCGCGCAGGCGGGGACCGGCGGCGCCAACGAAGGGAAACGCGCGGGTGACATCGATGTCAAGACCGCTCGCCAAACCTGGCCAAAATCAGACAACGCGGAAAACGGGGGCCCGATGAGACTGTCGAAGATCTGCACCGCCATAGCCACGTTGACGCTCGTTACCACCACGTTCACCCCCGCGGCCGCCACGGCCGCCACGGACTCCGTCGTCCGGCCGGTGACCGCCTGCGCCGACCTGGTCCGCGGATTCGCCCTTCCGGGCGCACCCACCCACGTCACCTCGGCAGCCGTGGTCGCGGCCACGGCCACCGACCCCGAATACTGCGGCGTGCGGGGCTACGTCGAACCCGCCGTCCGCTTCGAGCTGCGGCTGCCCACCACGACCTACACCGGGCGCTACCTGCAGTACGGCTGCGGCGGCTTCTGCGGCCTGGTCAACCCGCCCGCCTTCGCCGACTGCCTGCCGCACGGCGGCGACTTCGCGGTCGCCGCCACCGACGACGGCCACGTCGGGAAGACCCCCGCCGTCGTCGACGACGGCAGCTGGGGCGCGCACGACCAAGCCGCGCGCGACGACTTCGAATTCCGCGCGCCCCACGTCGTCTCCCGGGCCTCGAAAGCGCTCATCCAGGCCTTCTACGGCGCCCCGCCGCGCAAGTCCTACTTCACCGGCTGCTCCGACGGCGGCCGCGAAGGCCTCCTGCTCGCCCAGCGCTACCCCGCGGACTTCGACGGCATCGACGCCGGCGCCCCCGCCCACTACTGGGGCCCGCGGCTCGGGGTCTACCAGACGTGGCTCGCCCGGGCCAACAGCGCCGCCGACGGCAGCCCGGTCCTCACCGCCGCCAAACTGCCCGCCCTGCACAACGCCGTCCTCGCCGCCTGCGACCGCCTCGACGGCCTGGCCGACGGCCAGCTCGACGACCCGCGCGCCTGCCGCTTCGACCCGGCGACGCTGACCTGCACCGGCGCCGACACCCCCGCCTGCCTGACCCCGGCCCAGGTCGCCGTCGTCCGCAAGCTCTACGCACCGCCCACCGACGCCCGCGGCACCCTGCTCTACCCCGGCGGCCAGCAGCCCGGGTCCGAGCTGTCCTGGGCCGGGTGGATCATCGCCACGCCGGAGACCGGCGGCAGCGCCTTCGCCCGCAACCTCGCCGACAACTACCTGCGCTACCTCGGCTACCCGATCGGCGCGCCCGCCTCGACCGTCGACACCTTCGCCTTCACGAAGGGCGAGTTCGACCGGCTCACCCCGGTCGGCGTCCGCTACGACGCGATGAGCCTCGACCTGTCGGCGTTCCAGCGCCGCGGCGGCAAGCTGCTGCTCTGGCACGGCTGGGCCGACGAAGCCATCCCGCCGGCCGGCACCCTCGACTACTACCAGCGCCTCACCCACGGCCGTCCGCAGGACTGGGCGCGGCTGTTCATGGTCCCGTCGCTCTACCACTGCGGCGGCGGCACCACCCTCACCGAATTCGACCCGCTGCGCGAACTGGTCAGCTGGGTCGAACGCGGCACCGCACCCACCCGGGTGACCGCGACCGGCCGCGACGCCGACGGCACCGTCACCCGCACCCGGCCGGTGTTCGCCTACCCGCAGCGCGCGGTCTACGACGGCACCGGCAGCGTCGACGACGCCGCCAACTTCCGGCCCGCCCCGCCGTCCTCGCCCGTCCGGGACGTCGTCCACTGGGCCGGAGAGCGGCTGTACGGCATCCCGGGGCCGGTCGCGCCGTAAACCGGTCCCGCGGTTCCGGCGTCGTCGCTAGGGTCACGACCATGACGACGCCGGAACCCGCCGACCGCGTACTCGCCCGCGCGTCCCTCGCCGAGGGCGACCCCACCGGGTGGTTCGACCGGCTCTACACCGCCGCCGCCCGCGGCGAGGCCGAAGTCCCGTGGACCCGCGGCAGGCCGAACGCGGACCTGGCCGCCTGGGTGCGGCCGGGCGAGGGCCGCCGCGCCCTCGTCGTGGGCAGCGCACTGGGTGACGACGCCGAACTGCTGGCGGCCCACGGCTGGGCGGTGACGGCCTTCGACGTCGCTCCCACCGCCGTGGCGGCCGCCCGCGACCGGTTCCCGCGGTCGGACGTGGACTACGTCGTGGCGGACCTGCTGCACCCGCCGGGGGAGTGGCGCCACGCGTTCGATCTGGTCGTCGAGATCATCAACATCCAGGCCATGCCCCGCGGCTTCCGCGCGGCGGCGGTGAAGTCCCTGGCCTCGTTCCTCGCCCCGGGCGGCACGGCGATCGTGAGCGAGGTCGCGGAGGAGAACATGGACATGGCGCACTGGCAGGGCCCGCCGTGGCCGTTCAGCCGCGCCGAGATCGAATCCGTCGCCCAGGACGGCGTCCGGCTGGTGAGCCTCGACACCATCCACGACGGCGCGCGGTACTGGGCCACCTTCACCCGTTAGCCCGGTGGCGGCCGGGCGTGGTCCCGACCACGGCGGTGAACGCCGCGATGAAGTGGCTCGGGTTCGCCCAGCCGCACGCACGGGCGGTCGCGGCGGTGTCGTGGCCGTCGGCCAGCAGGACCAGTGCGTGGCCGATGCGCACCTGGGTGCGCCACTCGTAGAACGTCATGCCCAGTTCGTCGCGGAACAACCGGCTCAGCGTGCGCGCACTGGCTCCGGCCCGCTGCCCGAGTTCCGCCAGTGAGGTGGTGTCCCCGGGGTCCTCGTACAGCCTCCGCGCGACGGCCCGCAACCGATCGTCACGGGGTTCGGGCAGGTGCAGCGGCTGCTCGGGTGCTTCGCGCAGTTCGTCGACCAGGACCCGGCGCAGGCGGGCACTCGCCGCCCGGTCGTGCTCGCGCGGGCCGGTGAGGGCGAGCAGCACCTCACGGGCGAGCCCCGAAGCGGTGAACACGGCGGGACGACCGGGCACGAGCCGGGCCAGCGAAGCCGGCAGGAACACGATCCGCATGTCGGTGTGCCCGTGTGCGCGGTGCCGGTGGGTGATCCCCGCCGGCGTCCAGGCGACCCGGTTGGCGGGCACGATCGACGTCCCCCGCTCGGTGTGCACCGACAGCACGCCCCGCGCCGCGTAGACCAGGTGCCCCCGGTGGTGGGAGTCCGCCGCGCTGGTGCCGCCCGGCGGCCACCGGTGCACCCCGCCGGACGGCCAGATCCGCGACGTCGGGACAGCTTGGCGGCCGATGGGCATGAACTGGCATCCTACCGGTGGCCGGTCACCGCGTCCGCTGGTGACAGTGGGGGCATGAAGACGATGCGAGCGGCAGTCTGCGTCCGGCCCGGTGGCCCGGACGTGCTGGAAATCCGCGAGGTGCCGATCCCGGCGGTCCGGCCGGGCTGGAGTCTGGTCCGGGTGCGGGGCGCCGGCCTCAACCGGTCGGAACTGCGCACCCGCCAGGGACACTCCCCGGCCGTGCGGTTCCCGCGGGTGCTCGGGATCGAATGCGTGGGCACCGTCGCCGCCTCGACCGACCCCCGGATCCCCGAGGGAACGACCGTCGCGGCGGTGATGGGTGAGATGGGCCGCGCCTTCGACGGCGGCTACGCCGAATACGCGCTGCTGCCCAACACGCTCCTGATGCCGGTCACCACCACCTTGCCCTGGGAGACCCTGGCCGCCCTGCCCGAGACCTACCTGACCGCCCACGGCGCGCTGGACACCTTCGGCCCCGAACCGGGACGCCTGCTGATCCGCGGCGGCACCTCGTCGGTGGGCCTGGCCGCCGCGGCGATCGCCGCCGGCCGCGGCGGCGAGACCGCCGCCACGACCCGCCGGCCCGGCAAGATCGACGCGGTCAAGCACGCCGGCGCCCACCACGTCCTGCTCGACGACGGCCGGCCACTGGCGGAACAGGTCCACGCCCTCTGGCCCGACGGCCCCGACCACGTCCTCGACCTCGTCGGCGCGGACACCGCGGTGGACTCGCTGCGCCTGGTCCGCCGCGGCGGCACGGTCTGCGTAGCGGGCTCGCTCAGCGGCTGGCTCGTCCCGGACTTCGAACCGATCGCGAAGATCCCGTCCGGCACCAAGCTGACCGCCTTCCACAGCGAGACCGTCGAAGGCGCCGCGGCGCTGCTGCAGCGGATCGTCGGCGAAGTCGAGGCCGGCAGCTACCGCCCGAACATCGACCGGGTCTTCCCGCTGGCCGACATCGCCGCCGCCCACCGGTACATGGAGGACGACCGCGCCGCCGGGAAACTCGTCGTCGTGCCCTGATCCGGTGGCCTGCTGAGCGCCGCGCGGGCTCCACCTCCGTCGTTGTTGATCACAGCCTCGACACATCAACCACGACTGGAGACTCCATACCCACGACGACGACACTGCCCATCCCACCGCGGACGGCCGAGCCGACGCCTTCGACCCCGCCGGCCTGCGGCGCCACTGGGACAACCTGCTGGGTCTGCTCGACCGAGCCCTCTAACAGGTCTCCAGGAACCGGGCCAGGACACGGGTGCCGAAGTGCAGGCCCTCGACCGGCACCCGCTCGTCCACCCCGTGCGCCATCGCCCGGTACGGAAACCCCTTCGGCAGCCACAGCGGCGCGAACCCGTAGCAGTCGATCCCCAGCCGCGCGAACGCCTTCGCGTCCGTCCCGCCGCCCAGGCAGTACGGCACCACGACCGCCTCGGGGTCCTCCGCCCGCAACGCCGAGGCCATCGCGGCGAACCACGGGGAGTCCACCGGCGCCTGCACCGGCGGCTGGTGCGCGACGAACTCGCGCGTCACGCCCTCGCCGAGCAGCTCGTCCAGCGCCGCGAACAACGACTCCTCGGTGCCGGGCAGCACCCGCACGTCGACCTGCGCGGTCGCCGTCGACGGGATCACGTTCACCTTGTAGCCCGCGGCCAGCATCGTCGGGGTCGTGCTGTTGCGGATCGTCGGCAGCACCAGTGCGCCCGCCGGGCCGAGAGCCGCCACCATCGCATCCACATCGGACAGATCCACCGGGACGCCCAGTGCCGCGCCGGTCCGCTCCAGGAACGCCCGCACGGCCGGGGTCAGCGACACCGGCCACCGGTGGGCGGCGATCCGGTGCAGCGCCCCCACCAGCCGGGTGACGGCGTTCTCGTCGTTGGGGCGCGAACCGTGCCCGGCCCGGCCGCGGGCGGTCAGCCGCAGGTGCGCCGTCCCGCGCTCGGCCGTCCCGACCGGGTACAGGCGCACGTCACGGCCGTCGGCGGCGGGCACGTGGTAGGTGTAGCCGCCCGACTCGCTGATCGCCGCGGCACACCCTTCGAACAGCTCCGGGTGCCGGGCGACCAGCCAGTGCGCGCCCCAGTCCCCGCGGTCCTCCTCGTCGGCGACGAACGCCAGCACCAGCTCCCGCCGCGGCCGCGCCCCGCCGGCCAGCGCCGCGAGCACCATCGCCACGAAGTCCTTCATGTCGGTCGCGCCGCGGCCCCACAGGTACCCGTCGCGCACCTCGCCGGCGAACGGCGGCACCGACCAGTCCGCCGCGTCCGCCGGGACGACGTCCAAGTGCCCCTGCACCAGCAGCGCGGGCAGCGCCGGATCCGTGCCCGGGACCCGCGCGATCACACTGGCCCGCCCCGGCGCGGCTTCGAAGATCCGCGAGGGGATGCCCAGGCCGTCGAGGAACGCGGCCACGTACTCGGCGGCGGGCCGCTCCGGCTCGGCGTCGTTCCCGCCGCGGTTGGTCGTGTCGAACCGGATCAGGTCCGCGCACAGCTCGACAACGTCGGCCCGCTCAGCCATAGATGCCCTGCACCGCCCCCGCCGCGATCGCCGTGACGACCTTGAAACACTTCATCGCCTCGGTCATGGTCGGCGCGTCGAACCCGACCCGCCGCGTCCCGATCTGCGCCACCGTCGGGATCACCGCCGTCGCCTGCGCCAGGTGACTCGCGTCGAACTCCACCTCGATCCGGTGGCCACCCACCCGCCGCTCCTCGCGCCCGGCGCGGGCCATGGCGCCGGCCGCCGCGCCGGTCAGCAGCTCCGCCGTGCGCGAGGGCGGCAGGCAGATCGCCGCGTACCGGCTCACGCATTCCTTCACCTGGACCAGCTCCGCCTCCGGAGCGTAGTCACGGGCGTCGTCACACGTTTTGTCGTCACCCGAAACGAGCAGGACAGGCACGCCGTACTCCGCGGCCACGCCCGCGTTCAACCGCCCCTCGCTCGCCGGGACGTCGTCCAGCCACACCCCGGTGATCTGGTTCTCCAGGTAGGTGTGGGACAGCACCCCGTCGAAGCCCGCCCCGGCGTGGTAGCCGAGGAACACCACACCGTCCACACCGGAATCGACGCCCTGCATCATCGACAGCGGCTTGTGCCGCCCGGTCAGCATCCGCGCCCGCGGATCGAGGTCCTCCAGCAGCAGGTTCCGCTGCGAGGAGTGCGCTTCGTTGACCAGCACGTCACTCGCCCCGGCCTCGAACAGCCCGGCCAGCACGGCGTTGACGTCCCCGGTGAACAGCCGCCGGAAGCGGTCCCACTGCGGCGAACCGGGCACGACGTCGTCGGTCCAGGTGACGCCGGTGGCGCCCTCCATGTCCGCCGAGATCAGGATGCGCATGCCCGGCACTCTAGCCAGCGCGCCCGGCCCCCGGACGCGGGACGCCCCCACCGCCGAATGTCACCCAGCGTGACGATCAGGGGGTCGATAACGATCGGGCACCTGCCGGGGCGGCAACATATTGCGCAGTTGTCCCGACATGTGGTTACTTCTCGTCTTCGGGGAGGCTCACAAGCGAACGATGGGGTGGTTTTCGGTGCAGTTCCAACGCAGAAGCGGGCGGTTCGCCCGCGTGGGCGCGGTCGTCGCGGCCGCGACACTGGCGGCGATCCCGCTGGCCGCTCCCGCCCAGGCCCAGCAGGGCAAGGTGCTGCGGGTCGCGCTCACCACCGGCATCGACCACCTCAACCCCTTCACCGCCGTGCTGTCGGCCTCCACCCAGATCGGCCGGTTCACCTTCGAATTCCTGACCGTCCCGAACGCGGAAAAGGCCGAAGCCTCGCCCGCGCTCGCCGAGTCGTGGACCCCGTCGCCGGACAAGCTCACCTGGACCTTCAAGATCCGCGGCGGCGTCAAGTGGAGCGACGGCAAGCCGGTGACCGCCAAGGACGCGGCGTACACCTTCAACCGGATGCTGACCGACGAAAACGCCCGCACCGCCAACGGCAACTACGTGGCCAACTTCGAGACGGTCACCGCGCCCGACGACACGACCCTGGTCATCAAGACCAAGACGGTGCAGGTCAACATGAACCTGCTCGACGTGCCGATCGTGCCGCAGCACATCTGGGAACCGGTCACCGACCTCAAGGCCGCCTCGACCGACTCCCTCGCCGTCGCCGGCGTCTCCGACGGCCCGTTCCGGATCACCGAGTACAAGCCGAACGAGTACGTCAAGTTCAAGGCCAACAAGGACTACTGGCGCGGCGCCCCCAAGGTCGACGAACTGCAGCTGCTGCAGTTCAAGGACACCGAGGCCGCGGTCAACGCGCTCAAGCAGGGCGAAGTCGACGTCATCAACCGGCTCAACCCCAACCAGTTCGCCGCGCTGCAGGGCCAGCAGGGCATCACCACCAACGCCGCCCCCGGCCGCCGCTACGACGAGCTGTCGATCAACTTCGGCGTCACCGACAACGCGAACAACCCGATCGGTGACGGCAACCCGGTCCTCAAGGACATCAACGTCCGCAAGGCCATCACCCAGGCCGTCGACACCCAGGCCATCGTCGACAAGGTCCTCAAGGGCCTCGGCCAGGTCGGCGGCGGCGTCGTGCCCGCCGTCTACAGCGCCTACCACTGGGACCCCAGCGCCGGCGAAAAGGTCAAGTTCGACCTCGCCGCCGCCAACGCCACCCTTGATCAGGCCGGTTACCAGAAGGGCCCCGACGGCGTCCGCACCGCCCCCGGCGGCGCCAAGCTGGAGCTGCGCCTGACCGGCCACGCCAACCGCAGCTACGACCAGGGCGTCGCCCAGTACGTCACCGGCTGGCTCAAGGACATCGGCATCGCCGTCAAGCAGGACCTGGTCTCCGACGACGAGCTGTCCGACCGCACCGCCGTCGGCAAGTACGACCTCGCCATCGGCGGCTACGGCACCAACCCCGACCCGGACTACGCCCTGTCGCTGCACACCTGCGCCGCCCGGCCCGCCCCGGACGGCAAGGGCGGCAGCACCGACACGTTCTTCTGCGACGCCGCCTACGACGACCTGTACAAGAAGCAGCTCACCGAAACCGACGACGCCAAGCGCGCCGAGTACGTCAAGCAGGCCCAGGCCCGGCTCTACAGCCAGTTCCCGACGATCGTGCTCGACTACCAGAACGCGCTCGAGGCCTACCGCTCCGACAAGTTCTCCGGCTTCACCACCCAGCCGCAGCCCAAGGGCGCCATCCTCGAGCAGACCGGCTACTGGGGCGTCTACGGCGCCACCCCGGCCGGCACCACCGACACCGCGAGCAGCGGCTCCGGCAGCACCGTGCTGTGGATCGTCCTCGGCGCGGTCGTCGTGGTCGTCCTCGTCGGCGGCGGCATCCTGCTCGGCCGGCGCGGCAAGTCGGCGGAAGACCGCGAGTAGGACATGACCACCCCCGACCAGGCCGCGGTGCTCGTCGACCTCGACGAGCACCGCGGCGGCACCGGCACGGCCCGGTTCGTGCTCACCAAGATCCTCGAAGCGCTGATCAGCATCGTCCTGGTGATCGTGCTGTTCTTCTTCCTGTTCCGCATGCTCCCCGGCGACCCGGTCGCCGCGATGACCCGCGACCGCGTCACCAGTCCCCAGCAGATCGCCGAACTGCGCGAGAAGATGGGCGTCGACAAGCCCGTCTTCGTCCAGTTCGGGAACTACTTCTGGAACCTGCTGCACGGCGACCTCGGCGAATCCCGGCTGCTCAACAACGGCCGCCCGGTCGCCGACATGATCGGCGAACGGCTCTGGCCCACGATCCTGCTCGTCGGCAGCGCCACCCTGCTCGCCGTGCTGCTCGGGCTGTGGCTCGGCATCCGCGCCGCCTGGCGCCGCGACAGCTTCTTCGACCGCAGCCAGACCGGGCTCGCCCTGACCCTCTGGTCGGTCCCGCAGTTCTGGCTCGGCCTGATGCTGCTCGTGGTCACCAACGGCCTGTTCCCCAGCCGCGGCATGCACTCCCCGGACGCCGGCACCGACGTCCTGTCCCAGACCCTCGACGTCCTGCACCACCTGGTGCTGCCGTGCGTGACGCTGCTGGCGGTGTTCTACGCCCAGTACATGCTGATCATGCGGTCGTCGCTGCTGGGGGAGATGAACGCCGACTACCTCACCACCGCCCGCGCCAAGGGCCTGCGCGACGACCTCGTCCGCCGCCGCCACGCCGTCCCCAACGCCCTGCTGCCCACCACCACGCTGGTGTTCATGCAGTTCGGCTCGGTGCTGGCCGGCGCGGTCACCGTCGAGGCCGTGTTCAGCTGGCCCGGCCTCGGCCAGCTCACCTACGACGCCCTGCACGGCCCCGACCTGCCGGTGCTGCAGGGCGTGTTCACCGTGCTGGCCGGCGCGGTGGTGCTGATGAACCTGCTCGCGGAGCTGCTCTACCGCGTGCTCGACCCCAGGGTGCGTACCTCATGACCACCGCCGAGACCCCGCGGCAGATCGCCTGGAGCCGCCGCCGCGCGGCACTGGCCAGGACCTGGCGCGAATTCGCCGGCCAACGCGCCGCGCTCGCCGGGCTCGTCCTGCTCGGCGCCACCGTGCTCGTCGCCCTGCTCCTGCCGCTGGTCAGCGACGAGACCGGCCTCGACGTCACCAAGGCCACCGGGGCACCGCTGTCCCCGCCGGACGCCGGCTTCTGGCTCGGCACCGACAACTTCGGCCGCTCGGTGCTGCTGATGACCGTCTGGGGCACCCGGATCTCCCTGCTCGTCGGGTTCTCCGCCGCGCTGCTGTCGGTCGTCATCGGCACCCTGATCGGCATCACCGCCGCCCACTTCGGCGGCTGGGTGTCGGGCACCCTGCTGCGGTTCACCGACTTCTTCCTGGTCCTGCCTTCGCTGATCCTCGCCATCGCGCTCTCGGCGGTGCTGCCCAGGGGCGTCGGCACGATCATCCTCGCCATCGGCCTCACCGCCTGGCCCAGCACCGCCCGGCTCGTCCGCGCCCAGACGCTGACCATCGAAAGCCGCCCCTACATCGAACGCGCCCACGCCCTCGGCGGCGGCCACCTGCACATCATCGGCCGGCACGTCCTGCCCGGCGTGATGCCGCTGGTACTGGCCAACACCACCCTCGTCGTCGGCAACGCCGTCATCGCCGACGCGACCCTGTCCTTCCTCGGCGTCGGCGACCCCAACTCGATCACCTGGGGCCTGGTGCTGGAGAACGCGCTCAACAACGGCGCCATCAGCCGCGGCGCCTGGTGGAACGTGCTCCCGCCCGGCATCGCCATCGTCCTCGTCGTCCTCTTCTTCACCCTGGTCGGCCGGGGCCTGGAGACCGTGTTCAACCCGAGGTTGAAGAAGTGACCACCCCGCTGCTGCAGCTCACCGACCTGAACGTCACCTACGCGGTGGGGGAGTCCGACGTCCCCGCCGTCCGCGGGGTCGGCCTCACCCTCGACCCCGGCGCCACTCTCGGCGTGGCCGGCGAATCCGGCTCCGGCAAGTCCACCGTCGCCATGAGCGTCCTGCGGCTGCTGCCGCGCACCGCGAAGATCACCGGCGAGATCCTCCTCGACGGCGAAGACGTCACCACCATGAAGTGGGGACGGCTGCGCGCGGTCCGCTGGGCCGAGGCGTCGGTGGTGTTCCAGGGCGCCATGCACGCGCTCAACCCGGTCCGCAGGATCGGCGAGCAGATCGCCGAACCGCTGCGGCTGCACCCGCCCGCCGGCGGCAAGGCGCTCACCGACGCCGAGGTCGACGCCCGCGTCGCCGAACTGCTCGGCCAGGTCGACCTGCCCCCGGGCCGGGCCGGCGCCTACCCCCACGAGCTGTCCGGCGGGCAGAAGCAGCGCGTCATGATCGCCATGGCCCTGGCCTGCTCACCCCGGCTCATCATCGCCGACGAACCGACCACCGCTCTCGACGTCATCGTCCAGGCCCAGGTCCTGGCCCTGCTCTCGCGGCTGGTCGCCGAACAGCACATCGGGCTGATCATGATCAGCCACGACCTGTCCGTGCTCGCCGCCACCTGCGAACGCATCGCCGTCATGTACGACGGGCAGATCGTCGAAGAAGGCCCCAGCGCCGAAGTCATGGGCTCGCCGAAGCACGAACACACCCGGGCGCTGGCCGCGGCGTTCCCCACCGTCGGCGACCCGGTGTCCCGCTTCGCCCCGGCCACCAGCAGCCCCCTGCCACCGGAACCGGAGGACCGCGCCCCCGGCGGCGAGCCGCTGCTGGCGGCGGAGAACCTGCGCGTGTCCTTCCGCGACCGCACCGGCAAGCGGATCAACGCCGTCGCCGGCGTCGACCTCACCGTGTCCCGCGACGAGATCGTCGCCCTGGTCGGCCAGTCCGGCTCCGGCAAGACCACGCTCGCCCGCACCCTGCTCGGCCTGCAGAAACCCGACTCCGGCGTGGTCCGCTACGCCGGCCACCCGGTACCCACCGGCGGCGCCGGGCTCAAGGCCTACCGCCGTCAGGTCCAGCTCGTCCTGCAGGACCCGACGAGTGCGCTGAACCCGGCCCACACCGTGTACGAGGCCGTCGCCGAAGGCCCCCGGATCCACAAGCTCGCCGACGAACGGGACGTCGTCCACCGCGCGCTGGAAGCCGCCGAGCTGCGGCCGGCGGAGAAGTACGCCGACCGGCTCCCGCACCAGCTCTCCGGCGGCCAGCGCCAGCGCGTCGTCATCGCCGGGGCACTGGCGCTCGAACCGTCGGTGGTGGTGGCCGACGAACCGGTCGCCTCCCTCGACGCCTCCGTCCGCGGCGAAATCCTCGCCCTGCTGCTGCGGCTGCGCCGCGAACTCGGCCTCGCGGCGCTGGTGATCACCCACGACCTGGGGCTGGCCTGGAACATCGCCGACCGCGTCGCCGTGATGTACCGCGGCGAGCTCGTCGAAACCGGCACCGTTGAACAGGTCCTGCTCGACCCGCGGCACGAGTACACGAAGTCCCTGCTGGCCGCCCTCCCCGGCGGCACCGCCCAGCACCGCACCCTCGGAACCTGACCCGCGGCGCCCTCCGGTGTCTGCGAGCCACCGGAAAACCGGCACTGCGGGAACTCTGCACGAGCGCGGTGTGTAATCTCCGAACGGAAATGGCGACCACCACCGACCCCGCACAGACGCCCTCGACCGGCCTGGCCGAGCGGCTACGCGTGCCTTCGCGATTCCCGTACCGCACGATCGCGATGGGCACCGTCGGCAGCACCCTGCTGATGATCGCCGCGCTCGGCGCCGGCGGCATCCTCATCAAGGACCCGGTGCTCGGCCACGGCCCGCTCTCGTGGGTCCGCTACGGCCACGGGCGCATGCTCGCCAACGCCGTCCTCTACACCGGCTTCGGCTTGGTCGTCTGGGCCTGGGTCCGGCTCGGCCGCTACGTGCTCGCCGGCCGCATCGGCAGCCGCCCGATCCTCGTCGCGGCGGGGTGCTGGATGGCGCCGCTGCTGGTGTCGCCGCCGCTGTTCACCCGCGACGTCTTCTCCTACCTCGGCCAGGGCGCCCAGCTGCTCTACGGGCTCGACCCGTACGCCAACGGCCCCGCCGAGCTCGACGTGCTGCCGAACGTCGTGCAGAACGTCCACCCGCTCTGGCAGACCACCCCGGCCCCGTACGGGCCCCTGTTCCTGCTGATCTCCAAGGGCGTCGTCGCCACCACCGGCGACAACATGATCCTCGGCGTCATCCTCATGCGCGTCGTGCTGCTGGCCGGCCTCGCGGGGACGCTGTGGGCGCTGCCGCGGCTGGTCAAGCACCTCGGCGGCAAGCTCCCGGTCGCGCTGTGGCTCGCGGTGGCCAGCCCGATGATGGTGATCCACCTCTTCGGCGGCCCGCACAACGACCTCATGATGCTCGCGTTCCTCACCATCGGCGTCCTCGCCGCCCTGGAACGCAAGCACGTGGTCGCGGTCGTCCTGGTGACGATCGGCATGCTGATCAAGCCCACCGCGGCGATCGCGCTGCCGTTCCTCGTCTGGATGTGGGCCAACCACCTCACGGGCGAGTCGAAGGTCCGCAACTTCCTGCGCGCCGGCGCCGCCTCGGTGGGCCTGTTCCTGCCGGTGTTCGTCGCGGGCACCTGGATCTCGCTGGGCTCGCTGAACATGGGCTGGTGGTCCGGGCTCAAGGCCCCGCAGCTCATCGCGAACTGGCTCAACATCCCCACCGGCATCGGCGAGGTGTTCTACAACCTGGTCCACCTGATCGTGGACGTCCAGGTCTCCCCGTTCGTCACGGTCGCCCGCGCGGCGGGCATGCTGCTCCTGATCGGCTTCGGCGTCCGCCAGTGGTGGCTCGCCCGCGGCGGCGGCACCGAGGCGGTGTACCGGGCCGGGATCTCGCTCCTGGCCGTGGCGATCCTCATGCCGCCGACCCTGCCCTGGTACCTCACCTGGGGCTTCGTGCTCCTGTCGGCGTTCAAGTGGCAGCCGAGGCACCTGGCGCTCGTGGTGGCGGTCTCGGTGTTCGTGACGCTGGTGTACTACCCGACGGGCGAGCAGGCCCTGTACGACTGGTGGTTCATCGCCGGCGTCGTGGTGGCCAGCCTGTACTCGGCGGCGTCACTGCTGCGCCCCGACCCGCTCGGCATCATCGACGCCTGGCGGCGCCCGGAGAAGTTCCTCCGCGACCAGAGCTCGCGGTAGCACCCGACCACGGGCAGCGCCGTGTGGTGGCCAGCCGGCCAAGCACCTGCCGCACCACTCACGAGCCCGTCCAGCCGCGCCACGTGTGCACGTCCGTCACCACCACCGCGTGCTCCGGCGGCCGCCGCGCGTACTGCTCGTACTTCGCCACCAGCCATTCCACCGGCTCGGACCCCGGCGGCAGTACCCGCGCGATCCCGTCCGCCCGGACCCACCACAGCCGCGACCAGTCCTCGTCGTAGCCGTCCGCGAGGAAGCACACCGCGGGGTTCGACTCGATGTTGCGCAGGCGGCGCAGCGCCACCGACGTCTTCGGCTTGTGGTCCACCGCGAACACCACCACGTCGCCGCGCGCCGCGAACGTCACCGGGACCAGGTGCGGCACCCCCTCGGCCGAGACCGTCGCCAGCCGGGCGACCCGCGCGGCGGCGAAGCGGTTCCTGGCCTCGTCCGGGGTCACGTCAACGCCGGCGCGTCGAAGGTCAGCGTCCCCAGGTCCGCGTCCAGCGTCACCGGCACCCCCAGCGGCAGCGTCGGCGAGGAGGCCACGTGCCCGAACCCGAACTCCTCGACCAGCGGCACCCCCAGCGGCACCAGCCGGTCCACCATCAGCGCCCGCACCTCCGCCGGGTCGCCGCACGCCGCCCACGAGCCCAGGACGATGCCGCGGACGCCCTCGAACCAGCCGCTGCGCAGCAGCTGCGTCAGCAGCCGGTCCAGCCGGTACACGCTCTCCGTCACGTCCTCCAGCAGCACGATCGCCTCGCGCGCCGAGCCGTGTTCCGGGGTGCCGATCCCCGACGCCAGCATCGACAGGTTCCCGCCCGTCAGCACGCCCGAGGCCCGGCCCGGCACCAGCGCCGACCCGCCGCGGACCACCCGGTTCAGCTCCGGCTCGAACAGCGACCGCCGCAGGTGCTCGACCGCGAAGTCGTCGAACAGCACGCTCGCCGGCATCGGGGAGAACAAAGTGGACAGTCCAAGGTGGACGTCCACCGCCCGGTGCAACGCCGTGATGTCCGACGACCCGGCCAGCACCTTCGGGCCCGCCGCCCGCAGCGCCGCCCAGTCCACCAGGTCCAGCATCCGCTGCACCCCGTACCCGCCGCGCGCGGCCAGCACGCACCGCACCCCGGGGTCCAGCCACGCTTCGGTGAACTCCGCCGCCCGCGCCGCGTCCGCACCGGACAGGTACGGCGGAGTGCCGGGCGACGAACGCACGCACGGCCCGACCCGCACCTCCACACCCCAGCCGCGCAGCACCGGCAGCGCCTTCTCCAGCAGGTCCGCCGGCACCGGCCCGGCCGGCGCCACCAGCGCCAGCGTGTCGCCGGCCCGCAACCGCGGCGGCCTCACCGCGACAGCTCCAGCCGCGCCACGCCCGGCGTCTCGAAACCGAACACCTGGCCGTAGAACGACAATTCCGCCTCCAACGCCGCCACGATCGTCGCCGCCTGCCGGAACCCGTGCTGCTCACCGGCGAACCGCTGGTAGGCGTGCGGGATGCCGCGCCCGGCCAGCCGGGCCACGAACCGGTCGGCCTGCTCCGGCGGGCAGATCCGGTCCTCCAGGCCCTGCTGGAACAGCACCGGCCCGGCCAGCCCGCCGACGTTCGCCAGCGGCGAGCGGTCCACGTACCGCTGCCGCGCCGCCGGCAGCGGCCCGATCAGCCCGTCCAGGTACCGCGACTCGAAGTCGTGCGTGTCGCCCCCGGTCCCGGTCCACCCGGCCAGGTCCAGCACCGGGTACATCACCGTGCCCGCCCGGTAGGTCTTCGTCGTCGTCAGCGACGCCGCCGCGGTGAAGCCGCCCGCGCTGCCGCCCCGGATCGCCAGCCGGTCACCGTCGGCCAGCCCGGCCGCCACCAGCGCCTCGGCCACCGCCGCGCAGTCGGCGACGTCCACCACGCCCCACTGCTCCCGCAGCCGCTCCCGGTAGGCGCGCCCGAACCCCGTCGACCCGCCGTAGTTCACCGCCGCCACGCCGATACCGCGGCTGGTGAAGTACGCGATCTCCAGTTTCAGATCCGCGAAGTGCTGCCCGGTCGGGCCGCCGTGGACGTCCACCAGCAGCGGCGGCCGCTCGCCGTCGGGTGCGGTGAAATCCGGGTTCCGCGGCAGGTACAGCACCACCGGCACAGTCTCGCCGTCCGCCGTGCTGAACACCCGCTCCTGCGGCACCGGCAGGTACGCCTCCGGCAGCTCGGGCTGCGGCGTCACGTCCGTCACCCCGCCGTCGGGGGACACCCGCACGACGGCGGACTCCCGAGCCGGCCCGCCCGCCACGCCGGCGACCTCGTCACCGAGCACCGCGAGTCCCGTCGAAGACCAGGCCGTCAGCTCGCCGGCCACCGGCGTCACCGAGCCGTCCGCCTCGTCGAGCACCGCCAGCCGGCCCGCGACCAGCACCGCGTGCCGGCCACCGCCCAGCGGCGCGAACCACCGCGAGCCCACCTTCCACAGCGGCCCGCCCAGCTCCTGCTCCACCGGCGCCAGGTTCACCACCGACCCGTCCAGGCCGACCCTGTGCAGGTTCCACCAGCCGCCGGGGTCCGCCAGCGCCAGCAGCGCCGCCGGTGTCTCCCACTCGACCTGGCACACCGAGACGTCCGCGCCGCCGGCCAGCACCCGGTGCGGCCCGAAGGCGCCGTCCCCGTCGACGGGCGCCACGCACAGCTCGGTGCCGTCCCACGGCATCAGCGGGTGGTCCCAGCCGAACCAGGCCGCGTGCCGCCCGTCCGGCGACAGCTTCGGCACCGTCAGGAACCGGTGGCTCGCGGCCAGGACCCGCTCGCCGCCGCCGTCCAGGGCGATCGCCACCGGTTCCCGCTCGATGTCGGTCGGCCGCGGCCCGGTGCCGCGCTCCCGCACCGCCCACACCTCCCCGGGCCGCCCGGGCCGCAGATCGCCGTAGCGGACGCTCTGCGGCTCCGCGGGGGACGGCGTGAGCGCCACCACGCCGGTTTCGCTCTGCGCGTACACGCGCTGATCGGCCCAGTGCGTGAACACCACCACGCCGTCGGCGACCGCCCACGGCCGGCCGCCGTATTCGTGCAGCCGGTTGCGGACGTTCCACGGGGCGGGCAGCACGTCCTCGGTACCCCCCGCGACCGCCCGGACCAGGGCGACCCGGCCCTGTTCACCGGGTCGTGCCTCGGCCCACCACACCTCTCCGGAGACGACGTCGAGCCACTGCGGGCCGCCGCCGGCGGCGGCCACGTCGGCGGCGGTGATGGGCGAAGACCAGGTTCCGCACGGGGAGATCCGAGACACCCCCCGAGGCTAGCGGCCGTCGAACGGTGGGGCGGCGGATGCCGATCATGCGCCGGTGGCCTAGGGTCGTCAGTGCTATGTCTCGCGTAATCCACGTCTTCCGCCAGCCGGATCGGTTCGTCGCCGGCACCGTCGGTGAGCCCGGCGATCGCACGTTCTACCTCCAGGCGTCGGAGGACGTGCGCACCATCAGCGTCACCATCGAAAAACAGCAGGTCGTCGTCCTCGCCGAGCGGCTGAGCTCGCTGCTGGAGGAGGTCGCCAGCCGGTTCGGCGCCGAGGTCCCCGACGACGCCCCCGAGGACCTCGTCGACCTCGACCCCCTCACCGTGCCGGTCGAGGAGGAGTTCCGGGTCGGCACCATGGGCCTGGGCTGGGACGCCGACAGCAGCGCGGTCGTCATCGAACTGCTCGCCATCACCGAGGGCGAGGTCGACGAAACGGTCGTGCTCGACGACACCGAGGAGGGCCCGGACGCCGTCCGCGTCTTCCTCAGCCCGGCCGCCGCCCGCGCCTTCGCCGAACGGGCCGACCGCGTCGTCAACGCCGGCCGCAAGCCGTGCCCGCTGTGCGCCGAGCCGCTCGACCCCGCCGGGCACATCTGCCCCCGGCAGAACGGCTACCGGCGCGAGACCGACGCGGGCGAAGACTGATCATGGCGACCGTCCCCGCCGACCCCGCCTCCCGCGAACTTGTCACCCACGGCCGCATCGACGTCGAAGGACGGCTGGTCGACGCCTCCAACGTGACGCTCTTCTGCGCCATCGAGCTCGACGGCGTCACCGGCCGGGTCGTGTACAAGCCGGTGTCGGGGGAGCGGCCGCTGTGGGACTTCCCCGACGGCACCCTGGCCGGGCGCGAGGTCGCCACCGCGATCATCGCCGACACCACCGGCCTCGGCGCGATCCCGCCGACCGTGCTGCGCGACGGCCCGTTCGGCCCCGGCATGGTCCAGCTGTGGATCGAAACCACCGAAGACGACCTGGTGGAAGTCCTGCCGCCCGACGAGGTCCCCGACGGCTGGCGCCCGGTGCTGCACGCCCACGACCGGCTCGGCGAACCCGCGGTGCTGGCCCACGCCGACCACCCCGGCCTGCGCGACATCGCCGTGCTCGACATCGTCGCCAACAACACCGACCGCAAGGGCGGCCACCTCCTGCCCGGCGTCGACGGCCGCGTCTACGGCGTCGACCACGGCATCTGCCTGCACACCGACCCGAAGCTGCGGACCGTGCTGTGGGGCTGGATCGGCGAGCCGCTGCCACCGGACACCGTCGAAAAGCTGCGCAAGCTGCGCTCGGAACTCGACGGCGGCCTCGGCACGACTCTGGCCGAGCACATCACCAAGTTCGAGATCCGCGCCCTGGCCGAGCGCACGGACCTGCTGCTCGCCGAGGGCATCTTCCCGGCGCCCGGTGACGACTGGCGAGCGATCCCGTGGCCCCTGTTCTGATCGACGACGCGGCCCGCACCCGGCTCGTCGACCGCTTCGGCGCGGAACTGGCCGAGCCGTGGTGCGATGCCCTCCCGGACCTGGTCGCCCGGCTGACCGCGCAGTGGGGGCTGACCGTCCGCGAGGCGCGGCCCGGCAACACCGGCCGCACCCTGCTCTGCACCGGCCCCGACGGCGACCTGCGGGTATTGAAGCTCACCCCGGACCCCGAGGTCGTCCGGCTGGAGTTCGCCGGACTGCGCGCCTGGGCCGGCTGCTCCCGCGTCGTCCAGGTGCTCGACGCCGACCTCGGCGCCAACGCCATCCTGCTGGAAGGCCTGGTTCCGGGAACCGAGCTGACCGGTCGTGCCGTCCCGTGGGCCGAGATCGGCGAGCTGCTCACCCAGCTGCACTCCGCCGAGCCTCCTCGCGGGTTCCGGCGGCTGGCCGAGGGCATCGAGTTCATCTTCGACCTCTCCGAACGCCGTCGCCGCGAGTCCGCGGCCGCCGGGCACATGGGCGCCGACGTGCTGGCCAAGGGCCGTGAGCGCGCGTTGGCCCTGGCCACCAGCGGACCGGTCACCCTCATCCACGGCGACCTGCATCCGGCCAACGTCCTCGACGCCGGCCCCGGACGCGGCGCGGTCGCCATCGACCCGCGGCCCGGGCTCGGCGACCCGTCCCTCGACGCGGTCGACTTCGTCTTCGTGCCGATGGCCGCGGGCGGCACGATCGACGACGGCATCGCCGCGCTCGCCCCGCACGTCCCCGGCTTCGATGCCGAGCGCGTCCGCGCGTGGTGCGTCGCGATGGCCCCGCTGGTCGCGCTCGCGCCGCTGCGCCGGGGCGAGCACACGCCGTTCACCGATGCCCTCCTGCAGATGGCGCGCTGACCGGCGTGGCATGACCCGCTCGAGCACCGGGGAGCACTACGTTCCCTGGTCGTGCGCTCCCATTCCTATGACGACGTGCTCGCCGGCCCCCGCCGCAAGAAGGTGCCGGAGGTCCCCGCCGAACCCGGCCTGGTCGTCGAGGACCCGGCCAGCGGCTTCTGCGGCGCGGTGGTGAAGATCGAGTACGGCAACGTCGTGCTCGAAGACGCCAAGGGCCGCCACCGCGTCTTCCCGCTCGCGCCCGCCGGGTTCCTCCTCGAAGGCAAGCCGGTCACGCTCGTGCCGTACCGGGCCCCGGCGAAGGCGCCGGCCCGGCGGATCTCGGCGTCCGGCTCGGTGCGGGTCGAAGGCCTCAAGGCCCGGGTCGCCCGCGACTCGCGCATCTGGGTCGAAGGCAAGCACGACGCCGAGCTCGTCGAACGCGTCTGGGGCCACGACCTGCGCGTCGAAGGCGTCGTCGTCGAGCCGCTCGACGGCGTCGACGTGCTCGCCGACCGGATCGCCGAGTTCGGCACCGGACCCGGCCGTCGCTTGGGTGTGCTGGTCGACCACCTCGTGCCCGGCAGCAAGGAGTCCCGCCTCGTCGAGGCGATCCGCGACGAGAACGTGCTGGTCACCGGCCACCCCTACATCGACGTCTGGGAGGCCGTGCGGCCCGGAGCCGTCGGGATCGAAGCGTGGCCGAAGATCCCCCGCGGGACGGAGTGGAAGCAGGGGATCTGCGACGCGCTCGGCTGGGGGCAACCTTTCGAAGGCTGGCAGCGTGTCCTGAGCGGAGTGAGCAGTTTCCGCGACCTCGAGACCCCGCTGATCGGGGCCGTGGAGCGGCTCATCGACTTCGTCACCGAGCCGGAGGAAGAGGACTGAATGTCCGTTTTGTCCAAGGTCACGCGAAGGTTACGTCCCGTCACGGCGCCGGTGCGAACCGGCGCGATCTGAGAGCATGAAGCCATGGCTTGGGCACTGGTCTGGTTGATCGTCGGCATCGCCCTGGTGATCGCCGAAGTCGTCTCGGGTGACTTCGTGCTGGTCATGCTGGGCGTGGCCGCGCTGTTCGGCGCGGGGGCCGACGTGCTGACCGGCAACCTGGTCATCGACGTCGCCGTGTTCGCCGTCGCCTCCGTCGGCATGCTCCTGCTGGTCCGCCCCGCGCTCAAGCGGCGCCTGCTGTCCGGTCCGGTCCACCACACCGGGATCGACGCGCTGATCGGCGCCCGCGCCGTCGTCGTGTCCACAGTGGACGCCGAGGCCGGGCAGGTGAAGCTGGGCGGTGACGTCTGGTCGGCCCGCAGCCTCGGCGAGCACCTGCCGCCGATCGCGCCCGGCACCCCGGTCACGGTCGTCGAGATCTCCGGCGCCACCGCCGTCGTGTCGGCCGAGCCGTGAGCCTGGGACTCGTCATCGTCGGCGAGGGCCACGCCGCGGTGCTCGAACGCGGCGGGCGGTTCCGCACCGTGCTCGGCCCCGGCCGTCACCTGGTGCTCCCGTTCGCCGACCGCGTCCGCGCCCGCTTCGACCTCGGCGAGCAGATCCTCTCGGCCCCGCCCCGCCCGGCCGGAACCGGCGACGGGAAAGAGGTCCTCATCGGCTTCGAGGTCGTCTTCGCGGTCACCGACCCGCGTCTGGCCGGCTACGAAATCGCGAACCCGGCCCTGGCGATCGAGCAGCTGACCCGCTCGGCGCTGCGGCAGGAAGCCGGCCTGACCACCGCCGAGCGCGCCGTCACCGCGCCCGGGGACCTGCACCGTACAGTGTGGACAGTCCTGCACGACACCACCCGCCGCTGGGGCATCACCACGAAGGAGCTGACCCTCGAGGTGCGCCCGCCCGCGGCACCCGGAACGCCGTCAACCGCGCAAGAATGGTACTAGGTAAGGGGAAATTCTCTTGACCGGATTTGTGATCGGCCTGGTCATAGCTTTGGCCTTGCTCGTGATCATCACGATAGCCAAGGCGGTCATGGTGGTGCCGCAGGCACAGTCGGCCGTGATCGAGCGGCTCGGCCGGTTCCGCACGGTCGCCTCGCCCGGCCTCAACATCCTCGTGCCGTTCCTGGACAAGGTGCGCGCCCGGATCGACCTGCGCGAGCAGGTCGTCTCGTTCCCGCCGCAGCCGGTGATCACCGAGGACAACCTGACGGTGTCGATCGACACGGTCGTGTACTTCCAGGTGACCGACTCGCGCGCCGCGGTGTACGAGATCTCCAACTACATCGTCGGTGTCGAGCAGCTGACCACCACCACGCTGCGCAACGTGGTCGGTGGCATGAGCCTCGAGCAGACCCTGACCTCCCGCGACTCCATCAACACCCAGCTGCGCGGCGTGCTGGACGAAGCCACCGGCCGCTGGGGCATCCGCGTGAGCCGCGTCGAGCTGAAGGCGATCGACCCGCCGCCCTCCATCCAGGACTCGATGGAGAAGCAGATGCGCGCCGACCGCGAGAAGCGGGCCATGATCCTCACCGCCGAAGGTCAGCGGGAGTCGGCGATCAAGACCGCGGAAGGCCAGAAGCAGAGCCAGATCCTGGCCGCCGAAGGTGCCCGGCAGGCGACCATCCTCGCCGCCGAGGCCGAGCGGCAGTCCCGCATCCTGCGGGCCCAGGGTGAGCGGGCCGCCCGCTACCTGCAGGCGCAGGGCCAGGCGAAGGCGATCGAGAAGGTGTTCGCCGCGATCAAGGCCGGCCGCCCGACCCCCGAGGTGCTGGCCTACCAGTACCTGCAGACGCTGCCGCAGATGGCCCAGGGCGACGCGAACAAGGTCTGGATGATCCCCAGCGACTACGGCAAGGCCCTCGAAGGCTTCGCCCGCGCGCTCGGAGCCCCGGGCGACGACGGCGTGTTCCGGTACGAGCCGCCGCAGGACGACGTCGCGGACAAGCCCGACCTCGAGGACGACGAGGTCGCCAGCTGGTTCGAGACCAAGAGCGACCCGAAGGTCGCCGAGGCCGTCGCGGCCGCGGAAGCGGTCGCGCGCAAGGAGGTCCCGGCGATCGGGGCGCCTTCGTCGCCGCCCGCGCGGCCGTCGATCCCGCGCCCGGCCCAGCAGCAGACCGCACCGGAGGCCGACGAGGACCGCGGCACGGAGGCCGTGCCCCCGCCGCAGCAGCCGTCGACGCCCAGGAGCGGCCAGCCGGCGCTGCCTCAGCCCCAGGCCCCGGCCGGCGTCGAGCAGCAGCGCGGCCAGTACCAGGGCCAGCCGCCGCAGGCGCCGCCGCCGGGCCAGTTCGGCGGCCCGCAGCAGCAGAACCCGGGCAGCGGCCCGTTCCCGCAGCAGCCCCCGTTCGGCGGCCCCCAGGGCGGCCCGCGCCGCTGACGCTCGCATGACGAGGGCCTCCCACCCACCCGGTGGGAGGCCCTCGTCACGTGTGTCGTCCGTCCAGACACGTGTGTCGTCCGTCTGGGCACGCGTGTCGTCCGGTCAGGTGCGCTGGTAGACGGTGACGTCGTCGATGTCCGCTTTGGACCGGTCCTTCAGGAAGATCACGCACAGGACCGTGACCACCGCGGCCAAGACGATGTAGCCGGAGATGGCGTACGGCGTCCCGGTCGTGTGCAGCAGCCAGGTCGCCAGCAGCGGCGCCGGTCCGCCCGCGAACACCGACGCCAGCTGGTACCCCAGCCCCGCGCCGCCGTAGCGCAGGTGCGTCGGGAAGCTCTCGCCGATGAGCGCCGCCTGCGGGCCGTACTGCAGGGCGTGCGGGACGAAGGACACGACGACCGCGACGAACACCAGCGCGTGGCTGCCGTGCGCCAGGATCGTGAAGTACGGGAAGGCGATCAGCCCGGTCAGCACCGCCCCGCAGAGGTAGACCCGTTTGCGGCCGAAGGTGTCCGACATGGCCGAGAACAGCGGGATCAGCGCCAGCTCGCACGCCGCCCCGACCAGGACCGCGTTGAGCACGAAGGTCTTGCTGAACTCGTGCCGCGACACGACGTAGATCAGCACGTAGCTGGTGAACAGGTAGAACGGCATCTGCTCGCTGAACCGGACGCCGGCCGAAAGCAGGATCTCCCGCCAGTGGTGCCGGATCGCGTCGAGCACCGGCGTCCGCGCGGTCTGCCGGTTCTCGACCAGCTTCGCGAACATCGGCGTTTCGAGGATCTTCAGCCGGATCACCAGGCCGACCGCGACGAGCACCAGGCTGAGCAGGAACGGGATCCGCCAGCCCCAGGAGTCGAACGCGGCGGGGGAGAGCGTCGCCGACAGCAGCGTCATCCCGCCGGTGCCCAGCACCAGCCCGACCGGCACGCCGATCTGCGCGAAACTGCCGAGCAGGCCGCGTTTGCGCTGGTCACCCCACTCCATGGCGAGCAGCACCGAGCCACTCCACTCGCCGCCGATGGCGATGCCCTGCACCAGCCGCAGCAGCACCAGGAGCAGCGGCGCGGCGATCCCGATCGCCGACGTCCCGGGCAGCATCCCGACGATGCCGGAGGAGATGCCCATCAGCAGCAGCGTGACGATCAGGGTGGCCTTCCGGCCGATCCGGTCGCCCCAGTGCCCGAAGATCGCGGCGCCGACCGGTCGCGCGGCGAACCCGACCGCGTAGGTGGCGAACGACTGCATGGCCCCCGCGTACGCGCTCGAGGCCGGGAAGAACAGGTGCGGGAAGACCAAGGCCGCCGCGGTGTTGTAGAGGAAGAAGTCGTACCACTCGATCGTCGTGCCGACCGCGCTCGCCAGCGCCGCCCGCCGTACCTGCACTCTGCTGTCCGCCGCCACCTGGCGCGTGACGCCGTTGTCGCCCAGAACCATCTCGCAACACCTCCGGTGACCGATGTCACACAACAGTGTGGCGTCCCGCCACGCTTTCGGCGATCGATGACCGGTTTCTCGTCCGATCACTGCCGGAGGAAGGGGGGAATCGGACACTGAAACTTGCCGACTAGGCAACGTTGCAGATTCGGCAAGTTCCGCTAGGGTGGACGCATGGACACCGACCGAGCCGGCCTCCGCGAACGCAAGAAGCGGGAAACGCGCATCGCCCTGAGCTGGGCGGCGATCCGGCTGACCGTCGAACGCGGCTTCGACAACGTCCGGATCGAAGACATCGCCGCCGAAGCCGGGGTGTCCACGCGGACTTTCAGCAACTACTTCGGCAGCAAGGGCGAAGCCATCGTCGCCCGGCACCACGACCGGGCCCGGGCCATCGCCGCCGCCCTGCGGGAGCGCCCGGCCGGAGAACCGATCTGGGAGGCCATCACCCACGCCGCGCTCGAAGGGTTCGCGCTCGGGGAACCGCTGCCCAGCGGGCAGGCCGCCGACCGCAGCTGGGTCGAAGGGCTGCGGCTGATGGTCGCCGAGCCCGCCCTGCAAGGCGAGTTCCAGAAGGCCGGGGCGGCCGCCGAAGCCGAGTTCGCCCTCGCCGTCGCCGAACGCACCAGCGCCGACGCCACCCGGGACGTCTACCCGCGGCTCGTCGCGGGCGTCGTCGGCGCCGCGCTCAACGTCGTCAGCCGGCAGTGGCTCATCGCCGAACCGAGGCAGTCACTGGGCGACATCCTGCGGGACGTCTTCGACCGGCTCGCCGCCGGCCTGCCCGAACCCCGCTAAGCCCGCCATCCGCACCACGCCCGCACGCCGGGCTGCTTCGCCGTGCCCGAAAACAGCTTCACGTCCAAAGGAGTTTCCACTGTGGAAGACGTCATCATCGCCGGAGCCGGCCCCAACGGCCTCATGCTCGCCTGCGAACTCGCCCTCGCCGGGGTCCGTCCGCTGGTTCTGGAACGGCTGCCCGCCCCCACCGCCGAAAACCGCGCCAACGGCCTCGTCGGCCAGGTCGTCCGCCTCCTGGACCGCCGCGGCCTGCACGAACGGCTCGACGGCCCGATCGGGCCTGCCGCGCCGGCGTTCGTCTTCGGCGCCCTGCGCCTGGACCTGACCCTCGCCGAGCGCAACTCGCTGCACCTGCTGGGCGTGCCGCAACGCCGGGTCGAGGCGATGCTCGGCGAACGCGCCGCCGAACTCGGCGTCGAGATCCGGCGCGGCCACGAAGTGACCGGCCTCGTGCAGGACGCCGACGCGGTCGCCCTCGACGTCACCGGTCCCGAGGGCTCGTACCGGCTCGACGCCCGCTACCTCGTCGGCGCGGACGGCGGCCGCAGCATCACCCGCAAGCTCGCCGGCATCGGCTTCCCCGGCGTCACCGAGGACCGCACGCTGTCCTACACCGCGAACGCCACGGTGCCGGCGGAGTTCACCGACCCGGGCTCGGGTGGGCTGCGCGTACCGGGGCACGGCGTCATCCCGCCGTTCTTCCACCACCGCACCGAAACCGGGCTGTTCGTCTACGCGCCGTTCCCCGCCGGTCCGCTGCTGAGCTCCATGGAATGGACCGACGACGAAGAGCCCGCCGACGAACCGCCGATGACCCTCGACGACCTGCGCGCGAGCATCCGCCGGGTCCTCGGGTGCGACCTGCCCCTCGGCGCGCCCGAGGGCGACGGCCCGCACCTGCTGCGCCGGCTGCGGGGGCGCAACACCCGGCTGGCCGACAGGTTCCGGGACGGCCGCGTCCTGCTGGTCGGCGACGCCGCGCACGTCCACTCCGCGCTCGGCGGCCCCGGGCTCAACCTGGGCCTGCAGGACGCGGTCAACCTCGGCTGGAAACTCGCCGCGACCGTGGGCGGCCGGGCGCCGGAGGGCCTGCTCGACACCTACGAGAGCGAACGCCGCCCGGTCGCCCAGCGCGTCGTCATGCACACCCAGGCCCAGTCCGCGCTCATCAGCCCGGGCAGCAACGTCACCGCGCTGCGCGAGCTGTTCGGCGAACTCCTCCGGCTGCCGGGCACCGTGCAGCACATCGCCGACCTGATGTCCGGCGCCGACGTCCGGTACGCGCCGGGCACCGACCACCCGCTCGACGGCCGCTGGGCCCCCGACCTCGTGCTGGCCGACGGCACGCGGCTCGCCGAGCTGACCACGACGGCCCGGCCGCTGCTGCTGGACTTCACCGGCTCGCTCGGCGACGAGCTGCGCGGCTGGACCGGCCGGGTCGACCTGGTCGCCGGCCACGCCGAGGGGGAGGCGACCGCGCTGCTCGTCCGGCCCGACGGTTACGTCGCCTGGGCCACCAGCGCCGCGGAGCCGGACGACGTCGAACGCAAGGCCCTGCGCGCGGCCCTCGAACGGTGGTTCGGCCACCCGCTTGACGCGTAGGAGATATCCTACGTATTGTCGGCGGCATGACGATCACCCACGTGCAGTTCCTGACCCTGCCGGTCGCCGACCACGCCCGCGCGCGGGAGTTCTACGTCGGCAAGCTCGGGTTCGAGGCCCTCGTCGACCGCCGTACGCCCGAAGGCGGCCGGTTCGTGCTGGTGGCGCCGAAGGGGGCGAAGACCGGCGTGGTGCTGACCGACCAGCGGGTCACCGGGGTCGAACCGGGTCCGCGGCACTTCCAGCTGCAGACCACCGATGTCGACGCCGACGTCGCCGCGCTGCGGGCGGCCGGGGTCGAGGTCGCCGAGCCGGACGAGCGGCCGTGGGGCCGGGCGACGTCGTTCCGGGACGTCGACGGCCACACGATCGGCCTGCTGGAGCCGTCGGACTTCGGCGCCGTGCCGCGCTGATGCCGGTCAACGACGACGTCTTCGCCGCGCTGGCCAGCCCAGCGCGGCGCGAAGTGCTGCGGCTGCTGCTCGACGGCCCGATGGCCGCCGGTGCGATCGCCGAGCGGTTCGCCATGGCCCGGCCCAGCCTCTCGGAGCACCTGCGGGTGCTGCGCGAGGCGGGCCTGGTCACCGAACAGCGCCAGGGCCGCAACCGCGTCTACCGCCTCGACGCGGCACCGCTGGAAGAAGTCGCGGACTGGCTGACCCCGTACGAGCGCTTCTGGCGCGCCAAGCTCGCCAACCTGCGCGACCTGCTGGACGAGGAAGAAGAAGACCGGTGACCGACGACCCGACGGCGATCCACGTCGACCAGTTCCTCGCCCACCCGCCCCGCAAGGTGTGGCGCGCGCTCACCGAGCCCCAGCTGCTGGAGCGCTGGATCAACATGCCCAACGACATCAAACCCGTGGTGGGGCACCGGTTCGAGCTGCTGGCCGAGCCGGTGCCCGCGGCCGGGTTCGCCGGCGGCCCGGTGGCGTGCGAGGTACTGGAGGTGGAACCCGAGCGCAAGCTCAGCATCCGCTGGGGTCCGCAGTGGACGGTGACGTGGCGGCTCGAACCGGAGGGCACCGGCACCCGGCTGTTCCTCAGCCACGAAGGGTTCGACCCGGACGACGAGTTCCAGCGCGTTTCCCGCCGGATCATGGGTGGCGGCTGGCGCTCGCACGTGCCGCGGGCCCTGGCGCGGTTGCTGGACACGCTGCCCGATCCGGCCCCGCTACCATCGGACGGTGACCCCCACCGCGGCTGACCCCACCGACCCGAAGCCGCTGCGCGCCGACGCCCGGCGCAACCGGGCGCGGGTGCTGGAGGCGGCCGAGAACGTGTTCGCCGCCAAGGGCACCGGCGCCCCCACCGAGGAGGTCGCGCGCGTCGCCGGCGTCGGCATCGGCACGGTGTTCCGGCACTTCCCGACGAAGGAGGCGCTGCTCGAAGCGGTGCTGTTCGCCCGGCTGAGCCGGTTCGTCGAGGAGGCCGAGGCCGCCGTCGCCGCGGAGTCCGCCGACCCGGGTGAGGCGTTCTTCACCTTCCTCGGCAGCTGGGTCGAGATGTCGAGCGCGAAGAACGCCTACTTCGAGGCGCTCACCGCGGCCGGGGTCACCGTGCCGGTGGCGAAGTCCGACATCGGCGCGCGGCTGCTGGCGGCTCTCGGCGTGCTGCTTTCGCGGGCGCAGGAGGCGGGCGCGGTCCGGGCCGACCTCGTCGTCGGCGAGCTCATCCCGGTGATCATCGGCGTCGCGCGGGCCGCGGAGTACGCCGGCCCGGACGCGACCCTGCGCGACCGGGCCGTGGCGATCCTCTTCGACGGCCTCCGCCCGTCAGCGGGTGACCGGCACTGAGTCCACCGGCGCCAGCGCCGGGCGCTTCGCGGTGAGCGTGTCACCGGAGGACTCGCCCCGCAGCCGGCGCCGCACCCACGGCAGCGCGTGTTCCTGGGCCCACTTCAGGTTCTCGCTGCGGCGCGCGGCCGGGCTCAGCACCTCGCGCGGGCCGAGTTCGGTGCCGGTCAGCGGGTGTTCGACGCCGAGCTCCGCCAGCACGGCGATGGCGACCTCGGTGTGGCCGTAGGCGTTGAGGTGCAGGCGGTCGGGCGCCCACAGCCGCCGGTCCCGCAGCTGCCGCATGGCCCACATGTCCACCAGCAACGCACCGTGGCGGACGACGATGGCCCGGACGAACTCGTTGTAGATGGCGACGCGGCCGCGCATCTTGCGGAAGAGCGCGTCCTCGCCCCCGTCGACCCCGGTGAACAGCACCACGCGCGCACCGGTCGCCCGGATCTTCGCGACGGCGGCCTCGTAGTCGGCCATCAGCGCGTCGATGTCGACCTTGGGCCGCATGAGGTCGTTGCCGCCGGCGTAGAGGGTGACGAGGTCGGGCTCCATGGCCAGCGCGGGCTCGAGCTGCTCGCCGAGGATCTGCCGCATCAGCTTGCCCCGGATCGCGAGGTTGGCGTACTGGAAGCCCGGCTCGACGGCGGCGAGCTGCTCGGCGACGCGGTCGGCCCAGCCGCGCACGCCGTTCGGGGCGGCGGGATCGTCGTCCCCGACGCCTTCGGTGAACGAGTCCCCGAGGGACACTAAGCGCTTGCTCATGTGTCCAGTGTAGGCAGTGGGGTGGCGCCGGGTTCCGCCCGGCGCACCATCCGTGGGCGCCGGGATGCGGCGCCGCGGCGCGGATCGTGCGCGGTGCCGATCGCCACGGGTGCGCTGCCCGCCGTCGCCGCGATCATGGTCCACACCGACATGCCCGCCTACCCGGCTGTGCCGCGCGAAGCCGCGGCCGTCGTCGAGCTGACCTAAGCGCTGACCTGCCGGGCCCGGTGCTCGGCGACGTGGACCCGTGTCGCACAGCGCGTCGAGCAGAACCGGCGGCGGCCGTTGCGCGAGGTGTCGACGTACGCCGTTTCGCAGCCTTCGCGGCCGCAGATGCCCAGGCGGTCCGGTGCCTCGCACACCAGGTGGGCCAGCCCGCCCGCGGTGTACGCGCGGACCCGGCCGACCGGGCCGGCGTCCGCCGCCGAGTAGTGCAGGTGGGGTGGCTTGCCGTCGTGGGTGGTGATGTGCGGACGGCACGCCGCTTCGGCCAGCAGCTCGTTGACCAGCTCCGGGCGGTCGGCGACGCCGGCGGCGAACACCGGCCGCAGCCGGCCGGCCCACGCGGCGATCAGGGCCGCTTCGCCGTCGGTCAGGGCCTTGATGGCCATGCCGTTGCGGACCATCCCGTCGAGGAGCTCGCTCGCGGACCCGGCGTTGACCAGGTCGGCGGCCACGAGCGCGGCCGCGCCGCCGTAAGGGTTGAAGTGCACTGAGTCATTACACCACGATCGGGGCATGGACCGGAACCGTTGCCCCCGCTGCGGCTGGCCGCTCGCCGAACTCCCGGCGGCCGCGGTGCGGCCCGTCACCCACCGGCTCGACTACGTGCGCTGCGTCTGCGGCAGCTGGCTCGCCCGCCTCGACGGCGAAGTCGTCGGCGCCACCCGATCGGCGCCGTGACTCAGAGGTCGAGCGCGCCCGCCGCGTTGTCGTTCCACTGGTCGACGCGGCGGATGTACTCGTACAGCGCCCGGCTGCCGCGCACCCAGCGGCCCTGGTCGGCGATCGCGAGGTCGTCGGCCCCGGCGCGGCGGGCCTCGGTGGCGAACCCGGACCGCAGGGAGTGGCCGGTCACCGGGTACGGCAAGGCCGCGCGAACGCCCGCCCGGGTGAGGATCTGGTTGACGCCGGTGGTGCTCAACGCGGGCTCCCCGACGTTGCCGTGCCGGTCGACGCGGCGGAACGCCGGCCCTTCGGAGATCCCGGCCCCGGACCGCCAGGCGTGCCACGCCCGCACCGGGTCGGTGTCGGCGCTCTCCCGCCGCGGGACGACCATGTCACCGGTGCTCTTGCCGTGCCGGACGGTCACCGCCAGCCCCCGGTCGTCGACCGGCTGCACGTCGGTGACCAGCAGGTTCGCCAGGTCCGAGCACCGGGCGGCGATCGGGAAGCCGATCAGCAGCATCGCCCGGTCCCGGGCGCCGGCGAGGGTGTCGGGACACGCGCGCGACATCGCCCGCAGGTCGGCGAGGGTGACCATGGTGGCCTTGCCGCGGCCGCGCTGGATGCCTTCCCGCGCCAGCCGCTGCCGGTAACCCTTCAGCGCCCGCCACGCGGCCCGGCTGGCTTCGGGATCGACGAGGACCTTGTGGTGACGCAGCCCGGCGAGCGCCCCGGTGAGCCGCCGCTCGATGGTGGACGGCGCCGCCGGAGCGGCCCGTTCGGGCACTTCGGGCACGGCCCGCTCGTCCGGTCGCAGCGTGCGCCCGCGTTCCAGCCACACGACGAACCCGGTCAGCGCGCCGATCGTCGCCGACAGCGGCGGAATCCCGGCTTCGGCGGTGTAGTCCTGCCAGACCTGCCAGTCCTGGGCGTAGGCCTTGAGCGTGTTGGGCGGCCGCTGCTCGTCGACGTGCCGGGCGGCGGCTTCGTCGAGCAGCGCCAGCCGTTCGTGCGCGCTGAGCGCGGCGTCGGTCACCGGTTCCAGGTCGGGCACGCGCCGAGGTTACGGGATTTCGGTAGTTTCCCGTGTCGATCCACGCGGGTGCCGTTCGTATCAGCGGTGAAGGCACCCGATCCGAGGAGGACGCCGTGAAGCAGTACCTGCTCAGCATCTACCAGCCCGACGGCCCGACCCCGCCGCCGGAGGTCCTGGACGGCATCATGCGCGAGGTCGACGCCCTCAACGCCGACCTCAAGGCCGCCGGGGCGTGGGTGTTCGCCGGAGGGCTCTACCCGCCGTCGAGCGCCACCGTGCTGCGGGCCGCCGACGGGGGCACCGTCGTCACCGACGGCCCCTACGCCGAAGGCAAGGAACACCTCGGCGGGTTCACCATCATCACCGCCGCCGACCTCGACGCCGCGCTCGCCTGGGGTGGCCGGCTCGCCGACGCCGTCGCCCCGCTGCCGGTCGAGGTGCGGCCGTTCCGCGAATGACCGTCGAAGAGGTCTTCGCCGCCGAGTACGGCCGGGCGGTGTCGGTCCTGGTGCGGGTCTTCGGCGACATCGACGTCGCCGAGGAAGCCGTGCAGGACGCCTTCGCCGAGGCCGTCCGGCGGTGGCCGTCCGCCGGGCTCCCGCCGAGCCCGGCGGGCTGGATCATCACCACCGCCCGCAACCGTGCCGTCGACCGGCTGCGCCGGGAGTCCGCCCGGGCGGACAAGCACGCCCAGGCCGCCCTGCTGCAGGCCGGTACCGAGCCCGTGGAGGAGGGCGCCGTGCCCGACGAACGGCTCCGGCTGATCTTCACCTGCTGCCACCCGGCGCTGGCCCGGCCCGCGCAGGTGGCGTTGACGTTGCGGCTGCTCGGCGGCCTGACCACCGACCGGATCGCGGCGGCGTTCCTGGTCGCCGAGCCCACGATGGCCCAGCGGATCGTCCGGGCGAAGAACAAGATCCGCGACGCCGGCATCCCGTACCGCGTCCCGCGTGACGCCGACCTGCCCGCGCGGCTGGCCGCGGTGCTCGCCGTGCTGTACCTGATCTTCAACGAGGGGTACGCGGCCGGCGCGGGAGAGGAGCTGATCCGCGCCGACCTGTGCCGCGAGGCGATCCGGCTGACCCGGGTCCTGGCGGAGCTGATGCCGGACGAGCCGGAGGTGCAGGGCCTGCTCGCGCTGATGCTGCTGATCGACGCCCGCCGCGAGACGCGCACGACCGCGTCCGGCGAGATCGTGCTGCTGGCCGAGCAGGACCGGTCGCGCTGGGACGCGGTGCTGATCGCCGAAGGGCACGAAATCGTCCGCCGCTGCCTGCGCCGCAACCAGCCGGGCCCGTACCAGATCCAGGCGGCGATCCAGGCCGTGCACACCGACGCGCCCACGGACTGGGCCCAGGTCAAGGCGTTGTACGACCAGCTGCTGGCGTGCACGCCGACCCCGGTGGTGGCGTTGCACCGGGCGGTGGCGGTCGCCGAGGTCGACGGCCCGGCCGTGGCACTGGCGCTGGTCGAGGACCTCGAGCTGGCGCGGTACCCGCTGTTCCACGCCATCCGGGCGGACCTGCTGGACCGGGTGGACCGGCCGGAGGAGGCGATCGCGGCCTACACGGCGGCCATCGGTCTCACGCGCAACGCGGCGGAGCGGGCTCTGCTGGACCGCAAGCGCCACGCGTGCTCTCGGCGGGTGCACCGATGAGAAATCCCCCGCCCGGTCGTCAGTTCTGGTGACCGCTCATCCCGGTGGAAGGATCGACGACCATGACCGACGTCAGACTGCCGGGCGGCGACGAGGCCGCGTTCCTCGCGGCGGTCCGCTCGGCCGACCCGGCGCGGTTCGCGCTCGTCACCGAGCGCCACCGGCGTGACCTGCAGGTGCACTGCTACCGGATGCTCGCGAACTACGAGGACGCCCAGGACCTGACGCAGGAGACGTTCCTGCGGGCGTGGCACAAACGGGAGTCGTTCCGGGGCGACGCGGCCCTGCGGACCTGGCTGTACCGGATCGCGACGAACGCCTGCCTCGACTTCCTGGACAAGCGCAACGACCGCACCCCCGTGCCGGCCGCACTGCCGGGCCCGGGGTCCGAGCTGCCGTACCTGCAGCCGTACCCCGACCGGATGCTCCCCGAGGACCCGCAGGAATCGGTGGTGGCGCGGGAGACGATCGAGCTGGCGTTCATCGTCGCCGTCCAGCACCTGCCGCCGCGGCAGCGGGCGGTGTTCATCCTGCGCGACGTCCTCGGCTGGCCGGCGGCGAAGGCCGCCGGCGCCCTCGAGCTGACCGTCGCCTCGGTGACCAGCGCACTGCAGCGGGCCCGGGTGACGGTGCGCGAACGGCTGCCCGGCCGCCGCCTCGACTGGCGCAGCCCCGCCACCCACGAGCTGTCGGAGGACGAGCGCGGCGCGGTGAAGTCGTACATCGACGCCCACGAGCGCAACGACCTCGACGGGCTGATGGCCCTGCTGCGCGACGACCTTCGGTTCGCGATGCTGCCCGATCCGGGCACCGTGACCACGACGGCCGGAGAGGCGGTGGACGGCTGGGTCTCCGGTGGGCTCTTCCAGCCCGGCCACGACGACTGGCGCGGGGTCACCACGACGGTCAACCGCATGCCCGCCGCCGCGCTGTACCTCCGCACGCCCGACGCGCCGGAGCACCGGCTCTTCGCCGTCGCGGTCCTGCACATCGCCGAGGGGAAGATCGCCGAGCTCACCGGGTTCGACGCCGCCGGCAAGCCATGGCTGGGCCTGCCCCCGGCGCTGTGATCAGGCAGGTGAACACCACCGCCCCGCCGGCCACGCCGGCGGGGCGTCTTGATGGGTCCGCGCTCATCGCCTCGTTTCGTAGCGGGTCAGCACCACCCCGCCGGGGAACGTCCGCGTTTCGACCAGGTTGAGGTTCACCCAGTTGTCCAGCGCCGTGAAGTACGGTGTGCCGCCGCCCACCAGGATGGGGTAGGTGGCCACGGCGTACTCGTCGATCAGGCCGGCCCGCATGGCGGCCCCGGCGAGCGTGGCGCCGCCGATGCTCATCGGGCCGCCGTCCTCGGCCTTGAGCCGGGTGATCTCGGCGACCGCGTCGCCGGTGACCACGCGGGTGTTCCAGTCGACCTTGTCGACGGTCGAGGAGAACACCACCTTGGGCGTGTCCCGCCAGTTCCGCGCGAACTCGATCTCCGCGGGGGTGGCGTCCGGCTGCTGGTCGCCGGTGGGCCAGTAGGAGCTCATCGCCTCCCACAGCTTGCGCCCGTACAGGGTCAGTTCGTTCGCCTGCTCCTGCTCGAGCCACCACTGGAACAGCTCGTCGCTCGGCGGCCCGCTCCAGCCGATGTCGTCGCCGGCCGCGGCGGTGTAGCCGTCGAGGGTCAGGTTCATGCCGAAGATCAGTTTCCGCATCGGGTTCAGCCTCCTGTGAGTCGATCTCACCCCGTATAGACGGGTCCGGCGCGGAAACCTCATCGGTGCGTCGTCCTCGTGTTCTGAGTTGCGATATGTGACCTTATCCAAACTCAGCACCCTGGGTGGACTTCTTCTAATTTTGAACAGCTATATCTAGTTCTGATTAGGAGGCTTGATAGGGTCCTGACCATGACGGAAGACGCAGGTCAGGTGCGGGTGTGCGAGTACCGGAGGTGCGGAGCGCCGCTGCCGCCGGCGGTGGGGCGTGGGAGCCGGGCGCGGTTCTGCCAGGACGGGAAAACCTGGGGGCGGCGGAACCTCAGCTGCCGCGACGCCGAGGCCGTGCTCTCCGACGCCGAGTCGCTGCGGGAAAGCGACACCGCGCTGGACGACACCGCCGTCACCGCGCTCGCCGACCAGGTCGACCGGGTGCTCGAACCGGCCCGCGGGCTCGTCGAGACGCTCACGACGCTGCGCCACCAGCTGGAGGCGACGACCGCCACCGCTCTGGCCGAACGGGATGCGGCCCTGGCCGAGGCCGACGAGCACCGCCTGCAGCGTGGCCGCGCGGAAGCCGAAGCCGTCCAGGCCCGGGACACCGCGGAGACCGCCGTTGCCGCGGCCGCCTCGGCGGAGCGCGAGCAGGCGGCCGCGGTCCGCGAGCGGGACGAGGAACGGGCGGCCCGGCGCGCCGCCGTCCAGGAGCAGCAGCGGGCCGAAGGGCAGCTGGCCGCGGTGCGCGACGAGCTCGCTCGGGTCGCCGACCGGGCCGATGCCTCCGCGGCTCTCGCCGGTGAACGCGCGGCGGTGATCGCCACCCTGACCGCCGAACTGGCGGCCGCCCGGGCCGCGTTGGAGGAGGAGCGCGGCCGCGGTCAAGCGGCCGCCGCACGGGCGGACGCGGCCGAGGCGCGGGCCGACGCCGTCCGGGAACGGCTCGAAGCGGCCCTCGGCGCCGCGCGCGACGAGCACGCGAAGGCGACCGCGGCGCACGAAGCTGCGCTCGATCGCGCCCGTGCCGAGGCCGAGCGCGTGCGGGCGGGGTTCGACCAGCGGCTCGCCGAGCTGCAGGCGGCGCACGAACAGACCGTCCGGTCGATGCACGAAACGACCACGAACCTCGGCGCCGAGCTGCGTTCGGCCCACAGTCGCGCCGATACCGCCGAGCGCGAGCTGGCGGACGTGCGCACCATCCTCCGGGAGGCCCCGGAGCTCCCCGAGAAACTTAAGCAGTTGCTTGACCGTCTGGCGCTCCAGGGTTAACTTAAGTAGGTGCTTAACCATGAGGAGTCGCTGGACCTGGTGTTCCGCGCCTTGGGCGACCGGACGCGGCGGGCACTGGTGGAGCGGCTCGTGCGCGGGCCGGCGTCGGTCAGTGAGCTGGCCGAACCGCTGACCATGTCACTGGCCGCCGTCGTGCAGCACCTGCAGGTGCTGGAGACGGCCGGGATCGTGCGGTCGGAGAAGACCGGCCGCGTCCGCACCTGCCGGCTCGAACCGGAGGCGCTGCGGGTGGGCGAGCACTGGCTGGGACAGCAGCGCACCACGTGGGAAAGCAGGCTCGACCGGCTCGGCGAGTTCCTCGCCGGCCCAGAAACCACGGAAGGGAGCACGTGATGACCGTCCTGCACACCACCTTCACGCTCGAACGCACCTACCCCGCGGCCCCGGAACGGGTGTTCGCGGCCTGGTCGGACCCGGCCGCGAAGGCCCGCTGGTTCGTCCCCGACGGCACGCACGGACTCGACTTCCGGGTCGGTGGCACGGAGACCGTCGACGCTCGGGGCCCGGACGGCACGATGCTGAGCGTCGTCTCGACCTACCACGACATCGTGCCGGATCAGCGGATCGTCTATTCGACGACGCTGAGCGGCGGCCAGGCGCTCGCCACGGTTTCGGTCACCACCGTGGAGCTGCAGGAGGAGGGCGAGGGCACGCGGCTGGTGCTCACCGAGCAGGGCACCTTCCTCGACGGCGCCGAGAAGCCGGAGTGGCGTGAGCAGGGCACCGGCGACTGGCTCGACCGGCTCGGCGACGCGCTGAAGTGACGCGCTACCGCGCCGGAGCCCGGTAGTTCTGCGGGCTGAGGCCGAACTCGCGCTTGAAGGCCGCGCTGAGGGCGAACGCGCTGCCGTAGCCGACCTGGCGGGCGATCGCGGCGATCGTGGTGTCCGGGTGCTGGCGCAGCAGGTCCGCGGCCAGCGCGAGGCGCCAGCCGGTCAGGTAGGCCATCGGGGTTTCGCCAACCGCGGCCGCGAAGCGGCGGGCCAGGGCGGCCCGGGACACGCCGACGTCCGCCGCGAGCTTGGCGACCGTCCACGGCTCGGCCGGCTGGTGCTGCAGCAGCCGCAGGGCCTGGCCGGCGACCGGGTCTTCGTGCGCCCGGTACCACGCGGGTGCACTGGTGCCCGGCCGGTCGAACCAGGCGCGCAGCGCGGCGATCAGCAGCAGGTCCAGCAGCCGGTCGAGGACGGCTTCCTGGCCAGGGACGTCCTTGCCGATCTCGGTGGCGAGCAGGCCGACCAGCGGGGTCGGCCAGTCGGCCGCGCGCAGCACGAGCACCGGCGGCAGCGCGGCCAGGAGCCGTTTGGTCAGCTCGCCGTCCATGCCGTAGGTGCCGGTGAGCAGCACGACCGGGCCGTCGGTGCCGTGACCCCAGGTGCGGACCCCGACGTCGGCGAGTCCGGTCAGGTGCCCGCCGTCGGAGGTGCGGCACTCCTGGCCGGGCAGGATGAGCGCCTGCGGCGGGGTTTCGGGGTGGTCGGCGACCAGGTACGGGTCCGGGCCGCGCGCGATCGCGACGTCGCCTTCGCCCATCGAGACGCCTTCGCCGCCCTCGGGCACGATCCACGCTTCGCCGCGCACCACCGCCACCACGGTCAGCGGCGCCCGGTCTTCGATGCGCAGCGACCACGGCGGGGTCAGCACCGAGCGCAGCAGGAAGGCGCCGCGGGCGCGGGGGCCGTCGAGGAGCGCGGCGAGCGGGTCCATGCCGCAAGCGTAGACGCTGGAACATGCGATCGAGGCTGTCGACCATGGAGAGTCTCACCGAGTGCCGCTTGACTGATCGGCATGACAACGAACTTCCTGGCGGTGGGCGGCACCGGCGAGACCGGGCGCCGGGTGGCGGACCGGCTGCGTGAGCGCGGCCGGCCGGTGCGGAGCGCGGGGACGGGAAAGGGGAAACCGATGGCGGCGGTGGTGCTGGTGGCCGCGGTGGTCGCGGCGGGGTTGATCGCGGGGCTGTTCTATGCCTACGCCTGTTCGGTCATGCCGGGCTTGGCGCGCGGGGACGACAAGACGTTCGTGGAGGGGATGCGCGGGATCAACATCGCGATCGTGAACCCGGTGTTCCTGCTGACGTTCCTGGGTGCGCCGCTGCTGGCGGGGGTGGCGGTGTTCCTGAACCCGGGACCGCGGCCGTGGGTGATCGCCGGGTTCGGGTGCCTGGTGGCGATGCTGGTGATCACCGGGGTGGTCAGCATCCCGCTGAACGACGCCCTCGGCCGCGGCGGCGACGACTACGCGGCCCTGCGGGCGCGGTTCGAGGCGACGTGGGTGTGCTGGAACGTCCTGCGCGCGCTGGTGAGCACGGCGGGCTTCGGCTGCCTGGTCGCGGCCGTGCTCACCCGGCGCGGTTAGTCCTCGAGGCGGAAGAGCAGGTCGGTGACCCACTGGGCGGGGTCCGGGACTTGGCGGGGGTCGGTGCGCAGCACTTCGAGGCGGCACCCCCATTCCTCGCCGTCCGGGCCGCCGGTGCGGTCCCAGGTGAGCCCTTCGGCCGTGCCCCAGGCGAGGACGGCCTCGGTGGCGGCGGCCAGCCCGCCGGGTGCGCCGACGTAGGTTTCCAGGACGTACCGGCCCGCCGGGAGTTCGCCGAGGAAGGCGGGCTCGTCCGGGGTGAAGCCGCCGTCGATGGGGACGCCGGCTTCGACGGTGAACCGCGGGCCGGGGTGCAGCACGCGGTAGCGGAAGAACGGGGCCCCGGCGAGGCCGGCGCCGCCGGCGGTGAGGGTGCCGATGAGCGGGGGCAGCCGGTCGGCGATCCGCGGGAACTCGGCGATGCCGAGGGTGGCGCGTTCGGCGACGTACCGCTGGGCCGGCCGGTCGACGACGGTGGGCATCAGGCGTAGTCCTCCGGCTGCAGCATGGGACGGACTTCGATGCTGCCGTAGGCGGCGGCGGGGTGGCGGGCGGCGAGTTCGAGGGCTTCGTCGAGGTCGGCGCAGTCGAGGATGACGAAGCCGCCGATCTGTTCCTTGGCTTCGGTGAACGGTCCGTCGGTGAGCAGCACTTCGCCGTCGCGGACGCGGATGGTGGTGGCTTCGGCCGGCGGGCGGAGGCCACCGCCGCCGCGGAGCTTGCCGCGGCGTTCGAGGTCTTCGCTCCAGCCGCCGCAGCCGTCGTTTTGGTGTTCTTCGGCGGTTTCGTCGCCGCAGATCATCAGCAGGTACTGCATGTCAGCATCCTTTCAGGATTTCGCGCAGGCGGGCGGCGAAGGCTTCCGCGTCGGTGTCGAACCCGCCGTGGCCGCCGGGGAACACCTCGGTTTCGACGCCGAGGGCGGTGGCCAGCCCGAGCGCGGCCTGGTGGACCGGCAGCGCGGCGGACTCTTCGCCGACGGCGACGACCAGCCGCGCCGGCGTCGCCCGGAGTGCGTCGAGGTCGGGCTCGTAGGCGCCGGTGGCGGGCATGAGGTGACCGAAGAAGTAGGCGAAGTTGCCTTCCGCGCGTGGGTCGAGCGGAGGGGCGGGGTCGACGCCCACGACCTTCATGAACGCGGCGAAGGCGGCGGCGAGGCCTTGCTCGCGGAACAGGGCGGGGATGTCGGGTCCGTCGAGCGCTCCGGCGGGCAGGTACCGGGTGACGGGCGGTTCGTGCAGGACGGCCGTGCGGACGCCGGACGGGTGGTGGCGCAGGTGTTCGAGCAGGGTGATGGCGCCTCCGCTGCTGGCCAGGACGTCGGCGGGGCCGACTTCGGCGAGCAGCCGGTGCACGTCTTCGGCGTGGTCGCGCAGGGTGTCCGGGCCGGGGGCGCCGTCGAGGGGGCTGCGGGACAGGCCGCGCGGGTCGTAGGTGACGACGGTGTGGTCTTCGGCCAGCAGTGGCCGCAGGTGGGTGAACACCGCGGCGTCGGCGGGCCCGCCGGGGATCAGCAGCAGGGCCGGGCCGCGGCCGTGGACGTCGTAGGTGATCGTGGCGCCGGGGACGGCGAGGGTGGTCATGGGGCTTCCTCCGGTGGTCGGGCTTCACCTGCCCGACGAACGGCGTCGCCCGGGACCGACACCACCTCCGAAATTCTCCGCGTGAGGTAGCCGCGTTCGGCTTCGGTGCCGGCGAGGTCGCGGGCCTCGGCGTACCAGCGGGCGGCTTCGGCGTGGCGGCCGAGGCGGCGGAGGAAGTCGGCGCGGGTGGCGGCCAGCAGGTGGTAGCCCGCCAGTGGCAGGGTGTCGAGGAGGGCGAGCCCGGCCGCCGGGCCGTGCGCCATGCCGATCGCGATGGCGCGGTTGAGTTCGACGACGGCGCTGGGGACGTGGCGGCGCAGCTGGTCGTAGAGGCCGGCGATCTGCGCCCAGTCGGTGTCGGCCGCGCGGGCGGCGGTGGCGTGGCAGGCGGCGATGGCGGCCTGGATCTGGTACGGCCCGGGACGGCGGCGGCGCAGCGCGGTCTCCAGGACGCTCGTGCCCTCGGTGATGGCGGCGGTGTCCCAGCGGCCGCGGTCCTGTTCTTCGAGGGGGACGAGGACGCCGTCGTCGCCGGTGCGGGTGGCGCGGCGGGCGTGCTGGAGCAGCAGCAGGGCGAGCAGGCCGAGGACTTCGGGTTCGTCGGGCATCAGCCGGGCGAGGACGCGGGCGAGCCGCAGGGCTTCGGCGGCGAGGTCGGGGCGGAGCAGATCGGGGCCGGCGCTGGCGGAATAGCCCTCGTTGAACATCAGGTACAGCACGCCGAGCACGGCGTGGGTGCGTTCGGGCAGCAGGTGGGCGGGTGGGACGCGGTAGGGGATGCGGGCGTGGCGGATCTTGCGCTTCACCCGCACGAGCCGCTGGGACATGGTCGCTTCGGGGACGAGGAAGGCGCGGGCGATTTCGGCGGTGGTTAGGCCGGCGAGGGTGCGCAGGGCGAGCGCGACCTGGGCTTCGGTGGCCAGCGCGGGGTGGCAGCAGGTGAAGATGAGCCGCAGCCGGTCGTCGGTGACGCCGCTGTCGCCGGGCTCGGCAGCGAATTCGGGGTGGTCCGGGACGGGCATGCGGGCGGCCTCCCGGAGCTTGGCGGCGCCGACGGCGTCGCGGCGGAGCCGGTCGGTGGCGCGGTGGCGGGCGGCGGTGGTCAGCCAGGCGCCGGGCGAGGCCGGGATGCCGTCGCGGGGCCAGGTACGCAAGGCCGACGCGAAGGCCTCCTGGGCGCATTCCTCGGCCAGGTCCCAGTCGCCGGTGATCCGGATGAGCGTGGCCACGACCTGGCCCCACTCCTCGCGGAACGCGTCGGCGACCGCGGTCTCGACGTCCACCTTTGCTCCTCCCGCCGGTGTCATCCTCCCGACGAACGGGACGGCCCGGGACCGACAGCCGCGGCGTGACACGCGCCGAATCCGTCGGCGCGGACGACGATCCGGCCGTCTTCGACGCGGACCGCGGTCTCGGTGGCGTCGCTGACGGCGGTGACGCCGGCGGCCGCGGCCAGTTCGCCGCTCGCGTCGCAGACCAGCCGCAGCCGGGGCCGCTCCGGCGGGGCGATGGCCTGGTCGAGGCAGCCGCGCAGGTCGGCGACGGCGAGCCGGGCCAGCGGGGCGAGTTCGCCGGGGTCACTGGTGACGAGCACGGCCGTGACGCCGGCACCGGCGCGGACGGCCTCTTCGAACGCGGCGGCGCGGTGCAGGCCGAGGACGGCGACGACGCCGTCGCCGGGCCGGAAGGCCTGGCCGGTCAGCAGATCGGTCGCCACGGGCGGCTGCCACGGCTGCCCGGCGGGCCGGGCCTGGCTGGTGATGGGCGGCTCGGCCGGCCAGTCGTCGGCGAGGTCCAGGTCGAGCAGCGCGGCGCAGGCGGTGACGAGGTGGAACGGCTCGCCGAACCCGGGTGCGGCGGCGGCCAGCTGACCGGCGCCGTGCAGCGTGGTGAGAGCGGCTTCGGCGACCCGCACGAGACGCCGTCCCGGGCGGACCCGCTCGAGGGCGAGGCCGAGCAGGATCGCCTCGACCCGCATGAGCTGGGCGAACGGCCGGCGGGTGTGCTCGTCGGCGAGGACTTCCGGCAGCAGGTCGCGGGCGAGGCGGGCGTCGTCGCTGTCGCTGTCGGTGGCCAGCGGGAGCCGGGCGATCCAGGCGCGGGCGAACGCGGCCAGGACGTCGCCCGCGGCCGGGTTCGCGGGCGGGGTGGCGGGCCGGGGCGCGCGTTCGGCGAGGTCGGCCAGTACCGCGAAGTAGAGAGCGCGTTTGCCGGGGAAGTTGGAGTAGACCGCGCCGCGGGTGAGTTCGGCGCGTTCGGCGATGACGTCGATCTTCGCCTCGCGGAAGCCGCGGCGGGCGAACTCGTCGCGGGCGGCGGTGAGCACCTTCGCGCGGTTGCGTTCCTGGGTTTCCGCCCTGCTGAGCCTGACCATCGTCCTCCTTGCCGCGGGATCGGCGACCAAGATACCGTGACCACTGAGATGATAAGAACATCTGATTTTAACATCTGGAGTGGTGGATGACCCCCGAGATCGACCTGACCGACCCGACGGTGCTCACCGACCCGTTCACCGCCTACGACCACGCGCGGGAACGGGCCGCGGTGGCCAAGCTGGTCATCCCCGGCTTCGGCCCGTTCTGGGCCGTGACCCGCTACGCCGAAGCGCGCGCGATGCTGAGCGACGCCCGGTTCGAGGTGAACTCCGGCAGCTTCCTGCGCCCGCCCGGCATCCCCGACCACTGCCTGGCGTACCTGGAGACGATGGCGGAGAAGGACGGGCCGGAGCACCTGCGGCTGCGGCGCCTGGTCGCCCCGGCGTTCACGCCGAAGCGGGCCGCGCGGCTGCGGCCACGGCTCGCGGCGATCACCGGACGGCTGCTCGACGAGCTGCCCGGGCACGCCGAAGACGGCGTCGTCGACCTGGTGCCGCACTTCGCCCGGCCACTGCCGATCGACGTCATCTGCGAACTGGTCGGGATCCCGGAGACCGATCGGCCGCGCTGGCGCGGATACGGCGCCGCGGTGGCGGGCGGGATGGGCCCGGACTTCGCCGCGGCGATCCCGGCGATCATCGAGGGTGCGAAGGAAGCCGTCGCGCGCAGCCGTGTCGAGCCGGGTGACGACCTCATCGGCGATCTGGTGCGGGTGCAGGCCGAGGACGGCGACCGGCTGAGCGACACCGAGCTGGTCACGCTGGTCTGGCACCTGGTCCTGGGCGGGCAGACGCCGGTGAACCTCATCGCCAACGCCGTCGAGGCGCTGCTGCGGCACCCGGACCAGCTGGCCCTGCTGCGGGCCGACGCCGGGCGGTGGCCGGGAGCGGTGGAGGAGCTGATGCGCTGGTGCAGTCCGCAGCTGCTGACCACGCCGCGGTTCGCGCGCGAAGACGTCGAGATCGGCGGGCAGGTGATCGGCAAGGGCGAGCGGGTGACGGCGGCGGTGGTGGCCGCCGACCGCGACCCGCGGGCGTTCGCCGATCCGGACCGCTTCGACATCACCCGCTCGGGTCCGGCGCAGCTGGGCTTCTCGCACGGGCCGCACTTCTGCCTCGGGGCTTCGATCTCACGGGTGCAGACCGAGGTGGCGCTGTCGTCGCTGTTCACCCGCTTCCCGGAGCTGGCGCTCACCGAGGACGTCCCGCGGGCGCCCGACGGCGGGACCTGGCGCCCGGCGCGGCTGCTCCTGGCGCTCTGACCCGCCTCCTTCGGCTCCAGACCGGTCGTGAGTAACCGGCCTCACCCCTCACGACCGGTCTACGCGGGTGGTGACCAGGGCTTCGATGCCGTCGAGGACGCGGGCGAGGCCGAAGCGGAAGGTGTAGGCCGGGTTCTCGGCGGCGTTGTGGGCCTCCCCGGCCGCTTGGCCGACCCGGGAGGAGAGCGGGTAGTGCGCCGCGTCGGCGGCCGGGATGCCGGCCAGCACCGGCGCGGCGCGCTCCCACCACTGGGCGTCGGTCATCCCGGTGGCGCGGACCAGGCGGGCGTTGTCGAGCGAGCTGCGCGCGGTGGTGCGGACGAGGCCGGCGACCAAGCCGACCACGGCGTCCATTTCGACGTCGTCGAGGCCGATGCCCTCCACCGCGCGCAGTTCGCGCTCGTACTTGGCGAAGCTGTGCGGGCCCAGCGCCGAGCGGCTGGTGGCGACCTGCAGCAGCCAGGGGTGGCGGTGGAACAGCGCCCACTGGTCTTCGGCGATGGCGGTCAGCGCCGCCCGCCAGCCGAGCCCGTCGGCGGGGGTGGCCAGTTCGCCGTGGGCGTGGTCGATCATCAGGTTCAGCAGCTCGGCCCGGCCCGGTACGTAGGTGTAGAGCGACATGGGGGAGACGCCGAGCTGGTCGGCGACCCGGCGGATGGTGACGGCGTCGATGCCGTCGGCGTCGGCCAGCGCCACCGCCGCGCGCACGACGTCGACGGTGGCCAGCTTGGGTTTCGGGCCGCGGCGCGGGGGTGCCGAGACGCCCCAGAGCAGCTCGATCGCCCGCCGCGGGTCGCCGTCACCGTTCTCCTGCGTGCGCACGCCGGTCATTCTGCCCGCCTGATTCCCGTACAACGTACAGAGTTGTGCTAACCTCTTCTCTGTACACTGTACAGAGTTTAAGGGGCAGGATGACTCCGCAGATCCACGCCGAAGGGCTTCGCAAGCGCTACGGCGACGCGCACGCCCTCGACGGATTCGACCTCTCCGTCCCGGCCGGCACCGTGTGCGGCCTGCTGGGACCCAACGGCGCGGGCAAGACCACGGCGGTCCGCGTGCTCTCGACGCTGCTGCGCCACGACGGCGGCGTCGCTTGCGTGGCCGGCTTCGACGTCGCCACCGAACCGGCGAAGGTTCGCGCCTCGATCGGGCTGGTCGGCCAGCACGCCGCCGTCGACGAGATCCTGTCCGGCCGGCAGAACCTCATCCTGTTCGGCCGGCTGCACCACCTGGGCCGCCGGGAAGCCACCCGCCGCGCCGACGATCTGCTCGAGCGCTTCGGCCTCGCCGGCACCGGGGCAAAGCCGGTGTCGGCCTACTCCGGCGGCCTGCGGCGGCGCCTGGACCTGGCCGCCTCCCTGCTCGCGGCGCCGCGGGTGCTGTTCCTCGACGAGCCGACGACCGGGCTCGACCCGCGCAGCCGCCACGAGGTGTGGCGGGCGGTGCGCTCGCTCGTCGCGGACGGGACGACGGTGCTGCTCACGACGCAGTACCTGGAGGAGGCCGACCGGCTGGCCGACCGGATCTCCCTGGTCGAGCACGGCCGCGTGATCGCCGAAGGCACCCCGGCCGAACTGAAGGGCTCACTCGGGGCGACCCGGATCGAGCTGGTGCTCACCGACCCGGACACCCTCGGCGCGGCGGCGGGGCTGCTGGCCCGGGTCACCGGGGCCGAACCGGTCACCGACGAGCTGCGGGTGAGCGCGGCGGCCGAGCCGTCGATGCTGACCGACGTCGTGCGCGAGCTGGCGGCGACCGAGCTGTCGTTCGCCGACGTGGCGCTGCGGCAACCGACGCTGGACGAAGTGTTCCTGGAACTGACGGGGGTGGCGCGATGAGGTGGGCGGTCGAAGACGGCTGGACGCTGACCCAGCGCTACCTCGCGCAGCTGGCGCGGCGCCCGGCCCGGCTGGCCGGGGTGGTGGCCTTCCCGATCCTGATGGTGCTCATCTTCGCCTACCTGCTCGGCGGCGGGATGAGCGTCCCCGGCGGCGGCTCCTACCGCGAGTTCCTGATGCCGGGCATGTTCGCGATGACCATGGCCTTCGGCCTGTCGGGGACGATGATCGCGGTGCTCGACGACACCGGCAGGGGCGTGACCGACCGGTTCCGGTCGCTGCCGATGGCGCCGTCGGCGGCGTTCACCGGGCGGGTGGCCGCGGACCTGGTGAACGCGGCGCTCGCGCTGGCGGTGCTGGCCGGTTGCGGGTTCGCCGTCGGCTGGCGCCCGCACGGCAGCCTGGGTGAGACCCTCGCGGCGCTCGGCCTGCTGCTCCTGCTGCGGACGGCGCTGGTGTGGGCGGGGATCTACCTGGGCCTGCTGACGTCCGATCCGTCGATGGTGTCGCTGGTGCAGACCCTCGAGTTCCCGTTCGGGTTCCTCTCCGGCGCGTTCGTGGCGACCTCGACGATGCCGGCGTGGCTGGGAACCGTGGCGGAGTGGAACCCGTTGTCCTCCACGGTGACCGCGGCGCGGGTGCTGTTCGGCAACCCGGGCGCGGCCGGCACGTCCTGGGTGAGCGCGCACGCGGTGCCGATGGCGGTGGTCTGGCCGGTGGTGCTGCTGGCGGTGTTCGTGCCGTTGTCCGTGCGCCGATACGGGAGGCTGGGGAACTGAACGTCCATTTCGAACCGGGCGAACCACCGCGGGCGGGACGCCTGGTGGTCGACGGCCGCACCCTGTCCATCGCCGACGGTCTGCCGGAACTGCTGGGTGGCGCCGACGCCTTCTGGGCGACGGCGGCGCGGGCCGCGCTGCGGCTGGTCGCCGCGGGCCGGCTGCTGCCCGGCGTCACCGCGGCCGGGCACGACGCCTGGCGGGCCGGCCCGCTGGAACCGGCGGAAGCCGCGTGGCTGCGCGAGCTCGCGGCCGCGATGCCGCCGGACGAGCGTGCGCCGGGGCCGCTGTTGCGGGCGTTCCTCGACGCCGTCGCCGACACGCTGCCCCGCACACCCGCGGCGGCGAAGGCGGCCGGCACGCGGGTGTTCGCCGCCGTCGCACCGCAACGCGCGGACGGCTTGCGCGACTGGGCCGACGAGCTGGCCGCGGGCCTGGATTCGGGGATCCGGGTGTCGCTGCGGCTGACGGCGCCGGACGGGTTCGCCACCGGGCGCTTCCACGCCGTGGTCCAGGTGCACAGCCTCGCCGATCCCGGGCAGGTCGCCGACGCGGCGCAGCTGTGGGAGACCGGACGGTTCGGGCCGCGGGCCCGCGTCGACGTGCTGCTGGCCCTGCGCCGCGCGGCCCAGGTGTGGCCGGCGCTGAGCCCGCTGCTGACCTCGGCGGTGCCGGCCGAGCTCCCGCTCGGCGAAGACGACGTGACCGAGCTGGTCGCGACCGCGGCGCCACGGCTGGCGGCGGCCGGGATCGACGTGCACTGGCCGGCCGAGCTGGCGGGATCGCTGACCGCGCGGGCCGCCGTCCGCGCCGGCGACGCCCCGGGTGACCTGCCGTCGTTCTTCGGCGGCGGCCGCGCCCTGGCGTTCGACTGGCAGCTCGCGCTGGGCGGCGAGGTGCTGACCGAGGCGGAACTGGACGCGCTCGCCGAGGCGCGGCGTCCGGTGGTGCGCCTGCGGGACCGGTGGGTGCTGCTCGACCCGGCACTGGCGGCAAAGGCCCGGGAGCGGACCTTGAAGCCGCTGACGCCGGTCGACGCGCTGGGTGCGGTGCTCTCGGGCACCACCGAGGTCGACGGCGAGGTGGTCGAGGTCGTCACCGACGGCTGGCTGGCGCGGCTGCGGGAACGGCTGGCCGAGCCCCCGCAGCCACAGGCCCCGCCGGCCGGGCTGGCCGCGACACTGCGGGACTACCAGCTGCGGGGGCTGCAGTGGCTGGCCACCGTCACCGGGCTGGGCCTCGGCGGGTGCCTCGCCGACGACATGGGCCTGGGCAAGACGGTCACGCTGATCGCGCTGCACCTGCACCGCGCTTCGGGGCCGACCTTGGTGGTGTGCCCGGCGTCGCTGCTGGGCAACTGGGAGCGCGAGATCCGCCGGTTCGCCCCCGGCGTGCCGGTGCGGCGCTTCCACGGCAGCGCCCGGTCCCTGGCCGAGCTCGACGGGTTCGTCCTGACCACCTACGGCACGCTGCGCACCGATCCCGCCCCGCTGGCCGCGGTGCGGTGGGGGCTGCTGGTCGCCGACGAGGCCCAGCACGTGAAGAACCACCGCTCGGGCACGGCGAAGGCGCTGCGGCTGGTGCCGTCGGCGGCGCGGGTGGCGCTGACCGGGACACCGGTGGAGAACACGCTCTCGGAGCTGTGGGCGATCCTCGACTGGACCGCGCCCGGCCTGCTGGGTTCGCTGACCGAGTTCCGGACGCGCTGGGCGAAACCGATCGAGGCGGGCGACCCGGCCACGGCCGAGCGGCTGGCCCGGCTGCTGCGGCCGTTCCTGCTGCGGCGGCGCAAGTCCGACCCCGGGATCGCCCCCGAGCTGCCGGCCAAGACCGAGACCGACCGGCCGGTGGCCCTCAGCGCGGACCAGGTGGCGCTGTACGAAGCGGTCGTGCGGGAGATGATGGCCGACATCGCCGCCAGCGACGGCATGGCCCGGCGCGGCCGGATCGTCAAGCTGCTGACCGCGCTCAAGCAGATCTGCAACCACCCCGCGCAGTACCTGAAAGAGCCGGGTGGCCGGTCGGGCAAGGTGGAGCTGCTCGACGAGCTGCTGGACACGATCCTCGCCGAGGGCGGCGCGGTGCTGGTGTTCACCCAGTACGTCGCCATGGCGCGGCTGCTGGAGAAGCACCTGGCCGGGCGCGGGATCACCACGCAGCTCCTGCACGGCGGGACGCCGGTGACGCGGCGCGAGGAACTGGTGGCGCGGTTCCAGGACGGTGCCGTGCCGGTGTTCCTGCTGTCGCTGAAGGCCGCCGGCACGGGGCTGAACCTCACCCGCGCCGACCACGTCGTGCACTTCGACCGCTGGTGGAACCCGGCGGTGGAGGACCAGGCGACCGACCGGGCGTACCGGATCGGGCAGACCCGCCCGGTCCAGGTGCACCGGCTCGTCGCCGAAGGCACGGTCGAGGACCGGATCGCGGCGATGCTGCGGGAGAAGCGGGCCCTGGCCGAGTCGGTGCTGGCCGGCGGGGAAGCCGCGTTGACGGAACTGTCGGACACCGAGCTGGCGGAGCTCGTCGAGCTGAGGAGCCGCGGATGAGCGACGACCGGGTACGCGGCTTTCCCGCGTTCGGCGCGGGCGGGCGCCTCGCGCGTTCGTGGTGGGGCCGGGCGTGGGTGCGCGCGATGGAGGACACCGCGCTGGACCTGCGTCAGCTGAAGAACGGCCGCAAGTACGCCGCGGCCGGGCTGGTCGGCCCGATCACGGTCAGCCCCGGGCGGATCGCGGCGGTGGTCGACGACGCCGACGGCGGCCCGTACCGGACGCAGCTGCGGCTGGCGGAACTGTCCGAACCGGACTGGACGCGCCTGCTCGACCGGGTCGCCTCCCGCGCGGGCCACCTGGCGGCCCTGCTGGACCGCGACCTGCCACCGGACCTGGTGGAGGCGGCGGGCGTCGACCTCCTGCCGGGCATCGGCGACCTCGACCCGGAGTGCGACTGCCCGGGCTGGGAGCTGCCGTGCCGGCACGCGGCGGCGCTGTCGTTCCAGGCGTCCTGGCTGCTCGACGCGGACCCGTTCCTGCTGCTGTTGCTGCGCGGCAAGGGGGAGCGGGAAATCCGGTCCGAACTGGAGAGCCGCACGGCGCCGGAGCCGGTCGCGGAGCCGGCGGCCGGCCGCGTCCCGGGGGAGCTGCCGGACCTGGCCGGCTTCCGGCCGTCGGGAGCCCCGTCGATCCCGGCGGCGCCGGGGGTGCCGGCCGAGGCCTTCGCGCTGCTGGCGGCCAACGCGGCCGGCCGGGCCCTGGCGGTGCTGGAAGGCAGGCCGTGGCCGGGGCGGCGGCAGGACGCGGTCCGCCTGGCCGCGGAGTTCCCGGCGGCCGCCGGGCGGCTCGGCGAAGGGCCGGATTTCGCGCGGGCGGTGGCGGCGTGGCGCTACGGCGGGCCGGACGGGCTGGAGGTGCTGGAGTCGTCGTGGACGCCGCCGAAAGCCGTGGTGGCGGCCGCGCGGGCGGCGCTGGAGGTGGCGGCGGTGTTCGAGCGGAACCGGTGCACGGCCGGCGCGGTGCAGCTGCGGCTGGATCGCCGCGGCCGGTGGCACCCGTACCGGCTCGAGGGTGACGTGTGGTGGCCGGCGGGGCCGCCGGAGACCGATCCGGGGCTGCTGGTGGGCTGAGGTGGGCCGGGTCCGGCGGCGGCGCCTCGAGTTCTGCGCCGGTATCGGGCGTTGCCGCTGCGCCGGCCCGGAGGAATTCCGCCGACTTTGCCGGTATCCAGCGCGGTACTCGTTGTCTCCTGTCCCCCGACGGCGGGTTCCGCCGGGCCACTGGGGGTGCGGGCGCGTGGGTTCTTCCCGCGCGCCCGCCCGGTTTCCGCCGGTGTCCGACAGAGTTCGAAACCACCCGCTGTCGAAGGCTGGAGGGGGCTCCGGTGACGGGGTCCCCTCCAGCGTCAGGCCGTCGCCGTCACCGCGTAGTCCTTGACCCGCATCGAGTCGTGCATGCGCACGCCGGCGGTGTTGAGCTTCGCGATCGCCCGGGTCGCTCCGGCCGGCAGCGCCGAGATCAGCCGGCCACCGTGGGCCAGGGCCCACACCCCGGCGCGCGAGGACGGGATCAGGCTTCGTGCCGCGCCCACGGCGAAGGCCCGGCTGCGGCGCACCAGTTCGCCCATCTCCCGTTCGTAGGCGGCGAAGGCGCGCTCGTGGTCGCCGTTGGCCGCGGCCAGCTCGCCGGCCAGGACGTAGGCGCCCAGTACCGCGAGGCTCGTGCTGCCCCCGACGGCCGGGCCGGGGCAGTAACCGGCGTCGCCGACGAGGGTCACGCGGCCGCGGGACCACGTGTCCAGGCGCAGCTGGGTGATCGAGTCGAAGTAGAACGGGCCCGGGCCGTCGAGCTTGGCCAGCCAGCCGTCGACCTGCGGGTGCAGGCCGGCGAACGCGGCCCGGAGCAGCTGCTGCTGCCGGGGGACGTCCCGGTGGTGGTAGTCGAGCGGCTCGTCGCGGCGGAACAGGAACACCGCGCGGGCGTCGGGCAGGTGCCGGGCGCTGTAGAGGGAGACGGTGCGGCCGGGCCCGAGGTGGGTGACGGCCTCGCTGTCGAGGCCGAGGGTGTCGGGCAGGGACAGCACGGCCAGGTAGGCGCCGATGAACGTCGTCATCCCGGCTTCGTCGCCGAAGACCAGGCGGCGGACGTTCGAGTGCAGCCCGTCGGCGCCGACGACGATGTCGAAGCGGCGCGCCGGCGCGTGTTCGAAGGTGACCTCGCCGTCGGGGGAGAGGGCGGTGATCGACTCGCCGAAGAGGTACTCGACGTCGTCGCGGCCGGCGTCGTAGTAGATCTCGCTGAGGTCGTCGCGCATGACCTCGACGTGCCGGTCGGAGGTGGCCTGGAAGAGCTTCGCCAGGTCGACGTGGATGGGCTTGCGGCTGCCTTCGCGGTGCAGCGTCATCCGGGTGGTGCCGGTGGCCCGCGCCTCGACCTGGGGCAGGACGCCCATCCGTTCGGTGATGTCCATGGCCGGCCGGAAGAGGTCGACGGCGTGGCCGCCGGTCCTGCGCAGGGCCGGGGCGCGCTCGACGACGGTGACGTCGAAGCCGTGCCGGGCCAGCCAGTACGCCAGCACGGGCCCGGCGATGCTGGCTCCGGAGACCAGGATTCGCATGAGTACCTCCCTGACTTAACGTTAGGTAAGTTGTACCACGGTTCCTTACCTATCGTTAAGTCAGTTATGCTGGGGCCGTGCCGAAGCCCTCAGACACCAAGCAGCGCATCCTCGACGTCGCCCGCGAACTGTTCACCAGCCAAGGCGTCCAGCGCACCAGCCTGCAGGACATCGCCGACCGGCTCGGCATCACCAAGCCCGCGCTCTACTACCACTTCCCGTCCCGCGACGACCTCGTCCGCAGCATCGTCCAGCCGATGCTCGACGACGGCGAGAAGTTCCTCCTCGACCAGGAAGCCCGGGGCGACGCGCCGGTGCGCGAGCTGATCGAAGGCTTCTTCGACTTCAACCACCGCCACCGCGGCGACGTCGTCATGCTGCTGGCCGAGCTGCCGACCCTGGCCGACCTCGGGCTCATCGACCGCGTCCTGGGCTGGCGCACCCGCCTCACCCAGCTGATCTGCGGCCCGGCACCCACCCTCGAACAGCAGGCCAGGGCCATCCTCGCACTCGGCGGCCTGCAGGACGTCTGCATGCAGTTCCCCGACGTCCCCGTCGCCGAACTGAAGGCCGCCGCGGTCGCCGGCGCACTCGGCGCCCTCGGCCGCTGAAACTCCGGGCAAGGGTTTCCGGCGGCGAGTGTCGAGAACGCTCAGCCGGCTCCGTCCCCGGGACAGCAAGCGCCACGTCCGGAGAAGGAGACCGACATGCAGCAGAACGAGATCACCGAGGTGCTGGACCGCCCGCTCAGCCGCGAACTGCTGGCCCGCGACCTGACCCGGCTCGCCTACGTCGCCAAGGACGGCACCCCGCGCAGCATCCCGATCGCGTTCACCTGGAACGGCTCGGAGATCGTCATGTGCACCGCGAAGAACTCGCCGAAGCTGCCGTCCCTGCGCGCCAACCCGGCGGTCGCCCTGACCATCGACACCGAGGTGCACCCGCCCAAGATCCTCCTCATCCGCGGCCGCGCGGAGCTCGACGTCGTCGACGGCATCCCGGCGGAGTTCCTGCAGATGAACGGCAGCTACGAGATGACCCCGCAGCAGCGCGTCGAGTGGGAACGCGAGGTCCGCTCCCTCTACGACGGCATGGTCCGGATCGTCGTCACCCCGACGTGGGCGAAGCTGATCGACTTCGAGACCACCCTGCCCAGCGCGGTCGAGGAACTGGCCCGGCAGCGGGCCGAGCGCGCCGGCTAGCGGATCGCGGCGCGCTCGATGATCGCTCCCGTGTCGACGCCGGCCGGGAGCGTGCCGAACGCGATGCCCCAGTCACCCCCGAAGCGGGACGCGCAGAACGCGTCGGCGACCGCCGGGTGGCCGTGGCGGACCAGCAGCGAGCCCTGCAGCACCAGGGCCATCGCCTCGACCAGCCGCCGGGCCCGGTACTCGATGCCGTCGAGGTCGGTGAGCTCCTTGCGGACGCGGTCCACCGCGTCGTCCAGCCGGGCGTCGCCGCCGGCGGCCCGCTCGACCTCGGCGAAGAACGCGGCCACCGACTCCGGCTGCTTGCCCATCGCCCGCAAGGCGTCCAGCGCCGCGACGTTGCCCGAGCCTTCCCAGATCGACGACAGGGGCGCCTCCCGGTAGAGCCGCGGCATCCCGGATTCCTCGACGTACCCGTTGCCCCCGAAGCACTCCAGGGCCTCGGCCGCGTGCGCCGGCGCCCGCTTGCACACCCAGTACTTCGACACCGCGAGCCCCAGCCGCCGGAACGCCTGCTCCTGCGGGTCGTCCCGCCGGTCGCCGGCCGCGGCCAGCCGCATCGCCACCGTCGTCGCCGCCTCGGACTCGATGACCAGGTCGGCCAGGACGTTGGCCATCAGCGGCTGGTCCACCAGCGCCTTGCCGAACGCCCGCCGGTGCGTGGCGTGGTGCACCGCGCGGACCGCCCCCAGCCGCATGCCCGACGCGCTGCCCAGCGTGCAGTCCAGCCGGGTGTTGTTGACCATCTCGATGATCGTGCGGACCCCGCGGCCCTCCTCGCCGACCAGCCAGCCGACCGCGTTGTCGTACTCGATCTCCGACGACGCGTTCGACCGGTTGCCGAGCTTGTCCTTCAGCCGCTGCAGCCGGATCGGGTTGCGCGAGCCGTCCGGCAGGACGCGGGGGAGCAGGAAGCACGACAGCCCGCCCGGCGCCTGCGCCAGCGTCAGGAACACGTCGCACATCGGCGCCGAGGTGAACCACTTGTGCCCGACCAGGGTGTAGCTGCCGTCCGCGGCCGGGGTCGCGGTCGTCGTGTTCGCCCGGACGTCGGAGCCGCCCTGCTTCTCGGTCATCGACATGCCTGCGAGCAGGCCCCGCTTGGTGCTGGGCTCCCGCAGCCCGAAGTCGTACTCGGTCGCCGCCAGCAGCGGCTCGTACCGCGCCGCCAGCTCCGGGTTCGCCCGCAACGCCGGGACCGCCGCGTAGGTCATGGAGATCGGGCAGCTGTGCCCGGCTTCGACCTGCCCCCAGACGTAGAACTTCGCCGCCCGCGCCGCGTGCGCGCCCTCGCGCGGGTCCTGCCACGGCGTGCCGTGCAGCCCGTGGGCCGTGGCGACCTTCATCAGGTCGTGCCAGTGCGGGTGGAACTCCACCTCGTCGATCCGGTGGCCGTACCGGTCGTGGGTGCGCAGCACCGGCTCGTGCTCGTTGACCAGCCGGCCCCACTCCTGCGCCTGCTCGGTCCCGGCCAGCCGGCCCAGCTCGTGCAGTTCGCCGGCCGCCCAGCCCGCCCCGGCCCGCTCGAGCCCGGCCAGCAGCGCCGGGTCGTCGGCGACGTCGTGGCCGGCCAGCGGCGGAACCTGGTTGGTGACCTCATGCGTGGCGGGCATCGGAACCTCCTAGAGCGCGCAGGATGAACGTGCGGAGCTCGGCGACGTCACCGGCGTTGCCGCTCGTCAACGGGCCGATCAGGACTTCCGCGGCGGCCCCGACCAGCGCCGCGGCGGTGAGCAGGCCGTCCTGGGGCGGCAGTGAGCCGTCCCGGACCCCGGCGGCGACGTGCTCGGCGATGACCTCGGTGTAGGCCCGCCGGAACTCCAGCCGCTCGGCGTCGATGAGCGGGTCGACCGGCTCGATGAGCAGGGCATAGGCCTGCTTCGGCGCCTTGAGGGCACGCTGGGCGAAGGTGTCGACGGCCGCCAGGACCCGCTCGGCGGGTTCGCCGGCCTCGGCCGATGCCGCCCGGACCGCCTCGACCTCCCGCGTCACGACCTGCCGGAACACGTGCACGACCAGGTCGGCCTTGGTGGGGAAGTGCCGGTAGACGCTCCCGACGGCCACCCCGGCCCGCTCCGCGACCGCGGCGACCGAGCAGCCGCCGTAGCCGTGTTCGGCCAGCTGACGCGTCGCGGCGGCGATGATCGTTTCGCGCTGGGCGTCGAGGCGTTCCTGCACCTTCGGGGTGCGGCGGTAGGGCACGTCAAGAAGTGAAGCACTGATTCATTGCTTCAGTCAACGTTCCAGCAGCCGCTTCGCGCCGCGCACCTCCGCCTCGACGTCGGCTCGCAGCCGGCGCCGCAGCACTGGCTCGACCAGCCGGCGCAGGGGAGCGGCGAACCCGAACGCGATCCGGCGGCGCACCCGGATCCCGCCGTCCACCGGCACGCACTCGAAGTACGCCTCGAACGTCGACACCCGGCGCACGAGGCGGTTCTCCGGCCGGTCCGGCAGCCGCACGTCGACCCGCCGGCCCGGGGTCAAGGTCATCCGGGACACGACCTTCGGCCCCGGCCCCAGCCCGGGCAGCGCCGAGCGGAACCGGAACTCGGTGACGTCGCCCTCGGAGTGCACCCAGTCGATCCGGCCCAGCTTGCGGTCGACCTCCGCGTACCGCCGCGGGTCCATGACCAGCGCCAGGAAGGCCTCCGGCGAGCACGCCACGAACTCTTCCACGGTCACTTCCACCATAGAAAGAGAGTAGTTTCTCACTATGGCTCGGACAACCCCCGGCGTCACCCGCCGCCGCATCCTCGACGAAGCCGTCCACCTCTTCGCCACCCGCGGCTACGACGCCACGTCCGTCGCCGACATCCAGACCGCCTGCGGCCTCCACCCCGGCAGCGGCGCCCTCTACAAGCACTTCCCGTCCAAAGCGGCCCTCCTCGAGGCCGCGGTCCACGACAACCTCGCACGCCTGGCCGCCCGCACCGCCGAAACCGCCGACGCCCGGTTGCCCGAGGACCCTCGCGAGGCCCTGCGCGTCCTCGCCGACGACGTCTGGGCCTTCATGGCCGCCGACCGAGACCTCATCCGCCTGATGATCCGCGAGTTCACCGGCTTCCCGGAGCTGTTCGAACAGATGTGGCGGGGCGTGCTGGCCACCGTCTACCGCCGCGGCACCGAGTGGATCACCACGCTGCGGGACCAGGGGAGAGCCGAGGTGAGCGATCCGGAAGCCACCGCCGCGGTCCTCGTCGCATCGCTGACCTACTACCCGATCCTCGACGTCCTCATCGGACACACCCCCGGCGACCTCGCCCCGGACCGCTTCCTCGCCGCCTGGCTCGACTCCTCGATCGCGGCCCTGCGGCTCACTTCCCGCTGACCGCGGCACCCCGCCGCGGTCAGCTACCCCGCTTCACCAGCGCCACCAGGTACCGGCACGGCACCGAGCCCGGGTTCGCGAACACGCAGTCCGCCGCCGGCCCCAGCTGCAGGCAGTCCCCGGCGGCCAGCTCGTGCACCTCCGGCCCCTCGTGGAACCGCAAGTGCCCCTCCAGCACCCAGATCTGCTGGTGCAAGAACGCATACGTGCCCGACGTCAACGGCACCTCAACCCCGCCCGGCAGCTCCACCTCCACCAGCTCCAGGGGACGACCGGCCGCGGGGGAGACCGACCGCCGCCGGTAGCCGGTGTCCGGATCGACCCACACCGGCTGCTCGGCCGCCCGCGCCAGCCGTCGCTCGTCACCCTCGGCCCGCGCGATCAGCTCCGACAACGTCAGGCCGAGCGCCGCCGACAGCTTCGCCAGCAACGCCGCCGTCGGCTGCACGTCACCCCGCTCGATCTTGCCGATCATCGCCCGTGACACCCCCGACCGGTCGGCCAGCGCGGCGACCGAAAGGCCGTGCGACGTCCGGGCGGCGTGCACCGTGGCGGCCAAACGAGCAGTCAGGGGATCGGTCATGACACGGGATACTATAGGAGCCACTGTGGCTACCATGTGAGCCATGATCCGACACGCCACCCCGCGCGCCGCCGCCGCCTGCGCCGCCCTCTACGCGCCCTACGTCACCGACACCGCCGTCTCCTTCGAAACCGAACCACCCGACGCCACCGAAATGGCCCGCCGCATCGCCGCCGCCCACGCCTGGTTCGTCCTCGAAGACGACGGCCACGTCGCCGGCTACGCCTACGCCACCCGCTTCGCCGAACGCGCCGCCTACCGCTGGTCCTGCGAGACGAGCATCTACCTCGAACAGGGCCGTCGCCGCACCGGAGCCGGACGCGCCCTCTACGAAGCACTGTTCGAGCGGCTGCGCGCCCGCGGGTTCTGCCGCGCCTTCGCCGGCATGACCCTGCCGAACGAGGCCAGCGCCGGCCTCCACCGCGCCCTCGGCTTCGAGCCCGCCGGCGTCTACCGCCGGGTCGGGTGGAAGCACGGCGCCTGGCGGGACGTCGCCTGGGTCCAGAAGGACCTTCGCGCAACCGAAGGTTGCACATCTGCGCCCGGCGAGCTAACGTGAAACGCAACCAAACGTTGCACAAAGGAGCGGCATGGACCACGGCACCCTCGAACGGGAAATCCACATCGACGCCACCCCCGACGTCGTCTTCGACGTCGTGAGCAACCCGGAACACGTCCGCGAATGGTGGACCGACGAAGCCGAATACCCCGTCGAACCCGGGGGAGAAGGCCGCATCGGCTTCGGCGGACACTGGGTCCAGTTCACCGTCGTCGACGCCGTCCCCCCGAAACACTTCTCCTTCCGCTGGACCCACGCCGAAGGCGAAACCGCCGCCCCCGGCAACTCCTTCCTCGTCGTCTTCGACCTCGAACCCGACGGCACCGGCACCCGCCTCCGGATGACCGAAACCGGCTTCCGCGAACGCGGCTGGGACGAAGCCAAGATCGCCGCCGAATACACCGACCACGTCAGCGGCTGGGACCAGTTCCTGCCCCGCCTGCCCGGCTACGCCGCCAAGGTGGGAGCCACCCGGTGACCACCGCCGTCGACGACGACCTCTGGTCGGCCATCGGCGACCCCACCCGTCGCCGCCTGCTCGACCTGCTGCTGAACCAGGGGAGCGCCACCGCCACCGGCCTCAGCGAACACCTGCCGGTCACCCGCCAGGCCGTCGCCAAACACCTCGCCGTCCTCGACCGCGCCGGCCTCGTCCACGCCCACGCCGAAGGACGCGAAAAACAGTTCCGCGTCGACGAAGCCCAGCTCGCCCGCGCCGTCGCCCAGCTCACCGAAGTGGGCAACGCCTGGGACGCCCGGCTCCGCCGCATCAAGCGCATCGCCGAAACCATCGAGAAGAAGACCGAAAGGAAACCGTAGAAAATGGACATCCTGCACCGCATCGGCGTCAAGGGCGGCACGCCGGAGAAGGTCTACGACGCCCTCACCACGATCGACGGCCTCGCCGGCTGGTGGACCGAGAAGACCGAAGGGGAGACCGGCATCGGCGACGTGATCGCCTTCCGCTTCATCCCGGGCGGTTTCGACATGAAGGTCCTCGAACTCGACCCGGGCCGGCTCGTCCGCTGGGAGGTCGTCGACGGCCCGCCCGAGTGGATCGGCACGACGATCCGCTGGGAGCTCCAGCAGCGCGACGAGCACACGATCGTCCTGTTCAAGCACGAAGGCTGGCGCGAGGCGGGCGAGTTCATGCACCACTGCAGCACGAAGTGGGCGATCTACCTGATGAGCCTCAAGCAGCTCGTGGAGACCGGGGAGGGCGCCCCGGCACCGCGGGACGTGATGATCAGCGACTGGCACTGAGGACACTGACGTTACTTGACATAATGTACATTATCGGCACTTGGTCACACGCTGGGCCGAGCGCCGAGAGGGGCGCAGAATCCGGGGGTCGGACCGTCTTCCGATGGAAGCGTGCAGCTTCACCTGGACGGCTCCTGACCCGGTATGGCGGCCCCTCGAGCCGCGACGCCAGCGAGGTGAGCCCTCGGAAGGGCGACAGCATCCCCTGAGGGCTGGTGGCCCAACGTCCAGTCACTCGACCTCAAAACGTCACGGTGACGAAACTGAGTGAGACTCAGAGGTCGACGTCGTCGTTCGACACGGTTGATGTCACGCGGATTCACGACCCGGACTCCGGCGCCGCCTCTGGCGTCTCACGCGAGCCGGTGTCGAACATGTGTGCGGCACGCCCCCGAAACGCGACACGAGGGCGTCTGAAGGCTCGGGATGGGTTCCCGGAGAAGTCCGTGTCCCCCAAGGGGAAGATCCTGGGTCACCCCGGCATTTCATGCATAATTGCCATTATGCATGAAATGCCGGGGTCGGGACCGGCCGCGGAAACTGTCGGTGGTGTGCGGTACAAGATCCACATGAAGGTTTCCGAGGCTCAGCAAGCCTTCTTCGCCGCCCGCCGCCCGCGCAAGGACTCCCCGCACACGACCGACGCCTACCGCCGGGATCTCGCCGGCATCACCACTCTCCTGGTTTCGGAGCTCGGCCGCCCGGCCGAGGACCTGGAGGTCGCCGACCTCACCGGGCCGGCGCTGCGGGCGGCGTTCGGCGTGTTCGCGGACGGGCACGCGAAGAGCTCGGTGCTGCGGGCGTGGTCGACGTGGAACCAGTTCCTGACGTTCTGCGTGGCCGACGGGCTGCTGGCGGGCAACCCGATGGGTGCGGTGGCGCGGCCGCGGACGCCGGCGTTGACGCCGAAGCCGTTGCGGGGTGAGGAAACGCCGGAGCAGCTGCTGTCGGCGGCGGCCGCGGGGTCGCGGCGCGCGCGGGACCCGTGGCAGGAGCGGGACGTGCTGGTGATCGCGCTGGGGCTGGTGGCGGGGTTGCGGGCGGCGGAGATGCGGGCGCTGACGTCGCGGTCGCTGGTGGGGCGCGCCGGTGAGCTGCGGTTGCACGTAAAGGGGAAGGGCAGCCGGGACCGGTCGATTCCGGTGCAGCCGGTACTGGCGGAGCTGATCGAGCGGTACCGGGAGTCGTGCCGGGTGCGGTTTCCGAACGTGCGGTTCTCCCCTGGTTCGCCGTTGCTGCTGGATCGGGCGGGTGAGCCGATCGGGCGGGGTGCGCTGGAGTACCTCGTGAAGTCGTGTTACCGGGGTGCGGGGTTGCACGACCGGGTGCCGGTGGGGGCGAATCTGCACGCGTTGCGGCACACGTTCGCGACGCGGCTGGCGGAGGACGGGGCGACGGCGTCGGAGATCATGGCGTTGCTGGGGCACGCGAGCTTGGCGACGAGCCAGAACTACATCGAGGCGACGGGCCGGGAGCAGCGGGCGGCGGCGGCGAGCAACCGGACTTATCGGGCGTTGGACACCTTGGGCTGAGTACCGCGATGGACGACACGCGTGCTGGGGCGGACGACACGCGTGCCTGGATGGACGACACGGCGTCGGCCGGCGGGCGGGCGGGTCGTGTCGTCCGGCTGGGTACGCGTGTCGTCCGTGGGTCAGCGGAGTTGTTCGAGGTCCTTGGCGGCGCGGGCGATCTCTTCGGCGAGTCCGCGGAGTTCTCGCGGGTCGGCGCCGTCGTCGGCGGCGGTGACGATGTCTTCGGCCGCGCAGCGGAGCTGGAAGAGGCGGTCCTGGAGGGCCGCGATTTCGGTGTCGGAGAGGACGACGGCGTCTTCGGGGAGTCCGCTGCGCTGGAGTGCGGTGCGGCGTTCGTAGGCGCGTTGGCGGCAGGATTGGCCGCAGTAGCGCCGGCGGCGGCCGACGTTGCCGCCTTCGGGGAGGCGTCGTCCGCACCAGCCGCAGTGCTTGGGGGCGCCTCGGCGGGCCGGGGCGAGTTCGATGGTGGTCGGCTGGGTCAGTTCGGCGGCTTCCCTCACCCGGGAGACCCTAGCTGGCCACCGTTTGCTCATGCCGGGGTCATGGCGGAAGGGCACACTGGGGGGATGCACGCGTCGTTCCCGTACCTGGCCGATCCGGTCCCCCGTGCCTTCGCTCACCGGGGGTGGCACCTCGGTGAGCTCGAGGGGCTGGAGAACTCGTTGCCGGCGTTCCGGCGGGCGTGTGCGGAGGGGTACCGGTACCTGGAGACGGATGTGCACGCGACGGCGGACGGTGTGGTGGTGGTGCACCACGACCCGGATCTGGACCGGACGACCGATGGCGCGGGGCCGATCGCGGCGCAGACGTGGGAGCAGCTGAAGAACGTCAAGGTGGCCGGGAAGGTGCCGTTGTCGCGGCTGGAGGACGTGCTCGAAGAGCTGCCGGACGCGCGGTTCAACGTGGACGTGAAGTCCGATCGGGCGGTGGAGCCGTTCGTGCGGGTGCTGGAGCGGGCGAAGGCGTTCGACCGGGTGGCGGGGGCGGCGTTTTCGGATGCGCGGCTGGTGCGGTTGCGGAAGCTGGCGGGGCCGCGGCTGGTGACGGCGATGGGGCCGCGGTCGGCGTTCGCGTTGTGGGCGCGGGGCCGGTTGCCGCTGCTCCCCCTGGGCCGGCTGGTGCTGGGGGCGATGGCTCAGGTGCCGGTGCGGCAGGGGGCGTTGCGGGTGGTGGACAAGGCGTTCCTGGCGATGGCCGGCCGTTCGGGCATCGAGGTGCACACGTGGACGATCGACGATCCGGCGGAGATGCGGATGTTGCTGGATCTGGGGGTGCACGGGATCGTGACGGATCGCCCGGACCTGCTGCGTGAGGTGCTGATCGAGCGGGGTGCGTGGCGGCAGTCCCAGGACTCGTGAGGGGTCAGCGGGGTGGTTTGCCGGTCCAGGCGGCTTCCCAGGTCTTGGGGCCGAGGAGGCCGCTGTCCTTGATGCCGTTGGCGCGTTGGAGGTCGAGGACGGCGGTGCGGGTTTTTTCGAGGTAGCAGCCGGTGCCGGTGAAGCCGTAGCCGAAGGCGTTCATGCGGAGCTGGAAGGTCTTGAGCGGGTCGGCGCAGTCGCCGTAGCGGTAGACGACGCCGGGCCAAGCGGGTTTGGGGCCGCCGGGGCCGGGTGGTGGTGCGGGGAGGTCGCCGCCGCCGATGTAGGCGGATTCGGTGTAGGTGGGGACGCGTTTGCTGCGGGCGTCGGCGTCGGCGGCGAGTTTGAGCATGCCGGCGCACTGCCAGGGTTGCCAGCCGCGCATGCGGTAGAGGTAGAGGGCGCGGTAGTCCTGTTCGGCAGGGGTGGCCTGGTCGGGGCGGCCTTGGCCGCCGACGCTGCGCCAGGTGGGCAGGTCGAACTGGTAGGCGCCGTAGTAGCCGTTGCCGGTGTTGGTGGCGTAGCGGCCGCTGGATTCGCACATGCGGAGCTTGGCCCAGGCGGTCGCCGCGGGGTCCGCGGAGGCGGCGGCGGGGGTGGTCAGCGGCAGACCCGTGACGGCGAGGGCGAGGAGCAGGAGTCTCGCCACGGTGCGTCGGCCGTTCTGGATCATGGGTGCACAGTAGGAGCGTGTCCCACTGACCACAACAGACACGATAGGCGCTGGGATCCCACCTGTAACACCGTGCGGTGACCCGCCGCGGGCGGCGGACGAGCTGATCCGGCCGGGTGGCGGGTGATCACGAAGCGACGAACCGGACACGGTTTCGGTGGTGCGGTCACCGGGGTGGCGGTGTGCCCGTAGTCTCCGCGCTGACCTGGATGTTCTCGAGGTGAAGGAGCCGTGGATGACGCTGGCCGGGACGCGCTCGACCAAGCGTGAGCGGTGGGGCTGGTACTTCTACGACTGGGCGAATTCGCCGTTCTATTCGTCGACGACGACGGTGTTCGGCGCGCTGTCGATGAGCTCGATCGCGGCGGCGGACGCGAAGGCGAACATCACCCTTAACGGGGATCGTGCGTGCCTGAACGCGGCGGGCGGGACGGACACGCTGCGGAACTGCGACGTGACGTTGTTCGGGCTGCACTTCCCGGCCGGTTCGGTGTGGGGTTACCTGCTGTCGGTGGCGACGGTGGTGCAGGTGCTGGTGTTGCCGATAGCCGGTGCGGTGGCCGACCGCAGCCACAACAAGCGGCGGATCCTGGGTGGGTTCGCGTTCCTGGGTGCGGCGGCCGCGGCGGCGATGTTCTTCCTGACCGGCTCGGACTGGCAGCTGGGTGCGGCGTTGTTCATCGTGGCGAACATCGGCTACGGCGGTTCGCTGGTCGTCTACTACTCGTTCCTGGCCGACATCGGCGGGCCGGACGAGCGGGACGGCATTTCGGCGCGGGGCTGGGCGTTCGGGTACCTGGGTGGCGGGCTGGCGCTGGCGTTGCAGCTGGGGTTCTACCTGAAGCACGACCTGTTCGGGGTGGACCAGGGCCTGGCGGTGCAGATCTGCTTCCTGACCTCGGGGCTGTGGTGGGCGGCGTTCACGTTCCCGGCGGTGCGGCGGCTCCCCCGCCGGCACGTGCCGGTGGACGTCGCGCCGGGGCGTTCGGTGCTGCGGGCGGGGTTCGCGGAGCTGCGGCAGACGCTGGTGGCGGCGAAGGCGTACCCGTTGACGCTGGCGTTCCTGGGCAGCTACCTGGTCTTCACCGATGGGATCAACACGGTGGTGACGGTGTCGGCGCAGTACGGCAAGGACGAGCTGGGGTTCGGCAACGAGGTGCTGATCGTCACGATCCTGGTGATCCAGTTCGTGGCGTACCTGGGTGGGACGCTGCACGGGCTGGTGGCGCGGCGGATCGGGGCGAAGCGGACGATCCTGGGCAGCCTGGTGGTGTGGATCGCGGTGCTGGGCGGGGCGTACTTCGTGCAGCCGAGGCAGCTGCTGCAGTTCCTGGCGGTGGCGGTGGGGATCGGGCTGGTGCTGGGCGGGACGAACGCGTTGTCGCGGTCGTTGTTCAGCCAGATGATCCCGGCGGGCAAGGACGCGCAGTACTACTCGCTCTACGTGGTGGGCGAGCGGGGGACGTCGTGGCTGGGGCCGCTGGTGTTCGCCGGGGTGGGGCAGGCGACGGGGTCGTTCCGGCTGGCCATCGTGGCGCTGGTGGTGTTCTTCGCGGCGGGGCTGGTGCTGGTGTGGCTGGTGCCGGTGCGGCGGGCGATCGAGGCGGCGGGCAACCGTCCGCCGGAGGTTCTGTGACCACCGATAGGCTCGGGTGTCGTGACCTTGATCGACGACGCCGCCGGCCCTGATCCCACCGATGCCCTGTCGTCGGTTCCCGCGGCCGGTTCCCGCCGCGGGACGCCGCCGGTGGGCAGGCTGAAGTTCTGCTACGGGCCGATGGACTGCGGGAAGTCGACCCTGGCGCTGCAGATCGACCACAACCACGCGCGGCAGGGCCGCCGGGGGCTGGTGCTGGTGCGCCACGACCGCTCGGGCGCGCCGCAGATCTCGAGCCGGATCGGGCTGACCCGGCAGGCGGTGGAGGTCGGTGAGGACACCGACGTGCGGGAGCTGGTGCGGCAGGAGTGGGCCCAGGGCCGGCACGTGGACTACGTGGTGGTGGACGAGGCGCAGTTCCTCTCCCCCGGCCAGGTCGACCAGCTGGCGGAGCTGGCCGACGAGGTCGAGATCGATGTGTACTGCTTCGGGATCGCGACGGACTTCCGGAGCCGGTTGTTCCCGGGTGCCGCTCGTCTGTTCGAACTGGCGGACGAGTTGCAGCCGGTTCAGGTGGAGGTGCTGTGCTGGTGCGGGTTGCCCGGGCGGTTCAACGCGCGGGTGGTCGAGGGTGAGGTTGTGCGCGAGGGCGACACGGTTGTGGTGGCAGATACCGAACAATCCGTAGTTGAAACTTCAGCTTCGGCGCGTTTTGAGGCCGAATTCGCTACCGTGCGTTATCAGGTATTGTGTCGCCGCCACTTTCGATCGGGTGACCTGGGGCCGGTTACCGCCCATCACGGTCAGTTACGGTTGACCTGAGCGAGCCGCGGGTAGCCCATCTGGGGGATCTCAGCACTAAGAGGCCGTATTGACGTCACGCCGGAGCGCGAAATGCCTCCTACTAGGAGAAGCTGATGCAGGCGGGTGACGCAGCTCATCGTGAGCAACGACATGGCGGTCCGGGAATCCTCCGGGGCCGCGGGTCGTTGCATAGGGTGAGCAACACCCTGGCTCCACCCCGGAGCTGACTGAAAGGACCCCCATCATGGCCGACCGTGTTCTTCGTGGAAGCCGGCTGGGAGCGGTCAGCTACGAGACCGACCGCAACCACGACCTCGCCCCACGCCGCACCGTGCGCTACGCCTGCCCGAAGAACCACGAGTTCGAGGTGCCGTTCTCCGACGACGCCGAGATCCCGACGGTCTGGGAGTGCCGCCTGCACGGGAGCGAATCGGAGATCGTCGATGGAGGGCAGCCCGAGCAGAAGAAGGTCAAGCCGCCGCGCACCCACTGGGACATGCTGCTCGAGCGGCGCACGATCCCCGAGCTCGAGGACCTGCTGAACGAACGTCTCGCCGAGCTGAAGGGCCGCCGGACCTCCCGGTCGGCGTGACCCTCCGCACCTCGGCTTCGTAGCCAAGCTCCCACCACAACGGAACGGCCCCCGCGACCTCCCCCCGCGGGGGCCGTTCCATGTCCGGCCGCTGCCCGGTCAGGGCTTCGGAGGTGTCATTCGCGACACCCGCGGGGCTCGCCGAGCCGGGCCCACTACCCCGCCGCCGTGCGGAACGGGCCGGTGAGGGCGGCCCACTGCAGCAGCATGATCGTCTTGGCGTCCGCGATCTCGCCCGTTCCGATCATCTCGAGGGCCTTGGTGAACGGGAGCTCGAGCACTTCGATGTCCTCCCCCTCCTCCGCGATGCCGCCGCCCCGGCCGCGGTCGGCGGGGTCGTAGGGCGCCGCGTAGCAGTGCAGGCGCTCGGTCACCGAGCCCGGGCTCGTGTAGACGTCGAACACGTGCTCCAGCGCGCCGATCCGCACGCCCGTCTCCTCCTGCGCCTCCCGGCGGATGGCCGTTTCCGGGTCGTCGGCGTCGAGCAGGCCGGCCGCCGTCTCGACGAACATGCCGTCGGGGTGGTCGTTGACGTAGACCGGGTAGCGGAACTGGCGGGTCAGCAGCACCGTGCCGCCTTCGACGTCGTACAGCAGCACGGTGGCGCCGTTGCCGCGGTCGTAGGTCTCGCGCTGCTCGGTCGTCCAGTGTCCGTCGCCGTGCTGGTAGTCGAATGTCGTGCGGCGGAGCACGTACCAGGCCGAGGACAGCAGCTCCACGTGGGTGACCCGGACACGCGGGTTGCGGGACGGGCTTGTCGAGGTGGTCATGACCCGACCATAATGTGCATGATTCGGAGAAAACAAGGAGGATCGTGCATGCTCGTCGGGGAACGCCGTGAACTGCTGCTCGCCCGGCTCGCCGCCGACGGCAAGGTGCTGGCCAAGGACGTCGCCGCCGAGCTGGGGGTGTCCGAGGACAGCATCCGCCGTGACCTGCGCGACCTGGCCGCGGCGGGGCTCTGCCAGCGCGTCTACGGCGGTGCGCTGCCCGTCTCCCCCGCCGTCGCCGACTACGCGAGCCGGACGTCGATCGCCGTCGGCGGCAAGGAGCGGGTCGCCGCGGCCGCCGCCGCCCTGGTCCGGCCCGGCTCGACCGTCATCCTCGACGGCGGCACCACCACCCTCGCCCTCACCCGGGCCCTCCCCCGTGACCTGCGGGCCACCGTCGTGACGCACAGCCCGACCGTGGCCGCCGCGCTGCTGGACCACCACGGCATCGAGGTGTTCCTGCTGGGCGGACGGCTGTTCCGGCACTCCGCGGTCACCTGCGGCGCGGCCGCCGCCGAGGCCGCCCAGTCGATCAGCGCCGACGTCTTCCTGCTCGGCGTCACCGGCGTCCACCCCGAAGCCGGCCTGACCACCGGCGACGCCGACGAAGCCGCGATGAAGCGCACCCTGGCCCGGCGCGCGGCCGACACCTACGTGCTGGCCAGCGCCGAGAAGCTCGGCGCCGCGTCCCGGTTCACCGTGCTGCCCTTCGCCGACGTCGCCGGGATCATCACCGACGCCGACGAGAAGAACGTGCAGAAACTGGCAGACCAGGGCGTGGCGATCCTGCCGGCGTGACCTCGGCGTACCACTCGCGGCCGGCCACCAGCCCGAACACCGGCGCCGGCAGCCACACCAGCACCCGCAGCACCGCCGAGAGCCGCCCGCCGCCGCGCACGTCCGACACGTGCGCGGCCAGCGCCGCCTGCTTGCGCGCGGCGAACCGCCGCACGTCGAACCGGTGGGTGACGGCCGAGGCCGGGCTGTAGGCGTGCTCGAGCGCATCGACGTCGTAGTCGAACGGGATCCGCAGCGCCCGGACCACCCGCGCGAACCGCAGCGCGAAGTCCCGGGGCAGGGTGGCCTCCAGCAGCCGCGTCCCGGTCAGCCGGGCCGCGCGGCGGGCGACTTCGTGCACCTTCACGTGGTCGCGGTGCCCGTAGCCGCCGTTGCTGTCGTAGCCGAGCAGCAGGTCGGCGCGCTCCTCGTGCAGCAGGGCCGCGAGCCGGTGGGCGGCTTCCTCGGTGTCCGCGCGGGCGAAGCGCTGCCGTCCGGGCGGGTCCGCGTACAGCACCGGACCGTGGCCGCTGTCGGCGTAACCCAGGTGCACGACGCGCCGGACCCCGAGGATCGCCGCCGCGGCCTCCAGCTCGGCCCACCGCGGTGTCGGGTGCTCGGCGACCATGCCGTCGGTGGCCACGACGACCACCACCCGGTGCCCGTCGGCCGCGGCGCGGGCCAGCGTGCCGCCGCTGAGCAGGACGGGGTCGTCGGCGTGGGCGTGGAAGGCCACGATCGTCGTCACGGGCCCATGATGGCCCAGAACGGGCGAAACCGGCTCAGGCGCGCTTGAGCAGCTTGCGCAGCTGGTGCCAGCGGCGCTCGGCGCCCCACTTGGCCACGCGCAGGAACGCCTCGCCGATGATCGAGCCGTCCATCTTCGACTCGCCGATCTCGCGCTCGGTGAAGGTGATCGGGACCTCGACGATCTCGAAGCCGGCCTCGGCCGTGCGGATCGTCAGGTCGATCTGGAAGCAGTAGCCGTGCGAGTTGACCTCGTCCAGGGCCAGTTTCTCCAGCACCGGACGCCGGTAGGCGCGGAACCCGGCGGTGATGTCGCGGGTGCGCATGCCCAGCGCGACCTGCGAGTACACGTTGGCGCCCCGGGAGAGCACCTGGCGCTTGAGCGGCCAGTTCACCACCGCGCCGCCCGGCACGTACCGGGAGCCGATCGCCAGGTCGGCGTCGCCGACCGCGTCCAGCAGCCGCGGCAGGTCCTCGGGGGCGTGCGAGCCGTCGGCGTCCATCTCGACGATCGTGTTGTACTCGCGCGCCAGGCCCCAGCGGAACCCGGCGATGTAGGCGGCTCCGAGGCCGGCCTTCTCGGTGCGGTGCAGCACGTGGACGTGGTCGTTGGCCGCGGCGCGCTCGTCGGCGAGCTCGCCGGTGCCGTCCGGGCTGCCGTCGTCCACCACGAGCACGTGCACGTCCGGGAGTGCCTTGTGCAGGCGGTCCAGGATCGGGCCGAGGTTCTCCCGCTCGTTGTAGGTCGGGATCACCACCAGCACCGGCTCGATTTCCCGGGCCCCCCGCGGCGCCTGCGACATCCGTGCTCCTCCGATATCCGCGGCGGTCAGTCCGCCGCCGCTTCCCCTGCTGCCGTGCCGGCGCTCGCGCGCCGGGTGCGAAAACGGAGTACGAGCCCACCGGCCACCCCGGCGATCGCCAGAGCCAGCAGCCCGTACTCCGTCCACGCACCTAGTTGATCCGACAGCGTAGTCTGCGTCCGCAGCGGGACGCGCCCGACCAGGGAATCCGCCGTGAAAAGGCCCGTTGAGCTGGTCACCGTCCCGTCGGGCGCGACGATCGCGCTCACGCCCGAGACGGCGGACACCACGACGGCGCGGCCGTGTTCGACCGCCCGCAGCCGTGACATCGCCAGCTGCTGCTCGCTCATCTCGCTGCGGCCGTACCAGGCGTTGTTGGTCGGCACCACCAGCAGCTCGGCGCCCTCGCGGACGGCGTCGCGGGCCGGGTAGTCGAACGCCGCTTCGTAGCAGATGAACACGCCGACCTTGGTGCCCGCGGCGGTCATGGTCTGGTTCGTGCCGTCGCCGGGGACCATGTCCACGGTTTCGGAGTCGAGGAACGGCGTGACGAGCTCGGCGAGCTTGCGGGCCGGGACGTACTCGCCGAAGGGCACCAGCTGCTGCTTGGCGTAGCGCGCCCCGGGCCCGGTGCGCGGGTCCCAGCCGATGAGGGAGTTCTGCAGGTGCCCGTCCGGCAGCCGGTAGACCGCGCCGATCAGGGCCGGCACGCCGAAGTTCGCGACGAGCTGGTCGACCTGCGGGTCCGGGCCGGTGACGGTGGTCGCGCTCTCCGGCCACACCACCAGGTCGGGCTTGGGCACCTTCCCGGCCCGGATGGCGGCGAGCAGCCGTTCGCTCTCGGCCAGGGTGTTGTCGCGCAGCACGGTCCGCTCCCCCTGCAGCGCGAGCCCGATGTCGGGGGCGTTGCCCTGCACAGTCGCGACCGTGCGTTCCCCGTCCTGGGCGCCGGTCCCGATGGACGGCCACAGCGCCAGGCCGGCGATGACGGGCAGCAGCGTGCCGACGGCGGCGAAGACCGCCGGGCGCGTCAGCTCGCGGACTTCCCACACCCGGGCCGCGAGGGCGGCCAGGCCGAAGCCGGTGAGGACGACGGCCAGGCCGACCAGCGGGGCGCCGCCGATCGAGGCCAGCGGCAGGAACGCGCCCTCGGGCTGGCTGAAGGCGACCCGGCCCCACGGGAACCCGCCGAAGGGGAACCAGGCGCGCGGCGTCTCCAGGGCGACGAACACCAGCGCGCCCCACAACGGCGCGGCCGGCAGCCGCGACACCAGCGTGATCAGGCCACCCGCCAGGCCGTGGTAGAGCGCCAGCGCGAAGGACAGGCCCAGCCACGGCCACGGGCCGAAGTCCGGCCCGAGGAAGTCCAGCAGCCAGGTCAGCAGCGGCAGGAAGAACACGAACCCGAACGCGAAGCCGTAGCCGAAGCCGGCCCGGAAGCGACGTCCGCGCAGCACGAGCGCCAGCCCGGCGAAGGCCAGCGGCGCGAGAAACCACAGCGGGCGCGGCGCGAAGCTGAGGTAGAAGGCGAAGCCGGACACCAGTGCCGCGGCCGTCCGGAGAAGCCACGCGCGGGGGAAGCGCCGGGTGCGCGCGGGTTGGTGCGGGGCGCCCGGTCCGGGGTCCGCCACGGTGACTGCCACAGCCGACAACTCTAGGTGATGTCGTCGTGGAGGACGTCACCCGCGCGGACCGTGCGCAGGCACCGCGGGAGGGCGGCGTCCGGTTCGAGCCGGGGCAGCGGCGGCACGCCGGCCCGCGGGTCGGTGGACCAGCGCTGCACGCGGCTGTCCGGGGTGGCCACGACGAGGTCGGCGGCGTCCCAGATCGCGTAGTGGGCCGGCGCGCCCGGGACGAGGCTGCCGGTGACACCGTCGTTGACCCCGGCGGCGCGGTGCCCGGCCCGGGTGTGGGCGGTGAACGCCGCCCGCGGTGACAGCCCGGCGCCCGGCGTCCGGTGGTAGGCCGCGGCGCGCACGCTCGCCCACGGGTCCAGCGGCGTCACCGGCGCGTCGGAGCCGAAGGCGAGCAGGACCCCTTCGGCGGCCAGCGCCGCGAAGGGGTTGAGCCCGGCCGCGCGGTCCGCGCCGAGCCGTTCGGCGTACATGCCTTCCGGGCCGCCCCAGAGCGCGTCGAACAGCGGCTGCGCGGAGGCGACCACGCCCCAGCCGGCCAGTTGCCTGGTCTGCTCGGCGGTGACCATCTCCAGGTGCTCGAGCCGGTGGTGGCGGGCGGCCAGCGCGCGTTGGCCGACCTCCTTCTCGGCCAGGCGGAAGCCTTCGACGACCTCCGCGACCGCGGCGTCGCCGATGACGTGGAAGCCGGCCTGCAGCCCGGCCGCGGTGCAGGCGGCGAGGTGCTCGGCGATGCGGTGGGCGTCGAGGTAGAGCGTTCCCTGGCCGGGGTGGTCGGCGTAGGGCCGGGTCAGGGCGGCGGTGTGGGAGCCGAGGGCGCCGTCGACGAACAGGTCGCCGGCCAGGCCGCGCGCGCCGAGCTCACGGGCGGTTTCGACGGCGCCGAGCTCACCCCAGTAGCCGACGACCTCGGGGGTGCCGGGCCCGGCGAGGGCGAGGAGGGCGGCGAGGTCGTCGCGGCCGGAGATGTCGGGGCCGGCGCACTCGTGGACGCTCACGATGCCCTGCTTCGCGGCTTCGGCGAGGAACGCCCGCTGGGCGCGTTCACGCTGCTCCGGCGTGACGGCGGCGCGGACGGCCGCGCGGACGGCGTGGTGGGCGGCGCGGGTCAGCGGGCCGTCGGGTGACCAGCCGTCGGCGTCGCGGGCGGCCGGGGCCAGTTCGACCAGGGTGGTGGAGACCAGTGCGGAGTGCACGTCGACGCGGCTGAGGTAGACCGGGGTGCCCCCGGCGGCGGCGTCGAGTTCGGCGCGGCTGGGCAGGCGCGGGTCGGTCCAGGTGGTCTCGTCCCAGCCGTGGGCGAGCAGGATCTGGCCGGGCACGGCGGCCTCGCGCACGCGGGCCAGCAGGTCGGCGCCGCCGCGGACGCCGGTGAGGTCGAGGCCGGTCAGGTGCAGGCCGGTGGCGGTGGCGTGGACGTGCGCGTCGACGAACGCCGGGGCGACGAAGGCGCCGTGGAGGTCGACGATCTCGGCGCCGGGGTGCAGGGCCCTGGCCGGGGCGTCCTGCCCGACCCAGACCACGGTGCCGCCGGTGACCGCCATGGCCGTGGCGTCGGGGCCGGAGGGGGTGTAGATGCGCCCGCCGAGCAGGAGCGTGGTGCGTTCGTCCGTCACGCCCCTGAGTCTGCCCCCTTGGTCCACGTGGGGGACAGCGCCCCAGCAGGCAGGAAGATTTACTCCGTGGGAACGATATGACAGGATATTTTAACGCGTTCCCGACGACTAGGAGTACAAGTGACTGCGATCCAGGAACCTGTGACGCCTGCCGCCGCCTTCGACCAGCCCTACGAGTACGCCCGCGCCGAGCTGGTGGAACCCGACTGGCGCCGCTTTCCTGGCTGGCACGACGTGACCGAAGCCGAGTGGCGCGACGCGCAGTGGCAGCGGGTGCACTGCGTCCGCAACGTCAAGCAGCTGCGCGCGCTGATGGGCGACCTGCTGGAGGAGCGCTTCTACGACGACCTGCTCGCCGACCAGCGCGAGCTGGCGACGATGTCGATGCTGCTGCCCCCGCAGATGCTCAACACGATGGCCCCGACGGCCGGCACCGACCCGGCCAAGGTGACCGAGGCGTTCTACGCCGACCCGATCCGCCGCTACATGCTCCCGGTGAAGAGCGACCGCGACGCCGCGTGGCCGAGCCACCCGCACTCCGAACGCGACTCCCTGCACGAGGCCGAGATGTGGGTCGTGGAGGGCCTGACCCACCGCTACCCGACGAAGGTGCTGGCCGAGATGATCTCGACCTGCCCCCAGTACTGCGGCCACTGCACCCGCATGGACCTCGTCGGCAACTCGACGGAGACGGTCGAGAAGCACAAGCTGACGCTCAAGCCGGTCGACCGCCAGGACGCGATGATCGCGTATCTCAAGAAGACCCCGGGCGTCCGCGACGTGGTCGTCTCGGGCGGCGACGTGGCCAACGTGCCGTGGCCCCAGCTGGAGTCGTTCCTGATGCGCCTGATGGACATCGACACGGTCCGCGACATCCGCCTGGCGACGAAGGCCCTGGCGGCGCTCCCGCAGCACTGGCTCCAGCCGAAGGTCGTCGAAGGCCTCGAGCGCGTGGCCGTGACCGCCCAGCGCCGCGGCGTCAACCTGGCGATCCACACGCACGTCAACCACGCCCAGTCGGTGACCCCCCTGGTGGCGGAGGCGGCCCAGACGGCGCTGAACGTCGGGGTGCGGGACGTCCGCAACCAGGGCGTGCTGATGCGCGGGGTCAACGCGACGCCGGCCGCGCTGCTGGACCTTTGCTTTGCCCTGCAAGGGGAAGCGAACATCCTGCCGTACTACTTCTACATGTGCGACATGATCCCGAACGCCGAGCACTGGCGCGTTTCGGTGTGGGAGGCCCAGGAGCTGCAGCACGCGATCATGGGCTACCTGCCGGGGTACGCGACGCCGCGGATCGTGTGCGACGTGCCTTATGTCGGGAAGCGGTGGGTGCACCAGCTGGCCGAGTACGACCGGGAGCTGGGGATCTCGTACTGGACCAAGAACTACCGGACGGGAATCGAGCTGGAGGACCCGGAGGCGTTGCAGCGCCGGTACCCCTACTACGATCCGATCTCCACCTTGCCGGAAGCCGGCCGGACCTGGTGGGCCAACCGCACCCGCTGACGCTGACGCACCACCGTTCGAGAGGTGTGCCGAGGGGTGTCGTGCGGCCCGATCTGGGCCGTGCGGCACCCCTGCGGCCGTCTCGGACGTTCAGGCTGGTCGGGGCCGGTGCCGCGGTTAGGCACCCTCGCGTCGACGAGCCGGTTGTTCGGCCCGCCGGGCGGGACGTCAGCCGGCGACGGGGTACCGGCTGGTGATGGCCACGCGGTTGAACGCGTTGATCACCGTGGTGAGCCACGCGACAGCCGAAATCTGGTCCGCGGTGAGCACCGTCGCGGCGGCGGCGTAGTCCTCGTCGCCGACGTGACCGTCCGCCACCCGGGTGATGGCCTCGGTCAACCGCAGCGCCGCCCGGTCGGTGTCGGAGAAGTAGCCTGTCTCCTCCCATGCGGGCAGCACGGCGATCCGGTCGGGGTTTTCGCCTTTCTTGAGGGCGTCACCGGTGTGCATGCGCAGGCAGAAGGCACAGCCGTTGATCTGGGAGGCACGGATCCGCACCAGCTCGGCCAGGAGCGGGTCGAGGCCCGCCGCGGTGGCGGCTTTCTCCGCCTCCGCGGAAAGGCCGATGAGTGCCTTGTAGGCGGCCGGGTGCTGTTTGTCGATGCTGACGCGTCGGGTGTTCGTCATGCTTTCTCCGATCAGGTGAATATCAGTGGTGGACGTCGTCGACTTTGAGCTGGGCTCCGTTGTCGGCGACGAAGACGAAGAGCCTGCTGGAGCAAGGGGGGCTCAGGGTTTCCGCGGGTGGCTGCGCCGCCGTGGTGGTCGTCGGGTTCGTGGCCGAAGCGGGCTGGTCGGCCGCACAGGCGGGGGCTCCGGCCAGTGCGGCGACGGCCAAGGCGCCGCCGACGATCCGCGTTCCGGTCCTCCTGCTGTTTTTCATGACTTTCCTCACCGGGAGGGGAATGGGGCGAGCGTTTCTCGTCATTCCTTTTCGTGTTCTCGTCAGGGAGACGAGGTAGCCCCTCCGGGTGTGACAGCTCAGAGGTGCGAAAGTTTGTCCGGGTTGACGACCCTGCGGTACGCGGTGATCAGACCGTGCGAAATCTGCACCGTGTCGACCGAGTGGACGCGGTCCTGCCGGTGGCACACGAGGGAAAGCTCGCCGCCCACCTCGACGAGGTCGATGTGGTCCACCTGCCACTGGCGGCTCACCCGCACCATCACCTCGGCGATGCGCTCACCGCCGTGGATGAGCTTGCGGGCCGCCGAGACCTTGCCGCCGCCGTCGGTGACGTAGACCGCGTCCGGGTCCAGGAGCCGGACCAGGCCGGCCAGGTCACCGGATTCGTACGCGGCGCGGAAGGCCGCCAGCACCCGTTCGCGCTCCGCCTTCGGTGCCTGCGGAGCGGCCTGCTTCGCCTTGGCCACCCGCCGCCGCGCCCGCGACGCCAGCTGCCGGGCGGCGGGCACGGAGACGTCCAGCACTTCCGCGATCCGGCCGAACTCGAGCCCGAAGACGTCGTGCAGGACGAAGGCCACCCGCTCCGGCGGGCTCAGCTCCTCCATGATCAGCATGCATCGCCGCACCGACGGACTCGTCGACGAGCACCGGTTCCGACGCGTCCGGCCCGGTCAGCAGCGGTTCCGGCAGCCAAGGCCCGACATAGGCCTCCCGGCGCACGCGGGCGCTCTTGAGGATGTCGTAGGACCGGCGCGCGGCCACCGTGACCAGCCAGGCCCGCAGATCGTCCACTTCGCGGAGATCCGAACCGGCCGCCCGCAGCCACACGTCCTGTGCCACGTCCTCGGCATCGGCCACGCTTCCCAGCAGCCGGTAAGCCACACCGAAGACGGCAGGTCGATGCCTCTCCCACTCGGCACCGAGCCGGTCCGCCTGCCCGGCCTCCCGCGGCGCACGCTCGTCGACCACGCGACCGCGACCTCCTCCGGGTTGCCGACTCGACGTACCGTTCCCGTTTCGAATGCTTACCGGAAGGGTCAGCTGGGCCACGGCGAGCCGGTGATGCGCTCGACCGTCGTCGTGCGCCGGAAGCCGGGAACGAAGTGTTCGAGGTAGTCGGAGTTCACGGTGCCGTTCGTGGTGTCGGGGCGGTTCTTCAGCCCGTCGACGGTGATCCGCAGGAACTCGTTCTTGAAGTCCCCGCGCGGGTGGGCGGCGAGGATTTCGGCCAGCTGTTCGCGGTCCAGTTCGTCCAGGCCGAAGCCGAGCACGTCGGTCAGGACGCCGTAGTAGGTGACCGCGATCTCCGGGGCCATCCGGCCGGGAATGCCCGGGGTGGTGTGCAAGGCGATCGCCGTCCAGACCGTCTCGGCGGCGGTGGCCGGGAACCCGCGGTCCAGCAGGAACTTCCGCGCGTGGTCGGCGCCGTCGACTTCGAAGCGCTGCTCGGCCTCGGAGAACGGGACCTGGAGGCCGAGGTCGTGGAACATGGCCGCCAGGTAGAGCAGCTCCGGATCCGGCCGCACACCGAGCCGGTGCGCGTGCAGCAGGCCGAAGAAGTACACCCGCCGCGAGTGGTGGTAGATGAGTGGGCTGGTCGTCTCCCGGATGTGCGACGTCGCCTGGGCGACCGCCTCCGTGTCCGGGATTTCCAGCTCCGCGATGACCTTTGACATGCTTCCATGCTGCTCGCCGAGCGTCGGGCGGCGCCGCCTTCGTCCGGCCAGGAACCCCTCGGATCCGGACGTGTACGGGATGCCCTGAAGGTGCCGATCAGCCCAGTTGCGTATCAGCGCCCGTTCGGGTCTGCCCGTCGCCGACCGGCCAGCACCATGTCGATCAGAGACCGCGCGGTGGCTCGGAGCCGGTCCGGATCCTGGTGGACGCGTTCCATCACGACGATGCCGCGGGTCATGGTGACCAGCACCCGCGCCGCGTCGGCCGCGGGGAGCGCGAGCCGGGTGTCTTCGGCCGACAGCCGATCCCGGACGAGGTCTTCCAGGCCGTCGAGCAGGCGGCGCAACGCGGCGTTGATCCGTTCGCCGTCGGCCTTCGAGTCGATCGCCGTCTTGGTCGTCAGGCATCCGCGCGCGGGCTCGCCCGTGGTCATGGACGTGATGGTGAAGTCGAAGAACGCCCGGAGGGCACGGTCGAGGTCCGGGTCGGCGAGGAAGTCACGGGCGTAGTCCTCGAACACCTGCAGGAACAGGTTTCCTTAGCTCGAGGGTGCGCCGCTCGTCGACCTGCGGGAACGCCGCACCCTGATCACCGGGGCCGGGAGCGGCATCGGCCGGGCCCTGGCCCTGGAACTGGCGTCCCGGCGGGGCGCGCTGGCGCTCGCCGGACGCCGGACCGAGCCACTGGCCGAAACGGCGGCGCTGGTCGCCGAGCGCGGCGGCACCGCGCACCCGATCACCGCCGACCTCACTGCCGACGGAGAGCCGGACCGCGTGGTCGCAGAAGCGGCCGAGGCGCTCGGCGGCCTCGACGTCCTGATCAACAACGCGGGGAACGTCCGGGCGGCACCCCTCGAGGACATCGACGTGGCGGACATCCGGGCCATGGTCGCCCTCAACCTGCTGGCTCCCGTCCTCACGACCCGGGCAGCGCCCATGATGGCCACGACCCGGGCCGGCGCGGACCTGGGCTACGGCCTGCGGCCCGTCGACGAGGTCGTCGCGGAAATCGTGGCGGGACTGGAGCAGCGCCGGATCGACATCAACACCCAGCTGCCCGAACGCCGGGCGATGCAGGAGCTCAACGCGCGGGATCCGCTCGCCGTCGACGCCGCCCTCGCACCCCAGCTCGCCGAACTCCGGGCGGCGGTCAGCACCCATCGCAGCATCTGAGGGCCGGCCTGGCACCTGCTTAAGGTCCCCTGTGGACGGCCCAGAGGTCCGGGCGGTCCGCTCGCGACTGCGGAAAGACACCGCAGCGACTGCTCACCGTCTCACCGAGACGCCATCTAGTACTTTCGGCCGATGTCCGCACGGCGAAAACCCTTCGAAAGGCGTGAGCCATTCCGGGGGTCCTTTCGCGGCACCGGTTCCGCCGTCGATCACCGCCCTACTGTGGCGGTGCTTCGTGATCTTGAAACCGGAACCGATGAGGGGATCCACCTTGCCCAACCGGACCAGATTCCTCGGCAAAACGCTGGCGGCAGCGGGCACCGCGGTGGCGCTCGCGCTCGCCACGGCCGTTCCCGCGGCCGCGGACACACCATCCACCGTCGAGCAGGACGTGGCGCAGCTGTTCCAGGACGTCGTCGATCTCTACAACGGCCTGCCGGCCAACGCGCTGCGCGGCGTCGACCGGCTCATCGACTCGCCCATCCCGAAGATCGGCCCGCGCGCCCGGGCCGCGGAGGACCCGATTCCCGGCTGCACCCCGGGTTCGCTGCTGACCTACGCCGACCACCTCGCTTCGCAGCTCGACCCGGTCGAAAGCGGCGCGTTGAGCACCCTGTCGGCGCTCGGCCAGCTCTACGTCCAGGGCGTCGCCTCCGACAAGACCCCGCAGGTGTTCGGCACCGACGGCCAGTACACCGCGCGCGCCACCCAGGCGATCGACAAGCTGCGCGGCTTCTGGGACATCGAGAGCTGGAACATCCAGCTCATCGCCTGGAAGGGTACTGACCTGGGCAGCCAGGCGAAAATGGCGCAGACCTTCAGCCTCGGCCTCGCCCCGGCGAAGGTGCAGGCCGCGGCCGCGCTCGCCACCAAGGTGCTCTACGAAGTGCCGGTCCTGCAGGGCGGCCGCAACCCGCTGCTCACCCTCAACGCGTTCGCCTCCCCGGCCGACAGCCTCGGCGGCAAGCGCGTGTCCCTCGGCGACGGCCTGCTCGACACGGTCAACGCCCTCGGGTTCGACGAGGTCTCGGTGGAGTCCGTCATCGGTCACGAGTACGGCCACCAGGTCGACTTCGCCCACGAGAACTACCCGCGCAACGAGTCGTCCGAAATGGGCCCTGACGCCTACGGCGGCTATTTCGTCGCGCACGCCAAGGGATACGCGTGGAACTCCCGCACCCAGCAGGAGGTCGGCTACCTGGACGCCGCCATCGGCGACTGCTACCACAGCCACGGCACCCCCGGCCAGCGCAAAGCCGCGGGCACCTGGGGCGAGAAGCAGGCGACGAGCCAGAGCAACCCGAATCGGATCGTCCCGTCCGCCAAGATGATCGAGAAGTTCCAGAAGCAATACCCGAAGCTGATGCCGCCGGCCGCTGAGCAGCCGGCTGCTGCCTCGGTGGCCGCGGCTCGCGGCTGAGCCTCGGTTCCGGTCAGCGGGCCGTCTCCCCGGAAACCGAGGGACGGCCCGCTTTCCGAGCGGCGGGTTCCGCGAACCGCCGCTGATCCCGCTCGGCTGTTTGGCGCGCGGCGAACCCGGGCAACCTTTCCCTCGCGACGGCGTCCGATGGAGGTTGCGGGTTCATGTCGTGAACGTCTCCGCGTGGGTCGCCGTCACCCGGATCCGGAACCGGTCACGATCCTGAGGTGGCGTGCGGCTTGCCCCGAAGGCGGTTCGCAGGTATTAGCGCGCAGCCGCTTCGCGAGCCGTATCCACTGGGCCGAACGCAGCACCGGCCAACCACGCGACGACCGCGCCGCGAAAGAAGCTCTCCGCCGCTTCACCGACCCTTCGCCACGGGCCTACGACAAAGCCTGTGCGCTTGAGCCCCGCGCGCGGGTGACGACGAGGCGTTACAGGCACCGGCGGGCTACCCCGTCGCGACCGCGAGTGCCCGCACCGCGGCCGCGACGTCGGACTCGTCGTTGAAGTAGTGGAAGCCGAAGCGGACCCGGTCGCCCAGCGCCGTGGCGCGCACGCCGTGCCCGGCCAGTGACCGGGCGATCCCGTCGGCGTCCTCGGTGGCCAGGACGACGATGTGCGACGCCGGTCCGGCGTGGACCCGGCGCAGGCCGAGCGCCGCCGCCTCACCGGTCAGGTGCCCGGCCAGGCCGAGCACATGCCGTTCCACGGCGGCCGGGTCCAAGTGGTGGAACAGGCGCAGCGCGGCGCGGGCACCGAGCCAGGAAAACCACGCCGGAGAGGCGTCGCACCGGGCAGCGTCCGGGGCGAGGTCGTCCAGGCCGCCGCCGAAGTAGCCGTGCGGGGCGGCGGTCGACTTCCAGCCCGGCGCCAGCGGCCGCAGCCCGGCCACCCGGTCCGGCCGCGCCACCAGCCACGCCGCGCCGCGCGGGCACAGCAGCCACTTGTAACCGTGCACCGCGAGGTAGTCCGGCGCCACCGAGGGGTCGTACCGCAGCGCGCCCAGAGACTGGGTGAGGTTGACGAACAGCCGGGCCCCGACCCGGTCGGTCGCGGCACGCAGCGCGGCGAGGTCCAGCCGCTGCCCTTCGCGGCTGGTCACCTCGCTGACCGCCAGCAGCGCGACGTCCTCGTCGAGCGCCGCGATCAGGTCCTCGGTCCGCGTCCAGCCGTCCCGGGCGGGCACGCTCACCACGTCGTGCCGGGCCAGCCAGGGGAACCGGTTGCTGCGGAACTCCTCCCCGGCCACCACCACACGTCCGCGGGGCAGCGACGCGGCGACGGTGGCGGCCGCCTCGGCCAGCGAGGACACCGTGGCGACCGTGCCCGGCGGGACGCCGAGGAAACCGGCGAACAACTCCCGCGCATCGGCAGCCGCGGCGTCCCAGCGGAGCCAGTCGAACCCGCCGGAGGACCACGCGTCGAACACCTCGCGCATCGCCGTCACCACCGGCTCGGCGCCCGGCGGCGCGCCCGGGGTGTCCAGCCACACCCGGTCGCGCAGCGCCGGGAACAACGCCCGGAACTCGGCGGGTGTCACCGGGGCACCGCGGCCATGGCTTCGACCTCCACCAGGATGTCCGGCCGGGCGAGCGCGGCCGCGACGATCAGCGACTGGGCGGGCCAGTCGCCGTCGGGGTACCAGCGGGTGAAGGTCCGCTTCTGCGCCGAGCGGAAGCCGGCCAGGTGCTCGGTGCCGGCCACCATGCTGAACACCTTCACCAGGTGCCCCGGCTGCGCACCGGCCGCGGTGAGGAGGCGCTCGAGGTTGGCGAACACCGCCTCGGTCTGGGCCTCGGCGTCCGCGCCCGCGAGCGAACCATCGGGCAACGCCCCGACCTGGCCGGAGATCACCACGAGCTCATACCCGGGCGGCACGTGCGCGAGGTGGCTGTACATGCCGAGGGGGGCGGCGACGGTGTCGGGGTTCCAGCGCCGGATCATGCGTTCTCCTCGTTTCGTTCGGCGGACGGGACGCCTGTGCACACTAGGGCGGCCGGCGGGACGGCCCGCCGTCGCCGGCGAACTGTTCGGAACCCCGCACCCTCAGGAGGAGTGTGACGGGGCGGCCGTGACCGGCGCCTGGACGGCAAGGCGGGCGCGGGCCGCCTCGGTGACCGGGGTGAAGAGGTTGACGAGGTTGCCGTCGGGGTCGCGGAACAGCAGAGAGCGGTTCCCCCACGGCATCGTGGTCGGCCGCTGCACGACCTCCGGGGGTGCGGGCAGCTTCCGCACGCGGTCGTACTCCCGGTCGACGTCCTCGACGAGGAACTCGAGGATCGCGGACCGGTTCGACGCGGGCACGGCCGCCCCGGTGCCGAACAAGGCCATCGTCTCGGCACTGCCGATGGCCAGCGTGCACGACGGGCCGACGAGCTCGGCGAACTGCTCGGCGGGTCGCCGGGCCGCGATCCCGGTCACCTGCTCGTAGAACGCGGCGAGGCGAGCGACGTCGCCGGTGATGAGGCGGACGGAAACGAACTGCACGGTGGTTCCTTTCGGTGCGGGAAGGCCCTGGCGGCCTTCCGGAGACACCGGCCACGGTAGGAACAATAGTGGACAGGATCCGCCCGGTATGGGAAAGATCTTCGGCATGACCCGGCCGATCGCCCGCGTGCTGGCCTTGCTGGAGCTGCTCCAGCAAGGCGGTACCCGGACCGTCGCCGAGCTCGCCCGGCGGCTCGACGTGGACGAGCGCACCGTCCGCCGCTACGTCGACCACCTGGTCGACCTGGACATCCCGGTCCGCTCCGTGCGTGGCCGGTACGGCGGTTACCACCTGTCCCCCGGCTACCGGATGCCGCCGCTGATGCTCACCGACGAAGAGGCGGTCGCCGTTCTGCTCGGCCTGGTCGCGGGTCAGCGCGCCGGGGTGCACGGCACCTCGGTCGTGGCGGCCGAAAGCGCGGCGGCGAAGGTCCGGCGCGTGCTGCCGAAAGCTCTCGGGCAACGGCTCGACGCGCTCCTCGAGGTCGCCGGCTTCACCGCGCCCGCCAGGCCGGCGCTCACGGCGGAGGCCGGGATCCTGCTGACCGTCGCGGAGGCGGCACGGGACCGCCGCCCGGTCGCGCTCGGCTACGTCGCCGGCCACGGCGGCGCCAGCGAGCGCGTCGTCCACCCGTACGGGGTCGTCGCGCACTCCGGACGGTGGTACCTGTCCGGCTTCGACTCCGCCAGCGCGCAGGTGCGCACGTTCCGCGTCGACCGGATCACGGCCATCGAGGTGCGTGACGGCACTTTCGCCGTTCCGGCCGGGTTCGACTCGGCGGAGCACGTGCTCACCGCGATCGCCGAGGCACCGCACCGGCACGAGGTGTCCGTGCGGATCCAGGCGACGGCCGGGCAGATCCGCTCCGTGTTCCCCGCTTCGGTGGCCACGCTGGAAGAGCTCGGCTCCGACGGGTCCTGGGTGCGGGCTCGCATCCGGGCCCAGCGGCTCGACTGGATACCGCCCCTGCTCGCCGCACTCGACCGGCCCTTCACCATCGAACGCCCCGATGCCCTCCGTGATCTGGTGCGCGCACTCGCCGACCGGCTCGCGGGTTCCGCCGGCACCGTGCCGGACGAACCCGGCTGACCATCGATCACCTCATCCGGGCGGCTGTGTCAACCGTGGGCCCGGTTGCCGCCCAGCGCGGCCAGCACGGTCCGGAAGGTCAGGTCGGCCCGTGCGCCCACCTCACCCGCCTCGTCGCCCAGCATCGGTGAGTTCGCCGTCAGCTGCGCTGCTTCGTGGACGACGGCCAGGTAGATGGCGCAGCACCAGGCCGTATCGGTGGCGGTGATCTCGCCGGCTTCGCGCAGCCGCCGGAACAGCAGTTCGAGCCCGGCCGTGACCTCGGGGCTCAACGGTGTCCTCTTGGTGGCCGGGTCCACGGTGAGTTCCATGATCGCCCGGCTGTCGGCCTTGAGCTCGAAGAGCAGCTCGGTCAGCCGGTACAGCGCCGCGACCGGTGGCGCCGTCGCCACTCGCGCCTGCTCGAGCCCGCAGAGGTAGCGCTCGTTGAGCAGGCCGGTCAGCGCCTCCAGCAGCGCCTTGCGCGAGGAGAACCGGCGGTGGACGGTGGCGCGCGCCAGTCCCGCGGCGTCGGCGATCCGCTCCAGCGTGGCGGTCGCGTCGACGGCGAGCACCTCCTCGGCGGCGGCCAGGATCCGCGCCGTGCTGCGTTCCGCGTCCGCCCGCAGGCGCCGCGGTTCGGCCTCTGCGCCCACGCGGACTGCTCCTTCCACCTCGGTTGACCTCAAGCTGTCCCACGTCAGCCTACATCCGAACCACCCAAGTCTCTTCTTTGCACATAACTGAGACCGCTGTGTAGCATTTATGAGGTCAACCAAGACGCCGAGGGAGAATCACCATGGATCTGGATCTTGCGGGGAAGCGTGTCCTCGTGACGGGCGCGAGCCGGGGCATCGGACTGGCGACGGTCGAGGCGTTCGTCGCCGAAGGCGCCACAGTCGTCGCCGTGTCGCGCAAGAGCACTCCCGAGCTCGAAGCCACCGGCGCGACGTTCGTGGCCGCCGACCTGCTCGACGCCACCGCGCCGCAGCGGGTGCTGGACACCGTGCTCGCGGACGACCCCCGCCTCGACGTGCTCGTCAACAACGCAGGCGGCGGCGAAGCGGCCGACGTCGACCTCGCCGACCCCATCGGCGGTTCCCGCGCGGCCTGGGGCGACGTTCTCGCGCTGAACCTCGGCGCCGCCGTGGAGATGACCCGCGCCGCGCTGCCGGCCCTGTCACGCACGCGGGGCGCGATCGTGAACATCAGCTCGAGTTCCGCGCGCGACCCGCGCAAGGTGCCCCTGTCCTACGCCGCGGCGAAGGCCGCGCTGAACGCGTTTTCCCGTGGGCTGGCGGAGCAGCTCGGGGACACGGGCGTCCGGATCAACGTCGTCACGCCCGGCGCTACCCGCACCGCGATCCTGACGAGCCCGGACGGCTACGTGGGGAAGCTGGCGGCGAGCATGGGCCTCGACCAGGAGACGGTGCTCGCGGCCATGCCCGAGCAGTCGGGAATGGTGACCGGCAAGCTGATCGAGCCCGCCGAGATCGCCAGGGCGGTGCTCCTGCTGGCGTCGCCGACGATGCCCAGCGCGGTGGGCGCCAACTGGAACGTCGACGGCGGCACCCTCAAGACGCCGTAGCCCGCCGGCCCGGTCGACTCGCGGACGCTGTGCTTGCGCCGGCCGGCTCCGGGTACTCGCGCCGCAAGGCGGCCATACCCGGCCGCGACGGCACAGCGCAACGACAGGAGACACTATGGCCACCGGGGAAACCGGCTTCGACGACGTCACGTTCGACCTCGTATCGGTGCAGTACCACGCCCTGAAGGCGGGGCACGACTACGGCCAGTACGTCCGGGACGCCGACAACGCGGGACGGCAGGACATCGCCGACTTCTTCCGCAAGGTCATGGAGGAAGACTCGGCGCGGGCGAAGCAGTGCCACGAGTTCCTCAAGCAGCTCTCCGGAAGCTCGGAGTCCGGTCCGGCTGTGTCTTGAGGCGTGCTCGTCGTCCCGTCCACGCGGGCGGGACGACGAGGCGCTGCTCACCGCGTGGCCCGCCGCCGCTCCCCGATCCGGCGACGTTTTCCGGAATGCCGGAAACGCCATTCAACAGATTTCGAAATGAACCTCTCCCGCATTCGTTGTCAACGTTGACAACGAATGTCGTCCGGACAATTTCGTGTCATAGCGCGGTATTGCGCTGCGCAGTATCCTCTGGCGCGGCAGTTCCGAATTCGCGGTTGCCATCCGAAAGAAAGACAAGCCGCCTCGGGCACCAGTGTGCCCGCACCGAAGGAGAGGACGGAAAATGCGCACCATCACCAAGTCATTCGCCGCGCTGGCCGCTGCCGCCGCGCTTCCCCTGACGATGAGCGGCACGGCGTGGGCCGACATTCCCTTCGACCAACCGATCAACGGGCGCGCCACCTACTACAACGACGCCGGCTTCGGCGCCTGCGGCACGCAGATCAACGCCGCCACCCAACTGCTCGCCGCGGCACCGGCCGCGTACTGGACCACGGCCAACCCGAACAACGACCCGCTGTGCCGGGGCGTGTCCGTCCGGGTCTCCTACAACGGCCGGACCATCACCGTGCCCGTGGCCGACAAGTGCCCGAGCTGCGACAGCGCGCACATCGACCTCAGCGCACCCGCGTTCGCCCAGCTCGCCGACCCCGCGCTGGGCAACATCCCGGTGACCTGGTCGTTCGTCCGCTCGTGACCGGGACGGAACTTCGGAGAACCGGCATGAACCAGCTCAGGAAACTCCTGCTCGTCGTGACCGTCGCCGCCGTCGTCATCGCCGGCGGACCGGCCGCTCCGGCGACCGCGGCCGGCACCAAGAAGGGCGTCAGCGCGGCCGCCTTCACCGGGGTCACCACCGCGCTCGCCGACGTCGGCGCCCGGTGGTTCTACACCTGGGCCGCCGACCCCCAGGGCATCACCGCACCGGCGGGGACGGAGTTCGTCCCGATGATCTGGGGCCGCGGCTCGGTCACCCCGGACCGGTTGCAGCAGGCGAAGGCGTCCGGGAGCACCCTGCTCGCGTTCAACGAGCCGGACCTGGCCGGCCAAGCCGAGATGCCGGTCGAGACCGCGCTCGACCTCTGGCCGCAGCTGGAGGCGACGGGCCTGCGGCTGGGCGCGCCGGCCGTGGCCTACGGCGGCGACACCCCCGGTGGCTGGCTCGACCGGTTCATGAGCGGCGCGGCGGCGCGCGGCTACCGCGTCGACTTCATCCCGCTGCACTGGTACGGCGGCGACTTCTCGACCGCCGCCACCGGGCAGCTGCGGTCGTACCTGCAGGCGGTGTACGACCGCTACCACCGGCCGATCTGGGTCACCGAGTACGCGCTGATCGACTTCTCCGGCCCGGCTCCGCGCTACCCGTCCGCCGCGGAGCAGGCGGACTTCGTCAGCCGGTCCACGGCGATGTTGAACGGGTTGTCGTTCGTCGAGCGCTACGCGTGGTTCTCGCTGTCGACGTCGACCACCCCGACCGGCCTCTACACGGGGACCACCCCGAACGCCAGCGGCGCCGCCTACCGGGCCGCCGGCTGATCCCCTCACCCGCACCGGAACCGAACGGAGGTCCATCCCGGATGTTCAAGCGGCTCTTCGCCACGGTCGCGGCGCTCGTCGTCGCCTTGACCGTCAGTTCGCCGGCGAGCCCGGCCACCGCGGCGGGCAACCACACGGTGACGTTCGTCAACCACACCGGCCAGACCATCTGGCTGGGCAGCACCGTGAACGCCGACGGGTCGGTCAACTTCGCGAGCCTGCCGACGCTGGCCGACGGGCAGTCGGCGACCGTCACGATTCCCGAAACGTCCGCGCCCGGCCACTGGCGGGGCAAGTTCTTCGCCCGCCAGGGGTGCACGGGCACCTCGGGGCGGGACTTCCACTGCCTGGTCGGCGACTGCGGCGTGTACGCCGACCACTGCGCGACCGGCGAGCAGCCGGCCAGCCTGGCCGAGTTCAACTTCGACACCGCCGACGGCCTCGCCCCGTGGTACGACGTCAGTTACGTCAACGCGTTCTCCGTCCCGATCACGATCGAGCCGGTCAACGCGGCGGTGCCGCCGGGTTCGGCGTCGTGCGGCACGGCGGGCTGCCCGGAGAACCTGCTGCCCTACTGCCCGGCCGCGAACCGGCAGTACTCCCCGTCCGGCACGCTGATCAACTGCGTGAACCCGAACCGCGACGCGCCCACGAGCTACAGCGACGCGATCAAGTCGCACTGCCCCAAGGCGTACGCGTGGTCCAAGCAGGACACCGAGCCGGGCAACCAAACGATGTACCAGTGCGCCTCCTGCACCGGCTTCACCATCACCTTCCACCGCGCTTCCTAGCGGCGACGCCGGGACACGGGCGGTGATCGCCGTCCGTGTCCCGGCGTCCGTGTCCCCGCGTCCGCCCGGCGCCGGTTCGCGGCGTGGACCGGCAACGACCCGTTCAGGTCGCCGGACGTCATGGACGACGTCGGTACCGGGGTGAGCGCGGGCCCGTTCTACGATCGCCCGCGGAGGTGGGGCGTGGAGCCGTTGGGTCCGGGTGAGCCGGCGCAGGTGGGGCGCTACCGGCTGCTCGCCGCGGTCGGTGAGGGCGGGATGGGGCGCGTGCTGCTCGGGGTCGCTCCCGACGGCAGGCTGGCCGCCGTCAAGCTGGTCCACCGCGGCTTCGCGCACGATCCCGGGTTCCGCGAACGGTTCCGCCGCGAGGTCGAGGTTTCCCGGCTGGTCTCGGGCGCCTACACCGCGGCGGTGATGGACGCCGACCCGCACGCGCCGATCCCGTGGCTGGCCTCGGTCTTCGTCGCCGGCCCTTCGCTGCAGGAAGCCGTCGACGCGACCGGGCCGCTCCCGTCGCCCGCGGTGCGGCACCTGGCCGCCGGGCTGGCGTCCGCGCTCATGGGCATCCACCGGGCCGGGCTGGTGCACCGGGACCTCAAGCCGGGCAACGTCCTGCTCGCCGACGACGGCCCGCGCGTCATCGACTTCGGCATCGCCCGCGCCGCCGAAGGCAGCACCGACCTGACCCACACCGGGGTCATCCTCGGGTCGCCGGCGTTCATGTCGCCGGAGCAGGCGGACGGGCGGCCGCTGACCCCGGCGAGCGACGTCTTCTCCCTCGGCGCGCTCCTCGTCCTCGCGGCCACCGGACGCAGTCCCTTCGCCGGGGCGTCGGCTCCGCAGTCGCTGTACAACGTCGTCCACACGCACCCGGACCTGCGGGCCCTTCCGCCCGAGATCCGCGCCCTCGCCGAACCGTGCCTCGCGAAGGACCCGGCCCGGCGGCCGACGCCGGCGCAGCTGCTCGAGCTCCTCGGGCCGCTGCCGCCGGTCCAGCGGCCATGGCCGCCGGCCGTGCACGCGCTGATCGCCCGCCACGGGGACCAGGTGGCGGCCGTCGTGGCCAAGCCGCCGAAGCCGCGGCAGCGGGGCCGGCGGATCGCGCTCGCCGCCGCGGCCGCCACGGTGGTCGTGGCCGGCACGATCACCGCGGTCGCCCTGCTGAACGGCGACGGTGGCGCGACCGCCGCCCCGGCGAGCAACCCGGCCCCACCCCCGGTGACGACGTCCGCGCCGAACCCGGACCCGCTGGGCCCGGACAAGCTGCGCGGGGTCGACCCGTGCCAGGTGCTGCCGTCGGTGCCCGGGATCGGGAAGCTCACCCCGCAGGGCGAAGTCCAGTTCTTCTCCTGCACCTTCCAGACCGCGCAGCGCCAGTGGATGCAGCTGACGATCGGCGGCCCGTCGCCCGCCAGGGGCACGCCGGCCGGGGAGCTGAACGGCCTGCCGCTCAACCTCGACGTCAAGAGCAGCGGCTGCACGGCCTCGGTGCCGGTCGTGGACCGCCCCGCCGCCACCATCGGCGTCGAGGCCGGCGACCTCGGGGTGGGGAAGTTCGCCCAGCCGTGCGACGCCGCGAAGTCCGCGCTCACCGAAACGCTGAACCGCCTGCGCGCCGGGAGCGTTTCCGCCGCGCCGCCGGGAAGCCTCGCGCCGGTCGACCCCTGCGGCCTCGTCGCCACCGCGACCGCCCAGCGGATCGCCGGCCCGATCACCAAGGTGGAACCCCGCGGGCTGCACGAGTGCCGCTGGACCGCCGGCGGCGAGCTCAGCGTGAACCTCGAACGGGGGCGCCCGCCCGTCGCGGCGAAGGACGGCTCCTACGACGCGGCCGGCACCGTCGACCTCGGCGGGCTCACCGCGTACTTCACCGCGGACCGGATCAACCCCGCGTCGGTCGACTGCACCGTGACCTGGCCGCACCGGCCGGTCGGCGAACAAGCCTCGGAGAACGTCATCGTCCAGTACACCACTTCCGCCAGCACGCTCACCATCGAGCAGACCTGCCGCCACGTCCAGGACTTCGCCAAAGCGGCCCGGCCCGGGCTGCCGAAGCCGTGAAGCCGCTGCAGCCGGGCGAGGCCCGGCACGCCGGCCGGTACCGCCTGGTCGCCGAACTCGGCGAGGGCGGCATGGGCCGCGTCCTGCTCGGAGTCGCCCCGGACGGCCGCCTGGTCGCCCTCAAGCAGGTGCACGCGGAGTTCGCGCGCAACACCCACTTCCGCAGCCGGTTCCGGCAGGAAGTGCTGGCCTCGCAACGGGTTTCGGGAGCGTTCACGGCGGCGGTCATGGACGCCGACGCGGACGCCGAAACGCCGTGGCTCGCTTCGGTGTTCGTCACCGGGCCGTCGCTGAAGGAAGCTGTCGAAGCGACCGGACCGCTGCCGGTCGAGGCGGTGCGCCGGCTCGCCGCCGGCCTGGCGACCGCGCTGATCGAGATCCACCGGGCCGGGCTGATCCACCGCGACCTCAAGCCCGGCAACGTGCTGCTGACCGGGGACGGCTCGCGGGTGATCGACTTCGGCATCGCCCGCGCCACCGAGGGCGGCGCCGACCTCACCGGCACCGGCGGCATCGTCGGCTCCCCCGCGTTCATGTCCCCCGAGCAGGCCGAAAGCCGCCCCCTGACCCCGGCGAGCGACGTCTTCTCCCTCGGCGGCCTGCTGGTGATGGCGGCGACCGGCCGCGGCCCGTTCACCGGCTCGACGACGGCGCAGCTGCTCTACAACGTCGTGCACGCCGCCCCCGACCTGACCGGGCTGCCGCCCGAAATCCGGACCCTCGTCGAGCCGTGCCTGGCCAAGGACCCCGCCCGGCGGCCGTCGCCGCAGCGGATCCTCGATTTCCTCGGCCCGGTGGCACCCGGGACGCGGCCGTGGCCGGACGCGGTGCACCGGCTGATCGAAGCGCAGGACACCGCGGTCCGCACCGCGCTGTCCTGGCCGGCGCCGGTGCCACTGCCCCCGCCGCCCCGCCGTCGCCGCTGGTTCCCGGTCGTGGCCGCGCTGGCCGCCGTCGCCGCACTCGCCGTGGGCAGCCTGGTGGCGGTGCTGGCCACGAGGGCCGGTGCGGATGCGCCGACCGCGGGCGCGAACCTGGACCCGACGAGCCTGGAAACGCTGCGGCGCACGGATCCGTGCAAGGTGCTCAACGACGTCAGCGTCCAGGACGCGGGCAAGCTGAGCGCCGTCCCGGATTCGGGGTACTTCGACCGCTGCGATTACCGCACGAAGTCCGGCGAACGGATCTCGATCAAGCTCGGCGACGAGATCTACGTCGAGGGCGGCAGGCCGGCCGAGGACCTCGACGGCCGTCCGGTGCTGTTCACCGAGATCAGCGGCAGCACCTGCGACGCCAGCGTCCAGGTTCCCGCGCAGCCGGAACTGGGCGTGACAGCGCTGGCCGAGACGTGCGGCCTGGCGAAGACCACCCTCGCCAAGGTCCTCGACCGCGTCCGCGGCGGCGCCGCATACGACCTCCCGCCCGGCACGCTGCTCGCGTCGGACCCGTGCACGGTGCTCGACAAGACCGCGGTGGCGCCCGTGCTCGGCCCGGTCCGCGAGGTCAAGCTCAACCGGCTGCGCGAGTGCGAGTGGACGGCGGCGACATCCCTGCGGCTGACCTTCGACAAGGGGTATTCCAGCGTGCCGGACGACGGCAGCCCCGTCGACCTCGGCGGCGTCACCGGCACGCGCCACCCGACCGGCGACAGCTGCGCGGTGTCGTGGAACCACCGCCAGTTCGACGCCAAGCGCACGGAACACATCCGGATCTTCGCCTCGAAAACCGGCGGCGGCGCCTGCGACACGGCGGTGGCGTTCGGCAAGCTGCTGGTGGGGAAACTGCCGAAGGCTTGACTCAATGAGTGTGTCCGTCCGGACTCATCGCGTCGTGATGTCGACGCGGATGCCGTCTCCGGCCGGGACGACGTAGACGGCGTCGCTCCCTTTGCGCCAGCCGGCGGCGACCAGTACGTACCGCTCCGAAGTCTGGGTCAGGGAAACCAGGCCGGAGTAGCGGAAGTGGTACTTCGTCCGGTCCTGCTCCAGCGTGTCCACGGTGATCCCCGGTCCGGTGATGGACAGGCGCTCGGCGCTGTAGAGCGTCACGGACGGCCGGTTGCGCAAGCCGGCCGCGATGCTGCGTGCCACGTCCTGACCGGTCGCCTGGGCGTACAGGGCGACGCTCCACAGCAGGCCGAGCAAGGCCAGCCCGGTCAGCAGCAGTCCACGGAGCCCGGGGGTCCGCGGCGGCACCCGCCGGTCCGGCCGGTGCCCGCAAGCGCGCAGGTGGTCCGCGTAGGACAGCAGGCAGGCCGCGGCGAGCAGGGACAACGGCAGTGCCACGCCGAGGGCGTTGCCGACTGCCACCGGCAGCAGCAACCCGGTCACCGCGACCCCCATCAGCAGGACGCCGCCGACTCGGGCGACGAGAATCGTGGCGTCGGCCATGCGCCGGCGGCGGGTCGACGGTGTCGCGCGGGCGGCCGGCCCGAGGACCGTGCGATGCAGGGCCGCCGCGCCGAGGGCGGCGATGCCGCTGCCGATCAGCGGCAGGAAGGCCGAGTTGATGCTGCGCAGGGCGTAGTCGGCCGTGCCGTAGCCGAGCAGCCCGGTGTCGACGCCGAAATAGGACCAGGTGGCTTGGCTGCGGACCCAGCCGAAGTAGTACAGCAGCGCGGAAATCAGCACCGTCTGGGACAGCACGGTGGTCGCACGGGTCCAGAGCACCGAGGACGGAGCGGCGACGTCGGTCACGGGGTGGGTGGGGGCGCGGTCACCTCAGTGGTGTCCGGTTGGCCGGGGGTGCCGGTCGGGGTACCGGTCGGCTCCGGGATCAGCGGTGTCGTCGGCTCCGGCGCGGGCGCGACGTCGGAAGAGCTCACCTCGCCGGACGCTGTCGTGCTCGAGCCCGCGCCCGCGGTGTCCCCGCCCACGGCAGGCGCCGGGACCGACGACGAAGGACCGGTCCGCTCGTCGACGCAGCTTTCGGCGGTCAGCAACGGCAACAGCAGCAGGCCGGCCGCCACACCGACCGTTCGCAGGCTTGTCATCGGAGAGTCCCCTCGACGTCCGGCTCGCCGGGGAAGTCGTTCGCGGGTGAGACATCGTCACAGGCGGGGAGCACAATCAGCCGAATGGCGCAAGAACGCGAGTTCGGGCCCGGGCGGGCCGTGGATCAGGGCGTGTCCTGGCTGCGGTGCCCGCGGTCGGCACCGCAGCCAGGGTCGGTCACGTGGTGCAGGCCGCCGCGTTGAGCGTGACGGCGGACGGTGCGCCCGACGTGCCGTTGGCGGTGAAGCCGAGCGATACCGCCGCTCCCGCGGCCAGGGACGGGCTGTAGGTCGGCGCGGTCACGGTGACCTTGGTGCCGCTCTGGGTGAAGGTGCCGTTCCAGCCGCTGGCGATGGTGGCTCCGGCGGGCAGGGTGAACACGACCTTCCACGGATTGGCGGCGCTCGTCGCGGTGTTGGTCACCGTCAGCGTGCCCTGGAAACCGCCCTGCCAGGAATTGTCCAGGTTCCACGCCGTCTGGCAGCCGCCGGTGCCGCCGCCGGTCGTGGGGGTCGTGGGGGTGGTGGGGGTGGTCGTCGTCGGGTCGGGCCCGCCGCCGGCCGGCGGGATGAGGTAGGGCTGGAGGATGCTCTGCTTCGCCTGGTTGACCGTGGTCCAGTCGTCGTTGAGGATGCCGCCCGTGTCGCCGGAGTTGGGGTTCCACGACCAGTAGGTGAACGAGATGCCGTTGACGCCGGTCCCGGTGTAGGCCATCAGCTTTTCGAGCCACACCTTGTCGACCGGGTTCGCCAGCGTGGTGCCGAACTCACCCATCATCAGCGGTGCGATGTTCTGCTTGTACAGGTAGCCCCAGTACTTGTCCCAGATCGCGGTCATGTTCGCCGGGTAGTCGGGAGCGCTGAACCACGGCTGGTTGTAGACCGAGGTGGCGTACTCGTGCGGGGAGTACACCAGCCGGCCGGGCACGGACAGGCGTACCGGGAACTCGCCGGCCTTCGACAGGTTTCCGCCCCACCAGCCGCAGTCCTCGTCGTTGGACGGGTCACCGTCCCACACGTTCGACAGCCCGCCGCTCGGGCAGCTCACGCCCTCGACGAAGATCAGCCAGTTCGGTTGCACGCCCAGGATCGCGTTGCCCGCGCGTTCGGCGGCCAGCCGCCAGTCGCGGGCGGTGTCGCCGCAGCCCCAGCACGCGCCGGTCGCGGCCGGGTTGGTGCCCTCGGCGTGCGGCTCGTTGTGCAGGTCCGCGCCGATGACCGTGGTGTTGCCCGCGTAGTGCTGGGCGAGCGTCTTCCAGTCGGTGATCCAGGTGCTCTCCGGGACGCCCGCGGTGTACCAGAGCGCGGTCTGCCCCGCGCTGGTCGGCCGGTGCCGGTCGAGGATGACGCGCATTCCTTTTTGGCCCGCGTAGCCGATCACCTTGTCGAGGATCTGCAGCGGCGAAAGCCCGATCAGATCGGGGTTGGTGTAGTCGTTGATCCCGGTGGCCTTGGCATCGGGTTTCAGCGCGTCGTCGGAGAACGGCACGCGCAGCGTGTTGTAGCCCAGCTGAGCCATCTGGTCGAGCTGCTGGCGCCAGGTGCGGCTGGACCACAGGCCGTGGAAGGTCTTGTTGTCGGTCTCCATCCCGAACCAGTTGATGCCGGTCAGCCGAACCGTCGCGCCCGTGCTGTCCAGGATCTTGTTGCCGCTGGTGTGCAGGTATCCGCTACCCGTACCGCTTGCCGCCGCGGCGATCTGACCGGTCGCGCCGAAGGCGACCAACCCGCTCGCGGCCACGACAGCCGCGGCCAGCGCGCCGAACGCCTTTCTCCACTGCGTCATCTGCTCTCCTTTGAGCAATAACCGATTTCTGGGAGCGCTCCCAGACAGAAGGGTAGCGAACGCGGGCACCCTGTCAAGAGTGCCCGCCACCAATGACCGGTTCGCCCGTCCGGCCGATTGACCGCAATTCCCTACGACGCGAAGATTCCCGCCCCCGCGACCGGGCGCCGCCGCGCTCCCCTCCGCAGGAAATCCCTACCGCACCACAGCCGGGGTCCGCCGGAGATCCAGCAGGTACCGCGCCAGCTCGGCGACCGTGGGCCGGCCGAAGACGACGGTGGCCGGCAAGTCGATGCCCGACAACGCCGTCAGACGGGTGCGCAGCTCGATCGCCCGCACCCCGTCCGTTCGGCAACAAGACTGCCCCGGGTGATCACCGCGGCTGCGTCGGCGGCGTGGTGCCGCTCCGTTCGTCGCCGTAGCTCAGCCAGGTCCCGATCGGCGCGCGCTGCCCGACACCCGGACGGCCGTAGTCGCACACACCGCCGGGGAACGCCGCCCGCAGCCGCTTCCGGTCCGCCACCGTGAAGGCGACCGGGTAGTCGCCGAAGTCCAGCGGCTTCAGCCGGCACTTCAGCACGTCGAGGGCCAAGCTCTCCCCCGCGACCATCCGCGTGTTGGCCGCCACCGGGTACAGCGCGCCGCACCGGCCGCTCGCCGGGTAGGTCAGCGGCTCGGTGATCCGCGACGCGGCGGAGAGGTAGCAACCGTCGCCGAGATCGCCCGGCCGGTTCGCCAGCACCTTCTGCGGCCGGCTCCGGTGCGAGCGGTCGGCGTCGATCGCGGTCAGCCAGCGGTCCATCGCGTCCAGCTCGTAGACACCGGCGGCCGCCGCTTCGGCCGCGGTGGCGTGGTTTTCGATGATGACCTGGTTGCCCGCGGTGCCGTTGGCCCGCAGCAGCCGTTGCCGCATCACGTAGGACCACTCCGTGGTGTGGATGTCGTTGCCGAACCCGGCGAGATCCAGATCGGTGCGCTGGTCGATGATCGGCGTCTCCCGCAACCCCTGCGAGCCGGAGTTCACGAGGTCGTCGGCGTACACCGCGTCGAGCGCCTTCGGATCGGCCGCGATCCGCTCCGCCACCGGCGTTCCCGTGTGGTCGAGGCCGCCGATGCCGGCGTTGAGGTCCACGAACTGCGCGGCGGTGATCGTCCCGGCCTTCAGCGCGTTCAGGCCGTACTGCACCCCGGTGGTGTCCAGCGGACTGCGCACGAATCCCGTCTTCGGGTCCCGCCCGAGCTGATTGACCAGCTGCTCGTTCGAGTTGCACTTCACCCCGCGCGGGTTGGTGACCGGATCCCACCGCGCCGAGACCGGGATGGCCGCGTTGCAGCTGCCGGTCGCGGTGGCACGGCTGGCGAAGGTCTTGTCCCAGGAGACGCAAGTGTCGTAGCTGGCGAAGCCCGCGACGGCCTGCTTCTGCGCCGCGGTGAACGACGCGCCCGGCCCGGCGAAGTACCGCTCCAGCAAGCGGCAGTCCGACACCGGACCGCCCGTGCTCAGCGGATCCGGGAACGAGACGCCGGGGATGATGCCGTCGACGATGCCGGGGTAGTTCTCCGCGATGTCGTACTGCTGGATCGCCCCGCCCGACCCACCCCAGCCGATGGTGTGGGCGACCGGGCCGTAGGTCTCGACGAAGTGCTCCTTGACCATCATCGCCGCTTCGGCCGAGATGATCGGGCCGCAGTTGGTGTCGAGCACGTTCAGGGTCGACGACGCGACCGCGTAGCCCCGGGCCAGGAACAGGTCGTTGACGACCCCGCCGGTCGAGCTGCCCTGGTGGTAGCCCGCGTTGCAGCCACCACCGAAGGTGTAGACCAGCTTCCCGTTCCAGCCGCCTTCCGGCGCGACGGGCGACGGCGCGCCGTCGTACAGCGCCGCCATCTCGTAGACGGCGCGGTCGATCGTGCCGCGCTCGACCCGGACCACGTACGGCACCGCGTGCCCGCCGACCGTGGCCGTCGCGAGGTCCGCGGGCCGGGCCGCCGGATCCGCCAGCGGCGCGAACGCCCCGGCGGTGGTCCGGTACTGGTAGCTCACTTGTGTCGGCGCGCCGCAGAACGGCTGCGCCGCCGCCGGCAGGCCGAACGCCTGGGTCTCGCAGTAGAACGGAAGCTGCTGCGAGCCGGAGAAGACGGGCCCGGTGATCGGGTGGTTGGTGACGCGCAGGTTCGCCCGCCGGTCCCGCCCGTGTCCGCCGGCCCGGGCGCTCAGGTCGTTGGCACCGTTGCGCAGGCCGGTCACCAGGCCGAGCAGACTGCCGTCCGGCTGGGCGCGGAAGCCCGGGGTGACGTCGTGGCCGTTGGCCATGACGTCGACCCGTCCCCCGCTCTGCGGCGAGACCACCCTGACCAGGACCTGTCCCCCGCTGACGAGCGCGGGCCGCGGGTTCGACACCGTCTCGATCGTCAGCTGCCGGCCTGGCGGAGTGCCGGGAGCGGCCACCGCGGTCGCGGTCCCCAGCAGGAGGACGGGCGCGGTCAGGGCGGCGAGCACGGCGGATGAGCGCACAGCACGGTGGGCCACCAGACACTCCGGTCGTTCGTGGCATCGCCTCGTCGCGACACCGGGCTGCTGCCGGTATAGCACTCGCCGTACGGGCGGAACAACGTTCGGTGCGCTCGCGTCGGGCAAGGTGATTGGCTAGTTTACCCGGTCGTATAGGTCGTTATACAGTTAAGGAGATCGGTGAACGACAGTGCCCGGTTCCGCTGAGCCCGGCCGGGCTCCGGTAACGCCCTCGGCCGCAGCGCTGTACCCGGGAAAGCCGCTCGAACCGCTGTTTGTTAGCTTCGCTGATGATCACCAGGCGGGCGGAGGGAAAGAGTCGCACGTGAGCAATCCTCTGGTCGCGGAGACGAAGGACTCGACGAAGGCGTACTCGGGGGTGTCGCTGCTGGAGTCGGCGGCCGACCTGAAGTCCGCCATCGAGAGCGGCGACTGGGCGTCGGTGGCGCTCGGCTCGGTCGGGACGGCGCTCGACGCCTTGTCGATGGCCATGGACCCGTTCGGGGCGATCCTGGCGGCCGGTGTGGGCTGGCTGATGGAGCACGTCGGGCCGCTCAAGGAGGCGCTCAACGGGCTCACCGGCAACGCCGACGAGATCGCGGCGCAGGCGGAGACGTGGAAGAACGTCGCCACCGAGCTGGGCAGCGTCGGCGAGGACCTGCTCGGCATGGTCAAGGCGGACACCGTCTCGTGGACGGGGAACGCCGCCGATACCTACCGTCAGCGCGCGCAGGACACGGTGACGCTGCTCGAAACGGCGCAGAAGGGCTGTGAGGGCGCTTCCAGCGGGGTGAAGACCGCCGGTGAGGTCGTCGCGGCCGTGCGGGCGCTCGTCCGTGACATCATCGCCGAACTGATCGGGCACCTGATCAGCTGGGCGTTGCAGGTGGTGTTCACCTTGGGCATCGGCCTGACCTGGGTGGTGCCGCAGGTGATCAACGCGGTCGCGAAGACGGCGTCGAAGATCGCGGACCTGGTCAAGCGGCTGGTCACCGCGCTCAAGGCGCTGGTCCCGCTGCTCAAGCGCGCGGGCGACCTCTTCTCCGATGCCGCGAAGGCGCTGCGGAACATCAAGCCCGGCAAAGCCGCGCCGCCGCCCAAGCACGCCGACATCAAGGGCAATCCCAAGGACATCGGCGGCCCCAAGGGCAACGGCTCGCCGGACGCACCCCCGCCGAAGACCGACCCGCCCCCGGCGGGCAAGGGCGACGACAGCACCACCACCTCCGGGGCGAAAACCGACCCGCCACCCAAGACGGACCCGCCACCCAAGACCGATCCGCCGCCGAAGAGCGACCCGCCTGCCGATCCCCCGCCGGTGGCGAAGGCCGATCCGCCGCCCGGCGGAACGCCGAAGGGCGCGCCGGGCGGCGGAGGCAAGCCGAAGAGCGCACCCGATGACGGGCCGCGGATCAGGGACAACAACCCCAAACCGGACGAGCACACCACGCCGACGAAGGACCGGACCGACTGCGGCGACCCCATCGACGTCGCGACCGGTGCGGTGATGGTGGAGCAGGAGGACGTGTCGCTGCCCGGCGCGCTGCCGCTCGTGGTCGCGCGCACGCACCTGTCGTCCTACCGCGCGGGCCGGCGGTTCGGCCCCACCTGGGCTTCGACGCTGGACGAACGGCTCGAAGTCGAGCCGGACGGGCTGCACTTGGCCCTGGCCGACGGCACGCTGCTGCGCTACCCGGTTCCGCTCGGCGTGGAGGCCGTGGTCCCCGAGAGCGGCCCGTACCTGGCGCTGCGCCGGGTCCGCCACGGCTACATCGTCGGGGACCCGCAGTCCGACCGGGTGCGCTACTTCGCGGGTCGCCGCGGCGACACCACGCTGCCGCTGCGCGCGGTCGTGGACGGGGCGAAGAACCGGATCGTGCTGCGCTACCGCGACGGGATGCCGGTGGCGATCGAGCACTCCGGTGGGTACCGCGTCGAGATCGACAGCGCCGACGGCCTGGTCACCGCGTTGCGCGCAGCGGGGTCACCGGTCCCCCTGGCGGAGTACCGCTACGACTCCGCGCGCCGGCTGGTCGAGGTCGTCGACGCGGTCGGCACCCCGCAGAAGTTCACCTACGACGCCGACGGCAGGCTCGTCCGCTGGGAGGACGTCAACGGCCGCTGGTACAGCTACGGCTACGACGCCCAGGGACGCTGCGTGCGCGCCCAGGGCACCGGCGGCTACCTGAACACGACACTGGCCTATCAGCCCGGCGTGACCACGGTCACCGACTCGCTCGGCGCCGTGACCCGCTACCGGCTCGACGAGCGGATGCGGGTGATCGGGCGGACCGACCCGCTCGGGAACACCACCAGCGCCGAACGCGACCGCTTCGGGCGCGTGGTCGCCGAGACCGACGAGCTCGGCCACGTCACGCGCTGGGACCACGACGAGCTCGGCAACCTCATCGCGGTGACGCGTCCCGACGGCAGCCGCATGGTCATCGGCTACGACGAGCGGCACCGGCCGGTCGCGGTGACCGGGCCCGACGGCGCCGTGTGGCGCTACGAATACGACCGGCGGGGCAGCCTCGCCCGCGTCGTCGACCCGACCGGGGCCGCGACCGCCTACACCTACGACCCCTTCACCGGCACCGTCGACTCGGTGACCGACGCCCTCGGCGGGGTCACCCGGATCCAGGCCAACGCCGCCGGGCTCCCCCTGCTCGTCACCGAGCCGGACGGCGCCGTGTGGCGCTACGGCTACGACGCGCTCGGCCACACCACCAGCGTGACCGACCCGCTGGGGCACACCACCACCCTGGTCAGCGACGCCGCCGGTCACCTCGTGCAGACGCGCGACGCCGACGGCGCGGTCGAGCGGTTCACCTCGACCGCACGGGGCAGCTTCGAAGAGCGGACCGATGCCCGCGGTGGCGTCACCCGCATCGACTACGGCCAGTTCGACCTGCCGGTCAGCGAGCGCAGCCCCGACGGCGGCACGCTGACCTACGGCTACGACACCGAGCTGCGGCTCACCTCGGTCACCAACGAACGCGGCCTGGTCTGGCACTACCAGTACGACGCCGCGGGCCGGAAGGTGGGCGAGACCGACTACAACGGGCGCGTCCTGCGCTTCGGTTACGACGCGGCGGGACGGCTCGTGCACCGCACCAACGGCGCCGGGCAGACCATCACCCTCGAGCGGGACAGCCTCGGCCGGGTCGTGCGGCGCAGCAGCGCCGACGAAGTCGCCGTCTTCACCTACGACGAGGCCGACCGGATGGTGTCCGCGGCCAACGCGCACAGCGAGGTCCGGTACACCTACGACGCGCTCGGCCGCGTGCTGTCCGAGTCGATCAACGGCCGGACCGTGGTCAACCGCTACGACCCGCTCGGCCGCCGGGTCAGCCGCCGGACGCCCTCGGGAGCGGAATCGGTCTTCGGCTACGACACCGAGGGACGCCCGACCGTGCTGAACACCGCCGGGCGCACCCTGCGGTTCGGCTACGACGCCGCGGGCCGCGAGACGGTGCGCCGGCTGCACACCACCGCCGGGCCGGTGGCGGAGCTGCGCCAGGACTGGTCCCCCACCGGGCAGCTGGCGGCCCAGACGGTGCTGCGCGGCGCGGACACCGTGCAGCGGCGCGAATACGGCTACCTGCCCGACGGCCACCTCGCTCGCGTCGAGGACCTGATCTCCGGGTCGCGCACGTTCGACGTCGACGCGAGCGGACGGGTCCGTGCCGTGCGCGGCACGCGCTGGCAGGAGAACTACGACTACGACCTGACCGGTGCCGTCACCGGAGCCGGCTGGTCCGGCGCACCCCAGGCCAGTGGGCCGCGCGCCTACACCGGCACCCTGCTCACCGCCGCCGGCCCGACTCGCTACCGCCACGACGGGGAAGGACGCGTCATCGCCCGCGAGCGCGGCGGGAACCGCTGGACCTACGAGTGGAGCGCGGAGAACCGGCTGATCGGCGTCCGCACGCCCGACGGCACGGTGTGGCGTTACCGGTACGACCCGTTCGGCCGGCGCGTCGCCAAGCAGCGCCTGGACGCCACCGGCGCCGTGGCCGAGCAGGTCGAGTACGCCTGGGACGGGCAGCTGCCCGCCGAGCAGGTCCACAGTGGACCGGGCCGGCCGCCGATCGCCACGGTGTGGGACTACGCCCCCGGCGACCGGCTCCCGCTCACCCAGACCGAACGCGTCCTCGGCGCCGGCGGCGGGGAGCGGTTCCACGCGATCGTCTCCGACCTGGTCGGTGCGCCCGCGGAACTGGTCGACGACACCGGCGCGCTGGCCGGGCACCTGCACACCGCGCTGTGGGGCCCGGTCGTGTCGGCCGGCGGAGCGGCCGGCACGCCGTTGCGGTTCCCGGGCCAGTACCACGATCCCGAGACCGGGCTGCACTACAACCGGTACCGCTACTACGACCCCGAGACCGGGCGCTACCTCTCCCACGACCCGCTCGGCCTGACCCCGGCGCCGGACTCCCTGGCCTACGTCGGCAACCCGACCGCCATGGTCGACCCGCTCGGCCTGGCCCCGCAGCGGACCACGCCCTGCGCGGCCGCGAACCGGCACAACCCCTACGCCCGAGGATCGGACGGGTCCTCGACGAGCGGCCGCACGTACCCGGAAAGCACCTACGGCGACCGGAACGCCGAACGCAAGCGCCTCGACGACAAGTACGACTTCAAGATCGACGGCAACAAGACGCACCAGTCCGAACACGCCGGTGGTTACGACATCCTGAGCGACAACGGCGGTGTGAAGGGCGCGCGGTCGGACAAGAGCAACAAACCCCTGGAGAACAACGCCTACGCCTACTACGAGGACTTCGCCAACCACCGGTACCACCCCGGTACCGGCAAGGGCGGGAGCAACCACGAGTCCGGGTTCACCAAGGGCGACGTCCGGGACGCACCCAACACGACGAAGGACGACAACCTCGGGTACGACGACCGTCTCGGTTCGTACCGCAACGCGCAGCGCAACGCCATCGAGGCCAACGACCCGAGCACCGCGGTCCAGCTCAACCAGCTCGGCTACGGCCACCAGCAGGGCTTCCAGAACTCGAACACCATCAAGGCGGGCTACGACCAGCCGCACAGCTTCTCCGACCAGGTCTACCACGGGAACGACAAGAACCACGTCCACCACGAAGACCACCCCCTGTACGACAAGGACAAGGCGGACGCGGCGAAGGCCGAACAGGACCGGCGGGACGCCATCAAGGCCGACCCGAACCACCCGGACCGGGCGGCCTACGACGCCGAGCAGAAGCGGATGGCCATCGCCGACGACTCGTACCACAAGATGATCGACGACATGCGCTCCAGCGGCGAAGGCATGCGGTACAACCCGCAATCCGGTCAGGCCGTTCCCACCGGCGGCCACGCGGTGGACGGCTCCGGACACGTCACGACCAAGCCGATCGACAAGTGGGACGCGGCCGAAATGCACGGCGCACGGGACGCGGCGCGCACGGGCGAATGGCCGGGCTACGGCGGCTTCTACAAGAACCCGACGGTCGACGACTGGGCCGCCCTCGACCGCGGCGACCTCGACCCACCGGAGCTCAAGAACATCGACCTCGACGGGGACAAGATGGACGTCGATCCCTGATCGCCGTTCCCCGGCCATCTTGCCGGAACCGCAAGATCCCGTGCTCGCTCGTGCGTGCCCGGCAAGACTGACGGCATGCCGGCAGAAGACCTTTCGACTCACACCTCTCGGTTTTGCCGCTTCGCGCGCACGGCGGTGACGCTCACGCTCGCTCTCCTGCTCACCACGAGCGTCACCGCCTGCTCCACGTCGGCCACCGTTGCGCCCTACGCCACCCAGACCCGGGACGACCCGGCTTTTCGAAGCACCTTCCGGCACGAGTTCGCCGACGTCGACGGCGTCCGCATGCACTACGTCGCCGGCGGCAGCGGCACGCCCGTGGTCTTGATCCACGGCTGGCCGCAGACCTGGTACGGCTGGTGGCCGATCATGCCCGCCCTCGCCGAGCACCACACCGTCTACGCGGTCGACCTTCCCGGCCTGGGTGACGGCACCGGCTCGCCCACCGGCTACGACAAGGCCACCCTGGCCCGGTACGTCCACACCCTGATCGCCGACCGGCTCAAGCTCCGCACCGCCGCCGTCGTGGGGCACGACTTCGGTGCCGCGGTGGCGTTCCAGTACGCCGCCCAGTTCCCCGGCGACACCACCCGGCTCGGCTACCTCGACCTGCCGCTCCCGGGCCCGGCGATCGACGCCGCCACCTACCGGACCCTGAGCTGGCACATCGCCTTCCACTCCCAGCGGCGGGTTCCCGAGGCGATCGCCGGTGACGACGTCCGCGAGTACCTGGCCCTGTTCTACCCGCAGGTCTCGTTCGGCGGAACCGCCTTCGGCGGCACTTCGGACCGCTCCCCGTTCACCGGTGCCGAGATCGACGAGTACACCCGGACCTACCGCCGGCCCGAGGTACTGTCGGGCGGCTTCGAGCTCTACCGCGCACTCGACAAGGACGTTCGCGACACGGTGGCTGCGGCACCGGTCCGCGTGCCGGCCCTGCTCCTGACCGCCCAGGGCCAGCTCGACGCGATCCGGGCGACGGTGACCCCCCGGGTCACCAACATCGTGCGCGCCGTGGACGTACCGCACGCGGGCCACTGGCTCGTCGAGGAAAACCCCGCGTTCGTCACCGCGGAGCTGGTGCGCTTCCTCGGCGACTGACCGCACGGGCCGGCCTGACTCACCGGCTCCGGACGTGAACCAGCTCATACCGCGCCGCGCTCCCGGCGTGCGGCAGGATCACCCCATGGAGGACTACCCCGACCACGACGCCGTCGGCTTGGCCGCTCTGGTCCGTACCGGCCAGGTCACCCCGGCCGAACTGCTCGAAGCCGCCCGGGCCCGGCTGGCGCGGGTCAACCCCCGGCTCAACGCCGTCGTGCGCGAGGTGGACCCGCCTGCCGCGGCCGACGGGCCCTTCGCCGGGGTCCCGTTCCTGCTCAAGGACCTCAACCAGGACCTGGCCGGAACGCCCACCAGCGCCGGCTCGCGGTCGATGGCCACGGTGCCCGCCACCGAAACCAGTACCGTCGTCCAGCGCTGGCTCGACGCCGGCCTGGTCGTCTTCGGCAAGACCAACACCCCCGAATTCGGCGCCAAGGGCGTCACCGAACCCGACGTCTTCGGCCCCACCCGCAACCCCTGGAGCACCGGCCACACCCCCGGCGGATCCTCCGGCGGCGCGGCCGCCGCCGTCGCCGCGGGCGTCGTCCCCTGCGCGGCCGCCAGCGACGGCGGCGGCTCCATCCGGATCCCGGCCTCGGCCTGCGGGCTCTTCGGGCTCAAACCCTCCCGCGGGCTCATCCCGGCCGGGCCGGCCCGCGCCGAAGGACTCGGCGGCACCGCCACCGACGGCGTCATCTCCCGCTCGGTCCGCGACACCGCCGCCATGCTCGACGTCCTCACCGGCCCCACCCCGCTCTCGCCCTACCTCGCCGCCGGGCCGCGAACCCCGTTCGCCGACGAAGCCGGCCGCGAACCGGGCCGCCTGCGCATCGCGCTGTGCACCGCCAGCGCCATCAACCCCGCCCCGCACCCCGAAGCCGTCGCCGCCGCCCGCGCGGCCGGCGACCTGCTCGCCGAGCTCGGGCACGAGGTGGTGGAACTGCCCACGCAGCCGTTCGACGACGCCGTGCTGGCCAAGGACTTCCTGACCAGCTGGTTCGTCAGCTGCGCCTACTCGATGGCCGAATGCCAGGCAGCGAGCGGGGCCGGCGACACGGCGTTCGAACTCGACACCCGCACCATGGCCGCACTCGGCCGGGCCACCAGCCCGGTCGACCTGATGCGGGCCGTCGAACGACGCCACGAGCACACCCGGCGCCTCGCCGGGTTCCACGAGTCCCACGACCTCCTGCTGACCCCGACCACGGCCACCCCGCCACCGAAGATCGGGGCGTTCACCACCCCCGCGCCCGTCCGCGCCGCGCAGCGCGCCTTGCTCACCGCCAAGGCCGCCGGCCTGCTGCGGCACACCCCGATCGTGGACCGGCTGATCTCCGAAAACCTCAGCTGGGTGCCCTACACGCAACTGGCCAACCTCACCGGACGCCCCGCGATGAGCGTGCCCCTGCACTGGACCCCCGACGGGCTGCCGATCGGGGTCCAGTTCGTCGGCCGGCTCGGCGCCGACGACACACTCCTCCGGCTGGCCGGACAGCTCGAACGGGCCCGGCCGTGGGCGAACCGCCGCCCGCCACTGACCTGACCGCGTCCGACACCACTCGTTCGTGGCGGCCAAGGACTCGTTCGGATCTAGTCCGGCGATTCGCCCCGGCGGCATCCTGGGTTCCGTCCGCTCCGAACCACCACGTCGGGAGAACTCGTGCCGGTCAACGATTTGCTCAAAGCGAAGATCGAACACGGGTTCTCGCACTTGGACGTCGACGGGGACGGCCTGCTCACCGAAGGGGACCACGTCCTGATGGGCCGGCGCGCCGCCGAGGCCCTCGGCCACACCCCCGGATCACCGCAGGAAAAGACCATCATCGACGCCTACCTGCGCATCTGGCGCGAGCTGCACCTGCCCCACATCCCCGGCGGAGGCGACGCCATCTCCCGCGAGCAGTTCACCACCTCGACCGGTTCGCTGGCCGACGACCCCGACGCCGCCCAGGCCGGCCTCGGCGCGCTCGCCGAAGCCTTCCTGGCCATCGCCGACACCGACGCCGACGGCCGTGTCACTCCCGCCGAATTCCTGATCTTCCAACGCGGACACTTCCCCGGACTGACCGAAGCCGAGGTCACCGAGGCCTTCACCCACCTGGACACCGACGGCGACGGCCACCTCACCGCCGGGGAGTTCACCCGTGCCTGCGTGGAATTCTGGTCGAGCACCGACCCCGACGCCCCGGGAAACTGGTGGATGGGCCGCTCCTTCGCGTGACGTCGCTCTTTCACCGCCGTCACCGACGGCTCCACCGGCCTGTTGCCGGCTGCTAGGGTGAAAATCCCTGCCTGACCACGAAACGCGTGGGTTCGGGCGGCCGCAGATCGGAGTGGGTCTCCGGTGACGCAGCTCGTCGAACGGGACGCCGAAGTGCGTGCCCTGGAGAGGTCGCTCGTCCGGCTCGGCGCCGGCCAGGGCGGGGTGGTCGTCCTCGACGGTGGTGCGGGCGCGGGGAAAACGGCGCTGCTGAAGCGAGTTCGCCGGCTGGCGGTCGACCGGGGCTACGCGGTGCTGTCCGCGCGCGCCGCGGAACTCGAGCGGGAGTTCGCGTTCGGGGTGGTGCGCCAGCTCTTCGAACCCGTGCTGCCGACGGCGGGACCCGAGCGCGCCCGGTTGTTCAGCGGTGCGGCCAGAACAGCCGAAGGCTTGTTCGGCGCCGCGGACCAGACCGTCGCCCCGAGCTCGTCGTACGCGGTCCTGAACGGGTTGTACTGGCTGCTGGTGACCCTGGCCGAGCGGGCCACCCCGGTGCTGCTGGTGGACGACGTGCACTGGGCCGACCTGCCGTCCCTGCGGTTCCTGGGTTTCCTGGCCCGCCGGCTCGACTCCTGCGCCGCGCTGCTCGTCGTCACGACGAGGTCCGCCGACCACGGCGAAGACGGCCTGGCCGACGACCTGCTGGCCGCGGACGACCTCACGCTGCTGCGGCCGCGGAACCTGAGCGGCCGCGCGGTCGCCGAGCTGGTCCGCCGGGAGCTGGGCCCGGACGCGCACGAGGAGTTCTGCGCCGCCTGCCACGCCCTCACCGGCGGGAACCCGCTCTTCGTCCGGGAGCTGCTGCGCGTGCTGGTCACCGACGGCGTCCGGCCCACCGCCGACGGGGCCGCCGCCGTCGCCGCGGCCGGCCCCGACGCGATCCGGTGGTACGTGACGGCCCGGTTGCGCCGCCAGCCCCCGCACGTGCGCGCGGTGGCCCGGGCCGTCGCGGTGCTGGGCGACGACGTGGCGCTCGCCGAGGTGGCCGCGCAGGCCGGGGTGCCGGCGGCGGAGGCGGCCTCGGCCGCGGCCCGGCTGACCCACGAAGGGATCTTCGACCGGGCCGACCCGCCCGCCTTCGTCCACGCTGTCGTGCGGGACATAGCGCTCACGCTGATCCCGGTCGAGGAGCTCGGGCCGGAACACGAACGGGCGGCGCGGGTGCTGCTCGAGGCGGGCCGGCCGGTCACCCGCGTCGCCGCCCACCTGCTGCGGACGACGCCCGCCGGGGTGGCCGACCGCGTCGGGCTGCTGGCCACCGCCGCCGGCCAGGCCTTCCGGCACGGCGCACCGGAGAACGCGGCGGTGTTCCTCGACCGCGCCCGCGCCGAACCGCCGCCCCCGGCGCAGCGCGCGGAGGTGAGCCGGCAACTGGGCAACTGCCGCGCCCACCACCTGGCCCTCGCCGAAGCCGACGACCACCTCCGAGAGGCGCTCGCCCTCGCGGACGGCGGCCGGCAACGGGCGTTGTGCGCGTACAGCCTCGCCCGGTTCCGCAACGCCTGCGGAGCGCCGCGCGAGGCCGTCCCGCTGCTCGTGCAGGCGCTGGCCGACCTGGCCGGGGCCGAGGACCCGGGGCTGGAGCTCGAGGTGGAGGCGGAGCTCATCGGGATGGCCCGGGCCGACCTGGGCGGGCGGGCCGAGCTGGTGCGCCGGCTGGCTGCGTTCGGGCGCCGGCCCGGCCGGCCGCAGGCGGTCCTCGACTCCCAGGCGGCGCTGGAGGCCGTGCTCGCCGGCCGTCCGGCCGGCGAAGCGATCGCCCTGGCCCGGTCCGCCCTGGCGGGCGACGTGCTCACGCCCGAGCGGTGCGGGCTCTGGGCGGCGGTGCACACGCTGCTGGTGACCGACCAGCTCGACGAGGCCGACCGGCGGATGCAGCGGGCGCTGGACACCGCGGTGGACCGCGGCCTGCTGCTGCCGATGGGCATCGTCCGCGGCTACCTGGCCCGGATCGCGTACCTCCGCGGCGACCTGGCGCAGGCAGCCGAGCACCTCGAGCTCGGCACGGCGGCCGCGCCGCCGCCGAACATCGGCCTGCCGATCTTGGAGGCGACCGCGGCGGAGGTGCACCTCGAGCACGACCGGCCACCGGACGCCGCGACCGTGCTCGCGTCCGGAGTGCTCGGCGACGACCGGCCACCGCACTCGTCGGCCCACCTGTGGCTGCTGGGTGCCCGGACCCGGCTCCGGCTGGCTCAGGGAGACCACGTCCGCGCACTGGCCGACGCCGAGATTTGCCGTCGGTCGTACGAGCGGTGGGCGCCCGGCGAGCTGTGGGACGTCCCGTGGCGGCTGCTGGCGGCCCGGGCTCACCTGGCGGCCGCCCGGCCCGCCGAAGCCACGGCCCTGATCGGCGAGCAGGTGCGGCTCGCCCGCGACTTCGGCGTGCCCCGCCACCTCGCGGTCGCGCTCCGCGCCGCGGCCGGGCCGGCCGAGCCCCCGGCCGCCCGGCGGCACCTGGAGGAGGCGGTCGAGCTGCTGCGCGCGGCGCCCGCCCGGCTGGAGCTCGCGCACGCACTGGCCGACCTCGGCCGGCTCCAGCTGCGCGGCGGCGACCGCAGCACGGCCCGCGCGACGATCCGGCGGGCGGCCGAGCTGGCCCTGGAGTGCCACGCGCAGGCCCTCGCCGACCGGTTGACGGCAGGCCTGGCAACGAAGGGCGGCCGTCCGCCCCGGTTGCGCGTCACCGGCGTCAGCGCGCTGACCCCGTCGGAGCGCCGGGTCGCCCAGCTGGCCGCCGACGCGCTGACCAACCGCCAGATCGCCGAGCGGCTGTACGTCACGGAGAAGACGGTCGAGGCCCACCTGAGCCGCGCGTTCCGGAAACTCGACGTCCGCTCCCGCACCCAGCTCGTCAGCCGGCTCACTACGGGACCTCGTTTGTGACGTCGGCACCCGATCGCCGGGGTCGCGGACCCGCTTCTTTGCGGTTTGAGCTGAAACAGGTGCCACAAGTGGTATTTGATGAGTCCCCGACCGTATAGGCCATTATACAATGAGGATCACGCCGCCGAGACCTCGGGCTTGGTCAGTCCCCGACGTGGCGATGGCCGAGATCCCGCGCGGTCCGGGGCCGGATCCCTGGCTGGGTGCTGGCGGGGTCGAGAGTGTCCAGGATCAGGTCGGCCCAGTTGGTGCCGGCGAGCCAGCCCTTGCCCATCAGGTGCGCGGTCCAGTGCAGGTAGGCCGGCCAGGTCCGGATCCGCTCCACCGCGATCCGGTACCCCTCGCCGGGCGCGCACTCCTCGTGGGTGACCCGCCAGCGGGCGCGGGTGTCCGGCGCGGCGAGCAACTCCTCGATCAGGAACTGGCCCTCGTCCGGCGGCTCGGGCGTCGCCGTCTCCGGACGGCACCACACGGCGCCGTCGCCGTCGTCGATCAGCTGCAGGCACACGTCGCACACCGCCAGCAGATCCGGGCCCGTCATGGCTGAGGCCGGACCAGCCGGCCGGCGTCGCTGCCCGGCTCGACAACGTACGGCGGGGTTGTCTGCGTCAACCCGCTCTCCCCTCCCCGCACCGGCGGCAAACCGGCGGCGATACTCTCGAGTCCTTTCAGGCGGTGTGGAAGGGTGCGCTCGCCGATTTCACGGAGCTCTTGCCGACCGCGGTGATCGTGGTGTCGAAACTGGGCGGCGGCGCGCTCTGCGGGATGGTGACCGATGCGGAGAAGCTGCCGTTGCCGTCGGCTTCGACCTGCGCGACGAGCGTGGCGTGGACCGTGATGTCGACCATTTCGTTCGCCCAGAACTCCTTGCCGACGACGGTGACTTTCTGCCCTTTCCGCGCGCTGTTGCGGGAAAGTGTGAGCGACGGGGTTTCGTTGACTTGTTTTTTCTGCCACTCCTGCATGGCCCGGTCGGCTTGCTGCTCGAATCCGGCGACCTGGGCCCGCTCCGGATCGGCCGGCGGTGACGCGGTCTTCGCGATCTCCATGCAGTCCTTGACGATCTGCAGCGCGACGGGAGTGTTCTCCTGCTTGCTCTTCTCGTAGCCGAGCTGCAGCCCGGCGTCCGCGACCACCTTGAACGTCCCGCTCACCTTGCCGTCGAGCTTGGTGGCCACGTTGACGCCTCGATCCTTCGTGCAGACGACGTATTGGGCCGCCATGTCGCTCAGGCACACGCCCTCGTAGGCCTGCGTCCCGGCCGCGCAGGCAGGGGCGGGCGCACAGCCGGGAACGACCGTCATCGCCAGCGCCAAGAACAGCGTCAGTACCGCTGTCCGGAAACGGCGAAATCTCTGCGCGTTGATCGAATAATCGGCCACTTCGCGCCCTCCTCCGCGAGTTCGAGGGAACAAGTGTAGTGAGCGAAAGGCCGGTTCGAGATCGACAATGCCAGGGCCGTTTGGGTGAATCGGCTGACGACCGGATACCTGAGTCGATGCCTCACTGCGGCTGTTCGGCATCGGACCGGCTCCGACGGCCCGTGACGAATCGCCAGGGTCAGGAGGTCACGGCGAGGCCCTCCGGTTCGGCGCCGACCGGCACGGTCGCGATGACCGTGTTCGTCGCGGTGTCGATCACCGACATCGAGCCCGAGGCCGAGTTGGTGACGAAGACGTAGCTGCTGTCGGGCGCCGCCGCCACGCCTTCGGGCTCGTCTTGGACCGGGATCGCCACCGGGGGGTTGCGGCCCAGCAGCGACACCGTGTCGGAGCCGGCGTTGGCGACGTAGACCTGGCCGCGCGGGGTGACCGCGACCCCCATCGGCACCGCTCCGACCGGCTGCGTCGTCATCAGCGTCGGACCGGAGGCGCTGATGGCGTTGACGCTGTTCGCGCCGGTCGCCGCCACGTAGACGCGGTCGCCCGCCGGGCTGGTCGCGACCCCGGCCGGGAAGCGGCCCACCGGCAGTGTGGCCACGACCTGGTCCGATCCGACGTCGATGACCGACACGGTGGCCGCGCCGTTGTTGGTCACGTACACCCGGCGCCCGTCCGGGCTGGCGGCCGGGCTGTGCGGCAGCCGGCCGACCGGGATCTGCCGCACGACCTTGTTCGTCGCGGTGTCGATCACGGACACGGTGTCGGCCCCGAAGTTCGTCACGTAGGCGCGCGAGCCGGCGACCGCGACGCCGAACGGGTGCAGGCCCACCGGAACGGTGGCCAGGGTGGAATACGTGCGGGCGTCGATCACGGACACCGTGTCGGAGAGCTCGTTGGTGACGTAGACCCGGTCCCCACCGGGTGCCGCACCGACCCCCACGGGCGACCGGCCCACCGGGATGGTCGCGACCACCTCCCGCATCCGGGGGTCGTACACGGTGACGTTGTCGGAACCGCTGTTGGCCACGAACACCTGCACCCGCGCGGGATAGGCGTGCGCCTCCGGGCAGACGGAAGCGAGGACCAGCAGCAGCGCCGTCAGCGCCCCACCGGCCCGCCGGGTGCCGGGCCGCCGTGCACGCGGAATCCTCGTCGCACCATTGCCGAATGACATAACCTTCTCCGGTTCAGCAGCCAACCGCGGCTCGTTCGAAAATGAAGGCTGTTCGGATCTCTTGATCGGACGCCTTCGGGGAAGCCGGTCGGCGAAGCGCTTGTGGCGCGCCGTTTCCCCGGCTGGGCATCACGCTAACCGACGGCTCGGTGAACCTGCCACCGGAACAAGATCATGATCGCCTTGACGAGTGAAGACGGCAGCGCATCCCGTTGGGCGCCGCATAAACCTTTTCAACCCGTCCGGGTGGCACCGATGGTGCGAAAACGGGAACCCACCACCATTCTCCACCGATTTTCACTCATTTCGGGAAAGGAGGACGCTCGACGAGGGGATCGTTGCCGCCGTGGAGACCGGGCGCGGGCAGCCGGTTCGAAGAGACCATGGTCGCCGAGCGCGCCGGCGTGCCGCAACGAGCCGCCGGCCGGCCGTGACGGCCGGCCGGCGTTCCCCCGGCGGCCGCGGGGCTCGCTCCGACGAGCCCCGCGGCATCGATCAGTTGCGTGCCGTGCAGACGATTTCCGGAGCGTTGAAGGCCCGCCCGCAGGCACGCCACGGCCCGCCGTACTGGCCGACCGTGCCCGTGTTCGCCGATGTGGCGCCGGACGGAATGGTCCGGTAGCCGGTCACGGTGCCGCGTGCGCTGTCCAGCCAGACCGGATCGCCGGTGGCTCCGTTCGTGATCTGCCCGTGCCACCCGTTGTCGCACAACCAGAGGTGGATCACGCGACCGTGCACCGACACGGAACTTACCGGTTGCCGGCAAGGTGCCGCCACCGACGACGCGTCGGCGTCCGCGGTCACCGCCGTTCCGAGCAGACCCAGCACAGCCATGCCGAACACGATCGGCAGCTTCTTGACGAACATGGTGCTCCCACCCTTCGAATTCCCGGACTGCGGGGAATTCCCGCGCCGCGACCGCGATTCCTAACTCCGGTCGCCGGCCGATCCCCCGTGTCCGGAAGTCTCGGCGGTCGGCCGATCGAGCGCCTCCGGCATGTCCGCCATCCTGCGAACCTTGGCCCCGGTGACCCCATAGTGGTCGAGGAACGCCTGCCGCAGGACCTCCGCCGAACCGAACCCGCACCGGCGCGCGACCGCGGCCAGCGACAGTTCACTGGCGCGCACCAGGTGCGCGGCGGCCTCCGTCCGGGCGGCTCGCACGGCACGGGCCGGCGTCGTGCCCGCGTGGGTGACGAACAACCTCGTGAGGTGGCGCGGGCTGACCTGGGCCCGTGCCGCCAGCGCCGCCGGGCTGAGGTCGTCACCGGGGTGCGCGGCGATGTGCGCGAGCAGGTCGCGCACCAGCCGGTCGCCCGGTGGCGGCGGGGCCAGGAACATGCTGATCTGCGCCTGGTCGGCCGGGCGCTGCAGGTAGGTCACCAGCTCACGGGCGACCTCGCGGGCCACGGTCGGGCCGTGGTCGGACTCGACGAGCGCGAGGGTCAGGTCCAGGGCGCTGGTGACCCCGGCCGAGGTGTAGACGTTGCCGTCCTGGACGTAGAGCGGCGCCGGGTCCACCGTCACCGCGGGGAAGTGCGCGGCGAGGATGTCGCTGTACGCCCAGTGCGTGGTCGCCCGCCGTCCGTCGAGCAGCCCGGCCGCGGCCAGCACGAACGCGCCGGTGCACACCGACGCGATCCGCCGGCTGCGCCGCGCGAGCCGCCGCACCTGGGTCAGCATCCGGTCGTCGGCCATCGCGGTCCGGGTCCCGTGCCCGCCGACGACCAGCATGGTGTCGATCCGCCCGGTCACCGAAGCCAGCCGCCGCGCACCGGTGAGCGCGATCCCCGACGAACTGCGCACGCTCCGGCCGGCCACCGTCGCCAGCTCGATCGCGTACGGCGGGAGGACGCCGTGACCGTTCGCGATTTCCAGCGCGCCGGTCGGGCAGGCCACGTCGAGGATCTGCGCATCGTTGTACGCGATGATCACCATTCGTCGAGCCGCGTCGAGCCGCGTCACACCCGCCCCCGCCTCAGCCGTGTCGTCGCCCTCTCGATCCTCCCACTCCCGGCAAGGGCCGGCGGGCGGCGCCGGGAACCGAGACGCAGCCGGGGAAATCACCGGCGGCGGGAAACAAAGATCCGGACCGCGTACCGCCGGGCGGCCCGAGCATCAGCTCTCGGCACGGCGAAGGCGCTCGGCGGCCTCATCCTCCGACAGCGACGTGACGGGCTGCCCGGCCGCGTGCTGGAACTTGGCGTCGAAGGCCCTGGTCCACACGCCCGCCGCCCACGCGCGTTGCCGTTCGCCGGCGCTGAGGTCCCGGCCACGCGCACGGCCGTAGGCGACGAGGAATCGCCGCGTGTCCTCGACGGTGGCCAGCTTGTCCGCGTCGACGGTCGAGTACAGCGCGGCGGCGAAACCGACGAGGATGTCTTCGCTGTCCGCGGTCACGCTGTCCCAGTCGTGCACCACCAGCAGCGTGTCTCCGTTCCAGCGCAGGTTGCCGGCGAGCCAGTCGCAGTGGCCGATCACCGCGCCGGAGCCGCCGATCCGCAACCGGTCGCGAGCCCGACGTCCGGCGTCGTCGATCCACTCGGCGCCGGAGACTTCGCCGGGATCGGCGTCCTCCGAGCGCGGCCACAAGCCGTCCCCGGGGTGGTTCCAGGCCGCCCACGACGGTGCCGGGGTGAGCGGAGGCAGCTCAGCGGGGCTGGGGGCCAGCCGGACCAGCCACGCGAACGCCTCGGCGAAGGCCCAGGCCGCGCGGCCGGCGCTCGGCAGCACGGCGCCGCCGGGGACGTAGACCTCTGCCGTGGCGATGTCGCGACCGAAGGAAGTGGCGCCGGTGAGGGGCTCCGGGCAGGGGTAACCGGCCTGGAAGAGGCGACGCTGAACCTCGACGCACACCGCTACCCGGGGCGAGGCCGGACGGACCTTGACCACGACGTCACGGCCGTCGGCCAGCCGTAGCCCGATGACCGCGGACAGGTGCCCGGAGCTGAACATCTCTTCGGCGGGCGGGCTGCCCAGGTGCTCCAGGCACCAGCGGGCGAGACCGTCGGGATTGATCGCGGGCGCACGAGGGGGCATTTCGGCATGCTGCCAGAGGAGCCGCCGGCTTTCGCCCATTCGGGTCTCCCCGGCTACCGGGTGTGAACTTACGCTCGGAGGTTCACTCACCTGGAGGTTCACCGAATGGTCTCGTTGAACGCCGGCATGATCATGAAGCACAACCACAAGAGAGTCGTCGTCCTCCGGACCGGGCTGAGCCTCGACGGCGCCGACGCCGTGATGATCGCCCCGCTGAACACGAGGCGGCCGTCGGGCAAGGCCCCGGCCGTCGAGGCGAACACCTGGTACGACAACTACTGGATCGCGACCGACCAGGCCAAGGTCGTCGAAGCCGCGGAGGTGGTTCACGCCTTCACCGGCCCGGGGCGGGTGCGCAGGAGCACGCTGAACGCCGTGTTGAAAGAACTGTGAAACACCCCCTGGCCCGCTGCTCCTGCGGGCAAGGGCGCCGGACGTGCTCAGCGGAACGCCATCGGCCTGCGAGCGCGTCGTCGACCCAACCTATCGTCTTGATCGCGTCGACGAGTCCTTCGATGCTGCCGGCGAGGCTCGAGCCGGTCCACGCCTCGCGGGTGGACCGGACGGGCGCGATGAGGGAGTCGTCGGTCATCGCGTGGGGTGCGAGGTGGAATCGTCCGGCAGAATTACCCACGCGACAGCGAATCCATGGTGCTTCACTACCCGCATGGTGAAGAAGCTGGCCACCACTGTGGCCGTCCTGGGCATTGCCGCCGTTTCCCTCGCCGCCCCCGCGGACGCGGCCACGAGGTACTACCAGCAGACCGTCAGCGGCGCCACCAAGTCGGCGTGCGAGACGGCCGGCTGGCAGCTCGCGCAGCAGAAGATGGCCGAAGGTTATCTCGTCACCTGGATCGGCTGCGCGTACTCGAACTTCTACTTCTACGGCACCGTCAGCTGGTCCGACTGACCGGCTCCACGCTCGTCCCGCCCAGGAGGTGCCGGCCACGGCGGCCCACACCTCCTGGGCGGTCAGCACTCGCGCCAGGGTGACCCCGGCAGCGGTGAAGAACGCCTGCGCTCGAACCCGAAACGCGACCGCGGTTTCCTTGGTCTCATCCGGCAGGATTTCGCTGTAAGCCAGCCGGGAATGATCATCCACCGCGTTGTGCAGATAGCTGGACTCGATCTTGGGTGTGCCGTAGCGGTGGCGGTCGTGCTCGTAGCGGCGGACCGGCCGGGTTGATCACCGCCAGTTCCGGGCCGACGGCGGCCCGGCTCTCGTCCGCGCAGCCGAGGGTCGCGCACGGTGGTCCGGACCCGGCGCCCATCGGCCAGCAGCCACGGGCAGTCCGGCCGCAGCTTGAGCCGTCGCGCGGAACCGGGCCGATCTGCTCGTAGCAGCGCAGATAGCATTCTCCGGCGCGCAAATTGATCCATGGGCACACAATCGGCGAATACGCAAATACACCCGAGGGCACATTCCTGGTTCGATCGCAAGATTTGTGACCAGCATTCCGAAACTTGACACCTCCTTTCGGGGTTGCTTATGGTCGCCCGAGTTCGCGTCGACCAAATTCCGAAGGTGTACATGACAACGCCGCCAACGCTGCCCAAATCCCGGCAGCGGTTGATCCTCGCCGTCCTCATGGTTTGTTCGCTGCTGATCTGGCTGGACAACACCGTTCTCGGCGTCACGCTGGAAACCCTCGCCGACCCGGTGCGCGGACTGGGCGCCGGCCCGGCCGAACTGCAGTGGGCCACCGGTGCCTACACCCTGGTCTTCGCGACGCTGATGTTCACCGCCGGCGCGCTGGGCGACAGCTTCGGCCACCGGACCGTGCTCGCCGCCGGCCTGGTCGTCTTCGCCGGCGCCTCGGCCTGGGCGGCCTACGCCGGCGATGCCGGCCAGCTGATCGCCGCCCGGGCCGCGATGGGGGTCGGCGCCGCACTGATCATGCCCGCCAACTTCGCCATTCTGCTGTGGACCTTCACCGGCCCCGGGCGGGCGACCGCCATCGCCGTCTCCTCGATGTCCACCGGTGCCGGCATGGCCGCGGGTCCGGTGCTGGCGGGAATCCTGCTCAGCCATTTCCGGTGGGGGTCGGTCTTTCTCGTCAACGTCCCGATCGTGATGGTCGCCTTGGCCGGGATCATCCTGCTGGTTCCCGATTTCCGCAGCCCCACCGTGCGGCCCGTGGACCCGGCCGGAATTCTGCTGTCGATCAGCGGACTGGCGGCGTTGACCTACGGCCTGATTCGCGCGGGCCAGGTGGACGAGTGGAGCCGGCCGGACGTCTGGGGGCCGATCGCGGCCGGGCTCGTCCTGCTGACCGCTTTCGTGCTCGTCGAATCGAAAGCCAAGGCACCGGGTTTCGATCCCCGGCTGCTCGCACAGCGAATGTTCGGCGGCGGCAACGCGGCCATGGCCTTGCTGCTCTTCGCCGTGGCCGCCGTCACGTTCTTCAACGCGTTCTACCTGCAGGGCGCCTTGGGCTACTCGCCGATGAAGGCCGGTTTGGCCACCGTCCCGACCGCCGTCGGCGCGGTCGTCGGGGCGCCGCTGGGCGCGCGGCTGGTCCGCCGGTGGTCGCTGCGCCCCATCGCCGTGCCGTCGCTCGCCGTGGCGGCCTTCAGCATGGGCGCGGTCGGCTTCCTCGGGCTGGACACCCCGCTCGCCGGGATCGAGATCGTGGTGCTGGTGCAGGGCCTGTCCGTCGGCATGGTGCTGGCCCCGGTGACCGGAGCGTTGATCAGCAGCCTGCCGCTGGACCGGTCCGGTGCCGGGTCGGCCGTCACCCACACCGCGCGGCAGACCGGCAGCGTCATCGGGATCGCGGTGGGCGGCACGATCCTGTCGATCGCCTACCGCGGCGCGGTTGAACCTTCGCTGGCCGAGGTCCCGGCGGGACTGCGGGACCAGGTCCGGGTTTCGGCCGAACAGGCTCGGCACGTCGCCGCCGTGCTCGACCGGCCCGCGGTGGCGCGGGCCGCCGATGAGGCGTTCATCCACGCCATGCACGTCGGCGCGGTCTGGGTCATGCTCGTCGCGCTCTTCGCCACCGCGGTGCTGGTGTTCGCCCTGCGTCCGGCGGGGCCGCGCCGGGGCCGGTCACCGAGGCGAACGCCCGGTGGCCGTCACGGCACGAGCGTCGGTGGGCTGAGGGTCACCGCGCCGGAGCCGGGCGGGCCGACCGTGACGCCCGCCCGGTAGGTCCGGGTCACGCCGCCACGGGTGACGCGGATGTCGTACACCGCCGCTTTGAGGAACTTTTCGATCAGGCCCTGGTCGAGGGCCAGCCGGGTGAGGATCTTCTTGTCGCCGCTGGTGAGCATGCCGCGGATGAACGGCGACAGCTCGTCGCCGTTGAAGGTCGTGTACGCCACTTTGAAGTCGACGTCGGCGCCCGCTTTGAGCTCCCGGCGCATGAAGCCTTCGATGTGGTTGTTGGCGAACTGGTTGGCCCGCTCGGGCGCGAGGAAGATCGGGTACGCCTCGCGCCCGAGCCCCGGACCGTGGATGTGGTAGCGGATGTAGTCGGTCAGGCCGTACTTGCCGCCCAGGTGCAGCAGCGACTCGTCACCGCCCCGGGCGAGCGCGGCGGCCACCCGGCTCCAGTCGAGCGTGCGGCTGATCGTCTTGATCCGGGAGGCCATCTGGGAGAGGACCAGCATCCCCTGTACCCGGTTGCGGGCGATCGCGGAGATGCCGAAGGTGCCGAGGTCCAGCAGCAGGTCGAGGTCCACGGCGCCGCGCTGCCCGGCCCGCCCGGCCGGCATCAACGCCGGCCACTTCGCCTCGCGCAGCGCCGAGCCGGCCCGGCTCGCCGACCGCGCGACTCCGGACGCGGCGGCGGGCACGTAGGGCAGCACGCTCGTGAGGATGGTGAACACCATCGCGGCGCGTTTCGCGTTCGCCTGCTCGCGCGCCGCCTGCGCCGCGTCCTTGCTCGCCATCCGCGCGGCGGCCGCCGCGCCCAGCACGTCCGCCCGCCGGTTCGCCGCGACCGAGTCGGCGACGGCGCCGCCCGCCGCGGCCACGTCCATCACGGCGAGGAAGGCGCCGGCGGCGGGGGCGGCCGGGGTCAGCAGGGCCAGCATCGCGACCACGTTCGCGACCGCGAGCCCCAGCTCGGCCTGCGCCTTCGCCTTCTCGGCCTCGGTGATCTTCTTGTTGTAGGCGTCGACGAAGTACTTCACGCCGGCGGTGGACCAGTCCCGCCTGCCGGTCTCGCCGCCGAGCAACCGGCTGATCGACGGGCCGAGGATCTTCCAGTCCACCTTGCCCGGGGTGCCGAGCATGGTCAGGAACGTCCTGGCGTCGGTGGCGTTCTGCTGGGCGGTCCGGATGATCGCGTCGGTCGCGGCGGCCTCGGACTGGCCGGACAGCGCGCTGACCGACTTCAGTTCGTGCCGCTCGTGCAGCACGGCGAGGTTGGCGTCCTCGGCCAGCATCGCCGCCATCAATTCCTTGAACGTCGCGGCGTTCTCGACGCACTGGCGGTGGACGTCGCGCAGCACTCCCAGCGCGACGTCGTCGATCTCCCCGCCCCGCTTGCGTTCGGACTCGACGTCGAGGTCCGGGTCGAACAGCACCGGTGAGAGCTGCTCCCCCGGCGGCGGCCCGGTGCCGGTGCGCGCGGCGTCCCCGCCACCGGGGCCGGGCAGCAGCGCCGGCGTCGGCGCGACCGGCGGCCCGGGCGGGGCGAGCAGGCCGACGTCGGTGCGGCGCACGCCGACCTGCGCCCCGCGCAGGATGTCCGGCCAGTTCTCGAGGAAGTCGACGACCGTGGCCGCGTCGACCAGGCTGCCCGCGTCGGCCAGCGGCTTCGGGGTGGTGCTCCGGCTGAGCAGCTTGTCCTTGTCCTCGGTCCCTTCCGGTCCGCTGTGGTCGGCGGGCATCCTGGACTGGTTCTCCTTGGCCTTGTCCTCCTTGGCTTTCTGCAGCTCCTGGGCGAGGTTTTCGAGGCGGACGACCTGCGAGCCCAGTGTGGACTGCGACAGCGACACGGTGTCGGCGGCGAGCGCGGACAGCAGCGGGCGGGCGGCCGCGACCGGGTCGATCTTCTCCTTGGTGATCGACCGGTCCCACAGCTCCTTGTACGCCGGATCCGCGATGGCCTCGGGCAGCTGCAGCCCGAGCTTCGCCCAGAGCTGCTCGAGCGTGCTGTTGAACGGGACGAGGCTGTCGAGTTCCTTCTTGATCGGCGCGGCCTGGCTGGTGTCGACCTGCCGGGACACCCGGAGCACGCCGGGCCGGTCCAGGAACCGGCCGACCGCCTGGTTCCCGGCGAGCCGCTGCAGCCGCAGGAGTTCGCCGCCGCCGGAGCCGGAGGAGGGCGTGTCGCGGTGTGTGCCCGCCGGGTGCTGCGGGTGGGCACGGGAGACCGGGGCGGAGGTCCCCTCCACGCGCTCGGACATGGGTCGAAGGTACGTCCGCAGGAGGGGGTTCGCCCCGGCCACGGGCCGTCGTTGCGGGCAGCTCGGGCTGCCCGGACGGGCAGTCCGGCCACTCACGAACTCACGGCCGGCCACGGGTGACCGCCGACCAGGCGTCGACCGCGCCGTGGCCGTAGAAGCCGTTGAAGGAAGCGTCACCCGCGCACGTTGCCGTGTACGAAGCGTCGCGGCCCTCGTCGAGGTAGTCGACCGTTCGTGGGACCGGGCAGGGGATCTTCGACGCCGTCGCCTCGAGGATGCGCTGCACGACGTCCGGGTTCAGGCCGAAGCCCCCGTCCTTGCCCGGTGCGCCGTACTGCGACACGATCAGGGCGGCGACGCCGGCGGCGTGCGGTGCGGCCATCGAGGTGCCCTGCAGCCACCGGTAGTAGCCGACGCGGCCGTCGGCGGCCGTCTGCTTCTGGATACCGACGTTGGCCCCGGCGGGCGTGATCTCCCCGGCGGCGTCGATGTAGGCGGCCGCGACGCCGACACTGCGGGCGTAGGTCGACAGGATTTCGTTGTCCCGGCTGTCGTACCACGGGGTGCCGAAGTAGTCGCGTTTGTACCCGCCGGGCGCGGACACCGAGATCTGCTCGACGCCGTAGTTCGAGTAGTCCGCCTTGGCCTGGGACGGGCCGAAACCGGCCACGCCGATCGTGTGCGGTCCCTCGACCGGCAGGGTCAGGCAGGTCGCGTTGTCCACCGTGCGCGGGTGCGTGCCGTTCGACGGGTAGTCGGGGCTCGTCGCGTCCGGCTGCGGCGCGCCCAGGTCGCTGTGCTGGTTGCCCAGCGCGACCACCATCGTGACGCCTTTGCGGTGCGCGTAGTCCAGTGCCCGTTTCGTCGCCTCGATGACCGTGCGCTGCTCGGCCTGTTCGGCGGGTGAATCCGCGGGGTTCGCCGGGCAGTTGTACAGCCACGGGTCGATGTAGAACGACATGTTCACCACGTCGATGCCCGCGTCACCGGCGTAGGTCAGCGCGTCGACCGTCGGCTGCAGGAAGTAGAAGCCCGAGTCCTGTGCGGCGCGCAGGCTCACCAACGTCACGTGGGGCGCGACCCCGGAGACGCCGAAGCCGTTGGCGGCCGCGGCGATGGTGCCGGCGAGGTGGGTGCCGTGCCCGGTGCCGTCGACGTCGACGGGGTCCACGCAGCCGCGGTACTCGCACGGCCCGTCGACGGGCACGCCGTTGACGTCGGCGACGATGTCCTTGGTGAAGTTGCGGGACGCGGCGCGGTCGAAGTTCGGCGCGAGGTCGGGGTGCGTGCCGTCGATGCCGGAGTCGATGACGCCGACCTTGACCCGCTTGTCGCCGGGCTGGACCGTGCGCGCGAGGTCCGACCGCACCGCCTTGAGGCCCCAGAGCCGGTCGTCGAGCGGGTCGAGACCGGCGGACGAACCCCGCGGCGACGGGGACGCGGCGCGGCCGGCCTCCGCCTCGGCGACGTCGGGTTTCGCCACGGCCTTGCCGCTCTTGGGCACCGTGCCGATCGACTTCGCCTCGGCGGCGCCGAACACCGCGGCTTCGCCCGAGACCCGTTCGAGGAAGCCCCCGGCGGGTGCGGCCGCGGTGAGCAGGCCGGCCGCGGCGTTGCTCGCCACGACCGTGCCGCCGGCCGCGCGGACCGCCTTCGCGGCCGCCGCCACGTCGTAGCCGCCGGCTCCCTCACGGGCCAGGACGGAGAATTCGGTGGTGGGGCCCGACAGCCGCGGCTGCGCCGCCGTGGCGGGCACGGCGAGCGCGCCGGACAGCGGCACCGCCAGGGCCAGTGCGAGGATTCGTTTCACGGCTGTACTCCCGGATCGGACGCGGGCGGATGACGCAGTTCGAGCGTGCAGCACTTCACGCTGCCGCCCCCGTTGAGCAGCTCCGACAGGTCGGCGCCGATCGGCTCGAAGCCCCGCTCCCGCAGCTGCGCCGTCAGCCGCGTGGCGGCCTGGGGCAGGATGACGTGCCGGCCGTCGGAGACGGCGTTCAAGCCGAACGCGGCGGCGTCGGCGGCGGAGGCGATGACCGCGTCCGGGTACAGCCGCTCGAGCTGCCGGCGGCTGTCCTCGGTGAACGCTTCCGGCCAGTACGCGATCAGGTCGTCGGCCAGCACGGCCAGTGCGGTGTCCAGGTGGTAGTGGCGCGGGTCGGTCAGCGTGAGCCCCACGACGGGCAGGCCGAAGAACTCCGCGGCCTCTTCGTGCGCCCGCGGGTCGGTCCGGAAGCCCGAACCGGCCAGGATCCGGGAGCCGGCGACCAGGAGGTCGCCTTCGCCTTCGTTGGTCCACCGCGCCTGCCGGACGTCGCGGAACCCGTGCGCGGCGAACCACCGCAGGTACGCGGCGGACTCCGGGCGGCGGTAGTGGTGGCGGAACCGCGCGACCAGCGCCCGGCCGTTCACCACGGTGGCCCCGTTGGCCGCGTACACCATGTCCGGCAGGCCGGGCCGCGGATCGAGCAGGTCGACCCGGTGGCCGAGGTCGAGGTAGAGGTCGCGCAGCCACTCCCACTGCGTGACCGCCAGCTCGGTGTCGGTGGGCTTGGCGGGATCCATCCACGGGTTGATCGAGTATTCGACGTCGAAGTACCTCGGTCTGACCATGAGGTAGTGGCGCACGTGTTCTCCTGGGTGATCAGGCCGTCTGCAACGACTTCCGGGCGGACACCAGCCGTTTGACGAGCTGGTCGCGGATGCGGGGCGGGATGTCGGGGGCGAACCGCCGGAAGTAGCTCTCGGCGTGCGCCGTGCTGTCCATCAGAAACGGCAGGTCGAACACGACCAGCTTCCGGACGGCCAGCAGCGGCACCGGCGCGCGCAGCGCCTTGAACTCGTCGTTCCACAGGCCGGGCTGGTCGCAGACCGGGTGGAACTGTCCGATCATCAGCCCGTCGGCGACGAACCCGTCCTTGGCTTCGCGCTGCAGGTCGTCCAGCGGGGCCGCGTCGTGGTGGTCCAGCTGCGGCAGCACGAGCAGGATCGTCAGCAGCTCCCGGTGCTCCGGCGGGAGGCCCGCCGCGAGCCGCTCGTACCACAGGCGCAGGCTCTGGATCGCGGCGTGGACGTCGACCTCGCCGTCCACGGCGGTCAGTGCGGCCAGGTGGAACAGTCCTTTGTGGAGTGAGGGCTGGGTGTAGGGGCACACCGGGCCGTTCCGGCCGAGGTCGGGGTGCGCGGAAACCAGGTACCGCCACGCCCAGGTGAGGATCTCCCGCAGGTGCGGGAGGTGCTCGGCCGGCACGGCGCCGGCCCCGACCTCGGCCGCCGTCCAGATCAGCACCTTGTCGTCGCCGATCATGAGCCGATGCTTTGCGCGAAGGTGAAGAACCCGTCCGGATCGACCTGGTCCTTGATCCGCTTCAGGCGCGGGTAGTTGACGCCGTAGTAGGCGGTGCGCCAGTCCGCGAGGTCCGGGTCGGTGAAGTTCTGGAACGCGCCACCGGACCCGTACGGCGACATCGCGTCGCCCAGGTCCGCCAGCCAGCGGAGGTTGGCCTCGACCACGGCCGGTTCGTCGTCCTCGGCCCACGAGGTGTCCATCGCCAGCAGGAACATCGCGTCGCGGTGGACGAACGCGGTGTCCGTCGCGCCCACCCGGTTGATCGCGCCGCCCCAGGAGAACAGGGCGGCACCGCCACCGTCCGGGTTGCCGCTGCCGGGCCGGCGTTCGACGAACGCGAGCATCGTGGCGATCGCCTCGTCGGGCAGCGGCCGGGTGACGATGTTCGTCCGCGAGGCGAACGCACCCTCGGCGGTCTCGTGCCGCAGGTCGTCCTTCGCCTGCCAGAAGGTCCGGTCCGCGATGGCCGTGCGGATCGGCGGCGCGACGGACAGCACGGGGTCGAGGATGTCGCGCAGCTCCGCGGCGGACCCGAGGTGCTGCCCGATGGCCGACACGACGGTGTCCCCGCCGGCCCGGCTGACCCCGATCCTCGCCGCGAACTCGTCCGGTGCCCGCCGCACGACGTCCTGGAGCACGGAGAAGACCTTCGCCGCGTCCGCGCTGTCCCACAGCAGCAGGTAGGTGGCGCAATCGGTGACCGGCCTCGCCTGGAAGGTGAAGGACACGTTGACGCCGAAGTTGCCGCCGCCACCGCCGCGGCACGCCCAGAACAGGTCGGGGTTGGTGCCGGCGTCGCACCGCAGCAGCTGCCCGTCCGCGGTCACGATCGTGGTCGCGACGAGCGCGTCCGCGGTCAGCCCGAACACGCGTGAGGTCGCCCCGCAGCCGCCGCCGAGGGTGAGACCGCCGATGCCCACGGTGGCGCTGTTGCCCAGCGCGAACGCCATCTCGTGGGGCTCGACGGCCGCGTAGACGTCCGCCATCCGCGCGCCGCCCCCGGCCGTCACGAGCCCGGTCGAGCCGTCGGCGGACACGGGGTTCAGCGCGCCGAGGTCGAGGACGAGACCGGTGCCGACCGAGTGCCCCGCGAAGCTGTGCCCGCCGCCGCGGGCGACGAGGCCGACGCCGGTGTCCCGCGCCCACTCGATGGTGCGCCGCACGTCCCCGGTGTCCGCCGCGGACACGACGCCGGCGGGGGTGATCCCGGCGAACCGCTTGTTGAACGGCGTGCCGGCGGCACGGAACCCGGCCTCACCGGGCCGCCGCACGCGGCCGGTCACCGCGCGCTCGAGCCGTCGCCAGTCCGCGTCGGAAGGGGGCCGGGACACTAGCTCACCTCGTCGAGGTAGGAGACACCGGTGGCGGCGTGCGGGCCGTAGCGCTCCCACACCTCGCGCAGCCGGAGGTGGCCGTCTTCGGCGACCTCCGGCGTGTTCACCGTGTGCCCGCAGATCACCTCGCCGGTGGCGAGCACCACCGTGTACCCGAGGTGGAGCACCCCGTTCTCCCGCTGGGTGCCGGCGATCGCGCCGCGCCGCACCTCTCCCCCGGCGAACTCCGCCCAGACGACGTCGTCCTCCTGCCGGTACACGGCCACGGCCGCGGCGCCGTCGCCGGCCTTGCGGAACTTCCGCCCGTCGTAGTCGATCACGCCGGGCCCGCCTCACCGGTCTCGTGCGCGACGAACTCGGCCGACATCGCCTGGTCCCACCAGATCGCGTAGTAGGCGAAGTCTTCGCCGTGGCGGGGATCGTTGAACAGGTGGTGTTCGATGCCCGGCCGCAGGAACACGATGTCCCCGGCCGCGAACTCGTGCCGCCGGCCGCCGGCGACCACCGCGGCCCGCCCGGACATCCCGATGAAGATCTCGTGCTCGTGGTGGGCGTGGGCCACCGACGCGTCGCCCGGGCGCAGCACGCACCAGGCCCCGCGGAACGGCGCGGTCATCCCGTCCCACGGGTAGAGCAGCTTCATGTCCAGTCCGTAGGCCCGCGTCAGGTTCTCGTGCTCGAGCCTGCGGATGTCCACGAGGGCAAGGTCTTGGTCAGTCACATCCCACTCCGATCAGCGTGGTTCCCCGGTCGGGCGTCCGACGCCGATCGACGCTAGGTCCGGCCGGTTTCCCGGCGATAGGGGAACTGTTCCCGATCGCCGGTGAATTCGCCGCGCCCGAGTCCCGCGTCCCGGGCCAGGACTATCGCCTGTGCCCGATCGGCTACACCGAGTTTGGCGAAAACCGCGGACACGCGATTGCTGATGGTCTTGGGCGCGAGGCCGAGATCCCGCGCGATCACCGCGTTCGACCGGCCCGCGGCGACGCGATCGAGCACCTGCCGTTCCCGGGCCGTCAGTTGCGGAAAGGGGTACGGCTCGGGGCCCGCCGTGCGCACCAAAGCGCTGAACCGGGCGGCGATCGCCCGGCCGACGATCGCCTCCCCCGCCGCCACGACCCGCACCCCGCGCACGATCTGCTCGGCGTCGGCCCCCTTCACCAGGTACCCGCGCGCCCCGGCGTGGATCGCCGAGCGGACGGCGGTGTCGTCGTCGGCCGAGCTCAGCACCAGGACCTTCGTCGCCGGTGAGACCAGCGCTATCCGGCCGATCACGTCGATCGGCACGGACTCGCCGAGCTGCGGGTCGACGACCAGCACGTCCGGCCGGTGCCGGGCGGTCTCCGCGATGGCCCCGTTGGCCGTGGCCGCCTCGCCGACCACGAACACGCCGCCGGCGTCCTCCAGCGCGGCCCGGACCCAGTGGCGGACCGACGGCTGGGGGTCGGCGAGCAGCACCGTCAGCGGTGCGGGCTCGCGGTGTTCCACCGGCCACAGCCGAGCGGTGTTCCCGAAACCGGTGGCGTGACTCATCGTTCCCCCTACGTGAACCGCTGCCGATCCGTCCCGGTCGGCTCCCGGCGAAAGCGCGTGCACGCTTCCCTATCGGACACGAGAGTCTCATCGTTAGGGAGAATTGATCGCAATCAATTTCCTTGATCGCGATCAAAGATTCCCCGATGCCCGGGAAACCCTTCCCTACCACCGGGGAAAGTGCGCTCCTTACGATCGCTCCGGCGGCACGCGGCACGCCGACTATTCCAGAAATCGGAGTGTATCTGTGACCGAAGTACAGGTGGGTCTGCTCGCGATCGGAGCCGGACCGGCGAACCTCGCCCTCGCGGTGGCCATCGAGGAGTCCGGGCACCCGGAGCTGGCCCTGCAGACGCTGCTGCTGGAGCAGGGACCGGACATCAAGTGGCAACGGGACCTGCTGATGCCGTGGGCGCGCAGTCAGGTCTCCTTCCTCAAGGACCTGGTGACCCTGCGCAACCCGCGCAGCAGGTTCTCGTTCCTCAGCTTCCTCCACGACCAGCGGCGGCTCGACGAGTTCGTCAACCTGGGGACGTTCCACCCCTTCCGCTGGGAGTTCTCGGACTACCTGCAGTGGGTCGCGAAGTCGCTGGAGCAGGTCCGCATCCGGTACGACGCGAAGGTCCGGACCATCGAACCCGCGCGCGACACCGACGGGTCCATCACCGGCTGGATCGCCACCCTCGAGGGCGGCGACACCATCCGGTGCCGCGACCTGGTGGTCGGCGGCGGCCGGGACACGCACGTACCCGACGTCTTCGCCGGCCTGCCGGCCGACCGGCTCATCCACAGCGCCCAGTACCGCCGCCGGATCGCGCAGCTGCCCGCGGACGCACCCCTGCGCGCCGTCGTGGTGGGCGGGGCGCAGAGCGCGGCGGAGATGTTCATGGCCCTGCACGACAACCTGCCCAACAGCACCCGCACGATGATCGTGCGGTCGGTGGGCCCGCAGAACTACCAGACGAGCAAGTTCGTCAACGAGCTGTTCTTCCCGTCGTTCGTCGACCGGTTCTACGACAGCCCGCCCGAGGTCCGCCGGCAGGTGCTGGACGAGATGCGCCTGACCAACTACGCCGGGGCGGCCCCGCCGTTCCTCGATCACATGTACACCACGCTGTACCAGCAGCGCGGCATCGGGCAGCACCGGTCCGAGGTGCGCACGCTGACCGAGGTGGTGGGTGCCCGGGTCGACGGCGACGAGGTCGTGCTCGACCTGCGCGACCGCACCAGCGGCAAGGTGGAGCCGCTGCACTGCGACCTGGTGCTCCTGGGCACCGGCTTCGACACCCGGATGCCCGCGCTGGTCCGCGACCTGGCCGACCGCGTCGGCCTGGCGGAGATTTCGGTCAGCCGCTGCTACCGCGTCGACCTCGGCGAGTCCGCCTGGGGCGCGGTGTACCTGCAGGGGGTCAACGAGGCCACGCACGGCATCGCCGATTCGCTGATCAGCGTGCTGGCCCACCGCTCGCACGACATCGTCGACGACCTGCTCGCCCGCCGCGGCGGCGAGCGCGAGGCCGTCTGATGGACCGGCTCGTGGTGATCTCGCCCGCGCCCACGGCGAACGGTGACCTGCACCTGGGCCACCTCGCGGGTCCGTTCCTGGCCGCCGACGTCTGCACCCGCTACGCCCGCGCGACCGGCCGGGAAGCCTTGTACGGCACGGGCATGCACTTCACGCAGAACTACGTCGTCGCCGCGGCCGAGCGCCTCGGCGTGGCGCCGGAGGAGCTGCGGGAGCGTTCGGCCGAGCAGGTCCGCCGGACCTTCGCCGCGATGGGCGTCGGGATCGACGGGTTCGGCTGCCTCGGCGACCGGTTCACCGGCCTGGTCACCGGCTTCTACGAGCGCCTGCACGAACGGGGCCTGCTGGAGCTGCGGACGGTGACGTTCCCGTACCTGCCCAGCACGGGCGAGTACCTGATGGACGCCTACGTCACCGGCGGGTGCCCGTTCTGCCTCGCCGAGGGCTGCGCCGGGATCTGCGAGAGCTGCGGGCTGCCGATCGCCCCCGGCGACCTGATCGGCCCGCGCTCGGCCACGCGGCCGGACGAGCCGCTCGAACGCCGTGACGTGGACATCCTCGTCTTCCCGGTGGAGCGGTACCGCGCGGAGCTGGAGGCGTACTTCGCCCGGATGCCGATGCGCCCCGGCATGGCCCGGCTGATCGAGTCCGCGCTGGCGCGGCCGCTGCCGGACTTCCCGATCACCCAGCCGGCGTCCTGGGGCATCCCGGCGCCGTTCCCCGAAGTGGCGGGCCAGGTCTTCTACGCGCACATGGAGGGCATGCCGTGGAGCATGTTCACCACGGCGCTGGCCGCCGAGGAACGCGGCGCGGTGCTGACCGCCGACGACGAGCTCTGGCGCACCGGCGCCGGCACGACGGTGGTGTACTTCCTCGGCTTGGACGCGACCTACCCGTTCGCGATCGTGGGCACGGCACTGCTGACCGCGCTCGGGGAACACGTGCTGCCGTCGCAGTACCTCACCAACGAGTTCTACGAACTGGCCAGCGAGAAGTTCTCCACCAGCCGCGGCCACGTGGTGTCCGGCCGGGAGCTGGCCGCCGAGGTGCCGCGCGACCTCATCCGGTTCCACCTCTGCGCCACCAGCCCCGAGTACCAGCGCACCGACTTCACCCGCGAGGCCCTGCTCCGCGTGGGCGAAACCCGCCTGACCGGACCGTGGAACCGGGTGGCGGCGGCGGTCGACCGCTGGGTGGACCGCGGCCCGCTCCCGGTGTCGGCGAACGCCCGCCGGACGGCGCGGCGGATGGCCGAACGCTTCGCCGACAGCTACGAGCTCCCCCGCTTCAGCCTGACCGCGGCGGCCTCGACGCTGGCCGAGCAACTGGCCCGCCTGGACCGCCTGGCCGCAGGGGCGACAGCCGCAACAGCGGGCGACCTGTACCACCAGGTGGAGGTGTTCCTGCGCTGCGCGGCGCCGATCCTGATCGACCTGGCGGCGGCTGCGCTGCCTGACACGATGCTGCCGGAGCATGAGGACGCGGACTCGGTGACACCCAAGCGACTGCCGCGGCTCGCCGCGGTGGTCAGGACGGGAGGGGCACCCGAGCCGGCCGACGCACCCGGCGGCGGATCGGCCGGGGCGGCCGACGTGGCTGGTGCGGCCACTGGGAGCGGGGAAGCCGGGCTGCGCGGTGCCGATGGGTCGGCTGGGTCGGTCGGTGCGACCGGATCGCCTGCCGCGGCCGGGGCGGCAACTCCGGCTGGGGGTGTTGGCGCAACCGACTCGGTTGGCGCGAACGGGGCAGCTGGGTCGGTCAGCGCGGCTGGGGCGATCAGCCCAGCCAACATGACCCGCGCGGCGGGATCGCCGAGCGCAGCCATCCCGGCCGGGGCGACCACTGCAACCAGCGTGACCGAAGCGGCGGGCGCGACCGGGCCGGCCGGTCCGGCCACGCGCTGATGGCCACGGTCGCCGTCGTCGGGGGTGGGGTTACCGGGCTCGTGACCGCCATCGGTTCCGCGCAAGCCGGGCACCGGGTCCGCGTTCTCGAACGCGGGCCCCTCCCCAACCCCGGGTCGACCTCGGCTGATCAGCATCGGGTGGTGCGGGTGCTGCGTCCGGACGATGTCGATGGCACCGTGCGGATGGCCGAAGCGCGCCGGCGGTGGGCGGAACTGGAATCGCTGCTGCGGACCGAGTTCGTCCGGCCGGTCGGGGTGGTCAGCGCCGGCACGCCGGGTGAGCTCGAGCGGGCGTTCGGCACCGCGCGGCGGGCCGGGGTGCCCGCCTCCGCCGTTGCCCCCGGGGCGCTGCCCGCCGTGCTGTTCCCGGGTGGGACCAGCGGGATTTTCGACCCCGGTGGGGCGGTGCTGCTGGCCGATCGGTTCCTCCGCGCCGCCGTCGGCTGGCTCGCCGCGCACCCCTCGGTGACGCTGCGGCCGGGGTGCGCGGTCACCGGGATCGACGACCACCGGGTGGTCCTGGCCGACGGCGCCGCGGTCGACGCCGACGTCGTCCTGGTCGCGGGTGGGCCGTGGACCAGCGAACTGGCCGGGCCACCCGTCGTGCTGTACCGGCAGACCATGGTCTACCTGCGTCCGCCGCCGCACCTGGCCGGCTGGTGGGCGTCGGCTCCCGGGGTCGGCCGGATCGGGGGCGACGGCCGGGCGTGGCTGGTGCCGCCCGGTGGCGGGGCCCAGCTCAAGATCAGTTCGGACGCCGTGTGCCGTCCGGTTCCAACCACCACCGCGGAGCGCGACGGCGAAGCCTGGGCCGCCCGGCTGCTCGCCGAGCCGATCCTCGCCGGCGTCGAGGGTTACGCCGTGGTGGGCGTGAAGGACTGCCACTACGCGGCCGACGCCGTCACCGGTGGCCCGGTTCTCGCCCGGATCCGCCCGTCGGTGTGGGCCCGCCCGGCCTGTGGTGGCTCCGGGTTCGGCGCCGCCCCGCTCGTCGCCCGGGAATTCCTCGGCGCCGTCAGTCAAGTGGACGACAAGGAGTGTGCGTAGTGGAGTTCACGATCGTGGGTGCCGGCATGGCCGGCGCGTTCCTGGCGCTCTCGCTGGGCAGGCAGGGGCACGTCGTGACGGTGTACGACCGCCGGCCGGACCCCCGCGGGGCGACCGTCGCGGTGACGTCGATGAACCTGGGGCTCTCCCGGCGTGGCCTGGCGGCGCTGGACCGCCTGGGGCTGTCGGAGGAGGTGACGCGGCTCGTCGTGCCGATGCGCGGGCGGCTGCTGCACAACGTCGACGCGGGCCCGCGGTTCTCGCCCTACGGCGACGGCGGCATCCTCGCCATCCAGCGCCAGGACCTCAGCGCGCTGCTCGTGGACGCCGCCTGCCGGGAACCCGGGGTGCGGTTCGTGTTCGAGACGCGGTGCACCGGCTTGGACCGGGACCGGCCGTCGGCGACGTTCGAGGGCCCGGACGGGCGGTCGTTCGAGGTGCGGCCGGACGTCGTGGTGGGCGCGGACGGCGCGTTCTCGGCCGTCCGGCGGTTCATGCACCACGAGCTGCGCGCGGAGTTCTCGCAGAGCTACCTCGAGTGGGGCTGGCGCGAGCTGCACATCCCGGCGGCCGCCGACGGCAACCACCGCATGGCCGACGACGTCTTCCACCTCTGGCCGCGCGGCGACACCATGATGTTCGCCCACCCCAACCGCGACGGGTCCTTCACCTGCTCCTGCGTCCTGCCGTTCCACGGCCCCGACGGCTTCGACTCGCTGCGGACGCCGTCGGACGTGGAGGCCTTGTTCCGCCGGGAGTTCCCCGACGTCCTGGCGCTCGTCCCCGGCCTCGGCGAGGCGTTCCTGCGGCGGCCCACCTTCAACCTCGTCACCGTGAGCACCGCCCCCTGGACCTACGAGGGCAAGGTCGCGCTGATCGGCGACGCCTGCCACGCCGTCTACCCGTTCCTGGCCCAGGGCATGAACTCGGCGTTCGAGGACGCGCTCGAGCTGACCGACAGCCTCGCGCGCCACCCCACCGACCCGGCGGCGGCGCTGGCCCGGTACTACGCCCGCCGCAAGCCGAACACCGACGCGCTCGCCGCCATGTCCCACCGCAACTTCGCCGAGCTGCGCGACACCGTGCGGTCCCCGGCGGTCCGGCTGGAGCGGGCCTGCGACACGCTGCTGGAGAAGGTGCTGCGCCACCGCTGGATGCCGCTGCACGCCATGGTCACCAACACCACCATCCCCTACCTCCAGGCCCAGCACCGGGCGAGCCGCCAGCACCGCATCCTGAAGGTCCTCGGCGCGGCCGCCCTCTCGGCCGGTGCCGTCGCGGTGGGCCGCCGGCTTCGCCGCTGACCCCCCACGGAAAAGAGGCCTTCGCCGATATCCGGCGAAGGCCTCTTTTCGTTGCGCGGTAACACCTTTACTCGGGGCGGACCTCGATCCGCACCAGGCCCGCGGCCTTCTCGGCGCGCTGCAGGGCCTCGGCGGGGCTGTCCGCCTCGGCCATGACCAGGCCCGCGCGGTCCCAGGAGCTGCGCAGGCCGGCGAACCGGTGCCCGGGGCCGACCTGGAGGTCGACGAGGAACACCCCTTCCACCTGCCGGGCCTGCTCGAGGCCGAGCACGGCGTCGATCACGCCGGGCTCCATGGGGACGAAGCGGACGGCCGCACCGCCGGTCGGCCGCTGCGGCAGCTTGGGCGGGGTTTCGCCGCGCATCACGGCGAAGTACGCGCGCAGCAGCTCGATCGAGTAGGCGTGGTCGATGATCTCCATGATGCCGTCGCCGGCGATCCGGCCCGCGCACTCCACGAGGTACGGCACGCCGCCGGCGGCGACGATCCACTCGCAGTGCACGATCCCGTCGGCGAACCCGATCGCCGCGACGACCCGGCGGGTGACGTCCGCCAGCGTCTCGGTCAGGTCGCCGGGGATGTCGGCCGGCACGACGTGGGCCAGCTCCACCGGTCGCGGGCCGGGGTAGAGCTGCTTGCCCGTGACGTTGGCGAACAACTGCTCGCCGCCGCGCACGAGCATTTCGACGCTGTACTCGGGGCCGGGCACGAACCGCTCGGCCAGCATCCGCAGCTCCATCGGCCGGTCGGGGACGAAGATGCCTTCGTCCTGTTCGAGGCAGTTCGCCCAGGCCCGGTCGACCTCGGCCGGGCCGGTGACGATCTGGGTCCCGACGGCGGCCTGCCGGTTGGTGGGCTTGAGCACCACCGGGCCGGGGCAGGCGCGCATGAACGCCCGCACGTCCGCCGGGCCGCTCACGCCGGTGCTTTCCGGGTTGGCCAGCCCGGCGGCCGCGCTGACCCGGCGCAGCAGGGCTTTGTCCCGCAGGATCAGCGCGGCGCCCAGGCTCGCGCCCGGCAGGCCGTAGCGTTCGGCGAGCCGGGCGGCGAACGGGGTGGCGTATTCGATCAGCGGGATCACCGCGACCGGGTCGAGGTCCGGGTGGGCGGCGTGGAACTCGTCGGCGGCGCCGGGGCGGGCGTGCTCCCACTCGATCAGGTCCCGGACCAGGGCGGACCCGGCCAGTCTCGCGCGCAGGTCGCGTTTGCGGACCACGTCCGGCTCTTCGACGAGGACGACCGAGCCGTCGGGTTCGACGCCGGTGAGGGCCGTGATCACCGGCGTGACGAACCCGACGACGAGGACCGGACGCTCACGCATCGGTCTCGGATTCGGTCTTGGGCTTGTCGACGATGCCGAGCATGAACCGCATGGAGGGCTTGGCGCCGACCAGGTGCGCCCCGACCGTCTGGGTGACCCGGTCCCGCGCGGTCGGGTGCATGGCCATGGTGACCGCGTCCCGCAGCCACCGGTTCATCGGGTCGCCGGAGCGGATCGCCGCGGTGCCGAGCAGGTCGCACAGCCGCAGCACGACCCGCTTGGCCATCTGGAAGGCCTGCCAGCCGGTCAGTGCCGGCGCGACGCGCTCGTCGGGCGTGAGGTCGTCCAGGGTGCCGGTGCCGTCGGCGGTGACCTCCCACTGCCGCTCCAGGGCGCGGTAGACCCCCGCCCGGGTGGTGCTGTAGTCGGCCTCGCACTCGGCCAGGGTGATCTGGATGTGCTCGTTGTCCTTCCAGGCGACGCCGCTCATCCGCCACGGCGAACCCTTCAGCATGTCGACCCGCTCGACGGTGAGACCGCGGACGTAGTCCAGCGCCGCCCGCGCGACCCCGAGCGGGACGCCGCACATGCTGCGCTGGATGACGTCCGGTTGCACCAGCGGCCCGTTCGGGACCTTCGGGTTGTCGAACGTCAGGGTGTGGTTCTCCGGCACGAACACGTCGGTGATCGTGTAGTCGCAGCTGCCGGAACCGCACAGGCCGAGGGTGTACCAGTTGTCGAGGGAGCGGATCTGCTCGCCCGGCACCATGAACAGGCGTGACTCGTGCGGGTTGCTGCCGTCCGGGCTGGCGTAGGGCGCGCCGTTCTCGAACACCATGGCGCCGGAGGCCACCCAGTCGGCGTGGGTCGAGCCGCTGCCGAACCCCCACCGGCCGGTGAGCCGGTAGCCGCCGGGCACCCGTTCGGCGTGCCCGGTCACCGGGAGCACCCCGGCCGAGTGCATGTCGATGCTGGTGAACATCCGGCGGGCCTCGTCCTGGTCGAGGAAGTTGGCGTGCAGGCCGATGTCCGAGCCGAGCTTGGCGCACCAGCCCACGGACGCGTCGCCGTAGGACAGCGCCTCGATGACCTCCGTCTGCTCCATCGACGTCATTTCGGGGCCGCCCCAGGCCCGGCTGAACCCGATCCGGAAGACGCCGGCGTCGCGCAGCAGCTGGACCACGTCGTCGGGCAGGCTCCGGTTCGCTTCGATCTCCGCGGCCCGTTCGCGCAGGACCGGCGCGAGCGCTTTCGCGTTCTCCAGGATCTGCGCGCCGGTCAGCGGCACATCGGTGCGGGCGGGCTCGGTCATGGTCATGCGGAAACTCCCTCGTGTTCGTCGACGTCGAGCAGCCCGGCGGGCATTTCGAACGCGGTACCGGGTTCCGGTGGGCCGACCGGGACGGCGTCGACCCGCACCGCGGCGGCGGCCGTGTCCAGTCGCCGGGCGCAGGTTTCGGGGTCGCCGGCCTCGCACACCACGAAGGAGTGGCGGGCGAGGTAGCCGCCGGGTGGCAGCCGCAGGGTGGTGCCCGGGGCGGTCATCGGCGCGGCGAGGACCAGGCCGGGCACCTGCTCGCCCGACGCCGGGACGGTGATCTCGTGGACCAGGCAGTCGTGCTCCGGGTAGCCGAAGCGGATGCCGGCGACCGCGCGCCGGGTGGGGGTGATGGCCGGCCGGGTGCCGGTGGTGACGGCGAACAGGACTTCGCCGGGGTCGATGCCGGTGGCCGTCTTGCCGAGGAACGGGATCAGGTCGCCGCCGAGCCTGCCGTTGACCTCGATGATCAGCGGCCCGCGGTCGGTGAGCCGGACCTCGGTGTGGGTGATGCCGTCCTCCACGCCGAGCGCCCGGTGCGCCCGCACCAGGACGTCGAGCAGTTCGGCGTCGTGCAGCAGCGGGTCGGCGGCGTCGACGACGTGCCCGACCTCCTCGAAGTAGGGCTGGTCGCCGGTGTGCTTGCGGGCGACGAACATCGGGAGGTACTCGCCTTGGTGCACGGCGGCGTCGATGCTGATCTCCGGCCCGCGGACGAAACCCTCCACGATCGCGGCGCCGCCGTAGCGGCTCTGGTCGACCGTGGCCGCGCCCATCGCGACCGCGAACGCGGCGTCCAGCTCGGACTCGTCGCCGGCGAACACCACGCCGATGCTCGCGCCCATGGCCCGCGGCTTGAGCACGACCGGGTAGCCGATCCGCGCGGCCGCCGCGCGTGCCTGCTCGAGGCCGGTGGTCAGGGCGTACCCCGGCTGCAGCAGGCCTTCGGCGGTCAGCACGGTCCGCGTGCGGTTCTTGTCCCGGCACCCCCGGACCCCGGGCACGCTCAGGCCGGGCACGCCCAGTTCGGCGGCGAGCTCGCCGGCGGCGAGCACGACCGGTTCGTCCCAGCACATCAGGCCGACGACGCGGTGCCGGGCGGCGACCTCGCGGGCGGCGGCGAGCATCTCGCCGGCGTCGAACACGTCGACGTGGACGATCTCGTCGAAGTAGCCGCGCTGCCAGGTGGGCTTGAGGTTGTTCAGCAGCACCAGCCCGAGGCCGGCCCGGCGGGCGCACCGGTGGATCGACGCGACCAGGTATTCACGGTAGGTTCGCAGCCCGCTGCCGATGACCAGCAGCACACCCTGGGGTTCGGTCATGATCGCTCTCCCACGGCTTCCGGTTCGGGAACGGGGGCCGGCGCCGGGGGTGTCCGGAGGCCGTAGATGTGCATCGAGCCGGCGGTGACGGACAGCAGCGCGCAGCAGCCCCAGAACACCGGGCCGCCGAAGCGGCTCCAGACGAGCACCCCGAGCACCGGGCCGAGCGTGGCGGCCAGGCCGGACAGGGTTTCCTTCGTCGCGATGTAGCGGCTCCTCAGCGTGACCGGGAAGGTCGCGGGGTGCGCGGCCGTGCTCGGTCCGTGGATCATCAGCCCGGACACCGCGAAGAGCGCGCCGGCGAGCACGAAGAACGGGTGCTGCGCGATCAGCCCGTAGCAGATGAACCCCAGCCCGCTGACCAGGTTGCCGGCCAGCCCGGCGAGGTACTTCGGGATGCGGACGATGTAGGTGGTGATCTTCAGTTCGCAGGTGATCAGCACGGCCGAGGAGATCACCAGTACCGTGCTGTACAGCCCGACGGGGTAGCCGGCGGAGACGATGTTCAGCGGCAGCACCGCGAGTGACCCGGCGTAGACCATCATGCCGAACACCCCGGCCACCAGGTAGCAGAGGAACCGGGTATCCCGCAGCATCGTCCCGTACACCGCGCGTGCGCCCGTGGCCGTCCCGGAGCCGCCGGGCCCGGTCCGGTGCCCGGCCGCGGATCGCCTCGGGAGCAACGCGAAGGCCAGCAGCGCCCACAGTGCCGCGGTGGCGCCGTCCAGCCAGAACAGCAGGTCCCAGTTCACCAGGATGAGCAGGGCCGCGAGCAGCGGTGCCACCGCGGCGCCGATGTTGAGCGCGATGCGCATCATCGAGAAGCCCATGACCTTGTGCTCTTCCGGCATGGACTCGGCGAGCAGCACCGCCGCCGCCGGCCGGTAGGCCTGCACGGCCAGCCCGGAGAGCGCGACCACCGCGAGCAGCGCCGCGGGGACGCCCCGGACCAGCGGGATCGACGCGACGAGCGGCGCGGCGCAGGTCATCGCCGCCACGATCGTCGTCCGGCCGCCGAACCGGTGGGTCAGCTCGCCGCCCAGCATGGCGCCGAAGATCGCGCCCACGCTGTAGGCGGCGAGGCAGATCCCGGCGAAGCCGGCCGAGCTGCCCCGGAACGTCAGGTAGAGCACCAGGAACGTCTGGACGAACGCGCCCAGCTGGTTGACCAGCATGCCGCCCAGCAGGTACCTGACCGGGGCGGGGGTCGCCCGCAGCACCGCGAAGACGCCGGTCCGCGCACCGCCCGTCACGCCGTCTCCTCCTTGGTCGGTCGCACCGTCACCTCCGTGGTCGCGAGCTCGCCACGGCCGGCGGCGCACCGCTGTCCACAACGGACAGTGAGCGCGGCCGGCCCGATGCGCCAAGGCTAGGTTCGGCCGGTTCCCGGGGGGTAGGGGAACTATTCCCGGCGATCCGGGAATCTCACCAGCTCCGCGGCGAACACCCCGACCAGCGTGGGGATCGCGTAGCGGCCAGCGACGTCGGCGCGCCGGAGCAACCCGGCATCCACAATGGACTCCAGGAGTTCTTCCGCGGTCTCGGTGGCGACACCCATCGCCGCGGCGACGGCGGCCGGCGTCGTCCGGCTCCCGCCCTCCGCTCCCAGGTGGCGGACGGCCGCGCGGCCCGCCGCGGACAGGCCTTCGTAGGCGGCGGTGAACCGGTCGCGGACGTTGACGTCGCCGACGCTGAGGCTGTCCACCAGCCGATCGCGGCCGGCGAGCCGGCCGGCGGTGGCGGCGATCGTCCATTCCGGCCGCGCGGCGATCCTGCGCCCGACGATGCTGACGGCCAGCGGGAGATCGCCGCACAGCCCGGCGATCGCGGCCGCGGCGGCGTGCTCGGCGCGGATCCGGTGCCCGCCGGCGATCCGCGCGAGCAACGCCACCGATTCCGCGCGGGTGAAGGTGTCCAGCTCGACCCGGTGCGCGTCCTCCAGTGCCGGCAACCGGGCGCGGCTGGTCACCACCACCTGGCTGTGCGCGGTGCGGCCGAGCAGCGGGCGCACCTGCGCCTCGGAGGTGGCGCCGGTCAGCAGGACGAACAGCCGGTGCTCGGCCAGCAGCGACCGGTACAAGTCGATCCGGTGCGCCGGGTCGTCGGGCGCGAGGTGGGCCGGCACGCCCAGTGCCCGCAGGAATCCCCGCACGATGCCGTCGGTCGAGCGGCCGTCCGGCCCGCGGTCGCTCAGGTCCGCGTGCAGCTGCCCGTCCGGGAACCGCGCGGCGGCCTCTTCGGCCAGCCGCACCGCGAAGGCGGTTTTGCCGGTCCCGATCGGACCGGTGACGAGCACCGGCGCTCTCGACGGCCGGACCACCGCGACGGCCTCCGCCAGTTCGGTTTCCCGGCCGACGAAGGTGCTCGTGCCGAGGGGCAGCTGAGCCGGCCGCCGGGCTTGGGCGCGGGATTCCTGGGCGACGCTGCGCCAGCGCCGTTCCCACGCCCCGCGGTCACCCCCGCACGCGGACACGAAGGCCAGTGTCACGGCCAGGGTCGGCAGCCGCCGTCCGCTGGCCGCGCTGGACAGCACGGACGGCGCGAAGTGCGCGGCCCGGGCGAGCTCCCGGTAGCTGGCGTTCCCGGCCCGGTTCCGCAGCACCCGGAGCTCGTGGGCGAACGCGGCGATCGGCCCGGCGGTGGGGTCCAGCGGGCGTTCGGGCCGACCCATGCCATCTCCCTCTGCCTGAGCTCATTGCTAAAGGGGCAACGAGCATTACCACAGATACAAAGGGAAATCGGGCCGCCGCGGGTGGCCCGATCGGCGTAACCCCGGTGGCCGGAAACGGCGCCTTTTCCGGCCACCGCACTCCTCCCGGGGCCGGCTGAACCCGACCTTTGGGGCCGCGTCGTCCGGCGGCCGCGGGGCGGTTCGCCGTCCGCCTTTGCCGGGTTCGAAGTCCGGCCCGGACTTCGAGAAGGTCCTCGGCGTTCCGGGGCCGGCGGATGAGGTCGGGCTCAGCTCTCGGGCCGCGCTTCGAGCGCTTGCGCGAGGGCTGACGCGACGAGGGCGACAGCCGGGTCCTCGTCGCGGCCCAGCCGCCGCAGGACGTCTCGTGCGGCGTCTCCCGGCAGTTCCGCCAGGGCCTGGGCCAGCCGGATGCGCACCGCCGGGTCGGCGGGGTGGGCGGCGAGCTCGCCGGCCAGGACGCCGATGATCCGGTCCGCGTGCTCGTCGGCCGACGACAGCGTGCCCAGCATCTCGGCCGCTTCGACGTCGTTCGTGCCTTCGACCACCATGGCGGCGAGGACCGGCACGGCGTCGGCGTTGCCGCGCCGGCCCGCGGCCAGCGCCGCCAGCCGGCGCACGACCGGGTCCGGGTCGTCGAGCGCCTCCGCGAGCAACGCGCCGGCCTCGGGACCGGGCAGCTCGGCGATCGCCCGCAGCGCGCGCTGCCGGACTTCGGCGTCGCCGGACCGCAGGCCGGGTGCCATGCTCGCGACCCCGTCGCCGCCCGCACGGGCGAGAGCCCACCGCAGGGCGCCGGCGACGTTCGGGTCGGATTCGGCGAGGATGGCCTTGGCCAGCGGGTCGACGGGAACGGCCGGCTCCTCGGTCCGCGCCAGGACGGCCTGCTGCCGGCGCGCGGCGTCGGGCGAGCCGAGACCGCGCAGGAGCTCGACGACGCGCAGGACGTCCTCCCAGCCGGACGGCGCCGCGGCGTCGATCGTCCGGAGGCGCTCGAGCAGTTCCTGCTCCCGCTGCAGCCGGTCTTCGGTCCGCCGGACGAGGTCGCCGACCAGCGTCGCCGGGGTGAAGGCCGGATCCTCCAGCGCGCGGCCGATCTGGCGCAGCGACATGCCGAGCGACCGCAGGCCTTCGACGTGGAAGATCCGGCGGATGTCCGCCGCGGAGTACTCGCGGTAGCCGCCGACGGTGCGGCCGGTCGGCCGCACCAGCCCGAGCGACTCGTAGTGCCGGAGCATCCGGGTGCTGACCCCGCAGCGGCGGGCCACCTCGCCGATCAGCACGCGGCTCCCCCGGTCCGCTCCGGGCCGAGCGCGACGATCCGGTGCGCCTCGTCGACGGCCAGGTCGAAGCCGGCGTCCGGGTCGCGCAGGAGCCGCTCGGTGGCGCGGGCGTGCGCCCGCACCGCCGGGTCGGCGCTCGCCAGCGCCGCCCGAAGGACCGGCTCGGCCACCTCTCCGAGCGCGACGAGCGCGCGGCTGAGGCTCAGCCGCACGTCCCGGCCACCGCGACCGAGCTCCCCGGCCAGTTCGGCGGCCAGCACCGCCCGCTCCCCGGCGGGCACCAGGACGACGGCGGCGCGCCAGGCGCTCCGGGCGACCTCGTCGTCGGCGTCGTGCAGCAGCGATCCGGTGATCCCGGACCAGGTGGCGCGGTCCCCGATCTTGGACAGCGTGTGCAGCGCCTGGCTGCGGGCCTGCGCCCGCCCGGAGCGGAGCTCGGCGAGCAACCGGGGCACCGTGGTCTCCGTCGGCAGGCGGGTCAACGCCCAGGTGAGCATGTCCCGCACGAAGAAGTCGGGCTCGATCCCGCTCCGGGTGACCAGCGCGTCGGCGAGCGCCGGGTCGGCGCGCGTGCCCGCCGCCAGTGCGGCCTGCAGGCGCGTGGACGAGTTCCCGGCGGCCAACGCGGCGAGCAGGCGGTCGTGGTTCTGGGCGTCCGTGTGTGTCGGGCTGTTGATGACGATCACCTCCTGCACGCAGTGAAGACCTTGTCACGGTGTCAAGGTCAAGCGTGGGAGGTCCGAGCCGGGCGGGGCGAAGCGATCCGGGCGGCCGAGATCGGGCTGAGGCCGGTGTATCACGGCGCTCCCCGGCTGCTCCGCACGCCGAGGAGGAATCACGATGAACCTGTTCCGTCCGCGCCGGGTGATCGCGGTGCTGGCCCTCGGCGTGGCCGGCTGCGCGACCCCGGCCGTCCCCGACGCGCCGAGCGGCACCGGCCCGACCACCGCCACCACGACCGAAACCACGCCGACGGCCCCCGGCGCCGAGCCGAGCGGCCCGGAGCGTCCCCGGACCGGCGACCACGAGGTCGCGATCTCGATCCCCGAGCTGCCGATCGGCGGGAACGCCGACCCCGCGGGCACCGGAAAGCTGTGTGCGACCGCGAGCTGGCTGCAGCCGGACGCGCTGCCGGACGGCGGCGTCACGGTCACCCGGATCTGGGCCGACCCGCCGGACGGCTTCCGCGTGGGCGGCAGCTGCGGCGGGCTCCGCGGGTGTGCCTCGTACCGCTTCCGCCCGGGTGGCGGCCGATGCTCGGTCGCCGTCACCGGACCCGGGACCGCCGAGGGCGCGCAGCTGAAGTTCGCCGGCCGCTTCAGCTGCACCCCCGGGCGGGAGAGCTCGTGCCATGAACTGACCCGGCGGGTGAACCCGGGATCGATCGGGCTGTCCCGGCCGGAGACGACCACCGAGCCGGAACCGACCGCGACGCCGGCCGCGACGCCGACCGGGTGAGGTGGTGGAAGAACCCGGCCGGCTGGAACGCCTCGTCGAGGCCGGCAAGGCCGTCATCCCGCCGCTGACGCTGCTCAGCGCGCTGCTGTTCTACTTCGGCTACGTCTCGGCGCGCTCGCAGTACGAGTACTTCGGCGTCGACGTCGACACGATCGGGCTGGGCACGCAGGACTACATCATGCGCAGCCCGCAGCCCCTGCTGACGCCGTTGCTGGTGTTCGCCGCGGCCGCCGCCGGCTCGATCGCGGTGCACGCGGCGATCCGGCGGCGGATCCACCCCGGCGCCTCCGCCCGGACGGTCGCCCGGATGCGCCGGATGGGCCGCGCCGGGCAGGTGGCCGGGCCCGCCGTCCTGGCCGGCGGTCTCCTGCTGTTGTCCGGCTATCCGTTGCTGCGCGACTGGCGGCTGTACGGGCTGGTGACCCCGCTACTGATCGCGCTGGGCGGCACGCTGTACGGCTCCGGGGCGGCCATCGGCCGGCTCCTGCGGCCCCCGCCGGCGCCGTCCGGCCGGGCCTCGACCACGCTCGTGTACCTCGTCGTCGCCGTGAGCGCGTTCTGGATGACCGCCACCGTCGCGCAGTGGTCCGGCCGGGGACTCGCGATGGACCGGGCGAACCGCCTCGGCCGGCTACCCAGCGTCATCCTCAACACCCGGGAAAGCCTGTTCCTGCGCAGCCCCGGCGTCCTGGAAACGAAACTGCCCGCCTCCGAAGGCCAGACGTTCCACTACCGGTACCGGAACCTGCGCCTGCTGATCCACGGCAAGGACCGGATGTTCCTGGTCCCCGACAGGTGGTCGGCCAGCAACGCGACGATCATCGTGCCGCTCGACGGCTCGGTGCGCGTCCAGTTCCAGTTCCAGAACCAGCCACCGTGACGCGGACCCGCGATCCGGCGGGTATCAAGCGGTGGCCCGCCCGCTCCGGGAAGTGTGCCCGGGAAAATCGTGCCGCTCCGCGGCCAGCAGCGCCGCGATCGCCGGCGTGCTGCGCACCTTCGCCAGGCACCGGGCCCGCGACGGGCCGATCGAGCCGATCGGGATCCCCAGCGTCGCACTGATCTCCCGGTAGGACATCGGCGGGTCGCCGAACAACAGCGACAGCAGCCGCCGGTCCTGCCGGGACAGCTGGGCGCAGGCCTGGCGGGCGGCGACCAGGCGTTCGGCGCCGATCAACGTGGCGTCGGACGCGGGGCCGGCCGGATCGGCGAACATCGCGCTCTCGGTGGGGATCTGCCGGGTGCGGTGGCGCAGCAGCCGCAGGCATTCGTGCCGGGTGGTGGTGCGCAGCCAGCCGGGCAGCGCGTCCGGTTCGCGCAGCCGCGCCAGGTTCGCCACCAGCTGCAGCCACACCGTGGCGCCGATGTCCTGGGCGTCCGCGTCGCCGATCCGGTGCTGCCGGCACACCGCGTGGATCAGCGAAGAATAGCGGTCGACCAGGTCCCGCCAAGCCCATTCCGCACCTCGGGCCGCATTTTCCAGCAATCGCGCCGGCGACTCGTCCCGCATGGTCCCTCCTCGTACTCGGCTGTTCCCGGGTTCACGATTTCGCCACGCCCTGTTCGCCGACCTTGCAGAGACCTTGCGGTGCGGGCAGCATCGACGTGGCCGGTCCGGACGTGTCGAGCACGGGGAGTCCGCCGCATGGAGTTTCTGCTGTTCGGGGCGGTGCAGCTGCGCGTCGCGGGACAGCCGCTGGACGTCGGGACCCCACGACGGCAGGCCGTTCTCGCGGCATTGGCGGTCGATGCCGGCCGGCCGGTTCCGATCGAGACGCTCATCGACCGGGTGTGGGGTGAAAACCCGCCGGAGGAAGCGCGCAATGTGCTTTATTCCCACCTGAGCCGAATACGCCGACTCCTCGATCGGGTGACAGAACTGACCGGTATCCCGGCCGCGGTCACCCGGAAAACCGCGGGTTACGTGCTGGAAATCGACCCGGACGTGGTCGACCTGCACCGGTTCGCCCACCTGGTCGAACAGGGCAACGACCACCGCGCCACCGACGCCGACCGGGCCGCGGCCCTGTCCGAGGCGCTGCGCGGCTGGCGGGGTGCGCCGCTGGCCGGCCTCCACGGCGACTGGGCCGAGCGGGTCCGCACGACCTGGCACCGCCGCCGGCTCGACGCGGCCGTGTCCTGGGGCGAGCTGGAACTGCGGCTCGGCCGTCCCGGCGCGGTCATCGGCGCGCTGCCCGAGCTGGCGGCGGAGTACCCGCTCTCCGAACCGCTCGAAGCGTTGCTCATGCGCGCGCTGCACGCCGCGGGACGCGACGCGGAAGCCGTCGAACGCTACGCCGCCGTCCGGACCCGGCTCGCCGAAGCACTCGGCACCGATCCCGGCGCCGAACTGCGGGCGCTGCACGGCGAAATCCTGCGGGGCGAGCTGCCGCCCGGCCCGCGCGCCGCGCCGGCTGCCGTCCCGGCGCAGCTGCCACCGGACACGCCGGGTTTCGCGGGCCGGGACCGGGCTTTGCGCCGCCTCGGCGAGATCGCGGGCGAGCGGTCCTCCGCCCCGCGGATCGTCGTGCTGTCCGGCACCGCCGGGGTCGGCAAGACCGCACTGGCGCTGCACTGGGCCCACCGGGCGGCCGGCGAGTTCCCCGACGGCCAGCTGTACGTGAACCTGCGCGGCTTCGACCCGGCCGGGTCACCGGTGGCCCCGGCCGACGCGGTGCGCGGGTTCCTCGAAGCCCTGGACGTCCCGGACGACCGGATCCCCCGCACCCTGGACGCGCAGGCCGGCCTGTACCGGACGCTCCTGGCGAACCGGCACGTGCTGGTGGTGCTGGACAACGCTCGCGACGCCGGGCAGGTGCGCCCGCTGCTGCCGGGCGCGCCGGGCTGCGTGGTGCTGGTGACCAGCCGCGACCAGCTCACCGGCCTGGTCACGGAAGGCGCGCACCCGCTCGCCGTCGACCTCCTGGACACCGCGGAGGCCCGCGCGGTGCTGCGCCGGCGGATCGGCGCGGACCGCGTCGCGGCCGAACCCGCCGCGGCGGACGAGATCATCGCCCTGTGCGCCCACCTGCCCCTGGCGCTGGCCGTGGTGGCGGCCCGCGCGGCGATCCACCCGGCGTTCGGGCTGTCCGTGCTGGCCGGCCAGCTGCGGGACGCCCGCGGCCTCGACGAGTTCGCCGCCGCCGACCCGGCGACCGACCCCCGTGCCGTGTTCTCCTGGTCGTACCTGCGGCTGGATCCCGCGGCGGCCCGGCTGTTCCGGCTCTTCGGCCTGCACCCCGGGCCGGACATCGGCACCCCCGCGGCGGCGAGCCTGGCCGGCCTGCCCCGGGGACGGACCCGGGTGCTGCTGGCCGAGCTGGCGAACGCGCACCTGATCGCCGAGCCCGCCCCCGGCCGCTACACGCTGCACGACCTGCTGCGCGCCTACGCCGCGGAGCTGGCGCACGAGGAGCAGTCCCCGGCCGAGCGGAACGCCGCCGTCCACCGGGCGCTCGGCCACTACGCCCACACCGCGTACCTCGCCGACGGATTCCTCGACCCGCGCCTGGAAGTGCCACCCGAGCTGACGCCGCTGCCGGAGGGAGCCGAGCCGGACCGGATCACCGACCACCGGCGGGCGCTGGCGTGGTTCGAGGCCGAGCACCGGGTGCTGCTGCAGGCCGTCCAGGCGGAGGTGGAGTTCGACGCGCGGGTCTGGGAGCTCGCCTGGTCGATGCAGCGGTTCCTGACGATGCGCGGCTACTGGAACGACGAGCGCGACGTTCTCACCGCGGCGTTGTCGGCGGCGCGCCGCCTCGGCGACGAGCGCAAGCAGGCGTTCGCGCACCTGCACCTGGGCGGCACGCACGGCCGGTTCGGCAGGCACACCGAAGCCGCCGACGATCTCCGGGCCGCGCTCGCCCTGTACGCGGCGAGCGACGACGTGGTCGGGCAGGCCTACACGCACCGCCAAACCGCCTGGCTGCTCGACCGGCAGGGCGCCGCCACCGAGGCGCTCGCGCACGCCGAGCAGGCGCTGGCGTTGTTCCGCGCGGCCGAGCACCGGGCGGGCGAGGCGACGGCGCTCAACGCCGTCGGCTGGTTCCACACCCTGCTCGGCCGGCACACCTCGGCCATCGAGTACTGCCGGCAGGCCCTCGAACTGCAGACATTGCTCGGTGACCAGACGGGCGCGACCCAAAGCTGGCACAGCATCGGCTACGCCCACCAGCAGCTCGGCGACCACGCCCAGGCGATCGCCTGCTTCGAGAAAGCACTGGAACTGGTGCGCGGCAAAGGAAGCCTGACGACCGAAGCCCGGTTGCTCAACGAACTGGCGAACCTCCACCGCGACCTGGGCGACCTGGCGGCCGCTCGGGCCGGGTGGTGCCAGGCCCACGACATCCTCGTGCACCTCGCCCACCCGGACGCGGACGAAGTGCTGAAGAGGCTGGCCGAAGTACACAGTGGATAGCCGGAAAGGAAGGAACACCATGCCGGACGAGGAAAGCAAGCACAAATTCGACTTGACGGAAATCGAAGAGTTCCACGAGACCCTCAATGCGGTCAAGGCCAAGATGCCGGACGAACAACAGCGGCTGCTGCAATCCATCCTCGTTCTCGCCTGGGCCGCGGTCGAAGAGGAGGAAGCCAAGCTCGCGAACGGGTTCAGCGGCAGCTTCACACCCGAACAAGGTTCGCTGCTCGCGGACTTCACCAAGGGCGGGGTATCCCTGCGGCCTCAGCTCTTCCGGGGCTTCATCAAACTGTGATGATCACCTCTCCTGCCGTTCTCGTCTCGATGCCGTTCCTCGACGCCGACCGGCCGTCCATCCAGCTGGGGCTGCTCAAGGCGATCGGGGAACGGCACGGGTTCGGCGTGCGCACGCTGCACCTGAACCTCGACTTCGCCGTGCGGATCGGGGTCGACCGCTACCGGCGGCTGGCCGACCACCGCGGCCGGCAGCTCGGTGACTGGCTGTTCTCCGTCGAAGCGTTCGGCGACGCCGCGCCCGACCCGGATGGCAGGCTGCTCACCGAACTCGGCGACGAACTGTCCTACCTGGACGATCCGGCCGGGAGCGCGCGGGAGTGGCTGGCGGCTGTCCGCACGACCGACGTGCCCGCGTTCCTCGATGCCGTCGCCGATGAGCTCGCCGGGGCCCGGCTCGTCTGCTTCAGCTGCACTTTCCAGCAGAACGTGGCCTCCTTCGCGCTGGCCCAGCGGCTGAAGGAGCGGGATCCCGGCGTGGTCACCGTGTTCGGCGGGGCCAACTTCGAGGGTGAGATGGGCTTGGAGCTGGTCCGGTCCGTCGCCTGCGTCGACTTCGCCGTGCTCGGCGAAGGGGACGTCGCCTTCCCGCGCCTGCTGGACGCGCTCGCGAACGGCACGGACCCCGGCGGCGTCCCCGGCGTGGCCCGGCGGGTCGGCGACGAGGTCGTCGCGACGCCCGCCGAGGCGCCGCACGACCGGCTCGACGACCTGCCGGTGCCCGACTACGACGAGTACTTCGAGCGCGCGGAACGCGCCGGGTTGCCGACCGGGCACGTCGCCCTGCCGTTCGAGTCGGCTCGCGGGTGCTGGTGGGGCGCCAAGCACCACTGCACGTTCTGCGGGCTCAACGGCACCACCATGCGGTTCCGCGCCAAGTCGCCGGACCGGGTGCTCGGCGAGCTGGACCGGCAGGCACGGCGGTACCGCACCTTCCGGTTCGACGCGGTCGACAACATCATGGAGCCGGGCTACCTCGGGACGCTCGTGCCGGCCTTGGCCGAGGCCGGCCGGGAGTACCAGATCTTCTACGAGGTCAAGGCGAACCTCACCCGTGCCCAGCTGAAGCTGCTCGCCCGGGCCGGCGTCACCCAGCTGCAACCGGGCCTGGAGTCGCTGAGTTCCGAGGTGCTCCGGCTGATGGACAAGGGGGTCCGGGCCGCGCAGAACGTCAACTTCCTGCGCTGGGCGCGGTACTACGGCATCGCCGTCGGCTGGAACATCCTCTGGGGCTTCCCGGGCGAGCCGGCCGAGGCCTACGCCGCGCAGGCGGCGGTCGTCCCGCACCTGGTCCACCTGCAGCCGCCGGCCGGCGCGGCCCGGCTGTGGCTGGAGCGGTTCAGCCCGCTGTTCACCCAGCCCGGCCGGTTCCCGTTGCGGTCACGGGAACCCGAGCCCAGCTACCGGCACGTCTACCCGGCCACCGTGCACCTCCGCCGGGTCGCCTACTTCTTCGGGTACGAACCCGAGCACGAGCTGCCACCGGAGGTCTACGCGCCGCTGCGGGACGCAGTGTCGGCGTGGACGGCGGCGTGGGAGGCGGACCCGGCCCCGGTGCTGGTGTACCGCTGCGCTCCGGGGTTCCTGCAGATCTACGACGGACGGCATCCCGGAAGCCGTGGCACGCACACCTTCCGCGACACCCTCGCCGACCTCTACCTGGCCTGCGTGGACCGGCCCCGCACCGCCGCGGCCGTGCACCGCGAGCTCGGCCTCACCGTCGGCGTTCCCGCGGTCGAAGCCGCGTTCCGGCGGTTCGGCGAGCGGGGGCTGATGTTCCTCGACGGGAACCTCGCCCTCTCCCTCGCCCTGCCCGCGACACCCGGCCGGTGACCGGTATCAAGCGCGTCGCCCGCCCCTCTGTCCGGCGGTAGGACCGAGACGAGCGGAAAGGCACCCGACATGGACCCTTCGGTCATCATGGAGGCGGCGAACGCCTCAGCGAAACGGCTCACCGGCTGGACGCCGTGGGAATTCACCTGGGGGCTGATCAGGAAGGGGGACTGCACGATGTTCGAGGGCGCCAAGTGGACCCTGTCCCCCGACGGCACCGCCACCTTCGACGCCACCGTGACCAGCGGGGAGGACGACGACGCCTGGGTCATCTGGCACGTCGACCTGCTCGACGCCAACCGGGCGATCCTGGGCTCGCTGGCCACCGAGCACCCCGTCGGCGGCGACTGGCGCAAGTTCGTCCAGAACATGCCGAGCAGCGCCGAACGCTACCGGTTCCGGGCCTGGGCGACCTTCGACACCGGGCTGTGGGACGACATCGCCCACCTGAAGATGCACTCGAGCTGCTGACCCGGTCCGTGGCCGGTCCCGGCGCCGCGGAACCGGCCACGAATCCCGGGCGTCAGCCGCGCACGGACGGCCGGGCGAGCTCGACCGGGGCCGCGGTGACCGCCAGCGCGTGCACCGCCACGCCCGCGGACGCCGGCCCGAGGCCGGCGGGCAGCTCGTAGGAGTCCGCCGCGTCGATGTCGACCTGGTAGCCGAGGTCGCCCAGGGAGGCGACCGTGACCCGGCTGAGCGGGTTCGGGGCGTGGCCGACGAAGCCGGTCATCAGCTCGTTGCCGAAGGTGCGGTCCCGCCAGTGCACGTCCCGGGTGCCCGGACCGCCGGTGTCCTCCACCGGCACCCGCACCGCTTCGCCGGAACCGCCCAGCTTCCGGTACTCGGCCATCGCGGCCGGGCCGGAGAACGCCGGGTCGCTGGTGCCCTTGCCGACCAGCAGTCCCTTGGCGGCCCACAGCGAGCCGACGCCGAGGACGTGCCCCATCTCGTGGGTGATGACGTCCCCGAGGATGCCGGTCGCCGCCATCTTGACCAGATCCGCCTTGTCGAACGTCATCTCGCCCCGGACCGGCAGCAGCGCCGACGGTTCCGGGCCGGCCGGCCGCACGTGGGTGATCCGCGCCTGACCGAGGACGCGGCCGTCCCCGTCGATATCGGCGCCCTTGGCGACGATCAGCACGTCGTCGATGGGCTCGCCGTCGAGGACGACGTCCGGCAGGTCACCGACGATCACCGTCGCCCACCGGTCGGCGGCCGCGGCGAAGGCGTCCCGCTGGGCCTGGGTCAGCCCGCCCGCGAACCGGACGGTGATGGTGAACGGCGAGGTGGTGCCCGTCAACAGCCGCGCCCGTCCGGCGTCGGCGCGAGCGTGGTAGATCTCCGGTTCGGGCATGGTCGTTCCTTCCGCTGTGGGAGCTGTGCCGGTCAGAGTCCGGAAGCGCCCGGCAGATACACCGTGGATCCCGGCGTATTTCCGGGCCGGCTCGCGGCTCCGTCCCGGTGAAGGAAGGGGAAAACCGTGAGCCTCGCGCTGATCGTTCTCGCGTTGTCGCTGGTGGTCGTGCTGCTGCTCGCGCGACGCCGCCGCGTGCGCCGCCCCGCCGCCGCCGCGTTGGCCGGGCCGCCCGGGGGCATCCCCGCGTTCCGGATCGTCACGCTCGGGCTGCAGGGTTCGGGCAAGACGCTGCTGCTGACCGGGATCTACCGCCGGCTGCAGACCCCGGGCGACCGCGGCTTCTACCTGCGGGTTCCGCACGAGCAGCTGATCGAGCTGAACCGGTGGTACCGCAAGGCGGCCGACGTCGGCGAAGAGTGGCCGCGCGGGACGACCCGCGGCGAGCTGCGCGAATTCGAGTTCAGCGTGATGGCCGACGTCGAGGGGGCGGCCGAACCCGTCGTCAAGCTCGGCTACCTCGAATACCCGGGCGAGCTGCTGACCGACCCGGACGCGCCGGGCTCGACCGCGCAGGCGACGCTGCTGCGGGCGATCGCCGGCGCCGACGCGCTCGTCGGCATCATCGACGGCTTCCGCCTGCTGCAGGCCGAACAGGGCGACCAGCGCGGCGCGCTGCTGCTCGAGGCCTCCCTCGACGCGATGATCAACGCGATGCTGCCGGTGCGCAGCCCGATCGCCTTCGTCATCACCAAGTGGGACCTGCTCGACCACCTGCACCCGGACGAGAACGAGCGGCTGCGGATCGTCCGCGACCGGCTGATGGCCACGCCCGGGTTCGCCGACCTGGTCAAGGTGCACAGCGCCCGGCGGATCGTGCGGCTGATCCCGGTGACCGCGGTCGGGCACGACTTCGCCGTCTTCTCCGGCGGCGTGGTCCGGAAGAAGCCCGGCGGGCACTTCCGGCCCGGGAACGTCGAAGCCGCGTTGGCGGTGGTCGTGCCCGACATCCTGCGCCAGACCGAGCTCGCGCTCGACCGGGCCACCCGCGCGGAGCTGCTCGCGGCCGCGCAACGGCGGATGCGGATGGGGCCGGCCGAGGCGCTGCGGACGCTCGGCGGCCACCTCACCGCGCACGCCGCGCGGGTGCTGGCCTCGGCGCTCGGCGCCGGCCTGGTCGCCCAGTCGGGCCTGATGCTGCTGCTGGACACGCTGCCGCCGCACGACGACCCGGCCGAGCGCGGTGCCCGGCTGGCCCGGCTCGGCGAGGCCGACCGGCTGGCGGAGCAGTACGTCCAGGCCCGCCGGCGCGTGGTCGCCGAACTGCAGCGGCAGGTCGCGGTGCTCGAGGCGAAACTGCCCGTGTCCCGCCTCGGCGGCGACCGCTGGGGTGACTGGTGACGGCCCGGGCGTGGCCGTTCCTGGTCGCCCGCGGCCGCCGGCGCGGCTACTCGGCCCTGCTGGTCCCCGGCTTCCTGCGGGAGCACGGGTTCCTCGAAGCCACGGCGACACCGCTGGACGAGGTGCCCTCGCGCGCCGCGGCGACGCCGTACGGAGTGCTCGTGTGGGCCGAGCACGCCGTGACCGAGGCGGAAGCCCGCGGCGAACCGCGGGACGAGTACGGCCGCCCGCTCGTGCTCCTGCACGGGTTCCTGTGCCCGGACGGCACGCCCGCCGCCGCCGCGGCCGCGCTGGCCCGCACGAGGACCACCGCGCTCGCGGTGTACGACCGGTTCCTCGCCGACGAGGAGGGCTTCCGGGCGGAGCGCTCGGAGCCGTTCGCGGTCGACGTCGCCGAGGTCGCCGGGGCGGTCCGCCCGCGGGTCTCGCCGCCGGAAGCGCCCGCCCGGCCGGGGCGCGGCCTGGCGTGGGCCGGCGCCGGCGTGCTCGTCGTGGCGGGCGCCGTGGCCGCGGTCGTGGGGTTCGCCTCGGCGGGCGGTGAAGCCCCGCCGCCACCGCCACCGCCGCTGTGCGGTCCTGGCGTCGTCGTCCCGACGGTCTCGGCGGTCGCGCCGACGGTTTCGGCGGCGGTTTCGGCCGCGACCTGCGTGCGCGGAGGGACGACCGTGACCTACGCGCCACGATGAGCAGCCCCAGCCGGTCACCGGCTGGGGCTGCTCATCGTGCGGGGTTCTTCCGGGTCAGCGCCGCAGCGTCAGCACGCCCGGCCGCCACGGGAGCCGGTTGTAGTCGCCTCCGGCAGCGGGGTCCTTGCCCTGGTAGAGGAACTGGAGGTTGCACGGGTCGATCGTCTTGGTCTGGTCCGGGTTGGTCCGCACCAGGTCGCCGTGGCTGATGTCGTTGGTCCAGGTGGCACCGCTGTTGGCCTTGCCCGCGAAGGGGTTGCTTTCACTGGCCGCCTGCGGGGTCCACGAACCGCTGAGGCTGTTGGAGGTGAACGAGCGGAAGTAGCGGCCGCCCGAGCCCATCGCCTCGACGATCATCAGGTACTGGTTCTGGCCCTGGACCTTGTAGACCTCGACCGCTTCGAACAGGTTGGCCTGCGTGTCGCTCATGACCGTCGTGTACGACGACCCGAAGCTGCCCGGGAAGTTGCCGATCGGCATGCTCGCCCGGTAGATCTTGCCGTTGTCACCGGCGAAGAACAGGTACATGTTCGACCCGTCCGCGATCAGCGTCTGGTCGATCGGGCCGGTGCCGGAGCCGGAGATGCTGCCCGTGAACAGCGGCTGCGGCGAGGACCACCCGTTGGGGTTGGTGGGGTCGCTCGACGTGCGGTAGATGAACGGCCAGGCACCCCACTGGTAGGCGAGCACCCAGATGTTCTTCGGCGCGAAGTAGAACAGCGTCGGCGCGACGGTGCCGGAGTTCATCCCGTTCTGGCCGGCCGAAGCCATGTCGGACCAGTTCGTGAAGGGGCTGAACGCCATCGAGCCGTAGGACCCCGACGAGTTGACCGTCGACCCGTAGACCAGGTGCTTGCCGTTGTAGACGACGTTGGTGAAGTCCTTGAGCGAAAGCCACCCGTTCTTCGGCTGCGCCAGCGCACCCGACGACGACCAGCGGTACGTCGAGGGAAGGGTGCAGCTGTTGCCCCCGGTCGTGGTCGTGGGCGTGGTGGTCGTGGGCGTGGTGGACAGGCCCGTCCACTGCTGGTTGGTGCCACCGTGGCACGTCCAGACGGCCACCGCGGTGCCGTTGGCCGTGCCGGCGCCGCTGACGTCGAGGCAGAGCCCGGACTGCACGCCGACCACCGTGCCGTCGGCGTTGACGCGCCACTGCTGGTTGGCCCCGCCGTGACAGGTCCAGATCTGCACCCGGGTCCCGGCGGTGGTCGCGGCGCCCGCCACGTCCAGGCACTTGCCGCCGAACACCGTCAGCTGGCCGCTCGAGGTCGAGGTCCACTGCTGGCCCGCCCCGCCCGAGCAGTCGTAGATCTGCACGGAGGTGCCGTCGGTCTGGTTGGCGTTCGGGACGTCCAGGCACCGCCCCGAACCGACCCCGCGCAAGGCGCCGGTGACGTCGGCCTGGGCCGCTTCGGCGCCGAACAACGCCGTCACCGCGACCGTCGCCGCAGCGGCGAGCACGGCGATCAGGTGCCGGCTCCTGCGGCTGATGCTTCTTCTGTTCATGACGACTCTCTCCCGGTCAGCTACCCGCCGTTGGACGGCCAGATCGGTCTCACACGAGCACGACGACTGTTATCGCTAACATGCGTCGGGCAAGCCTGAACTTCCGGGCGAGCCGTTGTCAATCCACGACCCGCGCCACCGGCACCGGGAAAACCGGACCGGTGCGCCGTGCCACCTCAGAGCCCTACACAACGTCCACAGAGGACAAATGAGCCGTGAAAGTTACACGCGGCCCCTCGGCCGCCCGCTCACCCGCCGACCTTCCGGTCCGCCCACGCGATGACGGCCCGGAAGTAGTCCGGCGCGTTGGGCGCGTAGTTGATCGCGTGCCCATACCCCTGCAGCGCGTAGGTCGTCAGGTCCGCACCGGGGGCGTAGTACGGCGTCTCCGAACTCCTGATCCCGTCCCCCGACGAGCAGTTGGTCGCCAGCAACCCGCAGAAGACCGTGTCCTGGCCCAGCACGACCATCACCGGCCGGTCGATCAACAGCGAATAGGGCGCGATGATCCCGACCGGGAACAGGTCCGCCGCCTGCTCATAGGCCGAGGTGTCCTTCGTCGCCTCGTCGAACGCGATCGCCCCGGCGACCTTCGGGCCCGGCGCGTGGAAGATCGAATACCGGCTGTCCGGCACCGTCGTCAGATAACCGGGGTCGAAACCACCCGCGGCGAAGCGCGGATCGAGCAGAGCCGGGTAGGTGGCGGCGAAGACCGCCGTCGTCCCGGTGAGGTTCAGCCGGTGCGCCAGCCCGGTGACCAGCACGGCGTCGACGTCGTGGAACGTGGCCGCCTCGATGCTCGCGGTACCGGACCCGAACGAATGCCCGGCCAGGATCACCTTCCCGAACCGCGGCCCCTGCGCCCCCGACCGCACGGCCCGGATCACCTGGTGCACCACCGCGGCTTCGGTGACCGTCGTCAGCACCGCACTCGGCGGCGTGCTGCTCCCCCCGGTACCGAGCCGGTCGAGCGCCAGCGTCGCATACCCCGCGTTGTTCATCGCCAGCCGGTAGGACCGGATCTCCGGCTGGTACCCGATGTCCCAGTACGAACTGTTGTACGTACCCCCGGGAATGAGCACCTGCACCGTGCCCGCACCACCGGCCGGCACGCACAGGGTGCCGTGCATCGTCTGCGGCAACGCCACGAGCGTCACCGGGAAATACACGTCCCGGCAGCTCGCACCCTCCGCTCTGGCGGACACGGGAACCAGCAGGAACCCGAACGCCACCAGCACGAGCACCACGGCCCGGCGGCGACGGCCGACGGCGTGCTTCATCCCACGACGGAATCCGAACACGAGAAACTACCTCCGAAACAAATCAGTGTCGATCAAAAACAGAAAACACGGTTTTCGATATCCGTCACCTCGCCCGGCGAGGCACCACCGTCATCGGCATCCGGTCGGGGTACGCCGCCGACGTCACCGTGAGACGCACCGGCACACCGGGCACCGGAAGCAATTCCCACCCCGCCAGCACCGTCGCCGCCACCAGAACGATCTCCGTCTGCGCGAACGCCTGCCCGACACATTGCCGGCCACCCGCACCGAACGGGACATACGCCCCCCGCGGAACCCGCGCCGCCCGCTGCGGCAGCCAACGATCGGGATCGAACCGCTCCGGATCCTCGTGGAACCGCGGATCGAAATGCAGCGCGAACGGACTGAACATGACCTCCGCACCCGCGGGCAACCGCACCCCGCCGAGCTCGACGTCCCGCAACGCCCGTCGCATCAGGATCCAGATCGGGTACATCCGCAGGACCTCGCTGACCACCCGGCGCAAGTACCCCAGCTTCGCCACATCGGCGAACGTCGCCGCCCGCCCGGCCAGCACCTCGTCCACCTCGGCCCGCACCCGCCGCTCGACCTCCGGGTGCCGGGCCAGCTCGTGGAACAACCAGGTCAGCGCGACCGCGCTGGTCTCGCTCCCCGCCGTCAGCAACGTGATGACCTCGTCGTAGACCTGATGATCGGTCATGCCCTCACCGGTGCCGGGATCCCGTGCCAGCATCAGCATCGACAGCAGGTCGCCGTGGTCCTCCCCGGTGGCGCGCCAGCCGGCGATCACCTCGTGCACGATCCGCCGCAGCCGCTCGACCGCCCGGTCGAACCGCCGGTTCGCGGGGATGACCGGGACGTGTTCCAGGAACCTCGGGGACAACGCCCGCACCATCCCCGCCTTCAGCACCACCGGGATCGACCGGCGCGCCTCCGCGACCGCCCGCCGCCCCAGCTCGGTGGCGAACAACGTCTCCCCCACGACGGTGATGGCCAGCCACTGCATGTCCGCGTCCAGCCGGCGCACCTCCCCCGCCCGCCAGCCACCGGCCAGCTCCGCCGTGACCCGCACCATCGTGTCCGCGTACGCGGCGAGCCGCGCACCGTGGAACGCCGGCTGCACCAACCGCCGCTGCCGCAGGTGGAAGGCACCCTCCGACATGACCAGCCCGTTTCCCATGAACGGCCGGAAACGGTCGAAGATGATCCCCTTCGAGAAGCTCGTCCCCTCGGTCACGAGGACGTGGTTGACCAACTCCGGGCTCGTCAGGAAATACGCCTCCAGCGGACCGAGGAACACGCGCACGATATCGCCGTGCGCACGCAGGGAAGACGTGAACCCGACCCGCTGCCGCAACAACGACGGGGTGTGCCCCAGCAGGATCCGACGGCCTGGTGCGACCGGGACGATCATTTCCTCTCCTCGGCAGTCCGGAAGAAGTCTGCCACCTTAGGCCCATCCGGCCGCAGGCAACAGCACCCATTGGCTGAAACGCCGTCACACCGATGGCGTAATCGACGGCGCCGCGGGAGTGAGTATGTTCTTCGTTCGAAGGCGAGCGAGGTGCATGACGATGACAACGCAACACCGAGAAGAGGAATGGGTTCCTCCGGGTATCGACACGACGAAACCCAGCAGTTCCCGGACCTACGACTACCTGCTGGGCGGCGCCCACAATTTCCAAGCCGACCGGGACGCCGCCGAACAGGCCGAAAAGATCATGCCCGGCATCCGGAACGTCGCCCGGCTCAACCGCGCGTTCCTCGGCCGGGTCGTCCGCACCCTGATGGACCTGGGCATCCGCCAGTTCCTCGACATCGGCTCGGGGATCCCGACCGTCGGCAACGTCCACCAGATCGCCGGCGAGATCGACCCCCGCTGCCGCGTGGTCTACGTCGACCGCGACCCGATCGCCGTCGCGCACAGCAAGATGCTCCTGCGCACCAGCGAAAACGCCACGATCGCCCACGCCGACTTCACCGACCCGGACGGCGTCTTCGCCGACCCGGACGTCCGCCGGCTCGACTTCGGCGCACCGATCGGCATGCTGATGGTGGCCATGCTGCACTGGATCCCCGACGCCAGCGACCCGCACGCCCTGCTCGCCGAATACCGCCGCCGCGTCCCGGCCGGCAGCTACCTGGCGATCTCCCACATGGTCAGCGACCGCGACAGCGACCGGATCAACAGCGCGGTGGGCACGTTCAACCTGGCCAGGGGCAACGACCAGGCGACCACCCGCACGTACCGGGAGGTCGAGACGATGTTCGGCGACTTCGAACTGATCGAACCCGGCCTGGTCGGCTGCGCCCTGTGGCGGCCGGGCGGTCCGGGCGACATCTCGGACGACCCGAACGCCAACACGCAGCTCTACGGCGGAGTGGCGCGGAAGGTCGCCGGCTGAGCGAACATCGGTCGATTCCCGGCGTCCTCCGAGCGGCTTTGGCCTGTTCGGGCCGCGATTTTCGCCGGCACGAGCGATGCCGTATAGGTCGTTATACACTTTTGTCCGTGCCGGCCGGCTCCTGCTCGGGCCCGAGCGGGCGGGTCCCCGGCGGCAGGGACCGGTGGCCGTCCGGGAAGTGACCAAGGACCCTAAGCCGGGCCCGCTCCCCCATCGGATGCTCTCCGGGTAACCCCGAACGAGCAGGAGACCCCGATGAGCGCCCTGGACCTCGCCCGATGGCAGTTCGGGATCACCACCGTCTACCACTTCCTCTTCGTCCCGCTGACCATCGGCCTGTCCTTCCTGGTCGCCGGGATGCAGACGGCCTGGGTGCGCACGGGGAACGACCGCTACCGCCGGATGACGAAGTTCTGGGGCAAGTTGTTCCTCATCAACTTCGCCATGGGCGTGGCGACCGGCATCGTGCAGGAGTTCCAGTTCGGGATGAACTGGTCGGACTACAGCACGTTCGTCGGTGACATCTTCGGCGCGCCGCTGGCCATCGAGGGCCTGCTGGCCTTCTTCCTGGAGTCGACGTTCCTCGGCCTGTGGATCTTCGGCTGGGACAAGCTGCCGAAGAAGCTCCACCTGGCCACCATCTGGCTCGCCTCGGTCGGCACCGTGCTGTCGGCGTACTTCATCCTCGCCGCCAACTCCTGGATGCAGCACCCGGTCGGCTACGCGGTCAACCCCGCCACCGGCCGTGCCGAGCTGAAGGACTTCGGCGCGGTGCTGACCAACTCCACCGCGGTCGGCGCCTTCGCCCACACCATCACCGCGTGTTTCCTCACCGGTGGCATGTTCGTCGTCGGGATCAGCGCCTGGCAGCTGCGGAAGAACCGCGACGACGGCGTCTTCCGGCCGTCGATGAAGCTCGCCCTGGTCACGGTGCTGGTGGCCAGTTTCGGCGTGATCGTCACCGGTGACCTGCAGGCGCGGCTGATGACCGAGCAGCAGCCGATGAAGATGGCCGCCGCCGAAGCGCTCTACGACACCGTCGCCCCCGCGTCGTTCTCGCTGCTCACCATCGGCTCGCTCGACGGCTCGCAGGAGAAGTTCAGCATCCGCGTCCCCGGCGTGCTGTCCTTCATGGCCACCGGGGAGTTCGACGGGCGGGTCGAGGGCATCAACGACCTGCAGGCCGCCGAACAGCGGCAGTACGGCCCCGGCGAGTACCGGCCGGACATCCCGGTCGCCTACTGGACGTTCCGCCTGATGATCGGTTTCGGCTTCCTCTGCCTGCTGATCTCGCTGGCCGGCCTGTGGCTGCTCCGCCGCGGCCGCACCCCGCGCGGCCGCTGGTTCTTCCCGGCCGCCACCCTCGGGATCGCCCTTCCGTTCCTGGCCAACAGCGTCGGCTGGATCTTCACCGAGATGGGCCGTCAGCCGTGGTCGGTGTTCGGCGTGCTCAAGACCGCCGACTCGGTGTCGCCCACGGTCTCCGCGGGCAACGTCCTGACCTCGTTGATCGTGTTCACCCTGCTCTACGGCGTCCTCGCGGTCGTCGACGGCGTCCTGATGGTCCGCTACGCCAAGGCCGGTCCCCCGCCACCGGAGGCACCCGCGGACGAGACCGATTCCGATGAGCCGCGCCCCGCGGCCTTCGCCTACTGAGACGCCGGAGACCCGCCATGGCCCTCACCGACATCTGGTTCCTGCTCATCGCGGTCCTCTGGACCGGCTACTTCGTCCTCGAAGGCTTCGACTTCGGCGTCGGCACGCTGCTGCGTGTCCTCGGCCGCGACGACACCGACCGCCGGGTGCTGATCAACACGATCGGCCCGGTCTGGGACGGCAACGAGGTCTGGCTGCTCGTCGCCGGCGGCGCCACCTTCGCCGCCTTCCCGCTCTGGTACTCGAGCCTGTTCTCCGGCTTCTACCTGGCGCTGCTGCTGGTGCTCGTCGCGCTGATCCTGCGCGGGGTCGCGTTCGAGTTCCGCGGCAAGCTCGACAGCCCGCGCTGGCGCAACGTCTGGGACTGGGTCATCGTCTTCGGTTCCGCCGCGCCCGCGCTGCTGTGGGGCGTCGCCTTCGGCAACATCGTCCACGGCGTCCCCCTCGACGCCGAGCACCACTTCACCGGCACGTTCTTCACCCTGCTCAACCCGTACGCCCTGCTCGGTGGCCTGGCCACGCTGAGCCTGTTCACCTTCCACGGCGCCGTGTTCCTCACCCTCAAGACCACCGGCGCCCTCCGCGACCGGGCCCGCACGCTGAGCCGGGCGCTCGGCGGCACGGCGATCGTGTTCGGCGGCGTCTTCCTCGTCTCCACCGCCATCGAGCACGGCGGCTGGGCGTGGCTGTCGGCGGCGCTGGCCGCGCTGCTGCTCGTCGCGGCGGTGCTGTTCGCCGCCGGTGACCGGGACGGGTTCGCGTTCGCCGGCACCGCCGGCGCCATCATCGCCGTCACCTCCACGCTGTTCTGGTCGCTCTACCCGAACGTCCTGCCCTCGACGACCGACCCGGCGTTCGGCCTGACCACGACGAACGCGTCCTCGACGCCGTACACCCTGCAGATCATGACCTGGGTCGCGGTCGCGTTCACCCCGATCGTGCTGGCCTACCAGGCCTGGACGTACTGGGTGTTCCGCAAGCGGATCAGCCGGGCCTCGATCCCGGCCGGCGGCGGCCTGCCCGTGGCCGGCCGGTGAAGCCGCTCGATCCGCGGCTGCTGCGGCACGCGAGCGCGGTCCGCCCGTTCGTCCTCGCCTGCGCCGCGCTGGGCGCGCTCACCGCGATGCTGGTGCTCGCCCAGGCGGAGCTGCTGGCGAAGACGATCACGTGGGCGTTCCTCGACGGCTTTTCCCTCCGCAGCCTCGTGCTGCCGCTCGGCCTGCTGATGCTGGTCGTCCTGGCCAGGGCCGGGATCACCTGGCTGGCCGAGACGACCGCGCACCGCGCCGCCGCCCGTGCCCTCTCGCAACTGCGCGAGACGGTGATCTCGGCCGCGCTGCGGATCGGGCCGCGGCAGGCCGGCCGCTCCCCCGCCGAGGTCGCGGCCCTGGCCACGCACGGCGTCGACCGGCTCGAGGGCTACTTCTCGCGCTACCTGCCGCAGCTGCTGATCGCGGCGGTCGTGCCGCTGGTCGTCGGCACCCGGATCCTGGTCGCCGACTGGGCCGCCGCGGTGATCGTCGGCCTCACGGTGCCGCTCATCCCGGTCTTCATGATCCTCATCGGGATGTACACCCAGCGCGACGTCCGGCGGCAGTGGCAGACGTTGTCCGTGCTGGGGAACCACTTCCTCGACCTCGTCGCGGGGCTCGCCGAGCTGACGGCGTTCGGCCGGGCGCGGGCGCAGATCCGGTCGCTGCGGGAGATCACCGGGAAGTACCGCACGCACACCATGCGGACCCTGCGCGTCGCGTTCCTCTCCGCCCTCGCCCTCGAGCTGCTGGCCACGCTGTCGGTCGCCCTGGTGGCGGTGTCGGTCGGCCTGCGGCTGCTGGCCGGCGAACTCGACCTGCGGACCGCGCTCGTCGTGCTGATCCTCGCGCCGGAGGTCTACCTGCCGCTGCGGGCGGTCGGCGCGCGGTTCCACGACAGCGCCGAAGGTCTCGCGGCGGCCGAGGACATCATCGCGCTCGCCGGCACGCCCAGCGCGGACACGGGCACCGGCACGGTTCCCGACCTCACGCGCGTGGCGCTGCGCTGCGAAGACGTCACGGTCGACGGCCGGTCCGGGCCGGTTCTCGACGGCTTCAGCCTGCGCCTGCCGCCCGGTGAGGTCGTCGGCGTCACCGGACCGAGCGGGGCGGGCAAGTCGACGCTGCTCGACCTCCTCCTGGGCTGGCGGCGGCCCGACGGCGGCCGGATCCTGCTCGGCGACACCGATCTCGCCGGCATCGGCCGCGCGACCTGGCACCGGCACGTGGCCTGGGTGCCGCAGCAGCCGCACCTGGTCGCCGGGACGGTGGCGGAGAACATCCGCCTGGGCTCCCCGGACGCACCCGACGACGCCGTGCTCGCCGCCGCCGACACCGCGGCGCTCGACGTCCCCCTGGCCACGGTGGTCGGCGAGCTGGGGGCCGGGCTGTCGACCGGCCAGCGCCGCCGCGTCGCACTGGCCCGCGCGGTGTTGCTCGACCGGCCGCTGATCCTGCTGGACGAACCGACCGAAGGCGTCGACGCGGAGACCGAGGCGGCCATCCTGGAGCGGCTGCCGAAGGTGCTCGCCGGCCGGACCGCGGTGCTCGTCAGCCACCACCCGGCGGTGCTGGCCCGCTGCGACCGCGTGGTGTCCTTGGGCGAACCGGTCGCCGTCCCTTCGCCCTCCTCCGCGGTGTCGCCGCGGGCGGTTTCCCGGCCGGTCGCCCCGGCGGTCGCCGAGCCGTCCACTGTGGACGTACCGCGGTGGCGGCCGCTGCGCGAAGCGATCCGGCCGCACCGGCTGCGGCTGGCGCTGGCCTGCCTGGCCGCGACGGCCGCGCTCGGCTGCGGCGTCGCGCTCACGGCGACGTCGTCGTGGCTGATCGCGAGCGCGGCCCTGCACCCGCCGGTGCTGAGCCTGATGGTGGCGATCGTCGCGGTGCGGACGTTCGGCCTGGCGAAGGGGCTCTTCCGCTACGTCGAGCGCCTGCTCTCGCACGACGTCGCCCTGCGGGCGCTGGCGGAGCTGCGGGTGCGGGTGTGGGCGCAGCTGGCCCGAATCGGCCCGGCGGGCACCTCGCGCCTGCGCCGCGGCGACCTCCTGCACCGGCTGGTGTCCGATGTGGACAGCCAGCAGGACGTCCTGGTCCGGGGTCTGGTCCCGGGCGTTTCGACGTTCGCCGTCCTGTCGGCGACCGCCGTCACGCTCGGGCTCATCCTGCCCGGCGCGCTGCTCCCGGCCGCGCTGGGCCTGACCGTCGCCGGGGTGGTGACCCCCGCGGTCGCGGCACTGGCGGGCCGCCGGGCGCAGCGCTCGACGGCGCGGCTGCGCGCGGACCTGACCGCGGGGACGGTGGAGCTGCTGCAGGCGTCGGCCGACCTGATCACCCACGACGCGGCGGCACGGCGGCACGGACGGCTGCGGGAACTCGACTCCGCCCTGACCGCCCTCCAGCGCCGGTCGGCGACCTGGCGCGGCCTGGGCGGCGGGATCGCCGCGGCCGGGGTCGGGCTGACGTCGGTCGCGTGCCTGGTGCTGGGCATCCTGGCGGTGCGCGCCGGCACGATCCCCGGCCCGGCGCTGGCGGTGCTGGCGCTGACCCCCCTGGCGACGGCCGAGCTGGTGGCCGGCCTGCCGGAGGCGGCCCAGCGGCTGCTCGGCGCGTCCGGCTCCGCGCGCCGCCTCGCCGAACTGGACGCCCTTCCCACGCCGCACACGCCGGCGGCGGCGATCGCCCCGGCCGCGACCGAGCTGGCGGCCGAGCACCTGTCGGTCCGCTGGCCGGGCCACCCGGCCGACGCGGTCCGGGACGTGGACCTGCCCATCGGCCACGGCCGCCGCGTCGTGCTGACGGGCCGTTCGGGCGCGGGCAAGAGCACGGTGATCGCGGCGTTGATGCGCTACCTCGACCCCTCGGCGGGGCGGGTGCTGCTGGACGGCACGAACACGCTGGCCTACGACGGAGATTCGGTCCGCGAGCAGATCGCGTGGTGCGGCCCGGAGACGCATCTGTTCGACAGCACGCTCCGGGAGAACCTCCGGTTGGCCCGGCCTTCGGCCTCGGACGCCGAGCTGCGGGCCGCACTGGACGGCGCTCAGCTGTCCTCGTGGCTCACGGACCTGCCCGGCGGCCTCGACACGGCCTTGGGCACGCACGGCACTCCGGTGTCCGGCGGCGAGCGTCAGCGCCTCGGCGTGGCCCGGGCGTTGCTGTCGGACCGGCCGATCCTGCTCCTGGACGAGCCGACCGCCCACCTGGACACCCCGACGGCTTCGGCGCTGGCGGCCGTGGTCCTGGCGGCGACGGAAGGCCGGTCGGCCCTGGTGGTGACCCACCGGCCGGCCGAGTTCCCGGCCTTGACGGCGGTGGACGTCGCCGCGGACGAGGACAGCCGGACACCGTGGGCCGGCACGCCCGTCCGGTCGTGAAGCCCGGTCCCCCGGCGGTCCACCCGGCCGGCGGGTAAGCGGCCGGGAGCGGGCCCGCGATGGTGGGCGATCAGGCCGTCGGGTCGGGGCCGAGAGCGCGGTCCAGGAGCTCGCCCAGCTGGTCGAGCTGGTCCTGCGACAGAGCGCGGAACGACGATTCGGCGACGCCGTCGACCAGCTTCTGGCCCTCGGCGCGCAGCCGGGCGCCTTCCTCCGTGAGCCGGTGCCGCACCGCGCGTCCCGGGCCCGGGACGCGCTCGATGAGCCCGCGGTCGGCCATGCGGGTCGCGAGCGAACCGAAGGACTGGTCCGTCTGGAAGGTGAGGACGGCCAGCTCGTGCAGGGACGCGTCCGGGCGGCGGTGTAGGTGCCGCAGGGTGTCCCACTGCACCAGCGAAAGCCCCAGCGGCGCCAGTGCCCGGCTCAACGCCCGGTGGTGGCGGTACTGCAGGCGTTTGACGGCCAGGGAGACGTCGCCGGGGCGGTACTTCATGCGCTCACCCTATCCCATCCGACTCAGGTTGCTTATCTAAACAACCTTATATAAGGTTCCTTAGGTAAGCCCCGAACCCGAGAAGGACCCATGACGACTCTCCGCACCACCCGCACCCTCGGCCCGGCCGAGGTGACCCTCGAGGTCCACGACCGCACCCGCACGTTCCTGCTCCTGCACGGCGGTGGCGGCGTCGCGACGATGACCGGCTTCGCCGGCCTGCTCGCCGAACGCACCCGGTCCCGGGTGCTCCTGCCCACCCACCCGGGTTTCGCGGGCACCCCGAAGGACGCCGGCCTGACCGGCGTCACCGGCTTGGCCCGGCTGTACGCCGGACTGCTGGAGGACCTCGACGTCACGGACGTCACGGTCATCGGCAACTCCTTCGGCGGCTGGCTGGCGGCCGAAATCGCCTTGCTGGGCAGCCCGCGCGTCCGCGACGCGGTGATCGTCGACGGGATCGGCATCGAGGTCGGCGAGCACCCGATGACCGACATCAGCGGCATGTCGCTCACCGAGATCCGGGCACTGTCCTTTCACGACCCGGGCAAGGCGCCGCCGGCCGGCGGGAGCGGGCCGAGCCCGGACGTGCGGGCCCTGATCGGCTACACCGGCCCGGCGATGGCCGATCCGGCACTGGCCGGACGGCTCGGCGAGGTCACCGTCCCGGTGCACGTGATCTGGGGCGAAAGCGACGGCATCGCCGGCCCCGGCTACGGGAAGGCCTACGCCGCCGCCATCCCCGGGTCGACGTTCACCCTGCTCCCCCGGACCGGGCACCTCCCGCAGGTCGAAACACCCGGGGAACTGCTCGACGCCCTCCTCGGCCTCAGCGGCTGATCCGGCGCCGGAGGTGTCGATCAGGGGGACGAAAAGAATGGAGCCGATCCGCCACTTGCCACCGTCGTCCTGCTCCATCCGCCGTGCCACTTCCCGGAAGTGCGGCGTCGGCGCTCTGTCGAATTTCCACCGGTTCACCGCGCAGTTCATGAATCGTTTTTGACCCACCGCGCCCGCTGCGCCGCTCGGATCATCGCCTCGGCCTGGGCCGTTACGAGCGTTTCCGGTTCGGGACCATACCGTGACCTTCGGCGGCGGCCCGGCGTGAAACGCCCGGGCGAGTTACGGCGATTAGTACAGCGGGTGACCATCCCGCTACGCGCAACGGAGCAGCCGGCTGGGCTACCCGCACGAAACCCGGTTCCCCGGTTTGTCACGGAGATCCGGACCATTTCTGGCGGACGGGGAGAAGATGCGCCGGACATTCGTCGTCGCCGACTTCGGTCGTCCCCCGGGCTACGAAGACCGGCTGAAACGGGTGCTCCACGATTTGCACGACGGGCTCGGGCCGACGCTCACCGCCGCCGTGCTCGGGCTGCGCGCGGCGCGCGAGCTGATCGCGCGGGACCGGGCCGGCACCGAGCACCTCCTGGCCCGGCTCGAGGACGAGCTCTACGGCGCGATCACCGACCTGCGGCGGATCGTGGCCGACGCGCGGCCGCCGGCCCTGGACGAGGCCGGGCTGGTGCCGGCCGTGCGCCGGTACGCCGCCACGCTCACCGGCCGGGTGCCCGCCGAACACGGGCCGCTGCGGGTCGGGGTCGAGGTGCGCGGCGAACTGCCGCCGCTGCCGGCGGAGGTCGAGGTCACCGCCTACCGGATCATCCGCGAGGCGCTGGTGAACGTCGCCCGCCACTCCGGGGCCAGGGAGTGCACCGTCCACCTCTGGCCACGGGACGGCGATCTGCACGTGGAGATCGTCGACGACGGCGTGGGCACCGACGGCGAGGCCCTGCCCGCGGTCGGCGGGACCGGGCTGCGGTCGATGCGGGAGCGCGCCGGCGACCTCGGCGGCGGCTGCCGGGTCGAGCCGGTTTCCTCCGGGGGCACGCGGATCGCCGCCTGGCTGCCGCTCGCCGCGGGGAAGTGAAGCCGTGTTCGGCGCCCTGCGCGTCCTCGTGGTGGACGACCACCCGGTCTTCCGCGCGGCCCTCTGCGCGATGCTCGACGCCACCGACGGGATGGAGGTCGCCGGCGAGGCGGCCGACGGCCTGACCGCGGTCGCCGACGCGGGCCGGCTGGACCCCGACGTCGTCCTGATGGACCTGAACCTCCCGGACCTCGACGGGGTCGAGGCCACGCGCCGGATCGTGAGCGCGAGCCCGCACACCGGCGTGCTCATGCTGACCATGTTCGAGAACGAGGCCGCGGTGTTCGCCGCCATGCGCGCGGGCGCCCGCGGCTACCTGCTCAAGGGGGCGCGCAACGAGCAGATCATCCGCGCGGTCCGGGTGATCGGCGACGGCGAGGCCATCTTCAGCCCGGCGATCGCCACCCGGGTCCTGTCGCTGCTGGGCACGGCGACCCCGCGCGACGAGTCGTTCCCGCGGCTCACCCTGCGCGAGAAGGAGATCCTGCGGCTCGTCGCCCAGGGCATGGGCAACGCGTCGATCGCCGAAGAGCTGGTGCTGAGCCACAAGACCGTGCGCAACCACGTGTCCCACATCTTCCGCAAGCTCCGGGTCACCGACCGCACCCAGGCCATCGCCAAGGCCAAAGAGGCCGGCATTGCCCGATCGGAGTAAGAAAGCGGGACATATCGGGACTCCATGTCCCTGTTCGGCGAGCGCCCGCACCACGATCCTGGGAGGTGGAGCGATCCGACATCGTTCGAGGGAGGGCTTTCGCCGATGATCACCGACCAGGTTCCGGTGCTGCTGCACGCGACCGACACCATCACCCACGCGGGCGTCACGGCCGCGCTGCGGTCACGTCCCGAAATCCGCTTCGCCGACGAGGACTCCGGCGAGCCCGCCGTGGTGCTGGTCATCGTGGAGCGGCTCAACGAGGAGGCCCGGCAGCTGCTGCGCAGCCTCCAGTGCGCCGGCCACGCCGGCGTCGTCCTGGTCGCCGGCGAGGTGGAGGACTCGGAGCTGCTGGACGTCGTGGGCAACGGCGTGTCGGCGATCATCCGCCGCGCCGACGCCACCCCGGACACCCTGGTGCGCCTGGTGAAGGCCGCGGCCGTCGGCGAAGGCGCACTGCCGCCCGACCTGCTGGGCCGCCTGCTGTCCCGGGTGTCCCGGCTGCAGCGGGACGTGCTGCGCCCGAACGGGTGGGACCTGGCCGGGATGTCCCAGCGGGAGACCCGGGTGCTGCGGCTGGTCGCCGACGGGTTCGAGACCAAGGAGATCGCCGACCAGCTGAGCTACTCGGAGCGGACGGTGAAGTCGATCCTGCACGACATCACCAACCGCTTCCAGCTCCGCAACCGCGCCCACGCGGTGGCGTTCGCCATGCGCGAAGGGCTCATCTAGCACGGCCTACTCGACCCGGCCGGAGAAGGAGACCGACGGGGTGCAGCGGCCCCGGTCCCCCGGGTTCTGGCAGCTGACCGCGAGCACGATCTTGTCCCCCGGCTGGAACCGCCAGGCCTGCAGCCAGTGGTGGTCGAGGTCGCGGAAGTTCGAAAGCCCGACCTCCAGCAGCACCGTCTTGGTGCCACCGGAATCCCGCAGCAGCCGCAGGGTTCCGGTGTCACCGCGCGGGTTCTGCAAGATCAGGTCGGTGATCACCAGCGTCTTGCTCGGGTCCGGCAGGGTGTAGGGGAACTCGGCGAACCGGTTGACGTTCGAGTCGATCTTCGCGTCCGCGGCCACCCGGAAGTCCGTCGGCGTCCCGTCGGCGGCGGCCGCGTTCGAGACGCGGGTCGGCGGCGCGCCGGGTCCGGAACCGGGGGGCGCCGGGTTGTCGCCCGGCGGGGTCAGGCCGACGGCCTTCATCGCCTGTTCGGAGTTCTGCTTGGCCTGGTCGGCGTTCTTCTTCGCCTGATCGGCCCCCGCGCCGGCGTCCTGCGCCGCCTTCACGATCTCCTGGTTGTGCTCTTCGGCGGCCTCCCGCGCGGCCGACTTCACCGCGGGCCGCAGCACGGTGAACCACAACGTCACCAGGGCGAGCAGGAGGACCAGCAGCGCGGCGAGCGCGGGCAGCAGCCACTTCGGCAGCAGCTGCCGCTGCACCATGGTGCCTTCGGTCTTGATCGGCTCGGCCCCGTCGGCGACGACGAACACCTGGAAGCGGTGCCGGACGGGTTGCCCGCGCAGGAACCGCTTCCGGGGCTTGGCGCGCATCCGGACGAACGCGGCGGTACCCGGCGCCAGGTCGGCCCGGTCGCGCTCGAGCCGGAAGTCCAGCTCGTCCTCCGGGTCCAGCGGGCTCAGCTCCACCGCCACCGGCCGGTTGCCGCGGTTGTCCACCGCGACCTCGAAGTCGGCCTTGGCACTGCCCTCCACCTTGGCCGGCACGATCTCGGCGGTCACCTCGGTGAAGGCGCCGAGCTCGACGGTGCCCTCCTCGACGACCGAGCCGGCCGGGTCCTCGCTCGAGAACACCCGGACGCCGAACGGGATCGTCCCGGCGGGGACGTCGGAGGACCGCGGCGGCGCGAACCGCACGGTGACCGTCCCGGTCTCCCCCGGCAGCAGGTTGACCGTCGCCGGTTCCGCGGCGGCCCAGCCACTCGCGTCACCGACCACGTCGATCGCGAACTGGTCGACGACCTGCCCGGCGTTCCGGATGGTCACCGTGCAGCTCGTCTCCTGGCCCGGTTCCGCGACCAGACCGGGCTCGGACAGCGTCGCCGTTGCTCCCATGCGCGGAAGTCTCCCTTTCGTCTCGCGCGTCCGGCACCAGCGGACGGGTGTGCGGCCGTGCGCCGCTGGTTGCCCCAACGGGCAGCGGGTGCGCCGCGGCTCCCGGGTCAGCCGCGGCTGATGAACGGGGGTTGTTCCGTGCGCAGGACCACGAGGATCGGGTTCGACTGCGCCGCCCCGAACTTCGGGCCGCTCACCGAGGTGACCGCGACCGTGCGCGGCCCGATCAGGTCGTGGTGGAAGATCAGGAACTGCGCCTCGAACTTCCCGTCGACGCCCACCGTGGCCAGCCCCGGCGTCTCGGAGATCCCGGCCGACCAGGCCAGCCGGACCGTCGCGCCCGGCGGGAAGTCCGTGCCCGTCACGCGCGGGACGGAGCCCAGCGGGCCGACGCCCGGATCCACGGTCACCACCGGACGGCGGATCACCACCCGCGCGCCGGCCGTGTTGTCGCCGGGGCTGGTGTCCGGCCCGCTCGTGCTGACCGTGCCGGACACCGGCGCATCCGCCGCGGCACTGGCCGCCAGCGAAATCCGGACCTCCACGGTCTGCCCGGGCGCCAGCGTCCCGAGCGCGCAGCTGCCGCCGCCCGGCGCGCACCCCGGCGGCACCGAGGTCGCGGGCAGCTGCGGCGGCAGCTGGGTGACCAGGCGGACGTCCGGCATCGGCGCGCCGGAACCGTTGTGCACCAGGAACGTCAGCACGACATCGTCGCCGCCGGTGAACAGCGGGACGGCCGACACCGCCAGCCCCACCGACAACGACCCCGGCGTGACCGGCGGCAGCGGCTTCGCGCCGACGGTGACCGCGGCGGTGGCGGAGTTGTCCCGTGCGTCGGCGTCCTGGCCCGCCGTGGTGACCGTGCCGGTGGCGGCCTGCGCCCCGGGCTCGGCGCCGGTGGCGCTGAACCGCACCCGCGCCTGCGCGCCCGGCGCGAGCGTGCCGAAGGCGCAGACGAGCTCCGGCGTGCAGGTGCCGACGCTGGTGATCGGCGCCTGCGGCCGCAGCCCGGCGGTCAGCCGGACGAACAACCCGACGCCGGGCGACGCGGCGACGCCGTGGTTGGTGACCACGAATTCGAACGTCGTCAGCCCGGAGAACGGGATGGCGGCCGGGACGGCGGTCGCGGTCACGCCGACGTCGGCGATCCGCCGGAACGCCGGCTGCGCGGCCCCGCCCGGGCCGTCGATCAGCACGGACGGCGCGCCACCGGCCGCCGGCACGGCCCGGACGCTCGGCCGGGACTCGGTGGGCGCGCTGTCGAAGGCGACCAGCGAGCCGTCCGGCGACCAGGCCGGGTCGTCCACGTTTCCGGTGTCCTGCACCAGGATCCGCGCGGGACCGCCGTCGGCCGGGGCCACGCAGAGCTGACGGCGGTCGTTGTGGAACACCAGCGCGGCGCCGTCCGGCGAGACGTCCGCCGAGCCCTGCCGCCCCGAGCCGCACGGCGTCCCGAACGACGGCGAGAGATCGCGCTGCGTACCGGTGACGACGCGGTCCGGGCCGGACTCGACCGAGACCTGCCACAGCTCCTGCCGGAACTCCCCGCCCGGGTCGACGGACATGACCGCGGTCTCGGTGGCGGTGCCGCCCCGCCCGGTCGCCGTGCACGTCACCGTGGTGGCGCCGACCGGGAAGAGGCTCCCGGAAGACGGGGTGCAGAACGGCGTCAACGGCGTTTCGCGGTCGGCGTCGATCGCGGTCGCGGAGTACTCGATGACCGTGGGCGCGGTCCCGGTGACGGTCGTGTCGGGCACGGTGATCAGCGGCAGCCGCGGATCCCTGACCCGCACGGTGACGTCCTCGGTGTAGCCGGGCCGGACGAAGTTCTCCCCGTCGATCCGGAACTCGACCCGGCAGTGCAGGACGGCCCCTAGCGGCGCGGTGGCCGCGACGGCCGCGAATTCGGTGAAGCGCGCCTCCGTGCCGCCCGGCACCTGCTGCGGTCCCCCGGGGTCGAACGTCAGGGTCAGGCCGGGGTCGCAGAAGGGCGTCGGCAGCACCTTGACCCCCAGGTCGCCGATCTTCTCCGTGATCACGGCGCTGAGGTTGCCCGGATCGGTGCTCGCGACGACGCCGCCGGTCGCGTTCACCACCTCGGTCGCCTGGCCGGCGGCGTCCAAGCCACCGCCGCCGCTCCCGGCCGACACCGCGACCACCCGGATGCCCTGTGCCTTCAGGTGCTCGATCGCCTGGGCGAGCGTCACGCCCTGGTCGGGGTGCCCGGGAACGCCACTCGGGTCGTGGCTGGGCGCGTCACCGGCCAGCACGATGATCCGGCTGCTGTCCGGCCGGAAGGTGACGGCACCCGTCGCGATCCGGTCCAGGGCGTGGATCCAGTCCTCCGGCGTGTCGATCCCGCCGCCGACGGTGATCTTCTCGAAGGCTTTGGTGACCTCGGCCTGGTTCTTCGTGAGGTCCTGCTGCACCTGGAACAGGCGGCCGTTCGGGTTGTTCTCGTCGGCCGGGTCGTCGCGGTCGCCGAACGCCACGGCGGCGTACCAGGCCTCCGGCTGTGCCGTGCTGAGGGTGCCCATGACCTGGGTCAGGTTGGTCTGCATGTCCTTCAGGGCGGTCCCCATCGAACCGGTCTGGTCCATCAGCAGCACGATGTCCGGCCGGGCGGGCACCTTGTCGGTCGGCACGGTCTTGTCGATCGCCACCGACGAGCCCTGCCCGACCGGGACGTCCACCACCGAAGGCCGCACCCGGCCCGGCGGTGGCGGCGCGACCCGCGAAGCCGCCCGCGTCAGGGTGATCTTCGTGCCGTCCGCCGACCACACCGGCTGCGAGTCCTCGCCACGCAGGTGCGGTGGGAGCGGGATGTCGCCCAGGACGCGGCCGTCCGCGGCGCGGGCGACCCGCACGGTGTCCTGGGACCCCTCCCCTGCGGACACGGTGTTCGTGAACGCGATCATCGTGGCGTCCGGCGACCAGGCCGGGTGCTGCTCGCGCTTGCTCCCGTCGCGCGGGCCGGTCAGGGCGCGGGGTGCGCCACCGTCGGCGTTCGCCACGACGATCTCGGTCTCCGACGACGACTCGCCGGGTCCGGCCTGGGTGTAGGCCAGCTGCGAGCCGTCGGCGGAGAACGCGGGGTCGTATTCGCCGGCGCCCGGGCGGTGGGTCAGGTCGCGGCGGTCGCCGCCGGTGGCGTCCGCGCTCCAGATGTCGGTGGTGCCGCCCGCCCGCAGCTCGGTGAACACCGGCCGGCCGTCCGGCCGGAACGCCGGCTCGGTTTCGCCGGTGTCCCGCAGCGCCGAGATGACCGACACCCTGCCGCCGTCGATCTGCTTGACGTCACCGAAGGGGTCCTGCGCGCGGGTCGTGAAGGCCAGCCGGGCGCCGTCGGACGACCAGGCCGGTTCGCTCGAATCCCCGGGGTCGGGCACGGCGCGGGTGACCGCGCCGCCCGTTTCGGCGACCAGCACCACGTCACCGGCGGGGTGGAAGCGGGTCGTGGTGAAGGCGATCCGCGCCGGCCCCCACGCCGGTTGGGTGTCGGCGGCCGGGTCCGCGGTCAGGCGCGCCGGCGTGCCACCGGCGACCGGGACGGTGTAGATGTCCCCGGCCGGGTCGTCGCGGGTGCTGCTGAACGCCAGCCGGGTGCCGTCGGGCGACCAGCTCGGCGAGTCGTCGGTGGCCGGGCCGGACGTCACCTGGCGCAGGCCGCGGCCGTCCACGCCGATGACGAACAGCTTCCGGCCGCCGGCGCGCTCGGAGGCGAACGCGACCGTGCGGCCGTCCGGCGAAAGGGCCGGGTGGAGGTCGACGGCGTCGTCGTCGGTCAGCTTCCGCACCACCGAGGCGCCATCGGGGAGGTAGCACAGCTCGCCGTCCCACTCGGCGCCACCCGCCGCGGCGCGGTGGCTCACCCACACCAGGCCGCCGGTGCCCGCGGACGCGTCGGCGTCGACGCTGCCGGTACCGCGTGGCAGCGCGGGCTCCGCGCCTTCGCCGGTCGCCTGGTACAGGCCGGTGGTGGCCTCGCTGACGTAGCCGACGCGGTAGGGCGCCGCGACCGGTGCGGGCGCCTGCGCCTCCGTCGGCGCGAGCGCTCCGCTGATCGCCCAGCCGCCGAGCACCGCGACGACCGCGACGCCCGCCACCGCTCGGTTCGCGCGCATGGTCGGTCCTCCCCAACAGACTTCGGTGACTCAGCCGGCTTCGAACAGCTCGATCTCGGAGATCGCCACGTCCGTGCCGTTGAGCGAGCGGTACAGCCCGGCCACGTGCAGCTCGACGCTCGTGGCGCCTTCGCTGTTCTCGATCGCGGCTTCCTGGGAGTCCGGCGTGTCGGCCAGCACCATGTCGTAGGTCTTGCCGGTGGAAAACACCAGGTGCAGCTTCTGCGGCCGGTGCGCGGCCGGGAAGTTCGCCGCGTCGCCGGAGTACACGATCGCCTTCCGCAGGTCCGCCGGGTGGTCGAAGGTGAACACCAGCACCTGTTCCCGGTCGGCGGGGGCCGCCCAGAACGTGTTCTTGGCGTTGTCGGTGACCAGCGGTGCGGCGTGCCCGGTGCTCTGCGCGGTCGCGCTCACCTTGACCGGGTGGACCGGGTTCAGCTTGGCCTCGAAGATCCCGGTCACCTGGCTCCACACCCCGACCGCGGCGGTGTTGATCGCGCCGCGGAACGGCTGGTAGAGCGCGTAGATCAGCGCCGAGAACACCAGCGCCACCGCGACCGCGCGGCGGATCACCTTGCCCACGGTCCGGCGCGCGGCCCCGGCCCGGCCGGTCCGGCGGCGGACGCCGTCCTTGCCCGGCCGCGCCCCCGCCTTGTGCTCCTTCGGCCTGCGGCCGAACAGCCGCCGCCACCACGACGTCTCGACGACCTCGGACTCGGCCAGCGAGGCACCGCAGCGGCTGCAGAAGTTGCGGGTGGGCGCGTTGCCCTTGCCGCACTTCCCGCAGATCAGGTCGCCGGGGTTGAGGACCTGGTCCTCCACCGTCTGCCGCACCGGCTGCCGGACCGGGGCGATCGGCTCCGCGGGCTGCACGACCTGCTGCTGCACCACCGGCTGCGCCCGCACCGCGACGGGGCCGTCGTCGTCCCACTTCAGGTAGCGGCCGCATTCGCCGCAGAACTCGACGTCGGCGGGCCCCTGGTGCCCGCACTCCGCGTAGATGACCATTCTCCTCAGCCCTCCAGGACTTCCACCGTGACCCGCACGTGGGCGGGCACCGCATCCACGACCGCCGCCGTCAGCCGGCGCACGTCGAGCCGGCCCGGTTCAGGCACCCGTACCCGCACCCGCACCCACGGCGGTCCCGGGTCCGGCAGCGGCGCGCCGGGCCGCGGTTCGGCGACGACGCCACCGCTGTCGGTCACCTCGACCTCCCCGCCGGTCAGCAGCCGCACGTGTTCGGTCAGCCCGCGCCGCGTACCGCGCCACCGGTGCAGCTCGACCGAGCGCGTCACCAGCTGCCGCAGCTGCTCCGGGCTCCAGCTCTCGTCGACGCGCAACGCGACCCAGTGCGCCAGCCAGCCGACGAAGTCCGCGGGCGCCACCCCGGGGTCGAGGTAGCCGGAGAAGTTGTCCAAAGTGGAGATGACCGGCGCGAGCACCTCGTCGAGCGCGCCGGTGAAACCCTGCATGAACCGGTCCTCGGCGTACACCGACGGCAGCTGCTCGCCGATCGGGTGCGGGCTCGGCAGCCCCGGGATCCCCGTCCTCATGCGCCCGCCTCCCGCACCCGGACCTGGTGCCCGAACGAGAACGCCAGCGCGTTGGGCGGCAGGTCGAGCCGCTCGACCTGCTCGCCGCGTTCGCGGGTGATCGGGTTCGCCGCGAACAGCCGCACGTCCTCCACCAGCTCGACGCCGGGAAGCCGTTGCAGCACCGCGAACACCTCCCCCGACTGCACCGGGCGGCCGAACGGCCAGCCGTCGCCGTCCGGGCCGCCGCTGATGGGGTTGAAGTAGTCGTAGAGGGCCTCACTGGCCCGGGCACCGAGCGTGCCCGCCGTCGTCCGGCGCCGGGCGCGCAGCCGCGCGACCACCGTCACGCCCTGGTAGAACGGCGGTTCCACGGACACGAGCGCACCCACGCAGCGGCGTTCGCCGAGGTAGCGCTCGATCCGGCCGCGCATGCCGGCTTCGAGCATCAGGGTCGCGAAGGCGAGTTCGCCGGTGTCGGGCACGGCCGGCACGACGAGGACCCGGATCGCGCCGGTCTCGCGGCCGTCGGCGCCGTGCGCCGGGATGCACCGCACCCGGGCCGCTTCCGGCGCCGCTTCGCGCGCCAGCTGCTCGTAGTCCTCGGCGGTGACCGCGCGGTCGCGGGTGCGCAGCAGCAACGGGCCGCGGACCGCCGCGTCCCGCACCGACTCGCCGTCCACCCCGCCGATCGCCGGACGGCGGTTGACCACGCTGCTGACGAACGGGATCGGGTCCCGCTGCACCTCGAGGACCTCGCGGGCGACGTTGCCGCGCCGCCCGCCGCCGGACCGGTACTCGGGCACGCGGATCGCGGCGGACTTGGCCGGGACGGCCCCGTAGCAGCGCAGCCCGCCCTCGGGCTGGCGCACCGCGGGGCCGAACGCGACCTGCCCGCCGACGCGGTCGAGCACGACGTGCCGGTCGTCCGGGCCGGAGTCGGCGAAGGAGCGGACTTCGGTCCACGGCTCCCAGCCGTCCGGGCCCGACACCTCGACGACGAGTTCGCCCTCCCCGACGACCACCGGCGGACGGCCGAGCGGGAACCGCTGGCCCGGCGTGCCGTCGGAGGTCCCGACGATCTCGTTGCGGATGATCTCGGCGTGCACGGCGCCGGCCGTGCCGCCGATGGTCGAGGCTTCGACCGCGTGCAGGCGGGGCGAACGCTGGTAGAACGGCTGGTTCGGCTTCGCCTCGACCAGGCGGCACCGCAGCCACCCGGCCCGCTGCCGCGCCAGCACCGACATCGTGTGCCCCTGCGGGACGTGCACCACGATGTCGCCGGCCCGGTTGAACGCCCCGGTGCTGTCCCGGTCGACCTCGCACGCCGCCCAGCCGGTGCCGTCCCAGGCCTCCCACAGCCACGGCGGGTCGCGCGGGTCGACGCCCTGGCCCTCGACCTCGCAGTTCGTCCGCAGCAGCACCGCGCAGCCGGGCACGGCGCCCGACAGTCCGAAGAGGACCGCGTCGCCCGGCGCCGGCGTTTCGGAGAAGGCCGCGGGGCCCCCGCCGACGAGCAGTTCGTCGGTGCGGTCGACCGGCGGCAGACCCGTGTCGGCCGTGCTGGTCGCCAGGTGCGCGAGCGAGCACGGCACGATGTTCAGCGTGTGCTCCACGGTGAAGACCACCGGGTCCTCGACCTCGTTGCGCACGCTCGCGACCTGCTTGCCCGCCGCGACGACGACCGGGACGTCACGGGCGGCCGAGAGCCAGAACGTCACCTCGGCCCGCGCCGCGGCGGGCGGGAACAGCCGGACGCCGATCAGGTCGAGGAACCGCAGGTAGTGCAGGTCGGGCACCCGGTTGAGCCGGTAGAGCAGCTGGTCGACCATCTGCGCGAACGTCTCGATCAGCGTGACGCCGGGGTCGGAGACGTTGTGATCCGTCCACTCCGGGCAGTTGCGCTGGACCAGGTACTTGGCTTCGTCGACCAGGTCCTGGAACCGGCGGTCGTCGAGGTTGGGCATCGGCAGGGTCATCACGCACCGTCCTCGCCCGAATCGTGCGGCGGGATGACGTAGAAGGGGAAGACGAGGTTGCGCGGGTCGTTGGTGCCGCGCAGGCGGTACCGGATGTCGATCAGCAGGGTGCCCCGGTCGGCCTCGTCGAAGCTGACGACGACGTCGTCGAGGGTGATCCGCGGCTCCCAGCGCTCCAGCGCGACCCGGACCTCGTAGGCGATCTGCCCGGCGGTCGCCGCGTCGGCGGGCGCGAACACGAGGTCGTGCACCGCGCAGCCGAACTCGGGCCGCATCGGGCGTTCGCCGGGCGAGGTCGCCAGGATGAGCCGGATGCTCTCGACGACCTCCCGCTCGCCGCCCACCAGCGCGATCGAGCCGGTCGCGTCGGTGTGCAGCGGGAACGCCAGTCCCCGGCCGAGGAAGTCGTTTCCTGTCGCCGTCACATCAGCCTCCGATCAGGACGGTCGGGCAACCCATGACGATCGGGGCGCCGCAGGCGGCCATGTCGCCCATCCGGGCCGCGGGCATCCCGCCGACGAGCACCGTCGGGCAGCCCGGCGGCGCGATCGGCGTCGGCGGGTGCACCGCGGGCGGCGGGAACGAGCACGTGTGCAGCGTCCCGACGTTCGCGGCGGGCATCCCGCCGATCAGCACGGTCGGCACCCCCGGCCCGGCGATGACGCCCGGGTGCCCGGTCGGGTCGCCGACCCTCGCGGCTGGTGGCATGCGCACTCCCCCGTCAGTTGATCTTGACCACGCTGCCGCGCACGGTGACGACACCGCCGGCGGTCAGCTCCGTCTGGCCCTGGCCCGCGACCGAAACCGTGGCGCCCTCGACCTTCACGCCCGCGGTGCCGTTGAGCTTCAGCTGGCTGGTCGCCTCGATGCTGGCGTCGGTCTGGGACTTCACGGACACCTTCTGGCCCTTGAGCTCCAGCGGCCCGGTCCCGGCGTCGATGCTCACGCCGTTCCGGGCCTTGACCGTGACGCTCTTGCCGCTGGTCACCTCGATGACCTGGTTCTTCTGGTCGATCTTGACCACGAACTTCGCGTCCCCGGAGGACAGGATGATCCCGTCCTCCTCGGCGAACTCGAGCTTGTGGCCCTTGCGCGAGACGAACCCGCGCAGCGTCACCTCCCCGCTGTTGTCGTCGACGAGGGGTTTCGTGAACTTCGACGGCGTGCTGTCTACGCCGTTATACAGTCCGCCGAGCACGTAGGGCGCCTCGAAGTCGCCGTGTTCGAAACCCACCAGGACCTCGTCGCCCACTTCGGGCAGCACCACCGCGCCGCGGTCCTTGCCCGCGCCGGGCTGGACCGTGCGGGCCCAGGTGCTGGAGAAGTCCTTGTCCAGCCACGGGAAGGTGAGCTTGACGCGGCCGAGCTTCGCCGGGTCCCGGAGGTCGGACACCACGGCGGGCACGACCCCCGGCCACGCCGATCCCCGCGCCCCGCCGGCGACCAGGCCGTAGAGCGAGCGTTCCTGCCTGCCGGACACGGCGAACTCGGTGGTGTAGCCGACGTCGCCGTTGAACAGGTGGCGCGTGCTGGTCAGCGTGTACTTGCCGGAGAAGGGCTGGCCGACGCCGGTGAGCGTGACGGCGGTGCCCGCGCGCAGCTTCGGGTTGCCTTTGGCGACGCCGTCGAGTTCGGTGCAGGCGCCGCCGAGCTTCTCGGCCAGTGCCTTCGCGGTCGCGTTCGCCTCGCCCTGGGTGCGCCGGGGCGCGGCGGCGTCGAGGAAGGGCGGGCTGGCGAACTTGCGCGCCAGCGCCACCGGGTCCACCGCCGGCACGTCCGTGCCCGCGTTCTTCGGCGTCTCGGTGGCGGTGATCGCCCGCTTGTGCTCGTAGTCCCAGCCGGTGACCCGCACCTCGGGGACCTGTTCGGCCGCGGTGACGCTGGCGCGCAGGCTGACCAGGGTCCCGTGGGCCTCGAGGACCAGGGGGTCGGCGGTCGCCCTGGTGGTGGTCGAGGGCGCGCCGGAGGGCTTCTCCGGCAGTTCGAAGTTCAGCTTCCCGTCGCGGACGGCGATCTGCGCGCCGACCACGTCGGCCAGCCGGGACAGGAACTCCCAGTCGCTGACGTTGTCCTGGGACAGCTGGGTGTTCGGGCGGCCGCCGAAGCCCGGGACGTCGTCGACCTTCGCGACCGGGATGTCCGCGCGCCGGGCGACCTTGCGCACGACGTCCGCGATCGTCATGTTCGGGTAGGCCGCGACGCGGCGGCCGCGGAACAGCCGGTGCGCGTGGTCGTACCCGCGGACCTCGGTGAAGGTGCCGTGCGCGTCCAGGTCGATGGCGACCGCGGTGACCTCGCCGGAGAGCAGGTCCTGCGGCGCTTCGGGGTCGGACGTCTGGACCTTGAGCTTGATCTTGGCCCCGACCTTGAACTTGCCCTTCTCCAGCACGACGGTGCCGGGGTCGCGGAAGCGCAGCACGAACGTGTCGGGCAGGTTCCGGCTGTCGTCGACGTAGGCGTAGCTGAGCATGACCTTGACGTCGTCGGGCAGCGCGGTGCCCTCGACCTCGACGAGGAGGGTGTTCGTGAAGGTCTCGTTAGCCATCGAGCTCCTCCAGCGCGGGCACCAGCAGCCGGGTGCCGGGCCGCAGCCGCATCGGGTCGTCGATGTCGTTGGCGTCGGCGATCTCGCGCCACTTCCCGGCGTCGCCGTAGGCGCGGAAGGCCACCGAGGGCAGGGAGTCCCCGGCGACGAGCACGTGCGTGTCCCGGGCCGCGAGCGCGCCGGACGTCGGGTTCTGCCCGCCCAGCTCGCCCGAGATCTCCTCCAGGTTGACGGTGCAGACCGCCCGCACCGGCGTCCCGGACGGTGTGAACAGCGTGTATTTGGCGGTGACGGAGGCGACGTAGGCGGGGAAGCCGGTCATGCCGCCCCACTTGAAGATCACCCACGGCGGCGACGGCTTCTTGTGCTGGCGGCTGTCTTCGGTGGCCACGCAGCAGGTGAACAGCTGCTCGACCTTCTTGACGACGGCGTCGTCCATCTTGTCGGTGGCGTCGAGGAACATCTCCAGCGCGAGCTTGGCCGGATCGGACCCCTTGAACTGCGGCGGCGCGCTCTTCTTGGCGTTCGGCTGGGCGTCCCGGCCCCACTTGGCGTTCTTGCTGACCGAGAGTTCCTTGGGGTTGAACTGGAACTTGATGTCGAACATCTTGTCCCCGGGCGGCTGCCCGGTCCCGCCGGACTGCGGCGGCTTCCGCACTTCCAGCAGCGCGCGCTGCAGGTTGGAGGGCGCCGGTTCCCCGGACCCGTAGGCGGCGGGCGGCTGGGAGCCGGCCGAGGTGAAGGTGACGGGCGAGGACATGGTCAGCCCTTCTTCGCCGGGCTGAGGAAGCCGTGGTGGGCCAGTTCGAGGGTCTCGGTGGCGACTTTCGGGGAGTCGGGCGACAGCTGCGGCCCGCTCCACCGCACCGGGACGACGCCTTCGAGGGCCCAGCTGGCGATGACCTTGCCTTCGAGGGTGCGCGCCTCGATGGTGGCGGTCTTGCGTTCGATCCCGCCGGCCAGGCTGGCGAACCACTTGGTGATCTGCGAGCTGGCCTCGGTGACCGGCCGCGACAGCTTGATGTTCGAGTACTTGATCCGGGTCGGCAGCTGCCAGACCATGCCGTTGTTGCCGCCCTCTTCCCGCTGTTCCATGACGAACTCGCAGCCGAGCCCGTCACAGCTGGAGAAGGCGCCGAGGTTGCCGAGGTTCTTGTCGTCCAGCTTGACGACATAGCAGACGGCAACGGCCTCTTCGGTGTCCGGCATCGGCTCCTCCTTCAGTGCGGGCGGTCGGTGAGCGCGCCCCGGCGTTCACGGTCGAGACGCAGTTCGGTCTTGAGGCGGCGCAGCAGCGGATCGAAGAGCTTCTTGACGAGCTCCTCGGTTTCCGGTTGCGGCTGGGGCGGCGGCGACACCGCGGCCACAGCGGTAGGCGCGGCGACGACGGCGGGCGGCGCGGCGGGCGCGGGTTCCGGATCGCGCTGGACGACCGGACTCGGCGGCGGGTCCGGAGTGGACTGATCGGCCATCCGCGCGACCGGCAGCGGCGGCGCGGTGGTTTCTGCTGGCCCGGCGGCCACGGGGAGTCCCGGGGTCTCGATCGCGCGGGCCACCAGGAGCGGCATCGCGGCTCCGGCCACGGCCCGCGCGGTTCCCGCTGTGCCTTCGGGGGATCCCGTGAGGTCGAGAGAACGCGCCGGCGAGAGCGGCATCGATCCCACGAACGGGGCTGCCGCTCCTTCGACGGCCCGAGCCACGGAAAGTCCCGAAGCCCCGTTCGCCGGAGCGACCGGCAACGACGGAACCGTGGGTCCGCCCGCCGAGCCGGATGAGGGAAGTCCCGGGTTCTCGAGCGCCCGCGCGACCGGCAACGACGGCAGTGCGGCTCGGCCGGCCGCGGAGAGTCCCGTGGGGTCGAGCGCCCGCGCGATCGGCAGTGGCGAAATTGCCGCCGCGCCCGCCGAGCCGGTCGAGGGAAATTCCGAGTTGTCGTCCGCTCGCCCAATCGGCAGTGGTGAAACTGCCGCTCCGCTCGCCGAGCCGGCCGCGAACAATCCCGAGGTGTCGACCGCCCGCGCGACCGGCAGTGGCGAAACTGCCGCCCCGCTCGGCGAGGCGGCCGCGGACAATCCCGAGGTGTCGACCGCCCGCGCAATCGGCAGCGCCGAAACTGCCGCCCCGCTCGCCGAGCCGGCCGCGGAAAGTCCCGGAGTCTCAAGCGCCCGCGCCATCGGCGCCGCCGCCCCGCCCGAACTGACCGTGGGAAGTCCCGAAGTCTCGAACGCCCGCGCGACTGGCAGCGGCGGCAGTGCCGCTCCGCCCGCCAAGCCGGCCGCGGAAGGTTCCGGGGTTTCGAACGTCTGCGCCACCGGCAACGAGGGCACCGCTTCCCCACCCACCGAACCAGCCGCAGAAAGTCCCGACGTATCGATCGCCCGCGCCACCGGCAACGACGGCACTGCGGCTCCGTCCGCCGAACCAGCCGCAGAAAGTCCTGGGGTGTCGACAACCCGCGCGACTGGCAACGACGGAACCGCCGGTCCGCTCACCGAGCCGGCCGCCGAAAGTCCCGGAGTGTCGGCCACCCCCACCACCGGCAACGACGGAACTGCCAGTTCGCCCGCCGAACCAGCCGCGGAAAGTGCCGGATTCTCAAGCGCCCGCGCCACCGGTAACGCCGCCCCGCCCGACCCGGCCGCGGAAAATCCCGAGGTGTCGAACGCCCGCGTGACCGGTTGCGGCGAGACTGTCGGCCCGGCCGCGGAAATTCTCGGAGTCTCGAGTGCCCGCGCCACCGGCAGGCTCGCCCCGGGAGTGGGGGGTCCTGCGGTCTCGATCGCCCGGGCGGCCGTCAGCGGTGGAACTGCCGCTTCCCCCGCCGAGCCGGCCGCCGGCAGTCCCGGGGTCTCGATCGACCGCGCCACCGGGAGCGGTGTGGCCCCCGCCACCGGCGTTGCCGAGCCTTCTGCGCTGCCGGCCGCGGGGGGTCCCGGGGTCTCGACCGCCCCGGCTGCCGGGAGAGGCGGAACCGCAGTTCCCGCCATCGGGGCCAACCCTTCGGTGGCGCAAGCGACCGGGAGCGAAGCGCTCTGTGCCTCTCCCGCCGAACCGGTCGGAGTCTCCACCGCGCGCAGCACGGGAAGGGGTGTTGCCTCCGCCGCTCGCGCCGAGGGCTCGCCCACCCGGAGCACCGGAAGCGGCGGTGGCCCCCCGGAAGGCGCCGACGGGGAGGATTCCTGCGCCGCCGGGAGCACCGGAGTTCCGGACGCCGCCAACGTGGACCGTTGCGCGACCGGCACGCCGGACAGTGCCGGGCTCTCGACCATCGGCAGCGTCGACACCTCCTCCGTGCCGGAAAGCGCCGGAGTCTCCGTCGGCAGCGCCGAACTCGGCATCCCCGCCGCGCCGGCAAGTGCCGGGGTGTCAGCCGGTGCGCCGAAGGTCGCCGGGGCGTCGGCCGCGGGCGCTACCACCGGCAGTGCCGTGGGCACGTTTGCTGCCGTCGCCCGCGATACCGACGGCGGCGACTGCACCGTGGTCTCGGCCCCCGGCGAATCGACCGCCCGCGCCACCGGCAGCGGCGACTGCACCGTGTTCCCGGCCCCCGGCGAATCGACCGCCCGCGCCACCGGCAACGGCGTGGAAACGCTCGTCGAGCCGCCCGGTGTCCCGGGCGGCTCCGTGGTCCCGGGACGCGCGTCCGGGGTGTCGAGTGGGCGGAAGCTGTTCACCGGCGGGGAATCGGGTGGCGGCTGCGCGGCCGAAGCGCCCGCACTCGGTGGCCCTGGTGGGACCGCGTCCGCGAGGCGGGACACCGAAGCCGGGCCGGGCAGCATCGGCGCGCCGAGGCCCAGGCGCCGCGGTACCGCCTGCTCGGTCCGCTGGACCAGCGGCAGCTCGACCCGCGCTTCCGAAACCGCCGGCGCCTCCGAAACGCCCGGCGGTGCCGAAACGGCCGGCGCCTCCGAAACGCCCGGCGGTGCCGAGACGATCGGCGCCTCCGAAACAGCCGGCGGTTCCGAACCACCCGGTGGTTCCGAAACAGCCGACGGATCCCGCGCCACCAACGGGACCACCGGACCGGTACCGGCCACCGAGGTGTCCACAGGGGACGGAACCGCCTGGAGGGTCCGCACCGGCGGCGTGACCGCGTCGCCGGCCGACATCAACGGCGGCACCGCGGCACGCTCCGAAACGACCGGCAGCACCAGTGGCAGCTCCGCCGGTTCCTCCGGCCGCCGCTCCGGTGCCGGGGCCACGACCCGCTGCACCGAGCCGCCGGCCTCCGGCGCCGGCCGCACGAGGTTGCCGATGACGCCCGCCGGCTCCGTGGGCCCGATCCGGTGGCCGAGCGGACCGAGGTAGCCCGGGCTCTGCCAGGACGTCAGCGCCGAGCTGAACCGCTGCACCGGGTTGACCAGCGGGTGCTCGGCCAGCACCCGCTGGATCGGTGCCACGCTCCGCCACTCCCCCCGCGTCACCGGCAGCGCGGCCGGCTCAGGCACCGGCGCGGCCGCGGGCGGGCCCGCCTGCTTCCGGCGAAACCACATCGTGCGTCACCGTCCCTGGCTCATCCGGGTGTTGATCCGGGCGATCTCGGCGACGTAGGTCAACCGGTCGGGGTGTTCGAGGTCGAGGATGTCGTCCAGCGACCAGTGCAGGTGGTAGGCGACGTACGCGACTTCCTCGTGCAGCCGGTCGGCCGCGTACGTCACGATTCCCCCAGGCGGCCACCGGCGACGTCGACGACGAAGCTGTGGCCGCACTCGGGGCAGGCGACGCCCGCCCTGGTGTGGCCCTCGCTGTTGACCCGGCGGTACATGTCCTGCAGGAACGCCAGGTCGGAGGCGAACAGGTTCTCGATGATCCCCGCGTGCACGTCGGTGATGTCGCCGATCCGGGTGACGACCCGGGCCAGCAGCACCACCGTGAGGAACGCCGAGTTCTCGCGCACCCGGTCGTCCCGCAGCGGGATCAGCTCGTCGCGCGCGGTGGCCAGGCGCATCACCCCGGAGTGGTGCACCTTGCCCTCGTCGTCGACGTATCCGCGCGGGAGCTCGAACGCGAACTCCGTCCGCAGCTTCGGCCGCTCGGCGCGGGGCTCGCCCGCCGGAACGGGCGCCTCCTCGACCGGCGCCGACGCCATCACCCTGCGCATCGGCTCACTCGACTTCCATCTGCTCGTAGGTGATGACGAGCTTCTCGGTGAGCACGCTCGTGTCGCCCGCCTTCAGCGAACCGATCTCCAGGCTCTTCGGCCAGGCGTTGGTGAGCTTGTAGCGCTTGATCGCGGCGCCCTCGTAGTCGTAGACGATGATCGCGCCGCCCTTGCGCGCGGTCGTCATCTTGCCGAAGTGGGCGTCCTTGACCCACTTCTCGAAGCTGTTGTCCTCGGTCAGGCCACGGGTCAGGGTGACTTCGCCGGCCTTGGGGCGGCCGGGCAGCTTCTTGATGACGTACTTGCCGTCGACGGTGTTCTGCTTGAGCTCGATGACGTCCTGCTCCATCTTGAGGCCGGAGACCTCGGAGATCTGCTTGATCTGGACGCCGTCGATCTCCAGACCGAAGGAGTGGCCGACCGCCTTGTCGAGATCGGGAAGTGCCATGTCAGAGGAGTCCCTTCACTATTCGTTGACCAGGCTGGTGCCACCGGACATCTGGGCCAGCCGGAAGATCACGAACTCCGCCGGTTTCACCGGGGCGATGCCGACTTCGCAGATCACCTGGCCGAGGTCGATGCCCTCGGCCGGGTTGGTCTCGCGGTCGCACTTGACGAAGAAGGCCTCGTCCGGGGTGAGCCCGAACAACGCGCCCTTGCGCCACTCCATGACCAGGAACGCGCTGATCGTGCGCCGGATCCGGGCCCACAGCGCGTCGTCGTTCGGCTCGAACACCACCCACTGGGTGCCGTTGAGGATCGACTCCTCGAGGTAGTTGAACAGCCGCCGGACGTTCAGGTAGCGCCACGCCGGGTCGCTCGACAGCGTCCGCGCGCCCCACACCCGGATGCCCTTGCCCGAGAACGACCGCACGCAGTTGACGCCGATCGGGTTGAGCAGCTCCTGCTCCGCCTTGGTCAGGTGCGTCTCGAGCGCCAGCGCGCCGCGGACGACTTCGTTGGCCGGGGCCTTGTGGACGCCGCGCGTGGCGTCGGTGCGGGCCCAGACGCCGGCCATGTGACCGCTCGGCGGGATGAACGTGTTGGTGCCCGAGGCGGGGTCGAGGACCTGGACCCAGGGGTAGTACAGCGCGGCGTACTTCGAGTCGTAGCCGGCCGCGTCCATCCGCCAGCTGCGGACCTCCTGCGGGTTGAGCGCCGGCGGCGGGTCGATGATCGCCATCCGGTCGCCCATCAGCTCGCAGTGGGCGATCATCGCCAGCTGCACGGCCTTGACGGTGTCCAGGTCGATCAGGTCCCGCTGGTAGGCGGCCATCAGGTCCGGCGCGGCGACCATGGTGATCTCGTCGATCGCCTCCAGGCCGCCGAACCCGGTCCGGTCGGCCACGTCGCCGACGTAGTCGTCGGCCGCGACGCGGCGCGGGACCGGCGGCGCGTCCGACTCCTTCGCCGGGGCGGCGAGCACCGCGGTGCCCTTGTCGGGCTTGGCGACCGCGCCGCCGGCGGCGACCTCTTCGATGGTGATGTAGCTGGACTTCTCCCGCACCGCGGTGACGACGTTCTCCTTGGTGCGCTTGGTCGTCACGTTGTGGGTCTCGACGACCTTGCCGTCCTGCTTGACGAGCACGGTGAACCGGTCTTCGGCCGGGTTCTCGCCGGTCGGTTCGGCGACCTCGACGGTGATCTCGCCGGCCGGCTTGCCCTCCGGCAGCTCCTTTGCGACGAAGCGGTAGCCGCCGAGGACGGCCTGGCGGGCGGCGATCTGCTTCGGCCCGGCGCCGTTGTCCTGGGCCCGGGATCCGCCGATGCGGACGATGTAGCAGTTGGTGCCGCCGTTGAGGAAGTAGCCGTAGACCGACTGGGCCAGGTAGCAGCCGTCGATGAAGTCCCCGAAGGTCTGGGTGAACTGGCCCCAGTTGGACACCAGCGTCGGGGTGTTGAAGGGACCGTCCGCCGCGAAGCCGACGAAGGCGGCGACGGCGGTGCCCACGCCCTCGATCGGCCGTGCGCCCGCCTCGATCTCCTCGACGTACACCCCCGGCGTGAGATAGGTGGGCATGCGTGCCTCCCTTGTCGACGCACAAGTCTTGTCTCCGGCGATGCTGCTGCCAGGGCGTTCTCCGCGGAACGACCGTGCGGCTAGGCCCGCGGGAACCGATCTCTGCCCTTAAAGGCAACTGCCCGTTCGGGCAGCCGTGCCCGCCCGTCCGGCCGTTGGCAACCGGCCCGGCACGGCCGACAGTTGAACCCATGCCAACGGGGCGGGACAAGGCGCCACGAGAGCCGTCCGGGCAGCCCGCGCGGCCGGCCCGTCCTGCGCGCCGGGCGACCCAGCCCACCTTGCTGCGCCTGCAGGCTTCGGCGGGCAACGCCGCGGTCTCCGGGCTGGTCGCGCTGCAACGGCAGGGCTGTCCCGCGCCCCCGGTCGCGCCGCCCGGCGTGACGCCGTCGGCCGACCCGAAGTTCCAGTCGCTGAAGAAGGACGTCGGCGACAGGGCGAAAACGGCGAAGGCGCACCCGCCCGCCGGCGCGGAGGTCAAGAAGGCGCAGGACGCCGCGGTGGCGCCCGCCGACGACAAGGACGCCCAAGCCAAGGCGGCCCAGGCGGACAAGATGGCGGCGGCGAAGCCGGCCGGCTTCGACAAGGCGGCCTTCATCGCCGCGGTCAACGCCGCGATCGCCAAGCAGGCCCCGAAGAACCTCGACGAGGCCGACAAGTTCGCCACCTCCGGCAAAGCCGACCAGATCAGGACCGAGGTGCTGGGCAAGGTCACCAGCGGCAAGGACGCCTCGGCCAAGGACGTCACCGACCGGACCAAGGAGCCGCCGGACCCCGGCCGCGCCGTGGAGAAGCCGGTCACGCCGCTGCCGCAACCACCGGCACCGCCGGCACTGGCGCCCCCGGACGCACGCAAGGCGACGCCGGACAAGGCACCGCCCGAGCAGATCGACCTGCGGGCCGGCCAGTGCGAGACACAGGGGGCGATGGCCGCGGCCGGCGTCACCGACCAGCAGCTGGCCGAGTCCAACGAGCCGGAGTTCACCGGTGCGCTGGCCGCCAAGCAGGCAGGCGAGCAGCACACGGCCGCCGCGCCGGCCGCGGTCCGCGAGTCCGAGGCCGGGCAGCTGGCCGCCGTGACCGGCGCGGCCCAGGCGTCCGGGCAGGCCGCGATGGCGGGCATGACGGGCGCGCGTTCGTCGGCCGGGCAGAAGGGGCAGGCGGCGAAGTCGGCCACGAAGTCCAAGGACGAGCAGGACCGGGCCCGGATCACCGGCGAGATCAAGGCGATCTTCGACGAGACCAAGACGAAGGTCGAAGGCGTGCTGGGCGCGCTCGACGACCAGGTGGCGAAGAAGTTCGAGGCGGGCGAGGCCCAGGCCAAGGCCGCCTTCACCGCCGACCACCAGGCGCGGATGAAGCGCTACAAGGACGAGCGCTACGACGGGATCACGGGCGCGGCGCGCTGGGCGTACGACCTCTTCGCCGACCTGCCCGCCGAGGCGAACAATCTCTTCCTCGAGGCCAAAAAGGTCTACGAGTCGAAGATGCAGGGCGTCATCGGCGACATCGCGGACTTCGTCGGCCAGAAGCTGGGCGAGGCGAAGCAGCTGATCGCCGACGGCCGCACCCGCGTGCAGCAGAAGGTGGCGTCCCAGTCGCCGGCGTTGCGCAAGATCGCGGGCGAGGCGGCGAAGGAGTTCGGCGGCCAGTTCGACGACCTCGAGAAGTCCGTCGACGAGAAGCAGGACGCGCTGGTCGAGGACCTGGCCCAGAAGTACAGCGAGGCCCGCACCGCCGTCGACGAGGAGATCAAGGCGCTGCAGGCGGAGAACAAGGGCCTGTGGAGCAAGGCGAAGGAGGCCGTCGGCGGCGCGATCGAGACCATCCTGAAACTGAAGGACATGCTGCTCGGCGTCCTGTCCCGGGCGGCCAACGCGGTCGGGTTGATCATCGCGAAGCCGATCGAGTTCCTCGGCAACCTGGTCAACGCCGTGAAGACCGGGGTGCTGAACTTCGGCGCCAACATCGTCCAGCACCTCAAGGACGGGCTGAAGGGGTGGCTGCTGGGCAACCTGGCGAGTGCGGGCATCGAGATCCCGGAGTCGCTGGACGCGAAGGGCATCCTGAAGATGGTGCTGTCGCTGCTGGGCCTGACCTGGGCGAGCGTCCGCGCGCGGATCCTGCGGTTCATCCCGGAGCCGGTGCTGGCGAAGCTGGAGCAGACCCTGGACGTGGTCAAGGTCCTGGTCACCGAGGGCGTGCCCGGCCTGTGGCGCTGGATCGTCGCGAAGCTCGGCGACCTCAAGGAGCTGGTGCTCGGGCAGATCAAGGACTTCGTGATCGAGAAGATCGTCAAGGCGGGCATCACCTGGATCATCTCGATGCTCAACCCCGCGGCGGCGTTCATCAAGGCCTGCAAGGCGATCTACGACATCGTGCTGTTCTTCGTGGACAAGGCCGCCCAGATCAAGGAGTTCGTGGATTCGGTACTGGACTCGGTGGAGTCGATCGCCCGCGGCGGCGCGGGCGCGGTGGCCGGGCTGATCGAGCGGACGCTGGCGAAGGCGTTGCCGATGGTGCTCGGGTTCCTGGCGAGCCTGCTGGGACTGGGCGGCATTTCGGAGAAGATCAAGTCGGTGCTGGAGAAGGTCCAGGCCCCGGTGGGCAAGGTGATCGACTCGGTCGTCGGGACGATCGTCAAGGCCGGGAAGAAGGTCTGGTCGAGGCTGAAGGGCGGCGGCAAGAAGGGCGGCGGCGACGACGAGCGGAGCCGCGCGGTCAAGAAGAAGGCCCACGACATGCTCACCGGGCCGACCGCGGCCAAGTTCCACGATCGGAACGGCCTGCGCGCGGTGACGGAGAACATCCTGCGCACGCTCCGGCCGGAAGGGCTCAAGACGCTTTCCGCGGTACCCGACAAGGACCGGCCGGGCCACTTCTCGGTCGTCGCGACGGCCAGTGCCGGAGAAAAGGTCGGCGAAGCGGATGTCGAGTCGGACGAGCCGATCAAGCTCGCCGAGGAGGTCGGCAAGGCCAGCGAGGAGGCCGGCGGCCGGAAGTTCCTCTTCCGGGGAGACGACCAGTGGCGCGAGGGGGACGCGGTGGGCGTGCCCCTCGGCAGCGAGCTGGCGGACGAGGCCGACGTGCAGACGCCGTGGGCGCACGTCCGGGAAAAGCAGGGCGAGATGACCAGCCGCTACGTGTCGTTCTCCGAGATCATCGGCGACAAGAAGGGTGGCGCCGCGAAATTCACCAAGAAGGACAACATCGCGAAGGCGGTGTGGGATGCGTTGAAGGAACTCGAAAAGGACGGGGTCATCCGGATACTGACCCCGGACGCGGTCCACGCCATGATGCTCGGGGAAAAGCCCAAGATCCGCAAGTTGGCAGGTGATGTCCGGGCGATTATGATCAAGAATCACGAGGTTCTCATCGAGGGCCGGATTCCCGCCGAATACCTCAAGCGAGCGAAATGAAGGACACCGGACGCGACCAGGCCGCGATCCTCCGCGAGGACCGGCTCGACCAGGCGATCGAGGAAGCGGGACCGGGCCTGTTCGACCTCCTCTCGGCCTCGGCCGGCGACCCCGACGCCGAGGTGCGCGAAACGGCCGCATACGGGCTTGGCGAGATCGGCGACGCCCGGGCCATCCCCCTGCTCGTCGGGCTGGTCGAGCACGATCCGGCCGAGTCCGTCGTCGTGCACGCGCTGAAATCCCTCGAGTCGTATCGCGACCCCCGGATCCACCGGACGCTGCTCAGGGAGGCCGATCGCGCCCGGCACACGCGGTCCCCCCGCTGGTATGCGGCCAAGCAGCTTCGGTGGTATGACTCGCCGGACTCGGTCGACGCGCTGATCCGCCTGTTGGCGAGTGAAGACGCCCTCGTCCAGCAGGCCGCCGAGGAATCCCTGTCGATCCTGCGCCCCGGGGAACGCGAACGGTGGCAGCGCCTGCTCGGCCGGAACCCCTGACGGGACCGGTCAATATCACGCCCCACGGGGGATCAGGACGCCTCTTCCTCGAGCTCTTCTTCCCGCTGCACGTACGTCTGCGCCGTCTGCGCCGTCTGCTCCTCTTCGCCCTCATCGGCGGCAGGAGCCTCTTCCTCACGCTGGGCCGTCATCCGCTGCACGGACTCCTCGTGCGCCCCGCCGTCCTCACAACGCTGCACGGCGGGCCCGGCCGCGGAAGCGGAAGCCGGCGCGGGCGAAGACATCAGGCGATCGGCGTTGGCGACGGCCTCGCGCTCGAACCGGTCCGACGGGTCCGAGACCTTCACCCCGCCCCCGGCGTCCGTCCCGTCCACCGGGCCGCTGCGCTGCTGCACCACGTGCGTCAGCTCGTGCGCGAGCATGTGCTTGCCCGAATCCGAACCGGGGTCGTACTTGTCGCGCTGGAACACGATGTTCGACCCCACCGTGTACGCCTGGGCGTTCACCGACTTCGCCGAGTCGTGCGCCGCCCCGTCGGTGTGCACCCGCACGTCCGAGAAGTCCGCGCCGAAGCGGGTCTCCATGTCCGCGCGCGTCTCGGTGTCCAGGGGCGCGCCGCCGCCCGAGCCGACGACGTCGTGGACCGGGGAGCGCTCCTCCTCCACCAGCGACGCGGTCCCCGCGTTGCCCACCGCGCGCTGCAGCCCCAGCATGCCCTCCGGACCGAGGACGTCGGTGCGGCCGGCGGCCGCGGCGCGGCCCAGCAGGTCGTGGTCGTCCCGCTCGATGCGGTCGCCCTTCGGCCGCAGGGTCGGGTCGAGGTCGTTGTCGTGGCTGTACCCGCGCATGTCCGCTCCCTCCGCCGACGTTCAAGCTTGCCCCGCCGGCGCGCCGCGCGCCAGGCTGCGGCGCCCGTCCGGACGGGCAGCGAAACCTGCCCCTACGGGCAGTTCAGCCCTCCGTCACCATCGCCAGGTAGGGGCCGAACTCCCGGTCGAGGCAGAGCCGGCCCAGCTTGCGGTACTCCCGGGCGACCGCGCCGACCAGGTCGCTCATCGCCACCGGACGGCCCGCCTCGGCGGCCAGGTACGCGCCGGTCACCGCCGCCGAGCGGATGTGGCCGCCCGCCAGCTCGAACGCCTCGGCCAGGAACTCCAGGTCGAGATCGCCACCGCGCGGCATCCGGGCACCCAGGCAGCGGTCCCACAGCCGGCGGCGGAGTGCGACGTCCGGCAGCGGGAAGTCGACGATCACGTCCAGCCGCCGGGTGAAGGCCTCGTCGAGGTTCGCCCGCAGGTTGGTGGCCAGCACCGCGATGCCGTCGAAGGTCTCCATCCGCTGCAGCAGGTACGCGCTTTCGATGTTGGCGTACCGGTCGTGCGCGTCGCGGACCTCCGACCGCTTGCCGAAGATCGCGTCCGCCTCGTCGAAGAGCAGGACGCCGTTGACCCCGGACGCCTCGGTGAAGATCCGCTCCAGGTTCTTCTCCGTCTCGCCGACGTACTTGTCGACCACGGTCGCCAGGTTCACGGTGTAGAGGTCCAGCCCGAGTGACGCGGCGATGACCTCGGCGGACATCGTCTTGCCGGTCCCGGAGTCCCCCGCGAAGAGCCCGGTGACGCCCCGGCCGCGGCCGCCGCCCGGGCGCATCCGCCACTCGTCGAGCACCTGGTCGCGGTAGCGCGCCCGCGCCGCCAGCTCGTCCAGCAGGGACAGCACACCGGCCGGCAGCACCAGGTCGGCCCAGCCGACGACCGGTTCGATCCGCCGCGCGAGCCGTTGCAGGCCGGCCGCGTTCTGGCTGCGTGCGCCCGCACGGACGTGGGACGTGCGGACCAGCCCGTCGTCGGCCAGCGCGGTCACCGACGCGGCCTTCGCCGCGCGGGCGATCTGCCCGGGACCCAGGACGAAGTGCGCGGTCGCCTCGCCCGGGTCGACGCCCGGGGCGAGCCGGCCGTCGAGACGGCTGCGCCAGAGGTCCGCCCGGTCCGCGCCGGACAGCGGCAGCGCGTCGAGCTGCAGCGGCGGGGTCGCGCTCCAGCGCGGGTCCCACGCGCCGGTGCCGTGCACCACCAGCGGGATCGCCGGGTGCGCCAGCTCCTCCAGCCGCGGGTCCTCCACCGGGCCGAGCACGATCCCGGCCCCGCGCAGCAACGCCTCCCGCCGCAGCGACGCGGTGAGCTCGGCGTGCCCGGACTCGGCCTGCCAGCGCGCCGCGTCCACCACCAGTGCCGGGTAGCCGGCCTCGGCCAGGGCACCGACGCCGAGTTCCTCGGCCCCGCCCCCGGGGTGTTCCTTCAGGTAGACGAGCCCGACCCGGCCCCGGACGGCCCGGGCGAGCCGGTCCCGGCCCGGCACCGCGACGAGCTCGGTGCCCAGGTGCGCGCAGCCGGCGAGCTCGGGTGCGAGCCGGTCGTCGCCGAGGAGGTGGTTGACCACCCGGTCCGGGACCCGCAGCGTGCGCGAGAGGAACGGCCGCTCGTCCTCCCCCACGGCGAGCAGGCCGCAGGTGACCAGCGGGGAGTCGGCGTCGAGCCGGGCCCGGCCGGCGGCCGAGGCCTCGGGGATGCCGCACAGGCGCAGGGCCAGCCCGGCGCTGGCGCGGCGGCGGGTCACGTCGTCGTTGAGGTAGCCGTAGAACTGCTCGAACCGGCTGTCCAGGTCGGGGGCGAGCGCGACCAGCAGCAGTTCGACGTCGACGCCGGTGAGCCCCGCGCGTTCGGCGAGCGGGCGCAGCCTGCCGTCCGGGACGGAATCGGTGAACGGCGTGAACGGCTCGCGGTGCCCTTCCAGCAGCGCGTCGATCGTCTCGTTGGACAGGTAGAGGCCGCGGAAGGGGTCGTCGGGGTTCGGGTCGCCCGCGCGGCGGCTGTCGACGGCGTCGCGGATGCGCTGTTCGAGCCGGGCCAGCCGCTCGAACAGGTACTCCAGGCTCACCGGGGCTTCCGGTGGGTGCGGGCCATCGCGACCCGGCGCTGCCCGTCGACGGCCCCGGTCGCGGACACGTGGTGCCCGAGGAGCTCGCCGTCGCCGGTGTCGAGCCGGAGGCCTTCCTTGGCGGGCGGCCCGGCCGGGTAGCCGCGTCCACTGTGGATCGGCGCGGAGACGACGACGTCCAGCGACGGCTTGAGCTCGCCGCCCAGCGCGGTCCACACGTCGGCGAACGCGCGGTCCTCCGGCGGTGGCAGCGCGACGGTCATGGGCACCGGCAGCCCCATCTCGGCCAGCGACCCGGTGAGCACCTCGGCCGGCACGGCCTCGTGGCGCAGCAGGCCGAGCAGCAGGTCCGACAGCACCCGGTGCTCGTCTTCGGGGCGCTGGGTCCACGCGGTGACCAGGTAGGACAGCTTGACGTGCTTGGGCGGCAGGTGCCGCGCCGCAACCTCGCCGCGCTGGTCGTATTCGTTGAGCAACCCGCGCGACCGCCGCCGCATGTCCTCGCGCACGTCGTAGAGGTAGATGTTCACCGTCGGGGCGTTGCGCCGGGCGGCCCAGTCCTTGGTGGGCGCGTCGAAGGCGACGTCGACCTCGCTGCCCCGCAACGCCTCGTCCTTCACCAGCCGGCGCAGCGCCTCGTCGACCTCGTGGATCACCGGCGGACCTCCTCGCACTGGCGGTGCCTCCACGATGGTCGCGAGCGAGCGCGTCGGCCAGCCGCGCAGCGGCGAACCTTCGGGTACACCCGGCTGCCCGTAAGGGCAAAGTGGGCCGCATGACGATCACGACCAGGCTCGCGTCCGAGGCCGATGTGCCCGCCCTGCTCGCGCTGCTCCGGGAGCTGCACCCGGAGGACCCCGTCCCGTCCGCCCGAGCCGCGGCCGCCGCCTGGCGGGCCATCGAGAACCAGCCGGGCCGGGCGATCCTGCTCGCCGAGTCCGGCGGTGTGGTGGCCGGGACGATCGACTGCGTGACGCTGCCGAACCTCACCCGGGGAGCGCGGTCGTTCATGCTCGTCGAGAACGTCGTGGTCGCCGCCGCGCACCGGCGGTCGGGCGTCGGGGCCGCCCTGATGGAGGCGGCCTTCGCCATGGCCCGGCAAGCGCGGTGCTACAAGGTCCAGCTGCTGTCACGGTCCGGCCGCGACGCTGCGCACGCCTTCTACGAGTCACGGGGATTCCGCGCCGTCGCCCAGGGCTACCGCGTGTACCTCGACTGAGGGCCGGCTTCCTCGCACCGACTGCTCGGGCCGCGTCGAACCGATCAGCGGAACCGGGCGACGAGCGGATCCGGCAGACCGGGTTCGGCGCCGTCCATCGCGCCGGAGGTCCACAGGGTTCCGGCGCCGCGCTCCGCGGCGATGCCGAACAGCGTCGCTTCGCCATGGTCGCGGCTACCCGGTCGGCGGTGGTTCGGTGAAGCCGCCGCACGGGTCACCGCGCCGGGGGTCCGCGAAACGCCGTGCCGAAACCCCGATACCGCCTACCACCACCGGTACACCGGGCTGAAGCTGATCCTGCCGTCCGGCGGTCGGTTCTTCCTGCTGCCGCGCACCGAGCGAGCCGGGTCCGCGTGGTGCGGACCCGGCTCGCTCGGTGCTGCTGCGACCGTCAGGTCAGTCGTCGTCGACGGCGGTTTCGTCGTCGACGTCGTGGACGACGACCCAGTTGTCGTCATCCGCGTCCGTGGCGTCGGCCACCGAGGTGACCGAGTGCGCCGAGGCCCCGCCCACACCGGCCGCGGTGTACCAGGCGTGGTAGCCCGCGTAGTCCGGCACGGCCACGGCGTGCGCACCCTCCGACGATGCGCCGTACGGGCCGGCCGTCAGCTTCTCCGCCTCGTAGGTGGCGTGGTGCTCGCCCGCGTGGCTCGCCACGTGGCCCGAGGTCGCGCCGCCCACACCGGCCGAGTGCTGCTCGGCGTAGTAGGCCACGTCGTCTTCGTCGTCATCGTCGTCGCCGTACACGTCGTTGTCGTACACCGGCTGCACGACGTAACCGACCGGCTCCTGGTTCACCGGGTCGGGGTGGCTCACGACGTGGTGGACCACGTGGTCGACGTCATCGTCGTCGTCCGCGTCGTAGCCGTAGTCGCAGTCGTCGTCGTCCCCGGCGTACCAGCCGTCGTGGACGGTGTGGTGCCAGGGGCGGTGCCAGCCGTTGTCGTCGCCGGACTCGCCGCTGTGCGTCACGGCGGCGCCACCGATGCCGGCGACGGCGGAGTCCTGCTCCGACCAGTGGTGTCCCCACCAGGTCATGCCTTCGTCGGTGTCGGTCGTGCCCGCGCCACCGATACCGGCCCAGGCGCTGGAGCTCTCCGCGCTCCAGGAGTCGTGCGGCCAGTCGATCGGGTGCGCCGTCGCCGGGGCGGCGATGACGAGGGAAAGCGGCAACGCGAAAGCGCCGGCGACAGCCAGTCGTCGCAATGTGGACATGGTTTCTCGGGGTTCCCTTCCTGAGTGCGGCGGCCGGGTTTCAATCGGGGCCCGTACGCCGGGGCAGAAGTTCTGTCCGATAGGTGACGTTACAGCTACCCAGAGCTGAAGATGCGGCTTTGACCTGCGCGAATACCCGATCGGTGTGCGGGAACACTCCATGTGGAGGACACCGGCGAAATAGGGTCGAACGAGCCTAGTTCGCCGTCACGGCCGGGGTCGGAATGAATGGCGTGAAATCACTCGCTCAGGTAGTTCTCCGTTTAACGGACGAAATCCTGATCCGAGCGGACGGGCTCCGCGGGCACCCGGGGGCCTCCGCCGGTCGCCCGCCGCCGCGCTGGGCCGCCCGGCCGACCCGCCGCGGCAGGTGGCCCACCCGCGGTACGGCCGGCCAGACCTCCCCGAGGTGCCCGTCGGCGGGGATTTCCGGTCGCCGACCGCCACCGGACCACGGTAACAGAAACTTCCACCCATTGTTCCCACGGTATTCACAGTCGTGGAGTAATCACTGTTTTAGCGGTTACCTGGTACACCCGAAAGCGCGTGAATGGACTCGTTCGGCCCAAGCCGTTGCGCCGTGAATTGCGTAGGTTCACGGCATGTCGCCGATCAGATCCATTCTGGCTGTCGTTCTGCTGGCCGCGCTCGTCGTGCCGCCCGGCCCGGCCGTGGCCGCGGACGCGGTGACACCGGGACCGGTGTGCGATCACCAGCCGCTCGTCAACACGACCGCTCCCGCGGGTGCGGTCACCGTCGACGCCGCGGTGCCCGGCGACCTCTACCGCAAGTCGCAGGAGTCCCCGCCCGGCACGACGTTCTGGCTGCCCGCGGGCACGCACAAGCTCGCGGCGGACCCGTTCGGGCAGGTCATCCCGAAGGACGGCGACGTCTACCTCGGCGCGCCCGGCGCGGTGCTCGACGGGCAGGGCATCAACCGCGCGGCCTTCACCCAGCAGGCGAAGGACGTCGTCATCCGCGGGCTCACCATCCAGAACTTCGTCGCCCCGCAGGACCAGGGCGTGGTGAACCACGATTCCGGCGAGCATTGGATCATCGAAAACACCACCGTGCAGAACAACAAAGGCGCGGGAATCATGGCCGGCGCCCGCCAGGAGGTGCGGCACAGCTGCCTGCGTGACAACGGCCAGTACGGCATGAACGCCTACCGGTCGGACAGCACGATCACCGCGCTGATCGTCGAGGGCAACGAGATCGCGGGAAACAACACCGACGACTGGGAAACGCGCAGCCCGGGGTGCGGGTGCAGCGGCGGGGTCAAGTTCTGGGTGGTCGACAAGGCCGACGTCCGCGGCAACTGGATCCACCACAACCACGGCGCCGGGCTCTGGGCCGACACCGACAACAACGACTTCCTGATCGAGAACAACCTCATCGAGGACAACGACGCCGAGGCGCTGTTCTACGAAATCAGCTACAACCTCGTCTTCCGCGACAACGTGCTGCGGCGCAACAGCCTGGTCGCGGGCAAGCGCCGCGGCGACCGCGGCGACAACTTCCCGGTGGCGAGCGTGTACCTGTCCGAGTCGGGCGGGGATTCGCGGGTGCCGGCCCGGACCCACCTCATCGACATCTACGACAACACCTTCGAGGACAACTGGTCCGGCGTCACCGCCTGGGAGAACGCCGACCGGTTCTGCAACAGCCCGGCCAACACCTCGATCAACACCTGCACCAAGCTCGTCGCCGACCGGACGCAGTGCTCGGCCCCCGGCATCGAGTCCCCGCCGCTGTACGACGACTGCCGCTGGAAGACCCAGCTGGTCGAGGTGCACGACAACACGTTCCGCTTCGACCCGGCCCGCGTCGGCTGCACGAACGGCAACTGCGGCAAGATGGCGCTGCTGTCCAACTGGGGGACGTACCCGTCCTGGTCGCCGTACCAGGGCAAAGTCGTCCAGGACGCCATCACCCACGACCAGGGCAACTACTGGTTCAGCAACGCCTACTACGGGCCGTGGAAGTTCGTCGCGGGCGACACGTCCCGGATCCTGACGGCCGAGCAGTGGCAGTCGACCCCGTGGGATCAGGACAATTGCGCGTCCTTCGACGACGTGATGCCGCACTGCTGAGCGGTCAGCAGGCCCAGCACCGCGGCGGACTTCGCCTCGTCGAGGAACCGCAGGCCCATGAAGTTGTCCCCGGCGGTGAAGCCGGGCAGGGCCCAGATCGCCTCGTAGGGCAGCTCGACGCGCCGGTAGCGGCGCAGGCTGTAGACGTTGCTGAACACGCACTTGCCCGGGTCCGGGGTCCAGAGCCGGCGGGCGAAGGCGGGGTTGCGGAACCCGTGCCCCACCTCCGCCGTCACCTGGACGTGCCTGCGGCCGGTGAAGAGCACGACGTCGCCGGTGGTCACGGTGTCCATCCGGCGGTCGTACTTGTCCTTGGCGCCCCAGAACCGGGCCCGCCCGCCCGGGTGCAGGGTGTTCAGGCGGGCCAGGTCGGCGGGGTCGAGCAGTTCGGCGAACTCGCGGAAAGCCACCGTCCGGTCGAGGGACACCGCGCCGTAGCGGCGGGCGTCCCGGGTGCCGTAGGCGGGCTGGACGAAGACCTGGACCACGCCGGGAACGGTAGCTCAGCCGCCGTGGGTGCGGTCGCTCTGGTAGTCGGTGTAGGTGTACGGGTTGTCGAGGACCTTGGTTTCCGGGACGTCGGGGTTCATCCCCTGCCGCCACGCCTCCTCCCCCAGCTGCCCCCGCAGGTACTCCACCGTCTCCTCGACGCGCCGCCGGACCGCCGGCAGGTCGGCGCCGACCAGGCGGCCGTCGCGCTTGACGATCCGGCCGCCGACCAGCACGGTGTGGACGTCGGCGCGCTGGGCCTGGAAGGCCACGTGGCCGTAGGGGTGCAGCACCGGGAACGACACCGGCGAGGCGTCGTTCTTCAGCAGCACGACGTCGGCCTTCTTGCCGGCTTCGAGGCTGCCGAGGTCCGAACGCCCGAGAGCGGCGGCGCCGCCGCGGGTCGCCCACTCCACCACCTGTTCGGCGCGCAGCGCCGCGTGCGTCACGGTTTCGCCCTTGGCGTGGGCTTCCAGGTGCTCCCGCGACCGGTCGGCGCCCAGGGTGGCGCGCATGGCGGAGAACAGGTCGCCGCTCCACCACACCGAGGTGTCCATCGACAGTGACACCGGGATGCCGTACTTGCGCAGCGCCCAGGTGGGCGGGTAACCCTGGCCGGCGCTCTGCTCGCTTTCGGTCGACACCGACACCGACCCGCCGGTCGCGGCGATGCGGTGGTAGGAGTCCGCCGACAGTGACGCGCCGTGGACGTAGATCGTCTCGGGCGTCATGAACCCGTGGTCGTACATCAGCCGGATGCCGTCGTCGCCGGTGGCGCCCCAGACGCCGGCGTGCGTGGTCACCGGGACGCCGAGCTCGCGGGCCACCTCGAACGCCGGCTTCTCGGGGAACTCCGGGTCGCCGGTGACGTCGAAGGCGAGCTGGAAGCCGAGGTCGCCCCCGGTGCGCCGGGAGACGAAGTCGCGGAACTCCGGCGTGGCCGTCCAGTTCGCCGGGGCGTCCTGGATGTTGCCGTAGGCCAGCACGAACCGGCCGGGGACGGATTCGAGCGCGTCGGCCGCCGCGTCGGCGTGCGCGGTGGTCCGCAGGCCGTGGGACCAGTCGACGGTGGTCGTGACCCCGGCCTCCAGGGCTTCCCACGCGCCGAGCAGGTTACCCGCGTAAATGTCCTCAGGCCGGAACACCTTGCCCCATTCGAGGTAGTACCAGACGAAGTACTGGGTCAGGGTCCAGTCGGCGCCGTAGCCGCGCATGGCCGTCTGCCAGAGGTGGCGGTGGGTGTCGATCATCCCCGGCATGACGATGCCGCCGGAGGCGTCGATCTCGGTCGTGCCCGCCGGGACCGCCAGCGCCGGTCCGATCGCGGTGATGCGGTCGCCTTCGACCAGGACGTCTTCGCCGGGCAGGACGCGGCGGGCGTCGTCGAGGGTCAGCACCGTGCCACCCCGCAGGACGATCGATCCGGACATGACTGCCTCCCATTGCGACACTGCGTACACTTGTCCGCTGTACGGACACTTGACGGGTGCCGCCACTTTCGTCCAGTGCCGAGCCGGTGTCAATCCCCGCCGCTACGCTGCCCGGGAGGACCACAGCAGAGGGAGGTCGCGCATGCCACGCGAGGGAACCGGTCCCGACTTCATCGAGGCGCTGGCCCGCGGGCTCGAGGTGATCACGGCGTTCCGGCCCGGCCGGCGGTCGATGACGCTGGCCGACGTCGCCACCGCCACCGGCCTGGCGCGCCCGACCGCGCGCCGCATCCTGCTGACCCTCGAGGAGCTCGGCTACGTCCGCACCGACGGGCGCGACTACTCCCTGACGCCGCGGGTGCTCGACCTCGGCGTCGCCTACGTGCACTCCACCGGCCTGTGGGACGTGGCCCGTCCGCACCTGGAGCGGCTGGTCGCGCGCACGAACGAGTCCTGTTCGATCGCCCAGCTCGACGGCTCCGACATCGTCTACGTCGCCCGGGTCGCGGTGCCGAAGATCGTCGGCCTGAGCGTGCAGATCGGAACCCGCTTCCCGGCCCTGCCGACGTCGCTGGGGAAGGTGCAGCTCGCGGCGCTGCCGCCGGACGAGCTGGAGGCGGTACTGGCCGAGCCGACCCGCTCGGGGCTGGTGCCCCGCTGGCAGCCCGGCCGCGCCGAGCGGGACGCCGAGCTGCGCGAGGTCCGCGCCCGCGGCTGGGCGCTGACCGACGAGCAGCTCGCACTGGGCATCCGCTCGGTGGCCGCGCCGCTGCGCGACGGCGCCGGCCGGGTGATCGCCGGGGTCAACGTCAACTGCCACGCCGCCGAGACCCCGGTCGAGCGGCTGCTGGAGCACCACCTGCCGCTGCTGCTGCAGACGGCCGGGGACATCAGCGCCGACTTCGCCCGCCTCGGCACCGTCCCCCACGTGGTCGTGAGCGGTAAGGCGGGTTAGCACCGGCCTCACCGCTCGCGACCGCCGCGGCGGGCTCGCGAGCGGCGCCTTGACCGCGGGCCGGACCCTGCCGCAGACTGGCGGACAAGAGTCCGTCTGACGGACAGAAGGTGAGGACCTGGTCTTGGAACCCCCCACCGGCCCGCTGTCCGGGTTGCTGGTCGCCGACTTCTCCCGGGTGCTGGCCGGCCCGTACGCCACGATGCTCCTGGCCGACATGGGCGCCGACGTCGTGAAGGTCGAGGGCCCGCAGGGCGACGAGACGCGCACCTGGATGCCACCGGTGCGCGGGGACGTCTCGACCTACTACCTCGGCGTCAACCGCGGGAAGCGGTCCATCGCACTGGACCTGCGCGACGAGGCCGACGCCGTCGTCGCCCGCGAACTGGCGGCCCGCGCGGACGTGCTGATCGAGAACTTCAAGCCGGGCGGGCTGGCCAAGTACGGCCTGGACTACGAGACGGTCCGCCGGGCCAACCCCGGCAGCGTCTACGCCTCGATCAGCGGGTTCGGGGCCGGCGAAGGCGCGCACGTGCCCGGGTACGACCTGATGGTGCAGGCGATCTCGGGACTGATGAGCCTGACCGGCGACCCGGACGGCCCGCCGTACCGGGCCGGGATCTCGGTCTTCGACGTCATGGCGGGCAACCACGCGGTGATCGGCATCCTGGCCGCGCTGCGGCACCGCGACGCGACCGGCGCCGGCCAGCACGTCGAGGTCAACCTGCTGTCCTCGGCGCTGACCGGGCTGGTCAACCACAGCTCGGCCTACGCCGCCGGCGGCGTGGTGCCGTACCGGATGGGCAACGCCCACCCGAGCGTGTTCCCCTACGAACCGCTGCCGACCGCCGACGCCGACCTCATCGTGGCGGCGGCCAACGACGGGCAGTTCCGCCGGCTGTGCGAGGTCCTCGACCTGCCCGGCGTCCCGGACGACCCGCGGTTCGCCCGCAACGCCGACCGCACGAAGAACCGCGAGGAGCTCCGGCCGATCCTGGTCGAGCGGCTGGCGAAACGCGGGGCGGTGGACTGGTTCGACGCGCTGACGAAGGTCGGTGTCCCCTGTGGACCGATCAACACGATCGACGGCGGGTTCGCGATGGCCGAACGGTTCGGGCTGGATCCGATCGTCGAGGTCGGCGAGGGCGACCGCGCGGTCCCGACCACCCGCCACCCCATCCGGTTCTCCGCGACCCCGGCCGGCTACCGGCTCCCGCCGCCGGAGCTCGACGAACACGGTGCCGAGCTGCGGGCGTGGCTGACGGAGGCCGTCGATGGCTGACCCCGTCTACGAAACCGCCCTCGGCGCGTCCACCAAGGACAAGATCACGCTGCTCGGGCAGGACCTGGCCGAAGACGTGATGGGCACGGTCGGGTTCGGCGAGCTCGCGTTCTGGCTGGCGACGCAACGGCGTCCGTCCCCCGGCGAGACCCGGGTCTTCGAGGCGGTGCTGGCCGCGCTGGCCGACCACGGCTTCACCCCGACCGCGATCGTCACGCGGCTGACCTGGCTGTCCGCACCGGACTCGGTCCAGGGCGCCCTGGCGGCCGGCCTGCTGGGTGGCGGGTCGCGCTTCCTCGGCGTCACCGAGGACTGCGGCCGGTTCCTGCACGACGTCCTCACCGCAGCCGGCGAGCCGCCGTCGGACGAGGCCGGGTGGGACGCCCTCGCGCTCGAAACCGTCGAAAAGCGCCGTGCCGAGCGGAAGTTCGTCCCCGGGCTCGGGCACCACGTGCACAAGGACGGCGACCCGCGCACCCCGCGGCTGTTCGCGATCGCCGCCGAAGAGGGGCTGCGCGGCCCGCACCTGGAGCTGTTCGCGGCGATCGGCCGGGTGCACCCGCGGGTGCTGGGCAAGACGCTGCCGCTCAACGGGGCCGGGGTCTGCGGCGCCGCGCTCGCCGACCTCGGGCTGCCGCTGGAGCTGCTGCGCGGGTTCGCGCTGCTGGCCCGGACCGCCGGGCTGATCGGCCAGCTCGCCGAGGAACTGCGCCACCCCGTCGCCAACGACGTCTTCTTGTCGGTCGACCTCAACAACCGGTCGGTCCCGCCGGATCCGCACGCGTGAAAGGAACGCCGATGCAGCTGGTCACCGAGGACAACATCACCGAGCTCGCCGCGCAGCGCTGGGCGAGCGCGCACGACCCGCGGACGGCCGAGGTGATGGCCGCGCTCGTGCGGCACCTGCACGCCTTCGCCCGCGAAGTGCGGCTGAGCGAAGCCGAGTGGATGGCCGCGATGCGGTGGCTGACCGAGACCGGGCGGATCAGCAACGAAAAGCGCGAGGAGTTCATCCTCGCCTCCGACGTGCTCGGCCTGAGCATGCTGGTGGTGCAGATGAACCACGCCTTCGACCCGAAGGCGACCCCGGCCACCGTGCTCGGCCCGTTCCACATCGACGGCTCGCCGGAGAAGGAGTTCGGCGGCGACATGTCCGACGGCCTGCCCGGTACGCCGCTCTACCTCACCGGCACGGTCCGCGGCCTGGACGGCTTCCCCGTCGTCGGCGCGGTCCTCGACGTGTGGCAGGCCGACGAGGAGGGCGCGTACGAGTCGCAGATCCCCGACGTCGACGAGGCCCGGCTGCGCGCGAAGTACACCAGCCGCGCCGACGGGACCTACTGCGTGCGGACCATCGCGCCGAAGGGGTACTCGATCCCGATGGACGGCCCGGTCGGCGAACTCGTCCGCGGCACCGACATCAGCCACTTCCGCCCCGCCCACGTGCACTTCCTGATCAACGCCGCCGGCTACGAGCCGCTGATCACGCACCTGTTCGAGGAGGGGGCGCAGTACCTCGACAGCGACGTCGTGTTCGGCACGAAGCAGGAACTGGTGGTCGCCTTCGAGCCGCGTGACCCCGGGCCGACGCCCGACGGCGGCGAATCGGCACGGCCGTGGCTCGAAGCCCGGTACGAATTCGTCCTCCAGCCGGTGTGACCACCGGTGCGCGCGGCGGAGATCCGCACGGCCGGGCAGCCCCCGGTGGTGACCGGCCGGCCCGAGCCGGCACCCGGGCCCGGTGAGGTCGCCGTCCGCGTGACGGCGGCGCCGATCACCCCGCTCGACCTGCTGTGCGCGTCCGGCACGTCCTACTTCGGCGTGCCGGCCACCCCCTATGTGCCGGGAGTGCAGGGCGTCGGCCTGGTCGCGGGGAGTCCGGTCTGGTTCGCCACGACGGCGGGCATGCGACCCGGGGACGGCAGCATGGCCGAGTGCGCCGTGGCCGCGTTGTCCGATGTGGTCCCCCTGCCGGAGGGCGCCGACCACGCGCTGGTCGCGGCGCTCGGGCTGTCGGCGGTGGCGGCGTGGATGTGCTTGACCGGCAAGGGAGAGCTCGCCGCGGGCGAGACCGTGCTGGTGCTCGGCGCGGGCGGGGTGGTCGGGCAGTCGGCCGTCCAGCTGGCGCGGGTGGCCGGAGCCGGGCGGGTGGTGGCGTGCGCCCGGTCGGAGGCCGCGCTGGCGCGGGCCCGCGAGCTCGGCGCGGACGGCACGGTCCGGCTCGAGGACGGCGAAGACGCCGAGGCACTGGCCGAGCGGCTCGAAGCGGCGGCCGGCCCGGTCGACCTGGTCGTCGACCCCGTGTGCGGGCTCCCGGCCGCGGCGGCGCTGCGCTCCCTGCGGCCGGGCGGGCGGCTGGTCAACCTCGGCAGCGCGGCGGGCGAGGTGTGCGCGGTGCCGTCGGCGGTCCTGCGCAGCCGGTCGCTGCGCGTCCTCGGCTACACGAACAACGAGCTCACCGACGGCGAGCGCCGGGAAGCACTGCTGACGGTGGTGGTGCAGACGATGGCGGGGGCGCTCACGGCCGGCTACGAGCGTGTCCCGCTGCACGACGCGGCCCGGGCGTGGAGCAGCCCGGGCCGCGTCGTGCTGGTGCCCTGAAGCGGGCTTCCGGCGGTGACCGCGGCGGTCACCGGCCCCCAGGGCCGGGTTTCGGCACGTCGCCGATGTAGGGACCGCCTCCGGCCCCGCCGACCGGCGCCGGGTCGCTCGAGGGGCCGCTCGCCGCGGACGCCACGGGGGCGAGCACGGCGAGCGCGGCCGCGGTGAGCAGAGCGGCGGCTACAGCACGTTTCATGGGTGAGCTCCTTCGCGTTCCCCCGCATTCTGCGGGATCCGGCTTCCAAACCGCTTCCGCGCCCGGAATGCACGCCCGATGGTCCATTCGGTGCTATTCGGGCGTGTGCCGTGGTCGGTGTCCGCCGTCCTCTCGTTGAATGGCGGAGCACGCGTCCGGAGGGGGCTGGGGTGGAGGAGCCGAGGTTCCACGTCGTCGACACGCGACGGCGGTTCCTGTCGTGGTTCGCGCCGCCGGCGGCGGTCTTCGTGCTGGGGTTCGTCGCGTTGCTCTTCGCCGGGCACGTCCTCGGGCCGCTGCAGCCGATCACCGTGGTGCGCGCGATGCTGGCGTCCAAACGGGACTTCTTCGAAGACGAGCAGGTCAAACGGCTGCTGATGAGCCACGGCTACCAGGTGCAGATCACCCCCGCCGGATCGTTCGAGCTGGCCGAAACCGCCGACCTGGACAGTTACCAGTTCGTCTTCCCCTCGGGGCAGGCCGCGGCCGACCGCGTTCGCGAGCGCCGCCAGGGCAAGCACGCCGTCGGGTACAAGCCGTTCTTCACCCCGCTCGTGCTGGCCACCTTCCGCGACTACGCGGAGGCGCTGAAGAAGGCGAAGGTGGCCGAGCCGCTGCCCACCGCGAATCCACCCCTGTACTACCGCGTCGAGATGGACCAGCTGATGGCGCTCGTCGCCGGCAAGGGCCGCTGGCGGGACTACGGCCCCGGGCTCAGCGCGAACCGGCTGCTCGTGCAGTCGCCCGACCCGTGCCGGAGCTACTCGGGCGCCGCGTACGTCGGCTTGGTCGCCTTCGCGCGTTACGCACAACCGGCGGCGACGGACGCCGAAGCCGTCGAGCAGGCCCGCGGGATCAAGCCGATGCTGGACGCCGAAGGCCAGCACAGCGACGACATGGCGCCGAAGTACTTCGTCCCGGAGGGGCGCAGTTTCGCGACGGTCGCCGTCATCTACGAGCACCAGTACCTGGCCTACCAGAACCGGCGGCTCGACAACGGGCTCGGGCTCGACACCGACCGGGTGCTGATGTACCCCAGCGCCCAGCACCAGACCGCGCCCGACCTGATCTCGTTCAGCCCGGAGGGCGACGCCATCGGCTCGCTGCTGATGTCCGACCCGGCGCTGCGCCGGCGCGCCGTCGAGCTGGGGTTCCACGTGTACTCGGCCGACACCGCGCAGTTCGGCTTCGCCGGGTACCTGGCGCAGCGCGGCATCCCGGAGCCGGCGACCGCGACCGGCGACACCGAGACGTGGCTGCCCCGGGACGCCCAGTTCCGCCGGATGGTCGACGAGATCGGGGACTGCCCGTGGTGAGGGCCGTGCTGGTCCTGGTGCTCCTGCTGAGCGCGTGCGGTCCCGGCGGGCCCGAAGGCACGAAGCTCACCGTGCTGGCCACCGCCGAGCTCGCCGATCTCGGCCCGGTGCTGGCGGACCTGCGCCGCGACACCGGGGTCGAGCTGGCCATGGACTACCGCGACACGATGACGGCGGCCGCCGAGCTGAACCGCGGGTTCGACCTCGCCTGGCTGCCGACCGGCCGGTTCCTGCGGCTGCGCGACGCCGAACCGAAGCTGACGACGTCGATCATGCTGTCACCGCTGGTGCTCGGCGTGAAAGCGGGTGAGGCGGCGAAGCTGGGCGCGCGGCCGACCTGGGCGGACATCGCCGACCGCGCCGCCGGCGGCGGGCTGCGGTTCGGCATGGCGGATCCGCACGTCTCCGGCAGCGGGATGGCCGCCCTGATCGGGGTGGCCACCGCGGCGGCCGGAACCGGGGCGGCCCTGCGCCCGGAGGACGTCCGGTGCGACCGGATCCAGGGCTTCCTCGCGGGCCGGGCGTTCGACGCGCCCGACGTCTCCGGGGAGTACGTGCGCCGGCAGGACGAGGCCGGCGGCATCGTCGCGCCGGAGGCGGCGATCCTGGCGCTCAACGCGTCGGGGCGGCTGCGCGAGCCCCTCCAAGTCGTCCACCCGCGGGACGGGAGCGTGCTCGAGGACTACCCCCTGATGCTGGTCAACCCCGACCGGCGCGCCGCCTACGACAAGGTCGTGGGGTGGCTGCGCACGCCGGCCGCGCAGCGGGCGATCATGGACCGGACGTTCCGGCGTCCCGCCGATCCGGCGGTGCCGCGCCGGGCGGAACTCGCGGCGCCGATCGGCGACCCGCTGTACTTCCCGGACCGGCAGGAGGTCCTCGACCGGCTGCTGCGGGCCTACGACCGGGCGGGCACCGGACGCCAGGTGATCTTCGTGCTGGACTACTCGCTGTCCATGGCCGGGCCGCGGGTGGCGGCGCTGCGCCGCGCGTTCGCCGCCCTGAGCGGGTTCGACCGGTTCTACGCCGGCGAGAACGTGACGATCATCCGGTTCGCCGGCCAGGTGCTGGAGGAGCGCACGGTCACCGTGGCGCGCCAGGAGGACGTCGACGCGCTGCAGGCGGTCGTCGGTTCGGCGGACCTGCGGCCGCACACCGCGATCTGGGCCGCGCTCGAGCGCGCCTACCGGATCGCGAAGCCGGGGGCGTCGATCGTGCTGATGACCGACGGCGAGAACAACGCCGGCCCGGGCCTGGACGCGTTCCTCGGCGGACGGCACGACGCCGGGCCGACGTACGCGATCCGGTTCGGCGAGGCGGATCCGGCCGAGCTGGGCCGGGTGACGGCGGCGACCGGCGGCCGCGTTGTCGACGGCGACGCGGAATCGTTGACAGAGGCGGTGAAAGAGCTTCGTGGGTGTCGATAGGGCCATGCTGTGGTCGGTACTGGGCTGGTGGGCCTGGGTCTGGGTCGCGACCGCGCTGGCCGCGGTGCTGACGCTGGTGGTGCTGGTGCTCGGCGTGCTGCGGCGCCACCGCCCGGTGATCCTGCCCGGCCTGCCGTTCTACCTGGACGAGTCGCGGGTGATCGAGCTCTGCCAGCAGGGCGGCTACGGCGACATCGCCAAGCGGACCATCCGGGAGTTCGTCAAGCGGAACACCGACGGCTCGTTCGGGTTCACCAGCCAGTGGTTCAAGCTCGGCCGCGGGGCCAACCGCGGGCACGAGACGGAGACGAGCTACGACGTGCACGTCACCGCGAACACCCTGCTGGGCCTGGCGCTGAAGTCGCTGGAAGCCCAGCACGGCATGGTGCACGCGGACCTGACGGCCGGGGTCGTGCGGGGCGACCGGGCGTGGCGCCGGACGCGGTCACCGCGGCTGTCGGAGGTCCACGACGGCTACGTGGTGGTGCAGGGCAAGTTCACCGTGGCCGCGGAGTCCCGCGACGAGGTGGTGCTGCACGCGCGCATCGGCGAGCACGACGCGCGGGTCCGGGTGGTCTGCCACGACGGCCACCTGCGCCGCAAGGAGGTGCCGGAGGGCCCGTTCAACGTGCGGTGCCTCGGCAAGAGCCAGGCGTGGCGCCCGGAGAGCGGCGAGCTGGTCATCCTGCCGATCGCGGTCCTCCAGTAGCTCACCCCGGCGGAGCGAGGTCCTTGCAGAGCGCGGTGGGGAACTTCGGCTCGGTGGACAGGATTTCGGCGCAGCCGCCGCCGGTCGCCCCGCCGACGCTCGACCAGCCGTTGCCCGCCCACCGGTAGGCGACCCGGGTCGGTCGCTGGCCGCTGTGCCGCTGCAGATCGTGGATCAGCCAGTTCTGGTCGCACGCCCGGGTGGTGCCGGGGAACTCGGCTTCCGCGCTGAACTCCAGCTGCCCGATCCACGCCGGGTCGCAGTGGTCGGGGGGCGGGTCGCAGTTGACGGCCCAGTCGCACTTCTTCCAGCCACCGGAGCGCAGTCCCCAGGACTCCGTGGAGTTGACGACCACCATCCGCTTCCCGATCGGGGCGGCCGTCCTGATCGGGAAGTCGGCCGGGAATTCCTGGCAGTCCGGATCGGGCCGGACCCGGAACAGGACACCGGCGTCGATGCGGGTGCCGGTCTCGGTGACCTGAGTATGCGCTCCTTCGGCACAGGTGGGCAGGGTGACGTGCAGCACCGCGCTGTGGTCGTCCGGGCCCGGCCGGACGTCGGCGATCCACGCGGTCCGTTCCGCCGGTGGGGCCGGTGGCGGGACCGGTGGCGGGACCGGAGTGGTCGCCGAGGTGGTGCCGGGCGTGGTTTCCGGCGCGGCGGTGCTCTGGTACGGGATGTTCAGCGCCAGCAACAGCCAGAACGCCAGCCCCCCGGCGGCGAGCACCCCGATGGTCCACAGCACGGGCTTGACGAAACGCGGCATCGAAGTCCCCCTTCAACGATCTCGGGAGCCTATCGCCCGCCGCGAACCGCCCTGGCGCCTGTCCTCGAAGCGGTGGGTGGTCTGCTGCCGGCATCTGGTGCGAAGGGACGTCCGCGGGTCGATGACCGGCGGGTGAGCAACGGGATGTGGTTCAAGGCCAAGACCGGGGTCGCGTGGCGGGATCTGCCGGAACGGTACGGGCCGTGGAAGACGGTCTACAACCGCCGCGGCCGGGCCGGTGGTCGCCCACCGGCCTTCGACCGCGCCGTCTACCGGTGCCCGAACATCGTCGAACGCTGCTTCAACCGGTTCAAGCAGTGAGGACAGGCCTTAGCGGCCGTATCCCTCGGCGGCCAGCACCTTCCCGATCTGGTCGTAGACCGCCGGGTCCTCCGGGGCCACCGTGGCGAGACCGTCGACGTAGCGGTTGAACATGCAGAACGCCGCGGCGATGAGGACCGTGTCGTGCAGTTCGACGTCGGTCGCGCCTTCCGCGCGGGCCGCCTCGATCAGCTCCGGCGTCACGGCGCGACCGGTCTCGCGCGTGGCGAGGGCGATCCGCAGCAGGGCCTTCAGCTTCTCCCCCACCGGTGCGTCGTCGACCCCGGCGCAGGCCGCGTCGACCACCGCGCGGCCGCCGTCGAGGGTCTCGGCCGCGGCGGCGGCGTGGCTGCCGTGGCAGAAGCGGCACTCGTTGCCGTTCGACACGACCGCCGCGATCAGTTCGCGCTCGCCGACCGTCAGGCTGCTCGGACCGCGCAGCAGGACCTGCGCCAGGTCGTTGAGCGGGACGGCGGTCTCGGGCCGGAACGCCATCAGCGACCGGATGCCGGGCAGCTGCGGGTCGAGCGGGATGTGCGGCATCGGTTCCTCCTGGCGGGGGCGAAAGATCGTCCCGCGCAGTCTCGCCGTCCGCGGCGGCGAGGCCAACCTCCGTGTTGCCCAACCGGCTGCCGCCGAACGTCCCAGTCCGGTTTCCGTTGTCCTGAGCGCCTTCCCGGGCCGGGCACCGGGCCCGGCGCGGACCCACGGGCCGCACAACGATCGCGCCGAAAACGTTCCAACTCCGCGGGGTGGCCGGTAGCGTCCTGGTCCATGCGGGTGAAGTGGGGGAAGAATGGACAACGCAGAGTGACCAAGCCGTGGCGGGCGGCCCCGAAGGCCGCCCTCTCCAGCCCGCTCACGCTCATCGTGGCGGCCGTGACCTCCCTGCTCGCCTGCTTCCTCGGCACGGCCGCGGTGCTGCAGGCGTCCGCGGCCGGCGGCGCGACGATCCGGTACCAGACGGGCATCACCTGCCCGGACAGCTACGGCCCGATGTTCGGCAAGGGCAACATGCCGGTCAAGGACATCCCGGCGGTGACCGGCGCGATCCAGCGCCACGCCGCCGCACACGGGTTCGGCGCCCCGGTCGTCGGCCAGTTCACGAACGTCCTGCGCGGCATCGAGTTCAACGGCGACCCGCACTACAAGGTCCGCTTCGGCTACCGCGACCAAGCCGGTCTGGACAACCTGTCGCTGCAGCAGGGCACGCGCGCGCCGGGACTGTGGCTGGGCAACGTGGTGGCCGACGCCGAGCACATCGGCGTCGGCGCGAAGCCGAGCCTGCAGGGCGTGGCGCTGCCGCCGGTCACCGGCATCTACCGCGACCTGCTCGACCCGCCGCCGCGGTGGTGGTGCTCCCAGCAGTCCGGGGCCGTCATCGACCGGCTGGTCGACGACCCGATCGACTCGACCGTCTTCGCCACCGACCGCAGGACCTTCGACGACACGATCAAGGCGATCGGCCTGCCGACGATGCAGTACTTCCACGTCTCCTTCTACGAGCCGGCACCGACGACGCTGAGCGCCGCGGAGGACCTGCTGCGGCGGTCCCAGGACCTCGTCGCCGACGTCCGCGCCGACCTGACCGCGCAGGGGCTCGGCTCGCTGATCGCCGCCGACGTCCCGACGTTCCGGCGTTCGGTGGAGATCTCCCGCCAGGCGCAGGACAACGTGCTCGTCTCGATCCTGCCGCTCGCGCTGATCAGCGTCCTGGTCGGCTGCGCCGGCCTCGGCACCGTCGCCCTGCAGTGGTACCAGCGGCGGCACGCCCAGCTGCGGCTGCTCTCCGCGCGCGGCAGCGGCCCCGCGGCGCTCGGCGGGCTCGCCGTCGCCGAGCTGGGCCTGCCGATCCTGCTCGGCGGGGCGGCGGGTGCGGTCGCGGCGCGGCTGCTGCTCGGCCTGTACGGCCCGCCCGGTGACCCCGATCCGGCGGCGGAGCTGCGGGCCGCCGGCGTCGCGGCCGGGACCCTGGCGGTGTCGCTGGTACTGCTGGCCCTGGTCGTCGCGGTGCGGGTGCACCGCGAGTTCGAACTGGGCCGGACGCGCCGGGGCCGCAGGCGGGTGCGGCTGCTGGCGTACTTCCCGTGGGAGCTCGCGACGGCGGGCATGGCGTGGCTGGGCTGGACCCGCCTCGCGCGCTACGGCACGGCTTCGCGGCTGGGCAACCCGCTGCCGCAGGTGGACCCGCTGGCCCTGACCTACCCGGTGTTCGTGGTGCTGACCGTGGGCCTGCTGACCGCCCGGCTGGCGTGGCTGGCGCTGCACGCCTCGCATCGGGCCCGGTTCTGGTCGCGTCCGGCGCTGCAGCTGGCGATCCGGCGGCTGGCCGGCGCCCGCGCCCCGGTGACCGGGGTGCTCGTCATCGGCACCCTCGCCATCGGCACGCTGGCCACCGGGATCGGCATCGCCGACGGCCAGGAAGAGGCCCTCGACACCAAGTCGGCGATCTTCGTCGGCGGCAACGCCCGCCTCGACACCGACAGCCCGATCGGCATGGGCGAGGTCGCGATGCCCGCGTCGCTGGCCGGGACGAGCACGGTGGTCGGCGAGCTGACCGGCACCGGCAGCGTGGTGCTGGTGGTCGACCCGGCGACGTTCAGCCGCGGCGCGGCCGTGGACCGGGTGCCCGCCGACGACCTGGCCGGGCTGCTCGGGAAGATCTCGCGGCCGGACCCGCGCGGCACGCCGGTGATCCGGGTCGGGCACACGGCCAAGCAGGACGCGAAGCTGCCGGCCGGCCTGCCCGGCGCGGTCGTCGCCGGCGACCTGCCGGTGTTCCCGATGATCGGCACGTCCCCCGGTTACGTCGTCTCGCGCACGGTGCTCAGCCACGCGCAGCTGGCCGGCATTCCGAAGTGGAGCGTGCTGACGAACGCGCCGATGGCGGAGGCGACGACCGCGCTGCGCGCCGCGGGGGTGTACATCCCCAACCGGGTCAGCCGGGAGTCCGCTTTGGACAGCCTGCCGTTCTTCGTGGTGTCGTGGACGTTCTCGTTCGTGGCCCTGCTGGGCGCGGTGCTGGGCGTGGTGGCGGTCCTGGCGCTGCTGGTGGCGGTCGAGGTCCGGCGGCGGCAGAACGCCCTGGCCGGGGCGCTGGTGCTGCGGATGGGCATGCGGCCGCGGACGCTGCTGGCCAGTCACCTGATGGAGCTGGGCGCGCTGAGCGGGCTGGCGATCGTCGTCGGGGTGGCGTGCGGGGTCTCGGTGGCGGGCCTGTCGGTGCCCCGGTTCGACCCGGCGACGTTCCTCGCGCCGCGGTCGGAGCTGCCGGATCCGCTGCCGTTCGTGCTGACCGTCGTCGTGATCGGCGTGGCGGTGGTCGCGCTGGCCGGCTGGATCGCGGTGCGCTCGGTGCGCACCGCCCGGACCGCGGAGCTGATCCGTGCCTGAGAAACCGATCTTCTCCCTGCGCGGCATCGGCGTCGACTACCCGACGCCCGCCGGCGTCGTCACCGGCGTCGACGACGTCAGCCTCGACGTGCCGGCGCGCGGGATGACCGTGCTCGCCGGGCCGTCCGGGTCGGGCAAGTCGACGCTGCTGCGGGTGCTGGGGCTGTTCGAAGCGCCCGCGCGCGGCACGCTGACGTTCCAGGGCGCCGACGTCCGCAAGCTCAGGCACCGCGAGCGGCGGGCGTTGCGGCGCCACCACCTGGGGCTGGTGTTCCAGAACCCGGCCGACAACCTGCTGGGCTACCTGACCGTGGCCGAGAACCTGCACGCCGCGGCCGAGGCGGCCGGGACCGAGTGCGTCGCCGAGGACATCCTCGGGCAGCTGGGCCTGCACGGCACCGGCGGCTGGAAGATCGCCGCGCTCTCGGGCGGGCAGCAGCAGCGGCTGGCGTTCGGGTGCGTGCTGGCCGCCCGCTCCACGGTGATCCTCGCCGACGAGCCGACGTCGCAGCTGGACGAGGCGTCGGCCGACCTGGTGCTCGACACCCTGCAGTACCTGGTGGACCAGGACTTCGCGGTCCTGGTCGCCTCGCACGACGAACGCCTGATCGACCTCGGCGCGCGGGTGGCCCGGTTGCACAAGGGCGCGCTCGAAGGCATCGAAGAACGGGAGCTGCCGGCATGACAGTCGTGGAAGCGGTCGGCTTGCGCCGCAGTTTCGCCCACCCGAGCGGCGACATCGAGGTGCTGCGCGGGCTGGAGCTGCGTGTCGGCGCGGGCGAGCTGGTGACGGTGTCGGGCCGGTCCGGGTCGGGCAAGAGCGCGTTGCTGGCCCTGCTGTGCGGGTTCGACTCCCCCGACTCCGGCTGCGTGCTGCTCGACGGCGTCCCGATCGGCGGCGCGCCGCCGTGGCACACCTGCGCGGTGCTGCCGCAGGCGCTCGGCCTGGCCAACGAGCTGACGATCGCCGAGAACGTCGCCCTGCCGCTGCGGCTGCGCTCGGACGTCCCGCGCCCGTCGCCGTCGGCGATCGCCGAGCGGGTCACCGGCCTGCTGGCCGAGCTGGGCATCGGCGAGCTCGGCGACCGCTACCCCCTGGAGGTGTCGTTCGGGCAGCAGCAGCGGGTGGCGCTGGCCCGCGCGGTCGCCGGGCGGCCGCGGGTCCTGCTCACCGACGAGCCGACCGCGCACCTGGACGCCGGGTCGACGCCCCGGGTGCTGCGGCTGCTGCGCCGCTGCGCCGAGGAGGGCGCCGCGGTGCTCGTGGCGACCCACGACGAGGAGGTCCACCGCATCGCCGACCGCCGCGTCCGCCTCCTCGACGGCGTGCTCACCGCGCTGCTGGACTGACCGGGGCCCCGGAGTCCGGCACGCCGGCGTAATCGGGCAGCTCGACGCCGTTGATCGCGCGCTCGATCAGCGGCATGAGCGCTTCCATGTCGGGCTCGGCGGTCGCGGCGTCCGCGTCGCGGCTGCGGACGTGCAGCCGGCCGATCTCCTGGTTGGCTTCGACGTAGGAGCGCATCCGCGTCTCGTAGCCGGCGAACCCGGCGGCGGGGTCCCAGCCGGCGGCGGCCAGTTCGCCGGCCAGCAGGTACGCGCCGACCAGGGCCAGCCCGGTGCCCCCGCCCGACATCGGCGACGAGCAGAACGCCGCGTCGCCGATCAGTCCCACCCGGCCGTCCGACCAGCGGTCCATCACCACCTGGGCGACCTGGTCGAGGTAGAAGTCCGGGGTGTCGTCCAGGTGCGCGAGGATGCGCGGCGTCCGCCAGCCCAGGCCGGCCATCCGCTCCCGCAGCAGCCGCTTCTGCGCTTCGACGTCGCGGTGGTCGACGTCGAAGCCGTCCGCCGGGAAGGAGAGCATGGCCATCGCCCGGGTGGGGTCCCTGAGGGGCCGCAGCCCGGCCGAGCGGCCCTCGTGCTGGTGGTCGAGCATCCAGCGGTCGATCCCGAATTCGTTGGGCACGCTGTAGAAGGCCAGCACGAGCCCGAGGTGGCGGACGAACCGCTCGCGCGGCCCGAAGACCATCGCGCGCAGCGCCGAGTGCAGCCCGTCGGCCCCGATCACCAGGTCGAAGCGCCGCCGGTCACCACCCGCGAAGGTCACGTCGACGCCGTCGGCGTCCTGGGCCAGTTCGGCGATCCGGTCCCCGAAGACGTACTCGGCGCCGTCTCGGGTGTCGTCGTAGAGCACCTGGGACAGGTCGCCGCGCAGGATCTCGATGTCCGCGATGTACCCGTCGCCGCCGTCGTCGTCCGCGCTGAAGGTCTCCAGCACGGTCCCGTCGGCGTCCACGGTGTGCGCGCCGGCGGTCTCGGTGCGGGCCGCGCGCACGGCCGCGTCCAGGCCCATCCGCCGGATGACCTCCTTGGCCACGCCGCGCGCGTCCACCGCCTGCCCGCCGGGACGCAACCCGGGCGCCCGCTCCACCACGGTCACCTCGGCTCCCCGCCGGCACAGCCAATGGGCCAGCGCGGGCCCCGCGATGCTCGCCCCGGTCACCAACACCCTGCTCCCGCTCACCGCGGTCCCCCCATCGCCGTCCGGATGCCGGTCCGGAGTGTAGCGGCGGTGGCCGCGCCAACCGATCAGGAATCGAGAAGCGCTGGTCAGCGGGCCGGCCATAGCGTCATCGACGTACCGCAGACCACGAACTTCAGGAGCACCGAAGATGAGCACCCAGGGGATCAAGACCGTGCTGCACCCCGTCACCGACCTCGCCGCCGCCAAGGCCGTCTACACCGCGCTGCTGGGCATCGAGCCGCAGGCCGACGCGCCCTACTACGCCGGCTACGACGTCGAAGGCCAGCACATCGGTCTCGTGCCGAACGGCGCGCAGCAGGGCATGACCGGGCCGGTGACGTACTGGCACGTCGGTGACATCGAGGCGAAGCTCGCCGAGGTGACCGCGGCGGGCGGGACGGTCAAGGACGAGCCGAAGGACGTCGGCAACGGGCGCCTGGTGGCGACCTTCACCGACGCCGACGGCAACGTCCTCGGCCTGCTGCAGGACGCCCGGTCCTAATCGAGCGCGGTGGCCCGGCTGACCTCCTCCCAGGCGGCCAGGTCCGCCGCGACGGCCCGGTGGTGGGCGCGGATCGCCTCGACGGCGTCCGCGCCCAGCGCCAGCCGCAGCGGGGCGTCGTCGCTGCCGACCGCGCGGACGATCGCCGCGGCCGCCTTGGCCGGGTCGCCGGGCTGGGTGCCGTCCATGTTCTCGACCGCCGCGCGGGTTCCGCCGGTCGACACCGCGTAGGCGTCGATCGTGCGGGAGCGGTGCATGCGGCCGCCGCCGAACTCGGTGCGGAAGGCGCCCGGCTCGACGATCAGCACCCGCACCCCGAACGGCGCCACCTCCGCGGCGAGGGCCTCCGAGATGCCTTCCAGGGCGAACTTCGCCGCGCAGTACGCGCCGAAGCCGGGCATCGACAGCTGCCCGCCCATCGAGCTGATCTGCACCACCGTGCCGCTGCCCTGCGCGCGCAGGTGCGGCAGCACCGCCTTGGTGACCGCGACCGCGCCGAAGAACATCACGTCCAGCAACGCGCGCAGTTCGTCCATCGTGAGTTCTTCGACCGCGCCGACCGAACCGTTGCCGGCGTTGTTGACCACGACGTCGATCCGGCCGAACGCCTCGAGCGCCGCCTTCACCGCCGCGTCGATCTGCCCGGCGTCGGTGACGTCCAGTGCCGCGGTCCGGAGCCGGTCGCCGCCGCGGTCCCGCAGTCCGGCCAGGGTTTCCGGTCGGCGGGCGGTGGCCAGCACGCGGTCGCCCGCGGCCAGCGCGGCCAGGGCGATCTCCCGGCCGAAGCCGGCGGAGCAGCCCGTGATCAGCCAGACGCGGCTGTCGGTGTTCGTCATTTCTCGTTTCCTCCCAGTGCTTTCCTCCCTGCCATCCTGGGGACGATCACGGCCGGGCCGCCAACACCGATGTCCTGCCGCGGCTACAGTCGGAGCCTGTGACCCCCGAGTTGCGGCAGCTCCGCTACTTCGTCGCCGTCGCCGAGGCGACCAGCTTCACCCGCGCCGCCGCCGGGCTGCACCTGGCGCAGCAGTCGCTGTCCCAGCAGATCACCGTGCTGGAACGAGCCCTCGGCGCGCGGCTGTTCGACCGCGACGCGCGTGGCGCGCGGCTGACCGCCGTCGGCCGGCTCTTCCTGCCCGAGGCCCGCGCGGTGCTGGCCCGCGCCGAGGAAGCCGTCGCGACGCTCGGGCGGGCGGTGCGCGGCGAGATCGGCGAGGTCCGGCTCGTCTTCCTCACCACGACGGCGAACTACCTGCTGCCCCCGGTGGTCCGCGCGGTGCGGGAGCGGTTGCCCGGGCTGGCGGTGACGACCGCCGAGGCGTCGATCGCCGAGCTCGTCGAGGGCCTGCGCGAGGGCCGGTTCGACCTGGCGTTCACCCGGCCGCCGCTGGTCGGCGACCTGGTGTCGCGGACCCTGCTCACCGAGGAGGTGTGCGCGGTGCTGCCGGCGGACCACCCGCTGGCCGGGCGGGCGTCGCTGAAGCTGGCCGATCTGGCGGACGAACCCTGGGTGCTGACTCCGCGCAGCAGCTGGGAGCCGTGGCACCGCGGTTACGACGCCGACTTCGCCGCCGCCGGCTTCACCCCGCGAGTGGTGCAGCGGGCCGCCACCGTCCAGGGCCTGCTCGGGCTGGTCGCGGCGGGCGTCGGCGTCACCCGGCTGACCCGCTCGTCGCACAGCCTGCGCCGCGGCGGCGTGGCGTTCGTGCCCCTCGACGGGGATGTCGCCCGCACGGAGCTGGTGTGGGTGCCGGGCAACGACAACCCGGCGGTGCGCGCGATCGCCGACGTCGCGATCGGCCTCGCGGCGGCGACGGACCTGACTCAGGCGGGCTGACCGCTCTCGGTGGGCAGGCCGGCGCCCACCCAGTCCTCGATGCCTGCGGCGTACTTGCGGACGTCGGTGTAGCCCAGCCGTTCCAGCTGGGCGGCGACCTGGCCGCTGTTGGCGCAGGCGGGGTTCGAGCAATAGGTGACGATCGCGGCGGCCTTGTCCGGCAGCAGGGCCGGCGCCCTGTCCCTTCAGAACGTCTTGGCGGTGTCGCGGGCGGCTTCGTGGGCGACGCGGCCGAGTTCTTCGGCGTCGCCGGTGAGGGTGGGGTGGAACCGGATCTCGGTGACGTCGTCGATGCCCGTCCAGCCGAGCCAGCCGGTGAAGAACGGCGCCTGGAAGTCCGCGCCGAACCCGGCGCCGAGGCCCGGGGCCCACACCGCGCTGGTGTAGATGACCGCGGCGCGCTTGCCGCGGCCCGCCAGCAGGTGCCGGTAGCCGGTGACGGGGTCGACGCCGAAGACCCAGCCGGGCTGGGACACGACGTCGACGAACTGCTTGAGCACGTACGGCACGCCGGAGTTCCACATCGGCACGCTGAACAGGATCCGGTCGGCGGCGTCGAACCGGGCGAACGCCGCCCGCGCGGCCGCCCAGGCTTCGGCTTCCTCACCCTGCGGGGTGCCGCCGCCGAAGACGGTCATCTTGGCGCGGGCGGCGGCCGGGCCGAAGGCGGGCAGGGAGCCGTCCCACAGGTCCCATTCGTCGATGTCGGCGTCCGGGTGCAGGCCGCGGTAGGTGTCCAGGAAAGTAGCTGCCAGACGCAGCGACTGGGACGCTTCCCCTCGTGGGGACGCGGAAATGTGCAGCAGATCGGGCATCTCGAGGCTCCTCGGAAGAGTGTCGGCTTTCGCGAGACGAAGAATCGGACTAGAGTCCGCTTATGTCCTCAGACCGTAGCGGACCGGAGTCCGCTTCGTCAACGCCGGCCGAGCTGCCGGTCCTCGGCGCGCCCGTCCGCGAGCGGGCGGACGCCGCCCGCAACCGGATCCGCGTCCTGGAAGCCGCCGAGAAGCTCTTCGCCGAACGCGGCGTCGACGCGGTGACCATGGACGACGTCGCGGGCGCCGCCGGCGTCGGCAAAGGCACGCTTTACCGCCGCTTCGGCGACAAGGGCGGCCTCGCCATGGCCCTGCTCGACCAGCGCGAACGCGAACTGCAGGAACGGATCCTCACCGGTCCGCCACCGCTGGGCCCTGGCGTCGGGCCCGCGGACCGCCTCGGCGCGTTCGTCGAGGCCTACCTCGAACTCCTGGACCGGCAACTGGACCTCGTCCTGCTCTCGGAAACCGCCACGACCGGGGCCCGGTTCCGCACGGGCGCGCACACCCTGTGGCGGCAGCACTGCCGGCACCTGCTCGAAGCGGGCGGCGCCGACGGCGCCGAGATCGCCGCGGACGTCCTGCTCGCGGCGCTCGCGGCCGAGCAGGTCCGGCACTGGCGGCGGGACCGGGAGATCAGCGCCGCGGCGCTGGCGCGGTCGCTCGTCCGGCTGGTGCGGACCTGGCTGCCGTGACGCACCGTGTCCGCCGCTCGGCCGGTCCGTAGAATCGGCGGCGATGCGTCGTCTTCGGTGGTACTGGGGAGCCCTCGTCCTCGCGTGCGTGGCCCTGCTGGCCGGCTTCTTCGTCTTCTTCGGCTCCGAGAGCGAACCCGGGCAGCCGCAGCCGCGGCAGGGCCCGCCGGGCACCGGCCCGCTCACCGTCGTCGCGATGGGCGACAGCACCGTCTCCGGCGAGGGTGCCGGCCAGTACACCGCCACCACCAATGGCGAGGGCGGCAACTGGTGCCACCGCTCCCCCAACGCCTTCGTCGAGAAGATCGCCGCCCCGGGCATCACCGCGCACGTCAACCTCGGCTGCTCGGGCGCGCCCGCCGAGCAGGTCGCGCTCGGCGACGTCAAGCAGTGGACCGAAGACTCGCAGGCGCGGCAGCTGGCCGCGCTGGTCAAGGACCACCGGGTCGCGGCGGTGGTGATCGCGGTCGGCGCGAACGACGAGCCGAAGTTCTCCAACCAGGTCAACGACTGCGTCAAGGCGTGGTTCAACGCCGGCGGCCCGCCGTGCAGCACGGCGCTGAAGGAGAGCTGGAAGTCCAAAGTGGACGCCATGGTGCCGAAGGTGGCGAAGGCGGTTTCGGACGTCAAGGCGGTACTGGCGCAGGCGGGGTACGTGCCCGCGGACTACCAGCTGATCCTGCAGTCCTACGCGGCTCCGATCGGCCCGGACCTGCCGGAGGACCTGCGCAGCCTCAACGGCTGCCCGTTCCGCACCGAGGACCTGCGCTGGATCGCCCAGACCGGCATCGGCGTGCTGTCCTCCGGCCTGAAGGCCGCCGCCCAGCAGGCCGGGGCCCGGTTCCTGGACCTGGCCAAGGCGGGCGTCAAGCACGAGGCCTGCAGCGGCGGCCCCAACCCGGCGACGGAGTGGTTCACCCGGCTGACGTTCCAGCTGGCCGACCTCGGCCGGGCCGAGCGCGCCGGACACGCGCTGCAGGAGTCGTTCCACCCCAACGCCACCGGTCACGCGGCGATCGCCGGCTGCCTGACCGAGTTCATCGCCGCCAAGGACGGCAACGCCGCCTGCCTCGCCGGCGCGGACGGCAAGCTCCACGCGGTCCCGGAGGTCGTGGCCCGCTGACCGGCCCGGTACGCGAGCCGGCCCGTCAGGGGACCTTGCGCACGGAGGTCGTCTCCACGTCGGCGGGGATCCCGTCCGATGCTGTCGGCCGCAGCGGCGGCAAGGGGACGCCGTGGGTGTCGACGAGGACCGAGTGGGCCTCGCCGGGCGCGAAGGCGTGGCGTTCGCCCCACTGCCGCAGCGCGACGATGACCGTGAACAGGTCGCGCCCGGCCGGGGTCAGGACGTAGACCTGCCGGCGGCCCGAGGGGGCGGTCCGCCGGTCGAGGACGCCGCGCTCGACCAGGCGGTGGAGCCGGTCGGTGAGGATGTTGCGGGCGATGCCGGTGCGCTGCCGGAAGTCGGTGAACGAGCGGGCGCCGTCCATGGCGTCGCGCACGACGAGCAGGCTCCAGCGGTCGCCGACGAGGTCGAGCGTGCGCGCCACCGGGCAGTTCGGGTCGGTCCAGCTCTCGGTCACCACACCTCCGGAAGAGTTGCTGTTTGAAACCATTCTGCCTTACGGTCGAATCAGTGGCAAATAGCTACCGATGGGGGCGGGATGGGTCGGAACACAGTGCCGGCGGCGGTGTGCGCGGTCGCGGTGGCGAGCCTCTACGCCGCGCAGCCGGCGCTCGCGGGGATCGGCGCGGACCTGGGCGTGCCGCCGGCGGGCCTCGGGTGGATCGTCGCCGCCGGCCAGCTCGGCTACCTGGCGGGACTGGCGCTGCTCGTCCCGTTGGGCGACCTGCGGGATCGCCGCGGGCTGATCACGGGACACCTGGTGCTGACGGCGGCCGGCGCGGTGGTCGCCGCGGCCGCGCCCCGGCTCTGGGTGCTGCTGGCCGGCCTGGCCGTCGCCGGGCTGTTCGCGGTCGTCGTCCAGACGACCGTCGCCTACGCCGCGGCGAGCGCCACGCCCGCCGAACGCGGCCGCACCCTGGGCGCGGTGACCTCCGGGGTGGTCCTCGGCATCCTCGGCGCCCGCGTGGCGGCCGGGGCGCTGGCGACGGCGTGGGGCTGGCGCAGTGTGTACGTCGTGCTCGCCGTGCTCCTGCTGACGCTGGCCGCGGTGGCACGGAAGACGCTGCCGCCCGATCCGCGCACCGGCCGCTCCTCCTACGGGGACGCGCTGATCTCGCTGGCCGGGCTGTTCCGCGACCGGCTGTTCGTCTCGCGCGGCCTGATCGCGTTCTTCCTCTTCGCCTCGTTCGGCACGCTGTGGAGCGGGCTCGCGCTGCCGCTCGCGGCCGCGCCGTGGCGGCTGAGCGCGGCGCAGATCGGTCTGTTCGGGCTGGCCGGGCTGGTCGGCGCGCTGGGTGCCGCGCGGGCGGGACGCTGGGCGGACGCGGGCTACGCCCGGGCCGTCACCGGCGGGGCTCTCGCGTTGCTCGCCGTCTCGTGGGCGGCGATCGGGCAGACGTCGTGGGCGCTGTGGCTCGTGGCCGCCGGCGTGGTCGTGCTCGACTTCGCCGTGCAGGCCGTGCACGTGAGCAACCAGCACCTGCTGACCACCGCGCACCCGGACGCGACCAGCGGCGCGATCGGCGGCTACATGCTCTTCTACTCGCTCGGCTCGGCCTTGGGCGCCACCGCGACGACGACCGCGTTCGCCGTCGCGGGCTGGGCGGGCTCCAGTGTCCTCGGTGCCGTGTTCGCCCTCGGTGCCTTGGCGGTCTGGGCGGCCGGCCTCAGAGATCCAGGGCGGCCCGCAGGGCGATGTCGATGCGTTCCTGGACGTGCTGGTCGATCTCGGCGATCCGCTCGTCGAGCCAGGGCCGGTAGAGCCGGGTGAGGTTGAGCGTCGAGACCCAGTAGCGGGCGTCGATCGCGACGCCGAGGATGTCCATCGGGTCGCGGTCGAGGAGCTCGGTGCCGAGCAGCCAGGGCCGCTCGGACTCGTTCACCCCGTCCGAGGACAGCAGCACCACCGTGCGCTGCCGGGCCGGTTCGGTCGGGGGGTGGTACGTCCAGACTTCACCCCTGCGCACGCAGATCCTTTTCCGCCGCGGTGCGCTCGGCCTCGTCCGATTCCGCGACGGCCGGTTCCGGCTTCTGCGGGGTGTAACCCGTGCGCACCGCCTCGCGCCTGGCCGCCTTCGACAGCCAGGACGAGACCGAGATTCCGTGGGCTTTCGCGGCTCGTTCGGCGAATTCCAGGGCGCCGCTGTCCAGCGAAAGAGTGACCTTACGTGTTGCCATACCTTTTACCGTACCAGCGCCCCGGCCGCCGGGCGGAGCGCTGTGTCAGAACGTGGGCGAACGTCCCTCGAACGGCGTAGAGAGCACCACGGTCGTGCGGGTCGACACCTTCGCGGCTTCTCGGATCCTGCGCAGCAGGTCCTCCAGCGCCAGCGGCGACTGGACGCGCACCAGCAGGATGTAGGACTCGTCGCCGGCCACCGAGTAGCACGACTCGATCTCCTTGATGTGCTGGATCCGCTGCGGGTAGTCGTCGGGCGCCGCCGGGTCGTTCGGCGTCAGCGAGATCAGGGCCGTCAGCGGGAGGCCGATCTGCTCGCCGTCGAGCCGCGCGGTGTAGCCGAGGATGACCCCGCGCTGCTCGAGGCGGCGCACCCGCTGGTGCACCGCCGACACCGACAGCCCGACCCGCTCGGCGAGGTCGGTGAAGCTGCGCCGCCCGTCCGCCGCGAGCTCCTGGACGATCGACTGGTCCAGCGGCTCCAGGCCGCCGGTGGTCATGCGTCCAGCACGACGAGCTCGTGCGGCTGGTTGTTGACGGACTCGACGCCGTCCTCGGTGACGATGACGATGTCTTCGATCCGGGCGCCCCACCGGCCCGGCTGGTAGATGCCCGGCTCGACGCTGAAGGCCATGCCCGGCTCCAGCGGCAGGGCGTTGCCCGCGATGATGTACGGCTCCTCGTGCACGTCCAGGCCGATGCCGTGCCCGGTGCGGTGGATGAAGTACTCCCCGAAGCCCGCTTCGGCGATGACGTTCCGCGCGGCCGCGTCGACGGCCTCGGCGGTGACGCCCGGCTTGACGGCGGCCACCGCGGCGGCCTGGGCGCGCTGCAGCACCGCGTAGGTCTCGGCCACGTCGGCGTCCCGCGGCTCGCCGACGGCGTAGGTGCGGGTGGAGTCGGAGTTGTAGCCGGCCGGCAGCGGGCCGCCGATGTCGACGACCACGACGTCACCCTTCTCGATGACGCGTTCGGAGACGTCGTGGTGCGGGCTCGCCCCGTTCGGGCCGGAGCCGACGATCACGAAGTCCGCCTGGACGTGGCCCTCCTCGACGATGGCCGCGGCGATGTCGGCGCCGACCTCGGCCTCGGTGCGCCCCGGCCGCAGCCACTCGTGGACGCGCGCGTGCACCCGGTCGATCGCCGCGCCGGCTTCGCGCAGCGACGCGATCTCGGCGGCGTCCTTGCGCATCCGCAGTTCCCGCACCACCGGCCCGGCCAGCGTCTGCTCGGCGTCCCCGAGCGCGGCCCGCAGCGCGAGCACGTGCAGCGCGGGGGTGAAGTCGCTGACGGCGACCCGCCCCGGCTTGCCGAGCCGGTCCGCGACGAGCTTGTACGGGTCGTCACCGTCGACCCAGGTGAGCAGCTCGACGCCGAGCTCGTCGGTGGGGACGTCGGCGTACCCGGGTGCCTCCAGCTTCGGCACGACCAGCGCGGGGGTGCCGTCGGCGGGCACGACGAGGGTGGTGAGCCGCTCGAACGAGCCACCGGCCTGGCCGAGCAGGTACCGCAGGTCGGAGCCGGGCGCGATCAGCAGGGCATCGGTGCGCGCGGCGGCCGCGGCGGCACGGGCACGGTCCAGCCGGGCCCGCAGGGCGGCGGCGTCGGGAGCGGGCGTGTGAAGGGATCGGCGCGACATGGGGCCGAGCCTAGTGGGGCGGTCCCGCCGGCGGACGCGCCCGGGGCCACGACATGCCGGGCCGGGTGACCCAACCCCCGCCGGCCGTCGCCGCGGTGTGGCGATCGCCGGTCAGGGTCCGCGCGGGCCGGGTGCGCGTGACACCGGGCGGCGCGCGGTGGCCGGGTTGGCGTGGCGGGCCTTCAGGCCGTCCGAGCGGGCCGGTCCGACGGCGGCCACACGTACGGCAGGTCCGGCGACACCCCGGGAAACCGCGCGCCGTAGTACTCCGGGTCCTTCCGCACCAGCGCCGACTGGTGGCTGCGGTGGAGCGCTTCGTCGCCCAGCCACGGTGGCACGTCGCCCGCCGCCGTGAGTTCGGCCTGGGTTCGGACCTTCGTGGTGCTCACCGATCGGGTGAACTCGTCCGCCAGCTTCACCGCGCACGTGTCCGCCGCGCCCAGCTCACACCACACCGCGCAGACCTCGAAGCCGTAGCGCGTCAACGCTTCTTCGTACCCCGTCCACATCTTCGCCGCCGGGTGGTGGCGCCAGCCGTAACCGGGAACCACGAGCGCGCGCAGCACCTGGAGCGCCTCCACGCGCTGCTTGCCGAGACGGCGGCGGTCGAGCGCGCGGGCGCTGGCGGTGAAGTCGGCGCACGGCAGGAACGTCTGCATCCCGGCCGGGTACCCCGGCACCCGCCCGCCGACGCGGGAAGATCGGCCGGGCCTCCGGCGGCCCCGGGAGCGGGGCCGCCGGAGGTTGTCAGCGGGGGCCGCCGCGTCCGCGGGTCGTGACGGCCGCCTCCGGTTCGACGCTCACCCGGGGGCGCAGGGGCCGGGCTTCGAGGCCCTCGACGTCGATCACCAGGAACCAGTGGGCGTTGGCCGGGATGTGGATCTTGAACATCGGTGCGGTGGCCACCCCGCCGTGCATCCGGTAGTACTGCCGGCGCCGGTAGGCCTGGAAGTTGACCGCGGTCAGGAGCCTGACGTTGGCCATCGCGTCCAGGCGGACGGTGACCACCGCGTCTCTTCGCACCTTCCCGAGGTCGAACACGCTCGCTTCCATTTCGTCCCTCTTCCACGCGTGGTTGTTCGGTTCGCATTCGGCTGGTCGCGGGCAGCGCGGATCGCGCCGCGGAGCACACGACGGGCGGAAGATCGGCAGGGGACTATCCGGGCCCGGTGCCCGGTTCGCAGGGCCGCCACAGCGGCACGAAGTCCCCGTGCGCCCAGGGTGACGCGCGGAAGTGGTGCGGAGCATGGCCTGCGGCCAGGAAGGCGGGCGGAACGCCGGCCCCGCCACCGGCAGCGACCTCGGGCGACGACGCGGGCGCGGGTACGGGGGCGCCGGGTCCCGCCGGCTCGTCCGCGGGACGCTCACCGCGGTGGCCGCTCGGCTGCCGGCCGGCGTGCCCCGGCGGCTCGGCCGCGGCGGCACAGGTGTGGCGGAGCGCCACCACGGCCTTCTCGGACGCCGGGGTGGCAGCGAGGTACCGGACCGCCGGCGCAGCGGTGGCCGCTGCGGGGGCGAGCGGGACCACGGGCCGGATGACGGAACCGGCCACGGGGCCGCCGACGCCATCGGCCACCGGGGCGACGACGGGCTCCCCGACATCGCCGGGAACGGGGGCGAGGACCTCGCCCAGGACGGGAGAGGTGGCACCGGTGACCGGTCGGACGACGCCGGTCAGGGCGCCCGTGACGGGCGCGAGAACCGGAGCGGCCGAACGCAGCACGGGCGCCACGACCGCGGCGGCGGTTCCGGTGACCGGGGAGACCACCGTGCGCACCACGGGTTCGACGGCGCGGACAACGCCTGCCACCGGTGCCACGACCACCGCGGCGGTGGCGCTCACCGGCGAAACCACCGCCCGCGCCACCGGCTCGGTAGAACCAACGGCACCCGCCACCGGCACTCCGGCCGCGGCCGCGATCCCGCCCACCGGCGAGACCCCGGCACCGACGGCACCCGCCACCGGCTCGACAACCGCGGCCACACCCGTGGCGACAGGCGCAGCCGCAACACCGCGCGCCACCGGCTCGGCGGAACCCACCCCCGCGCCCGCGGCCGCGCGCGTGGAAACCTGGGAAGCCTTCACCGCACCCGCACTCGCGGGCGCCACCACTGCCTTCGCAGCGCGCGAAACCGGCCCGGCCACGACATCGCCCACAGCGGCACTCAGCTCCGCGCTCCTCACCGGCTGAGCCACCTCCGGCGACGCAGGCGCGAGTGCCCCCACGACCGCCCCGATCGGGTCTCCGTCGGCCGAGGCCGCTTCGGCCTTGCCGGACGTCAACCAGAACACCAGCCACAGGCCCGCCACCGCGCCCGCCAGTACCAGCAGCCGGCGGGCGGCGACGGTTGCGCCGCCCACCTCGCGAGCCCGGGTCACGTCGGCGAACCTCCACGGTGAGAGCAGGCCTGGGACGTACCCTTCAACGGCTCAGGTCACACCCGTGCAACGGGCCGTCCGGCGCTTCCACTCGGTCGGCCTAGTGCTTCCGGGCCGGCCAGCCTGTCCGGAGACTCCAGTCGGGTGAGCAGGCTGGACCGGGTGTCCGGTCGGCGGTACCTCCGGCGAAATCAGGCTTCCTGCGCCCGCCGCTGTCCGGAGAGGGCGCCGAGCGCCGTGACGCCGTGCTGCAGCCCCTCGCGGAACGTCGCTCGCTGGCCCGGGCTCAGGTCGGCCAGGAGCGCGTTCTCCAGCTCCGCGACCGCCGGTGCGCAGCCCGCGAGCAGCTCGCGGCCGGCGTCGGTGAGCCCGGCCAGCAGGACCCGCTTGTTGCCCGCCTTCGGGGTCCGCGCGATCAGGCCGCGTTTCTCCAGCGCCAGCACCATTTCGTGCATGGTCTGCGGCCGCAGGAACGACCGGCGCGCCAGCTGGGCCGACGACAGCGCGCCGCTGGCCTCGAGCACGCTCAGCGCCGTGTACTGCAGCGTGGTGAGCCCGAGCGGCCGCAGCGCGTCGTCGAGCAGCGCCCTGATCACCAGCTCGAGCCGTTTGACCAGGTAAAGGGTCAACGGCGCGCCGGCGGGGTGCTCCTGGGCCGAGGTGCTCACGGCGCCCATCATGGCACGCGCCCGCCGCTATGCTCCGATCATGGACCTCGGGCGGCAGACCCGCGTGCGGCAGGCGTTCGACACCTTCTTCGGGGCTCCGGAACCGGCGTCGGGCCACCACGTCCTGGAACTCTTCCACCGCACCGCGGAAGCCGTGCCCGCGTACCGGAAGTTCCTGCGGGAGCACGGGATCGACCCCGCGAGCGTCACGACGATGGCCGATTTCGCGCGGCTGCCGCTCACGGACAAGGCCGGTTACCACCGGAAGTACCCGCTGCCCGAGCTGTGCCGCGGCGGGGCGTTCGACGGGCTCGACATGATCGCCGTCTCCTCCGGCTCCAGCGGCCACCCCACGATCTGGCCGCGCGCCCTCGAAGACGAGCTGCACGTCGCCCGCCGGTTCGAAACCGTCCTGGTCGACGCGTTCGAAGCTGATCGGCGTCGCACGCTGGCCGTCGTCTGCTTCCCGCTCGGCACCTGGGTGGGCGGCCTGTTCACCACCGCGTGCGTGCGCCACCTCGCCGCCAAGGGCTGCCCGATCACCGTCGTCGCGCCGGGCAACAACAAGGCCGAGATCCTGCGGGTGCTGCCCGAGCTCGCGCCGCACTTCGAGCAGGTGGTGCTGCTGGGCTACCCGCCGTTCGTCAAGGACGTCGTCGACACCGGCCTGGCCGGAGGCCTCGACTGGCCGGCGTACGCGATCAAGCTGGTGCTCGCGGGCGAAGTGTTCAGCGAGCAGTGGCGCGAACTGGTGGCCGCACGAGCCGGGATCGCCGAGCCCGTCCGCGACATCGCGTCGCTGTACGGCACGGCCGACGCGGGCGTGCTCGGCACCGAAACCCCCGTGTCGGCGAGCATCCGCCGGTTCTTCGCCGGCCGCCCGGAGCTGGCCCGCGAGGTCTTCGGCGACGCGCGGCTGCCGACGCTGGTGCAGTACGACCCGGCGAGCCGCTTCTTCGAGGTGCACGACGGCACGCTGGTCTTCACCGCGGACGGCGGCATCCCGCTGATCCGCTACCACATCGCCGACGACGGCGGGCTCCTGCCGCACGCCGAGCTCCTCGGTTACTGCGCCCGGCACGGCTTCACCCCGCCGCCGGGCCCCGAGCTGCCGTTCGTGTACGTGTTCGGCCGCTCGTTGTTCACGGTGTCGTTCTTCGGCGCGAACGTCTACCCCGAGAACGTCACCGTCGGCCTGGAGCAGCCCGGGATCAGCGACACCGTGACGGGAAAGTTCGTCATCGAGTCCACCGAGGACGCCGACCGCGACCGCCGGCTGCGGATCACCGTCGAGACGGCACCGGGCGCCACGGCCGACGCGGCCGCGATCGCGGCGGCCGTCCGGTCCCAGCTGCTGCGGTTGAACAGCGAGTTCGCCCACTACGTCCCGGCGGAGCGGCAGCTGCCGGACGTCGTCCTGCGCCCGGCGGGCGACCCCGAGTACTTCCCCGTCGGGGTCAAGCACCGCTACACGCGGCCGGCCTAGGGGCGGGCGAGCTTGCGGAACCGCTCGCGGCGCTCGTCGGCCGACGAGCCGTCGGCGATGTCGTCGTCGAACCAGGAGCCGAGCGCCGCCCAGAGTTCGGCGCAGCCCGCGAAGTCGTCGATCGTCGACTGCACGGCGAGCTCGGCGATGTCGGCGACCAGGTGGTCCAGGCGGCGGTCGCAGAGCCGGATGTACTCGCGGACGACGATGTTCGGGTCGAGGCCGGTCTTCGCGCGCGGGCCCGCCGCCCCGCGCAGCTGGGCGTGCAGGCTTTCCTCGCAGTACTGCGGGAACCCGGCGATCGAACCGGGGTAGCCGCACTCGGCCGACCATTCGCGGAACGCGGAGATCGCCTGGTAGCGCGTGTACCAGTCCTGCTTGCCCGCCGCCAGGCTCGCCAGTTTCCGCCAGGCGTCGCGATCGGCCGAGCGCCAGCGGTCGAGGGTGCGGCCGTCCGGGGCCGGGCCGGCGGCGTGCACGCGCCAGAAGTGCGCGCGGCAGCCCGCGATCTCGGCGACCAGCTGCCGGACGTAGCCGACCTGCTCCCAGACGTGGGCGCGTTGCGGCCGCAGCGGCGCCGCGCGGTCCGGGGAGAACGTCACCATCTCGAAGACGCGGAACAGCTCGTGGCCCCGCAGGGCCGCCAGGTCGGGGTCCTCCCCCATCACCCACGAGCGGCGCTCCGGCAGCCGTCCGCTGTGGCTGATCGTCGCCGCGTGGTAGAGCTCGCGGACCGCCCGGCGCGCCACCTCGTCACGGGCTTCGCCGAGCAGACGCGGGTTCCGCGCGCGGTCGCGCAGGTCGCGCTCGCCGCGGGGGCCGACTTCGAGCATCGCGACCGCGTACACGCTCGCCGCGTTGTAGCACTCCTCCCACGACCGGCGGGGCCCGGCGGCTTCGACGGTGTCGTCGAGCGCCTGCGGGTCCGGCGGCCAGCGCCGGTCCGGGCACACGTCGGCCAGCCGGACGCGGCTGCCGGGGTAGGCGGGCTGGGGCTCGGGCACCGCACCGGTGACCGGCTCGACGTCCGCCATCGCGCGCCGCAGCACCGACCACACCAGGGACAGGTCGAGGGCGCGGTTGGTCAGCTGGTGCCAGCTGCGGCGCCACCGGCGGCCGAACCGGCGGTAGTCCTCGATGAGCCGCTCGATCTCGTACTGGGACAGGGCGCCGAAGTACGAGCGCATCTCCGCGGCGCGCTGGTTGTACTCGGCCAGCTGCTCCGGCGTCGCCTCGTTGACCAGCAGTTCCTCGACCGGCACCTTGAGCACGCGCCGGTGCAGTTCGAGCCGCTTCTCCCGCGGGATCGCGTACGGGCGGGTCCGGACGTCGAGGTCGACGTAGCGGCGGAAACGCAGTTCGATCGCCGCCCGCAGTTCGGCGCGGCGCTGGGCCCGCGCGTCGCCGGGGACGCCGGCGGTGGTGCGCCGCACCCACCAGGACCCGGCCACGGAGTCGCCGTGGCCGAGGACGAGCGCGTGCCGGTAGCGGGCGATGAGCAGGGCGACGTCGCGGCCGCGGCCGGCGTGGCGGGGCTGGCGCGCGAAGTCGGCACCGATCCACCAGCGGGCCAGCCGCGGGTGGCCCCGGCTGCACACCGTGATGACGTCGTCGTAGGTGGCGAGCGCGTCGAGGTGCAGGTCGAGCTGTTCCTGCAGGGCGGCGATCTCGAGCCTGATGTAGACGTTCGCCGGGTCGAGGCTGACCGCGCGGTAGTACTCGGCCAGGGCTTCGTCGTAACGGCGGTAGGTGATGAAGTGGTTGGCGCGCTGGTAGGCGTCGAACAGCTCGTACGGGATCTTCGCGCCGCGCCAGGCGGCCCAGTGGATGTTCGTGCGGACGTACGCGCTGCGCGGGATGACCAGCGCGGCCACCGCGTTCGCGGCGCGGTGCAGCACGCGCGGCCAGTTCGCGTCCTCGATCACCAGTGGGCTCGCGGCGAAGCGCGGGACGCGCACGAGCTCCAGGATGAGCTGGTGGCGCCCGGCGGTGTTGCCCGGCCGGACGGTGCCGGTGACGGTGAACGCGGCGGGCGGCTGGGCCAGCCGGATCACCTTGGTGACCGCCTTCCACCAGCCGTCCGCGGCATCGCCGGCGTGCTCGACGATCTGGAGGAAGTCGTACGAGCTGCCGGCGCCCGGGACCGGGGTCGGGGTGTAGAGGCGGGAGTCGTTGAGGAACCGCTTGAAGGTGGCGGTCAGCTCGACGGCGGAGTCGATCTCGCGGTCGTGGCTGCCTTCGGGCCGCTCGTCGACGAACACCCGGATGTCGATCTGGTTGGCCCGGTAGGCGGCGGCTTCCAGCCGCGCCTTGCCGACGAAGTAGAGCGTGAGGACGGCGGAGACGAGCACCACGGACGTCTGCAGGACCGTCCAGGTGATCACCGTGGCGACCTTCGGATCCCGCACGAACGTCCAGGTCTGGAAGAACGGCAGGTACGGCACGACGGCGAAGCCGGCCGCGACGAGCCCGGCCGCCACCGCCGCCAGCCACCACCGGATCCGGTGGGCGGCGGGCAGTTCGGCCTGGTCGAAGCCCCCGAGTCGCCGCGCGTGCACCGTCCATCACCCCCTCGTGTCAGGTTACTCGCGGAGGGGGAGCGTTTTGTTACGGGCCGTTACCCGCCGGTTCGGCGTCGTCGGTTCCCCACCGGTTCGCTCTCCATCCGGTTACGCCCGATGGTCGGTCTAGTGCAGATGCACTATGCTGAGGGTTCACGGTTGAGCCGTCAGCCGCTGCCGGACGTTCCGCGCCCGGGCCGGCAGGCTGCCCTGTCCGGCATTCCTGCCCGCCGCGTCCGGTCCGCTTCAGCTGCCCGACGAAAGGGTGCCGCGATGGTTCCGCAACCGCGCTCGGCCGACCACCCGCTCACCGGCTGGCCCACCGCCGGCGGTCACATGTCGCTGCGCGTGCACTCCCCCGCCGCGGGCACGCTGCTGGTCGAGGTGACCGGCGAGATCGACCTCGGCACCGCCCGCCGCCTCGACCGGGTCCTGCAGGACCGCGTCCACCCCGAGCTCGCCGAGCTGGTCATCGACCTCGACCGGGTCACGTTCTTCTCCGTCGCCGGGCTGAACTCGCTGCTGCGTGCCCAGCTGCTCGCCGATTCGGCCGGGGCCCACCTGACCGTGGACGCCGGGCGGTCCCAGGCGGTGCGGCGGCTGTTCACGCTGCTGCCGACCGATTTCGACAGCGTCGCGAACGTCCGGCCGGTGCCCTGACCGCTCACCCGGCAGCCTGGCGGCCCAGCCGCCGGACGGCTTCGACGATCGCCGTGTTCGGCGCGCCCTTCACCAGGTATTCGGTGACGCCCGCCGCGGCCAGCCCGGCGATCGAGGTCCGGTCGGCGTAGGCGGAGAAGGCCAGGATGGCGGTGTCCGGGCTGCGCCGGGCGATCTCCCGGGCCGCCCGCGCCCCGCCGCCGCCCGGCATCCGGACGTCGAGGACGGCGACCGCGGGCCGGTGCCGCTCGGCGAGCCGGATCGCTTCGTCGGCGTCGCCGGCCACCGCGACCACGGCGATGTCGGCTTCGGAGTCCAGCACCTCCTTGAGGACGTCGCGGATCATCACGTCGTCGTCGGAGATCAGCACACGCAGCTCGGTCACGGTTCCGGCTCCGGTTCGGTGACGTCGGGCAGCAGGGGCAGCCAGAACTCGACGACGGTGCCCTCGCCGGGGGTGCTCCGCACGGCGAGCCAGCCGTGCGCCGCTTCGGCGCGTTCGTGCATCTCGACCAGCCCGAAGTGGCCCGCGCCGGCGTCGGTCCCGGCCGTGCCGACGCCGTCGTCGGTGATCCGCACGAGGGTGCCGTTGTCCACTGTGGACAGCGTGACGCCGACGCGGGTGGCGCGCGCGTGCTTGTGGACGTTGCTGAGCGCCTCCTGGCAGATCCGGTACACGGTGATCGCCGCTTCGGGGGACGGCTCGGCGGTGAGCTCGTCCCGCACCTCGTGCGCCAGCCCCCAGCGGCCGGCGACGTCGTCGGTGTACGCCGAGACGGCCTCCACCAGGCCGTGCCGGTCGAGTTCCGGCGGCCGCAGCCGGGAGACCAGGCCGCGCAGCCGGGCGATCGCGGCGGCGACGGCCTCGTCGAGGCCGCCGACGGCGCTCTTGTGCGGTTCCGGCAGCCGGGAGGCCAGCAGCTGCAGGCGCATGCCGACGGCCACCATGGACTGGATCGACTCGTCGTGGACGTCCCAGGCGATCCGGCGCCGCTCCACCTCCTGGGCCTCGACGAGGTGCCCGACCAGCCGGCGGCGTTCGCGCAGCGCCTGCTCGGCGTTGCGGCGCTCGGTCATGTCGCGGGTGACCTTCCCGAAGCCGTGCAGCCGGCCCTGCTCGTCGTACAAGGCCGTGATCACCACGTTCGCCCAGAACCGGGTGCCGTCCTTGCGGACCCGCCACCCCTCGTCCTCCAGCCGGCCTTCGGCGACCGCGATCTCGAGCTCGCGGGCCGGCTTGCCCGCGGCGACGTCGTCCGCCGGGTAGAACACCGAGAAGTGCCGGCCGATGATCTCCGCCGCCGTGTACCCCTTGATCCGCTCGGCGCCGGCGTTCCAGCTCGAGATGTGCCCGCCGGGGTCCAGCATGAAGATGCCGTAGTCCTGGACGCTCTGGACGAGCAGGCGGAACCGTTCTTCGCTCTCCCGCAGCGCCAGCTCGGCCGCGCGGCGTTCGGACACGTCGCGGGTGACCTTCCCGAACCCGCGCAGGCGCCCCTGCTCGTCGTACAAGGCCGTGATCACCACGTTCGCCCAGAACCGGGTGCCGTCCTTGCGGACCCGCCACCCCTCGTCCTCCAGCCGCCCCTCCCGGACGGCTCGCTCCAGCGCCCGGGCCGGCTTGCCCGCGGCCACGTCATCGGCCGGGTAGAACACCGAGAAGTGCCGCCCGACGATCTCCGCCGCCGCGTAGCCCTTGATGCGCTCCGCCCCCGCGTTCCAAGTCGAGATCCGGCCTTCGGTGTCGAGCAGGAAGATCCCGTAGTCCAGCACTCCGTGCACCAGCAGGCGGAACCGGTCGTCGTCCATGCGGCAACTCTGCCGGATCGCCGCCCGTCCGGCACCGCCGACGGCGGCTCAGCCCGCGAGCTCGGCGGACGTGGCGGGCAGGACACACCAGACCACCTTCCCGCGGCCGTGGCGCTCGGTCCCCCGCATCGACGCGAGCCGGTCGACGAGCGCGAGACCCCAGCCGCCGTCGGCTCCCGCGGGGCGCCGCACCGGCGGCGCCGGGTTGTCGTCGAAGACCTCGATGCGGACGTCGGTGTCGTCCACGCTCAGCCGCAGGACGGGGTGGCCGCCGCCGTGGCGCAGCGCGTTCGTCGCCAGCTCGGTGACGACCAGCAACGCGTCGTCGACGGCGGCTCCGTCGGTCCAGGCGAGCAGGGCGAGCCGGGTGAACCGGCGGGCGGCGGCGAGGCCGTGCGCCGAAGCGGTCAGGACGCACTCCGCGGTGAGCGGGGCAGGGATGGTCACGCCGCAAGCCTGCTCGATGCGCACCCGGCGGCGCGAGATGCAAAAGCCCCCACCCGCCTGGTGCAGGTGCATCAGCTGATGAGGCCCTCCCGGCGGGCCACCGCGACGGCTTCGAGCTTCGACCGCGCGCCGAGCTTTTCCAGCACCCGCTGGACGTGGTTGCGCGTGGTGTTGCGGGAAACGCCCAGCCGGCGGCCGATCTCGTCGGTCGTCGCGCCCTCGGCGAGCAGGTCGAGGGTTTCGCGCTCCCGGGCGGTCAGGGCCGCGCCGTTCCCGGGGCCGCGGCCGGTGAGCCGGTCGAAGACACCGGGCAGCAGTTCCGGGTCGAAGACGACGCCGCCGGCCGCCACGTCCCGCACGGCGGTTTCGAGCACGCCGAGCTGGGAGGACTTCAGCAGCAGCCCCGCACCGCCCGCCTTGGCGACCTGCACGGCGACCGCGGGTGTCGCGTCGCCGGTCAGCACCAGCACCCGCGCGCCGCCCGCACCGAGCTGCGCGACGACGCCGAGGGCGTCACCGTCGGCGAGCCGCCGGTCCAGCACCACGACGTCCGGGGCGTGTTCGAGCACGTCGGCCACCGCCTCCGCCCGCGACCGGGCCCGGCCGACCACGGTGATCCCGTCGGCGCGGTCGAGGGCCTGCTGCAGTGCCTCGGCGACCATGTCGTGGTCCTCCACGAGCAGGACACGGACGGGACGGGGCTCCTCGGCGCTGCTCACGGTGTTCCTCACTCCGGCGGTGGCTGCCCGCCCATCCTAGGCGCCCCGCCGGTCACCAGGCCGGGGAACTCGGCCGCAGCAGTCCTTCGGGCCCGGTGGCGGGCAGCCAGTCGACGAGGTCCTCGTGGTGACCGGCCGCCCGGAACACCGGCGGCCGGAACGAGCCGGCACCCGGCCCGGCGGCCCGCAGCACCTCGAGGAACCGGGCGACCGCGCGCGGCGGGGGCAGGACCTCCGGGCCGCCGAGGTAGGCCAGCGGCTTCGCCGCGCCCCCGCCCGCGGGCTCGACGACCGCCGACCAGCCGTGCACCTCGTCCCAGACGAGGGCCAGGTCGTGGCCCGGCAGGTCCGGCACGGTGCGGTCGAGGGCGACGTACCCGGAGGCGGGCACGTCGAGGTCGAGCGAACACGACTCGAAGCCGACGCCGACCGCCCGCGCGACCCGGGACAGGTAGGCACGCAGCCCCCGGGCGAAGTGGTATTCGATGTCCTTGCCGAAGCCGATGAGCGTGTTCATGGTGTCCGCCTCCCGCGCCCGCTACCAGGGGCGGAATACCCGATCCGGCGAACGATCACACTTTTGTGTTCACTCTTCGATCGCCCCGCCCACGGCCCTGAGATGCGCCCGGAAAGTCAAGGACGGATTCGTTTCCCGCGCCGCAAGGAATTCACCGAAACGCACCTGCTGCCGCAACGGTTCGCCGCCGCGGATCCGATCGGCCTGGCGGCGTTCGGTGTCGCGGATCCCTTCGGCGAGGCCGAACAGTTCACCCGCCCGGGCGAGCGGGACGAAGAGGACGCCGTCGTCGTCGCCCAGCACGAGGTCGGCCGGGCCGATCCGCCAGGGCCCGACGATCGCCTCGGCCAGCCCGCCGTCGACGCGCGGGCCCAGGCTCAGCGGGCCGGTGGGCAGCGACCCGAGGCTGAACACCGGCAGCCCGATGGCGCGGATGTCGGCGGTGTCGCGGTGCAGGCCCCAGATGACCACCCCGGACAGCCCGGCGGCCCGGGCCTCGAGGACCACCAGGTCGCCGACGCAGCTTTCGTCGAGCCGGCCGCCGTTGTCGACCACCAGCACACCGCCGGCGGGCGCCTCCTCGAACGCCTCCAGGAAGACGTCGACGCTGCCGACGTGCCGGGCCGGGACGGCCGGGCCGAACAGCCGGCTCCCCGGCACCACCGCGCGCGTCGGCGCCGGCGCGCACCGCACGGGGAGACCGGCGCGGATGCACGCGTCGGCGAGGTGGGCGGTGGTCAGCGTCGCGAAGCGCTGTCTGAGTCGTTCGTGCTCCATGCGCCGAATCTAGCCAGCGTCCCGGGTCTCCCCGGTCAGCCACGCCAGGTAGTCCGCGCTGCCGCCGACGATCGGGGTGGCGATCACTTCGGGCAGGTCGTAACCGTGCAGCTGCCGCAGCCGTTCGGCGAGGGCGGGGACCCGGTCCGCGGTCGTCTTGATCTCGACCCGCCACTCCCGGTCGGTCCGCACGGCGCCGTCCCACCGGTAGACGCTGGTGATCGGCCCGACGACCTGGGCACAGGCCCCGAGGCGGGCTTCGACCGCCTGGGTGGCGAGCTCGCGGGCCGCCGTTTCGGAGTCCGTGGTGGAGGTGACGATCACGTGTTCTGCCGCCATGCCCGCGAGAATACCGGCGCGGCTACGGGTTCATCCGGAATTCGAGACACCGCAACCACGCGAACGCCAGGATGGGCGGGCCCCGTTCCCCGACGTGAGGACCCGAGCATGCGCCGCCTGCCCGCACTCGCCACCGCCGTGCTCACCGCCGCGGTCCTGGCTCCCGCCACGGCCCACGCCGCGAGCCCGCCGTTCCCCGCGTCGGTGTTCCGCGCGACCCACAACAGCTACTCCGGCGACGTCGACGGCGCCAAGGACTCCCTCGTCCACCAGCTCGACCACGGCGTGCGGTTCCTGGAACTCGACGTCCACGACAACGGCTACGCCACTTCGCACGACTACGCCGTCGGCCACGACTCGCCCGGCAACCTCGTCGACCACAGCGGCGGCAACCCCGCGTCGAACGACCTCCGCGACTGGCTCGCCGTGGTGAACACCTGGTCGGCGCAGCACCCGGCCGCCGCCCCGATCGTCGTCATGCTCGATCTCAAGGACGACCTCACCGACAACCCCTCGTTCGCGGCGGGCAACCTGACCGCGCTCAACCAGGAGCTGGAGTCGGTGTTCGGCGCGCGGCTGCTGCGGGCGCGGGACTACCCGGCGGCGCAGCCGGACGTCGACGCGCTGCGGGGACGCGTGCTGCCGCTGCTGTCCGGCCACGGCGGCTCCCGCACCGAGTACCGGCGCGACGTCGGCTACCACCCCGCCGTCGCGCTGAACGGCCGCGGCCAGGTCGTCGAGGTGCACGACTCCGGCGCCGGCGCGCTCCGGTACTGGACGGGGACCTACGGCGCCGACGGGCGGGTCACCTGGCTCCGGCACGGCAAGTACGACAGCGGGCAGACGCCGGCGGTCGCCCTCAACGACAACGGCGACCTCGTCGAAGTCCACCAGTCCCCGAGCGCGACCACGCTCTGGTACCACGTCGGCAAGCTCGGCGCGGACGGCGAAATCACCTGGCAGGAGAGCCACCAGTACGACAACGGCGTCTCCCCCACCGTCGCGTTCACCGACGCCACGCACCTGCGGGAAATCCACCAGAGCCAGAGCAGCAGCCAGAACTGGGACTGGGACGGCCTGCTCGCGGGCACGACGGTGTCGTGGACCGGCAACGCGAAGACCGCCGACGCGCGGTTCGCCAAGGCGACGGCCACCAGCGCCGGCCGCACGGTCTCGGTGTGGACCGGCGCGGACGGCCCGACCTCGGCGCAGACGCTGCGCGCCGACACCGACCGGGTCGCCGGCGACCGGATCCGCTACCGGCAGGTCGCCTTCGACGAGTTCCAGAAGGGCGACAGCGCCGAGCTCCAGCAGGGTGCGCTCTTCTACGGCGCGCCCGCGACCGAGTCGGCGTTCATCACTTCGGCCCGGCAGGCCGGCAAGCTGGTGCGCGGCTGGGACTTCGACTCCGCGGGCCAGGCCACCACGCCCCTGGCCGGCTACCCGGCGACCAACCACCCGGACGACAGCTGGTACCAGACGCTGCTGACGGGCAACGGCGCCGTCGAGTAGCCCGGCCGTCAGCGCTTCGCCAGGGACCGGCAAGCGTCCCTGGCGAAGCTTGGCGGCACGGAGAACCCGCCCGTCCTGACGCGCATTACGCCTCGGGGTCGTAGGCCAGGTTCGGCCGCAGCCACTGCTCGACCTCGGCGACGTCGACGCCCTTGCGGCGCGCGTAGTCCTCGACCTGGTCGCGGCCGAGCCGGCCGACGGTGAAGTAGCGGGAATCCGGGTGGGCGAAGATCAGCCCGGACACGCTCGCCGCCGGCGTCATCGCGTACGACTCGGTCAGGTCCATGCCCAGCTCGCCGGCCCGCAGGAGCTCGAACAGCTCGCGCTTCTGGCTGTGGTCGGGGCTGGCCGGGTAGCCGAGCGCCGGGCGGATGCCGCGGAACCGCTCCGCGTGCAGGTCTTCCAGCTTCGGCTGGGCGTCCGGCTCGAACCAGTCGCGGCGGGCGCGCAGGTGGATGTGCTCGGCGAAGGCCTCGGCGAGCCGGTCGGCCAGCGCCTTGACCATGATCGCGCGGTAGTCGTCCTGCTCGGCTTCGTACCGCTTGGCCAGTTCTTCGGCGCCGTGGATGGCCACCGCGAACCCGCCGAGGTGGTCGCCGACCGGCGCGATGTAGTCGGCCAGGCAGCGGTTCGCGCGGTCCTGCGGCTTCGCCGTCTGCTGGCGCAGCATCGGGAATTTGACGTGCGCGTAGTCGCCCTCGAGCAGGATGTCGTCGCCTTCGCTGTGCGCCGGCCAGAACGCGTACGCGCCCTTCGCGGTGAAGCTGCCGTCGGCGATGATCTGGTCGAGCAGCGTGTTCGCGTCGTCGAACAGCTCGCGGGCGACCGGCTGCTCCAGGATGGCCGGGTACTTGCCCTTCAGTTCCCAGGCCAGGAACAGGAACTGCCAGTCGACCATCTCGCGCAGTTCCGCGATGCTCGGCTCGACCACGCGCAGGCCGGTGAACGCCGGGGTCGGCAAGCCGTCGAACGCCACCTTCTCCGGGTTCGCGCGGGCTTGGGCGAGGCTGAGCATCGGACGGCGCTGCTTGCTCGCGTGCTGCTCGCGCAGCACCTCCTGGTCGGCCCGGTTCTGCGCGGCCAGCACGATCGAGCGGTCCGGGTCGAGCAGGTCGGAGACGACGCCCACCACGCGCGAGGCGTCGAGGACGTGCACCGTCGCGTTGTCGTAGACCGGGGCGATCTTGACCGCGGTGTGCTGCTTGGACGTCGTCGCGCCGCCGATGAGCAGCGGCATCTTCAGTCCCCGCCGCTGCATTTCGGCGGCGACGGCGACCATTTCGTCCAGCGACGGCGTGATCAGGCCGGACAGCCCGACCGCGTCGGCGCCCTCGGTCACGGCGGTGTCGAGGATCTTGCCCGCCGGCACCATCACGCCGAGGTCGATGACCTCGTAGTTGTTGCAGCCGAGCACGACGCCGACGATGTTCTTGCCGATGTCGTGGACGTCGCCCTTGACCGTGGCGAGCACGATCTTGCCCTGGCCGCCGGCGGAGGCCAGCCGGCCTTCCTGGCGGGCCTTCTCCTTCTCCGCCTCCATGAACGGCTCGAGGTAGGCGACGGACCGCTTCATCACGCGGGCGCTCTTGACCACCTGCGGCAGGAACATCTTGCCGGAACCGAACAGGTCGCCGACGATCTTCATGCCGTCCATCAGCGGGCCCTCGATCACGTCGAGGGGCCGGGGCAGCTGCTGCCGCGCTTCTTCGGTGTCTTCCTCGATGTAGTCGACGATGCCGTGGACCAGCGCGTGGGACAGGCGTTCGCCGACCGTGCCTTCGCGCCAGGAGAGGTCCACGACGCGCTTGGTGCCGCTGCCCTTGACGTTCTCGGCGAAGCTCACCAGCCGGTCGGTGGCGTCTTCGCGCCGGTCGAAGAGCACGTCCTCGACCAGTTCGAGCAGGTCCTTCGGGATGTCTTCGTAGACGGCGAGCTGGCCGGCGTTGACGATGCCCATGTCCAGCCCGGCCTTGACCGCGTGGAACAGGAACGCCGAGTGCATCGCCTCGCGCACCACGTCGTTGCCGCGGAAGGAGAACGACAGGTTCGAGATGCCGCCGCTGGTCCGCGCGCCGGGACAGCGCTGCTTGATCCGGGGCAGCGCGTCGATGAACGCCTTCGCGTAGCCGTTGTGCTCGGCGATGCCGGTGGCGACGGCGAGGACGTTCGGGTCGAAGATGATGTCCTCGCCCGCGAAGCCCGCCTTCTGCGTCAGCAGGTCGTACGCGCGGCCGCAGATCTCGACCTTGCGGTCGGCGGTGTCGGCCTGGCCCTGCTCGTCGAAGGCCATCACGACGACGCCGGCGCCGTAGTCGCGGATGGTGCGCGCCTGGGCGAGGAACGGTTCCTCGCCCTCCTTGAGGCTGATCGAGTTGACCACGCCCTTGCCCTGCAGGCAGCGCAGGCCGGCTTCGAGCACGCTCCACTTGGAGCTGTCGACCATCACCGGGATCCGGGCCACCTCGGGCTCGGTGGCGATCAGGTTGAGGAAGGTCGTCATCGCCTGCTCGGATTCGAGCAGGTCGGCGTCCATGTTGACGTCGAGCAGGTTGGCCCCGCCGCGGACCTGCTCCAGCGCGACGTCGACGGCGCCCTGGTGGTCGCCGGACTCGATGAGCCGCCGGAACCGCTTCGACCCGGTGACGTTGGTGCGCTCGCCGATCATCACGAACCCGGTGTCGGCGCCGATGCCGAACGGCTCGAGCCCGCTGAACCGCATGTGGGTGCGGGGCGCCGGCACCTGGCGCGGGCCGACCTCCTTCGCCGCCGCGGCGATCTTCGCGATGTGCTCCGGGGTGGTGCCGCAGCAGCCGCCGACCAGGTTGACCAGGCCGTCGCGGGCGAAGCCGCCGATCAGGCCGGCGGTCTCCTCGGGCGTCTGGTCGTAGCCGCCGAACGCGTTCGGCAGGCCGGCGTTGGGGTGGCAGGCGACGTAGGCGTCGGCGATCCGCGAGAGCTCCTCGACGTGCGGGCGCATCTCCTCGGCACCGAGCGAGCAGTTCACGCCGACGACCAGCGGTTTCGCGTGCTCGACCGAGCTCCAGAACGCCTCGACGGTCTGCCCCGACAGCGTCCGGCCGCTCAGGTCGACGATCGTGACGGAGATCCACAGCGGCAGGTGCGGGGCGACCTCGCGCGCGGCGGCGATGGCGGCCTTGCAGTTCAGCGTGTCGAAGATCGTCTCGATCAGCAGCAGGTCGACGCCGCCCTCGGCGAGCCCGGCGATCTGCTCCGCGTAGGAGGCCTTGACCTGCTCGAACGTCACCGCGCGGTACGCCGGGTCATCGACCTTGGGCGACAGGCTGAGAGTGACGTTCAGCGGGCCGATCGACCCGGCGACGAACTTGCCCCCCGCTTCGTCGGCGGCCTGGCGGGCCAGCTGCGCGCCACGGACGTTCATCTCGTGGACGTGGGCCTGCAGGCCGTAGTCGGCCTGGCCGATGCTCGTGGCGGTGAAGGTGTTGGTCGTGGTGATGTCCGCGCCCGCGGCCAGGTACTGGCGGTGGACGTCGAGGATGACGTCCGGGCGGGTGAGGTTGAGCAGGTCCGGGTCGCCGGTGACGTCGTGGGTGTGGTCGCCGAAGCGGTCGCCGCGGTAGTCGGCCGGGGTCAGCCCGGCGCCCTGCAGCATGGTGCCCCAGGCACCGTCGAGCACGGCGACCCGCTGGTCGAGCAGCTCGCGCAGACGCGCTTCGGACGCGGAAGCACGGGACTCGTGCGGGGTGTTCACCGGCAGCCTCCCTCAGTCGGGAGGCGCCCTTGGTTGGTCATTCCCGGCCGAGCGTGGCGGACCCGGTGGTCCGTTGCAGCGCCTCTCGACCTGTGGTCCACGGTATCGGAACCGGGCCCCGGTACGCCATCCCGCCCCGCGGGCGTGTCCACGTACTGGGACAGCATTCGTCCACAATGGATTGTCCGGGTCACCCTGCACCTCCGTCGACCGATCGGCTCCGAGTGTGGCAGCCGCGGATCGAGCCCCTCTCAAGTCCACTCAGAGCATGTGACCGGACACACAGGGTCACCGAGCCGGCGGCTTGAAAACTGAAACACGTTCTAATACGCTCCGCGGGTGGACTACGGAATCGTGCTGTTCACCAGCGACCGCGGGATCAGCCCGGCTTCCGCGGCGCGCGCCGCGGAAGCCGCGGGGTTCTCGACCTTCTACGTCCCCGAGCACACCCACATCCCGGTGAAGCGCGAGTCACCGCACCCGCGCACCGGCGACGCGTCACTGCCCGACGACCGCTACAGCCGGACGCTCGACCCGTGGGTCGCGCTGGCGACGGCGGCCGCGGTCACGTCGCGCATCCGGCTCGCCACGGCGGTGGCCCTGCCGGTGGAGAGCGACCCGATCACGCTCGCCAAGACGATCGCCAGCCTCGACCACCTCTCCGGCGGCCGCGTCACGCTCGGCGCCGGCTTCGGCTGGAACGTCGACGAGCTGACCGACCACGGCGTGCCCGGCAACCGCCGCCGCACCGCGCTGCGCGAGTACCTCGAAGCGATGAGTGCACTGTGGACACAGGAGGAAGCCGCCTACGACGGGGAGTTCGTCTCCTTCGGACCGAGCTGGGCGTGGCCGAAGCCGGTCCAGGCGCACATCCCGGTGCTGCTCGGCGCGGGCCCGACCGAGAAGACGTTCCGCTGGATCGCCCGCCACGCGGACGGCTGGCTCACCACGCCGGCCGACACCGACCTGGACGGGCACGTGGCCCTGCTGAAGGAGATCTGGGCCGGCGAAGGCCGTACGGACGCTCCGCGGATCTGCGCCCTCGGCGAGCGGCCGGACCCGGAACGCCTGGCGCACCTGGACGCACTGGGCGTCACCGAGACGATCTTCGGCCTCCCCGACCGTTCCCCGGACGAAGTCGAGGCGTGGATCGGCCGGCTGGCCGGCAAGCTCACCCTCCCTGGCGCGCCCGCAGGTCGAGCTCGATCTGCTCCAGCGTGCGGCCCTTCGTCTCCGGAACCAGCCACTGGGTGAGCACGAACAGGACCACGTTCACCCCGGCGAACAGGAACATCGAGCCGCCGATGCCGAGCGACTCCGGGTCGGAGATGATCGGGAACACCGCGCTCACGATGCCCGTCGCCGCCCAGAGGACCACGCTGCTGATCCCCATGCCCGTGGCCCGGTACTTCAGCGGGAACACCTCGGACATCATCACCCAGACGACCGCGCCCCAGCCGAGCTCGTAGCCGACCAGGTAGAGCACCATCATCACCAGCATCAGCAGGCCGCGCGTGCCGGTGTCGTGGACGTTCAGCACCACCAGGCCGGCCGCCACCAGCGTCAGCACCATGATGACGTTGCCGATCAGCAGCAGCGGCTTGCGGCCCCAGCGGTCCACCACGAACACGACCCACGCGGTGAACAGGAACTTCGTCACGCCCAGCAGCACGCCGGACAGCAGCGCGGCCTGCGTGGCGAAGCCGAGCCCGATGAGCATCGTCGGGAAGTACGCGTTGATGGCGTTGACGCCGCTGAACTGCTGGCCGACGGCGAGCAGCAGGGCCACGACGAGCATCGGCCGCACGAAGCCGGCGAACAGGTCACGGATCCGCGGCTTCTCCTCGGTGTCGAGCCGGATGACCTCGTGGATGGTCGCGATCTCCTCGTCGAGGTCGACGGTGCCGCCGTGCGCACTCGCCAGGACCCGCCGAGCCTCGGCCTCCTGGCCGTTCTTGACCAGCCACCGCGGTGTTTCCGGCAGGAACAGCAAGCCGAGGAGCAGGATCACGGCGGGCACGATCGCGCCGGCGAACATCCAGCGCCACGCCGAAGACGGCCCGAGCCAGTAGCTGACCAGGAACGCGATCAGGATGCCCAGCACGATGAAGATCTGGTTCAGCGCGCCCAGCGCGCCCCGCCACTTCGCCGGGGCCAGTTCGGACAGGTACGTCGGAACGGTCGACGACGAAAGGCCGATCCCCAGCCCGATCACCAGGCGCGAGAGCACCAGCAGCACGAACGTCGGTGAGAAGCTCGCCGCCAGCGTGCCCACGACGACGATGCCCGCCGCGACCATGATGGTGCGGCGCCGGCCGAGGGCTTCGTTGGTGCGGCTGGAAAGCAGCGCGCCGATGATGGCCCCGACCGACAGGCTGGCGGTGATCACGCCCTTGTCCCAGCTGGTCAGCGCCCACAGTTTCCCGATGAACGGGAGCACGCCGGAAATCACGCCGAGGTCGTAGCCGAAGAGGATGCCGCCGAGCGCGCCGAAGAAGTACAGGGTGGTCCGGCCGATGTGCCGCGCCGGGGCCGCCTGCGTCCGGGGAGGTTCGGTCATGGCCTGGTCGCCTCTTTCGTGGGTCCGGTCCAGCAGCGGCCACCACACTCACACGCCGGAAAATGCCGGACAAGACCGCCCCCGATAACGATTCAGAAACCTGATCGACGTTCACGTATGTGACACGCCTCAACGCGGCACACCGGCCGCGGAACCACCGGCCCGACGGGCGCGAATTCCATTGTAGACAGTCGTGGCCGCCGAAATCGTCGAACGCTTTACAACGCTCCGAACGCTGGTTTACCTTCCCTCTGGAAGCGCTCCCAGAGTGTGGAGGCAGAGGTGCACAACGTCGTGCGAAGAACGCATTCCCCGTCCCGGTTCCGCTCGGCGAGACGGTTTCTCGCCACCGCGCTCGCGGTCCTGGTGCCCGCCGCCGTCGCGGTCACCGTCGGCGCGCCGGCCTCCCCGGCCGCGCCGGCGGCGACCACCTGGCGCAACGCGGAGATCGCCGGCGGCGGGTTCGTCCCCGGGATCGTCTTCAACCAGACCGAACGCGGGCTGGTCTACGCCCGCACCGACATCGGCGGGGCGTACCGGTGGAACACGGCCACCGGCCGCTGGCTCCCCCTGCTGGACTCGGTCGGCTGGACCGACTGGGGCCACAACGGCGTCGTCAGCCTGGCCACCGACCCGGTCGACCCGGACCGCGTCTACGTCGCGGCCGGGATGTACACCAACAGCTGGGACCCGAACAACGGCGCGATCCTCCGGTCGGCCGACCGCGGCGCGACCTGGCAGGCGGCGGCGCTGCCGTTCAAGCTCGGCGGCAACATGCCCGGCCGCGGCATGGGCGAGCGGCTCGCGATCGACCCGAACCGCAACAGCGTCCTCTACCTCGGCGCGCCCAGCGGCAACGGTCTCTGGCGCAGCACCGACTCCGGCGTCACCTGGACGAAGGTCGCCAGCTTCCCCAACCCCGGCAACTACGCGCCCGACCCGAGCGACACGACGGGCTACCAAAGCGAGCTCGAAGGCGTCACCTGGGTGACGTTCGACCCGACGACCGGCACCCGCGGCAGCACCACGCAGACCATTTACGTGGGTGTCGCGGACAAGCAGAACACCGTGTACCGCAGCACCGACGGCGGTGCGACGTGGGCGCGGCTGGCCGGCCAGCCCACCGGTTACCTGGCGCACAAGGGCGTCCTCGACCCGGTCGGCGGCTACCTCTACCTCGCCACGAGCGACACCGGCGGCCCGTACGACGGCGCGAAGGGCGACGTCTGGAAGTACGCCACGAAGACCGGTACCTGGACGCGGATCAGCCCGATCCCTTCCGACAGCGCGGACGACTACTTCGGCTACAGCGGGCTGACCATCGACCGGCAGCACCCGAACACGCTGATGGTCGCGACCCAGGTGTCGTGGTGGCCGGACGTGATCTTCTTCCGCAGCACCGACGGCGGCGCCACCTGGACCCGGATCTGGGACTTTTCCAGCTATCCCGAGCGCAGCCTGCGCTACACCCAGGACATCTCGTCGGTTCCGTGGCTGAACTTCGGCCTCCAGCCCGCTCCGCCGGTGCCGTCGCCGAAGCTCGGCTGGATGACGGAGTCGATGGAGATCGACCCCTTCGACTCCAACCACCTGCTCTACGGCACGGGCGCGACCGTCTACGGCACGTCCGACCTCACCAAGTGGGACAGCGGCGGGAAGATCACCATCAAGCCGGTCGTCGGCGGTCTCGAGGAGACGGCGGTGCTCGACCTGATCAGCCCGCCGTCGGGCGCTCCCCTGCTGTCCGGCCTCGGTGACATCGGCGGGTTCCGGCACGACAGCCTCGACGCCGTCCCGGCCACCATGTACACGCAGCCGGTCTTCACCACGACCACCAGCCTGGACTACGCCGAACTGTCGCCGTCGACGATCGTGCGCACCGGCACCCTCGACCGGTCCGCGCGGCCGAACGACAACCGGATCGCCTTCTCCACCGACGGCGGGAAGAACTGGTTCCAGGGCGCGGAGCCGGGCGGGAACGCCGCCGGCGGCACGGTGGCCGCGGCCGCCGACGGCAGCCGGTTCGTCTGGAGCCCCGAGGGCACCGGCGTCAGCTACTCCGTGGGCTTCGGCTCGTCGTGGACGGCGTCCGCCGGCATCCCGGCCGGGGCGGTGGTCGAGTCCGACCGCGTCGACCCGAAACGGTTCTACGGGTTCGCGGCCGGCCGGTTCTACGTCAGCACCGACGGCGGTGCGACGTTCACCGCGACCGCGGCCACCGGGCTGCCGTCCGGCTCCGCGCACTTCAAGGCGATGCCGGGGGTGGCCGGGGACATCTGGCTCGCCGGTGGCTCCGGCACCGCGTACGGCCTGTGGCACTCGACCGACTCCGGAGCGTCCTTCACGAAACTGGCGAACGTCGCCGAAGCCGACAACGTCGGGTTCGGCAAGGCCGCTCCCGGCCGGACGTATGCGACGTTATACACCATCGCCAGGATCGGCGGTGTGCGCGGGATCTTCCGTTCGGACGACGCGGGCGCCTCGTGGACGCGGATCAACGACGACCGCCACCAGTACGGCAACATCGGGGCCGCGCTGACCGGCGACCCGCGGGTGTACGGCCGGGTGTACGTGGGCACGAACGGCCGCGGCGTGATCGTGGGCGAGTCCGGCGGCAGCGAGCCACCGCCGCCGACGAGCACCACGCCGACCACGCCGACCACGACCACGACGCCGACGACCACCACCACACCCGTGCCCTCGGGCTCCTGCACGGCGGCCTACACGGTGACCAACCAGTGGCAGGGCGGCTTCCAGGCCTCGGTGAAGGTGGGCAACACGAGCACCGCCGCGGTGACGGGGTGGACGGTGACGTGGACGTTCGCCGACGGCCAGCGGGTGACGCAGGCGTGGAACGCCCAGGTAACCCAGAGCGGCGCGGCGGTGACGGCCCTGGACGCGGGCTGGAACCGGACCATCCCCGCGGGCGGCAGCGCGGAGTTCGGCTTCACCGGCTCGTCCGGAACGGCGAACGGCAAGCCGGCGGCGATCTCGCTCAACGGCCGGACCTGCACGACGACCTGACCCCGGGTGTCGTGAATGGCTCGTTCGGGACCTCGGCGGTCCTGGACGAGCCATTCGCGGTCTTGGGGCGCGGGCGGGGAGGTGGGCGCGAGCAGACGGGCGGGCGCACACGCGCGAGTGGGTGCGAGCGGGCGAAGGGGGTTTCAACCCACCCCCAGGCGGTTGAAACCCCCTTCCCGCGCCCCCAGTCCGGGGCCCCCGCCCGAGCAGGAGCAGCCTGCTCGGGCGACGTCCCCGGTGATGTCCACTCTTCCCCGTGCCGACGGCAGCCGCCATTCCTGCTCAAAGGGGACTTTTTCGCGTTGCCACACCCCCGCCCAGCTGGGAAAACGCGGTTCGAGGGTGCCGGATATACCCAGCCGGGGGGCCAAAAGTTACCCGGCGGACAGCGCGGGCTCAGGCGCTCTCGAGCACGATCTTGCCGACGTGGGTCCGGGACTCCAGGTGCTTGAGCGCCTCGGCCACCTCGTCGAAGGCGAACCGGCGGTCGATCACGGGCTTCAGGCCGGTCCGCTCGATGGCCCGGTTCATCGCCTGGAACGTCTCGCGGGAGGCGTTGGTGAGCCCGCGCAGGGTCAGCTGCTTGACCAGCACCGGGATCGGGTCGACGCCGCCTTCGTGGGTCAGGACGCCGGCCACGCTGATGTGCCCGCCGTACCGGGCCGCGATCATCGACTGGGTGATCGTGCCGCCGCCGCCCACGTCGACGACGTGGTCGACGCCGCCGCCGGTCAGGCCGGCCACCGCGGCTCCCCACTCGGGTGTGGTGGCGTGGTTCAGGGTCTCGGCGGCGCCCAGCTCGCGGAGCCGCTCGAGCTTCTCGTCCGAGCTCGACGTCGAAACCACGTGGGCGCCGCCGAGCGCGGCGAACTGCAGCGCGAAGGTCGACAGGCCGCCGCTGCCGAGGGTCAGGACCGTCTGCCCCGGCGTCAGCCCGCCCTCTTCGACGACGGCCCGCCACGCCGTCACGCCGGCGCTGGGCAGGGTGGCGGCTTCGGCGTAGTCGAGGTGCGCGGGCACCGCGACCAGGGCGTCCTCGGCGAAGACGGCGTACTCCGCGAGCACGCCGTCGAGGGTGCCGGCCAGGTCGTCCGCGGTCTTCTCGGGCGTGCCGGGCCCGGACAGCCAGTCCGGGAAGTACGTCGCCGCCACCCGGTCCCCCGCGCTCCAGGTGCCCACCCCGGCTCCGACGGCGACGACCTCGCCCGCCCCGTCGGACAGCGGGATCACGTCCGGCTTCACCGGCTTCGGGTAGAAGCCCTTGAGGATCATCAGGTCGCGGGCGTTGACCGCCCACCCGCGCAGGCGGACCAGGACCTGCCCGGGACCGGGTTCGGGCACGTCACGCTCGCCCAGCACGAGCCCGGCGCCGGGGCGGGGCAGGGAAAAGAACTTCACAGCGGCTCCCAGTGATCGGCGAAACTCATCGACGAGGCCAGTGTGTCGAAGCCGCGAGTTCGGCGTCGACGGTCGCCAGGAGGTCCGGGGTCAGTTCGGCGAGCGACGTGGCGAAGTGGCGGACACCGGCGGAAGCCATGAAGTCCCGCTGCCGCGCGTGGGCGGGGCTCGACGGGAACCCGACGAACCCGGCGCCGTGCGCGCGGGCGTCCTCGGCGACCCGGCTGACGTCGTCGACGAAGACGATCTCGTCGAAGGCGACGCCCAGCACGGTGCGGGCGATGTGGTCGACGCCCGGCCGGTGCTCGTTGATGCTCACGTACGGCAGCTCGGGATCGAGCAGGTCCACGAGGTCCCCGAGGTGGTGGTCGAAGGTGTGTTCGCGGGTCCGGCCGCCGTAGCAGACCAGCCGCACCGGCAGCTTCGCCAGCGCCTCCAGGCAGTCCCGCGCGCCTTCGGCCACCCGGATCGGGTGCTCGGCCAGGTAGTCCTGCCGCGCGGCCCACAGCTGCTTCAGCGTCTCCTCGGCCGGCTGGTCGAGGCCGCAGAGCCGGGTGACCTTCCCGGCGACCACGATGTCCCGCAACCCGATGACGTCCCGCTCGGCCGCGGCGTCGTAGACCCCGCCGTGGTCGGTGACGAACCGGGCGATCATGGCCAGGTAGGTGTCGTCGACGAGCACGCCGTCGCAGTCGAGCGCGACCACGCGCAGCTTCCCGAAGCCGCTCACCGCTGGGCGAACACTTCCCGCGCGGCCGCGAGCGCGTTGAGCGCGGCCGGGAAACCGCAGTAGAACGCCAGGTGCAGCACGGTCTCCACGGCCTCCTGCTCGGTGCCGCCGACGTTGAGCAGCCCGTTGATGTGCACCTTCAGCTGGGGCAGCGCGGTACCCAGCGCGACGCACGCGGCGATCGTGACGATCTCGCGGTGGCGCAGGCTCAGGTGCGGCCGGGTGTAGATCTCGCCGAAGGTGAATTCGACGATGTAGGTGGCCAGGTCCGGGGCGATGTCCCGCAGCCCGTCGGCGACGCGCTCCCCGGCCTCGCCGTCCACGGCCTTCATCGCCGCCAGGCCGCGCTCGTAGCGGTCCTCGATGCCCGCCCACGGCACGTCGGCGACCTCGCCGTCCGGTGCCGGCTCCTCGGCGGGCAGGCCGTCGAAGGCCGCCTTGAGCGCGGTCAAGGCGTTGAGCGTGGCCGGGAACCCGGCGAAGGAGCTGACGTGGATCACGGTCTCGACCAGCTGGCGGCGGGTGCAGCCGACGTTGAGCGCGGCCTTGGCGTGGAACTGCAGCTGCGAACCCGCGTAGCCGAGCGCGGTGAGCGCGGCGACCGTCACCAGCTGCCGCTCCGGCAGCGGGAGGCCGGGCCGGTGGTAGACGTCGCCGTAGATGAACCCGACGCACTGCTCGCCGAACTCGCCTTCCCCGACGCTCTCGAACAGGTCCAGCACGGCCGGCCGGTCGGCCCCGCCGAGCTGCTGGATGAGTTTGAGGCCCTGGGCGAAGGACGCGGCGCGGTCCTGCTGCTGCAGGTCGGACATCGTGGCGTGGTTTCCCTTCCGGAGTGGGGCCCGGCTCAGCCGAGGTAGGCCCGGGTCGCCTGGTCGGCCTTGCGGCGTTCGAGGGTGTCGATCCGCCCCCGCACGATCATCGCGTACTCGATGCCGGCGGTGGCGACGGTGCGGCCCTGCTGGCGCACCGACGTCGTGGCGCGGAACTTGAGGTGGGTCTCCCGGTCGAGATCGGACTCGGTGATCAGCGATTCGACCGTGGCCGGCAACGGGAACAGGAAGTCCTCGAAGGACAGATCGATCCGCTTCCACACCCCGGCGTAGGCGGCCGGGGCGAGACCGGGCCGGATCGCGGTCTCGAACTGCGCGATGCAGATCTGCCGCATCGCCTCGACGATCACGATGCCCTGCACGTGCTCGCCGGTGTGGTGGTCGAGGACGAGTTCGTTGTCCCGGTGGATCCGCAGCCCGGCCCGGCAGTGCCCGGGCACCGGGCTGTGCACGCCGGCGAGCAGGACGTTCTCCGGACGGCTCTTGTGGACGACCGCGGGCGGTGCGGACGGCCGCCGGAACGCTTCCGGGTCGGCCAGGCGCACGGCTCCTTCGCTCTTCCGGCAGGCGGCTTCGAGCAGCTCGCCGTCGGCCGCGTCGATGCCCTGGCCGGCGTGGACGATCCAGTGGCCACCGGACGCGGCGAAGCCACCGGAGTCCAGCAGGGCCAGCAGGCCCGACAACGTGTACACCCGGTCCTCGCCGGCGAACGGCGCGAAGCGGTCGGCGACCACGACGACGTCCCGCCGCGTGAGCCCCTCCCACGCCCAAGCCTCTTCGCACGGGATTCGCGGGCACGAAACATCGTGCGGTGCCACCTCGGGCGCCTCCGTCCGGGTCCGGTCCAGGGTCACGGCCGCGCCGAGGCGTGGGCGTCGAGAAGTGCTTCGGAGAGATTGCGGGCCGTCCTGACCGAGCGCCACCGCGGCCCGGACAGCTCGGTGGCCATCAGCTTCAGCATGGCACGCACCATGTCCGGCTGCTTGCCCACGCCCGCGTCGAGCAGCGGTCCGACCTGCGCGGCGGCGCCTTCGAGGTCGTCGAGCCGCAGGTGCGCGCGGCCGGTGTCGATCCGGATCATCGGATCCATGGCCTCCCAGCGGTTTTCCAGGGACAGCTGCTCGAACGCCTCGCGGGCGGTGGTGAACTCGCGCAGCGCGGCCGAGGCCTGCCCGACCGAAAGCAGGGAATTGCCCGCCATGTAGTGCCGCCGGTCCTTCGTGATGTTGAAGAAGCTGTCCTCACCGCCGGCCCCGAGGCCCGGGTCCTCGATGGCCGTCCAGCGCGCGATCGCGTCCAGCACCTGCCCTTCGGCCCGCACCGACGACCAGCCGCGCGCCTCGGCGAGGATGAGCGGGGCGTCCGTCAGGCGCCCGCCCACGTGGTAGCTGAGCCCGTCGGCGGCGAGCTTCGCGGACTCGATGCCGTTCCCGGCCCAGAAGGCCACCCGCGCCTGGGACGTGCGCACCCAGCGCCGGGCGAGGCGGTCGTCGGCGTACTGGGTGTAGAGCCAGGCGGCGGAGTTGAGTTCGCGCGAACGCCGGTACCGGCCGAGGTCCCCCGCGATCCAGGCCATCATCGCGCTCGACTTGGCCCCGACGAGCAGCAGGTCCTGCGTCTGCTTCGGCCGTTGGCGGCCCTTGAGCAGGGCCGCGGTCCGGTCCGCGATCACGGCGAGCTGGCCGAGGATCGAGTCGGGCGCGGTGCGCGTGTAGGCGCCGCCCAGGAAGTCGAGGTCGGCCCACAGGTCGTCGAGCTGGACGTCGTCCACGTTGGTCTTCGTGAGCAGGATGGCGTCGTCGAGGGCGCCGGCGCCGATCTCCTCCTCCGCCCGGCCCTCGGCGCGGACGGGGGTGCGGGCCGACGGCGCCGCCTCCGGCTCGGGCGCGGCGACGGCGACCGGGGTATCCGGCTCGGCGTGGTACTCGGCGAGGTCCTTGGCCGGCAGCTGCTCGAGATCACGCAGGCCCAGCAGGCACTTCCAGCTCGTGCCGTAGACCCGGGCCAGCACCCGCAGCGCCGCGACGGTCGGCCGGACGCCACGCTCGGGCCACTGCTCGTACTCCCAGATCCGCGTGCCGCGCATCCCGGCGCGCGGGTCTCCGGTGACGGCGTTGTACTGGTGCGCCGCGACGTCGAGCGAAAGCTCGGACGCCAGCCGCCACGCGGTGCGCGGCGGGATCCCGCACTCGACGACCAGGTTCTTCGCCACCTGGGCCGGGATCGCCTCCTCGGGGAACCCCAAGGCGGTCAGCCGCTCCCGCAGTTGGGCGCGGTAGGGCTTACTCCCGGGCTTGGCCTGTCGACTCATCGTTCATCCAACGATTTCCGGAGTACGGGGGCACGCCGACGACCCTACCGCAGCGTTACCTCGGCAGCCCAGTTCGTGATCGGGCCGGAGATCGTGTGATCAGAGAGAGGTTGAGGGTGCAACAACGGCTTCCCGCCTCCGGACGCCGGGCGGGGACCTGAGAGCGCTCCCAATTCGGGCTCTCGCCGCCGATCCCGTGATCTTGGCGCGGATTTTCCGAATCCACCCCAACGGAGGCGTCCGGCCCCGGACCGCGGTGGCGCAGCGCGACGGAGAGATGTCCTGCCTCCCAACGGGTTCGGCCGTTCAGTAGCGTTCAGTGAAGATCGCCGCCGCGGCGGCTGCGGAAAACGGACCACCGGATCGGCCTCCGTCCGGGTCGCTCTTTACAAGCGCGACACGCCGGGGTTACCTTTCCGGCGGCTGGAAGCGCTCCCATGCCAGGTCGCCTCGCCAGAATGCGGCCAAACCCCAGGGGCGTCGTGGTGCAGGCCACGGCGCCCCTGTCCGCGTCCCCCCGAGGAGCCATCCCATGAACAGGTTCGCCGGTGCCCTGGCCGCGCTCTGCCTCGCCGCGGCGGGCACCACCGCGGTCGTCCTGGCCGGTCCGGCCGCCGCCGCGCCCGCGTGCTCGGTCGCCTACCGCGTCAACCAGTGGCAGACGGGCTACACCGCGGACATCACGGTGACCAACGGCGCCACCGCGGTCTCCTCCTGGACGCTCACCTGGCACTACGCCGGGAACCAAGCCGTCACCTCCGCCTGGAACGCCACCGTCCGCCAGTCCGGGACCGCGGTCACCGCGGAAAGCCTGCCGTACAACGCCGCGCTGCCCGCCGGCGGCTCGGTCTCGTTCGGCCTCCAGGGCACCTACAGCGGGACGAACGCCGCGCCCACGGACTTCGCGCTCAACGGCGTTTCCTGCGGCGACCCCGCGCCCCCGACGTCGACGACGCCCACCACACCCACCACACCCACCACACCCACCACGACACCGACCACCACGACGTCCGGGCCGCAGCCGGCCGGCTGCGCGGACGCCGCGTTCTGCGACGACTTCGAGCAGCAGACCGGCAGCACCCCGGGCGGCCGCTGGACCGTCGGTGCGGCGAACTGCCAGGGCACCGGCACGGTCACCGTCGACGGCTCGGTCGCCCACTCCGGCAGCCGCTCGGTCAAGGTCACCGGTCAAGGCGGCTACTGCAACCACGCGTTCCTCGGCACCAGCGTCACCGGTTCCGGCGTGCTGTACGGCCGGTTCTGGGTCCGGCACACCACCGCGCTGCCCAGCGGGCACGTCGCCTTCCTGGCGATGCGCGACAGCACCGACGGCCGCGACCTGCGGGCCGGCGGGCAGAACCGGGCCCTGCAGTGGAACCGCGAGTCCGACGACGCGACGCTGCCCGCGCAGAGCCCGGCCGGCGTCGCCCAGAGCGTCCCGCTGCCGACCGGCACCTGGTCCTGCTTCGAGTTCCGGCTCGACGGCGCGGCCGGGCAGCTCCGGACCTGGCTGGGCGGCTCCGAGGTGCCCGGCCTGGTCGTGGACGGCGTCCCGACGCCCGACATCGACCAGCAGTGGCTCGCCCGGGCGTGGCACCCGTCGGTGACCGACCTGCGCCTCGGCTGGGAGAGCTACGCGGGCGACGCCGACACGCTCTGGTTCGACGACGTGGCCGTGGGCTCTTCGCGGATCGGCTGCTGAGCTACCGGCCCAGGACGCGCTCGATCGCGGCCAGCTCGTCGTCGGTGAACTCGAGGTTCGCGGTGGCCGCGACGGTGTTCTCCAGCTGGGCGACGCTGCTCGCGCCGATCAGCGCGGAGGTGACGCGGCCGCGGCGCAGCACCCAGGCGATGGCCAGCTGCGCCAGCGTCTGCCCGCGCCCCTTGGCGATGTCGTTCAGCGCGCGGACGGTCGCGAGGGTGTCCTCGGTCAGCCGGTCGCTGGTGAGGAAGGGGCTGGCACCGGCCGCGCGGGAGTCGGCGGGGATGCCGTCGAGGTAGCGGTCGGTCAGCAGGCCCTGGCTCAGCGGCGAGTACGCGATCGAGCCGACGCCGCGGGAGTCGAGGGTGTCCAGCAGGCCGTCTTCGACCCAGCGGTCCAGCATCGAGTACCGCGGCTGGTGGATCAGCAGCGGCGTCCCCAGCTCCGTCAACGCGGCGAGCGCGGCTTCGGTCTGCTCGGGCGAGTAGTTCGAAATGCCCGCGTAGCGCGCCTTCCCCGAGCGGACGGCGGTGTCGAGCGCGCCCATCGTCTCCTCGATCGGCGTGCCGGGGTCGGGGCGGTGCGAGTAGAAGATGTCGAAGTGGTCCAGCCCGGTGCGGGCCAGGCTCTGGTCGAGGCTGGCGAGGAGGTTCTTGCGGGAGCCCCATTCGCCGTACGGGCCGTCCCACATCAGGTACCCCGCCTTGGACGACACGAGGATCTCGTCGCGGTAGGGCCGGAAGTCGGCGGCGAAGTGCCTGCCGAAGTTCGTCTCGGCCGAGCCGGGCGGCGGGCCGTAGTTGTTGGCCAGGTCGAAGTGCGTCACCCCGAGGTCGAACGCCCGGCGCAGCACCGCGCGCTGGACGTCGAGGGGCTTGTCGTCCCCGAAGTTGTGCCAGAGACCGAGCGACACGGCGGGCAGCTTCAGCCCGCTGCGCCCGGCCCGCCGGTACGGCATGTCCGCGTACCGGTCTTCGGCCGCGACGAAAGGCGACATGGTTCTCCTTGGCGGAAGTCGAAAGGGGACGGCCCGCGCAGTCTAACCGCGCGGGAGGAGCGCGCCGGCGAACGACGCCGCGGGCGGCAGCCCGGGCAGCAGCGTGGCCTGGTAGGCGTGGTAGACGTCCGGTTTGCCCGCCCACACCGTCGCGGCGGGACGGTTGTCCGGGTCGAGTTCGTGGTGCCACGAACCGAGTTCGCGGTCGACGAAGCAGGTTTCGGCGTGCGCGCACCATTCCTCGAAGCGGGCGAGGTACGCCGGGTCGCCGGTTTCCTGGTGCAGCGTCCACGCCGCGGCCATCGCCTCGGTCACCACCCAGTGCAGCCGGGTGCGCACCACCGGCGTCCCGACGAAGTCGGTCGTGTAGACGAAACCCGGCCGCCCGTCGACGGCCCAGCCGTACCGGGCGCCCGTCTCGAACAGCGCGGCCGCGTCGGGCAGCAGCCACGGCGGCGCGGCGGCCCCGAGCGCCCGTCCGAGGTGGACGGCCAGCCGCGCCCATTCGAAGAGGTGCCCGACGGTCGCGCCGAACGGGCGGAACGGGTGGGCGGGTTCGCCGCGGTTGAACTCCAGCCGCACGCGCCAGTCCGGGTCGTAGTGCTCCGGGAGCAGCCAGCCGTGCGCGCGGGCCTCGCCGTGGACCAGACGCTCCACAATGGACAGCGCACGCGCCGCCCAGACCGCGTCGCCGGTGACGTCGGCGGCGGCCAGGAACGCCTCCACGGTGTGCATGTTGGCGTTGGCGCCGCGGTAGTCCTCCAGGTGCGTCCAGCCGCGGTCCCAGACGTCGGCGACGAGCCCGGCCCCCGGCTCCCAGAACCGGCGTTCGACGACTTCGAGCGCCTCGGCCAGCAGCGGCCGCGCGCCGTCGGCACCGGCCGCGGCCGCGCTCGCGGCCGCCAGGACGACGAAGGCGTGCTCGTAGGCCCGCTTGTCGGCCACGGCCGTCGAGGCGTACCAGCCGCCGTGCCGGGCGTCGCGCAGCAGGCCGGTCAGGGCCGCGACGCCGTGCGCGACCTGCTCGCCCGTGTCGGCTCCCCGCAGCGACGCGAGCGCGAAGACGTGCGTCATCCGGCAGGTGATCCACGTCTCGACGGGCCGGTCGAGCACCGGCCGCCCGGCGTCGTCGAGCCAGGCGAACCCGCCGCCCGGGTGCGTTGCGCCGCGGGCGAAACCGAGCAGCCGGGCGGGTTCGGCGCGCACCCAGGCGGGAACCGATGACGGACTGTCCACTCTCTGCCTTTCTCCTCGGGCCCGCCCGGTGCGAGGAGCCCCCGCCAACGTAGGCCAAGGCACCCGCCGCGGCCATCGCGGGCTGTTCCGGAAGTGACCGCCGCCGCGTATCCTGACCTTGGAAGCGCTCCCAGTCTTCGACGCACGCAACCCAATGAAGGGACTGACGTGACCAGGAGACGAAGTACCATTCTCGCCGCCGTCACCGTGCTGCTGGCGAGCCTGACCGCCGTCCTGCTGACCACCGGCACGGCCGAGGCGCACGGCGCGATGATGAAACCGGGCAGCCGGACCTTCCTGTGCTGGCAGGACGGGCTCAGCTCGACCGGTGAGATCAAGCCCCAGAACCCGGCCTGCGCCGCCGCGGTCGGGATCAGCGGGGCCAACTCGCTGTACAACTGGTTCAGCGTGCTGCGCTCGGACGGCGCCGGGCGCACGCGCGGGTTCATCCCCGACGGGAAGCTGTGCTCGGGCGGGAACCCGAACTTCGCGGGCTTCGACGGGGTCGGCAACTGGCCGCTGACCCACCTGACCGCCGGCGCCCAGTTCGACTTCTCGTACAACGCGTGGGCCGCGCACCCGGGCTGGTTCTACACCTACGTGACCAAGGACGGCTGGAACCCGAACCAGCCCCTCACCTGGGACTCGCTGGAAGACCAGCCGTTCCTGACCGTGGACCACCCGCCGGTGACCGGCTCGGTGGGCACGGTGGAGGGCCAGTACAAGTGGAGCGGCGCGCTGCCGACGAACAAGTCGGGCCGGCACATCATCTACTCGGTGTGGAAGCGCTCGGACAGCGCCGAGACGTTCTACGGCTGCTCGGACGTCACCTTCGACGGCGGGCACGGCGAGGTCACCGGCGTGAAGGACCCGGGCGGCAACCCGACCACCACGCCCACGACTCCGACCACCCCGACCACGCCGACGACACCTACCACGCCCACGACCCCGACCACCCCGACGACCTCGAACCCGCCGGGCTCGTGCATGGCGATGTACGAGATCACCAACACCTGGAGCGGCGGCTACCAGGCCACGGTGACGGTGATGAACCACGGCACCTCGGCGTACACGAGCTGGCAGGTGGGCTGGACGCTGCCGGCCGGGCAGACGATCGGCAGCGTGTGGAACGGCACGCTGAGCCAGTCCGGTTCGGCCGTGACGGTCCGCAACGCCAACTGGAACGGCCAGGTGGCCGCGGACGGCACGACCACCTTCGGCCTGGTCGTCAACTCGACGGGAGGGAACGCGGCACCCTCGCCGACGTGCCAGGGCAGCTGAAGTGATCCGAGTGGACAGTCCGTCGGGGCCGCTTCGGGGAACCTCCCCCGAAGCGGCCCTCACGCGTTCGCGGGCCCGGTGCTGCCGCGGGTGATCAGCCTCGGCCGGGACGTGGCGACGTCGCCGACCCGCTCCCCCGCCACCACGTCGCGCAACACCGACGCCGCCAGCGACCCGAGCTCGGCCAGCGGCCGCCGGATCGCCGTGAGCGCGGGGCGGACCAGCCGGCACAGGGGCGTGTCGTCCCACGACACGACCGACAGCTCCCTGGGCACCGCGAGCCCGAGCTCGCGCGCGGCGGCGAGGGCGGCCACCGCGAGGTCGTCGGTGTCGCACAGCAGTGCCGTGGGCCGGGGACGCGCCGCCAGCACCCGCCGGACCGCGTCGGCCGAGGGTTCCGGGTGGACGGTGCCCGGGTGCGGGAGGCCGGTCGCCGCCGTGGTGAACGCGCGCCCGCGTGCCGCCGGGTCGGCGAACGGCGCCGCGCCCGCGATGCGCACCACGTGCCGGTGCCCCAGCGCGGCGAGGTACGCCAGCGCCTCGGCGGCGCCGGTGACGTCGTCGACCAGCACCGAGGGGACGCCCGGCACCCCGCCCGGCCCGCCCAGCACCACCGCCGGCAGGCCGATCCGCACCAGCTCGGCCGCGCAACCCGGCTCGGTGAGCAGCACGCCGTCGACCTTCCGTTCGGCCCGCCAGCGGCGGTAGATGGCCAGCGCGGCCTCCCGGCCCGGCGCGGCCTGCAGCAGCAGCTCGCCCTCGAACCCGTCGAGCACGGCCGGGACGAAGGCCTCCAGGCGCCGGTCGAGCACCAGGCCGATCGCCCCGGTCCGGCCGCCGGAGAGCGCCCGCGCCGTGCTGCTGGGCGCCCACCCGAGCTCGCGGGCGATCTCGGTGATCCGCCGCCGGGTGGCCTCCGAGACGCCGGGGCGGCCGTTGAGAGCGTAGGACACCGCGCCCTTGGAGACGCCGGCCTCCTTCGCGATGTCGGTGATCGTCGGACGCTTCATCGCACCCCTTCCGCACACCAAGAGCCCGGACACCACCGGGGCCGGTCCGTGTCCGCGCGGACACCCGCCGTCGCACACCTTGACACCCGCCGCACCGGGAAACGAGGATCCACGCGGGAGCGCTCCCAGCCAACGGGGGCCAGGAGCGTGCCGCGAACGGGGAGTGCGCGCGCATGAGGCAGATCCGAAGATCGGCGGCCTTCTCCGCCGTCGCCGTCCTGCTCGTCCTGATCGGGGGCTGCGGACCGGGCACGCCGGAGCCGATCACGCTCACGATCTCGACGTTCGGCCAGTTCGGCTACGAGGACCTCATCCCCGGCTACGAGTTCACCCACCCGGGGCTGACCATCCGCCAGGTCCGGACCGAGCAGGGCGGACCGTACCACCAGGACCTGCTGGCCAAGCTGCAGAACGGCCAGGAGCTCGCCGACGTCCAGGCCGTCGAGGAGGGCCACCTCGCCGACGTGCTCGCCCACTCGGACAAGTTCGCCGACCTGGCCGAGATCGGGCCGCCCGACGTGAAGCCCGGCCGGTGGCTGGAGTGGAAGTACGAGGCGGGCCGCAGCAAGGACGGCAAGCTCGTCGGCTACGGCACGGACATCGGCCCGCTGGCCATGTGCTACCGCAAGGACCTGCTCGAAGTGGCCGGGCTGCCGACCGACCCGGGCTCGGTGAAGACGATGTTCGCGACCTGGGACAGCTTCTTCAAGGCCGGCGAGAAGTACGTCAAGCGCACGAAGGGCAAGCCGTGGTTCGACTCCTCGGCGCAGATCTTCAACGCCAAGGTCAACCAGCTCCCGGTCGGCTACCTCGACCGCGAAAACCACTCGACGCTGGAGACGAACACCGCGCTCAGGGACGCCTGGAACCAGGTCACCGGCGCGGTGAAGCAGGGGCAGTCGGCCGGGCTGACCGCCTTCGCCGACGACGGCAACAACGGCCTGCGCACCGGCGCGTTCGCGACGAAGGTCTGTCCGTCGTGGATGCTCGGCGTCATCGAGCAGCAGGCCGGGGTGACCAACGCGGGCAAGTGGGCGCTCGCCGACGCCTTCCCGGACGGCGGCGGCAACTGGGGCGGGTCCTTCCTCACCGTGCCGTCCTCGAGCCCCCACCAGAAGGAGGCCGCCGCCCTCGCCGCCTGGCTGACCGCGCCGGAGCAGCAGCTGCACGCCTTCCGGGTGAGCGGCAACTTCCCCAGCCAGGTCGAAGCCTTCACCTCCCCGGACCTGCTCAGCGAGATGAACGGCTACTTCGGCGGGGCGCTGACCGGCCAGGTCTTCGTCGCCCAGGCGCAGAAGGTCGGGAAACCGCAGTACAAGGGGCCGGGTGACGGCAAGATCCAGGAGACGGTGATCGCGCCGGCGCTCAAGGCGGTCGAGCAGGGCGCCGACCCCGCCGCCGTCTGGCAGCAGGTGCTGACCGGGGTGCACCGGCTGGTGCCCTGACCGGGAACCCGCGCGGCGGAGCCGCCGGGGCCGGGCCGCGTGAGGGGCACGCTCCGGCGGGCGCCGCAGCGGCCGAACCGGATGGGCCGGCACGTCGGTGACAGCAGCGTCCTGGTCACCACGGACGAGCGGGCAGTCGCGTTCCTCCCGCCGTCGCGGCCGGCCGAGAGCCATCTGCCCTGCGCCGGGGTCGAACGCGGCCGCGGGCCGGGCGCGGCGCTCCACGGGCGCTTCTTCGCCGACAGCGCCGCGCACGGGCGCTCGGTGGTCCGGGCGATAACTTCGCCGGAAAACTAGGGTTCGCACGCGTTCCACACCCGGATGGGGTTCGTCACCGAACCAGGCCGAAGGAGTTCGAAGGGGTGCCGGCCCGGTCCCGGCCACGACGGGCCGGGACCGGACTGGACCGGCTGCGCTTCCGCAGGGACCTCGGCTGAGGGCTGCCGAAGCGGCGCCGCGGGATCCGGCCCGGGGCCGAGGCCGCGGTGGGCACCGGGCCGGATCCCGCTGTCCCGCCCGGCCG
>NZ_JMQI01000063.1 GCF_000695625.1 Amycolatopsis rifamycinica
CTCCTCTTCGGGAGCCGCCCAGCCGGTGCCCCGGTGCCATTCCTCGACGAACCAGTCCTCGCGTCGCCAGTCGCCGTCGTGCTCCGCCACGTCGTTACCGCCGGGACGCCCGCCGCGCGGCGAGGCCGGCCAGCCCGGCCGCCAGCAGCACGAGGAGGCCGAGGCCGAGCAGGCCCGGCACGGAGTACCTCGTCTCGACGACCCCGTGCGCCCGCGCGACCGGCTGGTCACCGGCCGGGATGGCCCGCGGGACCTCGTTCGGCTTGTTCGTCACGGTCAGGGCGAGCGTCTCGCCCGGCTTCACCGTGCCGCACGCCGACGGCGGGTTCTTCGGGTCGAAGGCGTTCGTGTAGCCCGGGGGCGGGCTCGCCTCGACGACGCAGATCTCCTGCGGGGCGCGGAGGTTCTCGACCGTCACGCCGCCGTCCTTGCCGTCGGTGGTGACGATCACCGGCTTGCCGTCGGCCCCCAGGAGCGGCTTGCCGTCCTGCCCGAGCGCGGCCGACGTCCGGTCCTTGCCGGTGATGCGCAGGACCGCGCCGCCGACGCCCTTGCCGGTGTTCGCGTCCGTCTTGGTCACCTGGACCTTGCCGGGCTTGGCGACGTTGACGACGCCCTGCGCGGTCAGCTCCTTTTCGCCGCCGGTGGAGACCACGCGCTGCACCTTGGTTTCGACGGGCACGCGCACGTACGGCCGGTCGGCCGGGGCGGACAGCGCCGCCACCAGCTTCGGCTGGTCCCCGGCCGGCGTCAGCTTCACCCGCACGGTGCCGTCGGCACCCGTCTTGAGCGTGACGTCCTTCGCGGCGCCCTGCGGGCTCGAGTTGCCGGCGGCGGCCTTCGCGGCCTCCGCCTTGCCGTCGTCGAGGGTGGCGTCGGTCGCGGTCAGCTTCACCGGGACGTCCGCGACGCCCTTGTCCTTGGCGTTCTTCACGGTGACCGTCCACTCGGCGGCCTCGCCGGGGTGCTGGTCGCCCTTCGGCGTGGTCACCGACGCGGTCCACGGGCCGCGGTCGGTCTCGGCCTCGGTGCGCAGCCGCTCGACGGCCGCCTTGGCGTCCGCGGGCAGCAGGTCGAGGTGGTACTGCGCGTCGTAGCCGATCTCGTCGTAGTGGAGAGCCGGGTCCAGGTCGGCCGGCGTGCGCGGGGCGGCGGTCCACGAGTGCAGCAGGTGGGCGAGCGCCGCGGCTTCGGCCGGCTTCTTCGTGTCGCCGTAGCGCAGCAGCAGGTAGGAGATGTTCGCCGCCTGATCCGCGGGCAGTTTCGTGCCCCACTTCGTGAGCAGCTCGTCGCCCGGCTTGTACGGCTCGTCGGTGTCGGGGGCCTTGAGCTGGAAGCTCACGCAGAAGACCTGCTCGCCGCCGACGACGTACGAACCGAGCCAGTTGCGGCTCGGCCGCGGGGTCATGTCCTGGCCCGGCTTGACCTCGTAGCCGATGCCTTCCTGGCTGGCGGCCGAGGCCGGCGCGGCGCCGACCGTCACCGACAGCGTGCCGAGCAGGGCCGCGGCGACGAGGCCGGTGAGCGCGCGAGCACCCGCGCGCGGGCGTGTTGACCACCCCATGGTGTCAATGCTCCTTCGTTCGACGCGCGGCAGCGCCCGGCGTCTCTGCAGGTCACACGACTGATCAAGTCCCCGACACGCGTTCGGTGAAGAGCCGAGCACGCGAAGTGAGCGTTGCGCCAACGAGTGAAACTGTGTACCGCTCTTCGGGTGGCTGTCGCCGAACGGTCGTGACGTTCGTCGCTTACCGTGTCTTCCGAGGCAGCGGAGCCGCCGTCGAGTAAAGTCGTCTTTACTCGACGGGAACCCCGCGCCCGCGGCGGTCGTTGGACCCGATGCAGCGATGATCCACGAAGCAGCAGATCCAGGAGGATCAGGTGCGTTCCAGTAGCAACCCGGCGTTCCGCAACCTGCCCGGTGGCGGAACCCAGACTTACGGGCAGTACGGGCCCCCGGTGGGCTTCAACCAACCCCAGGGCGGCGTGCCCGGGTACGGCCCCGGCCAGGCCGCCTCCGGTGAGGGCGAGCGGCCGATGACCGTCGACGACGTCGTCGTCAAGACGGGCATGTCCCTCGGCGTCGCGCTGCTCGTCGGGGTGATCACGGCGATCTGGGGGCGGACCCAGATCGACCCGTCCGGCGGGATCTCCGGCGCGCTCCTCGGCGCGATGCTCGGCGGCCTGGTCGTCGGGCTCGTCATCTCGCTGGTGATCATCTTCCGCCAGAAGCCCAGCGGCCCGCTGACGCTGACCTACTCGGCGGCCGAAGGCCTGTTCCTCGGCGCGCTGAGTGCCCTGTTCGAAGCCTTCTTCCCGGGTATCGCGCTGCAGGCGATCATCGGCACCGCGGGTGTGTTCATCGGCATGCTGGTGGTCTACAAGACCGGCGCGGTCAAGGTCACGCCGAAGCTGACCAAGTGGATCGTCGGCGCCACCGTCGGTGTCGCGGTCCTGATGCTGTTCAACCTGATCAGCACGCTCGCCTTCGGCTTCAACCCGCTGCGCGGCGGCGGCACGATCGCTATCATCTTCAGCCTCGTCTGCATCGGCATCGCGGCCTTCAGCTTCCTGCTCGACTTCGACCAGGCGGACCGGATGATCCGCGAGGGCATGCCGTCGAAGTGGGCCTGGTACACCGCGTTCGGCCTGATGACGACGCTGGTCTGGCTGTACCTGGAGATCCTCCGGTTGCTCTCGTACTTCCGCGAGTAACCTGCCCCACAGTTCCGCAGTGAAGGCGCTCCGTAACCATCGGGGCGCCTTTTCTGTGGGTAATTCGTGCATATGAGGACCCCGCTGCGGACGGCGCTCACCCTGCGTGTTTGATGTGCCGGTCGGTTCTCATTTCACATGTGTGAGGTTCACAGTGAGCGTTCCCCCTCCGGCCCCCGGGGGCCAGCAGCCGGTGGGTCAGCCCGATCCCTACGGACCGCCGCCCGGCGGCCAGCCGCAGCAGCCGTACGGCCAGCCCGGCCAGTTCGGCACGCCGCCGCAGGGCCAGCCCGGCCAGTACGGCCCGCCGCCCGGCCAGTTCCCGCCCGGCCAGCAGGGGTTCCCGCCCGCGCCGCCGGCTCCGCCGAAGCGCTCGAAGGCCCGCTTGATCCTGGGTGGCGTCGGCGCGCTCGTGGTGATCGCGATCGTCGTCGTGGGGATCATTTCCTTCATGAAGTCGCCCGCCACCTCGAACGCCGGTGACTGCCTCTCGATCACGGAGTTCACCCAGGGCGGCGACGACCCGGTGAAGGCCGACTGCAACGACCCGAAGGCGAACGTCAAGATCGCCAAGAAGCTGGAGACCGCTTCCGAGGCCTGCCCCGGCGGCTCGGACGCGGGCTACGACACCTACTCGGTCACCGGCCGCAGCTCGTACAAGCTGTGCCTGATGATCAACGCGAAGCAGGGCGACTGCCTGACGAACTTCACGTCCCAGACCAAGGGCTACCTGAAGGTTCCCTGCACCGACCCGAGCAAGGACGGCGAGCTGGTCAAGGTCGTGACCGGCCAGGCCGACAAGAGCGTCTGCGAGGGCACCGACGCCACCCGCGTCGCGGTCTACCCGGAGCCGGCGACGACGATGTGCGTCAAGACGAACGAATAGCTCCCGGCTTGACGAAGGCCCCCTCGCCGCGCCGGCGAGGGGGCCTTTCGCGTACCCAGGGTGCTCCGGTCAGGAAAGGCGTTCGATGATCAGCGCCATGCCCTGGCCACCGCCGACGCACATCGTCTCGAGGCCGAACTGTTTGTCGTGGTGCTGCAGGGAGTTGATCAGCGTCGAGGTGATCCGGGCGCCCGTCATGCCGAACGGGTGGCCGACCGCGATCGCGCCGCCGTTGACGTTCAGACGGTCCAGGTCGATGCCCAGGTCGCGGTACGACGGGATGACCTGCGCCGCGAACGCCTCGTTGATCTCCACCAGGTCGATGTCGCCGATGGACAGCCCCGCGCGCGAGAGCGCCTGCTTGGACGCCTCGACCGGGCCGTAGCCCATGATCTCCGGCGAAAGGCCGGTGACGCCGGTCGACACGATCCGCGCCAGCGGCGTCAGGCCCAGCTCACGCGCCTTCGTGTCGGACATGATCACCAGCGCCGCCGCGCCGTCGTTGAGCGCGCAGCAGTTGCCCGCCGTGACGCGGCCGTCCGGGCGGAACACCGGCTTCAGGCCGGAGACGCCTTCGAGGGTGACGCCGGCGCGCGGGCCGTCGTCCTTCGAGACGACCGTGCCGTCCGGCAGCGTCACCGGGGTGATGTCCTTGGCCCAGAAGCCGTCCGCGATGGCCTTTTCGGCCAGGTTCTGCGAGCGGACGCCGAACTCGTCCATCTCCTCGCGGGTGACGCCCTTGAGCCGGGCCAGGTTCTCCGCGGTCTGGCCCATCGCGATGTAGACGTCCGGGACGTTGCCCTCGGTGCGCGGGTCGGTCCAGGTGTCGGTGCCGGACTCGGCGGTCGCCTGGGTGCGGGCCTCGGCGTCGGCGAACAGCGGGTTGTGCGTGTCGGGCCAGGAGTCGGAGCTGCCCTTCGCGAACCGCGAGACGGTCTCGACGCCGGCCGAGATGAAGACGTCGCCCTCGCCGGCCTTGATCGCGTGGAACGCCATCCGGGTGGTCTGCAGGCTGGACGAGCAGTACCGGGTGATCGTGCAGCCGGGCAGGTGGTCGTAACCCAGTTCGACGGCGACCGCGCGGCCCATGTTGAACCCGGACTCGCCGCCCGGCAGGCCGCAGCCCAGCATCAGGTCGTCGATGTCGGCGGGGTCGAGCTGCGGCACCTTGGCCAGCGCCGCCCGGACCATCTGCACGGTCAGGTCGTCGGGCCGCATGCTGACCAGCGAACCCTTGTTGGCGCGCCCGATCGGGGAGCGCGCGGTGGAGACGATGACGGCTTCAGGCATGACGGGACACATCCTCGTATCGCGAGCTAAGCAGTTGCTCACCATACTGCCGGGCAGGGCGTCCGGGAGAAAGCCGGAGCGGCTGTGAGCTTCTCCGCCGGCGGACCACGACGATCGTGCCCGGGGTGCCGCGTCGCCCCGGCCCGGCCGGCCTCGCGCTCGTCGACGGCACCGACGGCACCCGCTGAGTGGACAGCGCCATGGGGCGGCCGTTTAGGCTGGCGGTCGTGGAGTACGCAGAGCACATCGCAGACCTCGTGGGCAACACCCCGCTGGTCAAGCTGAACTCGTTGACCAAGGGGCTCAAGCCGCTCGTGCTGGCCAAGGTCGAGTACCTGAACCCGGGTGGCTCGGTCAAGGACCGGATCGCGCTGCGCATGATCGAGGCCGCCGAAGCGTCCGGCGAACTGCGCCCGGGCGGCACGATCGTGGAGCCGACGTCCGGCAACACCGGCGTCGGGCTGGCCATGGTCGCCCAGCGCAAGGGCTACCAGTGCGTGTTCGTCTGCCCGGACAAGGTCAGCGAAGACAAGCGCAACGTGCTCAAGGCGTACGGCGCCCGCGTCGTGGTGTGCCCGACGGCGGTGCCGCCCGAGCACCCGGACTCCTACTACAACGTCTCCGACCGCCTGGTCCGCGAGATCGAAGGCGCCTGGAAGCCCAACCAGTACGCCAACCCGCAGAACCCGGAAAGCCACTACCTCTCGACCGGCCCGGAGCTGTGGAAGCAGACCGACGGGAAGATCACGCACTTCGTCGCGGGCGTGGGCACCGGCGGCACCATCTCCGGCACCGGCCGGTACCTCAAGGAGGTCAGCGACGGCGCCGTGCAGGTGATCGGCGCGGACCCGGAGGGCTCGGTCTACTCCGGCGGCAGCGGCCGCCCGTACCTGGTCGAAGGCGTCGGCGAGGACTTCTGGCCGGACACCTACGACCGGAACATCGCCGACGAGATCATCCCGGTCTCCGACGCCGACTCCTTCCAGGTCACCCGGCGCCTGGCGCTGGAGGAGGGCCTGCTGGTCGGCGGCTCCTGCGGGATGGCCGTCGCGGCCGCGCTGAAGCTCGCCGAGCGGCTCACCGAGGACGACGTCGTGGTCGTGCTGCTGCCCGACGGCGGCCGCGGCTACATGACGAAGGTCTTCAACGACACCTGGATGTCGTCCTACGGCTTCCTGCAGCCCGACTCCTCCGGCGCGACGGTCGCCGACGTGCTGACGAAGAAGAGCGGGCACCTGCCGGCCCTGGTGCACTCGCACCCGAAGGAGACCGTCGCCGAGGCCATCGGGATCCTCTCCGAGTTCGGCGTGAGCCAGATGCCCGTGGTCAGCGCGGAGCCGCCGGTGATGGCCGCCGAGGTCGTCGGCGCCGTCAACGAGCGTGACCTGCTCGACGCGCTGTTCACCGGCAAGGCGCAGCTGGCCGACCGGCTCGAGCAGCACATGTCCCCGCCCCTGCCGACGATCGGCGGCAGCGAACAGGTGGGGGCGGCGATGACCGCGCTCGAAGGGGCGGACGGCGCGCTCGTGCTGGTCGACGGCAAGCCGGCCGGCGTCGTCACCCGCCACGACCTCCTGGGCTTCCTCGCCGGTCGGTAAGAGCGTTTCGGGGGGGGTCGAAGCCCCGGATGCCGGAGGCATCTCATCGGCGGACCCGGCAGGGCGTTACGAGCGCCCTGCCGGGCGATCCGATAGCGTGGGCGCGAGTAGAACACTTTCGCGTCCTCGTCAAGGGGGTTCAAGACCCACATGAGTGCACCGCAGCCACCGAACCAGCCGTGGGGTGGCGGCCAGCCACCTCAGGGCCCGCCGAGTGGCCCCCAGCCGCAGCAGGACCCGTTCGGCAGCCCGGAACCGACCCAGGTCGTCCAGCCCGCCCAGCACCAGGGCGGTTCCCCGTTCGGGGAGACGCCGGAGCCGACCCAGGTGGTCCAGCCGGGCCGGCCGGGTGACGGCGGCGCGACCCAGGCGATGCCGCCGGTCGACGCGAACGCGACCCAGATGGTGAACCCGGCCGGTGGCGGCGACGCCCCGGTCGCGGACTCGACGCAGCTGGTGCCCCCGGGCTCCCAGCCGCCGGCCATCCCGTACACCCCGCCGCCGAGCGCGGCCGACAACCCGGCCGCGGCCTTCGGCCAGCAGCCCGGTGGGTACGGCCAGCAGCCGGGCGGGTACGGCCAGCAGCCGGGGGGCTTCGGGCAGCAGCCGGGTGGCTTCGGTCAGCCGGGCCAGCCGCAGGGCTTCGGTGCTCCCGGGTTCGGGCAGCAGCCCGGCTTCGGTGGCCAGCCGCCGCAGCTCGGCGGGCCGTCGGCGGGCGGCAACGGCCTGTTCGGCTACATCGCCGGCGGCCTGGTCGCCCTGTTCGCGCTGATCGCGCTGATCATTTCGTTCAGCTACATGGGCGACGCGAGCGACTATTCGTCGATCTTCGACAGGGCGCCCGACCAGGCGGCCATCGAGCGCGTGCTCGACTCGGCCGGGCTCATCGGCCCGGGCCTGCTCTGGTTCTACGTGATCATGATCCTGCTGGGCTCGCTGATCTCGCTGGCCGGCGGCGTCGGGCTGGCGCTGGTGGGCAAGCTGGGCGGGCTCCGGAAGTTCGTCCCGATCGCCATCGTCGCGGGCGGCGCGATCCTCGCGATCTTCGCTCTGCTGATCAAGATCGGGATGACGCCGAACGCCGAGACCCTCGCGCAGGCGTCCGCGTCCGCGCGGGACACCTTCGGCCTCGGGCTGCCGCCGCTGATCTTCGGCATCCTCATCCTCGTGATCGGCGTGCTCGGCCTCGTCCCGGCGACGCGGCAGTACGTCGGCCTCGGCGACGGCGGTGCCGCGCCGGGCGGGCCGCAGGGCTTCGGCGGGCCGCCGCAGGGCTTCGGCGGCCCGCAGCAGCCGGGCGGGTTCGGCCAGCCGGGTCAGCAGGGCGGGTACGGGCAGCCGGGCCAGCCCGGTGGGTACGGCCAGCCGGGTCAGCCGCCGCAGGGTTACGGCCAGCCGGGCGGCTACGGCCAGCCGGGCGGGCCCAACCCGTCCAGCGGCGGGTTCCCGCAGCCCTCGAGCGGGGGCTTCCCGCAGCCGGGGCAGCCGGGCGGGTACGGCCAGCCGGGTCAGCAGCCCGGGGGGTACGGCCAGCCTGGTCAGCCGGGCCAGCCGGGCCAGCCTGGTCAGCCGCCGCAGGGCTGGGGCCAGCCGCCAGGGCACCAGGGCCCGCCGAGCGGCGGGTTCGGCCAGCCGGGCCAGCCCCCGCAGCAGCAGCAATGGTGAGCTAGCGCACCTCGTCGTGCCCCGGAGCCGAATCGGCTCCGGGGCACGCTGCATTTCACGGCCTGCAATTGTCCGAATAGGACAAGAAACGGTTGGCGCGCTGCCGTCCGTGATCGCGGGACAGCATTTCTGCCACTAGCGCACAAAAATGATCTTGGGTTCCGCCGTCCGGCCGAATTCCGTTGTCATTCCGGACTGATTCCCTCGTTTCCGACTAGGGTGAGCGCCGTTGTCCCGCGTTCGGCTGATGGGGGAGTTGTGACCGGTCCGCACGGATATCCGGCGTCGCATTCGCATTCGTATTCATCGAATAGGCCATCCGGAGCAACGGCGGTCCTCGCCGGTGTGCTCGGCTTTCCGGCCGCCGTGGCCGCGGGATATGTGCCGGTCAAGATCTTCCTCGACATGCCGGCCGAATTCAGCCTGGGAGCGCTGCCGGTCTGGGTGCTGGTGGACCTGGCCGCGTACCTCGTGGCGGGCCTGGTGCTGCTCCTGGGGTCACTGGCCACGTTGTTCCGGGCGACGGCGGGCGCGGTCCTCCTCGGCCTCGGTTCCCTGCTGGCCATCGGTGCCCTGCTCACCGAGCCGATGTCGGTGGAGGTGCCCCTCGCCCGGTTCGCCGACGCGATGTTCACCCACGGCGGGTTCGCCATGGCCGACCGCGTCGGCTTGGCGGCGCTGTCGGTGCTCGTGCTGGTGCTGGCGTTCCTGCCGCCGACGTTCCGCTACCTGCGCTACCGCACGTCCATGGCCCCGGTGCTGTCCGGCCAGGGCGCCTACTCGTCCCGGAGCTGGTGAATGGCCGTCACGGCCCCGCCGAAGCCCCGGGCCGGGACCGCGGTCGCCGCCGGGGTGCTCGCCGTCCTCGGCGGGCTGTGGTTTCTGACGGGCATCTTCTGGTGGACCGTGGTCTTCGGGTTCGGCCCGCTGGACCTGCTGGTCCCCGGCCAGATCGCCGACGCGGTCATCGGCTTGCTGCTGCTGCTCGGCGGGAGCACGCTGCTCGCGCGCGTGGAGGCGGGCCGGGTGCTGTGCCTGGCCGCCGGGGGGCTCGCACTGGTCGCCTTGATCGTCGCCTCGGTGCTCCGCTTCCAGCGCATCCTCTTCGTCGTGGGCGGCCCCACGGGGATCGGTGAGCCCGTGCTGCGCGGGCTCGTCACCGCGGCGCCGTTCGTGGCCCTGCTGGTGCTCGCGGCCCGGCCGGCCACCCGGCGCTGGATGCGACGCTGAGATCTGTCCCACCTGACGGGAATGCCGGCGGCGGCCCGTACGCTGAACCAATGGTGGACGACTACTCCGTACTGGGCTTCGAGACGCGCGCGATCCACGCCGGTCAGCAGCCCGACCCCCGCACCGGCGCGGTGATCGTGCCGATCTACCAGACCTCGACCTACGCGCAGGACGGCGTGGGCGGGACCCGCGAGGGCGACTACGAGTACTCGCGCACCGCGAACCCGACCCGTTCGGCGCTCGAGGAGGCGCTGGCCTCGCTGGAAGGCGGCCGGCACGCGCTGGCCTTCGCGTCCGGCATGGCCGCCTCCGACGTGGTGCTGCGCAGTACCCTCCGCCCCGGTGACCACCTCGTGCTCGGCAACGACGCCTACGGCGGCACGTTCCGGCTGATCGACAAGGTGCTCAGCCTGTGGGGCGTCGAGCACACCGTCGCCGACCTCGCGAACCTCGACGAGGTGCGGGCCGCGATCCGGCCCGAGACCAAGCTCGTCTGGTGCGAGTCGCCGACCAACCCGATGCTCGGCATCGCCGACATCGCCGCGCTGGCCGGGGTCGCGCACGACGCCGGCGCCCGCCTGGTGGTCGACAACACCTTCGCGACGCCGTACCTGCAGAACCCGCTCGCGCTGGGCGCGGACATCGTCCTGCACTCGACGACGAAGTACCTCGGCGGCCACTCCGACGTCGTCGGCGGCGCGATCATCACGAACGAGGACGAGCTGCGCGAGCAGTTCTTCTACCTGCGCAACGCCGCCGGCGCGGTGCCGGGGCCGTTCGACGCCTGGCTGACCCTGCGCGGCATCAAGACCCTCGCCCTGCGCATGGAGCGGCACAGCGACAACGCCGAGAAGATCGTCCAGGCGCTGGTCAAGCACCCGAAGGTGGCGAAGGTCTACTACCCGGGCCTGCCGGAGCACCCGGGCCACGAGACGGCGGCGAAGCAGATGCGCCGCTTCGGCGGCATGGTGTCGTTCAGCCACGTCGACGGCGAGCAGGCCGCGCTGGAGGTGGCTTCGCGCACGAAGCTGTTCATCCTCGCCGAGTCCCTCGGCGGCATCGAGTCACTGATCGAGCACCCGGGCAAGATGACCCACGCGAGCACGGCGGGCTCGACCCTCCAGGTCCCGGCCGACCTGCTCCGCCTCTCGGTCGGCATCGAGGACGGCCGCGACCTGGTCGCGGACCTGCTGACCGCCCTGGGCTGAGTTCAAGCGCCCCAAGGCGGTCTTCGTTGCGTGCCATGCAGCCAAGACCGCCTTGCTGCCGGACTGCCGCGCAGCCGTGATGATGTCCGCGGACTTCTTCGCACCGTCGGCCAGATCAGCACGAAGCCGAGCAGGACTTCGCCCACAGCCGCGATATCCCGCGAGCCTTGGAGGAACGTCTGCACCGCCCGCGGGTGCTCGGTCTCTGAGGTGTTGCCCAGGATCATGCCGACGTCGGAGACCGTGCGGCCCTCCCGGGCGAACGCGGCGAAGCCGAGAGCGGCGGCTCGTTCCCGGGTGGTGACCGACTGTGAATGTTCGCCAACCGGTGACCACACCCTGACGTCCGGACGCGGCTGATTCGGTCGAGCTGCCCGGCTGGAGCCGATCACCCACGGTCCGCCGAAACGCGTCCGGGCCGTCTGTTCTCCGCCTGGCAGGTAGTCTGTGCCCGTACACCGGTTCACGTTCCCCCCAAAGGGGACTCGCCAGATGCACCGAGGCAAAGGTGCAGGTTGCGCACACCAGCCCGCAGCCACCGAGCAGCCCCCGGTTGCCGCTCATCTCTGGCTCGCTTCCCGGCCGTGAACCGTTACAACAGCATGCAACTCGAACCAACGACACCGGCACCGGGGCTGGTGTACGTCGTTGTGGAGTTGACTTGCTATTGCTCGTTGTCCCGGTGTGCTCCCTAGTCGCCTTTGTTGCCGTGCTTGGCCTCGGGGCGTTCATCGTGCACAAGACTGGAGACACGAAGGGGCTTCGCGACCTTGCGGTCCTGATTCGCGCCGTGCGCCCGTCGTGGCCGTTCAGGTGGCCCCGTCGGCACTGACGTCCTTCGCCGGTCGTCCATCGGCCGCCCGCACGCCCAGCTCGACGGCCAGAAATCCCTTGCCCGGCGTCTCGAGGAGCGCCAGCGCGCACTGGTCCAGGGTCATCCCACGTCGAGGCCGCCGCCGTAGAGCCGGTCCACCCGGAGTTGGATGACCACGCGGCGGTCCTCGACCATGTTCCGCAGGAACGCGGCCTCGTCGCCGGGGTCACCGAACGGCGCCTGCATCGCGAGCAGCTCCCGGCCGGTCTCGTCCCCGGGCACCGCGCTGACCGGCGACACCTCGGCCACGCCCTCCGCGACGGCGAAGGCCAGGTGGTCGTCGCTGCTGACGTAGAGCGACGCGTGCGGGTCGCGGGCGAGCTGGCGGACCTTGGCGCGCCCCGCCGTGGAGCCGATCCGCACCACGCGCTGCGCCGGATCCCAGGCGTAGGCGACCGTCGACAGGTGCGGGAAGCCGCCGCGGTTGACCGTGGCCAGCGCGCCCAGGCTGTGGGCGCCCAGCAGCCGGCTCGACGCTTCTTCGGTGGGCTTGGCGGGGCCGGGGCCGCGGCCCGGCTCGTGGACAGTGGTCACCCGGTGATCATCGGAGACGGCCGCGGCGGGCGGAAGAAGGCACTTTTGTGTTCCCCGGGCACATCGGGGTAACCCGCCAGGTCAGGGGTTGTAGTTGCCGTGCACGGCGTCGCCGGTGGAGGGCGTGCCGGTGGCCGGCAGCTTCGCGCCGTCGACGCAGCCGCCGACCAGCTCCACGTGGCTGTCGTGGCGGATGTACTGGGCCGGGGTGCCGCAGGAGGCCTTGTCCACCGTGAGGTACGCGGCGCCGGTGAGCGCGGCGGCCGAGGCCAGCCCGACCACGAGCGGGAGCAGGCCGGCGGAGCGGGTGGCGCGCGCCCGTCGGGCCGTGTTCGCGTCGTTCCCGGGTGCCATGGTCGCTCCTTGTTTACCGCATGTTGACGCGACCCAGGGTACCCGGCTCACGGTCCGGTCAACCTGTGGAGTTCCTGAGTGGCATAGTCCGGCGCATGGAACTCGTCACCCTCGAGCGGATCCAGGCCGCCCGGGAACTCCTCAAAGGAGTGACCCGGGTGACGCCGATGGAGCACGCGCGCGACCTGCGCCGGCTCCACGGCGGTCCGGTGCACCTGAAGTGCGAAAACCTGCAGCGCACCGGGTCGTTCAAGATCCGCGGCGCCTACACCCGCATCCACGGCCTGACCGGGGCCGAGCGCGAGCGGGGCGTCGTCGCGGCCAGTGCCGGCAACCACGCGCAGGGCGTCGCGCTGGCGTCGTCGTTGCTGGGCGCCAAGTCCACCGTCTTCATGCCGCTGCGGGCGCCGCTGCCGAAGCTGGCCGCCACCCGCGGCTACGGCGCCGACGTCCACCTGCACGGCGCTCTCCTCGAGGAGACGCTCAGGGCCGCGATCGAGTTCGGCGAGCGCACCGGGGCGGTGTTCATCCACCCCTTCGACCACCCGGACGTCATCGCCGGCCAGGGCACGGTCGGCCTCGAGATCCTCGAGCAGGTCCCGGGCGTGAAGACGATCCTGGTCGCCACCGGCGGCGGCGGGCTGGTCGGCGGGGTCGCGTCGGCGGTGAAGGCGCTGCGCCCGGACGTCCGCGTCGTCGGCGTCCAGGCCGAGGAAGCCGCGGCCTACCCGCCGTCGCTGGCCGCCGGCGCGCCGGTGCGGCTGAGCACGACCTCGACCATGGCCGACGGGATCGCGGTCGGGGAACCCGGCCTGGTCAGCTTCGCCCACGTCGAATCGCTGGTCGACGACGTCGTGACGGTGTCCGAGCAGTTCCTGTCCCGCGCTGTGCTGCTGTGCCTGGAACGCCGGAAGCTGGTGGTCGAGCCGGCCGGCGCGGCGACGGTCGCGGCGCTCCTGCAGCACCCCGGCGTGTTCGAGCCGCCGGTCGTGGCCATCCTCTCCGGCGGCAACGTCGACCCGGTGCTCCTGCTGCAGATCATCCAGCACGGCATGACGGCGGGCGGCCGCTACCTGCACCTGCGGCTGCGGGTCCCGGACCGCCCCGGCTCGCTCGTCGGCGTGCTGTCGTGCGTCAGCGAACTGGGCGCGAACGTGCTCGACGTCGAGCATTCGCGCATCTCCGGCAGCCTCGACCTCGGCGAGGCCGACGTCGCGCTCTCGCTGGAGACGCGCGGCCCGGAGCACTGCAAGGAAGTCGAGGTCGCGCTGACGAACGCGGGCTACACGGTGGTCTGAAACCCCCTTCTTCCGGGGGTTCGGGTGGCGGAACCCCGATGTCACAGGCTTTAGCCGGTGATGGCCGCCAGGGCCAGGTCCTTGACGGGCTCGGGGACCTCCGACGGCGCGGTGAAGCGGCGGGCCCGGATGTGGGCGACCAGGTCCGGGTCCGGCGGCACCCCGTGCTCCCGCAGGTAGTACGCGACCGCGCCGGGCCAGGCCCAGGCCCCGTCGGTGCGGAAGTTCATCGGCACCGCGTCCTCGCGCTCCGGCGCGAACGCGTCCGGGCCGTTGCTGCGCGAGGCCAGGATGACCGGCGCCGCGTCGAGGTACGCGAGCACCCGCTCGGCTTCCGCGGGGAGGAGCGGTGCGCGCCGGACCAGCGGCTTGCCCGCTGCGTCGACGCCGTCGTAGATCCGCGGGGTGCGCACCTCGCCGCCCGCGGCCGGCGGGGTCAGCCCGGCTCGCTCGCGCAGCCAGGCCGGGATGCGCTCGTCGGCGCGCGGGAAGAACCGCAGCTCGTCCTGGAACCCGATCGGCGGCGGCTGCTGGCGGAACGGCGGTTCGAGGTCGGGCCGCACGAAGTCGGCGTCCGGCGGCAGGCCGGGCTCGAAGACCAGGATCGCGCCCAGCCAGGTGCCGGCGCCGGGCTGGTACATGCCCGACCGCAGCACCCCGAGCAGCCGCACGGCCTCCGGGTGCGGTTGCCCGGGCCGGGGCACGCCGTCCGGACCGGTCACCAGCAGATCGGTTTCGACGTGCCGCCCGGCGGCGCGGTACTCCAGCCGCAGCTGCCGCCACCCCGGCGGCACCTGCGCGGCCAGCACCGCCCCGATCCGGTGGACGACCTCCTGCTGCTGGTCCGGGCGCAGCGGACCCGGTGACTGCGTCATGGTCAGGCCCCTTCGGCGCCCTGGCGCAGCCAGTCGGGCGTGCGCCGCTCGGAGCGCGGGTAGCGGCGCAGCTCTTCGGCGTACGCCCCGGCGGGCGGCTGCTCCTGGAAGCCCGGGTCTTCGGTCGCGTTGAACCGCGCCTTGACCGAGTCGGGGAAGCGCATTTCGTACGTGAGGCTCACCCACGTGCCCCGGCCGTCGGAGAGCGAGGCCGCCCGGTGCCGGCGCAGCAGGTCGAGCACCGGTTCCGGCGGCGTCCACGGGTAGGTCGTCCCGGTGATGGTGTAGACGATCGCGCCGGACTCTTCGTGGCCGCCGACCGCGCGGTACTGCAGCTGGAGGTAGTCCCAGCCCGCGGGGAGGGTGAACTTCAGGTAGTCGGCGACGTTCTTCAGCAGCGCGTTGGGCTCGTCGGGCGGCTGCTCCCCGCCGGTCTCGCCCTTGACGCCTTCCCGGTACCAGGAGGGCGTCCATTCCTCGGTGCGGGGGTAGGCCTCGAAGTCCTGGTGCCAGACGGCGGCCTCGAGCGGCGGGTCCCACAGCGGGTCGAGGTCGAAGTTGTAGGTGACGCGGTACTCGCCGTCCGGCTCGATGACCAGCCGCAGCGACAGCCAGGTGCCGCGGTCGCGCACGTACTTCTTGTTCCGCAGCTCGAACAGCAGGGGGCTGACGTCGGGCGGCGGCTCCATGCGCGCCGCCGCGCCGTCCGGCATCACGACGGCCAGTGCGATCTCCTCGACGGCCGCAGTCAGCCGGACGGTCATGTCGATCCGCCGCCAGCCGCCGGGAGCGGCGTCCATCAGCCAGCCGCCGATCCAGCGGACCACCTGGTCCTCGTCCGCCTCCCGGAGATCAGGTCCGGGTGGGGGGTACCACGGGGGCTGGGTTCGCGACATTCGGGAAGCTCCTGTAGTTGTACGTGCGGGTGCCGTCGGGGTGGATTCTCTCGGACATCACGTGCAGCCGGTCGGGTGTCTCGCCGACGGACGGCGCGTCGGCGTAGACGCGCGTCACGCCGTGGTCGCCGCCGTTCCGTTCGAACGTCTGGCGGTCGATCTCCATCTGCCGCCAGTTGTCCGGGTTGCCGACGCTGTGGTTCTGCTCGTAGAGCTGCGGAACCATGCCCATCCGGCCCTGCAGCCCACCTGAGCGGTGATCGGCGGTGTGCCCGCCCCGGTTGACGGTGCTGCCCGGGTGGTCGGCCTGCCCGATGTGGCCGGTGCGTTCCTGGGGGCCGACGCCGACCCGCTTGGTGGCCGGGCTGGAGTAGTCCGGCTCCCAGGAAACGGCGGCGTTGCCGTGCTCGTCGACGTGGTAGTGCATGTTCTCGGCGCCGATCTCGTACTTGGCGCCGCGCACCGGCATGCCGTCGGGCCGGCCGGCGTGCTGGTCGTGCATCGTGTGCTGATCACCCGTTTCCGGGTTGATCATGCCGCGTTCGTTGTCGTGCCACGTCTTGATGTGCGTGAACTCCGGCGGGTTGTCGCCGCTGGTGTAGAAGGTGCCGTGCCACTGTTCGGTGCCGTCGGGCGCCGTCGAGTAGATCTCGTACCGGCTGTTCGGCTGGAGGTCTTCCGGCGGCGTGGCGCCGAAGGGGCCGTCCCCGGTGTGGCTGGGGTCGTAGCCGGTGATCCGGCGCTCGACGGGCGGCGGGGTCATCGGCGGGTCGAAGTGGTCGATGTCCAGCTCGGGACGGCCGTCCGCGTCGGTGTGGAACTCGAAGTGGCCTTCCCCGGTGTTCACCCGGTAGTCGACGTCGCCGAGCAGGTGGCTCGCATCCGGGTTGCCGGTCTCGGCGCTGCTGTTCCCGACGCGGGTGTTCGGCACGTCGGCGTCGACGTGCGTGATCCGCGGCGGTTCGTCGCCGTTGGTGTAGACCCGCGTGAACCGCCCGTTGGCGTCGGTGACCTCGTAGCGGGTGTTCGGTTCGAGGTGCCGCGGGTTCGCCGGGTCGTAGAACCGCTCGTTCGGCCCGAGCGTGAGATTCTCGTGGCGCCTGAACCCGGGTTCCTGCCAGCCCTCGTCGAGGTCGTGCATGTCCGGGTGGTCCTTGCCCCGGGCGAGCGCGCTGTCGGCGTCGACGTCGTGCGGGTCGGCGTGGTGCGTGTCGGGGGCGAAGCCGTCGTCGCCGGCCCGGTGCACGGAACCGTCCGGGCGGTGGACGTTCCATTCGCCGTCCGGCGGGATCCGCGGCCGCATGCGCCCGTCGGGGCCGATCTCGTAGTCGGAGGAGAAGACGCGGCCGTGGGAGTCGGTCCACGCGGGCCGGGTGGGGGCGAGGACTTCGGTGTCGAGCTCCCGCGAGAGCCGGTGCGCGAAGTCGTTGGAGCTCGCGTCGCACCCGATCAGCCGAACCGGCCGGCCGTCGTAGTCCCCGTTGCGGCGCAGGACGTCCGCGAACTCTTCGGGGGTGTAGAGGCGGTCGCCGATGCGGGCGTGGCCGTCCGGCGTGACGTGCACGTCGACGGTGTAGCGGCCGTCCGGATCGGGGTGCACGCGGTGCGGCAGGTCACCCATGTCCGGATCACCGGCGTGGTACGACGTGCCCGACGGCGTGCTTTCGGAGTGCCGGGCGTTGACCTCGTCCGGAGTGAGCGGTCCGTCGTGGTGCGGGGCACCGCCGTCGGGGTCGTGCGCGCCGGGGCCGTCGTCGTGCGGCGTCGGGCCGTTGTCGTGGGGGCCGTGGCCGGGTCCGCCCTCGTGCGGCCGGGTGCCGGGGGCGTGGGTGCCGGGGCTGCGGGAGTCAGGGGCGTGGGTGCCGGGGGTGTGCGTGCCGGGGGTGTGCGTGCCGGGGCTGCGGGAGCCGGGGGCATGGGGGCCAGGGGTGTGGGGGCCGGCGCCTTGGGTGCCTGGGCCGAAGCCGCGGGCCGCCGGTGCGGGCGCGTCCGGGGTGCGGGGACGGCCGCCGGGCAGGTCGCCGCCGGTGCGGGGCCGTCCGGGGGCGTCGACGTGCGCGCCCGGGCTCCCCGGGGTGCCGGTCCAGCCACCACCACCGCCGGTCCGCGGCGAGCCCCCGCCGAGGCCACCACCACCGCCGCCGGGTGCGCCACCGGGCGGCATCCCGCCCATCATCGGAGCGCCACCCTGAGGCGGCACCCCGGAGGCGGCACCGTCCCCACCCCGCGGCGACGGAACCGTACCGGCCTCACCGGCGCGCGGAGCGGCGGGAGCGGTACCACTGGCGGAGGTACTGCCATCGCCACGCGGCGGCGCGGCGCTGGGGGTATCGGTCCCGGCATGCGGGCCGGGCCCATCGGACCGAGCGGCGGGCGAGGATCCGGAGTGCACGGGAGACGGGCTGCTGTCCCCGGTACGCGAGGGAGCGTTGTCGCCAGTGTGCGACGGGGTGCCGTCGTTACCGCGGGTGGGCGAGGGGCTGCTGTCGCTTGCTCGCGACGGCGTGCTGTCGCTGCCGCGGGTCGGCGAAGGGCTGCTGTCGCCGGTGTGCGACGGCGTGCTGTCACTTCCGCGGGTCGGCGAGGGGCTGGTGTCGCCAGTGTGCGACGGGGTGCCGTCATTACCGCGGGTGGGCGAGGGACTGGTGTCGCTTGCTCGCGACGGAGCGCTGTCCGTGCCCCGCGTCGGCGTGGGAGCGTTGTCGCCGGTGTGCGACGGGGAGCCGTCACTTCCGCGGGTGGGCGAGGGGCTGTTGTCGCCGGTGTGCGAAGGCGTTCGAGTCGGCGAGGAGCCGCCCTCGCCCGCGTGCGACGGAGAACCGTCCCCGGCGTGGGATGGCGCGCTCTCGTCCGACCGCACACCCGACGGAGAACCGTCCCCTGGCTGCGACCCATCCCCGTCCCCGGCGTGCGACGGCGCGCCCTCTTCGCCATCCGCGCGCGAGGGCGAGCTGTCCCGGTCCGAGCTCCGGCGAGAACTGCCGTCGGCCGGGGAATCCGGGTCGGCACTCGGCGAATCCCCGTCCCCGCCGGAATGCCCGCCATCAGGGCCGTCACCGTCGGGACCGTCGCCGTGGGCGCGCGGGTGAACCCCGCCGCCCTCCTTCGGGATCTTCCGGACGAAGCCGCCTTCCTTGACCTTCAGCCCGTCCAGGCCGCTGACCTTGCCCAGCACCTTCCCGAAGACCTTCGCGATCTTCTCGAACAGGTCCACCAGCTTCGACAGCAGCGGCGACACTTTCCGGATCGTGTCCGTCAGCTTCTTGAGCAGCTCACCGATCTTCTTGCCCCACTTGGCGATGGCCGCCGACGCCTGCGCCACCACCACCGGCGTGCCGAAGCCGAGGCTGAAGACCTCCTCCATCACCCACGCGATGAGCTTGCCGACCAGGTCCGCGATCAGCTGCCGCACGGTCTCCCGCACGAACGACACGACCTGGCCCATGATCATCGTGACCGTGCTGATCGCGCCCGCCACCGTCGCCGCGCCCGACAGGGCGTCCGAATGCTCCGCCGCGAACTTGCGGTACGCGTCCGCGCCCGCGCCGGTCCAGCCCGTCGTGCCGTTCTTGACCGCGTTGTCGAAGTCCGTCTTGCGCTCGCCGAGCGCCTTCGCAACGTTGCCCCACGTGTCCGCATAGGACTGGATCACCGGCGGGTTGCCCGCGACCGAGTCCAGCATGTCCTTCAACGGCTGCACGTGTTCCATCAGGAACGACGCCACCGACGACATCAGGTACCCGAACGGGTCGATCGCCGCCCCGGCGATCTCGCCGGCCAGCGACAGCATCCCGAGACCGCCGGAAACCCAGTCGCCGTCCTTGATGCCGTTGAACGCGTCCATCGACGACTCGGCGATGCCGATGCCGCCGGCCCAGCCGTAGTCGCCGTTGCCCGCCGTGAACGCGCCGGGCCCGTCCGGGTCCTTCTTGGCGTCGGCGACGAGCGGGTTGCCCTCCGGCATCACGCACCGCCCGCGGAGGAGTTCAGGTCGTCGGCGACACCGGTTTCGTACCGGCGGTAGGCCGCCGCGGCTTCGCGCACCTTGCCCGACACCGCCGTCATCGCCTGCACGGCGTCCTTGAGCGCGTCGATCCCGTACTGCTCCACCGGGTCGAGCATCATCCGGAACGGCTGGCAGAGGATGCCGTACGCGTCGGTCGGCATGCTCACCTGGTTCGCCGCGTCAACGGCCTGCTGCAGCCCGTCACCGATGGCGTCGAGCTGCCTCGCGTGCGCCGTGAGGTCGGTGCTGAGTTCCACGTCTGCCACGGTTTCCCCCTCAGGACAGGATCGATCCGCCGAAGTCGTCGTCATCGTCGTCGGCCGGGCGGCGTCGACGGGGCTGCTGCGGAGACGGCGACGGCGGGGTGCGCGGCGCCGCGGGCGGCGGCGGTTCCTCGGCGTCCTCCGGCAGGAACCGGCGGACGCGGTCGGGTTCCGGGAACGCCGGGTCGGGCTCGGGCGGCGGCGCCGGGAAGGTGCTCTGCGCCTCGCGGACGATTTCCGCCGCGGCCTGGTCGCCGGTGCCGGTGGTCTCGGTCATGGCCTGCTGCAGCAGCTCCGGGATCCGCGCCTGCGCCCGCTGCACCAGCTGCATCACCTGCGCCGACACCTCGGCCATCCGCTTGCCGGCCGCGGTTTCCGCGATGACCAGGTTCTTCAGCAGTCCGCGCGAGTCGATCGTCACCTGGACCGTGCCGTCCTTCGACCGCTCGGTGACCGTCTGGCCCTGCATGCGATCGGCCAGCGCCTGGTACCGCGCGGCGTTCTCCTCGAGCCGCTTGGTCCAGTTGTCGATCATCGCGTCGCTGGCGTCGATGCTGTCCGGCATCACGGCCCCTTCTCTTCAGCTTCTCCACACTGACGGCTCCCGGGTCCGGCCGGTTCCCGGAACACGCAAAAAGCCACCTTAAGGGACCCGGGAGTCCCCTAAGGTGGCCTTCGCGGTGTTATTTGTCAGAGGTTCCCTCGGCGCTCCTGCTCACGCTCGATCGCCTCGAACAGGGCCTTGAAGTTGCCCTTGCCGAAGCCCAGCGAGCCGTGCCGCTCGATGAGCTCGTAGAACACGGTCGGCCGGTCGCCGATCGGCTTGGTGAAGATCTGCAGCAGGTAGCCGTCCTCGTCGCGGTCGACCAGGATGCTGTGCTCCTTGAGCACCTCGATCGGCACGCGGACGTTGCCGATCCGGGCGCGCAGCTCCGGGTCGTCGTAGTAGGAGTCCGGCGTGTCGAGGAACTCGACGCCGGCGGCGCGCATTGCCGTCACCGTGGCGATGATGTCGTTGGTGGCGAGCGCGATGTGCTGGCAGCCCGCGCCGTCGTAGAACTCGAGGTACTCGTCGATCTGCGACTTCTTCTTCGCGACCGCGGGCTCGTTCAGCGGGAACTTGACCCGGTGGTTGCCGTTCGAGACGACCTTGCTCATCAGCGCCGAGTACTCGGTCGCGATGTCGTCGCCGACGAACTCCGCCATGTTCACGAAGCCCATGACGCGGTGGTACCAGTCGACCCAGTAGTCCATCTTGCCGAGCTCGACGTTGCCGACGCAGTGGTCGACGGCCTGGAACAGCCGCTTCGGCGCACCTTCGGGCCGCTTGATCGTGCTCTCGCGCGGCTCGTAGCCGGGCAGGTAGACGCCGGTGTAGCGCGACCGGTCGACCAGGGAGTGGCGGGTCTCGCCGTAGGTCGCGATCGCGGCGACGCGGACCGTGCCGTGCTCGTCGGAGACGTCGTGCGGCTCCTCGAGGATGGTCGCGCCCTGCGCGCGGGCGTGCTCGACGCACTTGTCGACGTCGGTGGTCTCCAGCGCCAGGTCGATGACGCCGTCACCGTGCTTGCGGTGGTGGTCCAGCAGCGGCGAGTCCGGCTTCACGCCGCCGGAGATGACGAACCGGGCCGAGCCGGACTTCAGCACGTAGGACTTGCGGTCGTAGACGCCGGTCTCGGGACCGGAGTACGCGACGAGCTGCATCCCGAACGCGATCTGGTAGTACCAGGCGGTCTGGGTGGCGTTGCCGGCGATGAACACCACCGCGTCCATGGCCTTGACCGGGAACGGGTCGGTCGAGGCGTCGTGGTCGACGAGCCCGACCAGCTGACGCAGCTGGTCGTAGCTGACGTCGTCGAGGGCACCCTGGGGTTCGGCAGTCTGGGTCATACCCCGAAGGATCGGCCTTGTGGGGCAAGATGTGCAATGGTCTCAGCTTTTGCTGGACAATCTGCATGGTCATTGCCGGACATCGCCGGTCACGATGGACAACTTGCGCAGGGAAGAGAGCATGTCGGAGAACCTCGACGCACTGGACGCGCGGCTGCTGCTGTTGCTCACGGATTCCCCGCGCCTGGGCGTGCTGGAGTGCGCCCGCCGCCTCGGGGTGGCGCGGGGCACGGTCCAGGCCCGCCTCGACCGCCTGACCGAGCGCGGCATCCTCGGCGGCTTCCCGCCGGAGCTGGACCTGGCGGCGATGGGGTACGGCCTGACGGCGTTCGCGGTGCTCGAGATCGCGCAGGGCCGCCGCGCGGAGGTCGCCGAGGCCCTGGCGGCGATCGACGAGGTCTGCGAGGTCCACGCGACGACCGGCCAGGGCGACCTGTTCGTCCGGATGGTCGCGCGCGGCAACGACGACCTGCAGCGGGTGATCGACAAGGTGGTCGGCGTCCCGGACGTCCTGCGCACGTCGACGTCGATCGCGCTGTCGACGCCGGTGCGGCCGCGGGTCCGCCCCCTGCTGGAACGCACCGCCCGGAACTGATGCCCCAGCGGCACTTTCACGTGAAAGTGACATAGAGGGACTGCCTCCGGATCACTTTCACGTGAAAGCGGCGGCTCAGGCTTCGTCGGTGACGTGGGCCAGGTAGCGCTTGGCCGAACGCTGGACGACCTCGAAGCCGCCGGTGCGCACGATCGCGTCCCACCAGGCCCCGTAGATCGCCTCGAAGCGGTACCCGGCCAGCAGCTCCGCCGCCCGGCGGACGACCTGCGGGCGCTCCGGGATCAGGTTCGGGTAGCTGTACATGAACCCGACGTGGGTGCGGTCCGGGATCACCTGCACGATGTCGCCGGACAGCAGCGCGCCGCGGCCCTCCTCGCCGTCCGGCCAGTGCAGCACCGTGCCGCCGGCGAAGTGCACGCCCAGGTTGATCAGCCGCAGGTCGTCGGCGACGTCGAGGGTCGCGCCGGACCACAGCTTCACCGCCGGGTCGGGCCGGCCGATCCACTGCTGGTCGGCTTCGTGCAGGTAGACCGGCACGTCGAAGGCACGCGCCCACTCGACCATCGTCGTGTAGTAGTGCGGGTGGCTGATCGCGATGCCGGTGATCCCGCCCAGGTCGCACACCCGGCGGACCAGCGCGTCGTCGAGGTAGGCGGCGCAGTCCCAGAGGAAGTTCCCCGAGCGGGCCCGCACCAGCAGCGCGCGCTGGCCGATCGCGAACCCCGGGTTCGAGCCGACGCCGGTGATGCCGGGCCCCTGCTCCTCGATCCGCGGGGTGTACGTGCCGCTCTCGCGGAGCTCCGCCAGGTTCGTCCACTGCTGCCCGGCCTGCGGGACGTACTGGCGTTCGTCCTCGCAGATCGGGCAGTCCTCGCGGGCCGCGGCGTACTGCATGCCGCAGGCCAGGCACATCGGTTCGGTGCTCACGACTCAGTCCTCCCAGAATGTGGATCCTGGGAGGACAACCTAGCCGCGGCTACTTGGCGTCGGTGTAGGGAACCGCCTTCACGAGCGTCACCTTCTGGACCTTGCCGTTGGGCAGCTCGTACTCGCGGGACTCGCCCTCTTTGGCGCCGAGCAGGGCCTTGCCCAGCGGCGACTCCGGGGAGTACACGTCCAGCTCGCCCTCGGCGCCCTCTTCGCGGGTGGCGAGCAGGAACTTCTCGTCCTCGTCGTCCCCCTCGTAGCGGACGGTGAGCACCTTGCCGGGACCGGCGGTGCCGTCGTTCGCGGGCGCCTCGCCGACCTTGGCCGAGCGCAGCAGCTCCTGCAGGTGGCGGATGCGCGCTTCGGCCTGGCCCTGCTCCTCGCGAGCCGCGTGGTAACCCCCGTTTTCCTTGAGGTCACCCTCTTCGCGGCTGTCGTTGATGCGCGCGGCGATGACCGGGCGGTTCTCGATCATTTCGTCGAGCTCCTGCTTGAGCCGGTCGTAGGCATCCTGGGTGAGCCAGGTCACCTTGGTGTCGCTCACGGTCACCATCTCCTCGTCGGGCCTGCCAGGCTTGCGTGTTCAAGCCGGCCCACGCGGGCAAAGTCGCCCGCGTGGCTGAGATAAAGGAAAAACACGGCCCGTCGCGGACCGTGCTGAGGGGTCAGAGTATCACGGCGCAAGAGGTCGACGCCCGTTATTTCCCCGCACCCTGGGCGTTGAGCGCGTGGTTCACCCCGTTGGCCGCTATGGGGTTGACAGATAGCGTGGTATGTCGTACGAGCAGCCGAAGACGTCTGCAGTAACCGGTTCCCCGATGCTCTTGATCGTCGTGGTCATCCGGCTGTACTTCGCGCCGGCCGGGATCAGGAGCTCTTTGCGGCCGCTCTCGGCGCCGGTCTTGTCGCGGGCGCGGACGACGCACACGCCCGGCCGGTTGTTGTCGTCCCGGGTGACGTTGATGGTGATCTCCATCGCGTTGCCCGGTTTCGCGGCGAACGCGATGCGCTCGGCGTCGATCGGCGCCGAGCCGAGGTTGACGTACGCGACCCAGGCGATCAGGCCGCTGACCAGCAGGGCGATGGCCAGGAAGAGCCAGCGCCGCCAGCGCCGGGACGACTTCGCGCGTCCGGTGCCGTACCGGCCTTCGGGCAGCGCGGGCGCGCTGCCGCCGACGGCCGTTTCCGCCGGTCCGCCTGCCAACCCGGGCCTCCTGCTCGTTCTTGTCGTACCCGTGGGGACAATGGTGACGCGGGTACGTCTCGAGTATCCGCCCGCTGGGTGGGCGGCCCGCAGGTGGGTCGCGGAATAAGGGCAGAAGGGGAGTCGTTCGGAGCATGGTGGACGCCGACGAGCAGAGGAACACCGCCAACCCGCGCCTGCGCCTGATGGCCGTGCACGCGCACCCGGACGACGAGTCGAGCAAAGGTGCGGCCACGATGGCCCGCTACGCCGCCGAAGGTCACGAGGTGCTGGTCGTCACGTGCACCGGGGGCGAAGCCGGCAGCATCCTGAACCCGGCCATGGACCGGCCCGAGGTGCTGGCCAACATGACCGAGATCCGCCGCGAGGAGATGGCCCGCGCGGCCAAGATCCTCGGCGTCAGCCAGCGCTGGCTGGGCTTCGTCGACTCCGGCCTGCCGGAGGGCGACCCGCTGCCGCCGGTGCCCGAGGGCTCGTTCGCCGTCGTGCCGCTGGAGGAGTCCACCGAGGCGCTGGTGCGCGTGATCCGGGAGTTCCGCCCGCACGTCATCACCACCTACGACGAGAACGGCGGCTACCCGCACCCCGACCACATCCGCACCCACGAGGTGACGATGGCGGCGTGGGACGCGGCGCCGGACCCCGAGCGCTTCCCCGACGCCGGCGAGCCGTGGCAGCCGCTGAAGCTGTACTACGTGCACGGCTTCTCGCGCGCCCGGATGCTCCTGTTCGACGAGGCGCTGAAGGCGGCCGGCCTCGAGTCGCCGTACACCGAGTGGCTGGCCAACTGGGATCCCGAGCGGGGCGATGTGATGGAGCGGGTGACGACCCGCGTCGAGTGCAGTGAATACTTCGAGGTGCGGGACGAGGCCCTGAAGGCGCACGCCACGCAGATCGACCCGACCAGCCGCTGGTTCGCCGTGCCGCGGGAGATGCAGCGGGAGGTCTGGCCGACCGAGGAGTACGAGCTGGTGAAGTCGCTGGTCGACAGCACGTTGCCGGAGGACGACCTGTTCGCCGGCATCACCGGCGCCGAGGAGAAGGTGGACACATGAGTCTGACGCTGCCGGCCGGCGTGGCCCTTCCGGTGACCGCGTCGGCCCTGGTGCTGGCGCAGCAGCCGGGCAACGGCGACAACGGCGGGCAGGGGGAGGACTTCGGCAAGTCCTCCCCGGTCGGCTTCCTGGTGCTGATCCTGTTCCTCATCGCGGTGGCCTTCCTGGTGCGCTCGATGACCAAGCACCTCAAGCGCGTCCCGGCCAGCTTCGACGACCCGCCCGCGGAGGAGCAGCCCGAGGCGAAGCAGCCTGAGGCCACCGCGGAGCCGGAGAAGCCGGAGGTGGCCGAGAAGCCGACAAAGGGTCCCTCGGCCACCAAGGCCAACTAGGGCGTGCCTGTAAGCGGTTGAGCTGCTCCTCTGGTAGTTGTGCGCGGTGGTTGGTCGCGGTGAGTGGCCGCGGGTCAGAACGTCGAGGACAGTGCCCCCTGGTTCTCCGCGGCCCACTCGGCGAGGTGAGCCAGGGGGCCACCGGACGGGCTCACAGCCGCGGGTCCACCGGATCCGACTCCAGCGCGAGCACGGCGAACACGCACTCGTGCACGCGCCACAGCGGCTCGCCCCGCGCGACGCGCTCCAGGGCCTCCAGGCCGAGCGCGTACTCGCGCAGCGCGAGCATCCGCTTGCGGTTGAGCCCGCGCTTGCGCAGCCGCTCCAGGTTCTCCGGCAGCGTGTAGTCCGGCCCGTAGATGATCCGCAGGTACTCGCGCCCGCGCACCTTCACCCCCGGCTGGACCAGGCCGCGCGGCCCCCGGGTGAGGTTCGCCGCCGGCTTGACGACCATGCCCTCGCCGCCGGCCCCCGTCAGCTCTTCCCACCACGCGACGCCGCCGGTGACCGAGGCCTCGTCCAGCAGGTTCACCTCCAGCGTCCGGGTCCGCTGGAAGCGCGGCCCCGCGAGGCCATCCAACAGCGACAGGTGCCACGCGTGCGGCCGGTCGTGGTAGGCCTTCCCCTCGGACGCCAGCAGCTGGAACGGCGCGAGCCGCACCCCGTCCAGGCCCGACGTCGGCCAGCAGTAACGCCGGTACGCCGTCCGGTAGGAGTCCACTGTGGAGGAGCGGGAAGCCGTTCGCGCCAATAGGTCCGAGACGTCGATGCCCCGGGCGGCCGTCGTCGCCAAGGCCGAGACCGCCGCCGGCAGCACCGCCTGGGCGGCCGCGCCCACCGACGCGTACTGGTCCGCGATGAGCGAGCCGGCCTTCGCGCTCCACGGCAGCAGCTCGGCGTCGAGCAGCAGCCAGCCCGAGTCCAGCTCCTCGAACAGCCCGGCCGCCGCCGCACGCACGTCCGCCAAAAGCGCATCGTTCTGCGGAGCCGAGAAGAACGGGCGCCCGGTCCGCGTGTACACGGCGCCACCGCCGCGGATCCCGAAGCGGCGGTACGCCACCTCGTCGTCCCGGCAGACCAGCACGACGGCCCGCGAGCCCATGTGCTTCTCTTCGCACAGCACGGTTTCGACCCCGGCCGCCCGGTACTCGGCGAACGCCTCCTCCGGGTGCTCCAGGTGGTCCGGGCGCGACGACGTCGAACACGGCGCCATCGTCGGCGGCAGGTACGCCAGCCACCGCGGGTCGACCGCGAACCGGCTCATCACCTCCAGCGCCGCCGCCGACTGCTCCGCGGAGACGCCGACGCGGCCGTGGTGCGCGGTCTGCACGATCCGCTTCCCGGTGACGTCGGCCAGCTCCAGCACCGCCGGCTCACGCCCGCCCAACGGCCGCGAAGCGTCGAGCGGCCGCGAAGGCTCGTACCAGACCCGGTGTGCCTTCACGGAGACGACTTCGCGCTCCGGGTAGCGCAGCGCGGTCAGCTTCCCGCCGAAGACGGCGCCGGTGTCGAGGCACATCGTGTTGTTGACCCATTCCGGCTCCAGCGTCGGCGTGTGCCCGTAGAGCACCATCGCCGACCCGCGATAGTCACGCGCCCACGGCAGCCGCACCGGCAAGCCGTACTCGTCGGTCTCGCCGGTCGTGTCGCCGTAGAGGGCCATGCTGCGCACCCGCCCGGACGCGCGCCCGTGGTACCGCTCCGGCAGCCCGGCGTGCGCGACGACGAGCTTCCCGCCGTCGAGGACGTAGTGCGCGATGAGCCCGTCGCAGAACTCGTGCACCTGACGGCGGAACTCCTCGCTCTCCGCACCGAGCTGCTCCAGCGACTCGGCGAGCCCGTGGGCGACGTTGACCTTGCGCCCGTGCAGCGCGCGCACCAGCTTCTGCTCGTGGTTCCCGCACACGACGAGCGCGTTGCCGGCGGCCGCCATCCCCATCACCCGCCGCAGCACGCCCGGGGTGTCCGGGCCGCGGTCGACGAGGTCGCCGACGAACACCGCGGTCCGCCCGTCCGGGTGCACGCCGTCGGCGTACCCCAGTGCGGCCAGCAGTTCCTCCAGCTCGGCCACGCAGCCGTGGACGTCGCCGATCACGTCGAACGGCCCGGTCAGCGCGCGCTTGTCGTTGCGCAGCGGCTCGACGACGATCTCCGCCGCGGCCACCTCGGCTTCGGACCGCAGCACGTGCACGCGCCGGAAACCCTCGCGCTCCAGCGACTTCAGCGACCGCTGCAGCTCACCGCGCTGCCGCCGGACCACGTGGTCGCCGAAGTCGCGGTCGGGCCGTCCGGCGTTGCGCGCGACGCAGACACCGAGCGGCAGGTCGAGCACGATCGCCGTCGGCAGCACGTCGTGCTCCTTCGCGAGCTTCACCAGGCTCGCCCGCGAAGCACGCTGGACGTTCGTCGCGTCGATGACGGTCGTCCGCCCGGCCGCGAGCCGCTTCGCCGCGACGTAGTGCAGCGCGTCGAAGGCGTCGGCGGAGGCCGACTGGTCGTTCTCGTCGTCGGCGACGAGCCCGCGGAAGAAGTCGCTGGAAAGCACCTGCGTCGGCGCGAAGTGCATGCGCGCGAACGTCGACTTGCCGGAGCCGGAAGCGCCGACGAGCACGACGAGCGCCATGTCGGGGACGGTCAGCTTCACGCGGCCACCTCCTTTTGGGTGGTGAAGACCGCCATCTGGGTCGGCGGTCCCGATTCCTGGTCCTCCGGTCCGATCGGCAGGTACCGGACGTCGTAGCCGCGCCGGGTCGCGACGCCGTCCGCCCAGGCGCGGAACTCGGCTCGGGTCCATTCGAACCGGTGGTCGGCGTGCCGGAAATGCCCCATCGGCAGGAACTCGAACAGCCGGTTGTACTCCGCGTTGGGCGTGGTGACGAGCACCGTGCGCGGCGCCGCGACGCCGAACACGGCGTGTTCGAGGGCGGGCAGCCGGTCGGCGTCGACGTGCTCGACGACCTCCATGAGCACGGCGGCGTCGAACCCGGCCAGTGCCGGGTCGGCGTAGGTCAGCGCGGACTGCCGCAGCGTGACGCGGGAATGTTCCTTCAGCCGCTTCTCCGCGATGGCCAACGCACTGCTCGAGACGTCCACGCCGACGATCTCGGTGAACGACCGCTCCTTTTCGAGCACGCGCAGCAGCGCGCCGGAGCCGCACCCGAGGTCCAGCACGCGCCGGGCGCCCGCGGCCCGCAGCGCGGCGAGCACGCTGCCGTGCCGCTGCGACGCGAGGCTCTCGGGCTTGTCCGGCACCTCCGTGACCAGTGCTTCGGCCTCCGCCGGGACGTCGTCCGCCTCGGCCAGCCGCGAAAGCGCGTACGCGACGACCGGGCGGCGCCGCTCCAGGTAGCGGTGGGTGATGAGCGTCCGCTCGGGGTGCGCGGCGAGCCAGCCGTCGCCCGCGCGCAGCAGCTTGTCGGCCTCGTCCTGGCCGACCCAGTAGTGCTTGTCGCCGTCGAGCGCCGGCAGCAGGACGTACAGGTGGCGCAGGGCGTCGGCGACCCGCTGGGTGCCGGTGAGCCGCAAGTCGACATAACGACTGTCGCCCCACTGCGGGAACTCCGGGTCGAGCGGGATCGGCGTCGCCGAAACGCGCCAGCCGAGCGGCTCGAACAGCTTGTGCACCACCTCGGCCCCACCCCGGGCCGACAGCGACGGCACGTGGATCTCCAGGTCGAAGGGCTCGTCGACGAGTTCGGGCCGCGCGGCGCACCGGCCCGCGAGCGCCGTCGTGAACGCGGCCCGCAGCGCGACCGCGAGGTACGAGCCCCCGGCGTACGGCCGGTCGTTGACGTACTGCGTCAGTGACGTCCCACCGCCGCGGACGAGCTCGACCGGATCGATCTCGACGAACAGCGCGGCGGTGCAGCGTCCGGGCGACGCCTCCGGGTAGAAGACGTGCGCGGTGCCGGCGGACAGCGCGACCGACTGCACCTTCTCCGGGTGCTTGTGCAGCAGAAAGCCCAGGTCGGTCGCGGGGTCGCGGGTCGTGGTGATCGTCAGCAACACCGCGTCAGTGTGGCCGACGGGCGGGTGACCGCGCGCCCGGTTTTCCCGGGTGCGCGGTCGGTGGTTTTGGAGAACTTCAGTGCGGCCGCGGCCTGCTGGCCGGTCCAGAACGTGTTGCGGCCGCCGTTCGCCGGATTCGCGTACCAGCCGGCGTCGCGGTCCGACACGTCGCTGACCAGGAAGTCGGCGTTCTACGCGCCGAGTTCCGCGTAGTCCTTCACACACCGTTGGAGGTTGGTCTCCCAGTCCCAGCAGGTGAGGTGGAGCCCCGCGCCCGCGTTCGGCGCGTACTTGTGCGTCATCGCCACCAGGCACCGGGCCAGGCCGGCGGCGCTGTTCTCCTGCGCGCCGCAGTCCGCCGGATTCGCGGCCTTGACCTGCGCGCGACCTGCTGCGGGCGGCCGAGTGAGCGGACGTAGCCCCAGAAGTCGGGCTCGATGTCGATCAGGTCGTGCGAGGTGCCGATCTTCTGGAGGAAGAAGCGGTAGTCGTTCAGGTAGCGGGTGAGCAGGTCGGCCCGGTTGATGGCGACGACCTCGCCGGGACCGTCGCCTGGCCCGCCGCATCACCGAGGTCGCGCAGCGAATACCAGGTCCAGAGGTACTTCTGCGGGCGCGCCTTGCCCTGGTAGGTGGCCTGGGCCGCGTGCTGGTCGCCCCAAGTCACGGAGAAGCCGGGCGCCGTGGTTTCGCCGGTCCGGCAGCCCCACCAGCTCGACCACTCGGGCTTGCAGCGCGCCGCCGTGTAGTAGTCCGACGAAGCCGCCGGCCGGCTGTGCACGTAGTTGTACCGGACCTCGAACGGCGCGGCCGTCGCCGAGGCGTCGTTCATCGAGCCCCCGATGAGCACCGTGCTGCTGCCCGGGGCCCGGCCCGTCGCCACGCCGATGCGCGGTGTGGTGGACGTCGTGGGCGTGGCGGTGCCGCCGACGGTCCCGGCCGGGACGAGCCGCCACTGCTGGTTGGCGCCGCCCCGGTCGTGGTGCTGGGCGACGCGGGCGCCGCCGGTCTCGGAGCCGCCCGGGACCTCGGCGGCCATGCCGCTGAAGCGGTTGATCAGGCGCACGTGGCCGTCCGGCGAGTTCTCCAGGCGGAACTGCCGGTTGGCGCGGTTCAGGTCGTGCCACTCCGACCAAGGCGGTGCCGGGGCTCTTCGACCAGCGGTAGTCGTCCAGCACGTTGCCGGAGTTGCGGTTCTGCAGCCGGTAGTAGCCGTCACCCGCGTCGATGAACCGCCGCTGCTGGTTGGTCCCGTCGTGCCGGCCCCACTGGACCACCGCCGCACCGTCGTTCCTGACGTAGCCGAGGCCGTCCAGCGCCGCCCCGCTGGTGCGGTTGACCAGGACGTACCAGGACTTCGGGTCCACGGTTCCCGCCGAGGCCGTGCTGACCACGACCACGGAACCGGTTACGACGGACAGGACGACGGCCGCCCAGAAGGCCCGGCGCCGGAAGAACCGGCGGCTGCGACGCCGTCCCCGAAGGGCCGCCGGGCGGTCACGGCCGCCGTCGGGGGACGCCGGCGAGGGCGTGGGTGGGCGAGGGGACATGTCGGTGCTCTCTTTCGGTCGCTGCGGCTGACCGGACCGCGTGGCCGGACGACACCGGGTTGCCGCCGGCCCGGGAAGGTTGCCGCGGCCCGCGAGATTTTCCGCGGCTGCCGCGCGCCCGCTTTTCCCGGGTGCCACCCTGGACACATGAACCGCCTCGCGCACGCGACCAGCCCGTACCTGCTCCAGCACGCGGACAACCCCGTCGACTGGTGGCCGTGGGGGCCCGAAGCGCTCGCCGAGGCGAAGCGGCGGAACGTGCCGATCCTGCTTTCCGTCGGGTACGCCGCCTGCCACTGGTGCCACGTCATGGCGCACGAGTCGTTCGAGGACGCCGGCACCGCGGCGCTGATGAACGGGAACTTCGTCAACATCAAGGTCGACCGCGAGGAGCGGCCCGACATCGACGCCGTCTACATGGCCGCCACCCAGGCGATGACCGGCCAGGGCGGCTGGCCGATGACCTGCTTCCTCACCCCGGACGGCGAGCCGTTCCACTGCGGCACCTACTACCCGCCGTCCCCGCGGCCGGGCATGCCGTCGTTCCGGCAGCTCCTGGCCGCCGTCACCGAGGCGTGGCAGGAGCGGCCGGACGAGCTGCTGGACGGCGCCAAGCAGATCGTCGCGCACCTCGCCGAGCAGACCGGGCCGCTCCAGGAGTCCGTTGTGGACGAAGCCGTGCTCGCCGGCGCGGTCGGGAAGCTGGAGCAGGAGGCGGACCGGGTCAACGGCGGGTTCGGCCGCGCGCCCAAGTTCCCGCCGTCGATGGTCCTGGAGTTCCTGCTGCGCCACCACGAGCGCACCGGATCGGCGGTCGCGCTGTCCCTGGTGGAGTCCACGGCCGAGGCGATGGCCCGCGGCGGCCTGTACGACCAGCTGGCCGGCGGCTTCGCGCGCTACTCCGTCGACGCCGAGTGGATCGTGCCGCACTTCGAGAAGATGTTGTACGACAACGCGTTGCTCCTGCGCTTCTACGCGCACCTCTGGCGGCGCACCGGCTCGGCCACGGCGTTGCGGGTCGCCACCGGGACGGCGGCGTTCCTCTTCGAAGGCCTGCGAACGCCCGAAGGCGGCTTCGCGTCTTCGCTGGACGCGGACACCGAAGGCGTCGAAGGCCTGACGTACGTCTGGACGCCGTCGCAGCTGCGCGAAGTCCTCGGCGACGACGCTCCGGCCGCGGCCGAGCTGTTCGGCGTCACCGAGGAGGGCACCTTCGAGGACGGCGCGTCGACGTTGCGCCTCTTCGGCGACCTGCCGGAGCCGATGCGCGTCAAGCTCCTGGACGCGCGGGCGAAACGGCCGCAGCCGGGCCGGGACGACAAGGTGATCGCGTCCTGGAACGGCCTGGCGATCACGGCGCTGGCCGAGGCGGGTGCCGCGCTGGATCGTCCACAGTGGATCGAGTGGGCGACTTCCGCGGCCGAGCTGCTGCTCCGGGTGCACGTGGTCGACGGACGGCTGCGGCGCAGTTCGCGCGACGGCGTCGTCGGCGCATCCGACGGCGTGCTGGAGGACTACGCCTGCGTCGCCGACGGATTCCTCGCGCTGCACCAGGCGACCGGCGACGCGAAGTGGCTCACCGAAGCGACCCGGCTGCTCGACCTGGCACTGGCGCACTTCGCGTCCCCGGACGTCCCGGGCGCGTACTTCGACACGGCCGACGACGCCGAGACGCTGGTCCAGCGCCCGGCCGACCCGGGCGACAACGCGAGCCCGTCGGGGGCGTCCGCGCTGGCCGGGGCGCTGCTGACGGCGTCCGCGCTCGCCGGGCACGCCGATTCGGCCCGCTACCGGGACGCGGCCGAGCAGGCGCTGCGCCGCGCCGGGGTGCTGGCCGGGCGGGTGCCGCGGTTCGCCGGGCACTGGCTGTCGGTGGCCGAAGCGATGCAGGCCGGTCCGGTGCAGGTCGCGGTGGTCGGCGCGGACACGGCGTTGCGGCTGGCGGCCGCCCGGGGGGTGCACGGCGGCGGCATCGTGCTGGCGGGCGAGCCGGACGCGCCGGGCGTCCCGCTGCTGGCCGACCGTCCCCTGGTCGCCGGCGCCCCGGCGGCCTACGTGTGCCGGGGTTACGTCTGCGACCGCCCGGTGACCTCGGTCGAGGAGCTGACCGGGCTGCTCTGATCGCCCTGGGTGAACGCCGTATCGATGGCCGACGGTTCGGCGTAACTTCGGTAGCGATGTAATCATGTAATCCGGAGGTACGACATGGGACGCGGATGGCGTGGAGGCCGAGGCTGGCAGCAGGCCGAGGTACCGCCGGCGGACGACGCGGCGGCCTGGTTCGGCGGCCGCCTGCCCGACGGCTGGTTCACGGGCGCACCAAAGGTCACGGTCGACCGCGAAGAGATCATCGTGGTCGGCGAGCTCCCGGCCCTGACGGAGGAGTACGCAGACGACGCGGCCCGCGCGGCGGCCGAAGAGGGCCGGATCAGCCGGTACCGCGAGGAGACGCGCGACGAGCGGATCGAAATCGCCCGCCAGGCCGAGCACCGCTACCAGCGCAAGGTGTCGTGGGGCGCCCGCCTGGGCGGCACGACGGCGCTGTTCACGACGCATTCGGCCCCGGTGATGACGCGCCTGCGCCAGCCGGAGCGCCTGGTGCTGGACACGCTGGTGGACGCGGGCGTGGCCCGGTCGCGTTCGGACGCCCTCGCGTGGGCGGTGCGCCTGGTTGGCCAGCACGCGGACAGCTGGCTGGGCGAGCTGCGGGAGGCGATGACCAAGGTCGACGACCTGCGTTCCAAGGGCCCCGATCTGGGCTGAGGGGTCGTGGACAACGTCCGGTTCCCAGGTGTGACGATCGTCGGCGAGCCGATCTGAACCTGCGGGATCGCCGGCGCTGCGGCAGGCTTACTACCAACGAGTAGGAAGCCTGCCGTTCGTCCTTTCCGGAGGTAGCCGTGGACGTTCCCGAAGTGCCCGCGAAGGTGGATCCGGACGCACTGACCGCCGTCCTCGACGGTCGCTGGGCCGAGCTGCGCCGCGGGGTGCGGGCGCAGATGGCCGAAGCGGAGTTCCGGGACCCGGTGGACCTCGGCATCGAGGCGCACCGGGCCCAGGTGCTCGACCAGCTGCGTGCGCTCGCCGCCACGGACCGGCCCGGCCTGGGCTTCGACCCGGCGTACGGCGGCGGTGGCGACGTCGGCGGCTCGGTGACGTCGTTCGAGATGCTCGGCTACGGCGACCTGTCGCTGATGGTGAAGGCCGGCGTGCAGTGGGGCCTGTTCGGCGGCGCCGTCCAGTTGCTCGGCACCGAGCGCCACCACGAGCGGTACCTGCGCGCGATCATCGATCTCGACGTCCTGGGCTGCTTCGCGATGACCGAGCACGGCCACGGCTCCGACGTCCAGCACCTGCGCACCACGGCGACCTTCGCCGACGGCGGCTTCGTCATCCACACGCCGGACGCCATGGCCCGCAAGGAATACATCGGCAACGCGGCCCGCGACGGCCGGCTGGCGGTGGTCTTCGCGCAGCTGATCACCGGCGGCGAATCGCGGGGCGTGCACGCGTTCCTGGTGCCGATCCGCGACGACGACGGCAACCCGGTGCCTGGTGTGTCCATTGAGGACTGCGGACCGAAGGCGGGCCTCAACGGTGTCGACAACGGACGGCTGGCTTTCGACAACGTCCGCGTTCCGCGCGAAGCCCTGCTGAACCGCTTCGGCGACGTCGCCGAAGACGGGACGTACTCGAGCCCGATCGAGAGCGACAGCCGCCGCTTCTTCACGATGCTGGGCACGCTGATCCGCGGCCGGGTGAGCGTCGGCGGCAGCGCGGGGAGCGCGACCAAGCGCGCGCTGGCCCTGGCCATCCGCTACGGCGAGCACCGGCACCAGTTCATGAAGCCGGACGGCGACGAGGTCGTCATCCTCGACTACCTCGGGCACCAGCGGAAGCTGCTGCCGGCGCTGGCGAAGACGTACGCGCTGCACTTCGCCCAGGAAGAGCTGGTTTCGAAGCTGCACGACATCGACTCGTCGGCGCCGGAGGAGGAGCAGCGCGAGCTGGAGTCGCGCGCCGCCGGGCTGAAGGCACTCAACACGTGGCACGCGACGGCGACGATCCAGGCCGCGCGCGAGGCGTGCGGCGGGGCGGGCTACCTTGCGGAGAACGTGCTGCCCGGGCTGAAGGCCGACACCGACGTCTTCACGACGTTCGAAGGCGACAACACGGTGCTGCTGCAGCTGGTCGCGAAGGGCCTGCTGACCAGCTACAAACAGGATTTCGAGGACCTTTCGCCGTTGGCGACGGCCCGGTTCTTCACCGACCAGGTGGTCAGCACGATCCTGGAGCGGACCTCGGTGCGCAAGGCGCTCGAGTCGCTCACCGTGGGCTCCGACGCCGAAGTCTTCTTCCGCCGCGAGTGGCAGCTGCGGCTGTTCGAGGACCGCGAGGACCACGTCGTCGAAGGCGTGGCGAAGCGCCTGCGCAAGGCGGCGTCCGACCCGTTCGGCGTGTTCAACGCGGCGCAGGACCACGTGCTGCGCGCGGGTCGCGTCCACGTCGAGCGCCTGGTGCTGGAGGCCTTCGCGGCGGCCGTGGAGCGCTGCTCGGATCCCGAGGCGCGAGCGCTGCTGGAGCGGGTCTGCGATCTGTACGCGTTGTCGGCGATCGAAGAGGACCTGGCGTGGTTCCTGGGCCACGGCCGCCTGAGCGCGTCGCGCGCGAAGGCCGTCACGTCGGCGGTGAACCGGCTGTGCGCGGAGCTGCGTCCGCACGCCCGCACGCTGGTGGACGCGTTCGCGATCCCGGAGCAGTTCCTCGCCGCGCCGATGCTCACGTCCTGATCGGCCGTTTTGCGGGGTTTTTCCTGGTGGGGCGGGGGAAAGCGGCGCGCGCACGTCGTTTAGCGTTGCGCTTCTTCTTCCCGCTCTCCCCGAAGGAACCCCCATGGGCGCACGCCGCGAAAGACGCTTGCTCGAAACCGCCGCACCGATGATGCAACCGGGCGAAACGCCCGAAGTGATCGCCATGGCCAAGGTCGGCTCACTGCGGAAGGTGCTGGGCCGGCACGTCGCGCTCGCCGCCGCGACCGCGGTGCTGAGCGGTGGCACGATGTTCTCGATCACCACCCAGCGCGAGCTCTACCTGCTGCTCACCGATCGGCAACTGCTGTTCTTCGAGGCCGACGCGTACACCGGCGGCCCGGGCAAGGCGCTGTTCGGCGTGCCGCGGACGCACGTCGCGATCACCGAGCCCAAGCGGGGCATTCTGGTGAAGTTCGAGCTGTACATCCACGGCTCGGACCAGGCGATGACGTTGTCGATGCCCCCGTTCCCGCCGTCGTTGCGGAAGAAAGGGCTGGAGCTGACCGGGCGGCTGGCGCGCGTCCAACCTGCGGTGTCGTGACCCAGACGGGTGGCCGGTATCGGGGACCGGCCACCCGTCCGGGAGCCTGTGGGGCGATCAGGACCGGCGGTGCTTCCGGTCCTCGTCGGTGACCTCGAACTGCTCCTTGCGGACCTTGCCGGAGACGGTCTGCTCGTCGCTGACCGTCTCCTTCCGCAGCCGCGCCCGCTCGACCGGCACGGTCTCCTTGCGCACCACGGGTTTCTCGGCGTGCAGCACCATCTCCTGCTCGGCCTCGCCGATCTCCGCCGGCCCGCGGCCGCCGGTGATCGGCTCCCGCTCGACGCGCACCTCTTCGTGCCGCACCGGCACGGTGACCTGCTGCTCTTCGGTGACGACGTACTTGCGCAGCCGCACGTGCCCGGTTTCGACCTGCTCGGTCCCGACGTTCAGCCGTTCCTCGGCGCGCGTCATGGCGCGGTCGTCGCTCTTCCCGCGCCCGCCCATGGCGGCCTGACCGCGGTCCTTGCCCCGGTCCATCCGCCCGTCCGGTGACATGCGCGGCACCGGCAGGCCGTAGTGCTGGTAGAGCTGCGTGCTTTCCTCGGGTGAAAGGTGCCCGTCGGCGTCGATGCGGGGCGCGTCGGAGACGCTGTCCTTGTCCACCTGGACGTGGACGCCGTCCCTGTCCGTGTGCGCGCCCGAGAGCGGGACGAAGCTTTCCTTGGTGCCGAACAGGCCGGTCTTGACGGTGATCCACTCGGGCTGGTGCGTCGCGTCGGCGAGGTAGACGTTGCCGACCTTCCCGAGCTTGTTGCCGGCCGGGTCGACCACGGCGCTGTCGATGAGTTCCTCGGGCTGCAGGGTCCTGGCCATCGCGTCCTGCTCCTTCCTCGCGTCGATTCGTTGCCGAGGCCCACCGTCGGCCGCGCCGGCGAGCACGGCAACCGTCGTGGTGTTCCCGTGGGTGACCCCTGAACGTGATCGTTTGAAGCACCACCAGCGGGCCACGCGGGGTCTCGGTCGCAGGTGGAGCGCGGTGTCGCCGGCGTGACCGGCCACCGCGGCGGGGCGCGAAGGTGTGGACCCGGATTCATCGTGACGGGCGTCACCGGCGGGGTTGTCACAACGCTGCCGCCCGGGTCGTCAAGGGGGTGAAGCAGACGATGGAAGGGAACGGCCATGGAAGCCCGGATCAACATGTTCGAGAACGAGATCACCGGCAAGTTCGTCAAGCGCCTGATCGCGGCGTCCCACCCGGTCGAGGAGTCGTCGCTGCCGAAGGCGACCCAGGAGCTGGTGAAGATCCGCGCGAGCCAGATCAACGGCTGCGGCATGTGCCTCGACATGCACACGAAGGACGCGGCGGCGGCCGGCGAGACGGCGGTCCGCCTGGCGCTGGTGGCGGCGTGGCGCGAAGCGGTGGTGTTCACCGAGGCGGAGCGCGCGGCCTTGGCGCTGACGGAGGAGGGCACCCGCCTCGCGGACTCGCACACCGGCGTCAGCGACGAGACGTGGGCCGCGGTCCGCAAGCACTACGACGACGAGCAGATCGGCGCCCTGATCGCGCTGGTGGCGACGATCAACGCGTGGAACCGGCTGAACGTGATCGCCCGCAACCCGGCGGGCGAGTACCAGCCGGGGATGTTCGGCTGACCGGACGGTCCACCTGCCGTGCGGCGTCGGTCCACCTTGGATGGTGACGACCGCACGACAGGTGGAACCCGTCGCCGGCCGGCCGGACGAGCGAGCACCGCTCAGGCGTACATGGCCAGCCAGATCGCGATGTAGTGGGACACGGCCGCCAGCACCGTGCACGCGTGGAAGAACTCGTGGTACCCGAAGGTCTCAGGCCAGTGATTCGGCCACTTCACGGCGTAGAACACCGCACCCAGCGTGTAGAACAGCCCGCCCACGCACAGCAGCACCAGCGCTCCGGCGCCGGCGTGCGTCGCCAGCTCCGGGAACACGAACACCGCGACCCAGCCCAGCGCGATGTAGATCGGCACCCCGAGCCACCGCGGTGCGTGCGGCCACAGCATCTTCAGCGCCACGCCCGCGATCGCGCCGCCCCAGACGATCGACAGGATCACGTAGCCCGTCGGCTTCGACATCGCCAGGAGGGTGAACGGGGTGTACGTGCCCGCGATGAACAGGAAGATCATCGAGTGGTCCGCGCGCTTCATCCACTTGTACGCGCGGGGGCTCCAGAACTTGCGGTGGTACAGCGCGCTCACGCCGAACAGGCCGAGCACCGTCAGGCCGTACACCGACGTCGCCAAGGTGGCGATCGGGGACACTGTGGACGCCGCCAGGCTGATCAGCGTGGCCGCTGCCGCCAGGGCGCCGAAGAACGTCCAGAAGTGGATGTGCCCGCGCAGCCGGGGGCGGAGATCCACTACGGGCTCAGGTGGTTCCGTCTTCAGGCTCACACATCCAGGTTACGGCAGCGTAGGTTCTCCGGCAGTGCTCGAGTCACACGCCTCACACCGGGTGCGTAGGCTGACTCGACGTGAGTGTTCGCTCCTTCTTGTCCGACGTCGTGTACAGCGCCTACGGCAGGCGCCTCATCCAGCAGGCCGCCGGCCGGCATCCGCGGCACATCGCCATCATGCTCGACGGGAACCGCCGGTGGGCCCGGGAAGCGGGCTTTACGGACGTTTCGGACGGTCACCGGGCCGGGGCGAAGAAGATCGCGGACTTCCTGAGCTGGTGCCAGGAGGCCGACGTCGAGGTCGTCACCATGTGGCTGCTGTCCACCGACAACCTCAACCGGGACCCGGACGAGCTCACGCCGCTGCTGAAGATCATCACCGACGTCACCGACGAGCTCGCCGCGCCCGGGACGCCGTGGCGGTTGCGGATCGTCGGTGCGCTCGATCTGCTGCCCGCCGACGTCGCGAAGCGGCTCAGTGAAGCCGCCGCCCGGACCGAAGGGCGGACCGGGATGGAGGTCAACGTCGCGGTCGGCTACGGCGGGCGGCAGGAAATCGCCGACGCCGTGCGGAAGCTGCTGCGCCAGCACGCCGACGAGGGAACGTCCATTCACGAGCTGGCGAAGATCCTCGACGTCGACCACATCTCCGAACACCTCTACACGTCGGGCCAGCCCGACCCGGACCTCATCATCCGCACCTCGGGCGAGCAACGGCTTTCCGGCTTCCTGCTGTGGCAGTCCGCGCACTCGGAGTTCTGGTTCACCGAGGCGTACTGGCCCGCCTTCCGTCGTGTCGACTTCCTGCGCGCCATCCGCGACTACGCCTGGCGGCACCGCCGGTTCGGCTCCTGAAGCACCCGGAAAGCCGCTGGTCACGGGCCCTGGAGCGCACCCAGAGTTGATTTCGGACGACCGACGGTGAGATGACGATCTGGCGAATCACCGTGTTGGCTCCCTGCGCGATCCCGCATTCGTGGGTACCTTCCGAGGTGAGGGCGCGCGTTCCGTGCGGGCCCTCGCGGGAGGCCCTGGTCGTGGCGGTGATCGAGGGGGCGGCGCAGCCGCCCACGAGACGCTCGAGGGGGCCGGCACCCGGCCCTCGTGGCCGCGCCACCTGACTCCGGTCAGGAGGAGTGGTCCAGCCAGGGAGGTGCCCGGCCCAGCGAGTGCGGGCGTGCGGTGCACACGCCCTCGAGGGAGATGCCGTCGTGACTGCGCAGCGTTTGCCCCGTAAGGCCTCTGGCCACTCTTCGACCGGTGCCGTTCCTGGCCCGGAGAAAGCGCCCGAATCCCCGCAGCACATGTACGTGCTCGACACGTCGGTCCTCCTTTCGGACCCGTGGGCCGTCACTCGGTTCGCCGAGCACGCCGTCGTGCTTCCGCTGGTTGTCATCAGTGAACTGGAGGCGAAGCGCCACCACCCGGAGCTGGGCTGGTTCGCCCGGGAATCCCTGCGCATGCTCGACGACCTGCGCCGGCAGTACGGCAGGCTTGACGCGCCGCTCCCGATCGGGGACCACGGCGGCACGCTGCAGGTGGAGCTGAACCACTCGGACCCGTCGGTGCTCCCGTCCGGGTTCCGGACCGACTCCAACGACCACCGCATCCTCGCCTGCGCGCTGAACCTGGCGGCGGAGAACGCGGCGGTCACGCTGGTGACGAAGGACATCCCGCTGCGGGTCAAGGCCGGGGCCGTCGGTCTCGAGGCAGACGAGTACCGCGCGCAGGAAGTGACGCCGTCCGGCTGGACGGGCATGGCGGACGTCGACGTCCAGCAGGAAGTCATCGACGCCCTGTTCGGCGGCAGCACCGTCGACCCGGTCGAGTGGGGCATGGACGAGCTCGCCGAGCTGCCCTGCCACACCGGGCTGCGGCTGCTCGCGGGCAGCTCCAGCGCGCTCGGGCGGGTCACGGCGGACAAGCGCATCCGGCTGGTCCGGGGCGACCGCGAGGCGTTTGGCCTGCACGGCCGCAGCGCCGAGCAACGCGTCGCGCTCGACCTGCTGCTCGACTCCGACGTCGGCATCGTGTCGCTGGGTGGCCGGGCCGGCACCGGCAAGTCGGCGCTCGCCCTCTGCGCGGGCCTCGAGGCGGTGATGGAACGCCGTCAGCACCGCAAGGTCGTGGTGTTCCGGCCGGTCTACGCGGTCGGCGGCCAGGACCTCGGCTACCTGCCCGGGTCCGAGAGCGAGAAGATGCAGCCGTGGGCCCAGGCGGTGTTCGACACCCTCGGCGCGCTGGTCAGCCAGGACGTCCTCGACGAGGTCTTCGACCGCGGCATGCTCGAGGTGCTCCCGCTGACCCACATCCGCGGCCGGTCGCTGCACGACACGTTCGTCATCGTCGACGAGGCCCAGTCGCTGGAGCGCAACGTGCTGCTCACGGTGCTTTCGCGGCTCGGCACGGCGTCGCGGGTGGTGCTCACGCACGACGTCGCCCAGCGTGACAACCTGCGCGTCGGACGGCACGACGGCGTCTCGGCGGTGATCGAGAAGCTGAAGGGTCACCCGCTGTTCGCGCACGTCACGCTGACGCGCTCGGAGCGCTCGCCGATCGCCGCCCTGGTCACCGAGATGCTGGAGGACCACGGCTGAGGACACTCCGGGGGCGGCGTCCGCGCCGCCCCCGGCAATCCTTTCCGCCGTTGCCGGACATCCGGTGAAAAACCCGCTCGGCGCTATCCGGCCGATCCAGGGCTGGGCATAGTGGGCCGGATGGGGCCGGAAAATCTCTCTCGTCGTGAGCTTCTCGTCCGAAGTGGCGCAGCCGCCGCCGCACTGACCGTGGCCGGGGCGGGAGCAGCCCAGGCCGAGCCGGACGCCGCGCCGGACACCGGACGCGACGGCGTGGTGCTGCGGCAGGGCACGAACATGTCCGCCGCGCTCTCGCCGGACGGCCGGTGGATCGCGCTCGACCTGGTCACCGGGATCTGGGTGCTGCCCGCCGGCGGTGGCCGCGCCCGGCGGCTCACCGACGACCTGCAGGACGCCACGCTCCCCACCTGGTCGCCGGACGGCCGCCGGATCGCGTTCCAGTCGTACCGCGACGGCAACTTCCACCTGTACGTCATCGATGCCGCCGGTAGTACGCCCCGCAAGCTCACCAGCGGGCGATTCGACCATCGGGAGCCTGTGTTCTCACCGGACGGCACCAAGATCGCCTTCAGCAGCGACCGGGACGGCAGCTACGGCATCCACCTGCTCGACGTCGCCTCCGGAGCGATCAGCACGGTGGTGTCCACCGCGGACGAAGAGGCGTCGCCGCGCTGGTCGGCCGACGGCACGAAGATCGTCTTCACCGTGAACGACACCGCCATCGACGTCGTCACCCTCGCCACCGGCGCCCGCACGCGCCTGATCACCGCGACCGGCACCGACAAGCTCTACGGCCCCGCGTTCGGTCCCGGCGGGCAGCCCAGCTACCTGCGGCTGCGGGGCGCCGAAGCGGACCTCATGCTCGGCGAGGAGCAGCTGACCCGGGGCGAGGACGTCTTCGGCTTCGCCGCGAACTGGTCCGGGTCCGCCGTGCTCTACACCGCCGACGGACGCATCCGGCGGCGCGAGCGGTCCGGCGCCGTCAAGGACATCCCGTTCGAAGCCGGCGTGTCCACGGCGCCGCGCGACTACCGGAGGCGCGTCCGCGACCTGGACTCGCCCGCGCCGCGGCCCGTCCGCGGCATCGCCGGCCCGGTGGTGTCCCGGGACGGCAAGCGAATCGCGTTCCGGGCCCTCAACGCGATCTACGTCGTCGCGGCCGGCGGTGGCCGCCCGCAGCGGCTGATCGGCGACGGCTACTTCGCCTCCGACCCGGACTTCCACCCGGACGGGACGAAGCTGCTCTACACGAGCGACCGGCTCGGCACCGCCGACCTGTGGGTGCGGGACCTCGGCACCGGCCGGGACACCGTCCTGACCCAGCTGGCGGGCGCCCAGGTCGCGCCGCGGTGGTCGCCGGACGGCGGCCGGGTGGCCTACGCCGACCAGGACGGCGCCACGTGGATCCACGACGTCGCGACGGCCCGGGCCCAGCAGGTGACGCCGCCGCTGTTCATGCCGGGCCGGCCCACCTGGTCGCCCGACGGGTCGGTGCTCGCGCTGGCCGCGGTCAAGCCGTACTCGAAGCGCTACCGCGAGGGCACGAGCCAGATCCTCACGGTCGACCTGAAGACCCACGAACTCCGCTACGCCGAGCCGATGCCGTTCCGCTCGCTCGCCACCCGCGGCGACGACGGTCCACTGTGGTCACCCGACGGCCGGTTCCTGGCGTTCACGGTGGAAAGCGTCGCCTGGATCGCCCCGGTCGACGGCGCCGGAAAGCTCGTCGGCGAGCCGCGGCAGGTCACCCACGACGTCACCGATTCCCTGGCCTGGCAGGGGAACGACACGCTCGTGTACCTGTCGAAGGGACAGCTCAAGGCGCAGCGGATCACCGGCGGCGCGCCGCGCACGATCCGGCTCGACTTCACGTGGGCCCGGCCGCGCCCGCCGCGCCCGACCGTCATCCACGTCGGCGCGGCGTGGGACGGCGTCGCCCGCACGCTGCGGCGGGACGTCGACATCGTCGTCGACGGCGGCCGGATCGCCGATGTCCGGCCGCACCGGGACGCGCCGGGGACCGTCGACGCGCACGACCTGACCGCCATGCCCGGGCTCGTCGACATCCACAACCACTGGCACCTGCGCGGCAGGCAGTGGGGTGACCGGCAGGGCAGGCTGTGGCTGTCCTACGGCATCACCACGACCCGCTCGCCCGGCGACCCGGTGTACCAGATGCTGGAGACGCGCGAGGCCCTGGAATCCGGGAACCGCGTCGGGCCGAGGTACTTCGGCACCGGGGAGGCCATCGACGGCTCCCGGATCTACTACAACTTCATGCGGCCGACGCTTTCGCCCGGGCAGCTGGACCTCGAGCTGTCCCGCGCGGTCGAGCTGGAGTACGACATGATCAAGACGTACGTCCGGTTGCCCGTCGCCTACCAGCAGGCCGTGGTCCGGGCCGCGCACCGGGCGGGCATCCCGCTGTCGTCGCACTACCTGTACCCGGCGGCGAACATCGGCATGGACGCGATGGAGCACACCGGCGCCACCAACCGGCTCGGGTACTCGCACACCGTCAGCCGGATCGGCCGGGCGTACCAGGACGCGATCGCCTTGTTCGTCCGCTCGGGGATGTCGATCACGCCGACGTTGTTCACGTCGCGGGCGTTGTACGCCGACGACAAGTCGCTGGTGACCGACGAGCGCACCGAGGTCCTGTTCCCACCGTGGGAGTACCAGCAGCTCAAGGCCACGGCCGACACCGCGGGCAACCCGGAGAACGCCTACCTCCGCCAGGTCCTCGCCGGGAACGTCGACATGGTGCTGCGGATCCACCGGGCGGGCGGGTTCGTGGTCACCGGCACGGACTCCCCGCTGGACAACGTGGCCGTCTCCACCCACCAGAACCTGCGGGCCATGGTCGCGTTCGGGTTCACCCCGTACGAGGCGCTCACCACCGCCACCCGCAACCCGGCGCGGTGGCTGGGCCTGGAGGACCGGATCGGGGTGCTCAAGCGAGGTGCGTACGCCGATCTGTCGCTCGTCAGCGGCAACCCGTTGCAGGACATCAAGGCGGCCGCGAACGTCCGCACCGTCATGGTCGGCGGGGTGCTGCGCACGGTCGGCGAGCTGCTGGCGCCCTTCCGGGACCAGCCGGCGCACCGGGCGGCCACCGAGGTGGCGCCCGCTGCCCGATCGGCGGAGAAGCAGCACTGGTGGCACGTCCCGGAGTGGTCGGAACACGTGTGCTGCGCGGGCTGATTACCAGCCCGCGGGGAGGGGACGGCCTTCGGCGAAGCCGGCCGCCGACTGGACGCCCAGGAGCGCGCGCTCGTGGAACTCCTCGAGGGTCCGCGCGCCCGCGTACGTGCAGGAAGAGCGCACACCGGAGCCGATCGAGTCCAGCAGGTCCTCGACACCGGGCCGCTGCGGGTCGAGGGCCATCCGCGACGACGAGATGCCCTCCTCGAACAGCGCCTTGCGCGCGCGGTCGAACGAGTTGTCCGTGCGCGTCCGCGCGCCGACGGCCCGCTTCGACGCCATGCCGAACGACTCCTTGTAGGGACGGCCCTGCTCGTCGAACCGCAGGTCGCCGGGGGATTCGTAGGTGCCGGCGAACCACGAGCCGACCATCGCCGCGGACGCGCCGGCGGCCAGCGCCAGCGCGACGTCACGCGGGTGGCGGACCCCGCCGTCGGCCCAGACGTGCTTGCCCAGCTCGCGGGCGGCGGCCGCGCACTCGGCCACCGCGGAGAACTGCGGACGGCCCACGCCGGTCATCATCCGGGTGGTGCACATCGCGCCCGGCCCGACGCCGACCTTGACGACGTCCGCGCCGGCCTGGATCAGGTCCCGCGTGCCCTCGGCCGTGACCACGTTGCCGGCGACCACCGGGACCCGCGGCGACACCGACCGGACGGCCTTCAGCGCGGCGATCATCTTCTCCTGGTGCCCGTGCGCGGTGTCGACGACCAGCACGTCGACGCCCGCCTCCAGCACCGCGGCCGCCTTCGCCGCGACATCGCCGTTGACCCCGACCGCCGCGGCGACGCGCAGCCTGCCCGCGTCGTCGACGGCGGGGGTGTAGATCTCCGCGCGCAGCGCGCCGACGGCGGTCAGGACGCCCGCGAGCCGGCCCTCGGCGTCGAGGCCGAGCGCCAGCTGGGCGCCGTGGCTGTTCAGCAGTTCGAACACCTCACGCGCCGGCGTGGCCAGCGGAACCGCGACGACCGGCGGCTGCGCGACGTCGGCGAGACGCGCGAAGCGGTCGACGCCCGCGCAGGCGGCTTCGTCGACGATGCCGACCGGGCGGCCTTCGCCGTCCACGACGACAACGGCGCCGTGCGCGCGCTTGTGGACCAGGTTGAGGGCGTCGGCGACCGCGTCACCGCCGGTCAGCACCAGCGGCGTGTCCCAGACCGGGTGGCGGCTCTTGACCCACCCGACGATCTCGGCGACGGCGGGGCTGTCCACATCTTGGGGCAGGACGACCAGGCCGCCGCGGCGGGCGACGGTCTCGGCCATCCGGCGGCCGGCGACCGCGGTCATGTTCGCGACGACGATCGGGATGGTCGCGCCGGTGCCGTCCGCGGTGGAGAGGTCGACGTCGAAGCGGGACTCCACGTCCGAGCGGTTCGGCAGGAGGAACACGTCGTCGTAGGTCAGGTCGTGGGCGGGCCGGTGGCCGTCGAGGAAACGCACGAGTCACCAGACTACCTGCCGGGCCCGTGGCAGGATCTGAGGGTATGAGCCGCGACCGGGACGCCGAGGGACGGGCACGCAACGCACGGCCGCGCGACGGCCTCGGCCGGCCGCTGCCGTACGGCACGGAAGGGATCGAGCGCCAGCCGGAAGGCGTCGCGCGGACTCCGGCGCAAACGCTTGCGGAGGCCCAGCGGCTGCTCGACGACGGCAAGCCGTTCCACGCGCACGAGGTGTTCGAAGACGCCTGGAAGACGACCGACGGGCCGGACCGCGAGCTCTGGCGCGGTCTCGCGCAGCTCGCCGTCGGCCTGACGCACGCGGCGCGCGGCAACAACGTCGGCGCCGTGTCGCTGCTGGAGCGGGGCGCGGCGAACATCGAGCCGTTCCGGGGTGAGCCGCCGCACGGCGTCGACGTCGCCGGGCTGCAGGAGTGGGCGCGTGGCCTGGCCGAAGAGGCGAAGCAGCGCGTACGAACCGAGCCGGTTCCGCCCCGCTTGACCGGCCTGAGCTGATAGACACTTCCGGGTGCTGACCGTATCTGGTGCCGCGATCATCGCGGCCATCGCTTCGCTGGCCGGGGTCACCCTGGGGGCGCTGCTCGAGCCGCTGAAGCTCAACGCCGCGCGGCGGGCGAAGCTGCGGCAGGACCGGGCCGACCGCTGTGCGGGCCTGATCGAAGCCGCGACACGGGCGCGCAAGCACATCGTCGACACCAATGTGATCCACCGCCGGCGGAAGCTGGCCAAGGCGCTCGAGACCGACCCGCAGCGCGAGATCGAGTTCGAAGACGCGTACTACACGGCTCGCACCGACATGCGCGCGTTCTACGGGCTGCTCGTGATGAGCGGTCCGGACGAACTGGTCGAGCAGGCGAACGTGCTCCGCCGGAAGGAGATGGAACTCCACCACACCCGGTGGGAGCTCGACGACGGGAAGTTCGACCGGCGGTTCCTGCCCACGCCGGTCCGGGAAGCCGGCGCCGCCTTCGACCGGGCGATCGAGGAGTTCGCCCTCGTCGCCCGCAAGCACACCTCCTGAAGGGCACTTTCACGTGAAAGTGCCCTTCTGTCAGGGTTGGTCCCAGCCGTCCGAGGCCGCCTTTTCGGCGCCGATCGTGGTGCCTTCGCCGTGTCCTGTGTGGACTTTCGTCGTGTCCGGGAGCGTGAAGAGCTTCTCGCGGATGGAGCGCACGATCGTCGGGTAGTCCGAATAGGACCGTCCGGTGGCGCCGGGGCCGCCGTGGAAGAGCGTGTCGCCGGTGAAGAGCACGCCCAGTTCGGCCGCGTACAGGCAGACCGCGCCGGGTGCGTGCCCCGGGGTGTGGATGACCTGCAGCGCCGTGCCCGCGATGGTGATCACCTCGCCGTCGGCCAGTTCGCCGTCCGGGGCGCGGTCCGGGTGGGTGAGGTCCCAGACGACCCGGTCGTCCGGGTGCAGCAGGATCGGCGCGCCGGTCGCGGCGGCGAGCTCCGGGGCGGCGTTGACGTGGTCGTTGTGCGCGTGGGTGCAGACGATCGCGGCCAGCTTCCGCTCGCCCACGACGTTTTCGATCGCCTTCGCGTCGTGCGCGGCGTCGATCACGATGACTTCCGCGTCGTCGCCCACGATCCACACGTTGTTGTCGACGTCCCAGCTGCCCCCGTCGAGCCGGAAGACGCCGGAGGTCACCAGGTTCTGCACGATCGCCGTCATGCGCCCGACCCTAGTGGTCATTCGCCGGGTAGATGACATACCGACGGTATGCTACCGTCGAGTCATCTTACTGTGAGTAAGTTCGAGAGGTGGCGCGATGACCCGGGACCTCCTGGCGGAGCCGCTGAAGCTGCGTTGCGGCGCGGAGCTGCCGAACCGCCTGGTGAAATCGGCCCTGAGCGAGCAGCTGGGCGACCGCCGCAACGCGCCCACCCGCGAACTCGCGCAGCTGTACCGGACCTGGGCCCGCGGCGGCGCGGGCACGCTGGTCACCGGGAACGTCATGGTCGACCCCGCCGCGCTCGGCGAGCCGCGCAACGTGGCCGCGACGCCGGATCCGGCCGGCTACCGGCCGTGGGCCGCCGCGGTCGAGGGCACGGACGCGCGGCTGTGGGTGCAGCTCAACCACCCCGGCCGGCAGAGCCCGCGGTACCTGTCCCGTCAGCCGGTGGCCCCGTCCGCGGTGCCCTTCGGCGATCGAGGCGTCCGTACGGCCTTCGCCGCCCCGCGGGCCCTGACCGGCGAAGAGATCGAAGCGATCATCGAGCGCTTCGGCGTCGCGGCGCGCACGTTCGTCGAAGCGGGCTTCGCGGGCGTGCAGATCCACGGCGCCCACGGCTACCTGGTCTCGCAATTCCTTTCCCCGCTGACGAACCTGCGGACCGACGCCTGGGGCGGCGACGCCGTCCGCCGCCGCCGGTTCCTGCTCGAGGTGGTCCGGCGAGTGCGCGAGGCGGTCGGCGACGGCGTGCCGGTGTCGGTCAAGCTCAACAGCGCCGACTTCCAGCGCGGCGGCTTCACCGAGGAGGAGTCCCTGGCGGTCGTGCGCGAACTCGGCGAAGCCGGCGTCGACCTGCTGGAGGTATCGGGCGGCACGTACGAGCAGGCCGTGATGATGGGCGGCGGCCGCGCGAGCACCCAGGCACGTGAGGCCTATTTCCTCGACTACGCGGCGAAGGCCCGCTCGGTGTCCGATGTCGCATTGATGGTCACCGGCGGGTTCGCGACACCGGAGGGCATGACCGAAGCCCTGCGCTCGGGCGAGGTCGACGCGATCGGCCTCGGCCGCCCGCTGATCGTCGACCCGGCCCTGCCGGCCCGGTTGCTCGCCGGCGACGACGTCCGCGCGGAACGGCGGTGCCCCAAGACCGGCATCCGCCTGGCCGACAGCCTCCTCGAGATCCAGTGGCACACCCGGCAGATGCACCGGATCGCCGCGGGCAAACCGGTCGACCGCCGCGGCGCGTTCCCGACGTTCGTGCAGGCCGCGCTGACCGACGGGCTCAACGCCTTCCGCCGCGTCCGCGGCTGACCGAGACCGACCGGACGTCCCTAAGCAGGCTCGAGCGGCGTGAGGCGGCGGTCGTACAGGAGCGCGGCCGCGACCAGTGCGGTGAAGAAGAGCCCGATGAAGACGCAGTTCAGTGCCACCTGGCCGTAGCCGAGGGCGGCCGCGTCGACGAACGGGTACGGGTAGAAGCCGGTCAGTGCGCCGCGGGGGAGCGTGAACGCCAGCCACGCCAGCGGGTAGCTCAGCGACCACCAGACCGTTGGCCACGTGACGGCTCCGCGGGGGCCGACCAGGAGCCAGCCGAGCACGAACAGAAGTGGTGCCACCTTGTGCAGCATCGTGTCGGAAAACAGCGAAAGGCCGTGCAGCTCGTACAAGCCGGCCAAGGCGACCTGGTAGACGATGCCGGTCACGATGATGCCGGCCAGCGCGTCGAGCCAGAGGACGGTGAACAGCCGGCCGCGGGCCCGGCCCAGCGCGACCAGGGCCGAGGTGATCGCCACCAGCAGGTTCGAGTCGATCGTGAAGAAGCAGAGCAGGTTCGCGACCCGCCCGTCCGAGGCGCTCGCGGTGGCGACGACCTGGGTGACGAGCCCGGTCAGGGTGACCAGTGCGGTCACCGCGAACCAGGCGCGGGTGAGCTTCTCGCTGCGCATCGCCGGAGCTTAGCTCCACTGTGGACCGATCGCCGCGAGGTGCGTCCCGGCGCCGTCCGTGCCCGGGTCCGGCCGCTACGCCGCGAGCCGCAGGTTGCGCTTCTTCGTCGAGGCCTTTCGTCAGCTCCCTTCCGTCCGGTCGCCGTGGAGCAGACCGCGGACCGTGTCGATCGTGTCCGCGTCGGCCGGGTCCTTGTCCGGGCGGTAGCGCACCACCCGGGCGAACCGCAGCGCGAGGCCGCCCGGGTAGCGGGTGCTCACCTGCGCGCTGTCCAGCTCGATCTCCACCACGATCTCCGGCCGGACGTACACCGTCCAGTCGTCGCGGTGGGTCTCGATCTCCTGGAACTTCCTCGTCTGCCACGCCAGCAGCTCGTCGGTCATGCCCTTGAAGGTCTTGCCCACCATGATCGGCGGCCCGCCGTCCGGGTCGCGGGCGCCCAGGTGCAGGTTGGACAGCGTGCCGGTGCGCCGGCCGTGGCCCCATTCCGCCGCCAGGACCACCAGGTCGATCGTGTGCACCGGCTTGACCTTCAGCCACGCCCGCCCGCGCCGCCCGGCCGCGTACGGTGACGCCAGGTCCTTGACCATCACCCCTTCGTGCCCCGCCTCCATCGCCGCCTCCAGCACGGCGGCCGCGCCCGCGGTGCCCACCTCGCCGGGGATCACGTGTGCCCCGGCGACCTTGCGCAACGCCGCGTTGCGCTCCGACAGCGGCGCGTCCAGCAGGTCGACGCCGTCGAGGTGCAAGCAGTCGAAGAAGTACGGCCGCAGCAGCAGCGCCTTGACCTGTTCCTCGCGGGTGCTGCCGAACCGGCTCATGGTGTCCTGGAACGGCCGCGGTCGCCCGGCATCGGTCAGGGCCAGCGTCTCGCCGTCGAGCACCACCGACTCGCACGGCAGCGCCCGCACGAGTTCGACCAGTTCCTGCACGCTCCCGGTGATCTCGCGCAGCGTCCGCGTCCAGACGTGCACCTCGTCGCCCTGGCGGTGCACCTGGATCCGCGCACCGTCCATTTTGTACTCGACGATCGCCTCGGCGTGCTCGGCGACGGCTTCGTCCAGCGACTCCGCCGGTGACGCCAGCATCGGCTTGATCGGCGTGCCGAGGGTGAGCCGGAACTCCGCCAGCGCCGCCTGCCCGCCGGTCAGCGCCGCGACCGCGGTGACGCCGAGCTTGCCGGACAGCATGTAGGCCCGCCGCACGTCCTCGGCGGGCACCTCGGCCGCGGCCGCGATGGCGTCGACCATCACGCCCTCCAGCGCGCCCTGCCGCAGCTCGCCGGTGACCAGCCGGAACAGGAACTGCTGCTCGTCCGCCGCCAGCCGGGTGAACAGGGCCCGCAGCACCTCCTGCCGCCGCGTGTTCGACCCCGTGCCCGCCGCCACGCCCGCGGCCGCGGTCAGGGCCGCGTCCACCTCCAGCACCGAGACCACCGGTTCCGGAGCGGGCTCGGCGCCCAGCCCGGCCAGGGTGCGCCAGCCCGCACCCAGCCTGTCCTGCGCCGTCTGCCCCGTCAGGTACGCGACCACGGCGGGCAGCTCGGCGACCTCCGCGGCGCGCAGCACGGCGGCCAGGAGGGCGATCTTCGCCTTCCTGGACCTGGTCGCCGCCAGTTCGGCGGACGTGCGGACCAACTCGCTCAGCAACACCCGGACATCATGACCCGGACCACCGACAATTTCTCGCTGATCAGCTGTCCGGCCTGGTGCAGAGGGGGTCGAGCAGGCCGTCTTTGGCCACGCACGGCGTGTACCCGGCGTCCTGCAGCTCCGCTCGCGCGGCCGGGCTCGCCAGGTAGTCGAGGAACCGCTTCAGCACACTCCCGTTCGACGGCACGCCCTTCGTGTACAGGTACTCGACGGTCCAGAACCGGTACCCGGCGTCGACGGTCGTGACGTCGGGGTAGTGGCCGTCGAGCTGCACGACCGCCACCTGCTGGTCGCGGGCCGCGGCCGCCTTCGCCGCCGGGACGTCGGCGTACCCGATCGCGCCCGGCACCGCCGCAACTTCGGTGAGCACCTCGGCCGTCGTGCCCCGCTCGCAGCGCGTGGTCGCCGCGGCCGGGTCCCGCTCGGGCCTGCGGCACGAATCCGACGTCAGCCGGTCTTCCGCGCCGCCGAGGACCTTCTGCTCGAACGTCTTGCGCGTGCCCGACTCCTGCCCGCGGCCGACGATCCCGATCGGCACCGGCGGTCCCGGCCGCAGCTGGTCCCAGTTCCGCACGCGACCGCTGAAGATGTCCCTGACCTGCTGGGTCGTCAGCCGGTCGACACCGGCGGCGCGGTTGACGACCAGGCTGTACACGACCACCGCGACGGCCTTCGCCGCCAGGTCGGGGCCCGCTTCGCCGGACCGGCCGTCCGAGAGCACCGCCAGCTCGTCCTTGCCGGTCGCGCCCACCGGGGCGAGCGCGCGGACGCCGCTGACGCTGCCGGTCGCGCGGGTCGTGATGGCCGCGCCGTCGCACTGGCCGTGGTACTCGGCGGCGATGCTCGCCATGATCGGGACGAACGCGCTCGACCCTTCGACGGCCAGCTTCCCGGTGGCGCACTGCGCGGTGTCACCCGGCCGCGACCAGGACACGATCAGCGTCGCCAGCAGCGCACCGGTCAGCAGCACGCCGATCGCCGTGGTGATCACCGGCCAGCCGAACCGGCGCTGCTTGCGGTCGTCCTTGATCCGGCCGGCGGCGAGCCGGGCGTGGTGCCCGATTTCTTTGCTGATCTCGCCGTCGTGCCCGTCCGGCTCGCGCAGCACGACGACCAGCTTGAACTTTTCCTTGCGCCGCAGCGAAAGCCGCGCGAAGCGCACGCCGTGCCACTCGGGCGCCTCCGGCGGTGCTTCCGACGCGGCCAGCCCGGCCAGCCGCTTCGGCAGCAGCGCGCGCACGCGGGACAGCTTCACGCCTTCGACCGGCCGTTGCGGCGTCTCGCGGGTGAAGAACTCCAGTCCGTCGCAGACGTGCTGGCGGAGGCCGTCGTCGGTGGCGTCGGACACCCGCGCGTCCCAGACGATCCGGCGGCCGAACGTGAACGACAGCGGGATCTCGAAGTCGTCCGGCGCGATGTCGAACCCGCCGGTGTTGTGGATCCGGATCACGACCACGCTCATCCGGCTCAGCAGCCGCGCGGTCCGTTCCAGCTGCGGATCCGCCTGCGCGGAACCGTTTTCGCCGTCGTGCAGGTCGATCGGGGACAGCCCGATCTTCGAGTTGTAGAGCACGCGGAAGCTCAGCCGCCGCCGCCGGATGAAGTAGCGGTCCACGAACGGCGCGGCCATCGCGACCAGCGCGGCGAGCCCGAGCACGAGGCTGCCCGAGTCCGAGCTGAGGATTTCGGCGAGTGACTGCATCGTCGCGCCGACGCCCACCGTGCCGCTCCTCTGCCCCCGGACTCCCCAGGTGCAGCAGCCTAGGCAGCCGTCATCCGGCGTGGGGTTGCGACGACCGAGTGTGCACCGCCCGTTCATCGGTGGTGATCCAGCTGGCCAGCAGGCCGAGCGCGCGTTCGCTCTCCGACCCCGGTTCGGCGTGGTAGATCACCAGGCCCTGGTCCGGGTCGTCGGGCAGGCGCAGCGTCTCGTACCGCAGCCGCAGCTCGCCGACCACGGGGTTGCGCATCACCTTCCAGCCCTGCGCCTTCTCCCGCACCGTGTGCTCGGCCCACAGCTCGCGGAACTCCGCGCTGGCCCGCGAAAGCTCGCCGATCAGCCGGGCGCCCTCCGGGTCGCCGGGATGCCGTCCGCTCTCCGCGCGCAGGTTCGCGACGACCTCGCGGGCCACCGCGGCCCACTCCGGATGCAGGTCCTTCGCGCGTTCGTCGAGGAAGAACAGCTTCGCGATGTTGCGCTCCTCGATGCGGCCGAAGTCGAACGAGACGGCGCCGCCGAGGGCGTTCCAGGCCAGCACCTCCAGATAGCGGCCGAAGACGAACGCGGGCGCCTGGATGGCGTCCAGCAGCAGCTGCAGCTCGGGGCGGACCCGCTGCCGCTGTTCGCGCGACCGGCGCTTCGGCGCGGCGAGGTTGTGCAGGTAAGCCTCTTCACCGGCGTTCAGGCGCAACGCACGGGCGAGTGCGTCGAGCACCGCGTCCGAGACGTTCTTCGCGCGGCCCTGCTCCAGCCGCGTGTAGTAGTCGACGCTGATGCCGGCCAGCTGCGCCAGTTCCTCGCGGCGCAGGCCCTCGACCCGCCGGTGCGTGACCCCGGGCGGCAGGCCCAGCTCGGCGGGGTCCAGGGCGGCGCGGCGCGCCTTCAGGAAGGCGCCCAGCTCGGCGGCGTCACTCATGCCTCCAGTATCCCCGGGACGCGGGTCAGGGCGAACAGGCGAACCGGGTGTGCAGGCTCGCGCGTTCTTGGTACTGGTGCCTCCGGAACGGCTTGCCGCCGTCGGTGATCGGCAGGACGCCGGTCCGGCCCTGGGCCGACCAGTGGACGTCGGCGACCCAGTCGCAGTCGCAGTCCGGGGTCCGCGCCTCGATCAGGAACGTCTCCGGGTCCGTGATCGAGACGGTGTAGGTGAACTTGATCGGCTTGCGTTCCCCAGGGCGGGAGGTCTCCCGGTTCAGCGCCGTGCCGTGCAGGGGAGCGCGGCGGTCGAGCACGCGGACCCGGATGTCGGTCAGGGTCACCGGGACGTGGTCGCGGCCCTGGATGGTGATCTGGACGTAGCCGGGCGCCGTGGCGGCCCCGCCTGACCACACCAATCCGTCTCGTGACGAACGGGAAGTCGCTGACGGCGTGCGGTTCGTTGCGGTTATCGGGCCACGGAGCCGGTCACTTGCCGCCGCGGGCCATGCGCAGCACGTCGAGCGCCTCGTCGAGCTGTTCTTCGGTCAGCTTCCCCTCGCGCACGTACCCGCGCTCGATGACGACCTCGCGGATCGTCTTCAGCTCCTTCAACGCCTGCTTCGCGACCGCCGCCGCTTCTTCGTAGCCGATGTACTTGTTCAGCGGCGTCACGATCGACGGCGAGCCCTCGGCGTAGGTCCGCGTGCGTTCGGCGTTCACGGTGATGCCCGCGAACACCTTGTCCGCCAGCAGCCGCGAAACGGCCGCGAGCAGCCGCGCCGATTCGAGGACGTTCCGGGCGATCACCGGCAGGTTGACGTTCAGCTGGAAGTTGCCCGCCGCGCCCGCGAAGGCGACGGCCGCGTCGTTGCCGATCACCTGGGCGACCACCTGCAGCGTCGCCTCCGGGATCACCGGGTTCACCTTGCCCGGCATGATCGACGAGCCCGGCTGCAGGTCCGGCAGCGCCAGCTCGGCCAGGCCGGTGCGCGGGCCGGAACCCAGCCAGCGCAGGTCGTTGGCGATCTTGTTGAGGGACACGGCGACCGTGCGCAGGTGCCCGGACGTCTCGACGACGCTGTCCTGCGTCGCCTGGGCTTCGAAGTGGTCGCGGGCCTCGGTCAGCGGCAGCCCGGTCACCGTGGCCAGTTCCGCGGCGACCGACGCGCCGAAGCCCTCCGGCGCGTTCAGGCCCGACCCGACGGCCGTGCCGCCGATCGGCAGCTCGCCCAGCCGCGGCAGGCCCGACTTCAGCCGCTCGACGCCGAAGCGGATCTGCGACGCCCACGCGCCCGCCTCCTGGCCGAGCGTGATCGGCACCGCGTCCATCAGGTGAGTGCGGCCGGACTTCACGACGTCCGCCCACTCCGCGGCCCGGACCTCGATGGCGCCGGCCAGGTACTCCAGCGCCGGGATGACGTCCTTGGTGACGGCTTCGGTCGCGGCGACGTGGATGGTCGTCGGGAACGTGTCGTTCGACGACTGCGACGCGTTGACGTGGTCGTTCGGGTGCACGTCACGGCCGAGCGCACGCGAGGCCAGCGTCGCGATGACCTCGTTGGCGTTCATGTTCGAGGACGTCCCCGACCCGGTCTGGAAGACGTCGATGGGGAAGTGCGCGTCGTGGGCGCCGTCGGCGACCTCGTCGGCGGCGGCCGCGATGGCCTCCGCGACGTCGGCGTCGAGCACGCCCAGCTTGTGGTTGACGCGCGCGGCGGCGGCCTTGAGCAGGCCGAGCGCGCGGATCTGGGCGCGCTCCAGGCCCCGGCCGGAGATGGGGAAGTTCTCCACGGCCCGCTGGGTCTGCGCCCGGTAGAGCGCGTCGGCAGGCACGCGGACCTCGCCCATCGTGTCGTGTTCGATCCGGTATTCCTGATCAGCCATGACCTCGATTCTGGCCCTCTTCGGGCGCGGCCGCGTGGTGGCGTCGCCCACCCTCGGCGCCCCGCGCCGCTAGGATCGGGTGTGTTCTCGATCACCGCCATCCACCACTGGCTGGAGCGAGCATGACTGACGTTGCTGGGGACTCCTACGACCTCGTGATCATCGGGGCGGGCCCGACGGGCCTGTTCGCCGCCTACTACGCCGGGTTCCGCGGCCTCTCGATGGCGGTGGTCGACTCGCTGCCCGAGCCCGGCGGCCAGGTGACCGCGATGTACCCGGAGAAGATGATCTACGACGTCGGCGGGTTCGCCGAGGTCCGCGGCCGCGATCTGGTCGAGGGCCTGGTGAAGCAGGCCGCGCCGTTCAAGCCGAAGTACCTGCTGGGGCGCAAGGCCGAAAAGCTGGAGCCGGCCGGGGACGGCCTCGAGCTGACCCTCGACGGCGGCGAGACCCTGCGGGCCCGTGCCGTGCTGATCACCGCGGGCATCGGCGAGTTCACCCCGAGACCGCTGCCGGCCGGTGACGGCTGGCTCGGCCGCGGCATGGTCCACTTCGTTCCTTCGCTGCAGGCGCACGCGGGACAGCACGTCGTGGTCGTCGGCGGCGGCGACTCGGCGTTCGACTGGATCCTCGCGCTGCACCCGGTGGCGGCGAGCGTGACGCTCGTGCACCGCCGCGCCAAGTTCCGCGCCGCCGAGTCGATCGTCCGGCAGGCGCGCGAGCTGGGCACCCGGATCATCACCGACGCCGAGGTCACGCGGTTCGTCGAGGCGCCGGACGGGACGCTCCAAGCCGTCGACGTCTCGATCAAGGGCGCGGGCGAAGAACGCCTCCCGGCCAACGCCGTCGTCGCGGCGCTCGGGTTCACCGCCGACCTCGGCCCGATCGAGAGCTGGGGCCTGGAAATCAGCCACCGCGCCATCGCGGTCGATTCGACGATGGCGACCGCGCGCGAACGCGTCTACGCCGCGGGCGACGTCGCCGCGTACCCGGGCAAGGTGAAGCTGATCGCGACCGGCTTCGGCGAGGCCGCGACGGCCGTCAACAACATCGCCGTCGAGCTCGACCCGGACGCCCACCTGTTCCCGGGCCACTCGAGCAACGCCGAGTAGGTCAGGCCTTCGTCTTCTCCGCGAGCCACGGCGCGTAGGCGACGACGGAGGTGTAGATCGACGGCGCCGTCGCGCATTCCGGGTCGTTGTTGCCTGGACGGCTGGTGACGCCGACGAGCAGCCAGCGGTCGCCGTCGCGCACGACCTGCGGGCCGCCGGAGTCGCCGAAGCACGCCCCGGACTTGCCGCCCGGGTTGTCGGTGCACAGCTCGGCCGTGCCGTCGAACCCCGACGTGCACTTCGAGCCTTCGACGATCTTCGTGTCGAGCTGCTGCAACGTCGTCGGGAGCCCGCCGCAGTTGAGCTTCGGGCAGGTCTGGCCCCAGCCGACGATCCGGGTCGCGGTGCCCGGCGACGCGGCCGTCGCGAGCCCGATCGGCGCGGTCGTGACCGGCGCCGTCAGCCGCAGCAGCGCGATGTCGCCGGCCGGGCTCTGGGTGTTGAACGCCGGGTTGACGACGATCCCGGCGACCTGGGCGACCTCGCCGCCCTGGCTCACGTCGTTCGTGCCCGCTCGCAGCGAGAAGTCGGCCGGGGTCCTGCCGAACGCGCAGTGCGCGGCCGTGACGACCCAGGTGGGCGCGATCAGCGCGCCGGCGCAGAACAGCTTGCCCGACGAGGTGTGCAGCGAGACCGTGAACGGGTACGGCTGGTCCGCGGCGGCACCCCCGACGATGGCCGGGCGGGCCGACGCCGTGCCGGGGACCATGGCGAACACCAGCACCAGCAGGACCAGTAGTCGCCTGGACACGGAACTCCTTACGGCAGCGGGGGCACGACGTCGTCGTCGGGCGCGTCCAGGTGGCCGTCGAAGTTGACCGAGGAGTACGCCCGCAGCTTGTTCAGCCGGTGGTAGCCGTCGATCATTCTGACGGTCCCGGACTTGGACCGCATCACGATGGACTGCGTGGTCGCCCCGCCCTCGCGGTAGTGGACGCCGCGCAGCAGGTCGCCGTCGGTGACGCCGGTGGCGCAGAAGAAGACGTTGTCGCCGCGCACGAGGTCGTCGTTGAGCAGGATCCGGTCGAGGTCGTGCCCGGCGGCGAGGGCCTTCTCGCGCTCGGCGTCGTCCTTCGGCCACAGCCGGCCCTGCAGCTCGCCGCCGAGGCACTTCATCGCGCAGGCCGCGATGATGCCCTCGGGGGTGCCGCCGATGCCGATCAGCATGTCGACGCCGGTGGTCGGGCGGGCCGCGGCGATCGCGCCCGCGACGTCGCCGTCGGAGATGAACCGGATCCGCGCGCCTGCCTCGCGGACCTCCTTGATGATCTGCTCGTGCCGCGGGCGGTCGAGGATGCACACGGTGACGTCGCCGACGCTGCTGTTCTTCGCCTTGGCGACCCGGCGGATGTTCTCCGCGATCGGCGCGCCGAGCTCGACCTTGCCCGCCGCCTCGGGACCGACGGCCAGCTTCTCCATGTAGAACACCGCGGAGGGGTCGAACATCGCGCCGCGCTCGGCGACCGCGAGCACGGCGAGGGCGTTCGGCATGCCCTTGGCCATCAGCGTTGTGCCGTCGACCGGGTCGACCGCGACGTCGCAGTCCGGCCCGTCGCCGTTGCCCACCTCTTCGCCGTTGAACAGCATGGGCGCTTCGTCCTTCTCGCCCTCGCCGATCACCACGACCCCGCGCATCGACACCGTCGAGACGAGCTGGCGCATCGCGTCGACGGCCGCGCCGTCGCCGCCGATCTTGTCGCCGCGGCCCACCCAGCGGCCGGCGGCCATCGCGGCGGCTTCGGTGACCCGGACCAGCTCCATCGCGAGGTTGCGGTCGGGCGCTTCACGACGACTGTCTTCGGCGGGCATCTGTGCCTCCCGGATCGTGGAACTGGCGGGTAGCCAGTCTGTCAGATACCGGCCGTGTTTCCAGATACCGAGGGCATGGCCTACCTCACTGCTCGGAGTCGTCCTCCACGGACGCCAGGGCGGCTTCGATCCGCTCGCGCGCGCCTTCGAGGTGACGCTCACACACCTTCGCGAGCTTCTCGCCCTTCTCCCACAACGCGAGCGACTGCTCGAGGGACAGCCCACCGGCTTCGAGCTCGCGGACGACCTCGACGAGGCGGTCGCGAGCCTGCTCGTAGCCGAGTTCCTCGCCGGTTGTTTCACTCACGCTCGGTGTTCTCCGACCTTCCGGGCCTGCACGCTGTTCGCGCACACTACCGCGCTGGCCATCGCGTGGTCGTACCCGACGAACGCCAGGGCGAACTCCTGCCCGTCACCGTCCGCGATCGCCTCTTCCAGGTTCTCCTGCGCGCCGGCCACCCGCTTCCGGTGTCCCGCGCCCTCGGCGAACCACCAGCGCGAGCCGACCTGCATCGACGTCGCCTCGGACAGGCGACGCAGCTGCGGCCCGAGGTCGCGGCGGGCGGCGGTGCCGCAGCCGGCGAGCAGGGCGGTCCAGCACTCGGCGGCCGCCCGGTCGGTGCGCACGGCCTGGTCCAGCAGCGGACGCGCGCCGAGCCTCCTGGCCGCGTCCACGGTGAGCGGGAGGAACGTCACTCTCACTCCTGGGCCCCTTCCGCCACCGCGCCGATCGCACCGTCGCCCACCCGCACGCGCAGCTGGGCACCGGCCTCGACTTCGGAGACGGAGCGGAGTACCTGGAGGTTGCCTTCGGGATCGACGAACTGCACGACCGCGTACCCGCGCGCCAGCGTCGCCGCCGGGCCGAGCGCGGTGAGCCGGGCCCGCGCGTTCGCGATCTCGGCCTGGTCCTTGGCGAGCAGGCTCAGCATGGCGCGGCGGGCGCGTTCGCGGTGGACGTCGACGTCGTCCTGCCGCCGCTGGACCGGGCCCAGCGGATCGGCCAGCGACGGACGGCTGCGGAGCTGGGTCAGCAGCCGCGTCTGGGTGTCGACCCAGCCGTGCAGGGCGCGGCGCCCGCGGTCGCGCATCTGCCGGACCCGCTCGGTCTCCTCGCGGACGTCCGGGACGATGCGCTTGCCCGCGTCGGTCGGCGTGGAGCAGCGCAGGTCCGCGACGTGGTCGAGCAACGGGGTGTCGGGCTCGTGCCCGATCGCGCTGACGACGGGCGTGCCGGCGGCCGACACCGCCCGGCAGAGCGCCTCGTCGGAGAACGGCAGCAGGTCCTCGACGCTGCCGCCGCCGCGGGCGATGACGATGACGTCGATCTCGGGATCGGCGTCGAAGATCCGCAGCGCCCGCATGACCTGCGGGACGGCCTGCGAGCCCTGGACGGCCGTGTTGAGCACCTTGATCCGCACGTGCGGCCACCGGCGCTGGGCGTTGGCCAGGACGTCGCGCTCCGCCGCCGACGCCCGGCCGGTGATCAGCCCGACCCCCTTCGGCAGGAACGGGATCGGCCGCTTGCGCTGCGGCGAGAACAGGCCCTCGGCGGCCAGCAGCTTCCGCAGCCGTTCGATCCGGGCCAGCAGCTCACCGATGCCGACGGCGCGGATCTGGTCGGCGCGCAGGCTGATCGTGCCGCGGCCGAAGAAGTACGACGGCTTCGCGTGCACGACCACGCTCGCGCCCTCCCGCAGCGGCGGCTCCATCTCGCGGATCAGCCAGTTCGGGCAGGTCACGGACATGGAGACGTCCGCCGAGGGGTCACGCAGCGTCAGGAACGCGGTCTGCGTGTTCGGGCGCGAGCTGACCTGCGTGACCTGGCCCTCGACCCAGACGGTGCCGAGCCGGTGGATCCAGTCGCCGATCTTGCGGGCGACGGTCCGGACCGGCCACGGCGCTTCCGCGGTGCTCGCGGTGGCTTGGGCGGACTCGGTGCTCACGGGCCTTCCGCGCCGTCGCCGTTCCCGGAGTCGCGTTCGGCCTTGCGGGCGTTGGCGATCCGGCGCGACAGCATGCCGGTGAACGACGAGCGGTCGGCGTGCGCGCGCTCGTACTCGAGGATGGTCTCGAGCTGCTCGATCGAGAGCTGGCGCAGCCGGGCCCGCAGCTGCGGCAGGGTGAGCTGGTCGTAGCCGGTCAGCCCGGCCGGGCCTTCGTACCCCCCGGCGCTGGTCCGGGGCGTCTCGCTCTTGGTCTTCTTGTCGACCTTGGGCGTCCCGGGCTTGGGCTTGCGCGGCGCTTCGTCCTCGGCGGCTTCGTCGGCGGCTTCGCTGTCGTGCTCGCCTTCGGCGTGGTCCTCGGCGAGCGCGCGTTCCTCGTCGGCCCACGGATCGCCGAGCTCCGCTTCGAGCTCGGCCGCCGACGGGACGCGGCCGTTGATCTCCGAACGCGGTTCGGGCACGTCGGCCACCGGGGCGGGGTCCGGCCGCGCGGACGGGACGTCACCGAGCTCGGTGTCCTCGTCGAAGGTCGCCCAGCTGGGGGTGTCCTCGATCGGGCGCAGGCTTGACAGGGCGTTGTCGCCCTTGATCGCGAGTTCGGTGACGTGCTGCTGGACTCGCATGGAGGCCTGCAGCACCTGGCTGACGACGGTCACCGGGAGCCCGGCCAGCTGCCGGGGAAGTTCGCGAACCCGCTCGGCGGTGGAGACGGCGAGGCCCGCGGCGACCCGGAGGGGGAGCGGGAATGGCTTCATGGGGTCCAGCCTGCCGCATGACCGGCCTTCATGCCCAACCGAAAGGGTGCGTTGCGTGACCGCGAGCACAGCCCGGCCGAGGGACGAAGGTCACCCGAAAGGGACTTCGAGTCCGTCTCGGGGCTGCCCGTACCCTGGGGGCATGAGTGCAGCGAGTCCCGGAATCGAGCCCGCGGGTACCCCCACGATCACCGGAACCGCTTCCGGCAAGCGGGTGCTGCTCGCCAAACCCCGTGGTTACTGCGCCGGCGTCGACCGCGCGGTGATCGCCGTCGAGAAGGCCCTCGACGTCTACGGCGCGCCGGTGTACGTCCGCAAGGAGATCGTGCACAACAAGCACGTCGTCGAGACGCTGCGTGAGCGCGGCGCGATCTTCGTCGACGAGACGTCCGAGGTGCCCGAGGGCGCGCTCGTGGTGTTCTCCGCCCACGGCGTCTCGCCGATGGTGCACGCGGAGGCGGCCGAGCGGAACCTGCGCACGATCGACGCGACCTGCCCCCTGGTGACGAAGGTGCACAAGGAGGTCAACCGGTTCGCGAAGGACGACTACGACATCCTGCTGATCGGCCACGAAGGCCACGAAGAGGTCGAAGGCACGGCCGGTGAGGCGCCGGACAAGGTGCAGCTGGTCGACAAGGCCGAGGACGTCGGCAAGGTCGAGGTGCGCGACCCGTCGAAGGTGATCTGGCTGTCCCAGACGACGCTGTCGGTCGACGAGACGATGGAGCGCGTCGACCAGCTCCGCGAGCGCTTCCCGAACCTGCTGGACCCGCCGAGCGACGACATCTGCTACGCGACGACGAACCGCCAGGTCGCGGTCAAGGCGATGGCCGCGGAGTGCGACCTGGTGCTGGTGGTCGGGTCGACGAACTCGTCCAACTCGAAGCGCCTGGTCGAGGTGGCGCTGAAGGCCGGGGCGCGGGCGTCGTACCTGGTCGACTTCGCGCACGAGGTCGACGAAGCGTGGCTCTCCGGCGTGACGACCGTCGGGGTGACGTCGGGTGCGTCGGTGCCGGACGTGCTGGTCATGGAGCTGCTCGACTGGCTGGCCGAGCGTGGCTACGGCGACGTCGACGAGGTCACGACGGCCAACGAGAAGATCTCGTTCGCGCCGCCGAAGGAATTGCGGAAGGTCTGAGCCGGCTTTCGGCTTTCGGCGGCGGGGCGCTCTCGCGGCTCGCCGCCGTGTCGTCCCGCCGATCACGCGTGATGCGTCTCCGCGCACGGTCTGGGCACGCGAAACGGCGGCCACCTCCGTTCGTCCGGAAGGTGACCGCCGTTCGTCAGCGTTCTTCGTCGTCCCAGGGCCGGTTCCGGCGCGGCGGAGTGTTCCGCCCACCGGACGGGCGACGAGGCGGCGGAGTGTCCCGGCCCCCGTCCTCGGCGGGCGGGCGCGGACGCCGCCGCGGAGCATCTCCACGCGGCTCGCGCCGGCGCGGGTCACCTTCGTCCGGACGTGGCGTGCGCCGCGTGGCGGGAGGAGGCGGCTTGCGCGTGCCCCGGCTGCCCGGATCGCGTTCGGCGGGAGAGCCGGCGCGGGGCGTCCGGCGTTCGCCGTCCGCGGGCGGCCGCGGACGGCGCGGAGGTTCGCCTTCCCGGCCGCGCCGAGCGCCGGATGGGAGAGGAGTCTGCCCGGTCCGGTTCGACCCGGCCGGCCGCGGACGTCCGGCCGCGGCGCGCTTCTCGTCGTCTTCGTCGTCCCGGACGGCCTTCTTGGCTTTCTTCGGGGCGTCCGGGTCGCGCTCGCGGATGATCCGGACGAAGCCGATCAGCAGCGTGATGCCGGTAGTGATCGCCATGACGGGGAAGCCGTTGATCAGCGGGGTGCCGATGTTCAGCGCCTTCGACAGCATGTCGTCGCCCTGGGAGCCGGACGTCAGCAGGAGGACGCCGGGCACGGTCACGGCCAGCACCAGCGGAGGCATCACCATGGGCCCGAACAGGCCGCGGCGCTTCACCGCGCAGACCGCGATCACGGCCCCGGCGATGTAGCAGACGGTGAAGACCAGCGGGAGGTTCCCCTGGCTGGGCTTGCCGAGGAGGGCGCCAACGATCGCCAGGCCGAGGCCGATGAGGACCGCCGCCCACCAGGGCAGTCCCCGCCTCGAACCGACGACAGGACGCTCATCCCACGCAACGGGGACGTCGTCGGCATCTGGATCGCTCTGGCGATCGCGAATCGCGGTCACAGGGCAACACCGTATCTCGTGGTTGTGAAGATCTTGCCAGCACCGCCGCCGACGTGCGCCGACAGCCACCCGCGGGCACGAACCAGTGGCCCGGGGTAGCGACCGTCAACGAAGCCCGCAGCCCGCTACGGCAAGGGTCCTCCGGAGAGGGGTCGGGGACAACCCACGGTCGGATGAGCCTGTTGGGTGGGGCGCTCGCCGCCGGGCTCAACGGCGGCCAGGTGCGTGGTTCGGCCGGCGGTTACCGCTGGTCAGACGGCCCGCTTGCGGCCGAACCAGCCCGGCCGGCACGCCCGCTTACCGCTGGGCCCGGCGGCCGCGGCAGATTGCTGTGAGCATTCGCGTACCTGCACGGTCGGCTTGCGTACCTGGCCGGTCGGGTCGCGTATCTGGCCGGTCGGTTGTTCGGCAGTGGTTGCTGCGCCGGCTTACCGGCCGGAACCTCGCCGCCGGGACCGCGGCTGGGCTGCCCCGGGGCTGGACTGCCCCAGGTCTCCGGCCGGGCTTGCCCCTGCCCCCGGCCTCCGCCCGGACTGCCCCGGCCTCGGCCTGCGGCCGGAATGCCTCGGCCTGCGGCCGGATTGCCCCGGCCCCGGCGTCCGGCCCGCCCTCCCGGCCTCCGCCTCCCGCACACTCAGCTTGCCGCCAGCTCATCCCCCTTCCGCACCGTCGGCACACCCGCCGGGCTCCCCGATGCCTCGGTGAGCGGCGCGACCGTCGCCCGGAACGTCTCCAAAGCCTCCAGCTCCCGCCGTCGCGCCGACAAGAACCGCTGCAGGTGGGTGCTCGACAGGTTCAACGCCTCCACCGCGCCGCCCGCCGCGCGGTGGGCCGCCGCCGCTCCGGCTCGGACCTGCTCCACGTCCGCCTCCAGTGTCCGGTCGCTCGCCGCGAACAGCGCCGCCGAGGCCAGCACGCCGAAGCCCGTCGGGCCGCACAGGAACACCCTTCGGTCGATCAGCCAGCGCAGCAGCTCCGGGTCGGTGTCCAGCGCCGCGACCACCGCCGCGTCCGAGGGGACGAACATGATCGTTCCGTAGATCGCGTCCGCCCAGCGCTGGTAGCCCTTGCCCGCCAGCTCGGCCGCGCGGGAGCGGATCTGGCGGACGTGCGCGCGCAACGCGTCCAGCCGCTCGTCCGGGTCGTCCGTCTCCACCGCCTCGGACCACGTCGCCATGCTGGCCTTCGCGTCCACCGGGACCGTCCGGTCGCCGCCCACGCGCAGCACCATGTCCGGCTTCGCCGAGCCGCCGCCGCCCAGGTCCGTCTGCAGGGTGAAGTGCAGATCCTCGCGCAGCCCCAGCGCCCGCGCCGTCTCGACCAGCACCTGCTCGCCCAGCTCGCCGCGTCCGCTGATCGAGGCGAACGCGACTTCGTACCGCCGTAGCGCCAGCTGCTGCTGGTCGGCCTTCGCCCGCTCGGCCGCCACCAGCCTGGCCGCCGCGTCCGCCCGGCGCATCCCGTCCTGGTACAGCCGCCACAGCAGCGCGACGGCGACCAGCAGCAGGAGCGCGAGCACGATCGCCGCGGTGGTCAGCACCGTCGCCACTTCTTCCTCCCTCCGAGGCCTGATGAGCTTCGAGCTCGCAGACATCATGGCGGACCGCACCGACAAAAAACGCACCCGACCCGTCGCTCTGGGTAGCTGACCTGCGAACACTTCGATTCCGCGCAGGGCGTGTCCGATCTTGCCCGCTCGTGTTAGTACACACGTTCGAGTGAGGTGGCGGCGTGCCTGCGCGATTTCGTCGGAGCCGGGTCGTACCGTTGGCCCCCGTGAGATTCCTGCACACCTCCGACTGGCACGTCGGCCGCACCTTCCACGGTGCCGACCTGCTCGCGGAACAGGAAGCGGTGCTCGGGCACCTCGCCGACCTCGTGGCCGGCGAGGCGATCGACGCCGTCCTCGTCTCAGGTGACATCTACGACCGCGCCGTCCCCTCGGCGGAGGCCGTGCGGGTGGCGACGAAAGCCGTCGCCCGGATCCGCGCGGCCGGCGCGCAACTGGTCGTCACACCCGGAAACCACGACTCCGCGCCCCGGCTCGGCGCCTTCGCGGAGTTCGCCGCGGCCGGCGGTCTCCACCTCCGCACCACGGTCGCCGGGCTGGCCGAACCGGTGCTCCTCGAAGACGCCCACGGCCCGGTCGCCGTGTACGGCATCCCTTACCTGGAACCGGAACCGGCGCGCCACGCCCTCGGCGTGCCGGAGGCGCGCGGCCACACCGGCGTGCTCACCGAGGCGATGCGCCGGATCCGCGCGGACCTTGAGACCCGGCCCGGCGTCCGCTCGGTCGTGCTCGCGCACGCGTTCGTCACCGGCGGCGAACCCACCGACAGCGAACGGACCATCGCGGTCGGCGGGGTCGAGCAGGTGCCCGGCTCGGTCTTCGACGGCGTCGACTACGTGGCGCTGGGCCACCTCCACGGCCCGCAGACGCTCGCCGAGCACCTGCGCTACTCCGGCAGCCCGCTCGCGTACTCGTTTTCCGAGGCACGCCAACGCAAATCCGTCTGGCTGGTCGACCTCGACCGCGCCGGCCTCGCCGAAGTCCGCCGCCACGAACTGCCCGTCCCGAGAAAGCTCGCCACGCTCACCGGCGAGATCGAAGACCTCCTGCTGGACCCGGCGCACGACGTCTACCTCGGCCACTTCCTGTCGGTCACGGTCACCGACCGGGTGCGCCCGGTCGACGCGATGCGGCGGCTGCGCGAGCGGTTCCCGTACGCGGTGCACCTGGAGTGGGAGCCCGCGGGCGGGCACGCCGGCGCCCCGCTGCGCTACTCCGACGCCGTCCGCGGCCGGTCCGACATCGAGGTCTCGCGCAGCTTCCTCGAAGACTGCCGGGGCGCCCCACCGACCGAGAGCGAAGAACAGCTCCTGTTCCGGGCCCTGGAAGCGGCCGACCGGGGGGCCCTCGCGAAATGAGGCTGCACAGGCTGGAGGTCGAAGCCTTCGGGCCGTACTGCGCACGCGAAGTGGTCGACTTCGACGTGCTCGGCGCCGACGGTCTCTTCCTCCTGCACGGCGAAACCGGCGCGGGCAAGACGACGCTGCTGGACGCGATCGCCTTCGCGTTGTTCGGCGTCGTCCCCGGCGCCCGCAACGAGGCCAAGCGGCTGCGCTGCGACCTCGCCGAGCCCGACCAGGTCACCGAGGTCGCGCTGGAGCTCACCGTGCAGGGGCACCGGCTGAGGATCGTGCGCAACCCGGAGTACCAGCGGCCGAAACGGCGCGGCGAGGGCACGACCACCCAGCAGGCGCGGGTCTCGCTGAGCTGGATCGGCACCGCGCCCGCCGGGCTGGCGCCGGAGGGCCTGATCCGGATCGAAGAGGTCGCGCGCACCGTCGAGCGGCTGCTCGGGATGACCGCGGCCCAGTTCTTCCAGGTGGTGCTGCTGCCCCAAGGCGAGTTCGCCCGTTTCCTGCGTTCGGACACTTCCGAGCGCGAGAAGCTCCTGGAGCGGCTGTTCGGCACCGAGCGCTTCGCCGACGTCGAACGCTGGTTCGCCGACCTGCGCGCCGAGCGCGGCCGCGAGCTGGAGGTGCGGCAGCGGGACGTGCGGGAGCTGCTGGCCCGGTACGCGCAGGAGGCCCAGCAGGACCCGCCCGAAACGGACGTGGCCGAGTGGGTCGGCACCGTGCTCACCGAGTCGGAAGCCCGCGTCGCACAGGTGACAGCGGAGGAGGAGCGGGCGCGCGCGGCCGCTCAGCGGGCGGACGTCCACCTGCAGGAAGAACGCGCGGGTGCGGAAAAGATCCGCCGGGTCCGCAATGCGCACCTGCGGCTGCTCGAGATCACCGAGCAGGCGCCGCAGCGGGCCGAGTGGGCGCAGGAGGTCGCGGCCGCGCGGCGGGCGGCCGGCGTCGCCGTGGAGGCCGACCTGCTGGACCGGCGGGCCGCCGAACTGGCCGAAGCCGAGCAGGCGGAAAAGGCTCGCGGCGTCCGGCTCCGCGAGTTCGGCACCCGGGCGACCGGGGATCTGAAGGCGCGGGCGGCCGCGGCGCGCGAAGAGGCGGGTGCGGTCGCGGAGCTGGTCGCCGAAGCCGAGCAGCAAGAGCTCGACGTCATGCGGCGGGACGACCGGAAGCTCGCCGCGGTCACGGCGAAGCAGCAGGTCGAGGAGCTGACCGCCGAGCTGGCCGTGCTTCCCGGCCAGCTGGCGAAACTGCGCGCGGACGCCCTGGCCGCGGCCGAAGCCGAGGCGAAACTCGACGGTGCCAAGGCGAAGGTCGACGAGCTGAGAGCCTTCGCCCGTGACGCGGCCGAGCTGCCCGAGGCGCAGGCGAAGGTCCAACGCGGCGAAGCGAAGCTGCGCGAAGTCATCGACGCGCACCAAGCCGCCCGGCAGCGGCGGCTCGATCTGCGTGAGCGACGGCTCGACGGGATGGCGGCCGAGCTGGCCGCCGCGCTGCCCGACGGCGCGCCGTGCCCCGTGTGCGGGTCGGGCGAGCACCCGGCGAAGGCGAGCCGGGACGTCGAGCTGGTCGACCCGGCCGAGGAACGCGCGGCCGAGGAGGCCGAGCAGGCGGCGGACGTGCTGCGGCAGCGGGTCGTCGTCGCGCTGGAAGAGGCGAAGGCGCGGCTGGCCGGGCTGGTCGAGCGGCTGGCCGGGCGCACGGCCGAGTCGATCACCGCCGAGCTGGCGGAAGCCCGCGCCACGGTCACCGCGCTGACCGGGCGCGCCGCCGCCAAGGCCCAGCTGGGGCAGCAGGTCATCCTGCTGGAGCGCGACCTGGAAGCACGCACCGAACGCCTGCGCCGGGCCGAACAGGCGGCGACCGAAGCCACGACCGACGTCCGCGCCCTGGAGGAACGGCTGGCTGAGCGCGAACGCCGCCTGGTCGCCGGGCGGGGCGAGTTCGCGGACGTCGGCGCGCGGCGCCGGCATCTTCTCGGCCTGGCCGAGGCCCTGGAGGCGGTCGCGGAGGCGCGCACGGCCGTCGCCGGTGCCCGCGAGCGGGTCGCTCAGCAGAAAGCGCTGGTGGAGGCCGCGGTCACGGCGAAGGGGTTCACGTCGCTGAAGAAGGCGCGGGCCGCGATGCTGCCGGACGAGCAGATCGAGAAGCTGGAGCAGGGCATCGCCGAGGCCGAGGCGGCCGCGGCGGGCGCGCGGGCGCTGCTGGCCGAGCCGGACCTGTTCGGGATCTCGCCGGACGACGTCGCGGACGTCGGCCGCGCGGCCGACGCGGCCCAGCTGGCCCGGGCGCGCGCCGATTCCGCGTACGCGGCGCTGCGGGTGGCCATCGCGCAGCACGAGGAGCTGACCCGGCTGGCCGGTCTGCTGCGCGAGGCGCTGGCCGGACTCGCGCCGGCCGAGGCCGAGTACGCCGAGCTGAAGGCGCTCGCGGAGGTCGTCAACGGACGCGGGCAGAACAGCCGCAAGATGTCGCTGCGGTCGTACGTGCTGGCGGCGCGGCTCGAAGAGGTCGCCGTCGCCGCCACGCACCGGCTGCGCACGATGAGCCAGGGCCGGTACTCGTTCGTGCACTCGGACGCGGCCGGCGCGCGCGGCACCCGCGGCGGGCTCGGCATCGACGTGCTCGACGACTACTCGGGCACCATCCGCCCGGCGAAGACCCTCTCCGGCGGCGAGTCGTTCCTCGCGTCGCTGGCCCTCGCGCTGGGGCTGGCCGACGTCGTCGCGGGGGAGACCGGTGGCGCGCTGCTCGACACGCTGTTCGTCGACGAGGGGTTCGGCACGCTGGACGCCGAAACCCTCGACGTCGTGATGAACATCCTCGACGAGCTGCGGGCCGGCGGCCGGGTGGTCGGGCTCGTGTCGCACGTCGAGGAACTGCGGCAGCGCATCCCCACCCGGCTGCGCGTGCGGAAGTCCCGCACGGGCTCGACGTTGGAGGTGCGCGCCGGCTGATCACTCGGCCAAGATGAAGCCATGACCGACCAGCCGCCGAACGGCCTGCCCCGCTACCGCCTGCTCACCGGCCCGGACGACGCGAAGTTCTGCCACCGGGTCAGCGAGGCGCTGGAGCTCGGCTACCGCCTGCACGGCTCGCCGGCCGCGACCTACGACGGCGAGCAGGTCATCGTCGCCCAAGCCATGCTGTGGCAGGGCGAACAGGGCTAGGTCACGGCGCCGCGCGCCGGAGGTACATCCCGGCGTAGGAGCACCACGGCGTCCACGCGCGCGCTCGCTCGCCGAGCGAATCCGGCGAGATCCCCAGCGCCTCGGCGCCGCGGCAGACGGCCGGGTCGCCGGCGAGCAGGACGTCCGGGGCGCCGAGGACCCGCATCACGACGTAGTCCGCGGTCGGCGGGTCGACCCACGTCAGCAGCTCCGCCCGCAAGTCCGCCGCGTCCCGGCCGACGTGCACGTCCAGCTGTCCCTCGGCCAGCGCGGCGGCGACGGGATGGCCCGCGTCCGCGACCTGGGCCGCCGTCGGGAACAGCCGCGTCACGCCCCACTCGCCCGGGACCTCCTCGCCGAGCGGCACCTCACGCAGGAGGACGCGGAGCAGCAGTTCCTCGCCGTCGACGGCGCCCGGCACCCGGATCCCCGGCACGGCCGCGACCGCCGGGGCCAGCACCGGGTCCGCGCCGAGCACGCGGCTGACCGCCGCCGGGTCGGCGTCGAGGTCGAGCAGCCGGCGCACCCGGCTGACCGCGCTGCCGAGGTCGCGCAGGTCGGTGAGCATCAGCTCGCAACGCACGTGGTCGGCCGCGGGCGTCAGCCGCACGACGCCGGTGCCGTGGGCGAGGCGCAGGGTGCGCGCGTAGGCCTCCGGCGTCACTTCCTCGACGCCCGGCACGGCGTGGTCCGCGAAGAAGCGAAGCAGCCCTGAAGCGTCGAAAGGCGGCCTGAAAGGCAGCCGCAGGCTGAGCCGGGTCCCGGTGACGTCGCTCTGCCGTCCACGTCGTGAAGCCGCGAAGGCGCGAAGCTGCGAAGGCGTCGTCGCGAACACCTCGCGGATCGTCTCGTTGAACTGCCGGACGCTGGAGAAGCCCGCCGCGAAGGCGACGTCCGTCAGCGGCAGCTCGGACATCTCGATGAGCAGCCGCGCCGAGTGCGCGCGGTGGGCCCGGGCGAGCGCGAGGGGGCCGGCGCCCAGTTCGGCGGTGAGCACCCGGCCGAGCTGGCGTTCCGAGTAGCCGAGCCGCCGGGCCAGGCCCGGGACGCCTTCGCGCTCGACGGTCCCGTCGGAGATCAGGCGCATCGCCCGCGCGGCGAGGTCGGCGCGCACGTTCCAGTCCGGCGAGCCGGGCACGGCGTCCGGCAGGCAGCGGCGGCAGGCCCGGAAGCCGTTGGCTTGCGCGGCCGCCGACGTCGGGAAGAAGCGGACGTTCCGCTCCTTCGGCGTCGACGCCGGGCACGACGGGCGGCAGTAGATCCCGGTGGTGCGGACCGCCATGATGAACTGGCCGTCGAAGCGCGAGTCGCGGGCGGTGACGACGCGGTAGCAGCGTTCGGCGTCGCGCCAGAGCGGGAGCGTCTCGGTGACCATGGATTCGAGCATGCCAGCAGGTCAGCGTGGTCGCTGGCGGAAATCCGCCACGGCGTTGGGTGCGTGGGGCGCAGCGGGGGCGGACACGTAGACTGCGGGGTCGTGAGCCTCACCCTCGGTATCGTCGGCCTGCCCAACGTCGGCAAGTCCACCCTGTTCAACGCGCTGACCCGCAACGACGTGCTCGCCGCGAACTACCCGTTCGCGACGATCGAGCCGAACGTCGGCGTCGTGCCGCTGCCGGACCCCCGGCTGGACAAGCTGGCCGAGCTGTACAAGTCGGAGAAGACGGTCCCCGCCGTGGTGTCCTTCGTGGACATCGCGGGCATCGTCAAGGGCGCGTCCGAGGGCGCCGGGCTGGGCAACAAGTTCCTGGCGAACATCCGCGAGGCCAACGCGATCTGCCAGGTCATCCGCGTGTTCGACGACCCCGACGTGGTGCACGTCGACGGCCGGATCGACCCCTCGAGCGACATCGAGACGATCAACACCGAGCTGATCCTCGCCGACCTGCAGACCCTCGACAAGGCGCTGCCGCGGCTGGAGAAGGAAGCGCGGACGAAGAAGGAGAACAAGCCCGCGCTGGACAACGCCCAGAAGGCGAAGGAAATCCTCGACGCCGGGCGCACGCTCTTCCAGGCGCAGAAGGAAGTCGACTTCGAGGCGCTGCGCGAACTGAGCCTGCTCACGACGAAGCCGTTCCTGTACGTCTTCAACGCCGACGAGTCGGTGCTGACCGACGAAGCCCGCCGCGAGGAGCTGACCAAGCTGGTCGCGCCGGCGGACGCGGTGTTCCTCGACGCGAAGGTCGAGGCGGAGCTGCTGGAGCTGGACGACGAGGAGTCGGTCCGCGAGCTGCTCGAGTCGGTCGGCCAGCCCGAGCCGGGCTTGTACTCCCTGGCCCGCGCGGGTTTCCACACGCTCGGCCTGCAGACGTACCTGACGGCGGGCCCGAAGGAGTCCCGCGCCTGGACGATCCCCCAGGGCGCAACGGCCCCCCAGGCGGCGGGCGTCATCCACACGGACTTCGAGCGCGGCTTCATCAAGGCGGAGATCGTCTCGTACGACGACCTGATGGAGGCAGGCTCAATGGCCGCGGCCAGGGCGGCGGGCAAGGTCCGCATGGAAGGCAAGGACTACATCATGGCCGACGGCGACGTGGTGGAGTTCCGCTTCAACGTCTGACGCACATTTCGCACGACTCAACTACGGAGTGTTGCTTTTTCTGGACGCCGGATATACGGCGTTCAATAAAAGCTTCGCCGCGTCTGTCGGCGCTGCAGCGTTCGCGCATGCAGGGTGAGCTGCCGGCTCCTAGGGCCTGTCCTCAAAGCCAGAGAAGCAGGGTGGCTAGGTCGATCATGCTCCGGTAGGAGATGGCGGTCTTGTCGAAGCGGGTGGCGATGGCACGGAACTGTTTGAGGCGGTTGAAGCAGCGTTCAACGATGTTGCGGCGCCGGTAGGCGACCCGGTCGAAGGCCGGTGGGCGGCCGCCGGCCCGACCGCGGCGCAGCCGGTGGGCTTGCTGGTCCCGGCGTTCGGGGATGGTCGCCGGGATGTGCCGTCGGCGCAGGTAGGAGCGGATGGCTCGGCTGGAGTAGCCCTTGTCCGCCAGGACCCGGCTCGGCCGGGTCAGCGGGCGGCCGGGACTTGGCCTGCGGAACTCGATCCCTGCCATAACCTGCGTGAACATGGTGCAGTCGTTGACGTTGCCGGCGGTCAAGACCACTGGCAGAGGCCGCCCATGGCCGTCGCAGGCCAGGTGGATCTTGGTCGTGGGTCCGCCGCGGGACCGGCCGATGGCATGATCACCTGGCTCGCTCTGCCCGCCGCACGAGTGCGCTTCCCCCTGTGTGGGACACGCTCGTGCGGCGGGCGCCGGCGGCGTGCTGATGCGCCCGCACGATGCTCGAATCGACCGACACCTCGCGGTCGAGTTCGTCGATCGCCTCGGCGATCACCCGGACCTTCGCCACCAGCGAGGAGAGGGTGCCGGTGCGTGACCAGCGCCAGAACCGGTTGTAGACCGTCTTCCACGGTCCATACCGTTCCGGCAAGTCACGCCACGCCACCCCGGTCTTGGCCTTGAACAGCATCCCGTTGATCACCCGACGGTCATCCACCCGCGGACGCCCCTTCGCACCCGAAACGGGCAGCAAGGGCTGGATGACCTGCCACTGCTCATCAGTCAGCTCATGCCTACGCACCACGACCGAAGATCAAAGCAGATCACTGCACCAGCTTTGAGGACAGGCCCTAGGGCTTGGGGCTTGGCCGGTTCGGGATCCCGATCAGCACATCCTTCTTCAGGTACTCCTTGATCAGGTATTTCAACCGCTCGCCGTCGATCAGCTCCATCCGCCCGTGTTCGCGCGCTTTCTCCCAGCACTTGGCTGTGAACCAGGATGTCGTGATCAGGATTCCCCAACCGGCCTTCTTTTCCTCCATCGCTCCCGCCAGCTCCCGGATGTGGCTGACGCCGATCACCTTGCTGTAGCGTTTCGCCTGAACGATGCTGAGGCCGCCCATCAGTGCCTTGCGCTGGACGATGACCGCATCGACGCCGTCGTCGTTGCTCTGCTGGGTCGTCCACCCTTCCGCTCCCTGGGCCTCGAAGATCTGCCGGACCAAGTGCTCGAAGTTGGTGTATGACATGTCCATCAGGTCCGGCCTGGAGTCCAGGGTGGCCACCGCGTCGAAGCCGTCGACGAAGGAAAACTTCGACAGGTCGAAGTCCAGGATCGGTTCGATCGGTTCCAGGTCGTACGGATGGTTCGAAACGATTGCGCTGAGGTGACGGATACAGGCTTCCGGATCCACCTTTTCCAGGTTGGCGTCAGGCGGGAACCGCTCACGTTCGACGTTCAAGCTGATGATGCACGGGAACTCTTGTTCGCCGGTCGCCGGATTGATCGCGTGTACGTGCCCGTTGAACCCGACGGATTGCACCGATCCATCGCTGTTGAAGAGATCGCGCACGCACAACAGCGCAACCTGGCTTATGGTGCTCCGGTATAGCCTGTTCACCTCCGCCTTCGCCCTGGCAGTGGTCCGAATCTCGTCTTTGGTGGCCAGATACCGATACGCTCCGACGATTGGTACCACTTTGCGGTCCGGCAGTTCGAATCGCACGACGGCTTGCTCGGATCGTGGGCTGAAAGCGACCTCGGACTTGTGCGGGAAGCCTGAGGGTAGCGGTACTTGCTTCAATACCTGGCTCAGGTACTCCTCGACCGCCTGAGGTTGTCGCTCCGCGATCGCACGCACGCGTTCGTCGACTTCCTGGTTGCGCCGGCGGGCGTCCTCTTCAGCTCTCCTGACGCGATCGGCGTGCGTTCTTCTCGCTACGACAACCCGCCGCTGGCGTTCGATCTCCTGCTGCTCGGCGGCTTGCACTGCTTGCTGATGCCGATTCCGGGCAAATTCGACGTCTTGCTCGTACCGGGCTAAGCCGCCCAGGAATCGCCCCAGGGGTCCTGGAGGCCGTGGGGCGAAGCGCGCCCAGGGCGGCTGTTCGACCGGTGTGGAGTCGGAACCGAGATCGAGCGGTGGCACCTTCGCTCGGACACGTTTCGCCTGCAGATCGATGCGAGCGGGACGGTGCAGGCCTGCGGCCAGGAAGCTCTCCAAGCCACGGACGAGATCGTTCAGCGAGCGGTTCTTCGCCTCAACTTCGGCCGCGCGTGCCTCCGAGTACTTCCGCTTGGCCTCCTTGGCGGCGGCGGCCTGAGCACGCTCGGTTTCCTTCTGCTGACGTTGGGCTTCACGGGCCAGCGCCTGCTGGCGACGTTCCCACTCCGATAGCCCACCTCGACCCGACGCCATGTGCCACCCTCCAGATCATGGACGTCACCGCGTACACATCGTAATATGGTGAGTACGAAAAGTAAGAGCCAAATGAGCGACGGCGGCACAGTTGAGCAGCTGGCGCGCAGGCCTCCTGACGGCGTTCATGACCGGGAAACCGAACGCTGAAACCAACCCCGACGAGTACGCCGCCGCACTGACGATCAGGGCGGCGGCGTTCGGTGTGTCAGCCGAGCAGGCCCAGCAGCGCGATCGCGATCAGCACCACCGCCGAAGCGAGGGCGTTGATCCAGGCGCGCTGGGCGGCGGTGAGCGTGCTGTTCATGAGCGTTCCCTACGGGCCGAACCGATGCTTCCGCTCCGAACAGCGCGCCGATCATGGCCCGCGTTAACCGCTGTGATCGAACTCTCAGCCGTTCAGGTGGTGGCGGTTGCGGGCGGTGAACCAGAGCACGCCTCCGGCCGCCGCCACCATCGTTGCGAACGCCGCCGTTCCGACCACGATTGCCTGAGTCATCTCGTCTCCCTCCCGAAGGTTCCGGTAACCAAGAGACGTCGAAGGGGGGCGGAGGTGCACTCAGCGTAGCCGAGATCACACCGCCGAAAGCACCGTGTCGATCTGGGCCGCGAGCGAGAAGTCCTTCACCGTGAGGCCGCCCGCCGAATGGGTGGAGAGCCGGAACGTCAGCGTGCGCCAGCGGATGTCGATGTCCGGGTGGTGGTCGGCGGCTTCCGCCAGCTCCGCCACGCGGTTCACCACCTCGATCGCCTGGGGGAAGCTGGCCAGTTCCACCTCGCGGGAGATCACCGCACCGGATCGGGTCCAGCGCTCGCCCAGGCGTTCGTCGGCCTCGGAGTCGCTCAAGATTTCCGTCATGTCTCCATGGTTGTCGGTCCTGGACTACGCTGCACGCTTGCCACGGGAGTCCGGTCAGCCGGGCTGAGAGGCGGGTCACCCGCGACCGTTCGCACCTGACCGGATCATGCCGGCGACGGGAGGGCTTCCCTTCCGCGTCCGGCGAAGTGCAGGAGGGTAGATGAAACGCAGGGCTGTGCGCGCCGCGACGGCCATCGTCGCCGTCAGCGCCGTCGCTTCGGCGTGCTCGCTGTCGAACGGCGACGGTGGCTCGCAGCAGACGCCCACCGTCACCCTCGTGACGCACGATTCCTTCCTCGCGCCGCAGGAGGTGCTCGACGCCTTCCAGAAGCAGTCGGGCATCAAGGTCTCCGTGCTCAAGCAGGGTGACGCCGGCTCGCTGACCAACAAGCTCGTGCTGACGAAGGCCAACCCGATCGGCGACGTCGCGTACGGCGTCGACTCCACCTTCGCCTCGCGCGCGCTCAGCGAGGGCGTCTTCGAGCCCTACACCAGCCCCGAGGCCGACCGCGGGCCCCAGCGCTACGCCGTCGACCCCGAGCACCGGCTGTCCGCGGTCGACGTCGGCGACGTCTGCGTCAACGTCGACACGAACTACTTCACCACCAAGGGGATCCCCGCGCCGGAGACCTACGACGACCTGGCCGACCCGAAGTACAAGGACCTGCTGGTCGCCGAGGACCCGGCGACGGCGTCCCCCGGGCTCGCGTTCCTGCTCGGCACCATCGCCAAGTACGGCGAGGCCGGCTGGAAGGACTACTGGGCCAAGCTGAAGGCCAACGGCGTCAAGGTGGTCAGCGGCTGGGAAGAGGCCTACACGAAGCAGTTCTCCGGCTCGTCCGGCAAGGGGCCGCGGCCGATCGTCGTCTCGTACGCGTCGTCGCCCGCCGCCGAGGTCGGCGACGACGGGAAGCCGCGCACCAAGGCGCTGCTCGACACCTGCTACCGGCAGGTCGAGTACGCCGGCGTGCTCGCGAACGGCAAGCAGGTCGAGAACGCGCGCAAGGTCGTCGACTTCCTGCTCTCGCAGCAGTTCCAGGCGACGGTCGCGGCCAACATGTACGTCTACCCGGCGCGCCAGGGCGTCGACCTGCCCGCGGGGTGGGCGCAGGTCGCGCCGCTGCCGCAGAAGCCGCAGACGCTGCCCGCGGACCAGGTGCAGGCCGGACGCGAGAAGTGGATCGGCGAATGGCGCACGCTCGTGCAGTGACCGTGACGTCCGAGGCTCCGCCTCGAGCCGGGGGCCCTGCCACCCGGGGCCCCCGAAAACCGGTAGTGGCCCCACCCCGGACAGCGCGGGGTTTCGGCCTGGCGTTGCTCGGCCTGGCCCCGATCGGCTTCCTGGTGGTGTTCTTCGCCTGGCCGGTCGTCGCGATCATCGGCCGTGGGTTCGCCGCGGGCGGGCTCGAGGTGGTCCTGCAGGACGCGCGGACCTGGCAGCTGGCCGGGTTCACGGTCGCGAGCGCGGCCGCGTCGACGGTGGTCGCGGTGCTGGCCGGGCTGCCGGTCGCGTTCCTGCTCGCGCGGGTGCGCCTACCCGGCGCCGGCCTCGCGCGGACGCTGGTGCTGGTGCCGTTCGTGCTGCCGACCGTGGTGGTCGGGCTGGCGTTCCGCGCGCTGTGGCCGGACGGCGGCGTGCTGCCGATCGTGCTGGCCAACGCCTTCTTCAACGTCGCCGTCGTCGCGCGGACGGTGGCCGGGCTGTGGGCGCGGCTGGATTCGCGGACGACCGACGCCGCCCGGGCGCTCGGCGCGTCGCCGTGGCGGGCGTTCCGGTCGGTGACGCTGCCCGCGCTGGCGCCGGCGGTCGCGTCCGCCGCGGCCGTGGTGTTCCTGTTCTGCGCCACCAGCTTCGGCGTCGTCCTGATCCTCGGCGGCGCCCGCTACCGGACCTTGGAAACCGAGATCTACCTGCGGACGGTCGACCTGCTCGACCTCTCGGGCGCGGCGGCGCTCTCGCTGATCCAGTTCACGGCCGTGGTCGCCGCGCTGGTGCTCGGCGGGCTGGCCCGGCGGCGCAAGGAGGGTGCCCGGATCGGCTCGGGCCAGGCGCGCCGCCCGCGCGGCGGCGAATGGTGGGTCGTCGGCGCCGCCGGGGTCGTGCTGGCGCTGCTGGTGACGCCGGTCGTCGCGCTCCTCGCCGAATCGGTGTCCACCGAGGACGGCTGGAGCCTCGCCGGGTACCGGGCTCTCACGAGCACCGGCGAGAAAGGCGCACTCCAGGTGTCCGGCTGGGACGCCGCGCTGAACTCGCTCAAGGTGGCCATCGACGCGACGCTGCTCGCGGTGGTCGTCGGCGTGCTCGCGTCCGTGGTCCTGGTGGCGCTGCGGCGCTCGCCCGTGAAGGCCGCGCGCGGGCTGGGGGAGACGATGGACGCCGTCCTGATGCTGCCGCTCGGGGTGTCCGCGGTGACCGTCGGGTTCGGCTACCTGGTGACGCTCGACGCGCTGCCGGGCGACCTGCGGACGTCGCCCTACCTGGTCCCGCTGGCCCAGGCGCTGGTGATCATCCCGCTGGTCGTGCGCATGGTGCTGCCGGTGCTGCGCTCGGTCGACGTCCGGCTGCGGCAGGCCGCGTCGACGCTCGGGGCGAGCCCGCTGCGGGTGTGGCGGGAGATCGACCTGCCGCTGACGTTGCGGCCGCTGGTCGCGGCGGCGGGCTTCGGCTTCGTCGTGGCCCTCGGCGAATTCGGCGCGACGAGCTTCCTCGCCCGGCCGACGGCACCGACGCTGCCGGTCGCGATCGCGACGCTGATGGCGCGCCCGGGCGAGCTGAACAACCAGATGGCGTACGCGGCGTGCGCGTTGCTGATGCTCGTGACGGTGCTGGCGGTCGCGCTGATCGACCGGCTCGGGCGCGGCGGGGTGGGAGAGTTCTGATGGCGTTGTCGGTGCGGGACCTGACTGTCCGCTACGGAACGTTCGCGGCGGTCCGCGACGCCCGGCTCGACATCGCCGACGGCGAGGTGCTGGCCCTGCTCGGCCCCTCGGGCTCGGGCAAGTCGACGCTGCTGCGCGCGATCACCGGGCTCGAGCCGTCGGCCCGCGGCTCGGTGAGCTGGGACGGCGAGGACCTCGGCGCGGTCCCGGTCCACCGGCGCGGCTTCGGCCTGGTGTTCCAGGACGGCCAGCTGTTCACCCACCGCGACGTCGCCGCGAACATCGCGTTCGGGCTGCGGATGCACGGGGTGCCCCGCGCGCAGTGGGCGCCGCGGGTCGCCGAGCTGCTGGACCTGGTGGGTCTGGCCGGCTTCGAGAAGCGGCGGGTGACGGAGTTGTCCGGCGGGCAGGCGCAGCGGGTGGCGCTGGCCCGGGCGCTCGCGCCGAAGCCGCGGTTGCTGCTGCTCGACGAGCCACTGTCCGGTTTGGACGCGGGACTGCGCGAGCAGCTGGCGATCGACCTGGCGGATCTGCTGCGGCGCAGCAAGATCACGGCACTGCTGGTGACGCACGACCAGGAGGAGGCGTTCACGCTGGCCGACCGGGTGGCGGTGCTCGACGCGGGGGAGGTGCGTCAGGAGGGCGCGGTCCGCCGGGTGTGGCGGAATCCGGCGGACGACGGTGTGGCTCGGTTCCTCGGGGTGACGACGTTCGTGGACGGCACCGCGGCGGCCGGACAGGTGCGCACGTCCCTCGGAGAAGTCGCGCTGCCGGACGTCGACGACGGCCCGATACGGCTGGGGCTGCGGCCGCACGCGCTGAAGGTGTCGGCCGAGGGTGTGCCGGGCGAGGTCGTCGCGGCGGTGCACCGGCGGGAACACGTGCGGCTCGTGGTGAAGCTCGCGGAGTCCACTGTAGACGCCGTGGCGCCGGCGGCTTCGGACCTGCGCGCGGGGGACGCGGTGAAGCTGCAGTTGGACCCGGACGGCGTCGCGCTGGTCGGTTGACGCCGTCCGGGAAACCTCAGCCGTCGCGGGTGGACAACCTCGCGTACGCCAGGGACAGCCCGATCACGATGTAGCAGGCCGCGCGCAAAGCGCCTTCGCCCAGCATCTGCGTGCCCATCGGGTCCTGCAGCACCTCCGCCGGGGCCAGCGACCAGTTCTGCGTCAGCAGGAACGGGTGCAGCCAGTCCAGCGACGTCAAGAACCCGAGGATCGTGAACACGATGTCGGCCGCCAGCACGGACGCCACCACCAGCATCGGGTGCTCCGTCCAGCTGGAGATCGCCAGCGCCACCGCGCCGACCGCCCACAGCTGCAGCACGACCCAGCCCGCCACCAGCAGGATCCGGGCCAGTGCGCCGCCGAAGGACAACGTCGTGCCCGACAGGGTGAACAGCGAATCCGTGCCGTTGATGATCAGGCCCGTCACCACGCCCGTCACGCACATCGCCAGCACCGAAACCACCGACACCGTCGCGACGCCGAACGCCTTGACCGCCAGCAGGCGGCCCCGGCCGACCGGGGCGATCAGCCAGCCGCGCAGCGTCCCGTGGGACGTCTCGCCCGCGATCGCGTCCGCGCCCGCCATCGCCGAGGCCAGCGGCAGCAGCAGCGCCAGCGACATCACGATCGCCGCGATCGGCAGGACGAACGCGTTGTTGACCGCCGAGGCCAGCAGGGCCCCGCCGCCGTCGTCCGGGCCGCCACCCTGCGGCCCGGCGTCGTCGACCAGTGTCAGTCCGATGCCGATCACCACCGGGATCAGCGCCAGGAGCCCCAGCACGGCCAGCGTGCGCGGGCGCCGGAAGATCCAGCGCAGCTCCGCCGCGAGCAACCGCGGCAACGGCACCGTGTCATGGCCCGTGCGGGCCGCCGGTGCCTCCAAGACGGCAGTCATTCCGCCCCCTCCGTGAGCCGCGCGAACAGGTCTTCCAAGCCCGTGCGGGCCCGCGTCGCCTCGTGGACCGCGACCCCCGCGCCCACCAGGACCTGCAGGACCCGCGGCGCCTCGGCCGCGGTGAGGTCGGCCCGGACGCCGTCCGGCGTCAGCCGGGCGCCGATCCGGTGCTCCCGCAGCACCTCCACGGCCTTCTCCGCGTCCGGCGTGCGGACCAGCAGGGCCGCGTTCCCGGATTCCAGCAGCTCCGCCAGCTCGCCCTGGGCGACGACGTTCCCGCTCTGCAGCACGGCGACGTGCGTGCAGGTCGCTTCGACCTCGGCCAGCAGGTGCGACGACACCAGCACGGTGACGCCCTCGGCGTGCAGCTCGGCGACGATCCTGCGGATCTCCCTGGTACCCGCGGGGTCGAGGCCGTTGGTCGGCTCGTCGAGCACGACCATCTTCCGCGGCACCAGCAACGCCGAAGCGAGCCCGAGCCGCTGCTTCATGCCGAGCGAATAGCCCTTGTAGCGCCGCCGCGCCGCGCCGGTGAGCCCGACGCGCTCCAACGCAGTGTCCACTGCGGACGGAATCCCGGCCGAGGACAGCCGCGGTTCCGCCGCGGCGAAGCGCAGCAGGTTGTCGCGCCCGGACAGGAACGGGTGGAAGCCCGGCCCCTCGACCAGCGCGCCGACGTCCGGCAGCGCGTGGGCGGCGGCGTCCGGCATCGGACGGCCGAGCAGCTCGACCTCGCCCTCGGTCGGCCGGACCAGGCCGAGCAGCATCCGGATCGTCGTCGTCTTGCCCGAGCCGTTCGGCCCGAGCATCCCCACGACCGCGCCCTGCGGGATGTCGAGGTCGACGTGGTCGACCGCGACGGTGCTGCCGTAGACCTTCCGCAGTCCCCGGGTCCGCGCGGCCAGCGGGACCGCCGGGGCGGACGCCTCCGAAGAGACGTCCGCCCCGGACTGGACCGTAGTGCTGGTCACTTCTGACCCAGCGCTTCGTACAGGACCTGCTCCGGCACCGCGCCGGCGGCGAAGCGGCCGTCGTCGGTCAGCACCGCGCTGCCGACCTTCGTGGTGACGAGGTAGCCGCTGCCCCACGTGCCGTTGACCTTCTTGGCGAACCGCTCGAGCAGCGCCTTCGGGTCCGCGTTGCCGCCACGGCCCTCCCGGCCGGACTGCTGCTTCGGCGCCGCGTTCAGCGCGTCCGCGGGCACCTTGCCGGTGACGACGGTGTCCCAGCCGTCGCCGACGACCTTGACGTCCTGCTTCGCCTGCTCGGCGAGGTCCTTGTGCTTCTGGTCGACGGTCGGCGTCTTCTCCTGCACCTTGGCGCCCTTCGGCGGGGTGAAGGTGAAGAGGTCGGCCGGCTGCTGGGTGAACTCGATCTCGGTGAACGCGACTTCGAGCGCCGGCGTCGCCGTGCCGTTGCTCAGCACCGACACCCGCAGCGGCATCCGCGTCTGCGAGTCGACCGCGACGCGGATCTCGCGCAGCAGCGTCCGCTCGGTCGGCTTCGGCGTCAGGACCAGCTCGTAGGCCGGGCGCCCGGCGACGGTCGCGGTGCCGTCGACCGACACCGTGCTGCTCTCGCGGACCTTCGCGAGCAGTTCCGTCGACGCCGCCAGCGGGTCGGCCGTCCTGTCGCTGCCCGCGCCCTTCCGCTGGGCCACGTCGGCCGGGATGGTCACCTTGGTCGCGGTGTTCGTCCGGGAGCTGTAGTCCCAGACGGTGGTGCCGTCGTGGACCACGGTCTCCTGGCTGGCGCCCTGCGTGACGGCGAGCCGGCTCTTGCCGGCGCCGTCGGTGAAGATGTGCGCGGAGTCCATGTTCAGCGCCGACGCGCCCGGCACCGCGTTCCCCACCGCGGGCAGGCCCAGGTCGTTGCTCACCTTCAGCGTGCCGTCGAACGCGCCCGGCTTCGCCTTCGCCACGGACTGGACCAGGTCCTCGGCACTCACCTGCGGCAGCGCCGGCTTGTCGTCGGCGCTGGCCGGCATCGCGACGAACGCGAGCCCGCCGGCACCGAGCGCGGTGCCGAGGACCGCGGCGGTGATGCCCTTCGTCTTCGGTTTCATGCGTCTCTCCCTGTGGTGTTCCCGGACTCGAGTGTGCCCGGCTCCCTGGCACCGACGCTTCCCTCTCGAGGCTGAGATACCACTGAAGGTTCTCCCTCTCACGCTGAGATCGCGCTGAGAACCGGCGCACGACCTGCGCGGACCGGCCATGATGAGTCTCGTGAAACCTCGGGTGCTGGTGGTCGACGACGAACCGGGCGTGCGGAAGGCCCTGCAGCGGGGGCTGCGCGCGGAGGGCATGGACGTGGTCACCGCCGCGGACGGCCCCACCGGCCTGCAGCTGGCGGGCACGGGCACGTTCGACGTCGTCCTGCTCGACATCATGCTGCCGGGCCTGTCCGGCTACCGCGTGCTGGAACGGCTGCGCAAGGACGGCGTCACCACGCCGGTGCTGCTCGTCTCGGCCAAGGACGGCGAGATCGACCAGGCCGACGGCCTCGACCTCGGCGCCGACGGCTACCTCGTCAAGCCGTTCTCGTTCGTGGTGCTGGTCGCCCAGGTCCGCGCGGTGCTGCGGCGGGCCGGACCGGAGGCCGGCCGCGGCACGCTGCGGCTCGGCGCGCTGGCCGTCGACCGCGGGCTGCGGCAGGTGCACTGGCACGACGAGGAAGTCGCGCTGAGCCCGCGGGAGTTCGCGCTGCTGGAGGTGCTGGTCGGCCGGGCGGGCACGGTCGTCACCAAGGACGAGCTGCTGCGCGCGGTCTGGGGCGAGGAGCAGGCGGTGACCCGCAACCTCGTCGAGGTCTACGTCGGGTACGTGCGCCGCAAGCTCGACGCGGTCGGAGCCGGCGCGCTGCTGCGGACCGTGCGCGGCCACGGCTACCTGGCGTCCGACGCGCAGCTCGACGAGGTCATCACCCCGTGACCTCCTGGTGGCGGGGCCGGACCCTGCAGGCCCGGATCACCGTGCTGGCCGCGACGATCACCCTGGTCTGCCTGCTCGGGCTGGCGGCGCTGGCCGCGTCGAACCTCTCGCCGCGGCTCATCGGCTCGGTGGACCGCGAGCTTTCCGCAGCGCTGGGCCCGGCGGGCGCCGAGGTGAGCGCGGGCCGTCCGCTGTCCGGCTCGGCGCCGGTGACGCTGCGGGTGCTGGACATCGCGGGCGCGCCGGTGGACGGCGGCACGCCCGCCGGCCTGGCGCCGGCCGACGTCGCCGCGCTCAAGGCGGGGCAGCCGGTGCAGCGCGACGGCGCGCGGTACCTCGGCACGGTCGTCAGCGCGCCGGACGGGTCACAGCGGCTGGTCGTCGCGGGAGCCGGCCTGGTCGGGTTCGCCGCCGCGGTGCACTACGGCGGGGTGTGGCTGGTGGTCGTCGCGACGGTCGGCGCGCTGGTGGCGGGCTTCGCGACGTGGCTGGTGGTGCGCCTGTCGCTGCGGCCGGTGGCCCGCATGCGGGGTTCGGTGCGCTCGCTGCCGCCGGGGGCGCGGCTGGCCCTGCCGGACTCGCACGACGAGCTGCGCGCGCTGGCGGAGGAGTTCAACGCGCTGCTGGAGCGGCAGGAGCAGGCCAGCGACCGGCTCCGGCGCTTCACCGGCGACGCGGCGCACGAGCTGCGTTCGCCGGTCGCGTCCATCCGGGTGCAGGCCGAGGTGGCCGTCACCAACCCCGATCCGGAGCTGGCGCAGGAGACGCTGTCGGACATCCTCACCGAGGCCGAGCGGCTGTCGGCGCTGCTGGACGGGTTGCTGTCGCTGGCCCGCTCGGACGCGGGGGAGGTGCCGCCCGCGTCGCCGGTCGAGCTGGTGAGCGAGGTCCGCGCGGCGGTGGCGCGGCTGCCGGCGGGGGCACCGGAGACCCGGGTGAGCACGGCGGTCGCGCAGGCGTGGGCGTCGGCTGCGCACGCGGAGGTGGAGCTGGTGCTGGACAACCTGCTGCGCAACGCGTGCCGCTACGCGCGCGGGCAGATCGTGGTGTCGGTGCTGGCGTCGCGCTCTTCGGTGCGGGTCGTGGTCGACGACGACGGGCCGGGGATCGCCCCGGAGCACCGCGAGAAGGTGTTCGACCGGTTCTACCGGATCGCGGACGACCGGGCCCGGTCGTCGGGCGGGACGGGACTCGGGCTGGCGATGGTGGCGGAGACGGTCCGGCGCCGGGGCGGCCGGGTCCAGGTGAGCGAGTCCCCGGACGGCGGCGCGCGTTTCGTGGTCGTCTGGCGGTCGGCTGCGGGCGGGGAGGCGTGACCGAACGGGCGGTTCGCGTGATCGGAGGGGCGACACGCGTGATTGGAGGGCGACACGCGTGATTGGAGGGGCATCACGCGTGATTGGAGGGGCGACACGGCGGGGCGGCTGGGGCGGGGGCTTCCGGGTAAGTTCCGGGACTGTGAACGCTGTGATCGTGGGAGCCGCACTGGTGCGGGACGGCAAGCTGCTGGCCCAGCAGCGGGCCTGGCCGCCGAAGCACGCCGGGCAGTGGGAACTGCCCGGCGGCCGGGTCGAGGACGGGGAGTCCGAGGCCTTCGCGCTGGCCCGCGAGTGCAGCGAGGAACTCGACGTCGTCGTCGAGGTCGGCCGCCGGGTCGGGGAGGACGTTCCGCTGCCCGGCGGCAGGGTCCTCCGCATCTACGCCGCGAAGCTCGTGTCGCCGGGGGAAGAGCCGCGGGCCGTCGAGCACCGAGCCGTGCAGTGGCTCGGGCCCGACGACCTCGACGACGTCGACTGGCTGCCCGCCGACCGGATCCTGCTCCCGGCCTTCCGCGAGCTGCTCAGTTAGCGCCGATCATCCGCAGCGCCGCGTCGAGCCGGTGCGAGCCGCGTTCGCGGGCGCGCTCGGCGCCCGCCTTCCGCACCCGGTCCAGCTCGGCGACGTCGTCGAGCAGGGCCGACGCCCGTGCGCGCAGCGGCCGCAGCTCCTCGACCACGGCGTCGGCGACAGCGTCCTTCACCGCTCCGTACGACGAGAACTCGTCGGCCAGGTCCGCCGGCGACCCACCCCGGCAGGCCGCGAGGATCTCCAGCAGGTTCGCCATCCCCGTCCGGGTCTCCGGGGCGTGGACCGGCACCGACCCGCCGTCGGTGACCGCGCGGCGGATCTTGCGGCGGATCTGGTCGGGCTCGTCGAGCACGAACACCACGCCCACCGCGTCCCGCGCCGACTTCGACATCTTGCGCGTCGGGTCGGCCAGGTCCTTCACCCGCGCGCCCGCCGGCGGCAGCACCGCGCGGGGGATGGTGAACACCTCGCCGTACGTGCTGTTGAACCGCTTGGCCAGCGTCCGCGTCAGCTCCACGTGCTGCCGCTGGTCCTCGCCGACCGGCACCTCGTCCGCGCCCTGCAGCAGGATGTCCGCGGCCATCAGCGCCGGGTAGGTCAGCAGCGACAGCCGCACCCCGGCCTGACCTTTCGATTTCTCCTTGAACTGGATCATCCGCGCGGCCTCGCCGTAGTGGCAGGTGCACTCCAGGACCCAGGTCAGCGCCCCCAGCTCGCGGGCCAGGTCGGACTGGACGAACACCCGCTCGGGATCGATGCCGGCGGCGATCAGCACCGCCAGCTGTTCGCGGGCCAGTGATCGGAGTTTCGACGGGTTGTGCGAGGTCGTCATGCCGTGCAGGTCGGCGACGAAGTACAGGTCGTCCGCGCCGCCCTCGAGGGCCCAGCGGCGCACCGCGCCCAGGTGGTTGCCGAGGTGGACGTGACCGGACGGGGTGATCCCGGACAGCTTGCTCATGGTGCTTCCCTCCGAGGTGGGGCCACCCCGGAGAAGGCACGAAAAAGGCCGCCCGTCCGGGGCGGCCGCTGGTGATCAGCGCAGGTCTAGACGGCCGCCGAGGGCGGCCACCAGCTGGACGTCTGCGCGTGCATGGCGCCGACTATAACCCGGCGCGTCACCACTTCGCATCGGCCGGACGCGGGAGCGCACGAGCGGAGTTACGGTTTTATCCATGTATGTCGTCCTGCTGAACTACACGGCCCCGATCGAGGAAATCGACTACGCGCTCCCGGACCACGCCGAGTGGCTGAACAGGCAGTACGAGCACGGCCACTTCCTGGCGTCCGGGCGGCGGAACCCGCGCACCGGCGGCGTGATCATCACGCGGCCGATGGCCCGGGGCAAGCTCGACGCCATCCTGGCGTCCGACCCGTTCTGCGCGAAACACCTGGCGAACTACGAGGTCATCGAGTTCTCCCCGACGAAGACCGCGCCGGAGCTCCGGCTGGTCAACGAAGCGGTACACCACTGAGGAACGGGTCAGCGTTCCAGCCCCGCCACGTAGCGCGGGTAGGTGCGCTTGGCCTGCCGGGCGAGGTCCAGATCGACCTCGACGGTCACGAACGGCTCGCCGGGGCTCGTGGTGGCCAGCACGTTCCCGTCCGGATCGATCGCCCAGCCGAGACCGCCGGCGGCGATACCGGGCTGTTCCGGTACCCACTGGTTGGAGGACAGGCAGTAGGCGCCGGAGCAGACGGCCGTCGCCTGCCCCCCGGCCAGCCACTTCGCCAGCGTCTCCTCGGGGGTGACGCGGGGAACGCACAGCAGGTCGACACCGAGCTTCGCGTAGCGGCTCGCGGTGTGCAGGAACCACATCTCGGTGCAGATGGACACCCCGACCCGGGCACGGCCCACCCGGCACGTCGCCTGGCTCGCTTCCGCCCGGTCGTACCAGGTCGCCTCCCAGTAGCCGGGTTCGTCGGGCAGGTAGTGCTTGGCGCGGATCGCCGCTGCGCCGGAAGCCTCGTTCCACACGAACGCCTGGTTGAGCCACGATCCGTTCGGCTCGGCGGTCGGCATGGAGCCGATCACCGCGGCATCCTCGAACGCGAGGCCGGCGAGGACCCGCCGGTGCTCGTCCACGCTGTGCAGCCAGCGCGCCGCATCCGGTTCGGGATCGGCGCCCAGCCAGGTCGAGAACGGCATCTCGGGCAGCAGCACCAGATCCGCCCCCGCGGCCCGGGCGTGGTCGGCCAGGGCGGCGATGGCCTCGGTGCGGTGGCCGGGACGGTTGTCCAGCTGGCAGACGGTGACTCTCATGAGCTCGGGCATGCGGTACACGATGGCGGCTCGGGCGAGGCGCCCGCGATGATGAACGCGCCGGATTTCCCTCGGATCGGGACAAGAACGGGGTGATCGTGCGTCGCGTTGCGGTGCTCGTGTACGACGGGGTGACGTTGCTCGACGTGGCGGGGCCGGTCGATGTGTTCCGGGAGGTCGAAGCCGCCGGCGGCGAGGACCGCCGGTACGAAGTGAGCACCGTCACGCCGGGCGGAGGCACCATCACGGCGTCGAGCGGGGTGCGGCTGTGGGCCGATCCGCTCGACTTCGACCAGGTCTACGACACCGTTCTCGTCGCCGGAGCCGACGGGGTGCCCGACTCCGCCGCCGTCGTCGAGGCGCTGCGGCGGTTGCGGCCCCGGGTACGCCGGCTGGCGTCGGTCTGCACCGGCGCGTTCCTGCTGGCGGAGGCCGGGGTGCTCGACGACCGCCGCGCCACCACGCATTGGCGGTACGTCGACCGGCTGCGCCGCCGGTATCCGGCGGTCCAGGTGGAGCCGGACGCCATCTTCGTGCGGGCGGGCTCGGTCTTCACCTCGGCGGGCGTCAGCGCGGGCATCGATCTCGCGCTCGCGCTCGTCGAGGACGATCACGGCGCCGACGTGGCCCGTGAGGTCGCCCGGTCGCTGGTGGTCTTCCTGCGACGGCCCGGCGGTCAGTCGCAGTTCTCGATCCGCGTGGAGACGCGCGTCGCCACGGCCTCGCCGCTGAAGGCCGTGCTGGACGCGGTCGCCGGCGACATCACCGCCGGCCACACGACCACGTCGATGGCCGCCACGGCGAACCTGTCGAACCGGCAGCTCACCCGGCTGTTCCGGGAAGAGCTCGGCACCACGCCGCGGGCGTACGTCGAGGCGGCTCGCCTGGAGGCCGCGCAGGCGTCACTGCTGGACGGACGATCGGTGAGCGCCACCGCCCTCGCCTGCGGTTTCGGCAGCGACGAGACGATGCGCCGGGCGTTCGTCCGCCACCTCGGGGTGCCACCCACGGGTTACCTGGCCCGGTTCCGCAGCACCCACCCCACGACGTGACCGGTCTCAAGCCGCCAGATCCAGCTTCGCCTTCTTCAGAGCCAATACCGGGCACTTCTTGCAGCGCGGCTTCGACCGGCAGCACTTCTTCTTGACCTTGCCGGCTTTCATCAGCTTGCGCACGACCTTCTGCGGGTCTTTCGGCTTCTTGCCCACGCGCACGCACCTTCCGGATCGGTGTCCGTCACCGGGTTTCCACGTTAGGTCAGCCTAACCGACAGGGGGGCGTGGGGCCGCTCACAACAGGGTGGCAGGTATCCTGGGTGAGGTCCGCGTGTGACCAGAGCCGGTCACGGGATGCCTGACGGGCTTACGCGGCCATCCAAACCCTTGAAGTTCAGGAGTTCTCGCGTGCCCGCAGCCAGCGCTACCGTCGAAACCGGCCGGCCGACCGGTAAGACCCGGCCCGACCTGCGCAATGTCGCGATCGTAGCCCACGTCGACCACGGCAAGACCACACTGGTGGACGCGATGCTCCGCCAGTCCGGCGCCTTCGCCGAGCGCGCCGAGGTCGTCGACCGCGTGATGGACTCGGGGGAGCTCGAGCGCGAAAAGGGCATCACGATCCTCGCGAAGAACACCTCGATCCACCGCCAGACCCCCGAGGGCCAGGTGACGATCAACGTCATCGACACCCCGGGGCACGCCGACTTCGGCGGCGAGGTCGAGCGCGGCCTGGCCATGGTCGACGGCGTCGTCCTGCTGGTCGACGCGTCCGAGGGCCCGCTCCCGCAGACCCGGTTCGTGCTGCGCAAGACCCTCGAAGCCGGCCTGCCGGTGATCCTGCTGGTCAACAAGACCGACCGGCCGGACGCCCGGATCGCCGAGGTCGTCGAGGAGACCCACGACCTGCTGCTCGAGCTGGCCAGCGACATCGAGGACGCCGACCACGACGCGATCCTCGACCTGCCGGTCGTCTACGCCTCCGCGCGCGCCGGCAAGGCGAGCCTGGAGCAGCCCGCCGACGGCGACATCCCCGACAGCGAGAACCTGGACCCGCTGTTCGACACGCTGCTGCGCCACGTGCCGCCGCCCGCCGCGGACCTCGACGCGCCGCTGCAGGCGCTGGTCACCAACCTCGACGCGTCCAACTTCCTCGGCCGCATCGCGCTGATCCGCATCCACGCCGGCAAGCTGCGCAAGGGCCAGACCGTGGCCTGGATGCGCGAAGACGGCACGACGCAGAACGTCCGCATCTCCGAGCTGCTGGTCACCGAGGCGCTCACCCGTGTCCCGGCGACCGAGGCCAGCGCGGGCGAGCTCGTCGCCATCGCGGGCATCCCGGACATCACCATCGGCGACACCCTCGCCGACGTCGACAACCCGGTGGCGCTGCCCCGGATCACCGTCGACGAGCCCGCGATCTCGATGACCATCGGCGTCAACACCTCGCCGCTGGCCGGGCGCAACGGCGGCGACAAGGTCACCGCGCGGCTGGTCAAGGCCCGCCTCGACCAGGAGCTGATCGGTAACGTCTCGATCCGCGTCCTGCCGACCGAGCGCCCCGACACCTGGGAGGTCCAGGGCCGTGGCGAGCTCGCGCTGGCCATCCTCGTCGAGCAGATGCGGCGCGAGGGCTTCGAGCTGACCGTCGGCAAGCCGCAGGTGGTCCTGCGCACGATCGACGGCAAGCTGCACGAGCCGTTCGAGCGCCTCTACATCGACTCGCCGGAGGAGCACCTCGGCGCGATCACCCAGCTCCTGGCCGCCCGCAAGGGCCGCATGGAGGACATGAGCGGCAACGGCACCGGCCGGATCAAGCTGGAGTACGTGCTCCCGTCGCGCGGCCTGATCAGCTTCCGCACCGACTTCCTCACCGAGACCCGCGGCACCGGCATCGCGAACCACGTGTTCGAGGGCTACTTCCCGTGGGCGGGCGAGATCCGCACCCGCCACAGCGGCTCGCTGGTCGCCGACCGGTCGGGCCCGGTCACCGCGTACGCGATGATCCAGCTGGCCGACCGCGGCACCTTCTTCGTCGAGCCGGGCGCCGACGTGTACGAGGGCATGGTCGTGGGCGAGAACCCGCGCTTCGAGGACCTCGACATCAACATCACCAAGGAGAAGAAGCTGACCAACATGCGTCAGTCCTCCGCCGACGTGATGGAGACGCTGGCCCGGCCGCGCAAGATGGGCCTGGAAGAGGCGCTGGAGTTCTGCTCGGTGGACGAGTGCGTCGAGGTCGCGCCCGAGGTCGTCCGGGTCCGCAAGGTCACCCTGGACGTCAACACCCGCGCGAAGGAGCGCTCGCGCGCCAAGAGCCGCGACAACGGCTGACCGCCCACCTTCGGAAAACCTCCCGGCGCGTGTCGCCGGGAGGTTTTTTCGTGCCCGCACCCTTACGCTGGGTCGGTGGGTGGCGAACCCAGCGTCACGAATTCCGCCGTTCTTCTCCTTATATCTTTATAGGGGTCGCGACGGCTTCATCGCCTGGCGCCGACCACCGGCGTGAACCTTTTTCGTGTCCGGCCCGTGTTCGTTCCGCCGTTCCGGAACGGTCCGGGAACCCGGACGGTGTGCCGCACGTCTTTTCCCGTAGTGGCCACCTTGGGGCGGCGCGGCCGCCCGATCCGGGTATGGGAATCTCGGTTCCGGCGGTGAAGACGGTCGTGGGAGCATGGCTGACCCGATCGGGGCGAAACGGGGAGGAACGGGGCGTGCGGGTGAATCGCAAGGCGGTGCCGGTACTGGCACTCGCGGCCGTGCTGCTCACCGCCTGTTCCAACACCCCGCCACCCCCGGTCGTGTCGTCCTCGGTCGCGCCGGTGTCCAGCACCGGCAAGACGCCGTCGCAGATCGTCGTCGGCGTCGACGACGTGCTCGGCGGGTACAACCCGCACAACCTCGCGGACTCTTCCCAAGTGACCTCCGCGCTCTCGCAGTTGCTGCTGCCCTCGGTGTTCCGCCAGAAGGACGACGGCACCACCCAGCTCGACAAGAACCTGATGAAGTCCGCCGCGGTCGTCTCGCAGCAGCCGTTCGTGGTGGCCTACGACATCCGGCCGGACGCCTCCTGGTCCGACGGCGCACCCATCGCCGCCGAGGACTTCGACTACCTGCGCACCCAGCTGCGCGACCAGCCCGGTGTGATCGAGCCCGCCGGCTACCGGCAGATCACCGACCTGCAGTCCCGTGAGGGCGGCAAGCGCGTCGAGGTCACCTTCGCCAAGCCGTACCCCGGCTGGCAGACGCTGTTCTCCGACCTGCTGCCCGCCCACTTGCTCAAGGACGCGCCCGACGGCTGGCGCGGGGCGCTCGCGTCGAACTTCCCGGCCATCGCCGGCCCCTTCTCGATCAAGAGCCTGGACACCGCCCGCGGCGAGGTGATCCTCGAGCGCAACGAGCGCTACTGGGAGAAGCCCGCCGCGATCGACCGGATCGTGCTCCGCCGGTCGGACCAGAACACGCTGCTGGCCGCCCTGCGCAGCGGCAACGACCAGTTCGCGCTGGCGCGCACGACCGGCGACGAGCTCAAGCTGCTCGGCGAGCTCGGCTCGTCGGTCCGGCTGCACACCGTGGCCCGCCCGCTCGTGGCCGGCGTGCTGCTGCGCCCGGTCAGCGCGACCCTGCAGGACGCCCAGGTGCGCGCCGGCATCGCCGCCCTGCTCGACCGCGGCAAGCTGATCACCGAGGGCGTCAACGGCGGCCCGTCGTCGCAGCTGCACGCCGACGCCCAGGTGACGGCGCCGTCGGTGAAGGGCTACACGGCGACCATCCCGCCCGGCCCGCCCACCGCGCCCGACGTCGCCAAGGCCGAGCAGTCGCTGAAGGCGGCCGGCTACACCAAGACCGCGGGCACCTGGCGCAAGAACGGCCGGGCGCTCTCGCTGGTCATCGCCTCGCCGGGCACCCAGGAGCCGTACACGACGATCGCCAAGGAGCTCGCGAGCGAGCTCGCCGCGCAGGGCATCGAGGTCAACGCCATCACGCCGCAGCCGCGTGACCTGTTCAGCGGCCTGCTCGCGATGCCGGTGGCCGGTGGGGTCCAGCAGCCGACCGGCGACTCGGCGGGCAACGTCGGGGTCGACATCGCCGTCGTCCCGCAGGCGGTCGGCGGCGACACCGCCTCGGTGCTCGCGTCGACCTTCGGTTGCCGCCCGGAGCAGACGGCCGCCGGCGTGGACAAGACCAAGCCCGTCGTCCCGGGCAACGCGGCCGGCTTCTGCGACCCGGCGCTGCAGCCGTCGATCGACGCGGCGCTCTCCGGATCCACCCAGACCAGCGAAGCGCTCACCACTCTGGAGCCTGAACTTTGGCGCCAGAACGTGGTGATTCCGCTGTTCCAATTGGCTGACACCCTGGCGATCGGATCGGGCATCTCGGGCGTCACGCCCGGTCCCCCCATGGTGGGCCCGTTCGGGTCGGCCGTGAACTGGACTCGCGGCCCGAAGTAATCGGTTGGCTACGCATTCAGTACTACCGGGTGATCTTTACCAACGCCTTCGAGTGGGACGTTGTGAATCCATGAGGTAACCGTCGTATTTCTGGATGTCGACTGGAAGTCACCCTTTGGTCACGATCGACCCTGAACTGGTGACTGTCGGTGCTTTTCCTTTCTAGCGTGCACCCGCAGTGCGCCAGTTGAGTGTCGCTTGGCGTGTCGTAGGCTCCGGCCCATCCAAACCGGAGCGGTGTGGGCCCTTGTCCCGATATTCAAGGGCTCAGTGCTAGGAGGGCACACTTCATGAGGAGATCCAAAGCAGTCTCCGCTTTGTCGCTCGTCGCCGGCGCTTCGCTGTTGCTGAGCGCCTGCAGCGGCGGTGATTCGGGTTCGGGCAACACCGACCAGAACGGATCGTCGACCGACATCAAGGCGATGGCTGTCGGCAAGGCCGAAACAGCTGACCAGTTCAAGCTCGCGGACACCCCGGGGTACGACGCCACGGTCACTGTGGGTATCGACGATGGGTACTCTGGGTACAACAACCAGACGACCGACACCAACACGTCGTACAACAACTACATCCTGACCTCCGTGCTCTCCGGCGTCTTCAAGCTCGACGGCAACAACAAGCAGCTGCTGAACGTCGACGTGTTCGAGTCGGCCGAGGTCACGTCGAAGTCCCCGCAGGTCGTCACCTACAAGATCAAGCCGAACCTCAAGTGGTCGGACGGTCAGGCGTACGACTGCAAGGACATGTACCTGGCGTGGCTGGCGCAGAGCGGCCTGGCCAAGGGCCCGGACGGCAAGAACCCGTTCAACGCGGCGTCGACCACCGGGTACTCGCTGATCAAGACCGCCACCTGCAAGGACGCGCTGACCTTCGAGGCGGACTTCAGCGAGCCGTACCTCGACTACAAGGGCCTGTTCAACGGCGTGGCGATCATGCCGGCGCACGTCCTGCAGTCCAAGACCGGCATCGCGGACATCACCAAGCTGGCCCCGACCGGCGACCCGGCCCAGCTGAAGGCCGCCGGTGACTTCTGGACGAACGAGTGGAAGGGCTTCAAGGCGGACATCATGCCGTCGTCGGGCCCGTACAAGATCACCGCGTTCGACGCCAACCAGAAGGCCGTCACGCTGGAGAAGAACCCGAACTGGTCGGGTGGCAAGGGCGGTCCGGCGAAGATCGTCGTCCGGGCCATGGAAGACACCAAGGCCATGGCGACCGCGCTGCAGAACGGTGAGATCGACGTCGCGGCGTCGACCCAGCCGGACGCCACCGCGGCCCAGACGCTGAAGGGTCTCGCGGCTCAGGGCGTCACCTACGGTTCCGCTCCGCAGCTGACCTTCGAGCACCTCGACCTGAACTACAAGCGCATGTTCAAGGACAAGGACCTGCGCAAGGCGTTCTTCGAGACGGTGAACCGCAAGGAGATCACCGACAAGCTGCTCAAGGAAGTCCAGGCGGACGCCGCCCCGCTGAACTCGATCGAGTTCTTCCAGGGTGAAGAGGGCTACACCGACCTGTACGGCAGCAAGGCCGGCCTGGGCGCCGAGGCGGCGGCCAAGACCCTGTCCGACGCGGGCTGGGTCAAGGGCAGCGACGGCATCTTCGCCAAGGGCGGTCAGCGCGCTTCGTTCAAGATCTCGCACAACCAGAACGCGCGCCGCAGCCAGACCGTCGAGATCATCATCTCGCAGGCGAAGGCGGCCGGTATCGAGGTCAAGGACGAGACCGACGCCAACTTCCTCAAGGGTGGCCGTCTGGCGGCCAGCGACTACGACGTCGCGCTGTTCGGCTGGTCCTCCACGCCGAACAAGTCGGAGTCCCGGTCGATCTACGTCTGCAAGGAAAACGGTGGTGACCAGAACTACCAGGGTCTTTGCGACGAGAACATCGACAAGAACTACGACATCGCGGTGAAGGCGACCGACGAGGCCGTGAAGCTCAAGGCCTACCAGGACGTCGACAAGGCGATCGCGGACCAGTACGCGACCCTGCCGCTGTTCCAGACGCCGTCCATGTGGGCGTTCAAGGGGATCGACCGCGTGTACATGCAGTCGTACGACGGTGCCCTGTGGAACGCCGGCGAGTGGGAGCAGAAGAAGTAGGGCCCGTCCCGCCTCTTCTTTCCCCTCGCTCCAGATGACCTGGGAGGTACCGGGGCCCGGCCACGAGCCGGGCCCCGGTACCCACCGGAAGTAGCTGTTGACCGTAGGGTTACCACCACTACGGTAGACAACCGGGTAGCGGTCCAGCGCACTTCTGACGACCAGGCCCGGATGAGGAGCAGTTCGTTGAACCTGGTGATCTACATCCTTCGCCGTCTGGCGATATCGATTCCCGTCCTCCTGGTCGGGACGTTCCTGTGTTTCGTCATGGTCGCCGGCACCGGTGACCCGCTGGGCGAGCTGCGCAGCAACCCGCTGATCAGCAAAGAAGCGCTGGCCGCCACGGCGACCAAGCTGGGTCTCGACCAGGGCATCGTGCCGCGCTACTTCACCTGGCTCGGGCACTTCCTGACCGGTGACTGGGGCACGTCCATCGCGCAGGGCAACGCTCTCGCGCCGGTCGCGCCCAAGGTGCTGGCCGCGTTCGGCGTCACGTTCAAGCTGGTCGTCGGCGCCGAGATCCTCGCGCTGGTCATCGGCATCATCGTGGGTGTGCTGGCCGCGGTGAAGCAGTACTCGATCATCGACTACATCGCGACCACCCTCGCCTTCCTCCTGTTCTCCATGCCGATCTTCTGCATCGCGATCGTGTTGAAGAACTACGCGATCGAGATCAACGGCTGGGTGCGCGACCTCGGTCTGCAGGACGTGCTCGGCAACCCCTGGCTGCGCACCACCAGCCCGGAGCAGCTGAAGACGGACGGCGGTGTCGGCGACTTCATCGCCAGCACCATCGGCGCGTACCTGCTGCCGACCCTGTCGATCATGGCGATCAGCTTCGCCGCGTACAGCCGGTTCCAGCGTGCTTCGATGCTCGAGGTCTTGAACGCCGACTACGTGCGCACCGCGCGGGCCAAGGGACTGGCGAACGGCCGGGTGATCTTCCGGCACGCGTTCCGCAACGCCCTGATCCCCGTGTCGACGCTGTTCTCGGTCAACTTCGGCTCGGTCCTCGCCGGCGCGATCATCACCGAGACGGTGTTCAACTGGCACGGTATGGGCACGTTGCTGGTGGAAGCCGTCACCAAGAACGACACTCAGGTGATGATGGGTTGGCTCGTGGTGATCGCCAGCAGTGTCATCGTCGCCAACCTGATCGCCGACCTGATGTACGGCATCCTGGACCCGAGGATTCGCGTTGGCTGACCTGAACTCTCTTCTCGCGACCGAGACCGCCGCGGCCGAAGGCACCCTGCCGCCGGAGGCGCTGCCGGAACCGCGCAGCCAGGGCAAGCTCGTCCTGCGGAAGTTCCTGCACCACAAGCTGGCGATGGCGTCGTCGGCCGTGCTGCTGCTGATCGTGCTGGCCAGCATCGTGCTGCCGATCTTCTGGAAGCACAACTACGAGGACAGCTCGTTCCCGTCGTTCGCCAAGCCCAGCGGCGATTTCCCGCTCGGGACGACACAGGTCGGCAAGGACATGGTGTCGCAGGTGCTGCGCGGCACGCAGTACTCGCTGCTGATCGCGCTCACGGTGTCGATCCTGGCCACCGTGGTCGGCGTCGTGCTCGGCGCGGTCGCCGGCTACCTGCGCGGGTTCTCCGACTCGGCGATCTCGCGGGTGACGGACCTGTTCCTGATCGTCCCGCAGATCGCCGCGGCGGCCATCCTCGCCAAGGTGTTCGGCGGCGGCTCCTGGTACATCGTCGCGCTGGTGCTGGCGGCGTTCGCCTGGATGCAGATCGCCCGGATCACCCGCGCCGAGGCGATGTCGCTGTCCCAGCGCGAGTTCGTCGACGCCGCACGCGCGTCCGGCGCCGGGACGTTCCGCATCATCTTCAAGCACCTGGTGCCGAACATGGTCGGCAGCATCACGGTCAACGCGACCCTCGCGGTCGCGCAGGCCGTGCTGGCGGAAGCCGCGCTGTCGTTCATCGGCCTGGGCGTCCAGCTGCCGGACACCTCGCTCGGCCGCGTCATCCTGGAGAACTACGCCCAGCTGCAGACGCGGCCGGCGCTGTTCTTCGGGCCGTTCGTCGTGCTCGTGCTGATTTCACTGACGATCAACTTCATCGGTGACGGTCTGCGCGACGCCTTCGACCCGCGCCAGCGGAGAATGAAGGCCTGAACGCGCGCGACGCGGGGGTGACCGGATCCGGTCACCCCCGCGTCCGTTTTCGTACGCGGATCGCCGGACCTGCGGGTTCCGGACGAATCTCGTGCGCTACGTGCTCCGCCGGCTGGCCAACACCCGCGACCCCCTCGGCGAGCCGGGAATCAGCGCGTCGGCCATCGCCGAAACCGAGGACGAGCTCGGCCTCGATGTCCTGGCCCCCCGCGTCCGCGTCAGCTGACGGACGACACGCGTACCCCGCTGGACGACACGCGTACCTGGCCGGACGACACACGCGTACCGCCCCCGAGGCCGTGTCGTCCGTCCGAGTACGCGTGTCGTCCGCTTAGGTACGCGTGTCGTCCGGCCGGGTACGCGAAGGGCCCGCACCCCCGTGGGGTGCGGGCCCTTCAACGTCCAGTACGTCAGTCGGCCACCGGGGCCAGCCTGCCGGCCTCCCAGGCCGCGCGGCGCTCGGCCTGCAGCACCGGGTCCGCGACCGGCGCCGCCGACAGCAGGCGCTTCGTGTACTCCTGCTGCGGCGAGTGCAGCACCTGGTCGCGCGTGCCGACCTCGACGAGCTTGCCGTGCTGCATCACCGCGACGCGGTCGGCCAGCAGGTCGACCACCGCCAGGTCGTGGCTGATGAACAGGCAGGCGAACTGCAGCGACTGCTGCAGGTCCAGGAACAGGTCCAGCACGCGGGCCTGCACCGACACGTCCAGCGCCGACGTCGGCTCGTCCGCGATGAGCAGCGCCGGGTCGAGCGAGAGGGCACGGGCGATCGCCACGCGCTGGCGCTGGCCGCCCGAGAGCTCGTGCGGGTAGCGGTTCATGTAGTGCCCGCCCAGCTCGACCTTGTCGAGCAGCGAACGCACCCGCGCCGACAGCGCCTTGCCGGACAGCACCTTGTGCAGCACCATCGGCTCGGCGATCGACTCGCCGATCGTCATCTTCGGGTCCAGCGTCGAGGCCGGGTCCTGGAACACGATCGAGAAGAACCGGCGCAGCGGGCGGATCTCCTTCGCCGACATCGTCGTGATGTCCTTGCCCGCAATCGCGATCGTGCCCTGGGTCGCGCGCAGCAGGCCGACGGCGCAGCGGCCGACGGTCGACTTGCCGGATCCGGACTCGCCGACCAGGCCGACGATCTCGCCCTTGGCGATGGTCAGCGAGACGTCGTCGACCGCGCGGTTCTTGGCCTGGCCACGGCGGCCGGGGTACTCGAGGACGAGGTTCTTGATCTCCAGGGCCGGCGCGGCCTCCTCGATCACGGCCTCGAGCTCTTCGTCGGCCAGCCGGATCTCCTCGGCGATCCTGGCCGCCTCGGTGCTGTCGGCGTCGATGCCCGAGTCGTCGAGCAGGCGGCGGCCCTCGGGGCGCTGGCCGAGCACCGGCACCGCGGCGAGCAGCCGCCGGGTGTAGTCCTCCTTCGGCGACGCGAACAGCTCGCGCACCGGCGCCTCTTCGACGATCTCGCCCTGGTACATCACGATGACGCGGTCGGCCATGTCGGCGACCACGCCCATGTCGTGGGTGATCAGCACGATCGCCGTGTCGAGGGTGTCCCGCAGCTTGCGCAGCAGGCCGAGGATCTCCGCCTGGACCGTGACGTCGAGCGCCGTGGTCGGCTCGTCGGCGATGATCACCTTCGGGTCGCAGGCGATCGCCATGGCGATGACGACGCGCTGGCGCAGGCCGCCCGAGAGCTGGTGCGGGTACTGCTTGAACCGCAGTTCGGGGTTCGGGATGCCGACCATGTCGAGCAGCTCGACCGCGCGCTTGTCGGCGGCGTCCTTGGCGATGTCGAGGTGCGAACGCAGGGCCTCGCGCAGCTGCCAGCCGATCGTGTAGACCGGGTTCAGCGCCGTCATCGGCTCCTGGAAGATCATCGCGACCTGGTTGCCGCGGATCTTCTGCATGTCCTTCTCTTTGAGATCCGCCAGGTTGCGCTCGCCGAGGCGCAGCTCACCGGCGATCCGGCTGGTCTTGGGCAGCAGGCCCAGCACCGACATCGACGTGACGGACTTGCCGGACCCGGACTCCCCGACCACGGCGACGATCTCGCCGGGCTGCACGTCGAACCCGATGCCCTTGACCGCGTCCACGACGCCGTCCTCGGTCTGGAACGACACGCTGAGGTCGGAAATGGACAGGACCGATCCTGACACGCCGGCGACGTCCGCCGAAGTTGCTTCAGTGCTCACCAGATGCCCTTCGTGGGGGTACAGACCGTCACGACGCGGCGGTCGCGACTCGCGCGAGGATAACCGAGGGTGTCCCCGACGAAGGTCGGAGCACGGGAATTACGCTCAACCCGTGATCTCCCCGGTATCGCGAAGGCTGCTGTTCGTCCACGCCCATCCCGACGACGAAAGCATCACCACCGGCGCCTCGATCGCACGATACGCCGCCGAAGGCGTCGACGTGACCGTGGTGACCTGCACGCTGGGTGAGGAGGGCGAGGTCATGGCCGACCTCGGGGAGTTGGAGGGACTGCGGGCCCACGCCGCGGACCAGCTGGGCGGCTACCGCGTCACCGAGGTGGCGGCCGCGTGCGCCGCGCTGGGGGTGTCACGGCACCGCTACCTGGGCGGGCTCGGCCGGTGGCGGGACTCGGGCATGGCCGGCACACCGTCGGCGTCGCACCCCCGGGCGTTCACCGGGGGTTCCGCGGACGAGCAGGCCGCGCAGCTGGCGGAGATCCTCGACGAGGTCCGGCCCCAGGTCGTCGTCACCTACGACGCCTTCGGCGGCTACGGCCACCCCGACCACATCCGGGCCCACGAGATCACCATGGCGGCGGCTTCGCGCGCGGAGTCGGTGAAGCGGATCTTCCACACGGTCGCGTCGCGGGACGCGGTGCGCGCCGGGCTGGCCGCGCTGCGCGACCACGACCCGGTGTTCGACGTCCCGGAGGACGGCGAGCTGCCCACGACGCCGGACGAAGAGATCACGACGGTGCTCGACGTCGCCGCGTACCTGCCCGCGAAGGTGGCGGCCCTGCGCGCGCACGCGACGCAGCTCGCCGTGTTCGACGACGAAGTGCCGTACTTCGCGCTGACGAACGAGATAGCCCAGCCGATCCTCGATCGCGACTACTTCGTGCTGGCCCGCGGCCCGGCCGAGGGCGCGGCGGACGACCTGTTCGGCGGGCTGTGACCGTGGACGAGCGGCTCGCCCTCGAGCAGGGGCTGCTGCTCGCGCTGCTCGCGGTCGACACGGTGCTGCTCGCGCTGCTGGAGCTGTTCTTCCTGCCGCTGCGGATCGGGGTGGTGCCGGTGCCGGTGACGGTGCTCGTGGGCGCCGTCACCACGCCGTGGCTGGTGTGGACCACGGCGAAGCTGGTGCGGCCCGCGCTTTCCTGGGTACCCCTGGCCGTGTGGGTGCTCGTCGTGTTCGGGGTCGGCCTGCTCGGGCCGGGCGGTGACCTGGTGCTGATCCAGGACTGGCGGGCGTTGCTGTTGCTCGGCGCGAGTGCGCTGCCGGGCGCGATGGTGCTCGGCGGCGCGCCGCGCCGGACGCTGGGAAGGGGACCGGGACGTGGGTGAGTCGATCTCCGACAAGCAGGTCGTGGCGGTGCTGCGGCCGTTCGTGCGTGCGTGCGGGCCGATGCTGGACGCGCTGCGCGAGGCCGACCCGTTCGGCCTGCAGGCGCGCGCGTCGGAGGACCTGGCCGAGGTCGAGTCCGGGCTGAAGGCCAAGCTGATCCACGGCGTCACGTCGGTGAAGGTGCCCGGCACGGCGGCGTGGACGCGGATGACGGGCTACGACCGGTCGAGCTGGTGGATGAACCGCGTCGGCCGGTTCACGGCGCTGCTGACGTCCATCCCGGGGCTGGGCGGGGCGCTGGCCGACCGCCTGCCGGTCCAGGACGCGCTCGGCGCGGCGTCCCAGGGCCTGCTGCTGTGCGCGATCGCGGGCGAGTACGGCGTGACCGACGTCGGAACGCGCGTGCGCCTCATCGCATGGGTGCTCTTCGAGCGCGACATCGATCCGGACCTCGCGGCGGGCAAGCACGAGGAGCACGACGAAGCCGCGGAGGCGACCGAAGCGGCGAAGCTGACCGAAGACCTGAGGGCGTCGGAGAAGAAGCACGGCAAGGCCACGGTGAAGGCGGCGGGCCGCACGCTGTGGCGGCTGGGCCGGGGACTGCTGGGCATCACGGGCGAACTGGAGAAGCGTCCGCGGGGCAACCTGTTCCACCGCGCGCTCGGCATGCTGCCGGTCGTCGGGGCGGCGGGGGACTACCTGGGGGAGCGGTCGGGTCTGCGGGTCGTGTGGAAGCGCGCGCACGTCTGGCTGACCGAGCGCCGCACCTGATCTTCCCGCGCGGCGCCCGGTCCAAACCTCAGTTCCAGAACTGGAACACGCTGAAGCCGATCCTCGCGCCGTCCACGTACCCGCCGAACGCGTTGAAGATGGCGTAGGAACCGTCCCACAGCGCGTTGTTCGCCGGGCGGAAGAACCACAGCAGCGCGAACAGGATGATCGGCGCCCACGGGCGGACGCGCGCGCCCAGCTCGCGGGCCTGCGGCGGCAGGTACGGCTCGATCGCGCCCCAGCCGTCGAGGCCGGGGATCGGGAGGATGTTGAGCAGGAACGTCACGATCTGCAGCAGGGCCAGGTAGGACATCGCGATCACGAGGCCGCCCGCCATCGGGACCAGCGCGACCACCAGCGCCAGCGCCGCCCCGACCGCGAGGTTGCTCAGCGGGCCGGCCAGCGACACCCACGACGACGTCCCGCGCGAGCGCAGCGCGCCGCGGTTGATCCAGACCGCGCCGCCCGGCAGCGGGATGCCGCCGATGATGAGGAAGACCAACGGCAGGATGATCGAGAGGACGGGGTCGGTGTACTTCCGCACGTCCAGCGTCAGGTAACCCTTGTGGGCGACGCTGTAGTCCCCGCCGCGGTAGGCGACCATCGCGTGTCCGAACTCGTGCAGCGACAACGACGCCACCCAGCCGGCGGCGACGAAGATCACCACGCCCGCGATGAGCAGCGGGTCGCGGTCGCGGACGAAAACGGTGTTGATGTCACCGAACGCGGCCATGGCGCCACCGGCGACGGTGAGCGCGAGGATGCCGAGGAAGACCGGGCTGGGGCGCACTGCTGACTTCTGCACGTGCTCCAGTCTTCCGTATGCCCGGTGTGAAGTTACCGGCGTGTCCCCTTGCGCGATCGGGCCGGAACGTCCCCCGAACTCGCTACTCCGCTTGACCTGACCGCACTACACGGGTGTAATCACAGTGATGTCATTCGCCGCCGAGAGGGGACGGCGAGTGTCGTTTCACCACCGCCAGCCTGGGGAGTGCTAGGGAGCGAGGAGGCGGACGTGCGGTTGGAAGCCGATGGGAAGGAATGGGGGCACGTCATGAGTTGGGGCGAGATCCCGGAGCAGGCTCTGGGAGATCTCACCGAGCTCATCGATGCCACCGAGGAAGAGCAGGATTGGCAGGAACGCGCCCTGTGCGCGCAGACGGACCCGGAGGCGTTCTTCCCCGAGAAGGGCGGTTCCACCCGCGAAGCCAAGCGGATCTGCCTGGGCTGCGAGGTCAAGGACGAGTGCCTTGAGTACGCGCTGGCCCACGACGAACGCTTCGGCATCTGGGGCGGTCTGTCCGAGCGGGAGCGCCGCAAGCTGAAGAAACGAGCTGTCTGAGGCGGTTCGAGGGGGTGAGGTCTGTTCGCGGAATGCGCGAACCTCGCTCGCGCCTCAGGTGTCTTCTGGGGGGGCAACCCCCAGACCCCGCCCGGGGGCAAGCCCCCGGACCCCCGCGCGTGGCTGGGTCCGCGTTGAACCTGCGTCTACGTCGCGTCCACCCAGTGGAACTGCGGAAATCGCCGGTGATGCTTGCGTCACCGGCGATTTTCCTTGGGTGACGTCTCGGCGTGGGTTCACCATCGGGTGATGGGCCGGGGCCGTAGGGTGGCCGCACCGACTGCCGCCTGATCTGGAGCGTTCGTTGCCCCGCACCGCCGCGCCCGTTTCGCGCACCGCGCCCGTTCTGGCCATTGTGGTCTGTCACGACGGCGAAAACTGGCTGCCGCTGGCGCTTTCCGCGTTGCGCCGCAGCACCGTCCGGCCCCGGCACGTGCTCGCCGTGGACACCGGCTCCACCGACGCGACCCCACGGCTGCTCGCCGAAGCCGCCGAAGATCCCGGGCCGGATTCCGCCCCCGTGCTCTCCGGGGTCATCACACTGCCGGGTGAGACCGGCTTCGCCGCCGCGGTCGCCGAAGCCGTTGCGCACGCCACCGAGCGCTGGGGCGACCCCGGTTCCTGGCTGTGGCTGTTGCACGACGACTGCGCGCCCGACCCCGACTGCCTCGAGCAGCTCCTGCAGACCGCGACGAAGGAACCGTCGGCCACCGTGCTCGGCGCGCTCGGTGTCGACTGGACGGACCCGCGGCTGATCGTCGAAGCCGGCCTCTCCACCGACGCCTCCGGCCACCGCCAGCAGGTCGCCGCGACCGGCGAGGACCCGGTGGCGGTGCTCGCCGTGCCCAGCGCGGGCTCGCTCGTGCGCCGCGACGCCTGGGACTCCCTCGGCGGCTTCGACCCCGGTTTCCCGTTGCTGCGCGAGGATCTCGACTTCGGCTGGCGCGCCAACGCCGCCGGTGGCGTGGTGCTGACCGTGCCGCTCGCGCGGGTCCGGCACGCCCGCGCCGTCACCACCGGACAGCGGACGGCGGACGCGCTCCCCGGCCCGCTGCCCGCCGCCAACCGCGCCCACGGGCTGCGGGTGTTCCTGGTGAACTGCTCGCCGTTTTCCTTCTGGCTCGGCCTCATCCGGCTCCCGCTGCTGGCGGTGCTGCGCGCGCTGGCCTTCGTCCTGCTGCGCCGCACCGGGGAAGCGCGGGCCGAGCTCGCCGCTGCCGCGTACCTCCTCAGTGGACGCGGCGGATTGCGCGCCGCGCGCGCCCACCGGCGGCGGAATCCGCGGCCGGGCACGGTTCGCGGGCTCTTCACCGGACGCGGGACCCGGCTGCGCAACGCCGTCCGCGCGGGGGTCGTCGGCCTGGTGCGCCGCGGCGTCGAGAACGACGTCGCTCTCGGCCGCGTGCCCGAGACCGTCGAAACCGAGTCGGCGTGGGTGACGCCGGAAGCCCTCGACGCCCGCGAGAACCGCCCGGTCGGCCCCGACGCGCTGCCCGCCGGCGCGCTGCGCGGGGTCAGCTCGCGCGGGTCCGGGCTGCGCCGCCCGGGCACGCTCGTCGCCGTCACGCTGCCGGAAGCCCCGGCCGCCGAAGACACCCCCGACGCCGAAGAGCCGGAACCCGAACTCGTCTTCGTCGAGGTGAACCGCCGCCGGGTGCTGGCGGCCACGGTCTTCGCGCCGCCCGTGGTCCTGCTCGTCGTGCTGACCGCGCTCGGCCTGGTCGTCAACCGCGCCCGGCTCGGCCTCGACCTCTTCGGCGGCAGGCTGCTCCCGGTCGGCGGGCTGGGGGAGCTCTGGACGTCGTACCTGACGCCGTGGCACGCGATCGCCGGCGGCACCGGCGCGCCCGCGTCGGCCACCCTGCCGGTGCTCGGCACGCTCGGCGCGGTGTTCGCGCCGATCGGCGGGCCGGCCGCGCTGGTGGCCGTGCTGCTCCTCGGCGACATCCCACTGTCCGCGCTGAGCGCGTACGCGGCGACGAGACGGCTTCGCGTGCGCCGGTGGGTCCGCGCGGTCGTCGCCGCGACCTACGCGCTGCTGCCGGCCGCGACCGCGGGCGTGGCGCAGGGCCGGCTCGACGTCGTCGTGGTGCACCTGGTGCTGCCGCTGGTGGCCGCGGGCCTCGCCGGGCTGCTGGTCCACGCGGACACGCGCTGGCTGCACGTCTCGGCGCTGTCGGCGTTCGGCGTGGCGCTGCTCGGTGCGTTCTCGCCGCTGGCGCACGGGCTCGCGCTCGCCGGGCTGCTGATCGGGTTCGTCGTGCTGCCCGCGCCGACCGGGCTGGCGCGCCGGACCGCGTCGGTCGGGATCGTGGTGCTGCTGCCCCTGGTGCTGCTGCTGCCGTGGCCGACGGTGCTGCTGAAGCACCCGGAACTGCTCGTGCAGGGGCTCGGCGGCGCGGCTTCGGCCGTCTCCGGGACCGACCTGGCCGGGCTCGACCCTGGGGGGCCGGGTGCCTGGCCGATCGGCGTCGCGGTGATCGCCGCGGCGCTCGTGGCGGTGGTCGTCCGGCCGACGAAGCTCGCCGCCGGCGGGCTCGCGCTCGCGGCGCTCGGCGCGGGCGGGCTGGTGCTGGTGCGGCTGGTGACGGCGGTCCCGATGCAGGGCGGCGCGCCGTCGCACGGTTACGCGGGCGTGCCGCTGCTGGTCATCGGCGCCGGGCTGCTGTGGGTCGTGCTGGGGTCGTGGCAGCGCGGCGGCACGGCCGGCGTCCCGGCGGCCTGGCTGCCGAAGGTGATGGCGGTGGCCGGGGTGGCGGTGTTCCTGGCCCTGGCGGCCGGTGCGGTGGCCGTCGGCTCGCAGGGGCCGCTGCGGGCGGGCGAGCGGCCGTCGCTCGCCCCGGAGGTGGCGGCCGAGCTGACGGCGTCCGGCCGGTCGGTGCTCGACCTGGCCCCGGACGCAACCCGCCAGATCGGCGCCCGCCTCCCGCACTACGGCGACGACGAACTGGCCCCGGCACCGGCCACCCCGGCCCGCCTGGCGGCCTGGCGCACCGACCTCGCCCAGGGCGACGCGGCGGCGGTCCAGCGCTCCCTGGCGGCGGCGGCCGCCGCGGGCGTCCAGTTCGTGGTGCTGCCCCCAGGAGCCGACCCACGGGCGTACCCACCGCTGGCGAAGGACCTGCTCTCGGTGGCCGCCCCGACATCCGACGGCCGTGGCGTCCTCCGCCTGCTCCCCCCGGCAGGCCAGGTGATCTTGATCTCACCGGAGCAGGCAAAAGCAGCGGTCACGGGCGGCGGCGCCCCCGGCAACGCCCCAGGCGTGGCACCGGTAAGGGCAGACCTCCCGGAGGTACGCGTACGCGTATCCGACGGCCCAACCGGACGGCTCCTGGTGCTGGCGGCGGAGCAGGAAGCGGGCTGGAGGGCAACGGTGGGCGGCAAGCCGGTGCCCATCGTGCCGGCCTGGGGCCACCAGGTGGCGGTATCGCTGCCCCCGACGTCATCAGAGGTAACGGTGGAGTACCCAGGAACGGAACGAAACCTCCTCCTGCTGGCCCAACTGGCGGCAGCGCTGTTCACCCTCCTGACGGCAGTCCCAACCCGGAGCGCCCGTGAGCGGCGCAGCGGCAACACCGCACGCCCCACCGACCCACCAAAGGAGCAGGGTGGTCATCCCGTCGCCTGAGGCCAGAAAATCACTTTGAGCCGGGCCCGCAACCACCAGCGCAAGGCAGGAGAACAGCGCAGGCTTGCGGGCCCGGCTCAAAGTGATAGGCCTCAATCAGGCGACGGGATGACCACCCAGCGGCCCACCTCACGAACGAGAGCCAGCAGCAGCGAAGAGCGGCCATCCCAGAGCCTGCCCGTCCGGCGAGGACAGCTTTCAGCTTTTCAGCCGCGGCAGACTTCCAACCGCAGCAGACGCACGCCAGGAACTACTCCCCTTCGATGACGTCCGGCTCCACCCCGAGATACCCAGCCACCTGCTCCACCAGCACGTCATGAACCAGCTCAGCCAGCTCCGACGGATCCTTCGCCCGAGCCTCCAACGGCCGCCGGTAAAGCACAATCCGCGCCCGAGTCGGCAGCCCCGTCCGGTCCACCCCGGCCGGCACCAGCCGCGAAAGCGGCACCGCGCCGTCGTGCAGGACGCCGTCCGCCGGCGAATGGCCGTTCTCGCGGACCTCCGGCACGTCGTCGACCGCCACGTCGAGCTTCGTCAGCTCGTGGCGCCAGCGGGCTTCGATCGGCTCCAGTGCGTCGAGCACCAGCGCGTCGAACCGTTCCGCACGGCTCGCGGCGGCGGGCAGGGTCGCCGGATACAGCGTCCCGCGCAGGCCCCGGCCGTGCCGGTCCCGTCGCGAGCGCCGCCGCTGTCGGTAATCACGAGCCGTCGCCACGCCCGAAGTCTATGCGGTCGGCACGTCCCAGCGCGTGTCGCTCCTCCAGGCTTGCGGCGACGCGCTATCGTTTCGTTTCGTGCGGAGCGTACGGAAGTGTTCGCGTACTGGCTGTCTCGAGCCAGCGGTGGCCACGCTGACGTATGCGTACAGCGACTCCACCGCCGTCGTCGGCCCGCTGGCCACCGCCTCCGAGCCGCACTCCTACGACCTCTGCGAAGCCCACGCGCTGCGGCTGACCGTGCCCAAGGGCTGGGAAGTCGTCCGGCACGAAGGCGCCTTCGCCGCTCCGGACCCGTCGGCCGACGAACTGACCGCGCTGGCCGAGGCCGTGCGCGAGGCCGGCCGCCCCGGCAAACCGGCTCCCGCGCCCGAGCCGGAGGGCCCGTCGGGGCGCCGCGGCCACCTGCGGGTCCTGCCCGGCCGCGCCTGAACGCGTAACCCACTCACCTCGCCGGTAGGCTTTCCGCGCGGCGCAGCGGGCGCCGGGACGACTATTCGCGGGGAGACGGCGTGCCAGACCTTTCGGGCATCGTGAAGGCCTACGACATTCGCGGCGTGGTCGGCGAGCAGCTCGACGCGGACCTCGTCCGCGACTTCGGCGCCGCCTTCGCCCTGCTCATCAAGCCGGAGGCGCCATCGGTGGTGATCGGCCACGACATGCGCGACTCCTCGCCGGGCCTGGCCGCGGCCTTCGCCGAGGGCGTCACCTCGCAGGGGCTCGACGTCGTGAGCATCGGGCTGGCCAGCACCGACCAGCTGTACTTCGCGTCGGGCTCGCTGAACCTGCCGGGCGCGATGTTCACCGCCAGCCACAACCCGGCGAAGTACAACGGCATCAAGCTGTGCCGCGCCGGCGCGTCGCCGGTCGGCCAGGACACCGGGCTGGCCGAGATCCGCGACACCGTCGAGCAGGGCGTGCCGGAGTTCGAGGGCCAGCGCGGCACGGTCACCGAGCGGGACGTCCTCGCCGACTACGCCGCCTACCTGCGCAACCTCGTCGACCTGTCGGGCAGCCGGCCGCTGAAGATCGTCGTCGACGCCGGCAACGGCATGGGCGGCCACACGGTCCCGACCGTCTTCGCGGGTCTCCCGATCGACGTCGTGCCGATGTACTTCGAGCTCGACGGCAGCTTCCCGAACCACGAGGCCAACCCGCTGGACCCGGCGAACATCGTCGACCTGCAGGCCAAGGTGCGCGAGGTCGGCGCGGACGCCGGGATCGCCTTCGACGGCGACGCCGACCGCTGCTTCATCGTCGACGAGCGCGGCGAGCCGGTTTCGCCGAGCGCGATCACCGCGCTGGTCGCCGTGCGCGAGCTGGCCAAGGACCCGGGCGGCACGATCATCCACAACCTGATCACGTCCAAGGGCGTGCCGGAGATCGTCGCCGAGCACGGCGGCAAGCCGGTCCGCACCCGCGTCGGCCACTCGTTCATCAAGGCCGAGATGGCCCGCACCGGCGCCATCTTCGGCGGCGAGCACTCCGCGCACTACTACTTCCGCGACTTCTGGCGCGCCGACACCGGCATGCTGGCGGCGCTGCACGTCCTCGCCGCGCTCGGCGAGCAGACCGGCCCGCTGAGCGAGCTGACCAGCGCGTACTCGCGCTACGCGGCTTCGGGGGAGATCAACTCCACAGTCGACGACCAGGTCGCGAAGATGATGGCCGTCAAGGACAGCTTCGGCACCCGGTCCGGCGTCGAGCTCGACGAGCTGGACGGCCTCACCGTGCAGCTGCCGGGCGGCGCCTGGTTCAACCTGCGCCCGTCGAACACCGAACCGCTGCTCCGCCTGAACGTCGAGGCCGCGAACGCCGAGGCCGTGCAGGGACTGGTGGACGAAGTGCTCGCGATCATCCGCAGCTGACCCCGTCCACGATGAAGGGCGGGCCGCGGGCCGAACTGTGTCCTGAAGTGCCCTTCATCACACCTTCTCGCGTGGTATGGAGGAACCATGGCCATCACGCTCGACGCCCAGCTCCTCGAGATCCTGGCGTGCCCGTCGCCCGATCACGCCCCGCTCCGGCCGGGCGCGCCGGACGACCCCGAGGCCGACGCGCTGACGTGCACGGAATGCGGTCGCGTGTACCCCGTCCGTGACGGCATCCCGGTGCTGTTGCTGGACGAAGCGACCCGGCCCGGGGAGCACGGGAATTCCGATGCCGACAGTGCTTGACGACACGCTGCTCGACGACCCCGCGCGGCTGGCCGAGGCCGACAGCGCGGGATTGCTCCGTGCCGCCGCGATGGCGGGCGCCCAGGTGCGGGCGACCGCCGAGCTGGCCGCGGAACTGGAGCTGTCCGACCGGCTCGACATGGGCCGCCCGCGCGCCGTCGTGCTGATCGACCGGCCCGGGGTGAGCCGCACGCTCACGCGGCTGCTGGCCGCCCTGCTGGCGCCCTCGTGCCCGGTGCCGGTGGTCGTCGCCGAGGTGGTGCCGAGCTGGATCGGCGCGCTCGACGTCGTGTTCGCGCACACCGACGACCCGGGTGACCGCGAGCTCGCCGCGTCCCTGGAGCGCGCCGCGCGTTATGGCGCCTCGGTGGTGCTTTCGGCGCCGTCGGAAGGCCCGGTGGCGGCCGCCGTCGCGGGCAAGGGCATCCTGCTGGCGCCGCGGATCCCGGTGCCGCCGGAGCTGGCGTTCCCGCGCGGCCTGGCCGCCGGGCTGCTCACCGCGAACGCGCTGGGCCTGCTGATCTCCGACGTCCAGGTGCTCGCCGACCAGCTGGACCTCGAAGCCGAGAAGGACTACCTGGCCCGGGACTCGTTCGCGAACCCGGCCAAGGCGCTGGCGCTGCGCGTCGCCGACCGCGTGCCGCTGCTGTGGGGGCTGGACCCGGTCGCCGTCGCCGTCGGCGAACACGCTGCGCACGCGTTCGCGGCCCACGCGGCCACGGTGTGCGACGTCGAGGACTATCGTCAGGCCCTGGCGCGCCCCGCATTGCGGCGGGCGGCGCAATCAGGTGGCGCGGAGCGTGACATCTTCGCCGATCCGGACGATCCCTCTGGTGACATCCCCACCCGGGTGCTGCTGCTCTCGGTGCGGACCGGTCCGGCCACGGACGCGGCGCGCTACCAGGCCGAGGATCTGCTGCCGGGTGCGGACGTCATCGCGCCGGCCGAGGAGATCGAGGCCGACGAAATCGTGCGGGCCGCGGTGCTGGCACTGCGGTTCGAACTGGCGGCGGTCTATCTCGGGCTGGCGGCGGGCAGCATCGGCGGCGCGGGCCGCTTCGCGCCCGCGACGGCGTGAGACCCGCCTAGCACCGGCCTCCGGCCGGTGCCGAAGGAGTGGAGTTGAGGTGACAGTGGAGCTGCTGCGCAACGCGGTGCGGCCCTACGCCTGGGGATCGCGGACGGCGATCCCCGAGCTGCTGGGCCGTCCGGTACCCGCGCCGCACCCCGAGGCCGAGCTGTGGATGGGCGCCCACCCGGGTGACCCGTCGCACGTGATCGGCCCCGACGGGACCGAGCGGAGCCTGCTCGAGCTGGTGGACACCGACCCGGTGACCCAGCTCGGCGAGCGCTGCGCGAAGCGGTGGGGCGGGCGGCTCCCGTTCCTGTTGAAGATCCTCGCGGCCGAGGAGCCGCTGTCGATGCAAGCGCACCCGTCGGCGGCCCAGGCCGCGGAGGGGCACGCCCGCGAGGAGAAGCTGGGCATCCCGCGCGACGCGGCGAACCGCAACTACCCGGATCCGACGGCGAAGCCGGAGCTGGTCTGCGCGCTGACGGAGTTCCACGCGCTGGCGGGGTTCCGCACCCCGGACCGCACGGTGAAGCTGCTGAAGGCGATCGAGACGCCGGGGCTGGCGAAGTACACCGGGCTGCTGGAGGCCCAGCCGGACCCGGACGGGCTGCGGGCGCTGTTCACGACGTGGATCACGCTGCCGCAGCCGTCGCTGGACGCGCTGCTGCCCGAGGTGCTCGACGCGTGCGTCGTCCACGTCCAGGAGCACGGCGAGTTCGCGGTCGAGTGCCGGACGATCCTGGAGCTGGGCGAGGCCCACCCGCGTGACGCGGGCGTGCTGGCGGCGTTGCTGCTGAACCGCCTGACGCTGCGCGCGGGCGAGGCGATCTACCTGCCGGCGGGCAACCTGCACCTGTACCTCCACGGGACGGCCGTGGAGATCCTGGCGAACTCGGACAACATCCTGCGCTGCGGGTTGACGCCCAAGCACGTGGACGTGCCGGAGCTGCTGCGGGTGGTCGACTTCGCGTGCGGCGAGATGCCGGTCCAGTGCGGTGACACGGGCGGGCGCATGGCGGTGTACCGGACCGACGCGCCGGAGTTCGAACTGTCCCGCGTGGAGTGGGCGGCGGGCCAGGACGACGAAATCTCGGTCGACAGCGTGGGCCCCCAGATCCTGCTGTGCACGGCGGGCGACCTGCTGGTGACGGCCGAAGACGGCGAGAAGGTCGAGCTGCGCCGCGGCCAGTCGGTGTGGCTGCCGGCGGCGGACCCGCCGGTGCGTGTGCGCGCGCTCGGTGGGGAGCGGGCCCAGTTGTTCCGCGCCACAGCCGGCACCTGCGAAGACTGAGGGCCCACTCACCGGCCCGCCAGCCTGATCCACGCCCGGTGGGGTGCCTGCGTACCGGCTCGGCCTGCCCAGGTATCTGCCTGGTCGGCCCTGCGTACCTGCCAGGTTGACCTGCGTACCTGGAGGATCGGCTCCCGAGCCCGAGCCCGAGCCCGAGCCCGAGCCCGAGCCCGGCTACCCGGGCTGAGGGTCCAGGCACGTGAGCCGACCGTGTGGGTGCGCGAGCCGACCGCGGGAGTCGACCATCGGGGTACTGGCGGGGTCGCGGGTTTCTGTGTGCGTTCCGTGTGGCGGCGTCCGCCACGATCAACACCAAGGGGGACCTTGGTGCGCTGATGCGCGCCGCCGGGTCCGCTGGGGGTGGCGCCGGTCGGATTCGCCCGGCGTCTGGGCTCGAGGTGGTGCCGCGAGGGGGCGGCACCACCCCGGCCGCGAGGGCGAGGCAGGTGGTGCGGTGAGGGGGCGGCACCATCAGGCCTCGCCCCGCAGGCCGGTTCGGCGAGGGCCTGGCAGGTGGGTTGGCGGGGGAGCCGGCCCACATCAGGCCGGTTCGGTCAGGGGCTTAGTGGGCTGGCTCGGCGAGGGCCTGGCAGGTGGGTTGGTGGGGAGCCGGCCCACGTGAGGCCGGTTCGGTGAGGGGCTTGGCGGGCCGGTTCGGCGAGGGCCCGCAGGCGAGTTGGCGGCGAGCCAGCCCGCATCAGGCCGGTTCGGTGAGGGCTTAGCGGGCTGGCTCGGCGAGGGCCCGCAGGCGGGTTTGGGGGAGCCGCCCACGTGAGCCCGGTTCGGTGCGCGGCCCGGCAGGCCGGTCGGCCAGCGCCCGCTAGGCCGCTTCGGCGAGGGCCGCTTCGGCGAGGGCCGGAGCGGGCGAAGGTGGCGGGCCGGAGAGGCAGGGCCGTCAAGCCGGGTGGGTGAGAGCGAGCAGTGCCCTCCGCAAGGCCGCCGCGCTGGCGTCGCGTGGGTTCAGCAGCTCTGCGGCCTCGGTCTCCGCCTCGGCCGCTGCCTGCGTTTCTCCCGTGGCCAGGTACGCCCGGTGCAGCACCAGCCATGTCAGGCCCGTCGCCGCCTTGCCGCCCATCGAACGGAACTCGTCCAGACACGCCCGCAGCACCGGGATCGCCTGCTCCGCCCGTCCCGAGCCGATCCAGGCCGCCGCCAGCGCGCGAGTGCACGACAGCTCCCGTGGCCGCTCGTCCAGCTCCCGTGCCAGCTCGCGCGCCTCTTCGAACGCCGCCACCGCGTCCTCGCGCGCGCCCGTCGCCGCCGCGATCGCGCCGGACGTGCGCAACGACTTCGCCAACGCCGACCGCGCCATCGTGCCGCGCAGCAGGTGCACCGACTCCGTGATCGCCGCCACCGCGCCCGGGTCGTCGCCCGTCAGCAGGGACGACCACGCGAACCCGTGCAGGGCCTCGCCGATCACCCGGGCGTCGCCGGTCGAGCGGGCCGCCGCCAGTGCCGTTCGGTCGACCTCCCGTGCGTCGGAAATCCGGCCGAGCCGCAGCAGGGCGGCCGACTCCGCCGCTCGCACCCAGCCGAGCTCGGCCGCGGATCCGTCCACAGTGAACAGCTCGCGGGCGTCGGTCGCCGTCTGGAGCGCTTCTTCCGCGCGGCCCAGACCGATCAGGCAGTGAGCCAGGTTCGCCGACACCCACGCGTGCGTGCGGCGGTCGCCGTGGGCCTCCAGCTCCTTGGCGCACGCGCGGTAGCGGACCGCGGCCTCCTCGTACTCGCCTCGCGCGTGCCGCAGCAGGGTCAGGGTGGCCTCGGCGACCGTCGCCAGCGGTGGGTCGGCGTCCGAGACCGTCTCGTACGCCGCGCGCATGTCGGCGTACTGCCCGTGCAGGTACAGGTAGACGCCGAGGCGGTCGAGCAGCAGCAGGGCGTCGCGCGGGGCGAGCGTGCCGATGAGCAGCAGCAGGTTCGCGCGCTCGGCCGCGAACCAGTCGTCCGGACGCGCCAGCAGCCGCTCCACCAGCTCCTCCGGCAACGGCTGCGCGGGCGGCTCGTGGGCCGGGGACGGCATCGGCACTGTGCGCGGCAGCCTGGCCGCCGCCGCGTCGGCGAGCGCGAGCGTGGCCGCCAGTACCGTCCGGAGGCCTTCGCTCGGCGCCGGGTCGCCGAGCTCCGCCGCGTACAGCCGGACGAGGTCGTGCATCCGGTAGCGGCCTTCGCCCGTCCCGTCCGCGCCGCGGGCCTCCAGCAGGCTCGCTTCGACGAGCTCTTCGACCGCCTCGTCGGCGTCCGGGTCGTCGAGCAGCGTCGTGACCGCCCAGGCCGGCAGGTCGGCGAGGCGGCACCGGCCGAGCAGCCGGAACGCTCGTCGCGCGGGCGGCCGCAGGCCTTCGTAGCTCAACGCGATGCTGCTCCGGACGGCCAGATCGCTCACGGTCAGCTCGTCGAGCCGGCGGACCTCGTCCTCCAGCCGATCGGCCAGCTCCCCGAGCCGCAGGTGCGGGCGGATGGCCAGCCTGCTGCCGGCGATCCGCAACGCCAGCGGCAACCGCGCGCACGCCGCGATGATCCGCTCGGCGTCGGCGCGCTCCCGGGCCACCCGCGCCCCGGCGAGCCGGTGCAGCAGCTCGGCGGCGTCGGCGCCGGACAGGGGACCGAGGGCCAGCCGGTGCGCGCCGGCGAGCCCGCTCAGCCGCCGACGGCTCGTCACCAGCACCGCGCAGCCCGGCGTGCCCGGCAGCAGCGTGCGGACGTGCTCGGGGTCGACGGCGTCGTCGAGCACCACCAGCACCCGCCGGTCGGTGAGCCGGCCGCGGAACACCGCCGCGCGCGCCCGCACGTCGTCCGGCACCGCGGGGCCGGGGACACCCAGCGCGCGCAGCAGGTCGGCCAGCACCTCGCCGATCTCACGGCCGGCCAGTGGGACGTACAGCTGGCCGTCCGGGAAGCGCGTGCGCAGCCGGTGCGCGGCGCGCACGGCGAGGGTGCTCTTGCCCGCCCCCGGCTCGCCGCTGAGCACCGCGACCGGGACGCCGGCGCCGGCCCCGAGCACGCCGGCCAGCTCCGCCAGCTCGGCTTCGCGGCCGGTGAAGTCCCCGACGTCCGGCGGGAGCTGGCACACCGGCCACACCGACGGCGGCAGCCGCGGCACGGGGTCTTCGCCGCGCAGCACGGCCGCGTGCACCCGCCGGGCCTCCGCGCCGGGTTCGACGCCGAGTTCCTCGATCAGCGTGGCCCGCAGCCGGCGGTAGACCTCCAGCGCGCTGCCCTGCTGCCCGGCCCGGTGCAACGCGATCATCAGCTGCGCCGCCAGCCGCTCGCGCAGTGGGTGCTCGGTGATCATGGCCTGCAGTTCGCCGGTCAGCTCTCCGTGCCGCCCGGCGGTGAGCTCCGCATCGACGCAGTCCTCGAACACGGCGAGCCGCTCGGACTCCAGCCGGGCGACGTTGGCGTCGAGCCGCGGCACGTGCAGCCCGGCCAGCACCGGGCCCCGCCACAAAGCGAGCGCCCGCCGGTAGTGCCCCGCGGCGGCCACCGGATCGACGGCTCGCCGCCCGTCGGCGACGGCGGACCGGAAGACGAGCAGGTCGAGCTCCTCCGGTTCGACGTGCAGCCGGTAGCCGGGCGGGCCGTGCTCGACCCGCAGGCCCTCGATCCGGTCGCGCAGCCGCGAGAGGTAGGTGTGCAGGTTGGACGTGTACGACTTGGGCGGGCCCTCCGGCCACAGCGCCTCGACGAGCACGTCGACGGGAACGTGCTGACCGGCGTTGAGCAGCAGCACGGCCAGCAGCGTGCGCTGCCGCTCACCGCGCAGGACCGCCCATCGGCCCGGCGGGCTCTCGACGGCGAGCGGACCGAGCACGGCGAAGTGCGCCATGTCACCTTCCCGGGAGTGGTCGGCTGGAAAAACCACGGTAGCGAAGGGGTACGACAGAACCGGAGCCCCGCGGTCGACGTGATCTTCGCCTCGTCCGGCGACCTGGAAAGGGACCGGGCGGGAAGCGTCGCGGATCGGCCCGGCGGCGGTCGTGGTCCGGGCCTGGGGCGGCCGTTGGTCGACACGATCGTCGGCTCCCGCATTCAGAACCTGAAGGAGCTGCGGCCCGGTAACGTGCGAATCCTGTTCGTTTTCGACCCCTCGCGAGCGAGTGTCCTGCTCGTTGCCGGGAAGGACGTCCGCGCGGCGCCCGCTACGCCGCGGCGTTGGGTGGCCGCCTGCACCAGGCGATCTACTTCGAGGACGGGGACATCGCCGCCATCGCTTGAGCGAACTTCCCGGTCGGGACGGCCGCCGTCGCGTGCTCCCATTAGGCTCCACCCGGACATTTCAGGACCTACCAGGGGAGCGGTCGTGTCAGCTGGAGGCGGAACCAAGGCGATCCTCGCCGCACTCGGGGCGAACGCCGGGATCGCGGCGGCGAAGTTCGTCGGCTTCCTCGTCACGGGGTCGTCGTCGATGCTGGCGGAGTCGGTGCACTCGCTGGCCGACACCACGAACCAGGGCCTGCTGCTGATCGGCCAGAAGACGTCGAAGCGGGAGGCGGACAAGGAGCACCCCTTCGGCTACGGCCGTGACCGGTACTTCTACTCCTTCATCGTCGCGCTGATGCTCTTCACCCTCGGCTCCGCGTTCGCGATCTACGAAGGCATCCACAAGATCGGCCACCCGAAGCCGCTCGAATCGCCGATCGTCGCCGTGATCATCCTCCTCGTCGCGGTCGCCCTGGAGGGCTACAGCTTCTTCACCGCGATCACCGAGTCGAAGAAGATCAAGGGCGACGCGAGCTGGTGGGGCTTCATCCGCCAGGCCAAGGAGCCCGAGTTGCCCGTCGTGCTGCTGGAGGACGCCGGCGCGCTGCTCGGCCTCGTCTTCGCGCTGCTGGGCGTCGGCCTGTCGGTCGCCACCGGCAACCCGGTCTGGGACGGCGTCGGCACCCTCGCGATCGGCGCGCTGCTCGGCGTCATCGCGATCATCCTCATCATCGAGATGAAGAGCCTGCTCATCGGCGAAGGCGCCAACGAAGGCGTGCTCGCGACGATCGTCGACGAGCTCGCCGCGGGCAAGGTCGAGCGGGTCATCCACATCCGCACCCAGTACCTGGGCCCGGACGAGCTGCTGGTCGCGGCGAAGCTGGCGATGGTGCCGGGGCTCGACACCGCCGAGCTGGCCACGGCCATCGACGACGCCGAGGCCCGGGTCCGCGCCAAGGTGCCGGTCGCCCGGCTGATCTACCTCGAGCCGGACCTCGACCGCAGCGTCGCGCGGTAGCCCAAGATCGACTTCGGCCCCTTCGGCAAGCCGTCACCGGTCTGACCCGATAGGGTGACCTACTGCGATACATGCAGGCCAGCCGCAGGAGGTCAACGGTGCCCGGAACGGGATTGTGGCGCACTAAATCGATCGAACAGTCCATTGCGGACACCGACGAGCCGGACACCAAGCTCCGGCGGAACCTGAGCGCGTGGGACCTCACGGTCTTCGGCGTCGCCGTCGTCATCGGTGCCGGCATCTTCACGCTGACCGCGCGCACCGCGGGTGACTACGCCGGGCCGTCGGTCTCGCTCGCCTTCGTGTTCGCGGCGATCGCCTGCGCGCTGGCGGCGCTGTGCTACGCGGAGTTCGCCTCGACCGTGCCGGTCGCGGGCAGCGCGTACACGTTCTCCTACGCCACTTTCGGCGAGTTCATGGCGTGGATCATCGGCTGGGACCTGATCCTGGAGCTCGCCGTCGGCGCGGCCGCGGTGTCCAAGGGCTGGTCGGTGTACCTCGAGACGGTGCTCGGCTACCTGTTCGGCAAGGGCACGAAGACGACGTTCGACATCGGCAGCGTGACCGTCGACTGGGGTGCGCTGCTCGTCGTGGCGATCCTGACGCTCCTGCTGGCTGTCGGCACGAAGCTGTCTTCGCGGGTCTCGATGGTGATCACCGGGATCAAGGTCGCCGTGGTGCTGTTCGTGATCATCCTCGGCCTCTTCTACGTCAAGGGCGCCAACTACACGCCGTACATCCCGCCGGGCGAGACGGGCGGAGCCGGCCAGACCGGTGTCGACCAGTCGCTGTTCTCGCTGGTCGCGGGCGGTGCGAGCAGCTCGTTCGGCGTCTTCGGCCTGCTGGCCGGCGCCTCGCTGGTGTTCTTCGCGTTCATCGGCTTCGACATCGTCGCGACCACCGCGGAGGAGACGAAGAACCCGCAGAAGGCCGTGCCGCGCGGGATCATGGGCTCGCTGGCCATCGTGACCGTGCTGTACGTCGCCGTGTCGCTCGTCGTCGTCGGCATGACGTCGTACAAGGACCTCGCGACCAAGGCGGGCGACGGCAGCCACAAGACCCTCGCCACGGCCTTCTCCGCGAACGGCGTCGACTGGGCGGCCAACATCATTTCCTTCGGCGCGCTGGCCGGCTTGACCACCGTTGTCATGGTGCTGATGCTGGGCCAGGTCCGGATCATCTTCGCGATGTCGCGCGACGGCCTGATGCCGCGCGGACTGGCGAAGACCGGCGACCGCGGCACGCCGACGCGCGCGACGCTCATCGTCGGCGGCCTGGTCGCCGTGGCCGCCGGTTTCTTCCCGGCGGAGAAGCTCGAGGAAATGGTGAACGTCGGCACGCTCTTCGCGTTCGTGCTCGTCTCGGCCGGCGTGCTCGTGCTGCGGCGGACGCGGCCGGAGCTGCCCCGGGCGTTCAAGGTGCCGCTGGTGCCGCTGATCCCGATCCTCGCCATCCTCGCCTGCGTGTGGCTGATGCTGAACCTGACCGTGCTGACCTGGCTGCGGTTCGTCGCCTGGATGCTGGTGGGCGTGGTGATCTACTTCGCGTACAGCCGCCGGCATTCGCTGCTCGGCAAGCGCCAGGCCGAAGGGGCCGGCGAACCCGTGAAGGCGCCCGACGCCTGACTTGCGCGATAAAAGCCCCGCCCACCTGGACGCCCAGGTCGGCGGGGCTTTTTGCGTTTGGTTGCTTAATGCGAGGTTACGGCTTGATCAAGACGATCTTGCGATTCGTGCGCAATGGGGGACCCCCTGTAGGCGGTGGCGTGACGTGCGATACCTTTCCATCCTTCGTGCGCCACTGACGGGTGAATTACAGCCGCGTGATTAACCACGTGCCGTGGCGACACGTCCCCCAGATTTGCCGTTCTTCCCCCGTTCGGTACAGGAGACACTCAATGCGCAGACGTACCTTCCGCGGTGCCGTGGCGGTCATGGCGCTCACCACCGCTGCTCTGATGGGAACCGCCGGTTCCGCCTTCGCGTGCGTTCCCGGTGACGACCGCGCGACCGGCACGGTGGGCAACGCCACCAAGTGCAAGGACATCGGCCTCGGCAAGGCCGTCGACGTGAGCGACCAGCTCAAGGTCACCGGCGGCACGACGAAGGACCAGTACCTGACGGTCACCGGCGTGGCCGAGGGCGTCACGGTCGCCGCCATCGTGGTCAAGGGTGGCAACGAGTACAACACCTACGTGCCGGGCAAGAAGGGCCTCTCCGCCGTCCCGCCGTGGGAGAAGCTGCACGCCCCGATGGTCGGCAAGGACTTCAAGAACGTCCCGCAGATCAGCCACTGGTTCGCCTGCGGCACCAAGACCGACAAGCCGACCGAGACCGCCACGCCGACGACGAAGCCGTCGACGCCGACGTCGACCACCACGGCCACGCGGCCGGGCCCGGCGACCTCCGACACCTCGGTCGCGCCGACCAGCGCCAGCACCACCGCTCCGGCCGCCGTGCCGGCGGGCAACGAGTCGGGCACCGGTGGCGGCCTGGCCAACACCGGTTTCGACAACAGCTGGCTGATCTGGGTCGGCGCCCTGCTGCTCGCCGCCGGTGGCGGCCTGCTCGCGCTGCTGAAGTTCCGCCGCAAGGCTTCCGAGTGAAGCTGAGCTAGTCCACGGCTGAAGGCCCCTCGCTCCGCGCGCGAGGGGCCTTCACCGTTTCGGGGGGAAGTCCCCGAACAGCGAGCCCTGCTCGCCCCAGGACGGCTTGCCGAGGCCGGCGGCCATCGCGACGGCGTGGTCCCATTCGGCGTCGACGACGTAGTCCTGGTGCTTGAGCACCCCCGGCGCCCAGCGGTGCCGTCCGGTCGGGCCGCGCAGCGGGTCCGGCAGCCAGTGGTCGCCGCCGAGGATCAGGACGCCGTTGCCGTCGGCCGTCGCCGACACCGGGCCGCAGCCGCCGTCCGGCAGGAACCCGACGCCGTGCAGCCGCCGGTCGGCGACCGAGTGCCGCCAGGTCGTCACGCCGCCGCCGAAGATGTCGGTACCGCGGCACAGGGCCCGCCAGCGGCCGTCGAGGTCGGCGAAGAGCCGTTCCAGCGCTTCCTGCGGCAGCAACGCCGGGAAGGCGCGCTGGTAGCCCCACTGCAGCGGGGAGCCGGCGGTGAGCAGGCCGACGCGTTCGAGGTCCGCCTCCGGCAGCTCGGCCGCGAGCCGGGCGGCCGCCATGAGCGTGAGCAGGCTGCCGAGGTTGTAGCCGGAGAGCACCACGCGCGTGCCGGGCTCGGCGAGGTGTTCGCGCGCCCGCGCGGCCAGTTCCGGGACGACCTTCAGCGCGTAGCAGGGCGGAACCGTCGGGTGCGCCGCCCGCGGCCAGAAGCAGACCAGGTCGGCCAGCGCGCCGAGGTGGCGGCTGCGCTGCGGGGTGCGCGCGGCCGTGTAGACCACGCGCAGCAGACCCGCGGCCAGCGCGCCGAGCGCGACCACGCCGATCGCGGACAGCGGGCCGAACCAGCCGGGGACCAGCCCGAACCCGAAGCGCAGCACCAGCAGGGCCGCGCCGCCCGCGGACATCGCGCTCGCGACCGCCAGGGCCAGGTGGTGCAGGTGCCGCCGTTCCCAGGCCGAGCGCGCCCAGGCCGCCGCGGCCTGGGCCTCCTGCCGCTCGTCGTGCTCCATCAGCTCGACGATCTCCGGAATGCCCCGCCGCAGCCGGCGCAGCGGGACGGCGACCGCGAAGCCCAGCACGCCGAGCACCGCGGCCAGCGCCAGTCCGGCGCCCCACAGGACCGTGACCAGCACGTACGTGTCGGGCACCCGCAGGTGCTCCGCCCCGGAAAGCCGCCGGAGCGCCTCGGCCAGCCCGGCACCGAACCCGCCGCCGAGCAGGCCGGCCAGCGCGAGCACCGGGGCGGCCGCCCAGCCGCCCATCCACGGCCGCAGGCGCTGCGGCTTGTGCTTCCAGCCGGGCCGGGCCAGCAGCGCCGCCGGGGCGAGGAACAGGGCGAACAGCACGGTGACGGCGACCATGGCCGCGCCGAGGCCTTCGACGACGCCGTTCGTGCCGGGCAGCGGGCCCGCACCCGGCCTGAGCCGGACCGCGGCCACGACGACCAGCAGCGTCGCGAAGGCGAGCACGCCGGGCCGGGCGAACCGGCCGGTGTCGACGCCGATCGCGGCGGCGACGACGGTGGCGAGCACCACGGCCAGGGTGACGATCCAGGCCACGAGGCCGGCGCTGTCACCCGGAACGCGGAACGGCCCGCCGAGCAGCAGGAGCGCGACCGAGGCCAGCGCCGCGACGGTGTGCAGGCAGCGCAACGCCGGCGTCTCCGGGTCGGCGCGCATCCGCAGCGGGCCGCCGGTCAGGTCGCCGTCGGCGTGCACCGCCCAGGTCGCGCTCGAAATCCGGTGCAGGACGAAGATCACGACGAGCAGCGGCAGCACGCCGACGGCGATCCGGGCCGGCCCCGAGCGCAGGACGTCGGGGATCACCGGCAGGCAGCCCGAGCCGGGGGCCAGGCACTGCGCGGCGAACAGGTCGAGCGCGATCGCGGCGAGCTGGCCCATCAGGAGCATCGTCAGCAGCAGAGCGCCGACGCGCAGCAACCCGCGGCAGACAGCGCCGAGGACGCGCGCGAGACGGCGTTCCGGCGGGGCCGGCGGCAGCATCCAGAAGGCGACGTTGGCCAGGGAAAACGGGAACAGCAGCGCCCAGGTGGCCTTCGCGGCGCCGCCCGAGGTCATGCCGTGCCAGAGGTAGCCCTCGAGCGTCCGCGGGATCGACCGGCCCAGCGCCGGCAGCACCGGCCCGGGCGCCGGGCGGCGCAGCCGGTCCGCCGGGCGGATCACCCGGCCCAGGCCGTCGCCGGCGACGTCGACGGTCGCAACCGCGTCGAGCAGCGTTTCCCCGCTGGTGCCCACGAGCCCGGCGACGCGGATTTCCACGACACGGGTGTCCGGTCCGGGCATGGGCACGGTAAGGGCCTCCTAACACTTCTAGGGACAGTCGAGCGGACAACGGTAGTGTTCGGGTGTCATCGAGTCTTGGAGGAATCGCCACTATGACCCCCGAAAGCGTTGCCAAGCGGCACGAGACCCGCAACGGCATCGAGTTCGCCGTCGCCGACCTCGATGCCGCCGAATTCGGCCGCAAGGAGATCCGCCTCGCCGAGCACGAGATGCCCGGACTGATGGCGCTGCGCCGCGAATACGCGGAGGTCTACCCGCTGCGCGGGGCGCGCGTCTCCGGTTCGCTGCACATGACGGTGCAGACCGCGGTCCTCATCGAGACGCTGGTGGCGCTGGGTGCCGAGGTGCGCTGGGCCTCCTGCAACATCTTCTCGACGCAGGACCACGCGGCCGCGGCGGTCGTCGTCGGCCCGCACGGCACGCCCCAGGAGCCCAAGGGCGTCCCGGTGTTCGCGTGGAAGGGCGAGTCGCTCGAGGAGTACTGGTGGTGCACCGAGCGGATGCTCACCTGGGACGGCGAGGGCCCGAACATGATCCTCGACGACGGCGGTGACGCCACGATGCTCGTGCACAAGGGCACCGAGTTCGAGAAGTCCGGCGTCGTGCCGACCCCGGACGAGAACACCTCGGACGAGTTCCGCGTGTTCCTCGAGCTGCTGCGCGCCTCGGTCGCGTCCGACACCGGCAAGTGGACGAAGATCGGCGAGGGCATCCGGGGCGTGACCGAGGAGACCACGACCGGCGTCCTGCGGCTCTACCAGCTGGCGGCGGCGGGCGAGCTGCTGTTCCCGGCGATCAACGTCAACGACGCGGTGACGAAGTCGAAGTTCGACAACCGCTACGGCATCCGCCACTCCCTGATCGACGGCATCAACCGCGGCACCGACGTGCTGATCGGCGGCAAGGTCGCGGTGGTCTGCGGCTACGGCGACGTCGGCAAGGGCGCGGCGGAGTCCCTGCGCGGCCAGGGCGCCCGCGTGATCGTGACGGAGATCGACCCGATCTGCGCCCTGCAGGCGGCGATGGACGGCTACCAGGTCCGCACGCTGGAGAAGGCCCTGCCCGAGGCGGACATCGTCATCACGACGACCGGCAACAAGGACGTCGTGCTGGTCGAGCACATGGCGAAGATGAAGCACCAGGCGATCCTGGGCAACATCGGCCACTTCGACAACGAGCTCGACATGGCCGGACTGGCGCGGTACCCGGGCATCCGCCGGATCAACATCAAGCCGCAGGTCGACGAGTGGGTGTTCCCGGACGGCAAGAGCATCCTGGTGCTGTCGGAGGGTCGTCTGCTCAACCTGGGCAACGCGACCGGCCACCCGTCGTTCGTGATGTCGAACAGCTTCTCGAACCAGGTGATCGCCCAGATCGAGCTGTTCACCAAGCACGAGGAGTACGACAACGAGGTCTTCCGGCTGCCGAAGAAGCTCGACGAGAAGGTGGCTCGCATCCACCTCGAGGCGCTCGGCGGTGAGCTGACGAAGCTGACCAAGGAACAGGCCGAGTACATCGATGTGGATGTCGAAGGGCCGTACAAGCCGGAGCACTACCGGTACTGAGTTCTTGCTGGTCAGGGCCGCCCCGAAAGTGTTCGGGGCGGCCCTTTGTTTTGCGCTTGTGACAATGATAGCACTAATGGGTGACGTGTTATCATGGGGTCGTGAAACAGTTGATCACAAGGATCGACGACGAGCTGCACGCCCGCCTGAAGGCGCTGGCCGAAGCCCAGGGGCGCAGCATGAACGACCTGGTCACAGAGGCGTTGAGGGGAATCGTGGCAACAACGGAAACCGCGCTGGAGCGAAGAAATCGCCTGGTGGCGGAAGGCAAGCTGATCACCTTCGAGCCGGAGGGGGAAGCGCCGGGGCACGACGAGCTGGAAGAACGCTCGCGTGGCTGGGGCACGGCTGTCAGTGAGGCACTCGACTGGACCCGAGGTGAATGGTGACCGTCTTCTACGCCGACACGAGCGCCGTGGTCGGGGCCTACCTCGCCGACGAGCCCGATCACGCCGAACTGCGAAAGCTCCTGATCGACGGGGGCCACCTCGTGCTCACCAGCGAGCTGACCCGGCTGGAGTGCGCCAGCGCCGTCACCGCGGCCAAGCGGACCGGCCGCATCCCGGACGCCCGCGAGTTCCTGACCCAGTTCGACCGTGACACGCGGACGGTGCTGGGCGTGATCCCGCTGGCCCCGAGCCGGATCTTCCCGGCGGCCCGACGGCTGGTCACCGAGAACTACCCCGTGCGCACCCTCGACGCGATCCACATCGCGGTCGCGATGCACGACACCGCGGAACTCACCGGCGGCGAGCCGGTCACCTTCGTCACCCGCGACGAGCGCCAGGCCGACGCGGCCAAGGCCAACGGGTTCGAGGTGCTCTGACGGCCGACGGCGTGCGCAGCCACTCGCGTGATGCCCGCCAATCACGCGTGATGCCCCTCCAGTCACGTGAGATGCCCCGCCAGTCACGCGAGTCACACGAGCCTGACCGCTCCGGCACGCGGGCCGACCGTGCGCAACCAGGCATCACGCGTGACTGGGCGGGCATCACGCGTGATCAGCGGGGCATCGAGCCCGGCGTCAGTTCCACTCGACCGCGACCCCGGCCAGCCCGGGCCCGGCGTCGCTGAAGAACGCGCTGCTCACCCCGCCCATGTCGCACGCGAGCTCCTCCGCCACCACCGGCAGGGCATCGTCCCGCGCCCGGACCTGACGCGTGCACCGGGCCGGCAGCGCGTTCCGGTCGAACCGCAGCTGCACCAGGTAACTCGCGCAGCGGTCCCGCAGCATCCGGTAGTACCCCGGCGAAGCCGACCCGGAATCGTCGCGGACCTCGAAGCAGAACACGTGGATGTCGCCCTCGGCCAGCTTGCGGTCGAACAGCAGCTCCGTGGCCATCGTGTCCGCGTCCGGGTTGCGGCGCATCCGGCCGACTCGGCAGCCCTCGTCCGTGATCAGCTCGACGTCGTCGATCCGGCAGCCCGGATCGCCGTTGTACACCGTCAGATACCGGTCCGGCCCGTGGCGCCGGGCGCGCGTCACCAGCCGGGTGCGCAGGCTGACCTGGCGGTGCTCCGCGTCGAACGTGATCGTGTCGTGGACCGACAGCAGCTCCAGGTCGGCGTTGTAGTGGTTCGACGACGGGTACGCGCCCAGCTCGGCCAGGAGGTCCTCGACGATCGAGCCCATGTCGCCGGAACGCAGGTCGTGGAACGACGCCGCCGGCTGGTGGCCGCGGCGGACCAGGCGGGGGCCGATCAGCACCACCAGGGCGTCCGCGGGCAGCTGGAGAACCGATTCCAGGGCCCGGACCGCCGGCAGCGCCTTCGGCACCTCGGGCTGACGCAGGCCGCGTTGCCAGTAACTCAGCGTCGACTGTCCGATTTGGACGCCGCGTAGAGCGAGGTGGGCGCGCAGCCGGGCCAGCGAGAGGCCGCGGTAGGCGATCGCCAGTCTCAAGGCGTGGTGGAACTCGCCGGTGCGCAGGGCCTCGGTCAGCTCTTTCGGCAGTTCGGCGACCGATGCCCGGGTCGTGCGGGCGCCATCGATGATCAGTGGGAGGTTCCCGTCTTGTGCCACCGCTCGTCCCTTCACCCGACCAGTGTGTGCGCTGGGCGTGAACACCGCGGAACGTTCACGGTAGCAGCGTAGAGTGGCCGTGCCGACCCCCGTTCAGGGTGGTTGGCCTCGTTGAGGTGAGCGTTCCGCGTTCCGGCTGTCCCCCGGAACGGTCCGTTCCTCCGGATGGCGTTCTTGCTCCTTGTGACCGCGTTGTTCACCGTTGTGACCACCGCTGGTTCGCCCACTCCTCCACAGGAGGCCGTCTGTGCTGGTGAAGTCGAGCCAGGTCCACGCCGTACTGGCCGTGAGCCTGCTGTTGTGCCTGGTCGCGCCGGCCACTGCCGGAGCCGCGCCCGGAGTGCCGTCGACCTACCGGAACCAGATCGTCCTGCAGCTCCAGCAGAAGAACCAGTGGTGCTGGGCCGGCGCCGGCAACACCATCGCCGCCTACCACGGCGAGGTCGTCGGCCAGACGCGGTTCTGCCAGCTCGCCCACGGCGAAACCGGCGCGGACTGCGCCAACCTCCCCGGCACGCTCGCCGACCCGCAGCGCGCCTTCGCCCGGCTCGGTTTCAGCTCGCCCGGCCGCTACCTCGACCGGCGCATCTCCTACGCCGACGTCCGGACGCAGACCGCGGCGGACCGGCCGGTCGAAACCCGCGTCGGCTACCGCTCGGGTGGCGGCCACACGCACGTCCTCTACGGCTACGACACCCGCGGCGACTGGGTGTTCTGGGGCGACCCCGGCCCCGCCAAGCGCTACAACTGGTCCACCTACGGCTACTACAGCCGGAACGCGTCCTTCGCCTGGACGCACACGCTCACCGGGATCGCCCGATGAGCAGGCGGGCGCTCGTGCTCGCCGTGCTGACCGGCGCGGCGCTGCTGATGACGGCTCCGGTGTCAGGCGCGGCCCAGGCCGCCGGCATCAGCAGCGCCGACGCCTTCGCGGCGCACAGCGTGGCCGCGGGGTACCAGGACGTCCTGGTCCGCTTCTTCGCCCAGGCACCGGGCGCCGGGGGACCGGTGACGGTCCGGATCGCGCCGGACGCGTACCCCGTGTACGAGCTCTCGCCGGACTTCGTCGCGGGCAAGCCCGGCGCGGCGCCGGGTGATTTCGCTTACTTCGCGGTCCCCGCGCAGGCCTCCGACGGCCGGACCGCCACGCTCTGGTCGGTCCGCGGCGCGGACGGCGCCTGGCAGGTCGGCAACATCGCCTCGGGTGACGTCGAGGGCGAGTACGCCCGGAAGCTGCCCGCCGGCGCCCAGCTGCTGCACGAGCCGCAGATCGACGCCTGGTACGCGGTCCGCGACGGCCGGGTGACCTCGCTGGCCGACGGCAAAGCGGTCGCCGACTACCAGCGGACCGTCGAGGCGCGCTACGCCGACAAGCTCCCCGGCTCGGCCTACGCCCGCGACGGCGAGGCCGGCGGCTACGACGCGACGTCCCAGGTCATGCCCCGCGGCGACGGCGGCCCGGCGCCCTCCGGCCACGACACCGGCTGGGTGCCGCTGCTGATCCTCGTCGGCGTGCTCGCGGTCAGCGGCGCCGGCTACGTGCTCCACCTGCGGCGGCACCCCGCCTAGACGAACCGGCGGGCTCGGCGTCGATCTCCTTCCACCGAGCCCGCCGGTCCACCACCACCGATACTGTGATCCCCGTGGGACGACTGGTGGTCATCGAAGGGCTCGACGGCGCGGGCAAGCGCACGCTGACCGACGGGCTGACGACGGCGCTGGGCGCCAAGGGCGCGAGCGTGGCGTCGCTGGCGTTCCCGCGCTACGGCGAAAGCGTGCACGCGGACCTCGTCCGCGAAGCGCTGCACCGCGGGCACGGCGACCTCGCCGACTCCGTGTACGGCATGGCCATGCTCTACGCGCTCGACCGCAGCGGCGCCGCGGACGACATCCGCGCGCTGCGCGACACGCACGACGTCGTCCTGCTCGACCGGTACGTCGCCTCCAACGCCGCGTACGCGGCCGCGCGGCTGCGGCAGGACGCGGCCGGCGAAGTCGTGAAGTGGGTGTGGGAACTGGAGGTCGCCCGCTTCGGCCTGCCCCGCCCGGACGCGCACCTGCTGCTGCGCGTCGCCCCGGCGGTCGCGGCCGAGCGCGCCGAACGCCGGGCGGCGACCGAAACGGACCGGGAGCGCGACGCCTTCGAAACCGACGACGGCCTGCAGCGGCGGTGCGCGGCCGTCTACGACGAGCTGGCCGCGTCGGGCTGGCTCGCGCCGTGGCACGTCCTCGACGGCGTCGCGGGCGTGGACCTCGAGGCACTGGCCACGACGCTGCTGGGGCAGTAGCCGCGCCGGGTCGAGCCGTCCACTATGGACAGAGTCGAGCCTTAATCCCGGAAGTACCCCAGCTGCGCGGAAAGTTCCTCCGCCGCCTCGGTCATCGGCTTCACGATCTGCTTCACCCGCTGCTTCGAAAGCCGGTACGACGGCCCGGAAGCGCTCATCGCGGCGACGACCTCGCCACCCGGGCCGTGGATCGGCACGGCGACGGCGTGCATGCCCAGTTCGAGTTCCTCGTAGCAGGCCGCGTAGCCGTCTTCGAGGACCCGGTCCAGCTCGGCCAGCAGCTCTTCCGGCTCGACCGTCGTGCGCGGGGTGTACTGCTCCAGCTTCCGCTTCAGCACCCGCTTGCGCTCGGTTTCCGCCATGTACGCCAAGAGAACCTTGCCGCTCGAGGTCGCGTGCAGCGGGGTGCGCTGGCCCGTCCAGTTCTGCGTGGTGATCGCGGCCGAACCGCGGGCCTGGCTGATGTTGATGGCGACGCCGTCGTCGGCGATGGCGATGTTCACCGTCTCGCCGAGTTCCTCGGCCAGCGCCAGGCAGCTGGCGCGGCCCAGCTTCGCGAGGTCCATCCGGCCGGTCGCGGCGCCGGCCAGCCGGACGACGCCGAACCCGATCGCGTACTTCCCGCGTTCACCGAGCTGCTCGACCAGGCCTCTGGTCTCCAGGACGCTGAGCAGGCGCGACGCCGTCGACTTGTGGACGCCCAGTTCGCCCGCGATCTCGGTGATGCCGGTTTCGCCGTTGCGCGCGAGGAGCTCCAGCACGCTGATGGCCCGGTCGACCGACTGCACCTGGCTCTGAGTTGCGTTGCCCGGGTCCTGGTTCCGCATGGCGCAACAGTATCCGTTTCGCGGGGGGCCTATCGGCTGAGTGGGCGAATCTCTTGACGAGGACGACCCCGAAGCCGGATTGTTGCGCAACGAGCACACCGTCTCGCAGTGCGCAACTTTCACGGACCGCCCCGGCATTCCGGCAGTCCTTGCCGGGAGCCCGTGCCCACCGTTCCCCGAGCCCTCCTCACAGGTCCGCGGAGGCCGCGCCGGCACCCCCGGCCCGGCCTCCGCGGACCGTCCAAAGCGGCCGGTACCGGCACCCGGATGGAGCAGGGAACCCACGCGATCTTGATCTTTCTGGTGGTCAAACACGCGGGTCGTGCGTGCGGGCGCCGGAACTAGTGCGAATATGTGGACATGAAGGCACGTGTTCTCGTGGTCGACGACGACCCCGCCCTCGCGGAGATGCTCACCATCGTGCTCCGTGGGGAGGGGTTCGACACGGCGGTGGTCGCCGACGGCTCACGCGCGCTGCCCGCGCTGCGTGAGCTGAAGCCCGACCTCGTCCTGCTCGACCTGATGCTGCCCGGGATGAACGGGATCGACGTCTGCAAGGCGATCCGCGCCGAGTCCGGGGTGCCGATCGTCATGCTCACCGCCAAGAGCGACACCGTCGACATCGTCCTCGGCCTGGAGTCCGGCGCCGACGACTACGTCGTCAAGCCGTTCAAGCCGAAGGAGCTGGTCGCGCGGGTCCGGGCCCGCATGCGCCGCACCGAGGCCGAGCCGGCGGAATCGCTCACCATCGGCGACCTGGCGATCGACGTGCCGGGCCACGAGGTCACGCGCGAGGGCAAGGCCATCCCGCTGACCCCGCTGGAGTTCGACCTGCTGGTGGCGCTGGCTCGCAAGCCGCGCCAGGTGTTCACCCGCGAGGTGCTGCTCGAGCAGGTCTGGGGCTACCGGCACGCGGCCGACACCCGGCTGGTGAACGTGCACGTCCAGCGCCTGCGTTCGAAGGTGGAGAAGGACCCGGAACACCCCGAGGTGGTGTTGACCGTTCGCGGCGTCGGGTACAAGGCCGGCCCGCCGTGATCACCCGATGACGACGGAGACCGCCAGACGGCTCCCCGGATTCGCGCGTTCGACGGCACGCCTGGTGCGGCGTGTCGTCGTTTTCGCGCGCCGTCGCGCGGTCGCGTTCAACGAGCTGTGGAAGCACTCGCTGCAGTTCCGCGTCACCGTGTCGACGCTCGCGCTGTCCTCGGCCGTGGTCTTCGTGCTGGGCATGGTGCTGCAGAACCAGATCACCGAACGGCTGCTGGACACCAAGCGCACGGCGGCGGTCGCCCAGACCCGCGCGGCGGCGGAGACGGCCGCCGGTGAGCTCGTCGGCCTCGGCGACGAAAACGACGAAGCGCTGCGGAACCGGCTCGAGAACGCGCTGAAGAAGATCGCGATCACGCCGACCAGCCAGGACGCGGCCGGGTCGGCGGCGGGCACGTTCGTCCCGGTGCTCGCCAGCGGCGGGCACGACCAGTCCGGCGCCGAGCCGAGGTTCGCGGGCCCGTTCGAGAACGTGCCGCCGCGGCTGCGCCAGTTCGTCGAAGCCGACCAGATGAGCTTCCTCGAGCACACCGTCCCCGAGGCCGGGGGCGCGCGCACGACGTACCTGATCGTCGGGACGCCGCTGCGCCCCGTGGCCACGCCGCTCCAGCTGTACTTGCTGTTCCCGTTGACGACCGAGCAGAACACCGTCTCGACGGTGCAGAACACGCTGCTGGTCGGCGGCCTCGTGCTGCTGCTCCTGCTGGCGGGCATCACGAACCTGGTGACGCGGCAGGTGGTCCGCCCGGTCCGGCAGGCCGCCGCCGCGGCCGAGCAGTTCGCCGGCGGCGACCTCGACCAGCGGCTCGCCGTGCTCGGCGAGGACGACCTGGCGAAGCTCGCGGTGTCCTACAACGAGATGGCCGCGAGCATCCAGCGCCAGATCCGCCAGCTCGAGGAGTTCGGCGGCCTGCAGCGGCGGTTCACCTCCGACGTCTCGCACGAGCTGCGCACGCCGCTGACCACCGTCCGGATGGCCGCGGACGTGCTGCACGCCTCTCGCGAGCAGTTCCCGGCCGGTCTCGCGCGCTCGACGGAACTGCTGGTCGACGAGCTCGACCGGTTCGAAGCGCTGCTCGGCGACCTGCTCGAGATCAGCAGGCTCGACGCCGGCGTGGAGGAGCTGGCCGCGGAGTTCATCGACGTGCGCCCGATCGCCACCCGCGCGGTCGAGCAGGTGCGGGTGATCGCCGGCAACGCGGGCAGCTCGGTGGAGCTCGTGCTGCCCGAGGAAGAGGTGATCGCCGAGGTCGACGCCCGGCGCGTCGAGCGGATCCTGCGCAACCTGCTCGCCAACGCCGTCGACCACAGCGAGGGCAAGCCGGTGGTGCTGACGGTCGGGGCGAACGAAACCGCCGTCGCCATCACGGTCCGGGACCACGGCGTCGGCCTGCGGCCGGGCGAGGCGGACCTGGTGTTCAACCGGTTCTGGCGCGCCGACCCGTCGCGCAACCGGCGCACCGGCGGCACCGGGCTCGGCCTGGCGATCAGCCAGGAGGACGCGCGCCTGCACGGCGGCGAGCTCGACGCGTGGGGCGAGCCCGGCAACGGCGCCTGCTTCCGCCTGCTGCTGCCGCGCCGCCAGGACGTGCCCGCGGGGGACTCGCCGCTGGTCCTGCCGCCGCCCGACCGGTTCGCCGCCGAGGTGCCGCTCGGGGTCGTCGACGTCACGCCGGCGCCGGAGGCGATCTTCGCCGAACGTGAGGGAATCGGTCAGTGAAACCACACGCTCTTCGGGGAGCCGGGGGCAAGCTCCTGGTTTCCGTGCTGTGCCTGCTGTTGCTGGCGAGCTGCGCGAACGTGCCGCTGGAGTCGCAGCCCCAGGTCGTCTCCGGCGAGCGCCAGGGCCAGAGCTCCGGTGACGTCGTGCCGGAGCCGCCGCTGAACATCGACCCGCTGTCGCTGGTCCGCGCCTTCGTCGGGGCGACGCTCAAGCCCGGGCAGAACAACGCGGCCTCCCGCGCCTACCTGGACGAGCAGAGCCGGGCGAGCTGGCGGCCGAGCCGCAGCCTGACGATCATCCAGGACACCTTCGGCACGGTCTACGACACCGCCCCGCCGCCGGACCCGAACACGCAGGTCGTCAACGTGCGCGGGACCGACATCGGCACCCTGGACCAGAACAGCGCGTTCGTGCCCGACTACAGCTCGGCGCTGCTGCAGGTCAAGGTGCGCAAGCAGGCCAACAACCAGTGGCGGATCGTCGACCCGCCCGCCGACCTGTACGCGACCGAGTCCGACTTCACCGAGAACTACACGCCGGTGCCGGTGAGCTTCTACGCGGAGTCGTCGGCCACCTTCGTCCCCGACCGGCGCTACGTCGTCGCGAAGCCGCAGTCCGGCCTGCCGGGGCGGGTGATGGACCTGCTGGTCAGCGGGCCTTCGGCCGGGCTGACCGGCGCGGTGAAGAACCTGCTCGGCGAGCCGATCGAGATCGACACGAACGTCAAGAGCCTCGACGACGGGACCCTGGTGGTGCCGCTGACCGGGCTCTCGGGGGTGCCCGATGACATCCGGAACCTCATCGCCGCGCAAATCGTGCTGTCCCTGCAGTACGTCACGTCGGCGCGGATCCGCATCCTCGCCGACGGCGCCCCGCTCGTGCCGAACCACCCGGACTGGCGGCAGAACGACCTGCCCGCGTACGGCGCGTCGCTGTCGATCAGCCCGCAGCTGCTGGGGCTGATGACGGTCGGCGGCCGGGTCCGGTCCCTCGGCGACGGCGCCCCGGTGCCGGGCCCGGCGGGCAACGGCGCGTACGACGTCGTGAGCGCGGCCCAGTCGATCGACGGCAAGCGCCTGGCGGTGGTGGAGCGCAACGGCGGCGGCGTGCGCCTGCGGATCGGCGACTACGGCCGCGACCTGGCGATGACCAGCCTCGGCGGCAGTTCCCTGACCCGCCCGACGTGGCGCCCCGGCACCGGCGAGCTGTGGACGGTGGTCGACGGGCTGTCGGTGGGCCGGATGGTCCTCGACCAGAACGGCCAGTGGACGGCGCTGAGCGTCAACGCCACGGACCTCATCCAGCAGGGCGACCTCACGGAGCTGCGGTTTTCCCGCGACGGCGCCCGCGTGGCGGCGGTGATCAAGGGTCAGCTGTGGGTGGCCTCGGTGGTCGTCAACGGCGACTCGGTGTCCCTGCGTGAGCCGCGCCACCTCCAGCCGCACGACCTCGAGGACGTCGTGGACGTCGACTGGGTCGCCCCGGACGCCGTGGTGGCGGTCACGAAGTCCCCGTCCCAGCCGGTGGTCAAGGTGACGGTGGACGGCCAGCGCCTGGACGCGTTCAACAGCAGCAACCTCACCCCGACGGTCCACGGCGTGACGGCGGCGACCGGCCGCCCCATCGTGGTGGTGGACGCCAACGGCCTGTGGACGGCTTCGGTGCTGGGTGAGGTCTGGCGCCCGCACAGCCACACGATGAAGGACGCGGATCCCTTTTATCCGGGCTGATCTTTTTCACTCGGGCGGGTGACGTCCGGGCGTCGGAAACTGTCGGTGCCGGTCGTGACACTGTCCGTGTGCTGAAGAGACTGTTCGATCTGCTGATCCCCAGCCGCTGCGCCGCGTGCGGAGCCCGGGGCGAGCCGTGCTGCGCCCGCTGCGCGCAGGTGTGGGGAGCGGCGCGCGAAGTGGTGCGCGGGCCGACGGCGGGGTTGGTGCGGGTGTTCGCGCTGGCCCGGTACCGCGGGGTGGGCCGGAAGTTGCTGATCGCGTACAAGGAGCGGGGACGCCGGGACCTGGCGCCGTCGCTGGGGCGGGCGTTGGCGGAGGCACTGGCGGTGCTGCCGCTGGGGGCCGGTTCTGGGGTGGAAGCTGGGGGTCCGGCGGTTGGTCCGCCCCGGCTGGCTGGGGTCTCGGCTGGGCGGGGTGGTACTCGGGCATGGGCGGGTGATGCTCCGGCTGAGCAGGGTGAAGCTCCGCCTGGACCAAGAGCCGTCCCGGGTCAGCCGAGCGATTCTCCCGCTCCGGCGAGCCCCGCCGACGCGCTCCATCGCCCCCCGCCGCGAACCGCACTCCCGCCCCAAGCCCTCTGCCTGGTCCCCGCCCCCAGCCGTCCCTCGGCGGCCCGCGTCCGAGGCGGCCCGCACATCGAACGCCTGGCCAACGAAGCAGCGAGCCTCCTCACCGCGCAAGGCATCGAAGCCGTGGTCGCCCCGGCGCTCGAGCTGGCGGCGACGGCTCGCGACGCCGTCGGCCTGGGCCGCGAGCAGCGCGTGGCCAACCTGGCCGGCCGCCTGCGCTTCCGCGAAGCCGGGCGGCCGCCTCCGGATCACCGCATCGTGGTCCTGGACGACGTGATCACCACCGGGGCCACCGCGGCGGCCTGCACCCGAGCCCTGACGGCGGCGGGGTGCACGGTCTCCGCCGTCCTGACCCTCCTGGCAGCCGGCTGAACCGGCCGGGCACGAAAAGGCGACCCATGGAAACCACTGTGGACCTTCCCCGGGGACCGCGCAGGCCGGAAACCGTGGTACCGGTTCCGCGCGCTCACTTCGATCAAACATCCGTCACCCGGCTTTCCGCAGGCCGAGCGGCAAAAATGCGCCACCACGGCCGCCCGCTCGCGCCCGGGTGAACCCGATTTCACCTACACGAGTGACATCACCCGGGAACGCGAGCGGACCGGCGCCCGTTGTCCGGGCATGAGGGTGTCGATCACGTTCACTCGGCCGCCACACCACTCCACCGGGGTGGCGGCTGTGCGGAACGGGCCCGTCACCCTCGGCGTCGACCAGGAGGCAGCGATGCGCCGTCCGTGTGAAAGCGCGGGCACAGCGGCGCGTCCGACCAGCGGGTGTTTTGTGGTGCCTGCTCCGCGATCACTGCGTGGGGTGACCGGTTCCCACCCCCTGACATCCCCCGGCTCGGGGGCTGTTGTAACGGGCGTGAGGAAGCTAACGTGCTCCGCAATCAGCAATCCCCGCAGGCAGGGAGGTGACGAGCCCATGTCCCTGGCGCCGGAGGTGCGCTGAGTCCGCGCTCGGTCACCGGAACGAGACGTCGTCCACCGTTTCCGAGTTCCTTCTCAGCCCGCGATCCGGGCTCACGTCCCCGCAATACCGGCGCCGTGTGTGAACACAACAGCTCGCAGTCATCTCAGCGAGGGAGGTCGTGTATGGACATCGTCGTTAAGGGCCGCAACGTGGAGGTGCCCGACCACTATCGGGCACTCGTCAGCGAAAAGCTGGCCCGCCTCGAGCGCTACGACAGGAAAGTCATCCGGTACGACGTGGAACTGTTCCACGAACCCAACCGGCGCCAGGCCAAGAGTTGCCAGCGCGTCGAAATCACCGGAAAGGGGCGGGGCCCGGCCGTACGCGCTGAAGCGTGTGCCGCCGACTTCTACGCGGCGCTCGATTCCGCAGTCACCAAGCTGGAAAACCGGCTGCGGAGGACACACGACCGGAGGCGCGTGCACTACGGCCGCAGCCGCCCGGAATCGGTCGCCGAAGCGACCTCGGTGCTGCCGGGTGGTGGATCCCCGGCCGCAGCCAGTCCCGCCGCGCGTACCGCGGTGTTGGACGCACCCGAAGCCGAACCGCAGGCGAACGGCTTCGCGAGTGCCGACGAGATCCACCTGCCCGAGCAGCAGAGCTGGGCCGACGACGACCTGGGCCACCAGCCCGGCCGCATCGTCCGCGAGAAGCAGCACACCGCGGAGCCCATGACGGTGGACCAGGCTCTCTACGAGATGGAGCTGGTCGGCCACGACTTCTACCTTTTCAACGACTCCGACGCGGGCCGGCCCAGCGTGGTCTACCGGCGGAAAGGCTTCGACTACGGCGTGATCCGGCTCGGCTGAGCCGGGTCTCGAAGGAGGCCATCCGGACG
>NZ_JMQI01000064.1 GCF_000695625.1 Amycolatopsis rifamycinica
GCGACCGCGGTTTCCGTGGTCTCGTCGGCATGGATTTCGGTGTAGGCCAGCCTGCTGTGGTCGTCGACGGCGTTGTGCAGGTAGGCGTAGCCGTGGCCGCGTTGACCGCTGTTGCGGCGCCCGGCGGCGCGGCCGAGGGCGCGGTGGCCGCCGCCGTCGGGGATGTTGCCCAGCTTCTTGATGTCCACGTGGACCAGGTCGCCGGGGGCGGGGTGTTCGTAGCGGCGGATCGGGGTGGCGGTGGCTCGGTCGAGGTGTGTCAGCCGGGCCAGCCGGTAGCGGGTCAGGATTCGGTGCACCGTGGAGGGGTTGAGGCCGAGCAGGTAGGCGATCCGCGCGGGTCCCCACCGGCGGATCACCCGGACCTTGATGACTCGCCGCTCGGTCCGCGTCGGTGTCCGGGCCGGACTGGTGCGGGGGCGGCTGGACCGGTCGGCCATGCCGGCTTCGCCGAGGTCGCGGTAGCGGCCGGCCCAGCGGGCGGCGGTGGAGACCGACACCTGGAACCGTTCCGCGGCCCGTCGTAGCGGCCAGCCGTCCTCGACCACACAACGGGCCAGGCGCAGTCTGCCGGTTGGGGTGAGGGGTGCGTTAGCGTGGATCACGAGGGCCTCCGTGAGGCGGGGTAGACGTCGCAATCCACACCGAACCCAGAGGCCCTCCCTCACACCAAGATCATCCAATCACGTGTCACCACGATCGCAACCTCCCCGGGCACTACACCTAGAGGTCGATGCCCGTGAACACGGTGACGCGTTCCTCCGTCAGGTCGTGCATGGCCGCGAGGACGCCTTCGCGGCCGACGCCGGAGCCCTTCACCCCGCCGTAGGGCATCTGGTCGGCGCGGTAGGACGGGACGTCGCCGATGATCACGCCGCCGACCTCCAGTTCCGCCGACGCGTGGAACGCCAGCTGGACGTCGGTGGTGAACACGCCAGCCTGCAGGCCGTACGCGGAGGCGTTGACCGAGCGGAAGGCCTCGTCGACGCCGTCCACAATGGACACAGCGAGGACTGGGCCGAAGATCTCCTCGGTCCAGGCCTTCGTGTCCGGCGGGACGTCGGCCAGCAGCGTCGGGGCGACGGTCGCGCCGTCGCGGGTGCCGCCGGTGAGCACCTTCGCGCCCGCCGCGACGGCTTCGTCGATCCACGCGACGATCCGCTCGGCGGCGGCTTCGTCGACCACCGGGCCGACGTCGGTGTTGCGGTCGTACGGGTCGCCGGTCCGCTGCGCCTCGACGGCTTCCACCAGCGCGGGCACGAACTCCTCGGCCACGGCGGCGTCCACGATCACCCGCTGCACCGCGATGCAGGACTGGCCGGCCTGGTAGTTGCCGAAGGTGGCGATCCGGTGTGCGGCGCCCTCGGGGTCGGGCCAGTCGCGCAGCACGACGGCCGCCGCGTTGCCGCCGAGTTCGAGCACGACGTGCTTGCGCGGCGCGGCGTCCTTGAGCTGCCAGCCGACCGGGCCGGAGCCGGTGAACGACACGACCGGCAGCCGCGGGTCGGCGACGAGGGCTTGTGTTTGTTCGTTTCCCAGCGGCAGCACGGAAAACGCGCCTTCCGGCAGGTCCGTCTCGGCGAGGATCTCGCCGAGGACCAGCGCCGACAGCGGCGTCCGCGGCGCGGGCTTGACGATGATCGGCGCGCCGATCGCCAGCGACGGCGCGACCTTGTGCGCCACCAGGTTGAGCGGGAAGTTGAACGGCGCGATGCCGAGCACCGGGCCGCGCGGGACGCGGCGGGTCAGCGCCAGCCGCGCCTCGCCCGCGGGGTCGGTGTCGAGGCGCTGGACTTCGCCGGTGAAGCGGCGGGCCTCCTCGGCGGCGATCCGGAACACCGACACCGCGCGGTTCACCTCGGCTTCGGCCCACTTGAGCGGTTTGCCGTTCTCGGCGGTGATCACCTCGGCGATCTCCTCGGCGCGCGCGGCGAGCACGCGGGAGACGTGGTCGAGCGCCCCGGCCCGCAGGTGCGCGGGGCTGCGCCGGAACTCCTTGGCGACCGCGGCCGCGGCGGCCACCGCGCGTTCGACCTGGTCCGGCCCGGGCACGGCGACCGTGGCGACCTCGCTGCCGTCGTACGGGTGGTGCACGACGAGGGTGGTGGCGCCCGGCTCCGGGCGGCCGGCGATCCAGGCGGGGCGCGGCTCGGGGGTGATCATGTCCATGCGTACCAACGTAATCCGGGTAGGGGCTCGGCCGGCGGACCCCCACCCGGACGGGTCACGGCTTGATGAGCACCTTCAGCGCTTCGCGGTCCGCCATCGCGCGGTAGCCGGCGGGGATCCCGTCGACGTCGATGGTGCGGTCGAAGACCTTGCCGGGCTGGTACTTGCCGTCGAGGACGTCCGGCAGCAGCTCGGGGATGTAGTGCCGCGCCGGGGCGACGCCGCCGGTGACGGTGATGTTGCGCCGGAACAGCGTGGGGCCGATCGGGCCTTCTTCGTACTGCGGGACGCCGACGCGGCTGACCGCGCCGCCCGCGCGCACGACGCCGACGGCCATCTCGAAGGCGGGCTTCGTGCCGACGCATTCGAGGACGGCGTGCGTGCCTTCGCCGCCGGTCAGTTCGCGCACCTTCGCGATGCCTTCTTCGCCGCGCTCGGCGACGACGTCGGTCGCGCCGAACTCGCGGCCGAGGTCGGTCCGCGCCTGGTGACGTCCCATGAGGACGATCCGCTCGGCGCCGAGGCGCTTCGCGGCGAGGACGGCGGAGAGGCCGACAGCGCCGTCGCCGATCACGGTGACGTTCTGGCCGGCGCTCACGCGGGCCTTCGTCGCGGCGTGGTGGCCGGTCGGGAAGACGTCCGACAGCGTGAGCAGCGACGCGAGCAGCCCGTCGTCTTCGGTGTGCGGCACCTTGACGAGGGTGCCGTCGGCCTGCGGCACGCGCACGGCCTCGCCCTGGCCGCCGTCGACGCCGTTCGCGCCCCAGAACCCGCCGTGCACGCAGGAGGTCTGCAGGCCTTCGCGGCAGAACTGGCAGGTGTTGTCGGAGTAGACGAAGGGCGCGATGACGAGGTCGCCCTTGGCCACGGTGGTGACGTCCGGGCCGGTCTCCTCGACGATGCCGAGGAATTCGTGCCCGATGCGGCGGCCGTGCTCGCTCGGCGCCATGTCGGCGTACGGCCAGAGGTCGCTGCCGCAGATGCAGGACCGCACGACCCGCAGGATGACGTCGGTCGGCTCCACCAGCTTCGGGTCGGGGACGGTCTCCACCCGCACGTCGCCGGCGCCGTAAATGACTGTCGCTCGCATGCATGTGCCTTTCCCTGGGCGGACCGTGACAAACGTCGGGGGTGCGACGGCGGTGGCGCGCCTAGATTTTCGTCCATGACCACGCGCACCGCATCCCGCAACCCGTTCGTGGCGCTCGCTCCGGTGCGCCGCCGCCCGTACCTGACCGCCGTGATCTTCGCCGTGACGCTGGCCTGCGGAATCGCGCAGCTGGTCCACCCGCCGTTGTACGACGCGATGCACCGCGACGCGGCCCGCATCGACGCGGGCGAGTGGTACCGCCTGGTCACCGGCATGTTCTTCCAGGACGCGTGGGCGTTCGGCCTGGTCTTCAACCTGGCGTGGCTGGCGGTGTTCGGCATCCTCGCCGAGCGCGTCTTCGGCCGCGTCCGCTGGCTCGTCCTGTACTTCACCTGCGGTCTGTTCGGCCAGGTCATGAGCTACGTCTGGCTCAACCCGGTGGGCGCGGGCAACTCGATGTGCACCGCCGGCCTGATCGGCGGCCTCGCGGCCGTGGCCATGGTGGCGTCGCGCCGTTACGGCGTGGTGCTGCCGGTCCAGTTCCGGATCATGGCCTTCGCGGTGCCGGTGCTGGCCGTGGCCGACACGCTCGTGCACGACAACCACGGCCTGCCCGCGCTGCTCGGCCTGGCCCTGGGCTTCCTGCTGCTACCGGCTCCGGTACAGGTCGCGCAGCAGTAGGACCTCGGCGCAGTGGTGGATCATCTCGCGGTGGATGTGCAGCACCAGCGTCGCCATCGGGTACTGCGCGTACGGGCCCTCCGCAGGCCCGCACGGCCGCGCCAACGCCTCTTCGTCGAGCGACTGCACTCCGGCGACCCACTGCGCGTAGAGCTTGTCGAGCTCCGCAAGCGCTTCGGCGGCCGTCCCCGGGTAGGGGTAGGTGTCGTAGCCGATCGGCGCGCCGCCGAAGTGGGAGCCGATCCGCGCGCCCAGCACCCCGACCAGGATGTGCCCGAGCCGCCAGGCGATCGTCGTGACCGGTGGCGGGACCGGCTCCGGGAACGCGAAGTCGATGGTGAACGGGCCCGTGCCCGGCTCGTCGTCCGACTTGCGCGGCCGCACGGTCCAGCAGGTCGCGACCGGCTCCCAGAAGTACTCGTCGTCGGTGAGCCCTTCGAACTTCGGGCGCGTGTGCACCTTCCAGTGGAAGTCGAGCTGATCGGTCAGTTCCTTGGTCCAGTTCACAGCCATACCGCGCACCGTATGCGCGATTCAGGACAGAACCGGCCCTGAATCCGGGGTGACCCGGCCCACCTGGGACGATGGCGGGGAACCCACTTCTCGTCTGGAGGCGCCAGGTGCCCAACCCCACCGGTCCGGTTCTCGTCGTGGACTTCGGGGCGCAGTACGCGCAGCTGATCGCCCGGCGCGTCCGCGAGGCACAGATCTACTCGGAGGTCGTGCCGCACAGCGCGTCCACCGAAGAGATCCTCGCGAAGAACCCCGCGGCCATCATCCTTTCCGGTGGTCCTTCGAGCGTGTACGCCGAAGGCGCCCCGGGCATGGACCCGAAGCTCACCGAAGCGGGCGTGCCGATGTTCGGCATCTGCTACGGCCACCAGCTGCTGGCCAGCGCGCTCGGCGGGGTCGTCGAGCCGACCGGCGTCCGCGAGTTCGGCCGCACCGAGGTCCGCGTGACCGGTGACGGCGGTGTCCTGCACGCCGGCCTGCCCGCGCACCAGCCCGCGTGGATGAGCCACAACGACAGCGTCACCAAGGCCCCGGAGGGCGCGGTCGTCACCGCGTCGTCGGACGGCGCCGCGGTCGCCGGCTTCGAAGACGTCAAGCGCCGCTTCGCCGGCGTCCAGTACCACCCGGAGGTCGCGCACTCGCCGCACGGCCAGGAGGTGCTGCGCCGGTTCCTGCGCGACATCGCCGGGATCGAGCCGCAGTGGACGACGTCGTCGATCGTCGAGGAGCAGGTCCGGCGGATCAGCGACCAGATCGGCGACGGCCGCGCGATCTGCGGCCTGTCCGGCGGCGTCGACTCCGCGGTCGCGGCCGCGCTGGTGCAGCGCGCCATCGGCGACCGGCTGACCTGCGTGTTCGTCGACCACGGCCTGCTGCGCGCGGGCGAGCGCACCCAGGTCGAGCAGGACTTCGTCTCGGCCACCGGCGTCAACCTGATCACCATCGACGCCCGCGAGCGGTTCCTGGACGCGCTGGCCGGGGTCACCGACCCGGAGCAGAAGCGCAAGATCATCGGTCGCGAGTTCATCCGCGTCTTCGAGCAGGCCGAGCGCGACCTCAAGGCCCAGGGCGACTACCGCTTCCTGGTCCAGGGCACGCTGTACCCGGACGTCGTCGAGTCCGGTGGCGGCGAGGGCACGGCGAACATCAAGAGCCACCACAACGTCGGCGGCCTGCCGGACGACCTGCAGTTCGAGCTGGTCGAGCCGCTGCGGCTGCTGTTCAAGGACGAGGTCCGCCGAGTGGGCCTGGAGCTGGGACTGCCCGAGACGATCGTGCAGCGCCAGCCCTTCCCCGGCCCCGGCCTGGGCATCCGCATCATCGGCGCGGTCGACCAGGAGCGCCTCGACACCCTCCGCGCGGCCGACCTGATCGCCCGCGAGGAGCTCACGGCGGCCGGGCTGGACCGCGACATCTGGCAGTGCCCGGTGGTGCTGCTGGCCGACGTCCGCAGCGTCGGCGTCCAGGGCGACGGCCGGACCTACGGGCACCCGGTGGTGCTGCGGCCGGTGTCGTCGGAGGACGCGATGACCGCGGACTGGACGCGCCTGCCCTACGAGGTCCTGGAGCGGATTTCCACGCGCATCACCAACGAGGTCGCGGAGGTCAACCGGGTGGTACTGGACGTGACGTCCAAGCCGCCGGGCACCATCGAGTGGGAGTGACCCGCCCCTAGACAGGACTGGAGGCCCCGGCGTGGGATCCGGGGCCTCCAGTGTTCCGGTGGTTCAGCGACGCCGCTTGCCGCCGAAGGACGCCGCGAGGAGCAGCACGCCCACGAACACCGCGCCGCCGGCGATCACCCAGCGGAAGTCGAACGAGGGCAGCCAGCTCGCGCCGTCCGAGAGGACGTACGCCGACACCAGCAGCGTCGCGATCCCGACGACCAGGGTGAAGACGTCCAGGCCGCGCTTGGCGGGCTGGGTCTCGGCCGGGTTGTCGTAGGCGTAGGGGTTCTGGTCAGGCACGCCGCACCTCCACGTTGCCCACGCTGTTGGTGACCTTCAGGGTGATCTTCTGGCCGCCGGGGCCGTCGGCGCCGTTGTCGGTGCCGATCAGGGCTTCCTGGTCGACGCCGTCGCTCGAGCGGCCGAAGCACAACGCCTCACCCGCGCCGGTGTGGCAGTCGAAGGTGACGTCCGCGGTCTCCGGCACGATGACCGTGGTGTCGCCCGCGCCGTTGGACACGGTCGTCGAGTACGGCGCTCCGGCGGGCAGCTTGGTCAGGTCGAGGCGGATGTCGCCGGCCGCGTGCTGGTAGAGCGGCTTCAGCTCGGTCAGCGACTGCGGGACCGGGTCGAGGTCGCCGACCCCGCCGCGGACGTCGAAGTCCTTGAACGGCGCGGTCGTCAGGACCATGCCGGCGATGGCCAGCGGGATGGCGAGGCCGACCAGCCCGCGCCCGCCGCCGGCGAACGCGCCGGCGACCAGGCCGATGCCGACCACGCCGAGCACCAGTCCGACGATGTGCTGCGCGTCGAACCAGGCGACGCCGTTGAGGGCCGCCAGCACACCGGCGCCGGCGGTCACCACGGCCAGCGCGAAGGTCGCCGAGCCGATCTTCGACCGATGACGCCGTTGCGGCGCCTGGAACGAAGGCATCGGCCGCGGCGGCTCCGGGGGCCGCGGGGCTTCGGGGAGGTCCCACCCGGCCGGATCGGCGGCGAGCGGGTCCCAGCCGCGCGCCGGCGACGGCGCCTCGGCGGTGTCGGTCATGGTGAAGGCTCCGTTTCCGGTGAAGGCCGGGTACGACGTCCGCGCGACAACCGGCGCGGGGCGGTTCTCGTGGCCGCGGCTGCGGTGCAGCAGGTAGAGGGCGGCGGCGATGAGGGCGCAGCTGATGAGCCCGCCGCCGTCGAACCAGGAGCCGCTGATCGAGCCCCCGGCGCTGAGCACGGTGAGGACGATGAGCACGACGGCGAACGCGGGCGACACCGAAGACCGGCCACGCCCGATGAGGCTTTCGAAGCCGGAGACCTCGTCCCCTTCGCCGGGCAGGAACAGCCACCCCAGCAGGTAGAAGGGAACGCCGAAGCCACCGAAGATCGTCGTGACGACCAGGGCGATCCGCACGACGACGGGATCAACCCCGTACCGCCGCCCCACGGCGGCGGCCACCCCGGCCAGCTTCCGCCCGGAGTGCGGCCGCCGGGGCCGGCTGACCCAGAAGTCCTTGACGGTCTCCTCGAAGCCGTTCAGGGCGCCCGGCTTCGGCGACCGGGTTTCGCTCGCACCACTCATACCGAGAAGCATGCGGCACTCGCCGTGGCGGGACATCCGGGATGGTCCCTGAGGTTTCCCGGAGAGGGACGCCGGCGTAACAGGCGGCTGCCGGGCGCGACCTCTGTTCCGGATCCAGTGCGGAGGAGGAAGCTGCGATGGCCCGTAGGAAGAAGGCGGCCGCCACCCAAGGCGGTGCCGTGGCCGGGATCGCCGTGGCCGGCGTGGTGGTGCTCACCATCGCGAAGTTCGTCGCGGCCCACCCGGTCGCCTCGCTCGCCGGGTGCACCGCGGTGCTCGGTGCGGTGATCTGCGGGACCGTGCTGTGGCGGCGGCGGAAGGCACGCGAAGCGCGGCGGGCGTGGGAAATCGAGTTCGCCCGGTCCCAGGAGATCGCTCGCTACCACGCGATGGCACCCGACGAGTTCGAGCGCGCCCTCGCCTTCCTCTGCTCGCGGGACGGCTGCTCGCAGGCGACGGTCACGGGCCGCGCGGGTGACCTGGGCGCGGACGTCACCGCGTACGCACCCGACGGGCGCAAGATCGTCCTGCAGGCCAAGCGGTACGGCGGCACCTCCAAGGTCACCGGCCCGGATCTGCAGCGCTTCGGCGGTACCTGCTTCACCGTGCACGGCGCGGGCGTCGCCGCCGTGGTGACCACTTCGACGTTCACGAAGCAGGCGCGGCAGTACGCCGCCCACCACGGGATCCGCCTGCTCGACGGGCCCGGCCTCGCCGCCTGGGCCGGCCGGACCGGACCGGCTCCCTGGCACTGACGCGGGGGCACCGGATCAGGGACTTCCCCGATGGAACCGCACCCCGGCCCGTGTGACCATGGACGGCGTGCAGGAGTCCCTCGACCACGTCACCGCCGAGCAGGCGATCGCCACCGCGGAACCGGCCGCGCCCAAGATGTTCCGGCGCCGGTCCGGGCGGGCCATCGCCGGTGTCGCCGGGGGGCTCGCCGATCACCTCGGCGTGCCGGTCCTCTGGGTGCGGACGGCGTTCGCGTTGCTCGCCGCGCTCAACGGCGCCGGCCTGCTCGCCTACGGTCTCCTCTGGGTCTTCGTCCAGCAGCAGTCCGAAGAAGCCGCGGACGCGCCGAAGCCGAAGGAACGGCAGCAGGCGTTCGGCCTGATCGCGCTGGGCGTCGGCCTCGCCGTCGCCAGCGGGACGCTCACCGGGTTCATCAGCGGGTGGGTCGCGGTGCCCCTCGCCGTCGCCATGATCGGTCTCGCGGTCGTCTGGCGGGAGGCCGACGAGTCGCAGCGCCGCCGTTGGCGGGTCGGGGCGAAGGACGGCTTCGCGGGCGCTTTCCTCGGCGGGGGCGGCTGGTCGGCCGCCATCCGGATCGTCGCCGGCGTCGCGCTGGTGATCACCGGCATCACTGTCGTCGTGCTGCGCAGCGGCACCCTCGACCAGGTCCAGTTCGCGCTCATCGCCGTCATCGCCACCCTGATCGGGGTCGCCGTGCTGACCGTGCCGTTCTGGCTGCGGCTGGTCCGGGACCTCTCCGACGAGCGCAAGGCCCGCATCCGCACCGACGAACGCGCCGAGATCGCCGCCCACCTGCACGACTCGGTGCTGCAGACCCTCGCGTTGATCCAGAAGCAGAGCGAGTCGCCGCGCGAGGTCGCCAGGCTGGCCCGCAGCCAGGAACGCGAGCTGCGCGGCTGGCTGTACGGCGCGGGTGGCTACGGCAAGCCGGGCGAGAAGGCCGAGGAAGCGACCGGTCTGCTGTCCGAAGCGCTCGCGACGGCGTGCGGCGAGGTCGAGGACACTTTCGCGATCTCGGTCGGCCAGGTCGTCGTCGGCGACGCCGAACTCGACGAAGCACTGGTCGCGCTCGTGCAGGCCGCGCGCGAAGCCATCGTGAACGCGGCCAAGCACGCGGGTGTCGACGAGGTCAGCGTCTTCGCCGAGGTCGAGCCGACGGCGGTGACGGTGTTCGTCCGCGACCGCGGCAAGGGCTTCGACCCCGACCTCGTCCCGGACGACCGTCACGGCCTCGCCGACTCGATCCGCGGCCGGATGACCCGTCACGGCGGCACGTGCAAGGTCCGGACGGCACCGGGCGAGGGCACCGAGGTGCAGCTCGCCATGCCGGTGAAAGCGGGCAAGGGAGCGGCGTGAGGCGGCTATGCTCGACGACGTGACGGACAACCAGCGTGAACCGGTCAAGGTGTTCCTCGTCGACGACCACGCGTTGTTCCGCGCCGGGGTGCGCACCGAGCTGGATTCGATCACCGACGAGGTGCGCGTGGTCGGCGAAGCCGGCTCGGTGGCCGAAGCGGTGGCGGGCATCGCCCGCACGAAGCCCCAGGTGGTGCTGCTCGACGTCCACATGCCCGACGGCGGCGGCGCCGAAGTGCTGCGCCGGATCCGCCCGGAGCTCCCGGACGTGGTGTTCCTGGCCCTGTCGGTCTCGGACGCGGCGGAGGACGTCATCGCGGTCATCCGGGCGGGCGCCCGCGGCTACGTCACGAAGACGATCTCGTCGAAGGAACTGGTCCGGGCCGTGGTCCGCGTGTCCGACGGCGACGCGGTGTTCTCCCCGCGCCTGGCGGGCTTCGTGCTGGACGCGTTCGCGGACCGCCCGGGTTCGGCGCCGATCAACGACCCGGAGCTGGACCTGCTGACCCCCCGCGAACGCGACGTCCTGCGGCTGCTGGCGCGCGGGTACGCGTACAAGGAGATCGCGTCGGAGCTGTTCATCTCGGTGAAGACGGTGGAGACGCACGTTTCGAGCGTGCTGCGGAAGACCCAGCTTTCGAACCGCTACGAGCTCTCCCGCTGGGCCTCCGACCGCCGCCTCGTCTGAAGACTCAGTCCGCCAGGGGAGCGAGAGGCCGCGGCGCGCGCCCGGCGGTGTCGTCACCAAGCCCCTCCGCTTGGTCGCCGGGTGCCTCCACGGCCCCTCGCTCCGGCTTCTGAAGCCGCGTCAGGGCCACTCCGCCCAGCACGACCACCATCCCCGCGATCACCCGCAGGTGCAGCTGCTCACCCAGGAACACCGCGCCGAGCAGCACCGACACCACCGGCAGCAGGTACCCCACCACCGACGCCGCCACCGCGCCCTCGCTCGCCAGCAGCTGGTAGTTGAGCGCGAACGCGATCCCCGTCGAACCGATGCCCAGCACCAGCACCGCCAGCAACGGCCCCGTGGACACGTGCACCGGCGTCAGCCCGCCCACCGGCACGGCCAGCAGCAGCATCCCGCTGGCCAGGATCATCTGCCCGGCCGCGATCGCGTACGGCGAAGACGTCGAAGACGACAGGTACTTGCCCTCGTAGACGAACGCGAAGCCGTAGCTCGCCGCCGCCGCGAGGCAGGCCAGCGCGCCCCAGCTCAGCAGGCCGGACGCCTGCCAGGGCGCGAAGATCAGCAGGATCCCGCCGAGACCGACGACCAGCCCCGCCAAGCGCGTCCCCGTCATCCGCGACGATGTCCCCATCATCGGCGCCGCGAGCAGCACCCACAGCGGCGTCGTCGAGTTCAGGACGCCGGTGATGCCCGAATCGACCGTCGTCTCGCCGATCGCGAACAGCAGGAACGGCAGCGCGTTGTGGAAGAACGCCGCGACCGCCAGGTGTCCCCACATCCGGCGGTCGCGCGGCAGCCGGGCGCGCTGCAGCCGGCACAGCACCAGCAGCATGACGGCGCCGAGCACCAGCCGTGCCAGCACCAGCTGCACCGGCGAGAACATCCCCAGTCCCAGCTTGATCCAAAAGAAGCTCGAGCCCCACATCAGCGCCAGCGCACCGATCCTGAGCAGGGTCTTCGTCTCGCCCACCCCAGTCCTCCTTCGACAGCCGATGCCAGCTTCGCCCGGACCAGAAGTAAGGACAAGCGAAATTAACTGCATGAACACTTAAGCTGAGCTGTACGATTCGAGGCATGCTCGACGTCCGCCGCATGCAGGTCCTCCGCGCCGTCATCACCAGCGGGTCGATCACGGCCGCGGCCCGCAACCTCGGCTACACGCCGTCCGCGATCAGCCAGCAGCTGTCCGCGCTGGAACGCGAGGCCGGCACCGAGCTGCTCGAACGCGTCGGGCGCGGCGTCCGGCCGACACCGGCGGGCTCGCTGCTGTCCGAGCACGCCGAGACGCTCAGCGCCGAGCTCGCCAAGGCCGAAGCGGCCCTGACCGAGCTCAAGGAGGGCCGCATCGGCCGCGTCTCGATCCGCTACTTCGCCACGGCGGGCGCGTCGCTGGTCCCGCCCGCGATCGCCGCGGTCCGCCGCGAGCACCCCGGCGTCCGCCTCGACCTCAAGCTCGTCGAACCCGACGACCCGATGATGGACGTCGAAGCGGGCAACGCCGACGTCGCGATCACCGTCTTCCCGCGCAAGACCCCGCCCGGCAAGGGGGTCGAGCTGGTGCACCTGCTCGACGACCCGTACCGGGCCGTGCTGCCGAAGACCCACCCGCTGGCGCGCAAGCGCGTGCTGGACCTGACGGAGTTCGCCGAGGAGCCGTGGGTCGGCGTCGACGGCCTCCCCGGCGTCTGCCGCGACATCCTGGACAGCGCCTGCGCCTCGGCCGGCTTCACGCCCAACATCGTCGTCGAGTCGGAGGACTACCAGACGGCGCTGGGTTTCGTCGCCGCCGGCATCGGCGTCGGGCTGATCCCGGAACTCGGGCTCGGGATCGGCGCGCAGCACCCCGGCGTGGTCGTCCGCCGGCTCCGCAACCCCGAGCCGGTCCGCGCGATCCACGCCGCGGTCGCGTCGCGGTCCTGGAACCACCCGGCCGTCCGCACGCTGCTGGAGGCCATGCGCTCGGCGACCGCCAAGGTGGCCTAGACGAAGAACAGCTCCGCGGCGAGGATGCCGACCAGCACGGCCGCGAGAATCGCGGCCACGGTGATCAGCGTCTTCTTCGACACCGGCAGGTTCCACTCCTCCTCCGCCGACGGCGGCTGAGCAGCGGGCGGCGGCGCGTACTGCGTCGCCTGGTGGACCGGGGGGATCTGCTGCGTCGCGCCCTGCGGGTAGCCGGGCGGCGGCGTCAGCGGGATCTGCTGCTGGAACTGCGGTCCCGACGGCGGCATCGGGCCGGCCGGGTGCGGGCCCGACGGCGGCATCGGCGCGACCGGGTGCGGGCCCGGCGGCGGCATCGGGGGGCCGCCCGGTCCCGCCGGCCAGCCGACGGGCATGGTCGGCATCGCCGGCGCGGTCGGCGGGATGAAGGCCGTTTCGCGGCCTTCGGTGATCGCCTTCAGCGAGTGGACGGTGTCCGCCATGGTCGGCCGCGTGTTCGGGTCCGCGCGCAGCATCTTGCGCAACGCCTCGGTCAGGACACCCGAGTTCCGCGGCGGGCGCTCGGACGACTGGCCGTCGTCCCCGAACGGCGGCACGCCCTCCACCGCGGTGTACAGCGTCGCGCCGAGGGAGAAGACGTCCGCCGCGGGCGTGCCCGGCAACCCGCGGGCGACCTCGGGCGCGACGTACGCCGGGCTCGGCCCGCCGCCGCTGATGCCGATGTCGGTGAGCTTCACGCCGCCGTCGTCGGCCAGCAGCACCGTGCCCGGCTCCAGCGTGCGGTGCACGAACCCGGCCGCGTGGATGGCCGCCAGCGCGTCGCCGAGCTGGATGCCCAGCTGCGCCGCCTGGTCGGGGGTGAGCCTGCCGTGCTCGGCGAGGAACGTCGCCATGCTCCGCGAGGGGATGTACTCCATCACCAGCCAGACGTCCTGGCCGTCCGGCAGCACGTCGAACACCTTGATCGCGCACGGGTGCTCGATCCGGGCCGCGTCCTTGCCCTCCTGCATGGCGGCGGCGCGCGCCTGCTCGGCCCGCTCGCCCGCGCCGACCGGCAGGTACATCCGCTTCATCGCGACGGTGCGGAACAGCCGCGTGTCGAACGCCAGCCACACGATGCCCGCGCGGCCGCGGCCGATCGGCTGGTCCAGCCGGAACCGGCCGCCGACGATGGTGCCTTCAGAACTCAAGACTGACCTCGGGGCATCAGGGGTTGGTGGCGACCGAGCTGGAAGTCGGCGGCTCCTCAGACGACGAACTCGCCGGGGGCTCGGAAGTCGGGGTCGTCGTCTTCGGCGCCGTCGACCTCGGCGTGGTCGACGCCGGTTCGGTGTTCCGCGACGTCGTCGCCCGCTTCGACGTCGAGCTCGTCTCCGTCACCGGAGGCGGCACGTCGGCCGTGCTGACCTCGTCCTCCGTCGTCGGCGTCGGCGTGTCCGACGTCGCGACGGGCGACGGCTTGCTGCTGGACACCGGCGCGGCCGGCGCCTCCGGGTTGTTCGGGCTGAGCAGCCACACGACCAGCGCGACCAGGCCCACGACCACGATGCCGCCGATGATGGCCGGGCGCTTCCACGCGCCGGGCTTGCCGTCGTCCTCGTCGACCGGGCTCATCTGCGGACGCGACCGGGCCGGGGGCGGCGGCGCGGGTTCGTCGTCGTAGTCGTCGTAGTCGTCCTCGTACCCGCCGCGCTCGTGCGGCGGCACCGGCACCGCGCGGGTGGCGGCCAGCCCGGGCGGCACGCCCCCGGCCGCGTGGTCGTCCTCGTAGCGGCCGTACCCGTCGTAGTCGTCCTCCGGGTAGCCGGTGGCCTCCGGGTAGTCGTCCTCGTCGTAGTACGGCACGGCCTGCGTCGGGGCTCCGCCGCCGAGCAGCGTGCCCGAGTGACCCGCGGAGATGTCGTCGAACATCTGCGTCGCGTTCGGGTCGGCGACGGCGGCCGCGCCGAGGACGCCGGCGGACGGCGCCATCATGGTCTCGTCCGCCGGGCCGCCGAGCGGCGTCTCGCCGCGGGCGACGGCCGCCAGCAGCTCTTCGCACTCTTCGGCGGTCGGCCGGTGCTCGACTTCCGGGTGCAGCAGCACGGCCAGCACGCTGGCCAGCGGCCCGGACTGGCGTGGCGGGTTGATCTGCCCGGCCGCGACCGCGTGCAGCAGGCTCAGCGTGTTCTCCGACAGCCCGAACGGCGGCTGGCCCTCGCACGCCGCGTACAGCGTCGAGCCGAGGGAGAAGACGTCGGACTCCGGCCCGGGCTCGCCGCCGATGGCGACCTCGGGGGCCAGGTAGGCGGGCGTGCCGGCGATCATCCCGGTCTTGGTGACCGTGACGTCGTCCTTGGCGCGTGAGATGCCGAAGTCGGTGATCTTCACGACGCCGTTGGCGCCGAGCAGGATGTTGCCCGGCTTGATGTCGCGGTGGACGATGCCGACCGCGTGGGCCTCGCGCAGCGCCGCGGCGACCTGGGCGCCGATGCGCGCCACCTCGGTCGGCGGCAGCGTGCGGCGCTCCTGCAGCACGGCGGCCAGGCTGGTGGAGTTGAGGTACTCCATGATCAGGCACGGCTGGCCGCTGTCGTCGGTGACGACGTCGAAGACGGAGATCGCGTTGGGGTGGTGCAGCCGGGCCGCGATCCGGCCCTCGCGCATCGTCCGCTGGCGGGCGTCCTCGGCGTCGTGCTCGTCCAGGTGCGGCTGGAGCAGGAGCTGCTTGATGGCCACGGTGCGGCCCAGGACCTCGTCGTGAGCCTGCCAGACGGCCCCCATCGCGCCCGTGCCGATCCGGCCGACGATGCGGTATCGATCGGCGACCAGACGACCCTCGTCGCTCACGCGACCTCCCTTTGGGCTCCGGCTTCACCAGGGCGTGCGGATCGGTGCCTGGTGACGCGGCCACGAGCACGCCGCTTCGCTGGAGCGTATGCACATGTCGTGGGCTCTGAGCCGGTCTTCCCGAGACCGGCCCGTGACAAGGCTAGGCGCTCACTCTGCGCACACGAAATCGGCACGGGCACTTGAACCAGGGGTGAAGGGGTGATCGCGGTGGGCTACATGTACTGGGCCGAGACGAGCTCGGCTTCGGTGATCAACCCGCCGGTGCGGCGACCCGGAACAGCTGGGTGACGCGCACCAGCGCGCCGTCCGGCCGGTGCAGCGTCGCGACCGCGAGGATCGAGCCGTCCGGCTTGATCTGCGTGTCGGACTCCTGGACGTCGATGGCGTCCATCGCGCTCCAGGTGCGGACCAGCTCGCCGGCCGTGCCGTCGACCAGCGCCGGGCTCAGCAGCGCCAGCGCGCCCGCCGAATCGCGGGCGATCTTGGCGTAGAAGTCCTTGACGGCCTGAATCTTGCGGCTCGCGCTGCGGGCGTCGGCGGCCTTGTCCGGGACCGGGGTGGCGGCGGCCTGCGTCGGCTGCGTCCGCGGCGTGCCGTTCGCCGGCTGGGCGGACGGCGTGTCCTCGACGGTCGTGCCCGGCGTGGCCGGGCTGTGCTGCTCCGGCGCGCTGCCGCCGGCCTGGTGCTGCGGGACGGCGAGACCGCCGAGTTCGGCGGCGCCGGTGAACCCGGCGGGCGTGGCCTGGCCACCGGAAGGCGAAGCGGCGCGGTGCGAACTGGTGAGCATCGGCGCGGCGATCACCGCACCGGCGACGAGCGCGCCGGCGGCGACCAGCCCGGTCAGCTTCGCGCGGCGCGCGAACCGGCTTTCCGGCTCGCCGGCGTCTTCGGCCTGCTCCGGCTCACGGACCGGCTCGGTCCGCGACGGCAGGAACCGTTGCGGGTCGCGGAACACCTGCTCGAGATGGTGGCGGTCGGCGTCGGCGACGCCGTCCAGGATCTCGGCCGGGATGACGTCCTCGACGCGGACGGCGTGAGGTGACTCACGTCGTGTGCGCTGCCGATCAAGCACGAAAGTCCTCGCTCTGGGTTCCGGGGACGGTCACTCGGCCGTTCGGCCGGGTTCCCGTTGGTCCGGGCGGCCGACTCGTGGCCGGTTTCCGGATTCGCTGTCGCCAGGTAACCCTGTGCGGACGGCGATCACCAGGCTCTGTCGCCGGAATGCCGTCGCAGTACGACGAGCGGCAGCATATGTCACCCACCCGGACCAGGCATTACCGCTCGGCGCACCGCACGTGCATCAGAACGGGCGAACCGCACGTGCAGGATTGGTCACTGGCCGTCAGCGGTGATCTTGTCGCCGTCGCCGAAGGTCAGCGTGCGCTCCTCGATCGTTTTGGTCCCGTCGGTGTGGGTGACCTCGACGGTGTTAACCGTGACGCCGCGCTGCTGGTCGATGCTGACCTTCTTGACCTCGAAGTAGGCGATGCCGGCGTACCGCTGGGCGAGCGCCTGCGGGCCCTGGTCGTGCAGGTGGCCGGTGGTCACCGACGACGCCGCGGCCGGGTCGGTGGTGACGGTGTTGAAAAACTTCTCCGAGTTGTCCCCCATCGTCTGGGCGTCCGGTGGGAAGGAGTACCACCACGGTGGTTTGACGGGGGTTTCGCGCTGGGCGGGCGTGACCGGTGGTTTGCGCGGCCCCGCGCTCGGGGCGGCCGGGCCGGTGGTGGCCGCCTCGGGCGAGGCGGGGTCCGCGGCCGGCGGGGGAGCCGCGCCGTCGACCGGCCCGCCGCCACCGCCGCTCTCGGGCTGCACGGCGGTCGCGCTCTCGTCCGGCCGGGTCGAGGACTCCGGCCCGGGCGCGGAACCGCCCTGCGTGGGCGGCGGCCGGTGGTCACCGGTGGGGTCGCCCAGCGTCGGCACGCCCTGGTAGCCCGGCCAAGCGCCCTGCACGGCCTGGTCCATCGGCGGTTTCCCGACGAGGAAGGAGCCGGCGCACAGCAGCCCGACGACCACGGCACCGGACGCCCCGGTGGCGAACCAGGCCGCCTTCCGCCACGTCTTCGGCGGCGTCACCGACGCGGGAACGGACCCGATGGTGAAGCCGCCCAGGCCGTCGATCGGCGAAGTGGAGTAGATGCGGACGTCGTCCTCGTCGAGGTCCACGCACCGCGGCGCGGGCGTGGCCAGCGAGACCCGGGTCCGCCGGGCAACCTGCTCGGCGTGGCTTTCGGCCGGTGGTTCGTCCGGCGTGTCCTCGAGGTGGTCTTCGCCGAGGTCGTCTTCGTCGAGGCCGTCTTCGTCGAAAAGCGGAAGGCTGCCGTGCGAGGCAGGGAAGAGAGACGAGGAAGGCCGCCGGTCACGAGGTTGCGGGAGGGGAAGCAACCCGGACATGGGCGGATCGGCGGGTTCGGCGGTTTCGGCGGGCGAGCGCCGAAAAGGGAAGCTGCCCACCTCCGGCGAGCCAGCCGGGGCGTACTGCCGCAAGGGATGGGAGCTGGAGTCCGGGGGGCCGCCGGTCGTGGAGCCGGGGCCGTGCTGCCGCAGGGGATGGGAGCCGGTTTCCGCCGGTCGGCCCGGCGCTGAGCCGGGATCGTGCTGCCACAGGGGGTGCGAGCCGGGTTCCGTGGGGCTGCCGGGCGCTGAGCCGGGGCTGTGTTGCCGCAGGGGATGGGAGCCGGTTTCCGCCGGTCGGCCCGGCGCCGAGCCGTGCCGCAAGGGATGCGAGCCGGATTCCGCGGGCCAACCCGCTGCCGCCTCCGCCGGATAGCGCCGCAACGGGTGGCCGTCCGGCGGCTCGGCCGCGTAGTGCTGCCGCAAGGCGTACGACCCGCCCGCCGGCGTCTCGCCCGACCCGTGGCCCCGCGCGGGCGGCGCGCCCGGTTCCGGAGCGACCCCGGCCGCGCGGTGGCGCACCGGGCGGTGCTGCGGCAGCGGCGGTGTCCAGCTCTCCGCGCCGCCGCGCCGGTGCCGCCCGGGGTGCGCGGGGGCCGCGCCGCGTCCGTGGAACTCCGTGCCTTGGCTCATGTGGGCTCGACCACCCCGCGGCGCCGTCCTGACGCCAGCCGGCCCCAGGACGACCCGATCGGAGCACGCGCGGAATCTCGTTCGGAATCCTGCGCAAATGCACGCGCACGCGACGGTAGGCGCGCGGGGCCGATGCCCCCGCGCGTCCCCCGGGCATCGCCCGACCCAGACGCAAGGGTCCTCACAACCTCAACCCTAGGAGCATCCGGCGGAGAAAGTCGCCTTCAAACCTGCAAGTTGCAGAGGTTTCACTCGGTCGGGCGCGACCGAACGGGCGATGGTGACGCTGTGAAGTTTCACGCAGCGGCATCGGCCCTGATCAGGGGTTTCAGCCTCCCGTGCGGTAACGGTCCCGCGTGGACTGCAGCGCCTTCGTCGCCACCACACCGCTGCCGGCGGCGACGATGATCGCGAAGACGTCCAGCGTCGGTCCCCCGGCCGTGAGCAACCAGGCGAACAGGGAAGCCGCGGTGGTCCCGCCGGCCACGGCCCACCTGCTCTTGACGTACTGCGCGACCGGAGCGCCCCCGGCCCGCTTACCCGCTGCGTTGTTCAGCAGCGCCAGATATCCCACATGGCCCAGCGCGGCCAGCACGCTCACGAGCGCGACGATGACGGCGATGAGGTTCACGAGCCAGTCCATGACCACAGTCTGCCCGCACCGGGGCCGCGAGTGCCTCGGGGAAGTCCCGGAATTCGCCGCGACGTTACCGGCCGAGCCGCCCGCGGCCCAGGTTCAGCAGCGCCATGGCCAGCTGCCTGCCGTCCGGGCCGAGCTCGCGGTAGCGCGCCAGGACGTCCATCTCGCGGTTGTAGACGATGCGCGTGCCGCCCGCGGCCATCCGCGCCGCCCCGATCTTCTTGGAGACCTCGACCCGGCGTTTGACCAGCCGCAGGATTTCCTTGTCCAGCCAGTCGATCTCTTCCCGGAGCGACGCGATGTCGTCGCCCGCGGGGGTGTGCTCGGCGGGCTGGCCGTCGGCGTTCGTCGCGTGTGCGTTCATCGGGACCTCTTCCTCGAAGCCCGGACCCTGGCCCCAGGACGGCGACAGCCCCGGGTCCGTGGACTCCGGGGCTGGCGTGATGGCGGTTCGGGCACTACGCGATCACGGGAGCCGGAGTCCGGGTCCCGTAAAAAAATCGCTCTGCGTGGTGCCGCATGCGATCAGTATGGCACAGCGGCGCGGCGCCGCTCCCTGGCCGCGCGCACCCGGGCGTGCACCAGGAGGCTCATCCCGAGCCAGAGCAGCGGGAAGACCGGCCAGAAGAACCCGGCGCCCAGCACCGCCCAGCGGACGATCAGCAGCACCGCGACCACGACGGCCACGGCGAGGTGGACACGCAGCGCGGGGTGGCGCCGCAGCGCGTCCCGGCTCAGCGGGAACCGGGGCGCGGGCGGCGCGGGCCGCGGCAGGTCGGCGGTGAGCGAGGCCAGCTCGTCGGTGAACTTGGCGGCGTAGACGTGGGTGAGGCGTTCTTCGACCTCGTCAAGGGTGAGCCGGCCTTCGGAGCCGGCGGTCTGGACGGCGGCGGCCACGCGTTCGCGCTCGGCGTCGGTGGCCCGGATGGGGGTGGTTTCCATGAGAACCGATGCTCCGCGCGGACACCCCGCGGCGCGTCGGGCGGCAGGCGACACCTCCCGCTACGCCCGGCGCCGTAGCCCGGGAACGCCCGCCCCGGCACGCTTCTGCCGGAGCCCGGCCCGCCCGGGGTAGCGTGGGACAACGATGGACACCCTCTTCGATCTCCCCGCCGCGACCCCTGTGCGCAAGCCCGCCGCCGGCGGGCAGGCCGAGCTGCTCGACGACCTCAACCCCGCCCAGCGCGAAGCCGTCACCCACGCCGGTGGCCCGCTGCTGGTGGTGGCGGGCGCGGGCTCGGGCAAGACCCGGGTGCTGACCCGCCGGATCGCCTACCTGCTCGGCGAGCGCCGGGTGCACCCCGGCGAAATCATGGCGATCACCTTCACCAACAAGGCCGCCGCCGAGATGCGCGAGCGCGTCGCCGCGCTCGTCGGGCGCCGCGCGAACGCGATGTGGGTGTCGACGTTCCACTCGATGTGCGTGCGGATCCTGCGCCGCGAGGCCAAGACCCTGGACATGTCGTCGAGCTTCTCCATCTACGACTCCGACGACACCAAGCGGCTGATCACCTTGGTGGCGCGGGATCTCGACATCGACCCGAAGCGCTACGCCGCCCGCACGCTCGCCGTGCACATCTCGAACCTGAAGAACGAGCTCACCGACCCCGAGACGGCGGCGGCGAACGCGGGCAACGACCTCGAGCGCCGCGTCGCCGAGGTCTACGGCGAGTACCAGCGGCGGCTGAACCAGGCCAACGCCTTCGACTTCGACGACCTCATCATGCGCACGGTCTCGCTGCTGCAGGCGTTCCCGGACGTCGCCGAGTACTACCGGCGGCGGTTCCGGCACGTGCTGGTCGACGAGTACCAGGACACGAACCACGCGCAGTACACGCTGGTCCGCGAGCTGGCCGGGACCGCGCCGAACGAGGCGGGCGTCCCGCCGGCCGAGCTGGTCGTCGTCGGTGACGCGGACCAGTCGATCTACGCCTTCCGCGGCGCGACGATCCGCAACATCGAGGAGTTCGAGCGCGACTTCCCGAACGCGCACACCATCCTGCTGGAGCAGAACTACCGCTCCACGCAGACGATCCTGTCCGCGGCCAACGCCGTCATCGAGCGGAACCCGAACCGCCGGGCGAAGCGGCTGTGGACGGATTCGGGCGAGGGCGAGAAGATCGTCGGCTACGTCGCGGACAACGACCACGACGAAGCCGCGTTCGTGGCGGGCGAAATCGACGCGCTGGCGGAAAAGGGCGAAGCGGACTACTCCGACGTCGCCGTCTTCTACCGCACCAACAACCAGTCCCGTGTCTTCGAAGAGATCTTCATCCGGCTCGGCCTGCCGTACAAGGTCGTCGGCGGCGTGCGGTTCTACGAGCGCCGCGAGGTCCGCGACATGATCGCGTACCTGCGCGTGCTGGCGAACCCCGAGGACACGGTCAGCCTGCGGCGCGTGCTGAACGTGCCCAAGCGCGGCATCGGCGACCGCGCCGAAGCCGTCGTGGCGACGCACGCCGAGCGTGAGCGGATCTCGTTCGCGCAGGCGCTGCGGGACGCGGTCGAGGGCAAGGTGCCGCTGCTGAACCCGCGCTCGGTCAAGGCGATCGGCGGGTTCGTGGCGCTGCTCGACGAGCTGGGCGTGCTGATCGCGGACGGCGCGGAGGTGCACGACGTCCTGGAAGCCGTGCTGGAGAAGACCGGCTACCGCGTCGAGCTCGAAGAGTCGGAAGACCCGCAGGACCACACGCGCGTGGAGAACCTGGACGAGCTCGTCACCGTGGCGCGCGAGTTCACCGAGATCACCGCCGCGGTCGTCGCGGACGAGAACGCCGAGCTGGTCGTGGACGAGGGCGTCCCCGCGCCGGGCTCGCTGCCGGCGTTCCTCGAGCGCGTGTCGCTGGTCGCGGACGCCGACTCGGTGCCGTCACCCGACGGCGGTGAGGAAGGCGACGGCGGCGCGGGCGTGGTCACGCTGATGACCGTGCACACCGCGAAGGGCCTGGAGTACCCGGTGGTGTTCTGCACCGGCTGGGAGGACGGCGTCTTCCCGCACATGCGCGCGCTCGGCGACCCGACCGAGCTGGCCGAGGAGCGGCGGCTCGCGTACGTCGCGATCACCCGCGCCAGGAAGCGGTTGTACGTCTCGCGCGCGATCACGCGCTCGGCGTGGGGTCAGCCGTCGATGAACCCGGCTTCGCGGTTCCTCGACGAGCTGCCGCCGGACCTGGTCGACTGGCGGCGCCTGGAGCCGTCCAGCAGCGGCTTCGGCTCGTTCGGTTCCGGTTCGCGCGGGACGCCGCGAGCGGCGACCACCTGGGGCGGGCGGCGGTCCTCTTCGCCGTCTTCGTCGGGCACGCCGTCGTTCGGCAAGGGCTGGAAGGACACGGTGGCGCTGAAGCTGGACGTCGGCGACCGCGTCAGCCACGACAAGTACGGCCTCGGCACGGTGATCTCCTGCGACGGCGTCGGCCCGCGCGCGACGGCCACGATCGACTTCGGCCAGGCGGGCAAGGTCCGCCTGATGCTCATCGGCAGCGTTCCGATGGTGAAGCTCTAGCGGCCACTCGTCCGAGTGAATCCGGCGGCGACCTCCCCGATCGCCGCCGGAATCGTCGTACCCACCCGGTAGAACTGACCCTACGATCGAACAAAGGTTCGACGGAGGGGGTAGCGTGGTGTGGACGCGGTGCTGTTTGGGCTGTTGGCCGAAGGGGTACAGAAATACCTGCGAGGAGTCCTGGGGACGACGGTTCCGGATCGGGGTCGGGAACCTGCGGGGACTTCAGGAGTTCCTTCGCGTGCGGGAGCGGAGGCGTGCCGGCTGGCCGCCGCCTGGCGAGCGCTGCTCAGGCAGCACGAGCTCGGCGCGGACGGGCGTTGTGTCACCTGCGGCCGGGGACGCCGCTGGACCACGAGGGCCCGGAGTGCCGCGCGTGTCCGCTCCGCGGGGGGTGCCGGGGGAGCGGTGCCCTGGGGCTGGCTGCCGGTCCGCCGCCCGGCGGAGCTGTGCACGGTGTGGCAGGTCGCGGTGGCGTACTTCATCCGCCGTTTGCCGGGCGGACAGCGATAGGTGGTCGCGGGCGCTGAGGCGCCTGTGGGCGGCTCTTCCCGGCTTCGGAGTGGTTCCGGTCGTCAGGCGGATCTCGGCTTGGCTCGGGGCGCTTCCGGTGACGGATGCGCCGGAGATCGTCCGCGCGGTCGGTGGGCGTGCAGAAGCGATATCGCCGGAGATATTCCGCGCCGTCAGTGGGCGCGGGGAAGCGGCGTCGCCGGAGATCTTTCGCGCGGCCGGTGGGCGCGGGGAAGCGGCGTTGCCGGAGTCGCTTGATGTCGTCCGGTCGCCGTCGCCGGTGGGGTGTCGGACCCGGCCGAGCAGTGCTATCAGGTGGCCGCGATTCGGTGGACGGCCGGTCGCGCTCGGCGACGTCCCCGCGCGGCCTTCGCCGGAGGGTCGAGTCTTACCCGATCCGGGTGTTTGTGTTTGGCCATTTGTGGCCAACCTTCATCTTGTGACCGGTTCCAGCGCACGAGTGCCTCGGCGGAGCGCGTGTTGTCAGCGCCCTTCGCCGAGTGCGGCTGCGTGCGGTGTCCCGGCCGGAGCGGGTGGTCGCTCGACGGCCGGGTTTCCGGTGACGGTGCTGCCTGCTGCTCCCGGGGGAGCGAACGGATCAGAGAACGACGCCGCGCGCGGCCAGCCAGGGCCGGGGGTCGATCTTCTTGGTGCCGTTCTGCCACACCTCGAAGTGCAGGTGCGGGCCGGTGCTCTGGCCGCGGTTGCCGATCTCGGCGATCTGCTGGCCGCACTTGACCTTCTGCCCCTCCTTGACGGAGAAGCTGTTCATGTGGCCGTAGACCTGGACCGTGCCGTCGTCGAGCTGGATCCGGACCCAGAGGCCGAAACCGCTGGCCGGGCCGGCCTCGATCACGGTGCCGTCGGAGGCGGCGTAGATCGGGGTGCCGATCGCGTTGGCGATGTCGATGCCGAGGTGGCTCGTGCCCCAGCGGGCACCGAAGCCCGAGGTGAAGGTGCCGTGCGCGGGCAGGCAGGTCTTGGGGCGAGCGGCTTCTTCGGCGGCCTTCCTGGCGGCGGCGGCTTCGCGCTGCTCGCGGGCCTGCGTGACGGAAGCACTGTCGGCGAGCTTGGCGGCTTCGGCGGAGGCGTCGACGGCGTGGCCGGTCGGCAGGAGCTCCGGGGCGCCCCCGGAGCCCGCACCTCCCGCGGTCAGGGAAGCGCTGGCGTCCTGGCTGTTGGCCAGGGGGGTGACGGCGGTGTTCGAGTCGGTGACCGTCTTGAGGGTCGAGCCCGCAGCGGCGGCGGCGAACGCACCAGCCGCAACGGCGGCAACCACGACACGGCCGCGAAGGGCCGAAGAGGGCGGGGCGATGCGGTGCGCACCCCGGACACGGACGACCGCGCCTTCGAGCGCGTCCTTCAGTGCCGGGGAAGGAGCTTGGCCGCCGGGGGAGCGGTGTGAAGCCAAGACAGGGCCTTCCATCGTCGGGGAGCCGGGTCGAGGACTGCGGGCGGGGGAACCCGGTGAGCCAACCTCGGGGGTGGTTTGCTCGGCGTCCTACTTCGTGACCTGACTGTAATGGGGACCCCGGGACAGTAACGAAGGGGTACCGCAATCGGCAAGACGTGCCCCCGCTGTCGGCCGATCGGGTGGAACTCGCAGCCCGCTCACCTGGGAAAATCACCCAAAGTTAGAGGGGGTTTACGGCGTCCGGTGTGACTTGCCTTACAGACTGACAGGACGCTGAAGGGCCGCTGAAGGGCCCAATTAGCCTCCCGAGGCCCCCGGGGCCGGAATAACGGATTGCGGAGGCGGGTTTAAGCGCATCCGACGACTCGCGCCCCGCCCACGGCGGCCGCGCGGCCCGAACTTGCTAGCGTCGCGGCCAAGATGCCCCCACGCCCAGAGCCCCCCACCGGAAGCACCCCCGGCCCCCGCCCCGACCCGGCGGCGCAGGGAGCGAGCAAGCCCGCCCCAGGCCGGACGGACACCGGCATACAGCCACCAGAACCCGGCCGGCCATCGCTTTCCGGGAGCACACCCGCGGCCGGCGCCGCCGAGCCCATCCGCGCGGGTCGATCCGCCCACGGCCCCGGCGAGCCCCCAACGGAGCCGTTCCCCGGCGCCGGGGAAGCGCGAAGCCCTGGCGAGCCGTCGCGATCGGCGAGCGACGTGCGAGGTGCGGCCGCCGGTTTGGGTGAGCCTCCGACGGAGTCGTTCCCCAGCAGCGGGGAAGCACCGAGCCCTGGCGAGCCGTCGCGATCGGCGACGGGCGCGCGAGGTGCTGTCGCCGGTTCGGGTGAGCCTCCGACGGAGTCGTTCCCCAGCAGCCGGGAAGCGCAAGGCGAGCCTCCCACCGCACCCTTCACCCCCGGCCGAGCCGCTCAAGACCGCGGCGAGCCATCGCGCGACGCCAACGCCCCTTCCAGCGCCGACCGACCCGCGAACCCCGCCGACGAGCCACGCCGTCCCGCACCCGGCGAACCCGCACCCCCCGACCCCGCGGCCAACCCGTTCGCCGCCCCCCGAACCGCCGAGCGGACCGCCGAGGCGTCCGCCTGGGCCGACGACACCGAAACCCGCCCCCTGACCGCCGCCCTCGTGCTGGCGGTCCTCGGCGCCGTCGCCCTCGCCGCCGGCGGCGTCGTTCCCGTCTCGCCCTCCGCGGCTCCCGGGTTCACCAGCTGGCCCTGGCTCGCCCTTCTCGCCCTCGCCCCCGCGGTCGCCGCCGTCTGGTTCGCCCGCGGCGGCAGGCCCGGGCTCGGTGGTGGCCTCGTCCTCGGCCTCGCCGCCCTGGCCCCCGGCCGGCTGGTCCTCGACCTCCAGTTCGCCGTCAACGGCCCGCTCACCGTCCGGCCCGAGCTCTACCTGCCCGACCGGTTCATCGGCGGCTCCGCCGTCGGTGCCGGGTTCTGGCTGCTCGTCGCCGGGCACGTCCTCACCGGGGCCGCCGGCGTCGTCGCCTGGCGGGCCCTCCGGAGCCACGACGAACCGGAACGACGGCGCTGGCGGCTGTTCGTCCCGCTGCTCGCCGTCGTCGCCGGGGCCGGGCTGCTCACCGCGCCCGTCCACTCCGACAACGCCTTCCTGCTCGCCCGCACCGCCTTCGACGGGCCGTGGCCCGCCCTCGGCGGGTACCTCCTGCTCGCCGCCGCGCTGCCGCTGGCCGCCGCGCTCGCCCTGGCCACTCCGGCCGAGTACGCCGCGCGCGGGGCGCTCGCCGGGCTGGCCGCCGCCGCCTTCGGGGTGGCCGCGCCGCCCGTCCTCGCCGGGCTCTTCCGGCACGATCTGCAGATCACCTGGGGACCCTTCCTCGCCCTCGTCGCGATGGCCGTCGTCGCCGGGCTCGCCGGCACCCGGCTGAGCGAAACCACCGAAAGCACCGAAAAGACCGACCTCGCCGGCAGCGCGAAAGTCCCCGGCCTCTTCTGGTGGCGGCTCGCCACCGGCCTGCTCGGCCTCGCCACCGCGCTCGCCGCGCTCATCGGCGCCTTCGCCCCGCAGGTCGCCGTCACCGCGCTGAACCCGGAGACCGCCACACCGGTCAGTGCCGCCGCCGGCAGTCCCGCCCGCTGGTTGCTGCTCGCCGCCGCGGTCGTGCTCGCCGTTCCCGCCGCGTTCGTGCTCGCCGCGAAGACCTCCGCCGTCGCGCGGCCGGTGCTCGGGGTCGCCTGGGCGGGGATCGTCCTGGCCGGCACCGCCGTCCTCAACACCGCACTGACCGCCACCGAGGCCGGCAACCTCGCCGGCTTCGGTGGCGCAGCCGCCCGCGTCTTCACCTACGACCTCGGGGCCGGGGCCGTCTGGACGTTCGCCGCGCTCGTCCTCGCCGTCCTGGCCGCGCTCGCCGCCGCCGGCACCGGTGTCGTCGAACGCGAGGACGCGGGGGAGGACGCACCCCCCGGCACCAACCTCGCCCCGGTCGTGGCCGGCGCGGTCCTGGCCGTCGCCGCCTTCGGGCTGCCCGTCTTCGCCGTCCCCGGCTACGTCGCCGCCGGCCTCTGGTCTCACCTCGACACGCCGTCGTGGGGCCTGCTGACCGCCGCCGTGGTCGTCGTCGGCGCGGCCGCGCTCGCGACGCGGTCGCGGCCGAAGCCGGCGGCCGCCCTGCTCGCCGGGGCCGCGCTGCTGACCGCGTTGCACGCCGCGGAACTGCCGCTCGTCGGCGGCGCCCTCGGCGACGCGAGCCCGGCCGCCGGGTTCTGGGTCGCGCTCGCCGCCACGGCCGCGCTCCTGCTCGCCGCCGTCATGGCGGCCGGTCACGGGAGACGCCGTGCGCCGTGAGCGCCTCCGGGTGCTGCTCGTCGAGTTCGAGCGACCCGATCCGGCCGCCGTCGCGCTCGGCCGCGTTCTGCGCGACGACGGCGTGGAGGTCGTCCACGCCGGCCCGGTCGACAGCGTCGAGCAGATCCTGCGCACCGCCGAACAGGAGGACCCGGACGCGGTCGGCGTGCTCGGCGCCGCGCCGCCCGGAGACCTCGAAGAGGCGCTCGGGGACGTCCCCGTCTTCACGGCCGCGACGGCCGCGGAAGTGGTGGAACGGCTGGCCGGTGGGCGGTCTCACACCGCTGAAGCACCGTCTGACCGCGCACGGTGACCGACTTCACCAGGTGCGGAGTGCCCTGCGTCTGCGCAGGTCGCTAACCTCGACTGGTCCGACAGCGCGGTCCGGAAACGGACCACCACAGTGGCGTGTCGTCAGGAGACTGGAGTAGTGGACCTCTACGAGTACCAGGCGAGGGATCTCTTCGCCGCCCACGGAGTACCGGTTCTGCCGGGTGCCGTGGCTAGCACCCCCGAAGAAGCCAAGACCGCCGCGGAGCAGATCGGCAACCAGGTCGTCGTCAAGGCGCAGGTGAAGGTCGGCGGCCGCGGGAAGGCGGGCGGCGTCAAGCTGGCCCAGACGCCGGACGAGGCGAAGGAGAAGGCGGAAGCCATCCTCGGCCTCGACATCAAGGGCCACATCACGCGTCGCGTGCTGGTGGCCGAAGCTTCGGACATCGCGTCCGAGTACTACTTCTCCTTCCTGCTGGACCGCGCGAACCGCACGTTCCTGGCGATGGCGTCCTCCGAGGGCGGCATGGAGATCGAGCAGCTCGCGGTCGAGCGGCCCGACGCGCTCGCGAAGATCCCGGTCGACGCGATCGCCGGCGTCGACAAGGCGAAGGCGCTCGAGATCCTGAAGGCCGGCAACTTCCCGGCCGAGATCATCGACGAAGCCGCCGACGTCGTCGTGAAGCTCTGGGAGACCTTCGTCTCCGAGGACGCCACCCTCGTCGAGGTCAACCCGCTGGTCCGCGACCCGCAGGACAAGATCATCGCCCTCGACGGCAAGGTCACCCTCGACGAGAACGCGGACTTCCGCCAGCCGGGCCACGAGGCCCTGGTGGACAAGGAAGCGGAGAACCCGCTCGAGGCGAAGGCCAAGGCCAAGAACCTCAACTACGTCAAGCTCGACGGCCAGGTCGGCATCATCGGCAACGGCGCGGGCCTCGTCATGTCCACTTTGGACGTCGTGGCGTACGCGGGCGAGAAGCACGGCGGCGTGAAGCCGGCGAACTTCCTCGACATCGGCGGCGGCGCGTCGGCCGAGGTCATGGCGGCCGGGCTGGACGTCATCCTCAACGACACCGACGTGAAGAGCGTCTTCGTCAACGTCTTCGGCGGCATCACCGCCTGCGACGCGGTGGCGACCGGCATCGTCGAGGCCCTGAAGATCCTGGGCGACGAGGCCACCAAGCCGCTGGTCGTCCGCCTGGACGGCAACAACGTCGTGGAGGGTCGCAAGATCCTGGCCGACGCGAACCACCCGCTGGTCACCGTGGTGGACACAATGGACAACGCGGCCGACAAGGCTGCCGAGCTCGCCGCGGCAGGTGCGTGAGATGTCGATCTTCCTGAACGAGAACAGCAAGGTCATCGTCCAGGGGCTCACCGGCTCCGAGGGCATGAAGCACGCCACCAAGATGCTGAAGTCCGGCACGAACATCGTGGGCGGCGTCAACGCCCGCAAGGCCGGCCAGACCGTCACCATCGAGGGCAAGGACCTCAAGGTCTTCGGCACCGTCGAAGAGGCGATCAAGGAGACCGGCGCCGACGTGTCGGTCATCTTCGTGCCGCCGAAGTTCGCCAAGGACGCGGTCATCGAGGCGATCGACGCCGAGATCCCGCTCGCCGTGGTGATCACCGAGGGCATCCCGGTGCACGACTCGGCCTACTTCTGGGCCCACGCCGTCGCCAAGGGCAACACGACCCGGATCATCGGCCCGAACTGCCCCGGCGTGATCAGCCCGGGCAAGTCGAACGCCGGCATCATCCCGGCCGACATCTCCGGCCCCGGCCACATCGGCCTCGTGTCGAAGTCCGGCACCCTGACCTACCAGATGATGTACGAGCTGCGGGACATCGGTTTCTCGACCGCGGTCGGCATCGGCGGTGACCCGATCATCGGCACCACGCACATCGACGCCCTCGAGGCGTTCGAGGCCGACCCCGAGACCAAGGTCATCGTGATGATCGGCGAGATCGGCGGCGACGCCGAAGAGCGCGCCGCGGCCTACATCAAGGAGAACGTGACCAAGCCGGTCGTCGGCTACGTCGCGGGCTTCACCGCGCCCGAGGGCAAGACCATGGGCCACGCCGGCGCCATCGTGTCGGGCTCCTCCGGCACGGCCGCCGCGAAGAAGGAGGCCCTCGAGGCCGCCGGCGTCAAGGTCGGCAAGACCCCGAGCGAGACCGCCGTCCTGGCACGTGAGCTGTACAACAACCTCGGCTGAGGTTGGCGAGTAACTCCTGGTGAGGCCGGGCACCGCACGAGGTGCCCGGCCTTTCCTCGTTCCGGCACGAAACCGGGCGGGAGATTCACACGTCTGGTGGGCTGGCGGCCTCTGAGTGCGCTAGCGTTCTGCGCACACAAGCCGCCTCGTCTTCTTCCGGGCGCCCGCGCGCCCGGAGTGCCGGTCGAACCGACAGGAGTGCATCCGATGACCTTCCCCAGCGGTGGGCCCGGCTACCCCCAGCAGGGTGGCGGCCAGCAGCCCCCAGGCCCCCCGTCCAGTGCCTTCCCGGCGCAGCAGCCGCATTCGCACCAGGCGTCCGCCGGGGGAGCGGGCCTGACGCAGAACCTGCCGCTGCTGCTCGCCCTGGTCGCCGCCGGCCTCGGCCTCGTGCAGTACTTCCTCGGCTTCTCCGACAACGGCGAAGTCGGCCTCGGCGGGACGTTCCTGCTCGGCGGCGGCCTGCTCGCCGCGATGCACGCGCTGCCGAAGGGCCCGAGGACGCTGCCGTTCGCGGCGCTGTTCAGCGTCCTCGGCGCGCTCGAGGTCCTGGACTCGCTGGTCGGGATGCAGACCTCGCCCGGCATCGTCACCGTCATCCTGATCCTGGGGATCCTGCAGATGCTCGCCGCGGTCGGCGCGCTGCTGATCGCGCACGACATCATCAAGCCGCCGTCGCCGAAGCCCGCCGCGCCGTCTTACGGCGGCCAGTACGGCCAGCCGGGACAGCAGCAGTTCGGTCAGCAGGGCCAGCCCGGCCAGCAGTTCGGCCAGCCGGGCCACGGGCCGGGCCCGGTCGCCGCGACCGGGGAGCCGTCGGCGCCGTTCTCCCAGCCGGGCCAGTACGGCTCGCCGAACCCGCCGTCGACCACGCCGCCGCCGACCCAGCAGGCCACGACGTACGCCCCGCAGCAGGGCCAGTTCTTCCAGCAGCCGCCGCCGGAGAACCCGGGCACGCCGCCCGGCGGCTTCGGCAAGTCGAACTGACGCAGCCTGCTTTCGAACACCCGCTGTGACGCTCCGTGTCACAGCGGGTGTTTTGCGTCCGCGGTGACCCGACAGGGTGAGCCGCTCCCTCCGGCGGCGGCGTGGCTCACCCGGACGGAGCAGCCCGGATGTCAGGGTGCGGATCATGGAGCTGCTCACCGACGACCCCCACCCGCCGGGTGAAGCGGTGGGCGACCCCGGCCCCGAGCCGTCGACGGCGTCCTGGCCGCGGGTCCTGCTCGCCGCCGCTCTCGGCCCGCTGATCACCGGCTACGCCGCCGTCGCGACCGTGCTGGCCGTGGTCGCCCTCACCGCCGGCCGCACCGCCTTCTCCGGCACCGGCGTGCTGCTGGCCGCCGGGCCCGGCTGGCTCGCCGCGCACCAGGTGCGCCTCGGCATCGGCGGCCACCCGCTCGGTGTGCTGCCGCTGCTGCCGACGCTGGGCGTGGTCGCACTGGCCGCGCGGACGGCGTCCGGCGCCGCCCGCCGCCTCGGCTGCCGGTCCTTCCGCGCGGCGCGGCCGGTGCTCATCACGATCACCGCCGCGCACGCGGCGTTCGGACTCGTCCTCGCCCTCTGCGCGAAGGGCTCGCCGGTGACGGCGAACCCCGCGGCCGCCTTCGCCGTGCCCGGGCTGCTCGCCGCGGCGGCGTCGGCCGCCGGAATCATCCGGTCGTGCGGGCTGCCGGACGCCCTCGCCGACCGCCTCGACCCCCTCGCGCTGCGCGGGCTGCGCACCGGCGCGGCGAGCCTGGCGATCCTGGTGGCCGGCGGTGCCGCCGTGTTCACCGTCGTGACCGGGGTGTCGTGGGCGACGGTGGCCGACACCTACGAACCCGGGCTCGGCACCAGCGCCGGGCTCTTCCTGCTCTCGCTGCTGTACCTGCCGAACGCCGTGACGGCCGCGATGTCCTTCGTCACCGGCCCCGGGTTCTCGATCGGGCCGCTCACCGTCGGTGTGTTCGGCTACCACGGGGGCGCCGTGCCCGCTGTCCCGCTGCTCGGCGGCCTGCCCGAGCACCACGCGGCCTGGTGGCCGGCGCTGCTGGTGCTGCCCGCGGCAGCCGGCGCGCTGGCCGGCTGGTCGCTGCGCCGGGCCGACGCCGAGCCGGCGCAGCGCGTCCGCGCGGTCGCGATCGCCGGTGCCGTGGTCGCGCTCGGCTGCGTCGTGCTGGGCACGCTGGCCGGCGGGCGGCTCGGCGACGGCCCGTTCGACCCGGTGAGCGTCCCGGTCGGCGTCGCCTCGGTCGTCGCGTTCTGCTGGATCGTCATCCCGGGTTCGTTCGTCGCCTTCTTCGCGGGCGAGCACGAGCCGCCCGCACCGCCGCCCGAAGCGCTCGAAGACAACGAAGCATTCCAGGACGCCGACGACATCGACGTCCAAGAAGCGTCCAAAGCCGTCGAGGAGCTCGAAGCCGCCGAACGGGCGTCCGAAGAGGACGCGGAGTTCGAGGCCGAAGCCGACGCCGAGCTCGGCCTGGAGGACCCGGCACTTCCCCGTGAAAGTGCCCTCGAAGAGGACGGGGTTGTGACCGGAGGCACCGAGACCTGCGGCGACGTCGAGCCGGACGAGGGCGACCGTTAGGGTTTACGTGACCTGGTGAAGCGCCGTGCGCCCGGCTGCGCACCGCCCGCGGCAAGGAGCCCGCTCTGTCTCAACGGTTGGAGCTGCCCACTCCGGTGAAGCTCGTCGTGCTCGCGTCGGGCTCCGGCACCCTCCTGCAGGCGGTGCTGGACGCCACCGGGCGGTCCGGTTTCCCGGCCAAGGTCGTCGCCGTCGGCGCCGACCGCACCGGCATCGAGGCCCTGACCCGGGCGGAGCGGCTGAGCATCCCGTCGTTCACCGTCCGCGTCGCCGACCACCCCGACCGTGCCGCGTGGGACAAGGCGCTGACCGAGGCCGTCGCGGCGTACCGCCCCGACCTGGTCGTCTCGGCGGGGTTCATGAAGATCCTCGGGAGTGACTTCCTCGGCCGCTTCACGGTGATCAACACGCACCCCGCGCTGCTCCCGTCCTTCCCCGGGATGCACGCGGTCCGCGACGCGCTCGAGGCCGGCGTCAAGGTCACCGGCTCGACCGTGCACTTCGCGGACGCCGGGGTCGACACCGGGCCGATCATCGCCCAGGAGGCGGTCGTCGTGGAGAGCGACGACGACGAAGACGTCCTGCACGAACGGATCAAGGCCGTCGAACGCAGGCTGCTGGTGGAAACGATCGAGCGACTCGGCCGCGGTGGCTGCACCGTGGACGGACGAAAGGTGACATTTCGTGAGCACTGACCTGGGACGGCGCCCGGTCCGCCGGGCGCTGATCGGCGTCTCGGACAAGGCGGGCCTCCTGGACCTCGCGACCGGCCTGCACGCGGCCGGCGTCGAGATCGTCTCCACCGGCGGAACGGCGAAGGCCATCGCCGACGCCGGGGTCCCGGTCACGCCGGTCGAGCAGGTCACCGGTTTCCCCGAGTCGCTGGACGGCCGGGTGAAGACGCTGCACCCGAACGTGCACGCCGGGCTGCTGGCCGACCAGCACAACCCCGACCACGTCGAGCAGCTGCGCAAGCTGGACATCGCGGCGTTCGACCTGCTGGTCGTGAACCTGTACCCGTTCGCGCAGACCGTCGCCTCCGGCGCGAGCCCCGAGGACTGCGTCGAGAACATCGACATCGGCGGCCCGGCCATGGTCCGCGCGGCGGCGAAGAACCACGGCAGCGTCGCGGTCGTCGTCGACCCGGCCCGCTACGGCTGGGTGCTCGAGCGCGTCACCGACGGCGGCTTCGACTTCGAAGACCGCAAGCGGCTCGCGGCCCGGGCGTACGCGCACACGGCGGCGTACGACACGGCTGTCGCTTCGTGGTTCGCCAGCGCGTACGCCCCCGACGAGAACACTGTCGACGCCGGCTTCCCGGACTTCCTCGGCGCCACCTGGGAACGCGCCGAAGTCCTGCGCTACGGCGAGAACCCGCACCAGAAGGCCGCGCTGTACAAGAGCGAGCGGCCCGGCCTGGCGCACGCCGAGCAGCTGCACGGCAAGGCCATGTCGTACAACAACTACGTCGACACCGACGCCGCGCGCCGCGCCGCGTACGACTTCGCCGAGCCCGCCGTCGCGATCATCAAGCACGCCAACCCGTGCGGTCTCGCGGTCGGCGTCGACGTCGCCGAAGCGCACCGCAAGGCGCACGCGTGCGACCCGGTTTCGGCCTACGGCGGCGTCATCGCGACGAACCGGCCGGTCAGCCGCGAGGCCGCCGAGCAGATCGCCGAGGTCTTCACCGAGGTCGTGCTGGCGCCGGACTTCGACGCCGAAGCCCTGGAAATCCTGCAGCGCAAGAAGAACATCCGCCTGCTGAAGCTGCCCGCGGCCCCGGCGTCGCCGGTCGAGTTCCGCCCGATTTCCGGCGGCGTCCTGCTGCAGACGGCCGACGCGATCGACGCCTCCGGCGACGACCCCGCCAACTGGAAGCTGGCCACCGGCGCCCCGGCCGACGAGCAGACCCTGCGCGACCTCGAGTTCGCGTGGCGCTCGCTGCGCGCGGTCAAGTCCAACGCCATCCTGCTGGCCAGCGGCGGCGCGACCGTCGGCGTCGGCATGGGCCAGGTCAACCGCGTCGACTCGTCGCGGCTGGCGGTCTCGCGGGCGGGCGACCGGGCCAAGGGCGCGGTCGGCGCGTCGGACGCGTTCTTCCCGTTCCCGGACGGCCTGGAAGTGCTGGCCGAGGCGGGCGTGCGCGCGATCGTGCAGCCCGGCGGCTCGGTCCACGACCCCGAGGTCATCGCGGCCGCGGAGAAGGCGGGCGTCACCATGTACCTGACGGGGACGCGCCACTTCGCGCACTGACCGATCTGTGACATCCGGGGCGAAGCCCCGGGTGTCACTGACCGCTTTCGGGGGCTCCGGGTGGCGGAGCCCCCGGCCCTGGGGCGAAGCCCCGGATGTCACAGACCCGCGCTTCGAGAGGGAGGGCTCGATGCAGCAACCGCCGTACGGCCAAGGTCAGCAGGGGTACCCGGGCTACCCGCAGCAGCAGCCCGGGTACCCGCCGCCGCAGCCGGGATATCCGCAGCAGCAGGGCTATCCGCCCGGGTACCCGCCGCCCGGCTACCCGCCCGCGGGGTACGGCGCGCCGGTGCCGCCGCCGAAGAAGAAGCGGACCGGGCTGATCCTCGGCATCATCGGCGGCGTCGCCGTGCTGCTCGGCGCGGGCATCCCGCTGGGCATCATCGCCAGCGACTACTTCGCGAGCACCGGCGCGGCCCCGTCGTCGTCGCCGGTGCCCGCCGAGTGCCGGGTGCCCGCGCCGGTGCTGGAGAAGGCGGGTTTCCCGAGCTTCGTCCTGGGCGGCCAAGGCGACCAGAACCTGCCGGGCATCAAGCAGCAGGGCTGCAGCTGGAAGCCGGGACCGGACGAGAACGTCCGCGACGCCACCATGCACGTCCAGATCACCCGGTACTCCGGGCAGAGTGCGCGCGAGCAGGCGAACGACCTGTTCACGCCGAAGGCGCCGCCCCTCCCGCCGACGGAGGTGCGCGGCATCGGGGACAAAGCCCTCCTGGTCCGGCTGGCCACGCAGAGCGCGTTCAGCGGGTCCGAGCTGCACGTCCTGAAGGGCACGACCGTCGTCGTCCTCGAGGTGACCGGCTGGGACAAGGGGTTCTTCTCGAACTCGCCGATGCCGCAGGAGGAGACCGACGCCGCCGTGCAGGCGGTCGGCGCCGAGATCGTCAAGAACCTGGCGCGTTAAGCGGGCGCGCGCAGCGCCTTGCAGAGCGCGACCGGGAACTTCGGCTCGGCCGCCAGGATTTCCGCGCAGCCGCCGGACCGGGTCCGCGCGAACGACGTCCAGCCCGCGTCGCTCCAGCGGAAAGCCGTGCGGGACGGCGACCCGGCCTGGTGCTCCAGGAAGTCGGCGACCAGCCAGGCGGGGTCGCACGCGCGGGTCGTGCCCGGGCTGTCGGCGCCGGCGGCGGACACCGCGGCGCCGATCCACGCGGGGTCGCAGTGGTCGGCGGGCGCGGCGCAGCTTCCCCGGCGGTCGCAGCGGCCCCAGCCGGCGCCGAGCTTGTGCCAGGCGTTCCCGGTGTCGGCGTTGAACGTGACCGTGCGGTCCGCGATCGGGTCCGCCGTCGTCAGCCGCAGCTCGGCGGGAACCTTGTCCTGGCAGCCGCCCGCCGCGGGCCGGGTCGAGTAGACGACGTCGGCGCGGATGTCGGTCTTGGCCTCCACGACCTGCTCGATCCGCGGCTCCTGTACGCAGCCGGGATCCTTGCCGGGCAGCGAGACCTGCACGACGAGGCTGTGGTCGTCCGAGCCGGGGCGGATGCCGGTGACGTCGGCGCGGAAGGAGCGCCACTCCGCGCCGATGGTCGTCGGCGCGGGGGCCGCGGCCGTGGCGCCGGGCACCCCGCAGGCCGCCGCGGCCACGAGCACGCCGGCGACCGCCAGGATCGGCCGTCTTCGCGATCCGGTCATCGCCACCCCCCAAGTCCACCGGCAATCTAGCCGACGCCGCAGCGTCAGGCGGCCGGACCGGGTTTTTCGCGGAGGGTGACGTCCTTCTCGAGGTAAACCGCGCCGAGGATGTGGCCGGACGCGGGCGGCGCGTCGGTGAGCCGGTAGCCGGCCCGCTGGTAGAGGGCGATGTTGCGGGCGCTGCGCGCGCCGGTGAAGAGGGCGAACCGGCGGGCTTCGGCGGGCGCGTGCGCCTCGGCGTGGGCGAGCAGCCGACGGCCCCATCCGCGCCCGGCGAGGTCCGGCGCGACCATCAACCTGCCGATCTCCCAGCGGTTCCCGTCGAGGCGGGCGCGCACGGCGCCGACCAGCCGGTGGTCCTGCCGCAGCACCCACACCGACCACGTCTTCGCCCAGTCGCGCACCTCGTCGAGGGTTTCGTGCAGGGCGGGGATGTCGAGGGTGTCGTTGAGGACGGCTTCCTGGACCCAGCAGCAGCGTTGCAGGACCAGCAGTTCCGGGACGTCTTCGGGGCGGGCGTCGGTGGGCTCCACGCCGCCTGTCTAGTGACCGGCCGGGGCGCGGGCAACTTCATTACCGTGGCGGCGCCGCCACGGCCGGGGAGCTGAAACGACGGGTGGCTCGAGACGTTCCTGGCCCCTCGACGACGAACTCGGGCGGATCGCTGGGGACGCCGTCGCACGCTCGGCTTTCCAGGCCGCGTTCCCCACTAGTGGGTGACTTGACACCTCGGGGGGTTCGCGGTTGACTGGTTCTAGGTCGAACACCTGTTCGACCTAGAACCGCCGCCTTCCCCGCGGCGGACCAGTGCCGTCGGTCGCGTTTTTTGGGAGAGGCTCGGCCGCCGGCCCCAGTCCGTGGTGGGGAGGTGCGTGCGGTGACTGCTGTGGTGGAGCCGCCGGTGGCCCGGCTGGCGGCCCTGCCCGGGGTCAGCACGGCGAGCCGCGTGGCGGCCCAGGCCGAGCGGGCCAGGGCGACGGGAAGGGTGCTCCCGGTCGCCCTGGCGCTGGCCGGGCTGCTGCCCGGCGCCGGGCTCCGGCGCGGGAGCACGGTGGCGGTCCACGGGGGCACGTCGTTGCTGCTCGCCCTCCTCGCCGCGGCCACGGCCTCGGGCTCGTGGGCCGCGGTGGTCGGCATGCCGTCTCTGGGCGTCGCGGCGGCGGCCGAGTACGGCGTCGACGTCACCCGCCTGGCGTTGGTCCCGTACCCGGGCGTGGAGCTCCCGGCGGTGGTCGCCGCCCTGCTCGACGGCGTCGACCTGGTGGCGGTCCAGCCGGAAACCCTCCAGCCGGCCGTGGCCCGGCGGCTGTCGGCCCGCGCCCGGCACCGAGGCGCGGTACTGCTGGCGTCCGGCGCGTGGCCCGGGGCGGACGTGGAGCTGTCGTGCCGCCGCGAGCCGTGGTCGGGCCCGTCCGAGGGGTACGGCCACCTCAGGTCCCGCCGGGTCCAGGTCCGAGCCTCCGGCCGCGGCGCGGCGGCCCGCCCCCTCACGGCCGAGGTCCACCTCCCGGCTGCGGACGGCGGGGTCACCCAGGCCCACCCGGCCCCCTCGCTCCGCGAGGCCACCGCATGACCCCACACCACCTCCCCATCCCCGCAACCGGCCACCCCACTCCCACAAGCCCCACCCCCTTAAGCCCCGCCCCCACCCCGGCGAGTTCCGCCCCCAACCACGCGTGTCGTCCATCCAGGTACGCGTGTCGTCCGGCGGGGTGCGTGTGTCGTCCGTCGGCGTGCGCGTGTCGTCCGTTCGCGCGCGCCGGCGGGCTTCCCGGCGCCGCGAGCCGACCACCGCTCCATCACCTCCGCGCGCGTCGGGGCGGCTTTGTCCGGGAGGCCGAATGACCGTCCCCGCTCAACGTGGGGCGCCTGATGCCCCCGCCCGGATGCTCGTCCTGTGGTGCCCGGACTGGCCCGCCGTCGCCGCCGCGGCCGTCCATGGTGTTGCCGCCGATCTGCCTGTGGGCGTCTTCACCGCCAACCGGGTCGTTGCCTGCAACGCCGTCGCGCGGCGGAATGGCGTCCGGCGGGGGATGCGGCGGCGGGATGCCCAGTCGACCTGTCCGGACCTGGGCGTCTTCCCGGCCGACGACGGGCGGGACGCGCGGATGTTCGAAGCTGTCGCGCGGGCGGTCGAGGGGCTCGTCGTCGGGGTCGAGGTCGTGCGGCCCGGGCTGGTCGCCGTGCCCGTCGAGGGTGCTGCCGGGTACTTCGGCGGGGAACACGCGCTCGTCGAACGGCTTCTCGACGAGGTCTCCGCCGCGGCCGGGGTCGAGTGTCAGGTCGGCGTCGCCGATGGGCTCTTCGCCGCGACGCTCGCCGCTCGGTGCGGGGAGTTCGTCGCTGCCGGGCGGGCTGCCGACTTCCTCGCGACGCTGCCGATCACCGAGCTCGACCAGCCCGGTGCCGACCGCGCGGAGCTGGTCGATCTGCTGCGCCGCCTCGGGCTGAAGACGCTCGGTGCGTTCGCGGCCCTGCCCGAACGCGACGTCGCCAACCGCTTCGGTGCCGCCGGCCTGCTCGCCCACCGGCTGGCTCGCGGCCGCTCGGAACGGCCGCCGCTGCGCCGGCGGCCGCCCCCCGAACTGACCCTTGCCGAGGAGTTCGATCCCGTCGTCGAGCGGATCGACGTCGCGGCTTTCCTCGCCAAGGGCCTCGCGACGCGGTTCTGCGCGGGACTCGCCGGGCACGGTCTGGCCTGCACGCGGCTCGGCATCTACGCCGTCACCGAAGAAGGGGAGCACCTCGGCCGGGCGTGGCGGTGCGCCGAACCGCTGACCCCGGCCGGCGTCGCCGATCGCGTGCGCTGGCAGTTCGAGGGCTGGCTGCGTGCCGCGCCCGGGCTGCGTCCGACGTCCGGTGTCGTGCGGCTGCGGCTGGAACCCGAGGAGGTGGTCGAAGGCCGGTCGCTGCAGCTCGATCTCTGGCGCGACGGCGGCTCCGACGAGGCCGACGAGCGCGCGGCCCGCGCGTTCGTGCGGATCCAGGGCCTGCTCGGGCCCGACGGCGTGCTCACCCCGGTCCTCGACGGCGGCCGCGACCCCGCGGGCCGGGTCCGGCTGGTGCCCTGGGGCGACCCGCGCGAGCGGACGACGCCGCCGGACGCGACCTGGCCGGGACGCCTGCCGGCCCCCTCCCCGGCGACCGTCCTCGCCCGGCCGGTCCCGGCGCAGGTTTTCGACGACGGCGGCCGCGCCGTCGGGATCACCGCCCGCGACCAGGTGACGTCGCCGCCGCGGCGGCTCAGCATCGCCGGCGGCGCGGGGCGGGAGGTCGTGGGCTGGGCGGGCCCGTGGCCCCTGGCAGGCGACCGACGGCGACCGGGCCCGAGACGGGCGCGGTTGCAGCTGGTGCTCGCCGGCGAGGGTGACGAGCCGCCCGAAGCGGTGCTGGTGCACTGCGCGGGCACGGAAAATCCACTGTGGACGGTCGAGGGAGTGTACGACTGAGCATGGACGAGGACTACGCACGAAAACTGCGCAACTGGCTGCGAGCCGAGCCCGAGGCGACGCCCCGGGAGGCATCGGAGGAGCGCCAGTGGCTGCGCGAGCTCCCCGAGCCCGCGGCGGACGAACAGGCCGACAGGTGGACGGTCAGCGGACAGCTCCCGCAGACCCCCGCCGACGACGCCTGGGTCTGCCCGGTGATCACGCTCCCGGTCCCGCGCTCCTCACGGGAGAACGGGTGCCGCATCAGCGGGATCGAGCTCCGCTGGAGCCCTCCGGCGGCCGGGACAGCGCCGACGAGCCACCCGACCGGCGCCGAGACCGGCCGGAGCCCTTCGGCGAACGCCGACGGCATGAGCGATGCCGAGGCGCGCTCCCGCTGGAACCACCCGACGAACGTCAACCGCCGCACCGGAGCGGCAGGACCCAGGCACGCCGCCGACCTGGACCGCCGCAACGGAGCAGAACCCGGCCACGCCGCGAACCCGGACCGCCGCACCGAGGCGACGGGACCCAGCCACGCCGCGAACCCGGACCCGCGCACCCCAGACCCGGCCCCCATGACCGAAGCCGAGGCCCGCAGCCGCTGGAACCACCCCACCAACTGGCACCGCCGCCGCCGGGCTGCCGATGACCGTCGTGACCTCGGAGGCCGGTGAATGGGCTGGAACAACCCACCCGTCCGCTGGAAGGACCTCGCCCGCACCCTCTCCGGCGGGCTCCCGCCCGGCGACCACGGTGACAGCCCCGCCTGGGGACGTCGCCGCGACGGCTATCGCCGGCCCGGCGACCTGCCCGCCCGCCGCAACGACGATGGCGGCGAGACCGTCCGGGTTCCCTACGCCGAGCTGCACTGCCACTCCAACTTCAGCTTCCTCGACGGTGCCAGCCACCCCGAAGAACTCGTCGAGGAGGCCGCCCGCCTCGAACTCGACGCCATCGCCCTCACCGATCACGACGGCATGTACGGCGTCGTGCGGTTCGCCGAGGCCGCGCGGGAACTCGGCGTCGACACCGTCTTCGGCACCGAGCTCAGCTTCGGCCTCCACAGCCCGCAGAACGGCGTTCCCGACCCGGAAGGCGAGCACCTCCTCCTGCTCGCCCGCGGCGACCAGGGCTACCGGGCCCTCTGCCGCGCCATCACCGCGGGCCAGATCCACCACCAGGCCGAAAAGGGACGGCCCGTCTACGATCTCGGCGCGGTCGCCGAGGAGGTCGCCGGGCAGTGCGTGGTGCTGACCGGCTGCCGCAAAGGCGCGGTGCGCTCGGCCCTCGTCACGCACGGGCCGGCGGCCGCCGCGGAGAAGCTCGAGGAACTGGTCGACCGCTTCGGCCACGACAACGTCTACGTCGAGCTCACCGACCACCGCCAGCCACTCGACAGCACCCACAACGACCTCCTGACGCAGCTCGCCGGCGAGCTCGGCCTGCCGACCGTCGCCACCACCGCCGCCCACTACGCGCGGCCCGAACGCGCTCCGCTCGCCGACGCGCTCGCCGCGATCCGGGCGCGGCGGGGGATCGACGAGCTCGAGGGCTGGCTGCCCGCCGCCGGGACGGCCTTTCTCCGCAGCGGCGCCGAAATGGACGTCCTGTTCCGGCGGTACCCCGGTGCGGTCCGGCGCTCCGCCCTGCTCGGCATGGAATGCGCGTTCCCGCTGAACCTGATCGCCCCCGAGCTGCCGCCCTTCGACGTTCCCGAGGGATACACCGAGACGACCTACCTGCGGAAGCTCACCGCGGAAGGCGCCGAAGAACGCTTCACCGGCAAACCGCACGAAGAAAAGGCCAAGGCGCAGATCAAGCACGAGCTCGCCATCATCGAAGAGCTCGGCTTCCCCGGCTACTTCCTCATCGTCTGGGACATCGTGCGGTTCTGCCGCGAGAACGACATCCTGTGCCAGGGCCGCGGCTCGGCCGCGAACTCCGCCGTCTGCTACGCGCTCGGCATCACCAAGGTCGACTCCGTCGCCTACGAGCTGCTCTTCGAACGCTTCCTCGCCCCGGACCGGGACGGCTACCCCGACATCGACCTCGACATCGAGTCCGACCGCCGCGAGGAGGCCATCCAGTACGTCTTCCGGAAACACGGCCGCCTCAGGACAGCGCAGGTCGCGAACGTGATCACCTACCGCGCCCGGTCGGCCGTCCGCGACGCCGCCCGGGCGCTGGGTTACTCGCCGGGCCAGCAGGACGCCTGGAGCAAGCAGATCGACCGCTGGGGCTCGTTGCAGAGCACCGAAAAGGACCACGACCACGACATCCCGGACGAGGTCGTCCAACTCGCCTTCGCGCTCGAGGACTTCCCGAGGCACCTGGGCATCCACTCCGGCGGCATGGTCATGTGCGCCGAGCCGGTGAGCCAGGTCGTCCCGGTCGAGTGGGCGCGGATGGCCGACCGCAGCGTCATCCAGTGGGAAAAGGAGGACTGCGCCGCCGCCGGGCTGGTCAAGTTCGACCTGCTCGGCCTGGGCATGCTGTCCGCGCTGCACTACATGATCGACCTCGTCGCGGAGTACAAGGGCGAGCGGGTCGACCTCGCCGAGCTGGACCTCGCCGACGAAAAGATCTACGACATGCTGTGCCGCGCCGACGCGATCGGCGTCTTCCAGGTGGAGAGCCGCGCCCAGCTGGCCACCCTGCCGCGGCTGCAGCCACGCGAGTTCTACGACCTCGCCGTCGAGGTCGCGCTGATCCGGCCCGGCCCGATCCAGGGCGGCTCGGTGCACCCGTACATCCGCCGCAAGCAGGGCCGCGAGAAGTGGACCTACGACCACCCGCTGCTGGAAAAGGCGCTGCACAAGACCAAGGGCGTGCCGCTGTTCCAGGAACAGATGATGCAGATCGCGCTGGACGTCGCGAACTTCACCGCGGCGGAGGCCGACCAGCTGCGGCACGCGATGGGCTCGAAGCGGTCCGACCGGAAGATGGAACGGCTGCGGCGGCGGTTCCTCGAGGGCGCCACCGCGAACGGCGTCGAAGACGAGCTCGCGGAGAAGATCTTCTCGAAGCTCAAGGCGTTCGCGAACTTCGGCTTCCCGGAAAGCCACGCGCTGAGCTTCGCGCACCTGGTCTTTTCGAGTGCCTACTTCAAGTTCTACCACCCGGACGCGTTCCTGGCGGGCCTGCTGCGCGCGCAGCCGATGGGGTTCTACGCACCGCAGTCGCTGGTCGCCGACGCGCGGCGCCACGGCGTCACCGTGCACGGCCCGGACATCAACCGCAGCCTGCCGCACGCCACCCTGGAGGCGGGCACCGGGAAGTTCCACGACGTGCGCACCGGGCTGAGCACTGTGCGCAAGGTCGGCGAAGACCTCGCGAAGCGGATCGTGGCCGAGCGGACGGAAAACGGCGAGTACCGCGACATGGCCGACGTCGCCCGCCGCGTGCGGCTGACCACGCCGCAGATCGAGGCGCTGGCCACGGCGGGCGCGTTCGCCGGCTTCGGCGGGGATCGCCGCCAGGCGCTGTGGACCGCGGGCGCCGTCGCCGGGGAACGCCCGGGAAAGCTGCCCGGCCTGGTCGGCGCGCCGGCGCCGGTGCTGCCCGGGATGGACGGGCTCGACGTCGCGGCGGCCGACGTCTGGGCCACCGGCGTGTCGCCGGACAGCTACCCGACCCAGTTCATCCGCGACCGCCTCGACGAACTCGGCGTCGTCCCGGCGAGCGGACTGGCCGGTCTCGACGACGGCGCGCGCGTGCTGGTCGGCGGCGCGGTCACGCACCGGCAGCGCCCCGCGACCGCGGGCGGCGTCACCTTCCTCAACATCGAGGACGAAACGGGGATGGTCAACGTGATCTGCACGCTCGGCCTCTGGCAGCGCTACCACCGCGTCGCGCGCGGCAGCCCGGCGCTGCTGATCCGCGGCGTGGTGGAGAAGGCCGACGACGTGGTCAGCGTGCTCGCCCATCGCGTCGAGCCGCTGCCGATGCGCATCAAGGCGAAGTCGCGGGACTTCCGGTGAGGGGGCGCCGGGCGAGGGTGATGATCTCCGGGCTGCTGCCCGTCACCGGCGAACGGTCCCAGTAGCCGTACTGCTCGTCGACGACGAGCCCGGCTTCTTCGACGAACGCGGTCAACGCGGGGACGTCGAGGAAGCGCAACGTGCTTTCGCTGTACCTCGGCGCGTCCCAGCTCGGGCTTTCGTAGGTCGTCGTGAAGCTGACGAAGCCGTTCTCGAACGGCCCGGCGTCGTTCCACGAGCGGACGTCCCCGGCCTCCCAGACGTTCGCCGGTGTCCAGCGCTCCCAGCCGCGGGCGGCCGGGTTGCGCGTCTCGAAGCCGAACCGGCCGCCGGGCTTCAGCGCGCGGTGGATCGCCGAGAACGCCGTGCGCAGTTCGTCGTCGGTCAGCAGCACCTGGAACGCGTGCCCGCTCATCACCGCGAAGTCGAACTCGGCGTCCCAGGACGCGGTCGACAAATCGCCGTGGACCCACTCGATGTCGCTCCGGCGGCGGGCCTGGACGAGCATGCCCTCGGCGGGATCGAGGCCGACGAGCCGTCCGGTGTGGCCGGACTCGCGCGCCCAGTGCAGCAGCGAGCCGGTCCCGCAGCCGACGTCCAGCACCGACTCCGCGGCCATGATCATCGGCAGGTAGAACTCGTAGTCGCCGCCGCTGTCCCGCGGGTTCAGGGCGTCGTACAGCGCGGCGAGATCGACGTCGGCGTAGTGCTCGTCGGGCATGTGGTCACGGTAGTGATTGACACCGGGGATCTCATCCGGTTTTCGGGTCCAGGCCGAGGAGTTCGGGACGCGTGGCCAGCTCGCGCCAGTACTCGCCGGGGCCGGGCAGCAGCCGCCGCCGGTCGAGGTCCAGCAGACCCGACACCGACGACACCGTGGCGACGAGCGTCCCGTCCGGGGCGTGGAACTCCTGCCGGACCCGCGAGGTTTTGCCGTCGCCGTAGGAGAATTCGCAGCTGACCGTGACCTCGCTGCCCGGGACGAGCTCGCGGTGGAACCGCACGGTCGTCTCCAGGTTGACCGGGCCGATCCGGCGCGCGGCCAGCTCGGCCGGGTCGATGCCGGCTTCCCGGACGCACACCCAGCGCGCGTGGTCGGCGTAGGCGAGGTAGGCCGGGCCGCGGACGTGGCCGTTGGTGTCGAGGTCGTCAGCGCGCACCGCGATGGTGACTCGGAACATGGGCACGATCGTGGCGTGCGGGCGGCGCGGCTGTCTGGAACTTTTCGGCCACCCGCACGAGCGCGGCGGGGGAGGAGCCGGAGAGCCGGCGGCACTCACGGCCGAGGTGGGACTGGTCGGCGTACCCGAGTCCGGCGGCGACGACGGCCAACGAGGCCTGCCCGGCCGCGAGGGGCTCGAGCAGGCGCAGGAACCGCTGGAACCGGTGGACGCGGTGCAGCTGCTTCGGCCCGGCGCCGACGGCGTGGACGAAGTGCCGCCGCAACGCGCGTTCGCTGAGCCCCACGGCGACCCCGGACGTCCGCGCGGCCGTGCCGAGTGCGTGGACGGCGGCCAGCACCCGCCGGTCCGGTGCCCCGCCGCGGCGGGCGACGAGGGCTTCGAGAATCCCGCGCTGTGCCCGGGGATCGGCGGCCGCGAGCTGTTCCTCGGCGAGCCGGGCGGCGGCGCCCCAGAGGTCGCCCAGCCTCGTCACGGCGGGCAGTTCCGCCATCGAGCATCCGAGGACCGCGGCCGCGGCACCGCAGCGCAGCCGCACCCCGACGCGGGACGCCGACGCCGGGACCCACAGCCGCAGCGGAGCGCCGACGGTGACGACGACCGTGAGCGCGTCGCCGTCCCAGACGAGGTCCGCGCAGCCGTCGGGGAGGACACGCAGCGGCCGCGCCCAGCCGGTGCGCCCGTGCCAGCCGCAGGCGAGCACGTCCGCGAGGGCGGGGGGCGGTGCCACTTCGCGGTACACCGACCGCGCCGCCACCGGCCGCAGCGGAACTCCCATCGCCCCAGTATGCAGCGGCCTGCCCGGCTTCGTGCGGCTCCAGCGAGGAGACCCGGCGCCGCGCGAGGCCCTGGCCGCCGGTGTGACACCCTGGGGCCGTGCTGGAGACCGGGGAGGACTACCGCGAAGCGGTGTTGTCGGGGCAGTGGTGGGAAAAGCGGCGGTTCACCGGCTGCGACTTCACCGGCGCGGACCTGAGCGGGCTGCGGACGCGCGGCTGCACCTTCGACGACTGCGTGTTCAGCCGCGCCGACCTGTCGCGCTCCCGGCACGACGCGTCGGCGTTCCGCTCGTGCACCTTCGACCGCACCGTGCTCGCCGAAAGCCGCTGGACGGCGTGCTCGCTGCTGGGCACGTCGTTCACCGAAAGCGGGTTCGGCGGGATCGCGCTCACCGAATGCGATCTCTCCCTGGCGTCGCTGTCGAGGGCGAGGCTGCGCAAGCTCGGGCTCTCAGGCCTGCGGCTGCGGGAAGCCAACCTGATGGAAGCCGACCTCACCGGCGCCGACCTGCGTGGCAGCGATTTGACCGGTGCCCGGCTGCAGGGCGCGAAGCTCGAAGGCGCCGACCTGCGCGGCGCGCGGCTCGACGCGAACGCCCTGGTGCAGGCCGACCTGAGGGGCGCGGAGGTCGACGTCGAAACGGCGATCGCCTTCGCCGCCGCGCACGGTCTGATCGTCCGCTGAAACGTCGAAGGCCCCGGCAGCGCGCTGCCGGGGCCTTCGCGGCACTCAGTCGATCGGGGGTTCACCCGGGTCGAGCTCGATCAGGTCGCCCTCGGCCAGCAGTTCCTCGATCGACGCCGGCAGCAGGTACGCCGACCCGCCGCCCGGCTGGTTGAACCACGGGATCGCGACACCGGCCAGCGTCTCCAGGGGCCGCTGCACCCGGTAGACGTGGTACGGGCGGTTGACCCACTCCGGCACCAGCGACCGCTCGGCGAACGGCGTGCCCGCCGCGTACGTCAGGTTGCCGTTCGGGCCGCCGAAGCGGTCCAGCTCGCTGCCCGCGGGCAGCTCGCGCAGCTCCTTGCCGCGGAACAGCGTCAGCGGCGGCTCACCGGCCAGCGGGCCGATCGGCCACTGCTGCTGGCCACCGCCCCCGCCACCGTTGACGGCCGGGCGGGCCGGCTCCTCCCGGCGCGGCGGCACGGGCGGGGCGGCCGGACCGGGCGGCGGCACCGGCGGGGCACCCGGCGGCACCGGGGCCGCCAGGACGGTCGGTGCCGACGGCGGTTCGCGCCGGGGCGGCGGACCGGCCTGGGGTCCCGGCCCGGCGGGCACCGGCGCGGGCGGACGCGGGGGAGCCGGCGGCTCGTCGTCCTCGAGGTCGCCGAAGAGCTCTTCGGCGCTGGTGAAGGCCGTCTGCTCCTGCGGCGGCACCGGCTCGGGTTTGCGGACCGGGTACGAGCCGGTCGCGATCTCGGGCGACACCGTCGCGACGACCCGCTGCGGCGCCGGTTCCGGTTCGGGCTCGGGTTCGGGCTCCGGCGCGGGCGGCTCTTGGGGGGGCAGGTGGCCCTCCGGGTTGAGCAGCACCTTGCCGAGCATGAACGCGGCCGCGTCCTCGGCGTCGCCGAAGACCGCCGGGTTGCTGAGCTTGCCGTCGTACCAGCCGACGCGCCAGCCGCCATCGACCTCTTCGACGCTCCACCCGTGCTCGGCGGGTTCGCCCAGCTTGTAGCCGCTTTCGGGGACGTCGAGCTCGTCGAGCTTGGCCTGCAGGCCGGCGAGCACCGGGTGGTCCGGGGTCTCCCGGCGCAGCGCCCGGCGACCCGGACGCGGCGGCGAGGGCGGCTCCGCCTGGGCCACGGGCTGGGCGGACGGCGCCTCCGGCACCGGCAGCACGCCGGGCACCTCGGGCTGGGTGATCATGGTCGGCGGCCCGGGGTCGAACGCGGGCTGCTCACGCCGAGGCGGCTGGAACACGGGCTCGTCTTCGGCCCGGCCGGGCCGGCCCGGGGCCTGGAAGGCGTGCTCGTCCTCGTGCCGCGGCTGGAACGCCGCGTGCGACGGCTCATCGTCGCGGCGCGGCGGCTGGAAGGCGTGCTCGTCGTCGCGCTGCGGCGGCTGGCCGGGGGCTTGGTAGGCGTGTTCGTCGTCGTGTCGCGACGGTTGGCCGGGTGCCTGGTAGGCGTGTTCGTCCTCGTGCACCAGCGGTTGGCCGGGCGCTTGGAAGGCGTGCTGGTCGTCGCGCTGCGGCTGGCCGGGGGCCTGGTAGGCGTGCTGGTCGTCGCGCTGCGGCTGGCCAGGGGCCTGGAAGGCGTGCTGGTCATTGCGCTGCGGCTGGCCGGGTGCCTGGTACGCGTCCTGGTCGTCGTGTCGCGGTTGCCCCGGAGCGTGGAACGCGTGCTCGTCGTCGTGCACCGGCGGTTGGCCGGGCGCCTGGAAGGCGTGCTGGTCGTCGCGCTGCGGTTGGCCGGGTGCCTGGTAGGCGTGCTCGTCCTCGTGCCGCGGCTGGAACGCCGCGTGCGACGGCTCGTCGTCCGCCTGGCCGGTGTCGAAGGCGTGTCCCGCCTCGTCGTCGTGTCCGGCCGGGCCGGGGTCGAACGCCGCGTGTGACGGCTCCTCCTCGGCGGCCGCTGCGGGCTGGAACGGCTCGCCGTCGTGTGGCGGCTGCTGCTCCTGCCCGATCGGCTGGTCGGGGACGTACTCCGCGGTCTCCTCGAGGTCGGGCACCCGGCCCGGCTCCGGCGCCGAGCCGTTCGTCCCGGCCGCGTGCTCGGGCTGCTCGGCGTACCCCTCTTCGCCGTACTGGTGGTCTTCCTCGGCGAAGCGGTCGTCGAACTCTTGCTCGTCGTAGCCCTCTTCGGCGTACTCGTGCTCTTCGGCCGGAGCCTCCGGTCCGGCCGGGGCGTGCGCCGCGGGCGGTACCTCCACCGGCGCGGGCGGCTCCTGGTGCTGCGGCGGCGGCGCCACAGGCGGGGGCGCGACGGGCGGCGGGCCCGCGGGCACCTGCTGCTGCGGCGGCATCGGGGGCTGCGGCGCGCCCTGCGGGGGCGGACCCTGCGGCGGCGGCCCGGCCGGGCGCTGCTGCGGCGGCGGCTGGCTGCCCCGGGTCAGGTACGCGGCCGCGGCCTGCAGCGTCGGCTCGTCCACCGGCGGCAGCGTGAAGCCCACCTTGCGGACGTGCTCGACCAGGTCCGGTTCGGGCGAAACGCCGTACTTGTGGAGGTAGAAGTTGACGGCGGCGGGCCAGATCCACTGGCCGTCGCTGTGGAAGGCGACCGGGACGGTCGCTTCCGGCGTCGCGGCCAGCCGGTCGATGTCGTAGCCGCGCTCGGGCACCACCAGCGGCGCGTGCTCCAGGTACTCCAGCAGCCGGTCCTGCTCCTCGACCTCGAGGTCGGGGCGGTTGATCACCGGCCGGCCCGCCGGGCCGACGGTGTCGAAGATCCGGGCGATCCGGAAGTGCGGCCCCGGCTGCTCCGGGCCCAGCCCGGACATCCGCCGGATCAGCCACTCGGGCACGTTCTCCTCGGTGCGCGGGAACATCCGCAGCTCGTCGGAGTAGGCCTGCGGCGGCGGCGCGAGGTTCCACACCGGTTCGTCGCGGTTGTACTCGAGGTTGTAGCTGGACGGGTGATCGAGCTGGTAGCGCGCGTTGAACCACGTTCCGCGGCCGTCGCGGTACATGCCGCCGCGCAGCCTGCCGAACAGGGTCGCGATGTCGTGGGTGGCGAGCCATTCGTGCACCGTGCCGTCCTCGGTGACGATCTCGCCGGTCAGCTCGTGGTACCTGCCGACGGCTCGGTACTCCGCGGTGACCTTGCGCCAGTCGCGCGGGGCGGCACGCAGCAGGGCAAGTCCGATCTGCTTGACCAGGGTGTCCTGCTCGGTCGCGTTCAGCTGCGTCGTCGGTTGTGCCACCCGCACATTTTGACTGCTCGCGCGCGCGAGTGCACCCCGCATGTGGGTTTTGCCGCCCGGTCACCCGGTGGCACCGGGTCTGACCTCGGGTGATGCGACGTGCGGTAGGTCACAGCTTGATCGCGGGCACCGTCGCGATTGGACCGTGTGGGGTAGCGATCAGTCTACGGGCCGCGACCGGCCGCGCCTGGAAGCGACGCGCGGGGGTCCCTTTGCCAGAATGGGGCGCGTGACGGCGAAGATTCTCGACGGCAAGGCCACCAAGAACGCCATTTTCGCGGAGCTCGAGCCCCGCGTCGCGGCCCTCGCCGCGAAGGGGGTGACGCCCGGCCTCGGCACCGTCCTGGTCGGCGACGACCCGGGATCGCACTCGTACGTGCGGATGAAGCACGCCGACAGCGGCAAGATCGGGGTCAACTCGATCCGGCGCGACCTGCCCGCCGACATCACCCAGGAGAAGCTCGAAGCCGTCATCGACGAGCTGAACGCCGATCCGGCCTGCCACGGCTACATCGTGCAGCTGCCGCTGCCGAAGCACCTCGACGCGAACCGCGTGCTCGAGCGGATCGACCCGGAGAAGGACGCCGACGGCCTCGCGCCGGTCAGCCTCGGCCGGCTCGTGCTGGGCCAGCGGGGCGCGCTGCCGTGCACGCCGTACGGGATCATCGAGCTGCTCAAGCGCCACGGCGTCGAGCTGAACGGCGCGCGCGTCACCGTCGTCGGCCGCGGCATCACCGTCGGCCGCACGCTGGGCCTGCTGCTGACCCGCCGCAGCGAGAACGCCACCGTGACGCTGTGCCACACCGGGACCCGCGACCTGGCCGCCGAGGTCCGCCGCGCCGACGTCGTGGTCGCCGCGGCCGGCGTGCCGGGGATCATCACACCGGACATGGTGGCGCCGGGCGCCGCGGTGCTCGACGTCGGTGTGTCCCATGTGGACGGCAAGCTCACCGGCGACGTCCACCCGGGAGTCGCCGAGGTGGCCGGCTGGATCTCGCCGAACCCGGGCGGTGTCGGCCCGATGACCCGCGCGATGCTGGTGAGCAACGTCGTCGAAGCGGCGGAGCGCTCGGTCGCGGGCCGATGACGATGACCGAGGACCGGCAGGAGGTGTCCGGTCACCGGTCGTCCCGGTTCACCCAGCTGCCGTTCGCGGCGGTGCTGCTGGTGGTGGCCGTCGCGGCGCTGCGGATCTTCCAGTACCACTGGCGGGAGGGCGCGGCGCTGATCGGCGCCGCGCTGCTGCTCGCCGCGGCGTTGCGGGCGGCGCTGCCGACGGCCAAGGCGGGCCTCCTGGCCATCCGCGGCAAGCTCGTGGACGTCGTGACGTTCACTTCGCTGGCGGCCGCGGTGCTGTACGTCGCCTTGACGATCATCGGTGGCCCCCTCGGCTCCCCTTAGCAGGACGCCAAAAGGGGCACTTTCACGTGAAAGTGCCCCTTTTGGCAGTGACTGTCAGGATGCGAGGGCGAGTTCGCGGCGTTCGGCCTTCGCCTCGCGACGGTCCAAAGTGCCGGAGACGACGGCCAGCGTGAGGCCGAAGACTGCCAGCAGGGCGCCGACCCAGTTGGGGGCGACCAGGCCGAGGCCGCCGGCGATGACCAGCCCGCCGAGGTAGGCCCCGATCGAGTTGGCGATGTTGAACGCGGACTGGACGGCGGCCGACACCAGGGACGGAGTGCCGCCCGCCTTCTCCATGATCCGCGCCTGCATCATCGGGCCGATCATGAACCCGGCGACGCCGACGAAGAAGATCGTGATCGCCGCGCCGACCTTGCCCTGGGCGGTGATCGTGAAGATGCCCAGCACCGACGCCAGCGCCAGCAGCGCGATGTACAGGCTCGGCATCAGCGCGCGGTCGGCCAGCCGGCCGCCGAGCAGGTTGCCGATCGTCATGCCGACCCCGGCCAGCGACAGCAGGAGGGTGACGTTGGCCGGCGAGTAGCCGGCGACGTCGGTCAGCATCGGCGTGATGTAGGACAGGCAGGCGAACACGCCGCCCAGCCCGAACGTGACGATGGCCAGCGCGAGGTGCACCTGCGGCCGCTTGAACGCGCCGAGCTCGTTGCGCAGCGACGCTCCGGCGGCGGGCTTGCCCTGGTGCGGCACCAGCTTGGCGATGGCCGCGATGGCGACCAGCCCGATCACGGCGACGACGCCGAAGGTGGCGCGCCAGCCGACCTGCTGGCCGAGCAGCGTGCCCAGCGGCACGCCGATGACGTTCGCCAGGGTCAGGCCGAGGAACATCATCGAGACGGCCTTGGCGCGTTCGCCGTGGCCGACGAGGCTGGAGGCGACGACGGCCCCGGCGCCGAAGAACGCGCCGTGGGGCAGGCCGGCGAGGAACCGGAACGCGACGCCGAACTCCTGGTTGGGCGACAGCGCGAAGAGGGCGTTGCCCACCGTGAACAGGCCCATCATGGCCAGCAGCATGGTCTTGCGCGGCAGCCGGACGGCGACCGCGGTGAGCAGCGGGGCGCCGACGACGACGCCGAGGGCGTAGGCGGAGATGAGGTGGCCGGCGGTCGGGATGTCGACGCCGAAGTCGGCGGCCGCCTGGGGCAGCACGCCCATCATGACGAACTCGGTGGTCCCGATGCCGAAAGCTCCGATGGCGAGCGCGAGCAGCGCGACGGGCACGGCACTCCTTCCAGGTGGGTAAACGATTACTCAGCCGATCTCTGGATCGGTTCAGTACGGGGTCATAAAGAAAGGCAGCCGATGGCCCCAGTGCCGTGAGCTGCCTACGTCCTAGTCCAACAAGCGAGGGGGGCGGTTGTCATCCCGATATCGGGTGACGATCCACACCGTAACGCGAAGATCAGCGGGGAGCGGCCAGGACGCCGGCCAGCAGGCCCGGGAACAGGGCGTCGAGATCGTTGCGGCGCAACGAGTTGAACCGCGTGGTGCCTTCCTGACGGCCGGCGACGACCCCGGCCTGGCGGAGGATGCTCAGGTGGTGGGTGATTGTGGACTTCGTCACCGGCACGGTCAGGCCGCTGCACGAAATCTCCTGATCGGTCGCCGCGAGCTGGCGGACGATGGCCAGCCGCACCGGGTCGGCGAGGGCGCGGAGCACGCCTTCGACCGTGATCTCCTCCCGTGCCGGGTAGTAGAGCGGCGGCAGGGTCCCGTGCTTGGCCATGTGGCCATTGTACGACGCCGGTCGAAATTGTGGGGCGGGTCGTAGTACGGTGGCTGTCGAACTACGACGTTCGTCGAACCAATCCCTGCTTCGCTTGGGGGCTCAGCCCATGTCCGCACCTGCTCCTTCGAGGATCTCGGTCCTCGCCTTCGGCGCCTTCGGCGTCGGGACCAGCGGTTACATCGTCGCCGGGCTGCTGCCCGCGCTGACCGGCGAGCTGCACGTCTCGGCCACGGCCGCGGCGCAGCTGGTCACCGCCTTCGCCATCGCGTACGCGATCGGCTCGCCGCTGTTCGCCGCCGCCACCGGCACCTGGGAACGCCGCACGCTGCTGGTCGCCGCGCTCGCCGTCACCGGCGCCGGCAACCTGTTCGCCGCGCTCGCGCCCGGCTACGGCTCCCTGCTGGTCGCCCGGGTGGTGACCGCGGTCGGCGCCGCGGTGTTCACGCCGGCGGCGAGCGCCGTGGCGGCCGAGCTGACCGCACCCGAACGCCGGGGCCGCGCCGTCGCGCTGGTGTTCGGCGGCCTGACGGTGGCGCTCATCTTCGGCGTCCCGCTCGGGAGCCTCATCTCGCAGCACCTCGGCTACCGGCCGGCGTTCGCGCTCGTCGCCGCGTTCTCGCTGGTGAGTGCGCTGGCCGTGCGGTTCGCGCTGCCGAAGGTCGCCGCGCCGCCGCGGGTGGGCCTCGCCGAGCGGTTCGCCGCGGGCCGCGACCCGCGCGTGCTCGTCATGCTGGCCACGACCGTGCTCGCCTGCCTGGCCGCGTTCATGGTCTACACGTTCGTCTCGCCGCTGCTGGCCGCGACGGCGGGCGTCCACGGCACGACCGTCACGGTCCTGCTCTTCTGCTACGGCGTCGGCGGCGCGATCGGCAACTTCGCCGGCGGCCGCGCGACCGACCGCTGGGGCTCCCGGGCGCCGCTGCTCGTGGTCACGGTGGCGATCACCGCCGTGATGGCGTTGCTGCCGCTGACGACGGTGACACCGGTCGCGGCCGGCGTCTCGCTGTTCGTCTGGGGGCTGGCGACGTGGTCGTTCAACCCGCCGGTGCAGCACCGCCTGATCGAGCTGTCGCCGGGCCACGCCGGCCTGGTGCTCTCGCTCAACGCGTCCGCGATCTACCTCGGCGTCGGCCTGTCCGGCGTGGTCGGGGGAGCGGTGCTCGCTTCGGGCGGCCCGCTGCTGCTGCCCGAGGTCGCGGCCGCGCTGACCCTCGTCGCCCTGCTGCTGGTGGGCTCGGCGTGGGGGCGGGTCCGCGAGCCTCGGGAACAGGTCGCGGTCGGTTAGTCGGCGCGGGTCAGGACCTCGCAGTCGGGCCCGGGGTAGACGAGCCCTTCGTGCCCGTCGGCGAACCGCACCAGGTAGGGCGGTGCGCCGTCGGGACCACGGACTTCGAGGATCTCGCCGCGCCGCTCGGCCGACCCGACCGTCCGGCCGTGCACCTGGATTTCGTCTCCTACTCCGGCGTGCATGGGCTTCACCTCCAGGTCCAGGGTAGGAGCGGAACCGGGTGCCGGGTAGGCCTGCGAACGGGTGGCGTGCGAGTGTTCCGAAGTGGACGGTCGACGAGCCGCGGCGGCGGAGAACGCGGCGTGGTGCGCCCTGGTGGCCGGCGGCGGGCACTGGGGTTCGCGCGCTTGGACGAGCCGCTTCCGCACTCCGGAGTACTACCCGGACGCCGTGACGCTGACCCCGGACGCCACCGCCGCCGACATCCTCCCGTTCGTCGACGGCTCCGCGGGGTGTTCGGTGAAGGACAGCTTCGCGAACCTGGACCTGCCGGGGTTCTCGGTGCTGTTCGAGGCGACGTGGATCGCGTGCGGGCCCGGGGTGCCCGAGCCGGGCTGGCGGCGGGCGAGCGGCCACGGCTTCCCGGTCGACGACTCGGTGGCGGTGTTGTCCCGCGGCCCGGCGGTGGTCGTCGCGCACCGCGGCGACGGCGTGGTGGGGCTGTCCAACTTCTCGGGACCGGGCCGCGCCTGGCCCGGCGCGGTGGCGGCGGTGGCCGCGGCGTTCCCGGGCCTCCCGGTGGTCGGCTACGAACACGGCGACGCGCTGCGGACCGCGCTGGACCGCGGCGCCGAGTGCCTGGGCCCGCTGCGCGTGTGGGTGCGTTAGCCGACTCAAATTCGAATGTAACGGAATCTGCGCGGCGATAGGAAAACGAGGCCTAGACGTTTTCAGCGAACTGATTTATGTTCGAAGATACGTGCGAGATGTGGTCCATTGCTTCAGTGACCATTGCGTTGTCAATTGGCCATTTTTCGCCTAAGGTTGAGTCTGCAAGATCAGCTTCGTGAACAATCTTATTTCGCCGAGTTGCTATTAGGTTTAGTTCTCTCTTCGCTGACTCGCACGTCGATCCCCTGCCGTAGGTTCCTGACCAAAAAGGAGTGTCGCATATCAGCTTCAGTCCGCTGGCTATGTCGTCTGCACGCTGGTAGGTCTTTCGCGACAGTGACTCGCTGATTGTCTGACGATACAGCAACTCCTTCTCGTAAGGTGATGATGTGGCAGATAGGTCGTACGAGAAACTTGCTGGCAGTTGTAGCAGTTCGAAGCCCTTGGCGCGATTCCGATTCCCTCGGAAAACATCGACTAGGCATTCTAGGACCAAGTCGTGAATGTAGTAGTCAAGAGCGCTGATGGCAAATACGACCGCAGACCGGAGGAGATCGTCGCATTCTAGTGATGGGCCGACCATTTTGCGGAGAGTCTCGCCAAGGCCGGCGAGGTCTCTTGCGCGAGTGATCTCCCTGACGAAATTCTGGTATGGTCGGTGATTCACGCCGTAAGAACTTCAATCTTGTGGGCCATCTCATTGAACGTCTCATGGAAGGAGTCAATGCTCCGCTTCGTGTTCTCCCAGAGGTTGCCACCGCGCCTGACATCGTGATGGTCAAGGGAGAATACTGGTTTTTGTTGCTTCTGTGATACTGCGATCAAAGAGTTGAAATCGGAGATCGACGACAAGCGCAAGTCGGATTCCAGGTCGGCTTCCAGGTACTTGGCCTCTGGTAGAAGCATGCCACACGAGGCGAGTGCTGGCTTAAGCTTGTCGGCGAGTACCGTGCTTAGCTCATCGAAGTACTCCTGGAACGCCCGTGTCGGCTTCTTTGCCTTGAGGTTATAACGCTGAATCAGTGCGCCGAGTAGTTTGAGGTTTGGCTTGGGGAACGGGTAGTCCGCCTCGCGGAACATCTCCGTCTCGGCGGCGCGCTGCGCCCAGCGAAGCCAACGAGGCAGGACGCGCGCAAGGGACTCAACGGCCATTACAGAGAATACGTCCGGCGAGGTTGGGACGATGAGGTAGTCTGCTGTTGTGACAAGATTTTGATTTATTGAACCTAGCCCGGGGCTGAGGTCGACGATGACATACTCGGCATTCAGTTTTTCTGCAGTGATGCGAAAAAGATGAGTAAAACTGCCGGGTATGTTTTGGAGCGCTTGTATGCTTCCACTGAGCTCTTGGGAGATTCCGAGTTGCACTTCATACTCGGCCAATTGGATATGGCCAGGCATCAAAAATAGGCCGGGCCTCGCGGGGACCTCGACGCAGTCCACGGGAGATAATTCTTTTGGTCGCGACTCGAAAACCGGCTGAAGCGCGCTTTTGATATTTCGGCTGTCGTCTCTGGAGTAGAAGTCTTCTAGTGCTTCCATCCCACTGAAACCCATAACCATTCCGGTAAGGTTGCACTGGGGGTCGGCGTCTACGACGATCACTCGGTGTCCTCGTTCGGCAAGGATCCAGCCAAGGTTGAACGTTGTTGTCGTCTTGCTTACGCCGCCCTTGTTGTTGAAGAGCGCTATCGACTTCACGCGGAGCCTCTCGTCGATGTGACCAGAGCATCAGTGTATCGTGACTCTTTGTGTAACCCAAGTATTGACAATCCGTTGTTGAACGGGTGTATACAACAATGAGAGTTGCCCCTCTTGGGTAGCCGAGTGACGTCTCACGACGCGTGACTCGCTACTCACGTGGGTGAGGCCGGCGAGAAGCAGTGGGTGCTCCTACGGCGGATATATGGTGAACGGAATGATCAACCTCTGCGTCTGGGTGCGTTAGCCGGGATTGGCCGCCGCTTTGGCGGCCTTCTTGAACGCGCGGACCTGGGCGAGGGTTTCGGCGCTCGTGACGTCGGCGATCGACCGGCGCGCGCCGCGGTCGCCGTACGCGCCGGCCGCCTCGCGCCAGCCCTTCGGCTGGATGCCGCGCTGCTTCCCCAGCAGGGCGAGGAAGATCTTGGCCTTCTGCTCTCCGAAGCCAGGCAGGGCGCGCAGCCGCTTCAGGACTTCGGGGCCGTCCGGCTTCGGGCGGCCGTCGAGCCAGATGCCTTCCGTGCGGCCGTCGTAGGTCTCGATGATGTGCTGCGCCAGCGCGTGCACGCGGCGGGCCATCGAACCGCCGTAGCGGTGGATCGCCGGCGGGACCACGCACAGCTCGACGAACTCCTCGACGTCCGTCGCGGCGATCTTCGCCAGGGAGAACCCGTCCATCCGGTCGGCGATCTTCCGCGGGCCGGCGAAGGCGTGCTCCATGGGGTACTGCTGGTCCAGGAGCATCCCGACGAGCAGGGCGAACGGGTCGTCGTTCAGCAGCCTGTCCGCCGCCGGGTCGCCGGTCAGGTGCAGTTCGCGCAGCATGCCGTCATCTTGACACAGCCTGCTTCCCCGGCAAATGGGCGACGACCAGGGCCGTCGCCGCGATCCGGAGCGCTGTCGTGCCGGTGAGGACGGTGACCGCGAACCGCAGGCCGCCGATCCTCACCGGGTTTTCGCGTAGCGAGACGGCGTCGTGCCCAGGTACCGCTTGAAGTGCCGCGTGAGGTGGGCCTGGTCGGTGAACCCGGCCGCGGCCGCGACCTCGGCGGCCGGGGTGCCGTCGAGCAGCAGGCGGCGGGCCCGGTCCACCCGGCGGCCGGTCAGGTACCGGTGCGGTGGCAGGCCGAACCGGGTCCCGAAGCAGCGGACGAGGTACGCGGGGTGCGCGCCGAGTGTCTCGCCCGCTTCGGCCAGCGTCAGCGCTTCCGGCAGGCGCGCGTCGAGCAGGTCCCGGAGGTCGTCGGCGAGGCCTCGCTTCGGCTCGTGCGACGCCGGCTTCCCCAGGTGGGTGCGCAGGCGGTCGGCGACGAGCACGAGCCGGCTCTCGGCCTCGAGCGCGTCACCGGGCTCGGCGAGGGACTCGTGGAGCTGGTGGATGCGGGTGCGCAGCAGCCCGTCGGCGACGCTCGGCTGGTCGACCGCCGCGCCGATGAGGTCCTCGCCCAGCACCGGCGTGTCCAGGTAGAGCACGCGCTTGCGGAAGCCGTGGCTGGTCGCGGCGCGACCGTCGTGGGCGACGTTCGGCGGCAGCAGCGTCACGGCCGCGCCGAGCGCGCCGTGGTGGTGGCGGTCGAGGTCGTAGCGGATGACGCCGTCGTCGACGATCAGCAGCGTCCACGTGTCGTGCGTGTGCAGCGGGTAGGCGTGCGTGGTGAAGCGCGCGTGGAAGACCTCGGCGATCCCCGGGACCGCCGGCCGCCACGCTTCGACCTGCGCCATGTCAAGAACGTACAAGACGTACCGGTGGCCGCCGGGCGAGTCTTCGGGGCATGAGTTCCTTCGACACGAAGATCGCCGTCCTGCTCCGCGACGACCTGGCGTCCTGGCAGCGGCTGAACGTCACCGCGTTCCTGGTCAGCGGCATCGCCCACGTGACCCCGGAGCTGATGGGCGAGCCGTACGCCGACGCCGATGGCACGGAGTACCTGCCGATGTTCGGCCAGCCGATCATGGTCTTTTCCGGGACGGCGGACGTGCTGACCGCGGCGCACGCGCGGGCCCTCGGCCGCGGGCTGCGGTTCTCGATCTTCACCGACGAGCTGTTCCACACCGGCAACGACGCCGACAACCGGGCGGCGGTCCGCGCGGTGCCGGGGGAGAAGCTGGCGCTGGCCGGGATGGCCGTGCACGGGCCGAAGAACGCCGTGGACAAGATCCTCAAGGGCGCCTCGCTGCACCGCTGAGTAGAACTCCTCTATCCCTCGCCCGGGTGAGCTGCCAGCATGATCGGCAGTGCCGCGGAGGGCGGCTCGGACTGGGGAGGTTTCGTGGATTCACTTCGTCGTGCGTGTGTGGTCCTGACGGCGGCGGCCGGGCTGGGCTTGGCGCTCGTCCCGGTCGCCTCGGCGGACTCGCTGCAGACCGTCGACTACACGTCGGAGGACGGCGCCTGGCCGCTGCAGGGCAGCGCCCACTACGCGGCGCCGGGGGACGAGATCGCCGTGTGGGAGTACGACGGCCGGCTGAAGATCGACGTCCAGTCGGGTTTCAAGGACCTGCGCATCGAGCTGAGCGCTCCGGCGGGGGAGACGCTGCACACCGGGACGTACCCGGGTGCGCGGTTCCGCGGCCAGAGTGACCCGGCGTTGCCCACGCCGGGCGTCTTCGTGGTCAGCGGCAACTTCGGGTGCAGCGACGCCTACGCCGACTTCACGATCGACCGGCTCGACGCCTCGGGCGTGGACGTGACGTTCGTCCAGCGCTGCGGCGCCCCGGACGGCCCGGCGACGCGCGGTCAGGTGCACTTCACCGCCTGAGTCACGGAGCTGTCGCGTGCACCAGGAAGACGCTGCGGACCCGCTCGCCGTCGTCGGCGGTGAACGTCCGCGCTGACGCGTCCACGAAGCCCGCCGACGAGGCCAGTGCCGCGGCCTCGGCCTCGTCGTGCGGGAACTCCAGGTCGTCGGGCACCAGTTCCGCGAACGGTCCCGAAGGCCGGAACCGGGCTCTGGACACCACCGAGAACGCCAGCTGCCCGCCCGGGCGCAGGACGCGGAGCCAGTCCGGGAACGCCGCGGCCCCCAGGAAGTGCAGCGAGGACGCGCACAGCACGACGTCGGCTGAGCGGTCCTCGACCGGCATCGGCACGGCGGGCGCGGTGCGCCAGGTGATCCGCCGCTCGGGGTCGAGGTCCACCTTGGCCTCGGCGCGCGCCAGCATCTCCGGCGACAGGTCGACAGCCAGCACGCGTGCCGGCTTCAGCCGCAGCGCCGCGTACGCCGCGAAGCCGGTCCCCGTGGCGACGTCGAGGACCAGCTCCGGGCCCTCGCGCAGCGGCTCGACCAGTGCTTCCGCCACCCGGGCGTGGAGGGTGTCTTCGTCGTAGTGCTCGGCGGTGCCGTCGAAGACGGCGGCCCTCACGTCGTGGTCCACGGACCCCAACCTAGCGGGCGTCACCAGCGGTTTTCAGCGGACGACGGCCCGCGAAACCGAGGTCCGTGCGGTGGTACCAGCTCAGCTCCCGGTCGCCTTCGAGCCAGCACAGGAGGACGTCGGTGCCGTCCAGTTCGGCCGGGAAGTCGACCAGCAGCGGCGCGAACCCCTTGAGCTCGGCGCCGGTGCGCTGCACGGTCGTCATCAGGTCGTCGAGGCGCGCCTGTGCGGCTTTCCACTCGGGCAGCCCGCCCAGCTCGGTGGCCCGGCCGCCCGGCCGCAGCGATGCGGCGAGCTCGGCGGCGTCGGCGCGGACGCGCACGAGTTCGTCGAGGACCGGCCGCAGCCGTGCCAGTTCGTCGCGAGCTTCCGCGACGGTGAACAGTCCCATCGCCCGATGATGCCACCGGCGGGCGTCAGCCTTCGCGGCGCCGCCGGACCAGCGCGTTGGCCAGCCCGCTGCCGACCAGCAGGAAGCCCACGCCGAGCAGGCCGCCGATGAAGAGGAAGTCCATGACGCCGTAGGCGATGTCGCTCTTCGGCATCAGGTTGACCAGGCGGAACCCCCACTCGGGCACGGCCATCGCGGCGACGCCGGGCAGCACGCCGTAGATCAGGCCGCCGAGGATCGGGCCGACGGCCGACAGGGCGCCGAGCGCGGCGACGACCAGCAGCAGGATCGCGCCGCCGGCCAGCAGCGCGATGCCGAGGGGATCGCGGTTGGTGCTCAGCGTGGCCTGGATCAGCTGCTGCTGGCGCAGCCCGCCCCAGCTCAGCAGGCCCAGCGCGACCGGCGTCAGCACGAGGCCGCCGAGTGCGCTGACGACGTGTGCGGCGCCGCGGCGCGGCCGCTCGTCGAGCACGTCGGGGTCGCCGGAGTCCTGGTAGTCGTTCTCGTAGTCGTCTTCGAAGTCGGCGTACCGATGGGTCGACATGGCCGTCACCTCCCGCACGATGGATGCACGGGTGGCATCGTTCCCTGGTTCACGCCCGAAAGCGATCCTCGCTCGGCGAGCGGTCGGATCGGCTGACCGGCGGGTTCGCGCCCGGTGATCCCGGCCACAACGGGCGGGTGGAGACTTGATGCCGACCACTACTGGAACCATCCAGCTCGGTCAAGCAGTACGCTTGTACCGCTACCGGCGAGACGTATGAAGCAACGCGAAGATCCGCGGAAGGAGCACCGCTGCTCATGGCCAAGATCAAGGTCCAGGGCACCGTCGTCGAACTCGACGGCGATGAGATGACCCGCATTATCTGGCAGTTCATCAAGGACAAGCTGATCCACCCGTACCTGGACGTGAACCTGGACTACTACGACCTGGGCATCGAGGAGCGGGACCGCACCGACGACCAGGTCACCATCGACTCCGCGAACGCCATCAAGAAGCACGGCGTCGGCGTCAAGTGCGCCACGATCACCCCGGACGAGGCGCGGGTCGAGGAGTTCGGCCTCAAGAAGATGTGGCTGTCGCCCAACGGCACCATCCGCAACATCCTCGGCGGGGTCATCTTCCGCGAGCCGATCGTCATCCAGAACATCCCGCGGCTGGTGCCGACGTGGACGAAGCCGATCATCATCGGCCGCCACGCCCACGGCGACCAGTACAAGGCGACCAACTTCAAGGTCCCGGGCCCGGGCAAGCTGACCGTGACCTACACGCCGGACGACGGCTCCGAGCCGATGGAGTTTCAGGTCGCGCAGTTCCCCGAGGGCGGCGGCGTCGCCATGGGGATGTACAACTTCAAGAAGTCGATCGAGGACTTCGCGCGCGCGTCGCTGCAGTACGGCCTCGACCGCGGCCTGCCGGTCTACCTCTCCACCAAGAACACCATCCTCAAGGCCTACGACGGCCAGTTCAAGGACGTGTTCGAGGAGATCTTCCAGAACGAGTTCAAGGCCGACTTCGACGCCAAGGGCATCTCCTACGAGCACCGCCTGATCGACGACATGGTCGCCGCGGCGATGAAGTGGGAGGGCGGCTACGTCTGGGCGTGCAAGAACTACGACGGTGACGTCCAGTCCGACACGGTCGCGCAGGGCTTCGGCTCGCTCGGCCTGATGACGTCGGTGCTGCGCACCCCGGACGGCCGGACCGTCGAAGCCGAGGCCGCGCACGGCACGGTCACCCGGCACTACCGCCAGCACCAGCAGGGCAAGCCGACGTCGACCAACCCGATCGCGTCGATCTACGCCTGGACCCGCGGCCTCGAGCACCGCGGCAAGCTGGACGGCCACCAGGAGCTGATCGGCTTCGCGAACACGCTGGAGCAGGTCGTCGTCGAGACCGTCGAGAGCGGCCAGATGACGAAGGACCTGGCCCTGCTGATCAGCAAGGACCAGCCGTGGCAGACGACCGAGGAGTTCCTCGCGACGCTGGACGACAACCTGGCGAAGAAGATCGCCCAGGGCTGAGTTTTTTCGTGGTGGACGCCCCTTCCCGGTTCGCCGGGGAGGGGGCTTTCGCTTGATCACACCGTGTGACGTCGCTGGCGCCTCCGGGTGGTTGCGACGTCCGGCACTGCCGTCCGGGTAAAGGATTGCCTACCCTTGGCGGGGGGACGGGTCCGCGGGGTTGGAGGAAAGCATGTCGAAGAAGACTCTGCTCATCTTGGGCGCGCTCATCCTGGTCGTCATCGTCTACGCCATGAACACGGAAAAGCAGGCCTCCGGCGCGTCGGCCACCGGCTGCAAGGTGACGGTGACCGCGGACGTCCTGAACGCCCGCGAAGCGGCCGACGGCCACGCGAAGATCGTCGGCAAGTACCTGCGCGACGCCCAGTTCGACGCCATGCCGGGCGTGCAGAACGGCTTCCGCAAGGTGGCCGACGCCAAGTGGGTGGCGGCCGAGTTCACCCAGCCGGTCGCCGGCTCCGCCTGCTGAGGTCCTCCACGCCGGGCAGGTCGCGTTTCGGGCGCGGAGAGTTCCGGCCATTTCCCGGACGACACGTAGGTCGATCAGCCGCCGGCGATCCTTGACGTGCTCGTAGAGCTATCGGTCGTCGCTTCTGGCGTTGAGGCGCGTTTTTTGTCGGTGGTGGGTGCTAGAACTGATCACGTCGAAAACCGCAGGTGGGCGGCGTGGAGTCGCCAGGAAGGAGGGGGACGTCCGGGGGCGGGCGACAACTGAATGCGCGGCATGAGCCGGAGTGTCCGCGGGGTCTCCAGGGGGAGTCTCGCGGGCCGGACGGGCTCGGGTGGCGAGCGGACACCCGGCCGGGATCGCCCTGGGGACCGCGCTCGGACGGGGGTCGGAGCGCGAGGGGAGATCGTCGGTGGGTGGGTGTTCCGGAAGCCGGGCGGGCAGCGCAGTCGTGGGCCGGCACCGGACGCGGCGCGGGTGACTGGCAAGGGTCGGCGACTCGGGCGGCTGGCGAGGCCGGTCTGGCCGCCGAGGGCCCGCAGCGCCCAGCGGACCAGCTAGGGAAGCCTTCCGCGAGCGGCCCCCTCCGCCGAGCGAGCCTCGCTGTCCGAGACCTGCCGTGGCCGAGATCCAGCAGCCCGGCCGTGCCCATCGACCGCGGTCAAGCGGGTGTCAGAGCTTGACCACGAGGTCCTCGTCCGCGACCAGAACCTCTCCACCAAAGCCCCTGCGGGCCTCCTCGGCGGCCGCCGTCCGGTCGGTGCCCGGCCAGAAGTGGGTCAGCAGGAGCCGGCGCGCTGCGGCCTTCTCCGCCCAGTGGCCCGCCTCCGCCGCCGTCATCAGGTAGCGGGGCTCGCCCTCCGGGGGTGGGGTGCGGAGGGTGGCGTCGCAGATGAACAGGCCCGCGTCGCGGCCGAGGTCGGCCAGTGCCGGCGACGGTCCCGTGTCGCCCGTGTACGCCACCGTCAGCCCGGGCGCCGTCAGCCGCACTCCGAAGTTCGGCTGGTGGTGCGGGAGCGCGTACGGCGTCAAGCGGAACGGCCCGACGTCGGCCGGCTCGGCGAGGCCGAGGTCGTGCACCTCGAACAGCGTCGTCGGGTGTGGCCGGGGCTCCAGCGCCTCGAGCCGGCGGATCGTGCCCGGCGTGCAGTGCAGGGGCAACCGTGCCGTGGGCGAGCCGGCCTGGACGCGGTAGTGCCACGCCCGCCCGAGCGCGCTCACGTCGGTGCAGTGGTCGGGGTGCTCGTGCGTCACGACGACCGCGTCGGGCAGCCCGTCGCCGCAGTGGGTGAACAGCCGCGGGGCGGTGCCGTACCCGAGGTCGAGAACCACCCGGAAACCGTGGTGCTCGAGCAGGAACCCGGCGCAGGACCGGCCGGGCTCCGGCCACGCCCCGCAGCTGCCCAGCACGGTCAACCGGCTCGCCCCACCGCCCATCGCGGCAGTCTGGCAGAGCACCCCGCGCCCGCCCCGGTCCGGCCGGTAGCGTGCAGCGCGTGCTGACCGTCTCCACCGTGAACGTCAACGGCCTCCGCGCCGCCGCCAAAAAGGGCTTCGTCGAGTGGCTCGCCGCCACGAAGGCCGACGTCGTCGCCTGCCAGGAGGTCCGGGCCGAAGCCAGTCAGCTGCCCGCCGAGGTCGTCGAGCCCGAGGGGTGGTTCTCGGTGCACGCGCCCTCGGCCGTCAAGGGGCGCAACGGTGTCGCCGTCTACAGCCGCGTGGAGCCCGAAGAGGTGCGCGTCGGCTTCGGGGAGCCCGAATTCGAAGACAGCGGGCGATACCTGGAGGTGCACCTGCCGAACGTCGTCGTCGCGAGCCTCTACCTGCCCAGCGGGGACGTCGGCACCGAACGCCAAGCCGAAAAGGAGCGCTTCATGGACGCGTTCCTGCCGTACCTGGTCGAGCTGCGGGCGAAGGCCGCCGCGGCCGGGCGGGAGGCCGTCGTCGCCGGGGACTGGAACATCGCCTACGACACCGTCGACCTCAAGAACTGGCGCGGCAACCGCAAGAACTCCGGCTTCCTGCCCGAGGAACGCGCCTGGCTCGGCCGCGTCTACGCCGAGGCGGGCTACACCGACGTCCAGCGCCGCGTCGACCCGGAGGGACCCGGCCCGTACACCTGGTGGTCCTACCGGGGTCAGGCCTTCGACAACGACTCCGGCTGGCGCATCGACTGCCAGCTCGCGACACCCGGCCTCGCCGAGACGGTCGTCGATGTGGTGGTCGAGCGGGCAGCCGCCTACGACCAGCGGTGGTCCGACCACGCGCCGGTCACCGCGACCTACGCCATCGATTTCCCCCGCTAGGCCTGGCCCGGACACACTCCGAGCACGCACTACTTCGCGTAGTAGTCGATTCACCCAGCCGGGTGGCGCGAGTGAACCCTGGGGGTGCTCGAGGCGTATTACGGAATGAGCGCTACCCTCGCTTCGAGTTGATCAGGACCGACAGGCCTTGACACGCTCGGTAGTTTTTTGACCAGTAGCACGCAACGTCTCACTCGGATGGGTGGGCGTACTCGCGGGAGGCACTCCGGTGCGCAACCCAGGTCGAACCCTGTTGCGGTCCACCCTGCGCGGTTCCCGCGCGGCCGTGGTGGTCGCGCTCGTCCCGGCCGGCCTGCTGCTGGCCGGCGGCAGCGCGTTCGCCGCCGTCACGACGACCGCGCGAGCCGACAGCAACGCGGAGACCTTCGGCCTGCTCGGCCCCGTCGGGCTGGTCGCGGTCGCGCTCGGCATCGTCGGCATGACGCTGGGTGTGCTGCGCCAGCGCCGCAAGACCCGCGCCGCCGCGGCGCTCCCCGAGGTCACTCCGGTCGTCCCGGACCTGCCGGGCCCGGTGACCGCGATGGCCGAAGCCGTGCTCGCCGACCCCGACGTCACGCCGACGCGGCCGTTCCTCACGCCGCGCCCCCACGCCTGAGGGCCCTCGGCGCCCGCCGCTCGTCGCGGCCTGGAAGAATCCTGACGTGTCCGAAGAGCAGACCGTCGCAGCAGAGCGCCGCCCGCGGGTCCTGTCCGGGATCCAGCCGACCGCCGACTCGTTCCACCTCGGCAACTACCTCGGCGCGCTGCGCCAGTGGGTGAAGCTGCAGGACACGCACGAAACGTTCTACAGCGTGGTCGACCTGCACGCGATCACCGTCGAGCAGGACCCGAAGGTGCTGCGGCAGCGCACCCGCGTCTCGGCCGCGCAGCTGCTGGCCATCGGCATCGACCCGCAGCGCAGCGCCTTGTTCGTGCAGAGCCACGTCCCGGAGCACGCCCAGCTGAGCTGGGTGCTGGAGTGCCAGACCGGCTTCGGCGAGGCCGGCCGGATGACGCAGTTCAAGGACAAGTCGGCCAAGCAGGGTTCCGACCGCTCCAGCGTCGGCCTGTTCACCTACCCGGTCCTGCAGGCGGCGGACATCCTGCTGTACCAGGCGGACGCCGTCCCGGTCGGCGAGGACCAGCGCCAGCACCTGGAGCTGACGCGCGACCTCGCGCAGCGCTTCAACAACCGGCTGGGCAAGACGTTCGTGGTGCCCGAGCCGTACATCATCAAGGACACGGCGAAGATCTACGACCTGCAGGAACCGACGGCCAAGATGAGCAAGTCGGCCGCCAACGTCAACGGGATCATCGAGCTGCTCGAGGACCCGAAGCGTTCGGCGAAGAAGATTCGCTCGGCGGTGACCGACACCGGCCGCGAGGTCAGGTTCGACGTGGAGAACAAGGCGGGGGTGTCGAACTTGCTGACCATCTACTCGGCCCTGACCGACCGCACGATCCCGGACCTCGAAACGGCGTACGAGGGCAAGGGCTACGGCGACCTGAAGAAGGACCTCGGCGAGGTGTTCGTCGAGTGGGTGACCCCGATCCAGGAGCGCGTCAAGTCCTATTTGGACGATATCGCGGAGCTGGACAAGGTCCTCGCCGTGGGCGCCGAGCGCGCTCGCGAAGTGGCGTCCAAGACGCTCGCCAAGACGTACCAGCGGATCGGGTTCCTGCCGCCGGTGCGGTGAAACTGATCCTGCTCAACGGCCCGCCGGGCAGCGGCAAGTCGACGCTCGCCCGGCGCTACGCCGAAGACCACCCCCCGGCGTTGGCCCTGGACGTGGACCGGATCCGCGCCATGCTCGGCGGCTGGCGCACGTCCCCGGGCGAGGCGGGACTCCTGGCGCGGGACATCGCGGCGGCGGCCGCGCGCACCCACCTCGCCGCGGGGCACGACGTGGTGGTGCCGCAGCTGGTGGCTCGGCCCGGTTTTGCCGAACGCCTCGAAGCCGTGGCGAGCGAGTGCGGGGCGAGCTTCCACGAGGTCGTGCTGCTGCCGGGGCGCGAGGTGGTCCGGCGGCGCTTCGCCGCCCGCGGTTCGTCGGAGATCGAGGCCGCGGCTCCGCTGACCGGACGGGAGCTGGACCGGGCTTACGAAGCGATCGCCGCGTTCGCCGCGAGCCGGCGCGTACCCGTGCTCACCGAGCCAGACGCCTACCCCGCGCTGCTGGCGTGCCTCACGTGAGCCGTCGCGCGGGGCACGGTGCCGTGAATGAGTCATTCAAGACGTTCGAACCCGGCTGACACCGGCAGCGACGACCGCCCGGAGGACTTCGCGAAACCCCGCCCGCCCGCGGGGGCGCCCCCCGGGTCCAGCGTATCGGCGACGTCCGACGATCCCCGGCCTTCGCGGCCGGGAACCAGCGACCTGTCCACAACGGGCGGGCGCTGTGGACAACGCCGAGCCGGGCGCCTGGAGCGCGGGCCTCCCTCACGTGGGCCGCTCGCGTTGCGGGGTTCACCAAGCGTGGTTAGCGTTTCACGGTGGCGAACGAAGAGAAGGAAAAGCTGCTGCCGCGGCTGCGGCGGAAGTACCCGTGGCTCGATCACCTCATCCGGGCCAACGACGCCTTCACCGAGCGGTACGGCAACCACTACGCCGCCGCCATCACCTACTTCAGCGTGCTCTCCGTCTTCCCTCTGTTCATGGTCGCCTTCGCCGTCGTCGGGCTGGTCGTCAACCACGATCAGACGATCATCACCAAGATCACCGACAGCATCAACAACTCCGTGCCCGAAGGCCTCAAGGACCTCGTCAACGGCATCGTCAAGGGCGCGCTCGACTCCGGCGGCGGCATCGGGGTGTTCGGTCTGCTCATCGCCCTCTACTCCGGCGTCGGCTGGATGTCGAACCTGCGGGACGCGCTCACCGCGCAGTGGGGCCAGGAAAAGCAGCCGCAGCCGATCGTGAAGCAGACGCTCAAGGACCTCGTCGCGCTGATCGGGCTCGGCGTCGCGCTCGTCGTCTCCTTCGCGCTGACCGCCGTCGGCAGCGGGGTCGGGCAGTTCCTGCTGGAGCTCGTCGGGCTCGAGCAGGAGACCTGGGCGATCGTCCTGCTCCGCGGGGCGACCATCGTGCTCGGGCTGGCCGCGAACACCCTCGTCTTCATCTGGGTGATCGCCCGCCTGCCCCGGGAGCGGGTCGAACTGCGCAGTGCCGTCAAGGGCGCCGTGGTCGCCGCCATCGGGTTCGTCGTCCTGCAGCAGGTCGGCTCCATCTACCTGGCCAGCGTCACGAAGTCGCCGTCGGCCGCGCTGTTCGGGCCGGTCATCGGTCTGCTCGTGTTCGCCAACCTCGTCTCGCGCTTCCTGCTGCTCATCACGGCGTGGACCGCGACGGCGAAGGAGAACGAGCGCAAGGTCATCGCCCCGCCGCCGCCGGTGCGGCTCGAGCAGAACGTCACCGTGCAGCGCGGGGCGGGCGTCGGTGCCGTCGCCGGGGCCTTCGGTGCCGGCGCGCTGCTGGCGTGGCTGGGTGGCCGCCGGAAGTCTTGACACCCGCGCGGGCGGTAAAGAAACTGAACCGGTAAGAAATCCGAACCGGAGGGGTTTCGTGCTGCTGGACGCCGCCCGCGAGTGCGCCGACCTCGCCAGGACCCTCGCGCCCGTCACCGAACGGCAGCGCGCGTTGCCGCCCGAACTGGTCGCGAAGCTGACCGACGCCCAGCTGTTCCGCACCGGCGTCCCCGGCTACCTCGGCGGCCCCGAAGCGCCGCCCGCTGTCAGCCTCGAGACCGCCGAGACGATCGCGCGCGGGGACGCCTCGGCCGGCTGGTGCGTCTCGATCGCCGTGACGAGCAGCCTGCTCTCGGCCTACGCCCCGCGGAAGTGCGCCGAGGAGGTCTTCGGGGACCCGAAGACGGTCGCCGCCGGCGTCTGGGCGCCGCGGGGCACCGGCCGGAAGGCCGACGGCGGCTACGTCGTGACCGGCCGGTGGGCGTTCTGCAGCGGGATCCCGCACGCGGACTGGCTCTTCGCCGGGTTCGTGCACGAGAAAGCGCTTTACGTCGCCGCGTTGCCGAAGGCCGAAATCGAGGTGCTCGACACCTGGCACACCACCGGCCTGCGCGGCACGGGCAGCCACGACTGCGTGGCCGACGAGCTGTTCGTCCCGGACCACCGCGTCTTCTCGGTCATGGCCGGGCCGCCGCCGGAAGCCGTCGCGCTGCACCGCTTCCCGCTCTTCGGCTTCTTCGCGCTGTCGGTCGCGGCCGCCGCGCTGGGCAACGCGCGTGGCGCGATCGACGACCTCGTCGAGCTCGCCTCGACGCGCAAACCGCTCGGCTCCAGCCGGTCGCTGGCCGAGCGGACGGCGACCCAGGCGGCCGTCGCGGAGGCCGAGGCGGCCCTGCGGGCGGCTCGCCTGCTCTTCTACACCAGCATCGGCGACGCCTGGCAGGCCGCGCAGGGCACCGAACCGGTCCCGGACGCGCTCAAGCTGGGCCTCCGGCTGGCCGCGACCCACGTGACGCGCACCGCCGCGAAGGTCGCCGAAAGCATGTACGACCTCGGCGGCGGCGCGGCGATCTACGAGACTTCGCCGTTGCAGCGCCGATTCCGCGACGCGCACACCGCGACCGCGCACTTTCAGGTCAACCCGGCCAGCTACGAGCTCTCCGGCAAGGTCCTGCTCGGCGTCCCGGCCCGGACGGACCAGCTGTGACCGGCCTCGGGCACCGGTTCACGGCCGACTCGGTCGGCCGCGCGCTCGACCTGGTCGGCGAGCGGTGGAGCCTGCTCATCCTGCGTGAGACGTTCTTCGGCGTGCGCCGCTACGGCGAGTTCGCGCGCAACCTGTCCATCCCGCGCCCGACGCTGTCTGCGCGGCTGAAGACCCTCGTCGACGCCGGGGTGCTGGAGCGCGTCGACCCGGTGCCCGAGTACGTGCTGACCGCCGCCGGGCGCGACCTCTTCGGCGCCGTCGTCACGCTCATGCAGTGGGGCGACAACCACCTCGCCGGGCCGGAGGGACCGCCGATCCTGCTGCGGCACAACGACTGCGGCGAGATCGCCGGGACGTACGTGGCCTGCGCGCACTGCGGCGGCGCGATTTCCACCGATCGGGTGACTCCGGAGGCGGGGCCCGGTTTCCGCTAGGCCGAGGCCTTCTTGCGCTGGTGCCCGACGACGAACCCGCCGACAATGAGCAGGAACACCACCAGCGTGATGATCCAGCCGGTGACCCCGAACGGGTCTTCCTTCGCCGGCGCGGCGGCCGACGACGTCCCGCTGTTGCCGGTGCCGCCGTCGGCGAGCACCGACGGGTCGCCGCCCGCCGACGTCGTGGCCGGTGCCTGGTAGGTGATCTGACCGACCGGCGCGGCCCGGTCGTTCTCCAGCTCGAAGCCGTAGTCGAGCAGCTTCGCCGCCTGGTCGACCACCTTCGTCGGCTTCTGCTCGGCGCGCAGCATGACGACCGCCAGGCGCTTGCCCTTGCGCTGCGCCGCGCCGACGTAGGTGTGGCGGGCGTCGTCGGTGAAGCCGGTCTTGCCGCCGAGGAAGCCGGGGTAGACGCCGAGCAGCTTGTTGTCGTTGTAGATCGGGATGGCCGGTTTGCCGCCGGTCGCCGGGATCTCGAAGCTCTTCGTCGCGATGACCTTCGCGAACTCCGGCTGCTTCATCGCGTAGTGGAAGATCAGGCTGAGGTCGTAGGCCGAGGTCGACATGCCCGGCCCGTCCAGGCCCGACGGCGTCGCGGCGCGCGTGTCGAGCGCGCCGATCTTCGCGGCCAGCGCGTTCATCTTCGCCACCGTGGCGTCGACGCCGCCGAGCGCCGTGGCGAACGCGTGCGCGACGTCGTTGCCCGAGTGCATCAGCAGGCCGTGCAGCAGCTGGTCGACGGTGTACTGGCCGCCGGCGACGAGGCCGGCGCAGGTGCACTCCTGCTCCGCGTCCTCCTTCGTCGCGACGATCGGCTGCCGCGGGTCGAGCTGGGTCGCGACGACCAGCGCGAGCAGCGTCTTGATCAGCGACGCGGGCCGCTGCCGGGCGTGCGGGTCCTTCGCCGCGACGACCGCGCCGGTGTCGAGGTCCTGCACCAGCCACGACGCCGCGGTGTTGCCGTCCGGCGGGTTGAGCGCGCCGTCCGGGGTGATCAGGCCGCACTCCGCCATCCGGTCGCCGCCGACCGGGACCGCGGGCACAGCCAGCGGCGCCGGGGCCTGCTTGCCCGGCGCCGGCTTCTCCGACGTGTCGACCGGCGGCGGGGGAGCCTGGCGGTTCGCGCACTGGCCCTGCTGCGGCGCGGCGGCCGCCAGCGCCGGCGTGCTCAGGGCCAGGAGGGCGGCGGCGAGCGTCGTCGTGAAGACCTTGAGCGACCGGGAGACAACAGAGTGCACCCACGCAATCTAGCGCCGCGACCGCCGCCGCATACTCTGGGGCATGCGCATTTCACGCGGAACCTCGCTGTTCCTGCTGGCCTTCGGTGTGTGGTCGTGGATCATCTGGATCACCTTCGCGAAGAACCTGTGGGACAGCGACCGGGCCTGGACCCCCGACGGCTCGCCGACCGCGTACTTCGTGGTGCACGCGGTGCTGACCGTCGTTTCGTTCGTGCTGGGCACGATCATCGGCGTGCTCGGCTGGCGCGGGGTGCGGGCGGGTTCGCGCGCCAGTTCCTGAACCGCCTGCCTGAACCGCCTGCCTGAATCCCCTCCTTGGTCGGTGGCGCGGCCCGGCGGGCCGGTTTAGGTTGGCGCCACCGAACCTGGAGGTGGAATGTCCCGTTTACGTCGAATGGCGGCCCCGCTCGTGCTGGCCGTCGGAGGCGGCCTGTTCGCGGCGGCCCCGGCCGCGGAGGCCGCGCCGGCCGCCTGCGACCCGACGAGCACGCCGTACACCTACGTCGTGACGTACGACCCGGGCACCCGCGCGTCGGCCGTCGACAAGGAACTCGCGGCGAAGTGCGGCACGAAGGTCGCCTACTACGCCGAAATCGGCGTCGCGATCGCCAGCTCGCGCAACGCGGACTTCCAGCAGAAGATCGGCGTATACCGGGCCTACTCGGGCGGCAAGGACGTGGCTTCGCAGGGCGCCACGGCTTCGGCCCGGTCGCTGGGTGCGGTGCGGACGCTCGAGGACACGCGGTCGGTGGCCGCCGCCGGTGACCTCTCGGCGCAGCAGTGGGACATGAAGGCCATTCACGCGCCCGAAGCGAACAAGATCTACCAGGGCAGCCGCGCGGTGACGGTCGGCGTGCTCGACTCGGGCATCGAGGCGACGCACCCGGCGCTGAAGGCGGCGGTCGACCCGGCCGCTTCGGCGGGCTGCGTGACGGGCGCGCCGGACCTGTCCCCGGCGTCCTGGGCGCCGACGACGTCGGACCACGGCACGCACGTGGCGGGCACGATCGCGGGCAAGGACCCGGCGGCGGGCTTCACGGGCATCGCGCCGGGCGTGCGGCTGGCCTCGGTGAAGGTCGTCAACGACTCGGGCTACATCTTCCCGGAGTCGGCGGTCTGCGGGTTCGTGTGGGCGGCCCGGCACGGGTTCGCGGTGACGAACAACAGCTACTACATCGACCCGGGCCTGTTCTACTGCCCGAAGCAGCCGGGCGACGCGGCGGCGTTCGAAGCGGTTCGCCGGGCGGTGCGGTTCTCGACCCAGCGCGGCGTCCTGAACGTGGCGGCGGCGGGCAACGACAACCTCGACACGACCAAGCCGGAGAGCGACCCCAACCGCCCCCACCCGGTGGACTCGTCGTGCGGCATCCTCCCGAAGGCCATCGACGGCGTCGTGAACGTCTCCTCGGTCGGCTACGCCGGAACGAAGTCGAGCTTCAGCAACTACGGCCAGATCGACGTGACGGCGCCCGGCGGTGACTTCGTCCAGACGCCGCCCGCCGGCGAGGGCCCGGCCTGCCCGCTGTCGACCGTGGCCGGCGGCCAGTACGGCTCGAAGTGCGGCACGTCGATGGCCTCCCCGCACGCGGCGGGCGTGGCGGCGCTGCTGGCTTCGCGGTTCCGCGGTATCCCGCCGCAGCTGCTGGCGGGGCTGCTGGAGGGCGAGGCCGACGTGGTGCAGTGCGCGGCCACGGAGACGGCGTGCACGGGCCCGGCGAAGAACAACACCTACTACGGCCACGGCCTCGTCAACGCCCTGGACGCGGTGCGCTGACGAAGAACGGAAAAGGCCTCCCCGTTCGATGAACGGGGAGGCCTTTCTCGCTCAGCGCCCCAGGGCGGGGCGAACCTCAGACGCGCTTGAACAGCAGCGCGCGCTTCACTTCCTGGATCGCCTTGGTCACCTGGATCCCGCGGGGGCAGGCGTCCGTGCAGTTGAACGTCGTCCGGCAGCGCCAGACACCCTCGCCGTCGTTCAGGATGTCCAAGCGCTCCTCCGCTCCCTCGTCGCGGGAGTCGAAGATGAACCGGTGGGCGTTGACGATCGCCGCCGGGCCGAAGTACGAGCCGTCGTTCCAGTAGACCGGGCAGGACGAGGTGCAGCACGCGCACAGGATGCACTTCGTCGTGTCGTCGAAGCGGTCGCGGTCCGCCTGGGACTGGATGCGCTCGCGCGTCGGCTCGTTCCCGTACGTGATCAGGTACGGCTTGATCGCGCGGTACGCCTCGAAGAACGGGTCCATGTCGACGTAGAGGTCCTTCAACGTCGTCAGGCCCTTGATCGGGGCGATGGTGATCGTGGTCTTCTTGCCGTTCTTCTCCAGCAGGTCCTTCATCAGGACCTTGCACGCCAGGCGGTTGATGCCGTTGATCTGCATCGCGTCGGACCCGCACACGCCGTGCGCGCAGGAGCGGCGGAACGAGAACGTCCCGTCGATGTAGTCCTTGACGTAGAACAGCAGGTTCAGCAGCCGGTCGGTGCGCTGGGCCGGGACGTCGTAGGACTCCCAGTGCGGCTCCGAATCCACCTCCGGGTTGAACCGGAGGATCTTCAGCGTGACCGTGATCGGCGTGTGGTCCGAGTCCGACGAAGCGGCCGGAGCTTCCGTAGCGGTGGTCATCAGTACTTCCGCTCCATCGGTTCGTAGCGGGTGAAGGTCACGGGCTTGTAGTCGAGCCGGATGTCCGAGTTCAGCCCGGTGCCCTGCTTGTAGGCCATGGTGTGCCGCATGAAGTTCGTGTCGTCCCGGTTCGGGTAGTCCTCGCGGGCGTGGCCGCCACGGGACTCCTTGCGCGCCAGCGCGCCCACGACCAGGACCTCGGCCAGCTCCAGCAGGAAGCCCAGCTCGACGGCTTCGAGCAGGTCGGTGTTGTACCGCTTGCCCTTGTCCGCCACGGTGATCCGCTGGTACCGCTCCTTCAGCGCCTGGACGTCGGTCAGCGCCTGCTTCAGCGTGTCCTCGGTCCGGTACACCGACGCGTGCGAGTCCATCGTCTGCTGCATTTCCTTGCGGATGTCGGCGACGCGCTCGTCGCCGTGCTCCGACAGCAGGCCCGCCAGCTGCTCCTCGACCAGCTTGGTCGGGTTCTCCGGCAGCTCGACGTGCTCGTGCGCGAGCGCGTACTCCGCGGCCGCGATGCCGGCACGGCGGCCGAACACGTTGATGTCCAGCAGCGAGTTCGTGCCCAGGCGGTTGGAACCGTGCACGGACACGCACGCGACCTCGCCCGCGGCGTACAGGCCTGGGATGACGTTCTCGTTGTCCCGCAACGCTTCGCCGTGCACGTTGGTCGGGATCCCGCCCATCACGTAGTGGCAGGTCGGGAACACCGGCACCGGCTCCTTCACCGGGTCGACGCCCAGGTAGGTGCGCGAGAACTCGGTGATGTCCGGCAGCTTGGTCTCGAGGACCTCGACCGGCAGGTGCGTGACGTCGAGGACGACGTAGTCCTTGTTCGGGCCGCAACCCCGGCCCTGCAGCACTTCCTGCACCATCGAGCGCGCCACGATGTCGCGCGGCGCGAGGTCCTTGATGGTCGGGGCGTAGCGCTCCATGAACCGCTCGCCGGAGGCGTTGCGCAGGATCCCGCCCTCGCCGCGGACGGCTTCGGAGATCAGGATGCCCAGGCCCGCGAGGCCGGTCGGGTGGAACTGGAAGAACTCCATGTCCTCCAGCGGCAGGCCCTTGCGGAAGATGATGCCGAGGCCGTCACCGGTGAGGGTGTGCGCGTTCGACGTCGTCTTGAAGATCTTGCCCGCGCCGCCGGTGGCGAACACGATCGACTTCGCCTGGAAGACGTGCAGCTCGCCGGTGGCCAGCTCGTAGGCGACGACGCCGGACGCGACCGGGTTCCCGTTGTCGTCCTCCGACAGGATCAGGTCGAGCACGTAGAACTCGTTGAAGAACTCCGTGCCGTACTTGACGCAGTTCTGGTACAGCGTCTGCAGGATCATGTGGCCGGTGCGGTCCGCGGCGTAGCAGGCGCGGCGCACCGCGGCCTTGCCGTGGTCACGCGTGTGGCCGCCGAACCGGCGCTGGTCGATCTTGCCCTCGGGCGTCCGGTTGAACGGCAGGCCCATCTTCTCCAGGTCGAGCACCGCGTCGATGGCCTCCTTGGCCATGATCTCCGCGGCGTCCTGGTCGACGAGGTAGTCGCCGCCCTTGACCGTGTCGAAGGTATGCCACTCCCAGTTGTCCTCTTCGACGTTCGCCAGCGCGGCGCACATGCCGCCCTGGGCCGCGCCGGTGTGGGACCGGGTCGGGTAGAGCTTGGTGAGGACCGCGGTGCGGGCGCGCTGGCCGGACTCGATGGCCGCGCGCATGCCGGCGCCGCCGGCACCGACGATCACCACGTCGTACTTGTGGAACTGCATGGTGGGAGCTCTCCGGGCTTTCAGTTCGCGGGCATGTTCGGGTCGAAGGTGAAGATCACCATCGTGCCGACGGCCAGGATCAGCACCATCGAGACGTAGAGCACGATCTTCAGCCAGAACCGCGTGCTGTCCTTGCGGGCGTAGTCGTCGATGATGACGCGCAGGCCGTTGCCGCCGTGGATCTCGGCCAGCCACAGCATCAGCAGGTCCCAGAACTGCCAGAACGGCGAAGCCCAGCGGCCGGCGACGAAGCCCCAGTTGATCCGGTGCACGCCGCCGTCGAGGATGTTCATGATCAGCAGGTGGCCGAGCACCAGGATGACCAGCGCCATCCCGGAGATCCGCATGAACAGCCAGCTGTAGAGCTCGAAGTTGCTCCGGCGCGCGGCCGGGCGCTTCGGGGAGCGCGGCTTGTCGAGGGTGAGCGACTCGGCCATGTCAGTTACCCCCGAAGAGCATTTCGGCGGTGCGCTTCAGCATGAAGAACGCACCGGGGACCATCACGACGACCCAGACCACGCCGATCACCCAGAGCATCGCCTTCTGCAGCTGCGCGCCCTTCGACCAGAAGTCGACCAGCATGACGCGGATGCCGTTGAGCGCGTGGAAGAGCACCGCGCCGACCAGGCCGACCTCCAGGAGGTTGACGATCGGCGTCTTGTAGGTCTCGATGACCTGGTCGTAGGTGTTCGGCGACACGCGCACCAGCGCGGTGTCGAGCACGTGCACGAACAGGAAGAAGAATGTGAGCACGCCGGTGATGCGGTGCAGGACCCAGGACCACATGCCGGGGTCGCCCCGGTAGAAGGTCCCCTGCCGGCGTGAGGCACCCGCCCGATCGCTCGCCGCTGCCTCGGGGGCAGTGCTCGCCGTGGTGGACATCGGTGAACGGCCTCCAACGTCTGACTACGTGCCCGTCTGACCGTGAGGTCCGCACTGATCGTCGTCGTCCACCTGGGACGGCTACGGCGGCAATGCCGAGATCGAGGGTCATCGAGCGTGGATGAAAAGGATGCTAGACCCGCCCTCGGAAGACGGCTCACCTCCGGGTTCCTCTCTGTGACGGACCAGACACCTGGGTGCGCACCGATTGTGGGCGCCGTCACAGCCCGCGGCGTCCACTGTGGACTTGGCCGGGCCGCCCGGGGTGCGCTCGCCCGCTCGGTGGACCCTCGATCGGGTGGCGTCGGCGGGAACCGGCACTGAAACGATTCGGACGAGGGGGAGTGGACTGTCGTCTCAAGGAGTGATCGATGTGGTCCATTCCTCGGTCGATCTGCCACACTGAGTCACATCAAACGGTATTTCGGCCGTCCCGCGGCCCGAGACTCGGCCGAAAGCGACGCCGCGTGGGTCATTTGACTACGTTGGGTGTCCAGTTCGTCGCGCGTGCGACTCGTGAGTAAACGTTTGTGTTACGTAGCGTGCCTTTCCTATGGCGCATTCCGGTCCGGCGGGTACGGTCTGGCGGTCGACCCGGCAGTAGGGCCGGGTCGTGCCCTTGACCATCCGCTGGATCAGCGGGGAGGGAGACACACGTTGCGTCGCATGCGTGGAACCGCGCTGGCCGCCGCGGCCATGGCCGGGGTGCTCACCCTGGCCGGGTGCGCCAAGGATTCCGGCGGTGGTAACAGCTCGAACAACACCGCGGCCTCGACGGGCGGTTCCGACTGCGTCACCGCGCAGAAGCCGCCGGCCGCGCCCGCCGCCGCGAGCAGCTCGACCGCCGCCGGGGCGAAGGTCGACGGCAGCAAGCTCAAGATCGGCCTGGCCTTCGACGTCGGCGGCCGGGGTGACGCGTCGTTCAACGACGCCGCCGCCGCGGGCACCGACAAGGCGAAGTCCGACCTCGGCGTGACGACGGTCAGCGAGAGCACCGCCTCCGCCAGCGAGGCCGAGTCGGCCAAGCAGCAGCGTCTCGACCAGATGGCCGCCTCGGGCCTGAACCCGATCATCGCGGTCGGTTTCGCCTACGCGAAGTCGGTCGAGGCCGTCGCCACGAAGTACCCGAACACCAAGTTCGCCATCGTCGACGACGACTCGATCAAGCTGCCGAACGTGACGCCGCTGGTCTTCGCCGAGGAGCAGGGCTCGTTCCTGGCCGGCGTCGCCGCCGCGTACAAGAGCAAGAACTGCCACATCGGCTTCGTCGGCGGTGTCAACACCCCGCTGATCCAGAAGTTCGAGGCCGGCTTCCTGCAGGGCGCGAAGACCGTTTCGTCCAAGATCAAGATCGAGGACGAGTACCTGACCCCGGCCGGTGACTTCTCCGGGTTCCAGGACCCGCCGAAGGGCAACGCGAAGGCCGCGGCCGAGATCGCCAAGGGCGCGGACGTGATCTACCACGCCGCCGGTGCCTCGGGTAAGGGCGTCTTCGACGCCGCCAAGGCGGGCAACGCGCTGGCCATCGGGGTCGACTCCGACCAGTACAACCAGAAGACCGTCGAGGCCGACAAGGACGTCATCATCACGTCCATGCTCAAGCGCGTCGACGTCGCGGTGTTCGACTACATCACCGCGCTCGCCAAGGGTGACGTGACGACCCTGCCGAAGCGGTTCGACCTCAAGGTCGACGGCGTCGGCTACGCCACCTCGGGCGGCAAGGTCGACGACATCAAGGACGTCCTGGACGGCTACAAGGCCCAGATCATCGCGGGGGCCATCACCGTTTCGGACAAGCCGCAGAAGTAACTGGAGTGCGCGTCGGGGCTCGGAGGAATTCTCCTCCGGGCCCCTCACGCGTTTACACGAGATAGGGAATTCTCCCGCCCATGAGCACAGCCGAGGCCCCGGCCGAGGCCGTCCCCGACCGGGGCGCCCCCGCCGTCCAGCTGACCGGGATCACCAAGCGCTTTCCCGGCGTGGTGGCCAACTCCGACGTCAACCTCACCGTCGCCGCCGGCGAGGTGCACGCCATCTGTGGTGAGAACGGCGCCGGCAAGTCCACCCTGATGAAGATCCTGTACGGCATGCAGCCGCCGGACGAGGGCACCATCGCGATCAACGGCGAAGAGGTGAAGCTGCGCAACCCGCAGGACGCCATCCGCGCCGGCATCGGCATGGTGCACCAGCACTTCATGCTCGCCGACAACCTGACCGTCGGCGAGAACGTCTTCCTCGGCGCCGAGGGCCTGCACGGCATCGGCCGCGCCGCCCGCGCCCGGCTGGCCGAGCTCGCGGAGCGGACCGGCCTGCACGCCAAGCCGGAGACACTGCTGGAGGAGCTCGGCGTCGCCGACCGCCAGCGCGTCGAGATCGTCAAGGTGCTCTACCGCGGGGCGAAGATCATCATCCTGGACGAGCCGACCGCGGTGCTCGTCCCGCAGGAGGTCGACGCGCTGTTCGCGACCGTGCGGGAGATGAAGGCCGGCGGCTACACGTTCCTCTTCATCTCGCACAAGCTCGACGAGGTCCGCGCGATCGCCGACACCGTCACGGTGATCCGGCGCGGCACGACCGTCGGCACCGCCGACCCGAAGACCATCACCTCGCGCCAGCTCGCCGAGATGATGGTCGGCTCGGAACTGCCCAGCCCGGAGACCCGCGAGTCCACGGTCACCGACCGGGACGTGCTGCGGCTGACCGGGCTGACGCTCGGCGCCGAGGGCTCCGGCCGCAACGCGCTCGACGACGTCTCCTTCACCGTGCACGCGGGCGAAGTGCTCGGCATCGCCGGCGTCGAGGGCAACGGCCAGACCGAGCTCGTCGAGACCATCATGGGCATGCGCAAGCCGACCGGCGGCACGATCGAGCTGGTCGACGCCGATGGGCGTTCGAGGGACATCACCAAGGCGGGCACGCTGGCCCGGCGCGAGGCCGGCATCGGCTACATCGCCGAGGACCGCACCCGGCACAGCCTGCTGCTCACGCAACCGTTGTGGGTCAACCGGATGCTCGGGTACCAGACCCGCGAACCGGTCTCGAAGGGACAGTTGCTCGACATCGCGGGCACCCGCTCGGACACCGAGCGGATCGTGCGCGAGTACGACGTCCGCACGCCCGGGATCGACGTCCCGGCCGCGGCGCTCTCGGGCGGCAACCAGCAGAAGCTGATCGTCGGGCGGGAACTGTCCGGCAACCCGGTACTGCTCATCGCGTCGCACCCCACGCGCGGCGTCGACGTCGGCGCGCAGGCACTGATCTGGGAGAACATCCGCCAGGCCCGCGCCGCCGGGCTCGCCGTGCTGCTCATCTCCGCCGACCTCGACGAGCTGATCGGCCTGTCCGACACGATCCGGGTCATGCTGCGCGGGCGCCTCGTCAGCGAGGCCGACCCCGCCACCGTGACCCCGCAGGAACTGGGCTCGGCGATGACCGGCGCCGGAGAGGGTGACGAAGAATGACCTCCTGGCGCACGAAACTGCTGCCACCGCTGCTGGCGATCGTCTTCGCCGTGCTGCTGTCGGCGATCGCGCTGATCATCTCCGGGGCCGACCCGCTCGAGGCGTACGGCACGATGATCGGCCAGATGTTCAAGGGCTCGACCTCGGTCGACACGGTGAACCTGGCGACCGTGTACTACCTGTCCGGGCTCGCGGTGGCCATCGGCTTCCAGATGAACCTGTTCAACATCGGTGTCGAAGGCCAGTACCGGTTCGCCGCCGTCGTCGCGGCCATCGCCGGCGGCGCGATGAAGCTGCCGCCGGTGGTCCACGTGCTCGCGATCCTGCTGGTCGCGGTCGTCGCCGGCATGACGTACGCGGCGATCCCGGCGATCCTCAAGGTGACCCGCGGGGTCAGCGAGGTCATCTCGACGATCATGCTCAACGCGATCGTCGCCGGCATCATCGCCTTCCTCATCAACGCCGACCAGTTCGGCGTGCAGACCGGCAACAACATCGGCACCCGCGTGATCGAGCCGTCGGGCCGGATCCCGGGCATCCCGCTCGGCTCGGGCACGCTGTTCGGGTTCGTCGTCGTCGCGGCCGTCATCGGGGTCGCCTACTGGTTCATGCTCAACCGCACCCGGTTCGGCTTCGAGCTCAAGGCGTCCGGCGAGTCCACCACCGCGGCCGCCGCGGGTGGCGTCAACGCCAAGAAGATGACGCTGATCGCGATGCTGCTCTCCGGCGGCGTCGCCGGCCTGGTCGCCATGCCGGAACTGCTCGGCCGCGACTACAGCTACGGCATCACCGCGACGCAGATGTACGGCTTCACCGGCATCGCGGTCGCGCTGCTCGGCCGCAACCACCCCGGCGGCATCGCGCTCGGCGCGCTGCTGTGGGCGTTCCTCGACACCTCCGCGGTGTCGCTGGAGCAGATCAACGTGTCCAAGGAGATCGCGACGATCATGCAGGGCATCATCGTGCTGTCGGTCGTCGTGGCGTACGAAATCGTGCGCCGGGCCGACCTCGCGGCCGAACAACGGCGGGTGGGCCGCGCGCTCGCCGGCCGCAAGGGTTCCTCGGTCGCCGAAGGGGGTGCGGTGTGATCACCGACGTCGCTCCCGAATCCGGCTCGACCATGCCGGTGCAGCGCCGGCGCCGAGGCCGGATCCCCGGCTGGCTGCGCGGGGTCATCTGGGCCGTGATCGCCATCGCCGTCGTCTCGACGGCGTCCTACTCCACCGGCGTCGCCGCGCTGACGTCGTCGAACACCGCCTCGACGGCCTTGCGCCTGGCGCTGCCGATCCTGCTCTGCGCGCTGGGCGGTCTCTGGGCCGAACGCGCGGGCGTGGTCAACATCGGGCTCGAGGGCATGATGATCCTCGGGACCTGGGGCGCCGCTTGGGGTTCGTACAACGGCGGCGTGTGGGCCGGGCTGGTCTCCGCGATCGTGTTCGGGGCGCTGGGCGGGCTGCTGCACGCGGTGGCGACGGTGACGTTCAACGTCAACCACATCGTCTCCGGTGTCGCGATCAACCTGCTCGGCCTCGGTGTCACCAAGTACCTGGCGAACCTGATCTTCGCGCCGATCTCCGGCAACCCGCGGCAGTCGCCGGTGGTGCCGAAGTTCGACACCTACTCGGCGACCTTCCTCTCGGACTGGCTGGGCGACCTGGAGAAGCAGCAGCGCGTCGGCGTCTCCGACGTCGCCGGCATCCTGCGCGGCCTGGTCACCGAGGTGGCGCCGCTGACGATGCTCGCGATCATCCTGGTGCCGGTGAGCTTCTGGGTGCTGTGGAAGACCCGGTTCGGTCTGCGGCTGCGCTCCTGCGGCGAGAACCCGGTGGCGGCCGAGTCCCTCGGCGTGAACGTGTACCTGCACAAGTACGTCGCCGTGATCATCTCGGGCGCGTTCGCCGGCATGGGTGGCGCTTCGCTGGTGCTGCTGCGCGGTGGCGCGGACTACCTGGAGAACCAGACGAACGGCCGCGGGTACATCGGCCTCGCGGCGATGATCTTCGGCAACTGGCGGCCGGGCGGCCTGCTCGGCGGCGCGGCGCTGTTCGGCTACGCGGACGGCCTGCAGCTCGCCGGCGGTGGCGAAGCGGTGCTCGCGCTGCTGTACGGCGCGGTGATCCTGGTCGGCGTGATCGTCGTCGTGCAGCTGTTCCGGCGGCAGTGGATCGCGGCCGGGCTCGGCGTCATCGGCGCCGGGGTGCTGTACGCGATCTACTGGTCGAACGACACGCTGCCGTCCGACCTGATCCCGTACACCGCGCACTTCGTGACACTGATCGTGCTCGCGGTGGCTTCGCAGCGGCTGCGGCCGCCGAAGGCCGACGGGCAGCCGTACCGACGGGGTGAGGACTGAGTGTCTACTTTCGACTGGGACGCGTTGCGCGCTCAGGCCATCGAGGCGGCTTCCCACGCGTACGCGCCTTATTCGGGGCTGCACGTGGGTGTCGCCGGGATCGTCGATGACGGCCGGGTCGTGACCGGCTGCAACGTCGAAAACGCTTCCTACGGCCTCGGGCTGTGCGCCGAGTGCACGATGGCCGGGCAGCTGCGGCTGTCCGGCGGCGGGCGGCTGGTCGCCGTCGCGTGCCGCAGCGGCGCGGGTGACCTGCTGATGCCGTGCGGGCGCTGCCGGCAGATCCTGTTCGAGCTCGGCGGGTCGTCGTGCCTGGTGGACACGCCCAGCGGGATCCTGCCGATGTCCGACGTCCTGCCGGACGCGTTCGGCCCGGACGACCTGCCGTGAGCACGTTCGCGGCGGTCGACGTCATCCGGACGAAGCGGGACGGCGGGACGCTTTCCGACGAGCAGATCGACTGGGTCGTCGACGCCTACACCCGCGGCGAGGTCGCCGAGGAGCAGATGTCGGCGCTGGCCATGGCGATCTTCCTGCGGGGGATGTCCCCGGCCGAGATCTCCCGCTGGACGCACGCGATGATCGAGTCGGGGGAGCGGCTGTCGCTGTCGGTCTCCCGGCCGACGGTCGACAAGCACTCGACGGGCGGGGTCGGCGACAAGATCACGCTGCCGCTGGCGCCCCTGGTGGCGGCGTGCGGTGCGGCGGTGCCGCAGCTGTCCGGCCGCGGGCTCGGCCACACGGGCGGGACGCTCGACAAGCTGGAGTCGATCCCCGGCTGGCGCGCCGCACTGTCCACTTCGGAGATCCGGGCGCAGCTGGCGGACGTCGGCGCGGTGATCTGCGCGGCGACGTCCGGGCTGGCGCCGGCGGACAAGAAGCTGTACGCGCTGCGGGACGTCACCTCGACGGTGGAGTCGATCCCGCTCATCGCCAGCTCGATCATGAGCAAGAAGATCGCGGAAGGCGCGTCGGGGCTGGTCCTGGACGTGAAGTTCGGGTCGGGCGCGTTCATGAAGACCCTCGACCAGGCGCGCTCGCTGGCCGGCGCGCTGACGTCGATCGGCGCCGACCACGGTGTCCCGACGACGGCGTTGCTGACCGACATGAACGTCCCGCTGGGACGGGCGGTCGGCAACGCGGTGGAGGTCGCCGAGTCGGTCTCGGTGCTGCAGGGCGGTGGGCCTTCGGACGTGGTCGAGCTGACTCTGGCGTTGGCCCGGGAGATGCTCGCTCTGGCCGGGCTGGATGCCGACCCGGCGGCGGTGCTGGCTTCCGGCGAGGCCTACGAGGTGTGGTGCCGGATGATCACCGCCCAGGGCGGCGACCCGTCGGCGCCGCTGCCCACGCCCGCTCACGTGCACACGGTCGTCGCTCCGGCTTCGGGCGTCCTGGCCTCCCTGGACGCCTACGCGGTGGGCGTCGCGGCGTGGCGGCTGGGCGCCGGGCGGGCTCGCAAGGAGGATCCGGTGCAGGCGGCGGCGGGCGTGCTGTGCCTGGCGAAGCCGGGCGACGACGTCTCCGAGGGCGAGCCGCTGCTGGAACTGCACACGGACACCCCGGACGCGGTCCCGGCGGCGCTGGCGGCGCTCGAAGGCGGGTTCTCGATCGCTTCGGAGGCGCCCGCGCCGGGACCGATCGTCCGGGAGACCGTGCGCGGCTAGGACACCTGGATGGTGGCGGCGACCGGCTTGGCGCCGCTGCCACCGCAGGAGCTGATGAAGGTGCCGGTGCTGTAGTAGAGCACGTAGCTGCTGGTCGCGAGGGTGACCGGCCCGGCGGCGGGCAGCGTGACCTGACCGGTGCCCCCGGTCAGCCGGAAGAGCGTGCCGGGCTGGACGACGGGGTTGGTCATGCCGGTCGCGTTGACCCGGCCCGAGGCGGCGCCGCCGAGTTCGAGCACGACGTAGCCGGTGAACTGCCCGGCGGGTGCGGTCCCACCGGCCCACGCCGGTGCAACCTGCGTCAGGTCGGCGTGCACGGTGACGGCCTGCCCGGCGGTGGCGGTCGCCGGAGCGGTCACGGTGATCTCGAACGTCTTGGTCCCGGCGGGGCCGCCGATGGTGCCGCAACCCCAGGTGACCGAGACGGTCCCGGCTTCGGCCGCGACGGGGGCGACCAGCCCCAGCCCGGCGGCCACGGCGGCGATCGTCGCGAACCTCGTGAGTGTCTTCATGGTGCATCCCCTCGTAGTCGGACTACGAGGGTCGCGAAGGTCACCGGCGCCGGACGTCTCCCGAAATGCCGGGGTGGTCCGATTCGGCGGGTGTGACGATGATCGCGGCGATGATCACCCGGTCGAGTGAACGGTTCCCGCGGTGATCGCCGCCGAGCCGCCCGGAACCGTCGGTGGTGCTCGATAAGCTGGAAGACGGGGGCCGGAGGCCCGCGCCGCCATGCTCACTCCGTCGCCCGGCACGAAGAAACCCCCGCCGGCGCACCGGCGAGGGCCTCTTCGGGTATGGGCCTTACTCCGTGGGTTCTTCCGAACCCTCGGTCTTGGCCTTGGCGTCGGCCGGCTTGGGGGCGCGGCCGTTGCGGGAGCTGCGACGCGGCTGGCGCGGGGCCGGCGGGGGCGGGGCGATCTGCTGGACCGCCGGGCCGCCGCCGAGCATCAGCTCCGCGAACGTCGCCATCGCCTCGTCGAGCTGGCCGCCGATGCGGCGGACGCTCTCGTCGTTGCTCCGGCGGACCAGCGAGTCCACCGAGTCGGTGTCCGGCTGCTTCGACAGCGTGCCCTCGACCTTCGACAGCCCGGCCTTGAGCGCACCGTCGAGGTCGCCGATGCCGGAGAGGAAGCCGTCCTCCACCTTGTCGAGGCGGGAGGCCAGGTCGTCCAGGCGGGTGGTGACCGTTTCGAGCCGGTTGCCCAGGTTCTCCAGCCGGTCCGAGGCGTCGATCATCTCGCCGGTCTCGGTCAGCGCGACCTTGAGCGCCTCGGTGTTGGCGTCGATCCGCTCGTGCGTCGTGCGGCCCAGCTCGCCGACCCGCTCCTGCGTGACGCGGCTGAGCTCGTCGACCTTGTTCCGCAGCTCGTGGTCGGCGTGGTCGACCCGGTCGCGCAGCGTCGACTCGGCCTGCTCGATCCGCTCGCGGACCGGACCGTGCACCGACTGCGGCAGCGACTCGAGCTTCGCGTCCTGCTTGTCGAGGTGGCCGCCCAGCTCGTCGAGCCGGCGGTGGATGTTCTGGAGCTTGTCCTCGAGCCCGTCCATCCGGCCGGCGACCCCCTCGAAGCGCGCGGCGACGCCGTCGAGGCGCCCGTCGAGCTGCGCGAAGGGCTTGGCGAGCTTGTCGACGATGCTCTCGACCGCGCGGGTCAGGGCGGCGATCGCCGTGTCCTGCGCTTCGAGGCGGGACATCGTCTCGTCGAGGCGCTCGGCGAGGACGCTGACCTCGGTGCGGTCGGGCATCTCGGACAGCCGCTTGCGGACCGCGCCCAGCGAGTCCACCGGCGCGAGGCGGGCGTAGATGTCGTCGAGCGCGTCGAAGATCTGCTGCTGCTCGCTCTCACGCACTTCGGCCGCGCGCACCAGCATGTTGCGCATCCGGTCGAAGGACGGGGCGGCAATGTGGTTGTCAGTGGTCACTGCTGTGTGTCCTTCGTCGGCGGGGAAATGGAGGGACGTGCCACGAAGCTTATCGATTGCGAAATTGCTGTGCGTATGGCCCCCGTGAAGTGCCTATTGCGGAGGCCGCCCCCGGATGGCCGATTCGTCACCTGATCGTCGACGCTGAGGGTGAACCCGAACCTGAGAGTTACGGCCATGTAGGGGAATGACAACGAGGTTACCGTTGGGGGATGCCTGACGAAAGCCCTGTTCTGCCCACCGAGACACTCCGCCGCGCACCCAAGGTGCTGCTCCACGACCACCTCGACGGCGGTCTGCGGCCGGCCACCGTCGCCGAGCTGGCCGACGCGACCGGCTATGCCGGTCTGCCCACCACCGACCCGGCCGAGCTGGGCAGCTGGTTCCGCCGAGCGGCCGACTCCGGCTCACTCGTCTCCTACCTCGAGACCTTCGCGCACACCTGCGGCGTGATGCAGACGGAGGAAGCCCTGGTCAGGGTCGCCGCGGAGGCGGTGGAGGACCTGGCCGCGGACGGCGTCGTCTACGCCGAGGTGCGCTACGCCCCGGAGTTGTTCGTCGAACGCGGTCTGTCACTCGATGCGGTGGTTGAGGCTGTCCAAGCGGGGTTCACGGAGGGCACACGCCGGGTGGCCGCGAACGGCGGCACCATCCGCATCGGGACGTTGCTCTGCGCGATGCGCCAGCACGCCCGGGCCCTCGAGATCGCGAACCTGGCCGTCCGCTACCGCGACGCCGGCGTCGCCGGGTTCGACATCGCCGGACCGGAGGACGGATTCCCGCCGACCCGCAATCTCGACGCGTTCGAATATCTGCGTCAGAACAATGCGCACTTCACTATTCACGCGGGCGAAGCCTTCGGTTTGCCCTCCATTTGGGAAGCGATTCAGCACTGCGGCGCCGAGCGGCTCGGGCACGGCGTGCGCATCGTCGAGGACATCAAGACCGACGCGGACGGCACGGTCCACCTTGGACGGTTGGCCGCGTACGTCCGCGACCGCCGCATCCCCCTGGAGATCTGCCCGACGTCGAACGTCCAAACAGGCACGGTCCGCTCGATCGCCGAGCACCCCATCGGCCTGCTGGCCAAGCTGCGGTTCCGGGTGACCGTGAACACGGACAACCGGCTGATGAGCGGATGCACGATGACCAGCGAATTCGCCGCGCTGCACGAGACGTTCGGCTATGGTATCGACGACTTCCGCTGGTTCACCATCAACGCGATGAAATCCGCGTTCATCGATTTCGACGCCCGGCTCGCGCTGATCGACGACGTCATCAAGCCCGGCTACGCCGCGCTGACCTGACCCGCCCCCGCTTCGGACCGCAACTCGCTTGCGGTCCTTAGCCATGCCAACTATCGTTCACTATGTAGGAACAACTTCTCATAATTTGAGACGGTGGCGATGATGGCGCAGGTCGCGAGTGGTGCGGGTGAGCAGCTTCAGGCGAGTCCACGACGGTGGCTCATCCTCGCGCTCGGCCTCGCCGCGCAGACGGCGAGCTGCTCGTTCCTCTACGGCATCCCGTTCCTGGTCCCGGCGATGCGCGCCGCCGAAGGGCTGACGCTGGCCGAGGCCGGCACGGTCGTCGCGGCGCCGAGCATCGGGCTGCTGTTCACCCTGATCGTGTGGGGCGCGGCTGCGGACCGTTACGGAGAGCGCGTCATCATGGCCCTGGGCTTGGGCGTCTCGGGGTTACTCCTGGTGTACGCCGGGGCAGGAAATCACTCGATCGGGCTCCTCTTTGGGGTGTTTTTGGCGGCCGGCGCCTGCACGGCCTCGGTGAACGCGGCGAGCGGCCGCGTCGTGATGGGCTGGTTCGCGAAGTCCGAGCGGGGCGTGGCAATGGGGATCCGCCAGACGGCCCAGCCGCTCGGCGTGGGCGTGGCCGCACTGGGGCTGCCCCCGCTGGCCGCGCACCACGGTTTCCGGGCGGCGGTGCTGTTGCCGGCCGGGCTGGCGATCGCCGTGGCGCTGCTGGTGGCGTGGCTGGTGACGGACCCGCCGCGGCCGCCTCGCCCGGCCCGCTCGGCGGGCGGCGTTTCGCCGTACCGGCACGCGGCGCTGTGGCGGGTGCACGGGGCGAGCGCGCTGCTGGTGGTGCCGCAGTTCGCGGTGTCGGCGTTCGCGCCGGTGTACCTGGTGGCGGTGCAGCACTGGAGCCCGTTGTCGGCGGGCTGGTACCTGGGGGTGGTCCAGGTGCTGGGGGCACTGGGCCGGCTGGGGTCGGGCTGGTGGTCCGACCGGGTGGGCAGCCGGCTGCGCCCGATGCGGCAGCTGGCTTTCGCCAGTTGTCTCGTCATGCTCTTGGTCGCGCTCGGGGACGCCTCCTGGCCGTGGCTGGTGCTGCTGGCTCTGGCGCTGGCGGCGGTCATCACGGTGGCGGACAACGGCCTGGGCTTCACGGCCTCGGCGGAGCTGGCGGGCCTGGCGTGGTCGGGACGCGCGATGGGAACGCAGAACACGGCCCAGAACATCGCGGCCTCCCTGACCCCACCCCTGCTCGGCTTGGTGATCGGCGACAGCCGCTACGCACTCGCCTTCTGCGTGGCAGCGGTGTTCCCGGCCCTGGCGGTGCTGGTGGTCCCGGTCCGCGCCGAACCCCCGTCCCCATGACCCGTGTCGTCCACCCAGGTACGCGTGTCGTCCGTTCAATCACGCGAGTCGACCCTCGGATCACGCGAGATGCCCCCTGGATCACGCGAGCTGCCGGTTCGATCACGCGAGCTGCCCGCTGGATCACGTGAGATGCCTGCTCGATCACGCGAGATGACGGCGCAGCAAGCGAGTCCTTGGGAGTGCGTGGGCCGACGGCCCGGGAGCCGGACGGACGACACGCGTGCTTGGAGGGACGACACGCGTGCCTGGATGGACGACACGCGTGCTTGGAGGGACGACACGGCGAAGGCCGCCTCCCGACCTGCGGGAGGCGGCCTTCGGAAGCCGAGGCTCAGGCGACCGTCAGACGGTTCTCGAAAGTTTCGACGAGCTTCCGCCAAGCGCTCTGCTCGGCGTCGAAGGGCGCCGACGGCTCCAGGCGGGACGGGTCCGGACGCAGCACGAACGAGACCAGCCAGCCCAGGCTTTCGTTGCCCGCCAGTGCCGTCTCGGCCGAGTCGTCGCCCGCCCACTCCGCCGCGTCCGTGATCAGCTCGACCGCCAGCTCCAGCTGCGTCGGGTCGATCGCCTCCGGGCCCTCCGCGATGTCCGCGTCCAGGCCCGTCAGCACGTACGTGTTCTCCGGGTCGACGTCGATCTCGAGCTCGCCCGCCGTCGCCTTGGCGAGGACCTCGTCCCACGTGGACACGTCGGCCAGGTCCGTGTCGGCCAGGTCCTTGCCGTCCGCGAGGGCCCTGGCGAGCGCGCCCGTCGACGTGAACACGTCGATCTCGCCCTCGCTGCCCAGGAACACCGGGGCGTCGTCGAGGTAGCAGCGCAGCGTGTAGTACTCCGCGCCGGACGTGATGATCTTGATCGGGTCGATGCCGACCTCGGCCCAGAAGCCGACCGGGCCCTCGTCCTCTTCCTCGTCCTCGGCGTCGTCGTCCGCAGAGACGTCGATGACCTCGAGGTCCTCTTCGCCCTCGGTGCCGGCCTCGGCCTCCGCGGACTCCTCGTGGAACGCGGCCAGCTCCTCGGCCGTCTGCTCCAGGACCTTCTCGTCGACCTCCGGCTGGGTCACCAGGCCGTCGATCGCGTCGAGCACGGTGTCCCACTTCTGCGACACCGTCTCGGACAGGTCGTTCCACACCTGGACGCCGACGCTGCCGGTGAACGGCAGGGTGCCCTGGTCGAGCAGCGAGAAGCCCTCGGTCGAGTCGAGGATCTCGTGGACCTCTTCGAGGTCGCAGACGTCGGCGAGCGAGCGCACGATGCCGACGATCTCCGCCAGCTCGGCGATGTGCCAGACGTCCGGCTCCTCGGCGACGAGCTCCGGCACGCCGACGAGGTCGTACGTGTGGTCCTCGTCGGGGATCAGCTCGGGCACGTTCAGCGACGGCACCGCGTCCCAGGCCGGGTGGTCGAGCAGGTCGTGCCGCTCGGAGGTCCTCACGAAGGCGGCCAGGTGAGCGGCGTCGGCGAAGGCGTACAGGTCGTCCTCGTCACCGAGGAACGCTTCCCACTCCTCGCCGTCTTCCCGCCAGCGCGGCGCCCACAGGGTGACGACGTCGCCCTGCGGCAGGCCGAGTTCGATCGGGATGATGTCCTGTGCCATTCCTAAGCCCTCCGGAGTACCGCCCGTGTGCGCGCGGGACCGGAAGTAACTCCCAGTCGACGCGCGGTACCGCGAAGCCTACGGGTTTCCCACTCGCGATGCGATCGCCCCTGCCGACTTTGCGACGAGCGGATGGCACGATGGACGCCTGATGACTCTCACAGACCTCCTGCCTGCGGATCCCGACCCCGACGCCCTCTTCGAAGCCTTCACGACCTGGACGGCCGAACGGGGCATCGAGCTGTACCCGGCGCAGGAGGAGGCGGTGATGGAGGTCGTCTCCGGATCGAACGTCATCCTTTCGACGCCGACCGGCTCCGGGAAGAGCCTCGTCGCCGTCGGTGCGCACTTCACCGCGCTCGCCCAGGGCCGCCGCAGCTACTACACCGCGCCCATCAAGGCCCTCGTCTCGGAGAAGTTCTTCCAGCTCATCGACATCTTCGGCGCCGACAACGTCGGGATGATGACCGGCGACTCCAGCGTCAACCCGGACGCCCCGATCATCTGCTGCACGGCCGAAATCCTGGCGAACATCGCGTTGCGGTTCGGTGCCGGCGCCCCCGTCGGGCAGGTCGTGGCCGACGAGTTCCACTTCTACTCCGAGCCCGACCGCGGCTGGGCCTGGCAGGTGCCGCTGCTGGAGCTCCCGAACGCCCAGTTCGTCCTCATGTCGGCCACCCTGGGCGACGTCTCCTTCTTCGAGAAGGACCTCACCCGCCGCACCGGCAAGCCCACCGCCGTCGTCACGTCGGCGCAGCGCCCGGTGCCGCTGACCTTCCGGTACGCGCTGACGCCGCTGCACGAGACCATGTCCGAGCTGCTCAACGGCGGTCAGGCGCCGGTCTACGTCGTGCACTTCTCGCAGGCCGCGGCCATCGAGCGGGCGCAGACGCTGATGAGCATCAACGTGACGTCGAAGGCCGAGAAGGAGGCCATCGCCGAGCTGATCGGCGACTTCCGGTTCGCCGCCGGCTTCGGCAAGACGCTCTCGCGGCTGGTCCGCCACGGCATCGGCGTCCACCACGCCGGCATGCTGCCCAAGTACCGCCGATTGGTCGAGACCCTCGCCCAGTCCGGGCTGCTCAAGGTGATCTGCGGGACCGACACGCTCGGCGTCGGCATCAACGTGCCGATCCGGACGGTCGTGTTCTCCGCGCTCACGAAGTACGACGGCGTCCGCCAGCGCCACCTCAAGGCGCGCGAGTTCCACCAGATCGCCGGCCGCGCCGGGCGCGCGGGCTACGACACCGACGGCTACGTCGTCGTGCAGGCACCCGACCACGTCGTCGAGAACGCCAAGGCGCTCGAGAAGGCGGGCGACGACCCGAAGAAGAAAAAGAAGATCGTCCGGAAGAAGGCCCCGGAGGGGTTCGTCAACTGGACCGAGAGCACGTTCGACCGGCTCATCGCCGCCGATCCCGAGCCGCTGACGTCCAGCTTCAAGGTCACGCACTCGATGCTGCTGAACGTGATCTCGCGCCCGGGCAACGCCTTCGACTCGATGCGCCACCTGCTGGAGGACAACCACGAGGACCGCGCGTCGCAGCGCAGGCTCATCCTGCGCGCCATCGCGATCTACCGCGCGCTGCTCGCCGCCGGCGTCGTGGAACGACTGTCCGAACCGGACGAGCAGGGCCGGATCATCCGGCTCACCGTCGACCTGCAGTTCGACTTCGCGCTCAACCAGCCGCTTTCGCCGTTCGCGCTGGCCGCGATCGAGCTGTTCGACCTCGAGTCGCCGAGCTACGCGCTCGACGTCGTGTCCGTTGTGGAATCCACAGTGGACAACCCACGGCCGGTGCTCTCGCAGCAGCAGTTCAAGGCGCGCGGCGAAGCCGTCCAGGCGATGAAGGCCGAGGGCATCGAGTACGACGAGCGCATGGAGCTGCTCGAGAACATCAGTTACCCCAAGCCGCTCGAAGAGCTGCTGCAGGGCGCGTTCCACAGCTACCGGCAGGGCCACCCGTGGGTCGCCGACTACGAGCTGTCGCCGAAGTCGGTCGTGCGCGACATGTACGAGCGCGCGATGAACTTCGTCGAGTACATCGGCTTCTACCAGCTGGCCCGGTCCGAAGGCCTGGTGCTGCGCTACCTCGCCGACGTCTACGACGCCCTGCGCCACACGGTCCCGGACGAGGCGAAGACCGAGGCGCTGCAGGACCTCATCGAGTGGCTCGGCGAGCTCGTCCGCCAGGTCGACTCGAGTCTCCTGGACGAGTGGGAAGCGCTGCGGCACCCGACGGAAGAGGGGCCGGTGTCACACCGGCCGCCGGAGCCGCCGCCGGGCGTCACCCGCAACGAGCGCGCGTTCCGCGTCCTGGTGCGCAACGAGCTGTTCCGCCGGGTCGAGCTGTTCGCGCGGCGGGCGTGGTTCCCGCTCGGCGAGCTCGACGCGGATTCGGGCTGGGACGCCGACGCGTGGCAGGAAGCGATCGAGGACTACTTCGAGGAGTACGAGACGCTCGGCACCGGCCCGGACGCGCGGGGCCCGCAGCTGCTGATGATCGACCAGCAGCCGGACGTCTGGAAGGTCCGCCAGATCTTCGACGACCCGGCGGGCGACCACGACTGGGGCATCAGCGCCGAGGTCGACCTGGCCGCGTCGGACGAGGCCGGGATGGCGGTGGTCCGGGTGACCGAGGTGGGGGCGCACTGACACCGGGTCGCGCTCATCGGCGCAACCCGGCGGCGTGGTTTCGCGTTAGCGTGGACGCTTCGCGACCCGGGAGGGACCATGGGGAACGTCAAGCGCCTGATGGCCGGGATCTTCGTCGCCGCGGCGGTGGTCGTGGCCACCGCCCCGGCCGCGTCGGCGAGTTCGCCGGTGGAGTACGTGATCCTCCTCGATGGCGGCACGAACGCCACCGCCATCGAATACGGCCTCTTAGGATCGGTCTACGAGGACGCACGTAGAGGAAGTTCTGAGACCCGTCCCGTGATGTAGTGCTGCCCACCACGAGACGGGGCCAGTGTTGGTAACGGGCCTGGTCCGCGATCAACCAGGACGACCTCGAGCGTCACCCTTCGGTGCCGGTCGGATTCTTCCCGGAACCCAGAACAGCTTGAGTCGCCACTCTGCCGCGACTCGACACGCGGCAGTGCTTGCTAGCCCACCGGGGTCAGGATCGCCTGGGCGTCCTCGCCGGCGAACCAGAGCCTGATGACGAACGCCGCCGTGGCCTCCAGGAGGGCCGCGCGGTCCAGGCCGCCCGCTCGCACGGGGTGCGCACCGATGTCCCGGACGAGCGTGCTCACCGCGTCGAGCGCCGCCGGGTCGTCGCCGCACAACGGGACCGACAGGGGACGACCGCCGAACACTGGTGGCGTCATCCGCCAGACGTCGACGTGGGCGAGGTTGAACGCCTTCACCACGCGGGCCTCCGTCGTGATCCGCGACGCCACCGGGGTGCCGGTCAGACCGGGGTCGTTGGCGCAGTCCACCAGCACCTTCCCGGTCAGCGGGCCCGCCTCGGCGAGCACTTCGCCGATCGCCGCCGCGGGGACGGCCAGGAGCAGCACGTCGGCGAAGGCGGCTGTCTCGCGCCACTTGCCGGCCGCCGCGCCGAGCCGGGCGGCCAACGGGCCGGGGTCGGACCGGCCGCTCACCATCAGTTCGTGGCCCGCCCGCGCCCACTGCGTGCCGAGCGCGTCCGCCATCCCGCCCGTGCCGAAGATCCCGATCCGCATGCGTCCTCCTTGTGCTTGGCTGTACGAGAACGACGGTAGGAACCCGGGAAGGAACCGAACGGTAACCATGGACTTCCTCGCCGACTGCCGGACGCGGCTCGCGTTCGACCTGGTCGCGAACACGTGGAACCCCGTCGTGCTGTGGGCGTTGCGCGACGGCCCGCGGCGCCACGTCGACCTGCGGCGCACGATCGGCGGCATCAGCGCGAAGGTGCTCACGGAAGCCGTGCGACGCCTGGAGTTCGACGGTCTCGTCGAGCGGCGCGAAGGCGCGTACGCCCTTACGCCGTTGGGCGAGACGCTGCTGGAGCCGATCGAGGGCTTCGGGCGCTGGGCCGCTGAGCACGGCGACGACGTCCTCGCCGCTCAAACCCGAGCAGAACGATCAGCATGACCAGCTCCGCCAGTGGCGACGGGAAGCCGAGGACGAGCCCGGCGGCGACGTCCACGGCGGGTGCAGCGATGCCCGCCACGAACACCCAGGTCGGCGCCGTTAGCGGCTTCGCGGCCGGGGACCACGGCGTCTTCTTCCACGGCTTCGCGACCGAAAGCCAGGCTTGGAAGGCGAGCGCGCTCACCATCAGCGAGGTGCCGGCCACCTGCAGCCACGTGCCGGTCGCGGTGTCCGCGGATGCGTGCAGCGCGGGGGAGAGCAGGAAGATCCCGGCGTAGAGCTGGGCGAGGGTCAGGACGAGCTTGGTCAGGACCCACCAGTGCCGGAAGTACCCCCACGCGGTGGCGCCGGCGAGCAGCAGGCCGGTGAATGCCGAGACGTTCGCCATCGGAGCGAGCAGGACGGAGTCGAGTCTTTCGGCCATCGACGTCGCGGCCGGCGCCTGGGCGGCGTGGGTGAGGGTCAGCGACATCAGGACGACGAGGCCGAGCGCCTGGCTCATCCAGGCCACCGAGGACACGACGTGCAGCCAGACGACGGCCTGCCGCCAGCGGGGAGAAGTCTTCGCGGTCACGGGATCCAGGCTCGCCGAGCGGCGGCGCGGGCACATCGGGCGCGACCCCGGTTTCGCCCCGGACCCGCCGACGCCGGGTTTGCGCCCGCCGGAGTACGCCGCGGAGGCGGCAATACGCCCGGGGGAGTACGGAACTGGCGTGATCAGCGGGGCTTCTCGCGTGATCAGCGGGGCATCACGGGGTTCTTCGCCGCCAAGGCGAGCAGGGGGACTGCTGCGGCGGCGTCGGTGATCAGGGTCGAGACCATGCCGGACCGCAACACCGCGTCCACGGCCGCGGCTTTCGGGCGGCTGTAGCCCAGGGCGATCACCTCCGGCACCGCCATCAGTTCCTCGTGGCTGATCGCCAGGACGTGGTGGGCCAAGCCGGTGGAAAGAGCGTTTCCCGAAGCGTCGAAGAGCCGGGCCGCGACCTCCGCCGTCGCCCCGCGGGCCGCGATCGCCGCGCGCTCGGCTTCGTCCAGCGCGTCGTAGACCGTCGACTCGCCCGGCTGCCACGCGCCGATGCTGACCACCGCCTTGGTCAGGTTCCGGAACTGGCCGAACGTCTCCGCGATCCCCGGCTGACGCCGCAACGTCTCCGTCGTGCGCCGGTCCGGCAGCACCAAGGGCCCGAAGATCGGGTACGCGTCGCCGCCGGACACCGACGTCACGCGGCTGACCGTCTCCACCGAACGGCCGCGCATGTCCATCCCCGCCTGCACCCCGCACAACTGGACGATCGGGCAGCGCGGCAGCGACCGGACCGCCTCCGCCATCGCGTTCACCGACCGCGCCCACGACAGCCCGATGACGTCCGAGGGGACCGCGATCTCCTCCAGCAGCCGGGCCGCCAGCGAGCCGATCTTCGCCCGGACGACCTCCTTCGGCTCGCGCTCGGTTGAGCGTTCGAGCACCAGGGCGCGCTCCAGGCCGTACGCCGAACGCACCTCGTCCGACAGCGCCAGGTCCACCGGCGCCGGCAGCGAGAACTCGACCCTGACCAGGCCGGACTCCATGGCCGTGTCGAGCATCCGCGCCACCTTGAACCGGCTGACGCCGAACTCGTCGGCGATCTCCAGCTTGGAGCGTCCCTGCACGTAGAAGCGCCGGGCGACGGTGGCGAGCAGCAGCGCTTCGGTGAGCGAAGCACTCTTACGGGAAGCGCTCATTTGAGCATAATACCGCGAAATCCAGCCGAAAGGTTGACGTAACACCGACGTCAGACCTGTAATGCCCTCACATCTTCTCGTCGCGATAGGTCAACGTTGCTCGTTTGAGCGCGAGGAAGGGGCAAGGCATGCGTGCCGCCATCGTCGACCGGCCCGGTGAGATCAGGGTCGGCGAGGTGCCCGATCCGAAACCCGGGGAACGCCAGGTCGTCGTCAAGGTCGGAGCGTGCGGCATCTGCGGCACCGACCTGCACATCGCGGACGGGCACTTCCCGCCCACCCCGTACCCCATCGTCCCCGGGCACGAGTTCGCCGGGGAAATCGTCGAGCTCGGCGCGGACGTGCCGGGCGAGTGGAAGATCGGCGACCGCGTGGCCGTCGACCCGTCCCTGTTCTGCGGCTACTGCGGCCCGTGCCGCGCCGGCCACGGCAACCTCTGCGCGAACTGGAACGCCACCGGCGACACCGTCGACGGCGCCTTCGCGGAGTTCGTCGCCGTTCCGTCGGCCAACTGCTACCGCATGCCGGACTCGATGACCTGGGAGCAGGGCGCGCTGGTCGAGCCGGTCTCCTGCGCGGTGCACGGCGTCCGCCGGGTCGGCGTCGAAGCCGGCGAACGCTTCCTGGTCGTCGGCGCCGGCACGATGGGCCTGATCATGCAGCAGCTGCTGCAGCGCTCGGGCGCGCAGGTCACGGTGGTCGACCGCAACCCGGACCGGCTGCCCCGGGCGGCGAACCTCGGTGCCGTGGCGACCGCCAAGGACGTCGGCGACCTCGACGGCGAGAAGTTCGACGTCGCCGTCGACTGCACCGGCGCCGCGCCCGCCATCGAAGCCGCCTTCGACTCGATCCGGCGCGGGGGACGACTGCTCGTCTTCGGCGTCGCCCCGGCCGAAGCCCGCGTCGCGCTTTCGCCGTTCCGCATCTACAACGACGAGATCACCGTTGTCGGCTCGATGGCCGTGCTGCACAGCTTCGGCGCCGCCCTCGACCTCGTCGCGACCGGCGCGGTCGACACCGACGCGCTGCTCACCGACACGCTGCCGCTGGAGCAGTACCCCGAGGCGCTGGCCAAGATGCGCAGCGGCTCGGGCCTCAAGGTGCAGGTCCTCCCCGGAGGTGGCCGTGCGTAAGCTCCTCACCCTCCTCGCGGCGACGTCGCTGCTGGCCACCGGCTGCGCGGGCGCCGGCTCGCTCGGCACCGGCAGCAGCACGCTCGTCATCGCGATCGTGGCCAACCCGCAGATGAAGGACGCGATCGCGCTCGCGCCGGAGTTCGAGAAGGCCACCGGCATCGGGCTGAAGTTCGTCTCCCTGCCGGAAAACCAGGCCCGCGCGAAGATCACCGCGTCGACCGCCACCGAGGGCGGCGAGTTCGACGTCGTCATGATCAGCAACTACGAGGCCCCGCAGTGGGCGGCCAACGGCTGGCTCGAGAACCTCGAACCGCACATGGCGGCCACGCCGGGCTACGACGAAGGCGACTTCATCCCCAGCATCAAGCAGTCGCTGTCGTACCGGAACCAGATGTACGCGGTGCCGTTCTACGGCGAATCGTCGTTCCTGGCCTACCGCAAGGACCTCTTCGACAAGGCCGGGCTCACCATGCCGGCCAGGCCGACCTGGCCGCAGATCGCCGACTTCGCCGCGAAGCTCGACGACAAGGCCAACGGCGTCGCGGGCATCTGCCTGCGCGGCAAGCCGGGCTGGGGCGAAAGCCTCGCGCCGTTCACGACCGTGGCCAACACCTTCGGCGCGCAGTGGTTCGACCAGGGCTGGAACGCCAAGCTGACGTCACCGGAGTTCACGCGGGCCGCGAACTTCTACGTCGACCTCATCCGCGAGCACGGCGAAGTGGGCGCCTCCAGCGCCGGGTTCTCCGAGTGCGGCACGCGCTACACCCAGGGCAACGCGGCGATGTGGTACGACGCGACGGTCATGGCGGGCACCAACGAAGACCCCTCCAGCAGCAAGATCGTCGGCAAGTCCGGCTACGCGCCCGCGCCCGTCGTCAAGACCCAGGCCAGCGGCTGGCTCTACACCTGGGCCCTCGGCATCCCGAAGGTCGCCAAGGACAAGGACGCGGCCTGGAAGTTCATGGCCTGGATGACCGACAAGGCCTACGTGCAGAAGGTCGGGCACACCTACGGGTGGAACCGCGTCCCGCCGGGCGTCCGGCAGTCGACGTACGCGATCCCCGAGTACGCCGACGCGGCGAAGGCCTACGCGAAGCCGACGCTCGACGGCATCGCGGACGCGAACCAGCAGAAGGTCATGGCGAACCCGGTGCCCTACCCCGGTATCCAGTTCGTCGGCATCCCCGAGTTCCAGGACCTGGGCACCCGGGTGAGCCAGCAGCTGTCGGCCGCGATCGCCGGCCGCCAATCCGTCGAAGACGCGCTGAAGCAGTCCCAGGACTACGCGCGAACCGTGGGCGATTCGTACAAGGCGGTGCAGTGATGTCCACGATCTCCGTATCCACGCCGGCGTCCACCTCCCACGCGAAGGCCGAGGAGAAACGCGGCCTGAGTACCGCGGCCAGGCGGCGGCTGCCGCTGCTGCCCGCGCTGATCTTCGTCATCGCGGTGACGCAGCTGCCGTTCCTGCTCACCGTGTTCTACTCGTTCCAGTCGTGGAACCTGGTCCGGCCCGGCTCGCGGCACTTCGTCGGCCTGCAGAACTACGTCGACGTCTTCAGCGACACGACGTTCCTGGTCGCGCTGCTCAACACCGTCGTGCTGACCGTGGTGTGCGTGTTCGTCGCGCTGCTGCTCGGCCTCGGCCTGGCGATCCTGCTCGACCGCAAGTTCCTCGGCCGCGGCGTCGTCCGGACGCTGCTGATCACGCCGTTCCTCATCCTGCCGGCGGCCGGCGCGCTGCTGTGGAAGACGACGATGTTCGACCCCACCTACGGGCTGCTGCACTTCGTGTTCGGCACCGACGTCGACTGGCTCTCGGAGTTCCCGCTGGCCGCGGTGATGGCGCAGATCGTGTGGCAGTGGACGCCGTTCATGATGCTGCTCATCCTCGCGGGCCTGCAGAGCCAGGCCAAGGACGTCCTCGAAGCGGCCGATGTGGACGGTGCGGGTCGCTGGCGGACGTTCGTCTCCATCACGCTGCCGCACCTGTCCCGGTTCCTGCAGCTGGCCACGCTGCTGGGCGCGATCTACATCGTGAACAGCTTCGACGCCATCTTCCTGATGACCCAGGGCGGCCCGGGCACGGCGAGCACCAACCTGCCGTACTACATCTACCAGCGCGCGTTCGAGGGCTTCGACGTCGGCCAGTCCTCGGCGATGGGGGTCATCGTCGTGATACTGACGATGATCGTCGCGACCTTCGCGCTGCGCCTGATGTTCCGCACCTTCTCCGTGAGCGGAGGGATCAAGTGACCACAGTCGCCCCGCGTAAGCGGCACTACGGCAAGGGCGCGCTGACCGTCGCGACCTGGGTGATCGCGATCCTGTTCGTCTTCCCGCTGCTGTGGATGATCCTCACGGCGTTCAAGCAGGAAGCCGACGCCTACACCGACCCGCCGAAGCTGCTGTTCACCCCGACGTTCGAGCAGATCGGCAACGTCTTGGGCGGCGGGTTCCTGCCGTACCTGTCGAACTCGGCGTTCGTCACGATCCTCTCGACGCTGCTGGTGCTGCTCCTCGGCGTCCCGGCGGCGTACGCGCTGTCGCTGGCGCCGGTGAAGGGCACGTCGAACGCGCTCGGCTTCTTCCTGTCGACGAAGATGCTGCCGATCGTGGCGGCGATCATCCCGCTGTACGTCATCTCGCAGAACACCGAGCTGCTCGACACGGTGTGGGCGCTGGTCATCCTGTACACGTCGATGAACCTGCCGCTGGCCATCTGGATGATGCGGTCGTTCTTCCTCGAGGTGCCGCACGAGATGATCGAGGCGGGCCGCATCGACGGCGCCAACCTGCCGACGCTGCTGCGCAAGATCATCATGCCGGTGGTCGCGCCCGGGATCGCGGCGACCGCGCTGATCTGCGTGATCTTCTCCTGGACGGAGTTCTTCTACGCGGTCAACCTGACCGCGGCCCGCGCCGGCACGGTCCCGGTGTTCCTGGTCGGGTTCATCACCAGCGAAGGCCTGTACTGGGCGCAGCTGTCGGCCGCGGCGCTGCTGGCGTCGCTGCCGGTGATGATCGTCGGGTGGATCGCGCAGAACCACCTGGTCCGCGGCCTGTCGATGGGCGCGGTCAAGTAAGGCCGCGAACGGCCCATTCACGGCTTCACCCGATCGCCGTGAGTGGGCCGTTCACGGCCCTCGCGGGTCAGTCCTCCAGGGCGAGGGCCTGGCTCGGGCAGACGTGCACCGCTTCACGGGCCTTCTCGACCAGGTCACCCTGAGGCTGGTCGTCGAGCACGATGACCGTGCCGTCCTCCTCGCTCTGGTCGAACAGCGAGGGCTCGGTGAGTACGCACTGACCGGCGCCGACGCACTTTCCGGTGTCCGCGATGATCTTCATGGTCCTCTTCTCCTGTGGTGGTTTGGCAGTTCGTCTCTACCAGGTCACCGGCAACCGGTACAGGCCGTAGATGGCCGCGTCGTCCTTGAACGGCAGGTCGTCGACCGGCGCGGCCAGCTTGAGGTCCGGGATGCGGCGGAAGAGCGTGTCGAAGACGATCTGCAGTTCCATCCGGGCGAGGTTCTGGCCCAGGCACTGGTGCGGGCCGAACCCGAAGGCGACGTGGTGCCGCGCGCCGCGCTCGATGTCCAGCTCGTCGGGGGCGGCGAAGGCGCCGGGATCGCGGTTGGCCGCGTAGCCCAGCGCCAGCACGCCTTCGCCGGCGCGGATCAGCTGCCCGCCGACCTCGGCGTCCTCGACGCACAGCCGCGCGGTGGCCGCGTCGACGATGGTGAAGTACCGCAGCAGCTCCTCGACGGCGTCGAGCGTCTTGCCCGGGTCCGCCGTGATCAGCGCCAGCTGCTCCGGGTTCTCCAGCAGCCCGACCGTGCCCAGCGAGATCATGTTCGCCGTCGTCTCGTGCCCGGCGACGAGCAGCAGGAACCCGGTCGCGGCCAGCGAGGCCCGCCGGTAGGTGCCCTCTTCCCGCAGCTTGACGATCTGCCTGCCGAGCAGGTCGTCGGGCGGGTTCGCCTCCTTGCCGGCGATGAGGTCGCTCATGTACTCGCGGACGGCCTCGACCGCGGCCCGCCGCTCCTGCGGGGGCGTGCCGCGCTTGATCAGCTTCGCCGTGTGCGTCTGGAAGAAGTCGTGGTCGGCGTACGGCACGCCGAGCATCTCGCAGATGACCAGGGACGGCACCGGCAGCGACAGCGTCTCGACCAGGTCGCCCGGCTTCGGCCCGGCCAGCAGGGCGTCGATCCGCTCGTCGACGATCTCCTGGATCCGCGGCCGCAGCGCCTCCATCCGGCGCACGGTGAACTCGCCGAGCACGGCCTTGCGGGCCGGCCCGTGCTCGGGCGCGTCCATGGTGATCATGGTGCGCTCGTCGTCCGGCCGCCGGAAGCCCGGCACCAGCTGCGGGAAGTCCGGGTGCTGCCGGTCGGCGCTGAACCGCCGGTCGTTCAGCACGGTCCGGACGTCCTCGTGCCTGCTGACCACCCAGGCCTGCTTGCCCTCGGGCAGCCGCACCCGGGTGACCGGCTCCTCCTCGCGGATCTCGGCGTACGCCGTCGGCGGCGCGAACGGGCAGGTCCGGGCCATCGGGAACTCGTGAACGGCGGTCATGGCGTCCCCCCTCACCAGGTCACGGGCAGGCAGTAGAGGCCGAAGATCGACGAGTCGTGCTTGAACGGCAGCTGGTCCACCGGCGCGGCCAGCTTGAGGTCCGGGATGCGGCGGAAGAGCGTGTCGAAGACGATCTGCAGCTCCATCCGGGCGAGGTTCTGGCCCAGGCACTGGTGCGGCCCGAAACCGAAAGCGACGTGGTGCCGCGCGCCGCGCTCGATGTCCAGTTCGTCCGGGTTCTCGAACGCGGCTTCGTCGCGGTTGCCGGAGTAGCTCAGACCCAGGACGCCCTCGCCTTCGCGGATCAGCTGCCCCCCGATTTCGACGTCCTCGGTGGCGACGCGCGAGGTCGCGAACTCGGCGATGGTGAAGTACCGCAGCAGCTCCTCGACGGCGTCGAGCGTCTTGCCGGGGTCCTTCTTGATGATCTCCAGCTGGTCCGGGTTCTCCAGCAGGGCGACGGTGCCGAGGGAGATCATGTTCGCCGTCGTCTCGTGCCCGGCGAGCAGCAGCAGGAAGGCGAGCGAGACCAGCGAGTCGTGGTCGACGTCGCCGTGCTCCTCGCGCTGCTTGAGGATCTGGCGGCCGAGCAGGTCGTCGGTCGGGTCGGCCTCCTTCGCGGCGACGAGCTTGTCGAGGAAGTCCTGCATCTCTTCGACGGCCTGCACGCGCACCTCCTGCGTCACCTCCCGGTTCAGCAGGGTGGAGCTGCGCGACTGGAAGAAGTCGTGATCGGCGTAGGGGACCCCGAGCTGCTCGCAGATGACCAGCGACGGCACGGGCAGCGACAGCGCCGAGACCAGGTCGGCGGGCTTCGGGCCGGCCAGGATCGCGTCGATGTGCTCGTCGACGATCTGCTGGATCCGCGGCTGCAGCGCCTTCATCCGCTTGACCGTGAACTCGCCGACGACCTCGCGGCGGGCGGCGCCGTGTTCCGGCGGGTCCATGTTGATCAGCGACGCGCCGAAGCGGCGGCGCTGCGGGCGGCCGCCCTTCGCCAGGATGGGGAAGCCCGGGTTGAACCGGTCGGAGCTGAACCGCGGGTCGGTCAGCATCTGCCGGACCTCCTCCAGGCGGGTGATGGCCCAGGCCTCCGAGCCGTCGGGGAGCGCCACCCGCTGGACCGGACCCGCCTCGCGCAGCTTCTCGTACGCCGGCGGCGGGGCGAACGGGCAGGTGCGGGCCAGTGGGAAGGTCTCGTCCCGCGTCGCGGGCTCGGCCAATTCAGTCATTTCGGACCCCCTAAATCGGACGGAACGTATGCGGAAGATTACATTCCGGTTCTACGTCCCAAGGTACCGAAGCGGAAGGATGCCGTCCACTAGATGCCGCCTACCCATTCGAGGAGGCAGTGTGTGGCCGCCTGACCATGCGAGAATCACCCCGCGCGCGATTCAGCGGAAGGCGAACGGCATGACGGCAGACCCCGAGACCACCCTGCGGGCGGACGCGCGCCGCAACCGCGACCAGATCCTGGCCGCCGCGAAGAGCATCTTCGCCGTTTCCGGTCCCGAGGTGCCGATGGAGGAGATCGCCCGCGCGGCCGGCGTCGGTGTCGGCACGCTCTACCGCCGGTTCCCGGACCGCGACGCGCTGGTCCGCGCGGTCGCCATGGACAACTTCGAGCGGGTGCTGGTCGACGCGCGCGTGATCGCGGCCGAGGAGACGTCGTCGTGGCGCGCGCTGGAGCGGCTGCTGCGGCAGTCGGTGGAGCTGCAGCTGAGCGTGCAGCTGGCGATGGTGTCGCACCGGGCGCTGGTGATCCTCAAGAACGACCCGGAGGTCCGCCGGCTGCGCGACGACATCCTGGCGGTCCTCGACGGCTTCGTCGACGGCGCCAAGGCCGAGGGCAAGCTCCGCGAGGACGTCGGCGCCGGCGACATCGCGATCCTGTTCGCGACGCTGCTGCGCCAGGTGCGCGCGAAGTCCCCGAAGGTGGCCGAGATGGCGGCGCGCCGGTGCGTCGGCATCATGATCGACGGCCTCAGCGCGCGGCCGGGTTCCCCGCTGCCCGGCCGGCCGATCACGTCCGGGGACCTCGAGCCCGACTGAATCCGCACAATTCCGTGTTAGGGTTCCGCCTCGTTCTGCCGGAAATTGCAGCTACGGGCGGGAAAATGCGACGAAGAACGCTGGCCGTGTTGTTGGCGATTTCCTTCCCGGTGCTCGCCGGGTGCGGCGGCACGCCCGTCGACGGGGCGGCGGCCGCGCCGGCGTCCCCGCCTGCGTCCCTGCCTGCTCCGACGTTCTCGGCCGTGCCTTCCTCCTCCGCTTCGGCTCCGTCGACGTCCCGACCTGTGCCTCCGTCCACTCCGGCGCCGCCGTCGACCGCGCCGGTGCGGAACTGCCGCAGCCCGGAGTTCACCACCAGCGACCCCGACGGCGGCTGGTCGGACGGCGGTTACTACGTCCACAACAACATGTGGAACGCCGGCGAAGCGGGCCCGGAAACGCTGCGGGCGTGCGCGTACGACAACTGGTACGTCGAATCCACCCAACCCGATTCGACGTCGGTGAAAACCTATCCGAACGTGCACAAGGACATCAACGACCAGAATGGAAAACCGTTCAACGACTATTCGGTGATCAGATCGGCGTTCGCCGGCCGCGGCCCGGGCACGGGCATCTACGACGTGGCGTACGACCTGTGGCTGAACGGCGTGGGCAACGGCGCCGGCGTCAGCGAGCTGATGGTCTGGACGGAGAACCGCAAGCAGGTCCCGGCGGGCGAAAAGCTGACGACGTACACAGCGGGCGGCTTCACGTACGACGTCTGGGCGGAAGACGAGGGGTACGTGGCGTTCGTGTCCCGGACGACGCAGTACGCGGGGACCGTCGACCTGAAGGCGATGATCGCGTGGGCGATCGGCAAGGGCCTGATCCCGCCGAACCCGACGGTCAACCAGATCGGCTACGGCATCGAGTTCTGCTCCACCGGCGGCGGCAAGGCCCGATTCACCCTGTCGGACTTCTCGGTGACGATGAGCTGACGTCAAGCCGCGGCGCGGGTGGCCAGGTAGGCGAGGTGGTGCGAGGTCGCGAACGCCACCGGCTTGCTGGTGTTGCCCAGGCCCGTTCCACCGCCCGCCGCTGCTTCGTGGATTTCGCGATCTCCCCAGGAGAAGTCCGGGCCGGCGTAGCTCGCCGATTCGATCACGTGGCGGCACACGACCCGGAGCGCGCGGCCGCGGGCCGACTCGTCCCCCGTCTCGTCCGGCATCCGCTCTCGCGAGTAGAGCCAGCGGTGCGGGCACGTGTACTTGAGTGCGACGTGGTTGCTGCGGAAGCCCGGGCCGGGGATGGGGTGCACGACGCCGTAGTCGCCGAACCGCAGGTTTCCGGCGCCGCCGCGCACCAGGTGTTCCCAGAGCACTTCCTCGGCTCGCGCCTGCTCCCAGGTCGAGGTCTGGCCGAGGGTCATCGGGATCGAACCGGTCAGCAAGGTCGTCGATCCGAAGGCACCGACCTCGGTGAGTGCGGTCAGGACGCCCGCGGCTCGCTCGACCCGGGTGGCCGTGGCCTCGGCGACGTACCGGAGGTCCAGGACGACGTGGATGTCCCCCGGTTCGATCGCCAGCCGCTCGATCACCCGGCCGAGGGTGTCCCGGTCGGCTGCGTCCGGACGGACCCGGAGGGCGACGCCGGCTCCCAGCTCGGCGCCCAGGCGGCCCAGTGTCGCGGCCGATGGCCCGGTGGCGTCGCCGCGGACCACCGGGACGAACGGGACCGGCCAAGCCGTGTCGAGGAGGTCGGCCGGCCCGGCCAGGTGGTCGGCCAGGCGGCCGAGTGCGCCACCGGCGCCGAACCCGGGCCGGTCCGCCACGTCCGAGGCGTCGATCCAGCAGTGCCTGCCCAGGCGGTGCAGGTGGCGTGCGACCTCTTCGACGTCGTCGAGCTGCTCGGCCGGGTTCTTCCGTTCCGGGTCGAACTGCAGCAGTGGCTGCACCCGGCGGACCTGCTCAGGGCGCGACAGTGCTCGCAAAGCGGCCAGTTCGCCGGCTTTCGCGCGCAGAGCCACCAGCGTCGTGAAGCCGTCGTGAGCTTCCACGGAGCTCCCGATCACGTCAAGTGAGTGCCCGATTACATCGAGCGTAGATCGAGAGGACTCCGCGGAAAATCCACCACAAGAATGAAGGCCACCACCGGGCGGACCGGGTGGTGGCCTTCTCTGACCTCAGACGCCCAGCGGGTGCCAGACCGTCTTCGCCTCCAGGTACCGCCGCAGGCGGGTGATGTCCGGCGCTGCCGTCCAGTCCGGCTCCGCCTCCGGGACCGTCAGCACCCGCTTCACCGTGTTCGCCGCTTCGCGCGCCAGGTCCGGGCGGTCCGCTGGGGCCGCTCCCGTCGGGTCCAGCGCGTTGACGTCTCCGTGCGACGCCAGCCAGGGGCCCAGTTCCGCGGCCCGCCCGGTGAGGATGTTCGCCACGCCGCCCGGGACGTCGGACGTCGCCAGGACCTCCGACAGGGTGATCGCCGGCAACGGCCGCTCCGCGCTGGAGACCACCACTGCCGTCGAGCCCGTGGCCAGGACCGGGGCCAGGACCTCGACCAGGCCCAGCAGCGACGAGCCCTGCGGCGCCAGGACGCCCACCACGCCCGTCGGCTCCGGGACCGTGAACGAAAAGTACGGGCCCGCCACCGGGTTCGCCGCGCCCAGGACCGTCGCGATCTTGTCCGTCCAGCCCGCGTACCAGACCCAGCGGTCGATGGCCGCGTCCACGACGGCCTCGGCCTTCTTGCCGCCGAGGCCTTCCGACGCCGAAACTTCGGCGACGAACTGGTCGCGGCGGCCCTCCAGGACCTCGGCCACCCGGTAGAGCACCTGGCCGCGGTTGTAGGCCGTCGCGGACGACCAGCCCGGGAACGCCTTGCGAGCTGCCACCACCGCGTCGCGGACGTCCTTGCGGGACGCGTGGGCCGCGTTCGCCAGGAACTTGCCCTTGCTGTCCGTCACCGGGTACACCCGGCCGGACTCCGAACGCGGGAACTTGCCGCCGATGTACAGCTTGTACGTCTTGGCGACGGAAATCCGATCAGACATTCAGGTACGCCTCCAGCCCGGTGCGGCCGCCTTCGCGCCCGAAGCCGGATTCCTGGTAGCCGCCGAACGGGGCGGCGGGGTCGAAGCGGTTGAAGGTGTTGGCCCAGACCACGCCGGCGCGCAGCTGGTTCGCCATCCAGAGGATCCGGGAACCCTTTTCGGTCCAGATGCCGGCCGAAAGCCCGTACGGCGTGTTGTTCGCCTTCGCGACGGCCTCGTCCGGCGTGCGGAACGTCAGCACCGACAGCACCGGGCCGAAGATCTCCTCGCGCGCGATCCGCATCGACTGGTGGACGTTCGCGAACACCGTCGGGGCGAAGAAGAACCCGCGGTCCGGAACCGGGCAGGGGCTGGTCCAGCGCTGCGCGCCCTCGGCGTCACCCGATTCGACGAGCCCGCGGATCTTGGCGAGCTGCTCGGCGGAGTTGATCGCGCCGATGTCGGTGTTCTTGTCCAGCGGGTCGCCGATGCGCAGGGTGGACACCCGGTAGCGGAGCTTCTCGAGCACCTCTTCGGCGATGGACTCCTGCACCAGCAGGCGCGAGCCCGCGCAGCAGACGTGGCCCTGGTTGAAGAAGATGCCGTTGACGATGCCCTCGACGGCCTGGTCGAGCGGGGCGTCCTCGAACACGATGTTCGCCGCCTTGCCGCCCAGCTCCAGCGTCAGCTTCTTCGGCGTGCCCGCGACCTGGCGCTGGATCGCCTTGCCGACCTCGGTCGAGCCGGTGAAGGCGATCTTGTCGATGTCGGCGTGCTCCACGATGGACGCACCGATGTCGCCCGCGCCCGGGAGGATGTTGACCACGCCCGGCGGCAGCTCGGCCTGCTGGCAGATCTCCGCGAAGACCAGCGCGGTCAACGGTGTCGTCTCGGCCGGCTTGAGGACCACGGTGTTGCCGGTGGCCAGCGCCGGGGCGATCTTCCAGGCCAGCATCAGCAGCGGGAAGTTCCACGGGATGATCTGGCCCGCGACGCCGAGCGGACGCGGATCGGCGCCGTACCCCGCGTACTCCAGCTTGTCGGCCCAGCCCGCGTGGTAGAAGAAGTGCGCGGCCGCCGTCGGGACGTCGGAGTCGCGCGACTCCTTGATCGGCTTGCCGTTGTCCAGGCTCTCCAGCACGGCGAGCTCACGCGAGCGCTCCTGGATCAGCCGTGCGATGCGGAAGAGGTACTTCGCGCGCTCGGTGCCCGGCATCTTCGACCACACGGAGCCGTACGCCTTGCGCGCGGCCTTCACCGCGATGTCCACATCGGACTTCGACGCGGTGCCCACCTCGGCCAGGACCTCTTCGGTGGCCGGGTTGATCGTCTTGAGCGGCTCACCCGAGCCGTCGACGAACTCGCCGTTGACGAAGGGCTTGTAGGAGTCCTTCAGGTTCGCGATGGCGCGCGATTCCGGCGCCGGTGCGTACTCGAAAACAGGCATCAGTCCACCGTCACGTAGTCGGGGCCGCTGTAGTGGCCGTCCACCTGGGTGCGGCGCTGCAGCAGCAGGTCGTTGAGCAGGCTGGACGCGCCGAAGCGGAACAGGTCCGGGGTCAGCCACGCCTCGCCGGCGACCTCGTGCACGGCGACCAGGTACTTGATCGCGTCCTTCGTCGTCCGGATGCCGCCGGCGGGCTTGACGCCGCGCAGTTCGCCGGTCTGGGCGTGCCAGTCGTGGACGGCCTGCAGCATGACGTGCGTGACCGGCAGCGTCGCGGCGGGGGAGACCTTGCCGGTGGAGGTCTTGATGAAGTCGCCGCCGGCCAGCAGCGCCAGCCACGACGCGCGCCGCACGTTGTCGTAGGTCGCCAGCTCACCGGTCTCGAGGATGACCTTCAGGTGCGCGTCGCCGCAGGCGGCCTTGACGGCCTGGATCTCTTCGAAGACGGCCATGTACCGGCCCTCGAGGAAGGCGCCGCGGTCGATCACCATGTCGACTTCGTGCGCGCCGGCTTCGACGGCGATCTTGGTGTCGGCCAGCTTGACTTCCCGCGAAGTGCGCCCGGCGGGGAACCCGGTGGCCACGCTGGCGACGTGCACGCCGCTACCCTGGAGCGCCTCGACGGCCGTGGCGACCAGGTCGGGGTAGACGCAGACGGCGGCGACGCGCGGGGTGTCCTGGCGTTCCGGGTCGGGGCGGACGGCCTTCGCGGCCAGCGCCCGGACCTTGCCCTGGGTGTCGGCGCCCTCCAGGGTGGTCAGGTCGACCATGGAGATGGCGGTGTCGATGGCCCACCGCTTGGCGTCCTTCTTGATGCTGCGCGTGCCGAGCCCCGCCGCGCGCTGCTCGACGCCGACCTGGTCGACTCCGGGCAGCCCGAGCAGGAAGCGGCGCAGGCTCGCGTCGTCGCGAGTCGCGTCCACCAGCGGTGCCGGGGTGGCCGGCGCCGCTGACGTGCTGGTCGTGGCTGTCATGCGCCTGAGTCTAGGCGGCGGGTCCGACAGTCCGCGGTCCCGTTCGTTGTGACGCTGGGTGCCGAACGCGTCACAAACTCGTGGTCAGGACCCTTCGATCTGCGGCGGCTCCGACCGGTTCGCCGGCTTCCGGTACACGATCACCCCGCCCCAGAACGCCAGCCCGTTGATCTTCACCGTCGGTGCCGTCGGCGGTGCGGGTGGTGCCCCCGACTTGTCCTCCAGGCCGAAGCCGCCCATCAGGCCGATGCCCGTGACGTCCACGTTGATGTCGTCCGGGACCGTGATCTGGATGCCGCCCATGATGGCCACCGCGGTGATCGTGCAGTGGCGGTCGGCGAAGCGGGCCTGCCGCAGGTCGATCTCCGCGCCACCCCAGAACGCGAGGCTGTTGTGCTGCGGGGGCAGGACCCAGCTGCCCTTGCGGATCGCTCCGGACAGCACGCCGATCGACACCGGGCTGCCCGGGTGGCCGCCGATGCGCTGGTCGGGGTGGCCCAGGGCCCGCGTGGTCGCCGGCTCGACGGCCGCCGAAGCGACCGGCAGGTCCGCCGTCACCGGCTTCAGCTCGCCGAGCGTTTTCGCCGCGTACACCGTCGTGAGCCGCTCTTCCAGCTCGTTCACCGTGATCCGCCCTTCGGAGAGGGCGTTGTGCAGCACCTGGGCGACGCGTTCGCGGTCCGCGTCGGAAGCCCGCATCTGGTCGGGCGTCAGTTCGCTCACCCGGCGCAGCTTATCGGCGAAAACCCCTCCGGGTGTCCATCTTCCGGAGGACACTGGCCGGATGATCGAGTTTCCGGACGGCACCCGCGTGCAGGGGCGCGGGCTGAGGCGCCCGCGCCCGGACGGACCCGAACCCGATTTCGGGCTTTACCTGGGCACGAGCCGGTTGCGGCGCAAGCACGGTGGAGGCATCACCTGGCCGCACGAATGGGTCACCTGGCCCGATTTCCTGCTGCCCACCCATCCCGCCGAAGCACGCCGGCAGATCAAGGCCCTCCACGAACGGGCGAAGACCGAGACCGTCGAGGTCGCCTGCTACGGCGGCGCCGGCCGGACCGGCACGGTGCTGGCCTGCCTGGCCACCCTCTCCGGTGTCCCGGCCGAGGAAGCCGTCGCCTGGGTGCGGGCGCACTACCACGAGCGAGCCGTGGAAACGCCCTGGCAGCGCGGCTGGGTGAAGAGCTTCGCGAAACAGCTAGATTGACCCGCATGGATGTGCACGTCGTCGACCACCCCCTCGCGAAGGCCCGGCTCTCCACGATGCGCGACGCGCGCACCGACAGCGCCGCGTTCCGGGCCGCGCTGCACGAGCTGACCGTCATGCTGGTCTACGAAGCCACGCGCGACGTGCCGGTGAAGGTCGAGAAGATCCACACGCCGGTCGCCCGCACCGACGGCTACAAGCTGGCGAAGCCGCCGCTGCTGGTGCCGGTGCTGCGGGCCGGGCTGGGCATGGCCGACCAGGCGCACAAGCTGATCCCGGACGCGCAGATGGGCTTCGTCGGCCTGGCGCGCGACGAGGAGACGCTCAAGCCGACGCCGTACCTGGAGTCGCTGCCGGAATCGCTCGCCGACCGGCCGGTGCTGGTGCTCGACCCGATGCTCGCCACCGGCGGCTCGATGGAGTACACGATCCGCCTGCTCACCGACCGCGGCGCCGACGACGTCACGGCGATCTGCGCGCTGGCGGCCCCGGAAGGCCTGGCGCACCTGGAGAAGACCGGCCTGCCGGTCCGGGTCGTCACGGCGAGCATCGACGAGCGCCTCAACGACTCGGGCTTCATCGTCCCGGGCCTCGGCGACGCGGGCGACCGCCAGTACGGCGCCGTCTGAGCCGGGTGCCGGCCTGAAGCGGCGCCAGGCGGCCGGATGCGCCGGTCCGCATCGACGCGTTCCCTCAGGACGGCACCAAGTAGAGCTCCTGCTTCCCCAGCGTGGGGGCGTCGAGCGTCCAGTGCGCGAGCGCGTCCGGTGGCGGGCTCGGCAACCGCCGGAGCACCAGGTCGGGCCGGCGCGGGCGGATGTCGAAGTCGAAGAACGCGTAGTCGACCCGCAGTGCCGCGCGCAGCCAGCGGTTCCCCGCGCCGCGGGCCTCGATGGCCGCGGGGAGCAGGCCGCGGTCGGCGAAGACGTCGACGATCGCGCACTCGCACGTGTACGCCAGCACGCCGATTTCCCCGGCGCTGCCCACCACGCGTGATCCGGCCAGCACGCGAAGGTCGCGGCCGATCTCGGTGTACTTCGCCGTCGAGGCGTAATTGGACGTCAGCGGCGCGAATTCGCGGGGCGGAACCCCGTAGGTGACCACGGAAGCGCACACCACCGCGAGGACGAGGAGAGCCGAGCCGCGGTGGGACGCCGCCCAGGCGCAGGCGAACACCGTCGCCGCCGTGATCCCCGGGCCGTAGTACCAGTGGTACGGCGGAACGGTCAGCAGCACGTACGTCCCGTGGTAGAGCGCACCGCCCAGGGCCAACAGCGCGAACGGCCGGAGCGACGGCGACCGCCGGATGGCGAACGGCACCACGGCGAGCGGCAGGAACGACAGCACGGTCGTCCACCAGGCGGTGTGGGCGTAGAAGAGCGGTCCGTTGCCGAAGTTCCAGCCGCCCCACGCCCGTTGGGCGCCCTGCAGCGTCTTGATCACGAACGTGTCGGGCACCGCCGCGCCGAGCACGATCCAGCTGAACGCGAACCACGGCAGGGCAACCGCCGCGGCCCCGAGCACCGCGCGTCCGGAGCGCACGGTGAAGCCCAGGACGACCGCGAAGATCAGCAGGTCGAGCCGCACGAGCGCAACCACGCCGGCGGTGAGCCCGAAGGCCAGGGGCCGCCGCTCGACGGCGAAGACCGTCAGCCACCCGAGCCCGGCCGCCCCCAGCGCCACTTCCAGCCCGATCGACGACAACAGCAGCGGGTTCGCCGTCAGTGCCGCGAAGGCCAGCGCGGGAAACCAGCGCGGCAACGCGGTGCCGAGCCGGCGCAGGGCCAGGACGAGCGCGACCTGGCTCAGCACGTACAGCACCCCGGCCGCGAAGACGGCGTCGCGCACGATGAACGTCAACGCGGCCAGGGCGAGGACGTTCGCCGGTGACGTCGCGGAGTTCGACGTCGCGTCGGCCAGCAGCCCCCAGTGCCCGTGGAAGGCGAGGTTCCGCGCGTAGGAGAGCGTGATGAACGTGTCGTCGACGAGGTGCGGGCGCGCCAGCAGGAAAACCACTGCCGACACGCACGCCGTGGCCGCGGGTAGCCGCAGGCGAAGGTTGTCCGTGCTCCGGACCTGCTCCATGATCACGACCGGAAGTGGCCGCCCGGTTCGCGGAAGTTGCGCGCAACACCTCCTCCGCTGCCGGCCACTGAGGAGTGTGACCAGCCATGCGACGGGGGCGCCGGTGGGTGACCGGACACTGTGGGACCGGGCGTCCGGCGGTGACGAAGCGGCCTTCGGCGAGCTCTTCGAGCGGCACGCCGAGGCCGTCTGGAACCACGCCTACCGGTTGACCGGGTCGTGGAGCGCCGCCGAGGACCTGACGTCGAACACCTTCCTGACCGCCTGGCGCCGCCGCGCCGACGTGACGCTGGTCCGGGACAGCGCCCTTCCGTGGCTCTACACGGTGGCCGCCAACGCCGCCCGCGACGAACACCGCGGCGCGAGACGGCGGCTGCGGCTGCTGCGGAAGGTGCCGGACCCGCCGGTCGTGGCCGATCACGCCGACTCGGTCGCCGAGCGGCTCGACGGCGAGCAGCGGGTCCGCGAGATCGTCGAAGCCGTGCGGACGCTGCCGAAGTCGCAGCGGGAGGTCGTCGAGCTGTGCCTGCTCGGCGACGTGAGCGTCGCCGACGCGGCCGCGTTGCTGACCGTCGCCGAGGTCACCGTCCGCGCCCACCTGTCCCGGGGCCGGGCCCGGCTGCGCACGCTGCTGAAGGAGGCGGGGAAATGAACGACGGCTTCGGCCTGCCGCCCCGGCGCGAACTGCCGGACGACGTCCGCGCCCGGTTGCGCGCCGGGCTCCACCAGGGCATGGCGAAGCGCCGGCCGTCCCGGGTCTGGTACGCGGCGGCCGCCGCGGTGCTCGTCCTCGCCGTGGGCGCGGTCGTCGTGACCCGGCAGCTGCGGCAGCCCGCCGACGTGCCGCCGGCGGTCCCCAACGGGCTGAAGCTCGACGGCGTGCTCGCGAAGACGGCGTTGGACCGGTGCTGGGCCGCGGTTCAGGTCGCGGGGAAGACCGGCCGGGTGGCTCCGCGCGAAGACTGGGTTCCGCTGTTCACCGACGAACAGGAAGGGGACGCGGTCGTCGCCGCCACGGCCGCGGGCAAGCCGATGTTCTGCGAGACGACCGAGACGACCGTGACGCTTTCGGACCCGGAAGCCACTCCGGCGTACGGGCCGGGCTCACGCGCGGGGGTACTGCTCCACAGCCCGACCGGCCTCGTCGGCGGGCTGGTGGATCCGGGCTGGCGGAAGGCCGACCTCGGGACCCGGACCGCGCACGGCGACACGTCGTCGCACAACCTCGTCTTTTCCCCGGTCAGCCACCAGTTCGTGGTGCTGACCCGTACCGACCCGGCGCGGACCGTGCTCACCATCGGCAACCCCGATGTCCCCAGCGCCATGACGCTGCCTCCGGCGCCCCCGCCACTGCTGTCGGTCACCGACCGCCCCGAGCCCGCCGACCGGACCTCACCCGCGGGCCGGGTGCTCGGCGACTGCCTGGCCGACGCCGAAGAACGGATCCCGGACGGCGCGAGCTACCGGCCGGGACCGCTGCTCGAGGCGGACGGCTACCAGGTGGTCATGGGCCGCCTGGGTGATCGCGTCGTGGCCTGCACCCGGGAACCCGAGTACGGGCAGCCGGGGAAGACGCAGGCCCGCGCTTACCCCGACTTCGCCTTCGACCGGCGGGTTCCCGCCCGGCGCATCCTGGTGAGCACCCTGGGGGCGGTCGAGGCGGGTGGCGAGCCGGGCAAGTCGCGGACGCCGTTCGCGGCGGTGGTGCCGAAGACGGCGGCCGGCGTGTCGGTCGGCTTCGGCGGGGGGACGAGTGCCGAGGGCACGGCCGTCGACGGGATGTTCGTCGTCTGGGTGCCGAAGGAGCGGTACGAGACCGGGGTGAACGTGACCGTGGTGGCGCGGGACGGGCGGGGTGGGGTCGTCTACGAAGGGGACCTGCCGCTCTGAGGCCGCAGCCAGCCGGAGGCGTTCGCGCGCAGAGCGGCTTCGTAGGAGGTCGTGACGTCGAACTCTTCCGGCAGGTTGCCGGACAGCTCCAGGGACACCAGGCCGTGCACGATGGCCCAGCAGCCGACCGCGACGGTCTCCGGCGGGACGTCGAGGAAGACGCCGTCGGCGATGGCTCGGCGGATGATCCGCTCCAGCGGCTTGAGCGTTTCGCGGGCGAGCTTTTCGGCGTCCTCGTTCGGCTCGAACCCGGGCACCGACTTGGTGAACATGATCCCGTAGAGGTGCGGGTCGGCCAGCGCGCTCGCGCGGTACGCGCTGCCGAGCGCGACGAGGTCCTCGACGGCGTCGCCGGTCAGCGGCGTCCCGGCCATCCGGGCGCCGAAGCGGCGGAAGCCCTCGGTGTAGAGGGCGTTCACCAGATCGGGTTTGCTGCCGAAGAGCGAGTACACGGCGGTGGTCGACGTCCCGGCGTCGGCGGCCAGCTTGCGCAGGGAAAGCGCCTTCGGCCCGTCGGCCGCGAGGAGCTCGCCGGCCCGGTCGAGCAGCTTGAGCCGGAGCGCTTCGTCGTGCGTGCGGGGTCGCGCCATGCACCGAGCGTATCGGAACAGTGTTATGGATGGCCAGCGGGCGAATTTGACCTGGAGTGCACTCCAGGTCGTACTGTCGGGCGCATGAGCTACTCGATAGCGGAAGCCGCGCGACGTAGCGGACTGTCCATCGACACCCTCCGGTACTACGAGCGCATCAAACTGCTCGACCCGCCCGCGCGGGACGCCGCGGGCCGCCGGGCCTACTCCGACGACGACCTCAACTGGCTGGGTTTCCTGACCAAGCTGCGCACCACCGGCATGCCGATCAAGAGCATGCGCGAGTACGCGTCGCTGCGCCGCCACGGCGTCGCGAGCGCGGGCCGCCGCAAGGCCCTGCTGGTGGAGCAGCGCCGGTCGGTCGCGGAGCGGATCGCGGAGCTTCAGGGCTGTCTCGACATCCTCGACTACAAGATCGAGAACTACGAACGCGTCGAGCAGAAGGTGCTCGGCATCGAACCCGGCATGGAGGAGATTTCCGCGTGAAGACCAGGAAGCTGGGGGGCCTGGAAGTCGGCGCGCAGGGGCTCGGCTGCATGGGCATGAGCCAGGCCTACGGCGTCCAGGACAACGACGAAGAGTCCATCGCGACCATCCACCGCGCGCTCGAGCTCGGGGTGACGCTGCTGGACACCGCGAACGTCTACGGCGCCGGCGTCAACGAGGAGCTGGTCGGCCGCGCGATCGCCGGCCGCCGCGACGAGGTCGTGCTCGCGACGAAGTTCGGCATCGTGTGGACCGGCGACGCGATGGGCGCCCGCGGGGACGCCGCGTACGTGAAGCAGTCGTGCGACGAGTCGCTGCGCCGGCTCGGCGTCGACCACATCGACCTGTACTACCAGCACCGCGTCGACCCGGACACGCCGATCGACGAGACCTGGGGAGCTCTCGCCGAGCTGGTGGCGGCCGGGAAGATCCGGTACGCCGGGATCTCCGAGGCGAGCGCGGCGACGATCCGGGCCGCGCACGCGGTGCACCCGGTGACGGCGCTGCAGAGCGAGTGGTCGCTGTGGACCCGCGGCATCGAGGGCGAAATCCTCGACACGTGCCGCGAGCTCGGCATCGGCATCGTCCCGTTTTCGCCGCTGGGCCGCGGCTTCCTGACCGGCGCGGTGAAGTCGGTGCGGGACCTGCCGGAGAACGACATGCGCCGCGGCCTGCCGCGCTTCGCCGAGGGCAACTTCGAGCGGAACATGGCGATCGTCGACGCGCTGCGCGAGCTGGCCGAGGAGAAGGGCGTCACCGCCGGGCAGCTGGCGCTGGCGTGGGTCCAGTCCCAGGGCGAGGACGTGGTCCCGATCCCGGGCACCAAGCGCCGCCGGTACCTCGAGGAGAACGTGGCCGCGGCTTCGCTGGAACTGACGGCCGAGGACCTGGCGGCCATCGCGGCGGCCGCCCCGGCCGACGCCGTCGCGGGGGAGCGCTATCCGGAACGGCTCGCCCGCGCGGCGGGGAAGTAACTTACTTCTGAGGCTTTTCTGAGATCTCCGGAGCAGGCTCGGCGCCGATCATGCGGTCGGTGCGGAGCCTCAGGAGGTCGTCGTGGCGGAGGAAGTGCTCGATTATCTGGTCGTCGGGGCCGGGCCGGCCGGGGTGCAGCTGGGGCAGTTCCTCGGCCACGCCGGGCACCGGTACCTGGTGCTGGAAGCCGGGTCCGCGCCCGGGCACTTCTTCGAGACCTTCCCGCGGCACCGGACCCTCATCTCCATCAACAAGAAGCACACCGGGTACACCGACCCGGAGCTGCGCATGCGGATGGACTGGAACTCGATCCTCGCCGACGGCGACGAAAATCCGGTCCTGTTCACCGATTACAGCGAGAAGCTCTTCCCGGACGCCGAGAACCTCCTCCGCTACCTCGCGGACTACGCGGCGAAGTACCAGCTGAACATCCGCTACGACACCCGGGTGACGCGCATCCGCCGCGAGCGGGAGATCTTCGTTCTCACCGCCGGTGACGAGGAGTTCCGGGCGAACCGGCTGATCATGGCCACCGGCGTGACCAAGCCGTACATCCCGGACTTCCCCGGCGCCGAGCTGATCGACCAGTACGTGGACGTCGACGTCGACCCGAAGAGCTTCACCGACCAGCGCGTCCTCGTGCTCGGCAAGGGCAACTCCGCCTTCGAGACGGCCGACAACCTGATCGAGCAGGCCGCGGTCGTGCACGTCGGCGGCCCGCGGCCGGTGAAGCTGGCCTGGCGCACGCACTTCGTCGGGCACCTCCGCGCCTACAACGCGGGCATCCTCGACATGTACCAGCTCAAGCTGCAGCACGCGATCCTCGACGGCGACGTGCGCGAAGTCCGCAAGGACGCCGACGGCTACCACGTCAAGTTCGCCTTCGCCCGCGCCGACGAAGTGATCAAGGAGATCCGCTACGACCGCGTGATCGGCTGCACCGGCTTCCGGTTCGACGCCGGGCTCTTCGACGAAGACTGCCGCCCGGAACTCACCATCAACGACCGGTTCCCGGCGCAGACCTCGACCTGGGAGTCGGTCAACGTGCCCGGCCTCTACTTCGCCGGCACGATCACGCAGGTCCGTGACTTCAAGAAGGCCACCAGCGCCTTCATCCACGGCTTCCGCTACGGCGTCCGCGCGCTGGCCAAGGTGCTGAACGAGCGCTACCACGATGTTCCGTGGCCGCACACCGAGCTGCCCGCCAAACCGGACGCGCTGACCGAGGCGGTCATCGCCCGGATCAACCGGACTTCCGGGCTGTACCAGCAGTTCGGCTTCCTCGGCGACGTCGTGGTCGTGGACGGCGACACGGCCCGCTACCTCGAAGAGGTGCCGGTCGACCGGGTCCTCGAAGACCCGCCGGACGACGCGTACGTCGTCACCCTCGACTACGGCCCGGACCACGACAAGATCGACCCGTTCGACTTCGTCGCCCGCGCCGCCCAGGACAAGGCCAACGACCACGGCGAAGGCCACTACCTGCACCCGATCGTCCGGCACTACCGCCGCGGCGAGCTCGTCGCCACCCACCACGTCACCGAAAACCTCGAGAACGAGTGGGACAAAGAGGTGCACGTCGAGCCGCTGACCGCGTTCTTCACCCGGGAGCTCTGATGCGGACGATCGCGGAGTTCGAAGCCGCGGCCCGCGAGCGCCTCGACCCGGCGCACTACGACTACTTCGCGGGCGGCGCGCAGGACGAGATCACCCTGCGGGAGAACGAAACGGCGTTCCAAAAGCTGCGGCTGATCCCCCGGGTGCTGCGCGGCAGCGACAAACGCGACCTGAGCGTGACACTGCTCGGCACGCCGTCCTCGATGCCGATCCTCGTCGCGCCCACGGCGTTTCACCGGCTCGCGCACCCCGACGGCGAACTCGCCACCGCGCGGGCGGCGGCGCGGGCGGGCACGATCATGATCGTCAGCATGGCCGCGACCACGGCGATCGAGGACATCGCCGCGGCCGCCCGCGAGGTCGCGCCGGACCCCGGCCTGTGGTTCCAGCTCTACCTGCAGCCGGACCTGGAGTTCACCGAGGCGATCGTGCGGCGCGCCGAAGCCGCGGGAGTGAAGGCGTTCGTCGTCACCGTCGACTCGCCCGTGCTCGGCCGCCGCGAGCGCGACGACCGCAACGCGTTCCACGACCTGCCCCCCGGGCTGTTCGTCGAAAACCTGCGCAACATCGGCGAAAACCGCAGTGGCGGCAACACCAGCCACGTCCGCGAAATCGTCATGTCGGCCGGGCTGAACTGGGACCACATCGCGTGGCTGCGGTCCAAGACCAAGCTGCCCGTGCTGATCAAGGGCCTGCTCCACGCCGAGGACGCGCGGCTGGCCGTGCACCACGGCGTCGCCGGCATCGTCGTGTCCAACCACGGCGGCCGCCAGCTCGACACCGTGCCCGCCACCATCGACGTGCTCCCGGAGATCGCGGCGGCCGTCGGGGGAGCGCTGCCGGTGCTGCTGGACGGCGGCATCCGCCGCGGCACCGACGTGGTGAAGGCGCTCGCCCTGGGCGCGGACGCGGTCGGCGTCGGCCGCCCGGTCGTGTGGGGGCTGGCGGCGGGTGGCCGGGAGGGTGTTTCGGAGACACTCGAAATGCTGCGGGCCGACTTCGACCAGGCGCTCGCGCTGTGCGGCGGGCGGCACCCGGCGGACCTCACCCCGGACCAGGTGCGGCGATGATCGGCAAGGTGCTCGCCTGGCTGCCCGAGCGCGTCGTCGCGCTGCGGATGCGGATCTTCGCGCTGGTCAACGGCCAGGACGCGGTGACGATCCCGGGTCCGCAGGTCGGCGTCGCCGACTTCCGGCGCGTCTACGCCGATCCGGCGGCGAACGGCCGCAGCCGCGGTGCCGCGCTGTCCGACCTGTTCTGGTACTGGCTGTCGCCGGGGGCCGAGGTGCACCAGGAACACCTGGAAGCCGGGCCGCGCTACGACGAGGTGGCCAAGTGCACCCGCCACATCCTGGTCAAGTCCAAAAAGGACTCCGAAGAGCTGACCCGGCGCGTCGCCCGCCACGTCCTGGACGGCGTCCGCCCCGGGCTCGTCCGGCTGCGTGACGAGATGATGCCGATCTGGGCCGAGCTGTACTACGAGCTGGTGTTCGACGAGCCGTGCCCGCCGCGGGCTCGCGAGCTCATCGTGGCGCACGCGGACGACGTCGCTTCGGCGCTGAAGTGTGTGCGGCCGCGGAACATGCGCCGCCGGGCGAGGCTGACGAAGTACCTCAGGCAGCGTCTCGCCGATGTCCCGCACCCGCTCCCGCAGTCCCTGACCGCGGAGGAGCAGGCCTACTACCTGCAGGGCACGTTCTTCACCACCGCCGTCGTGCAGATGTCGGAGGCGATGGCGCACCTGCTGATGATCATCGCGCGGGACGACGGCGTCCAGCAGCGGCTCGCCGACCACCCGGAGGACATCGACCAGGTCGTCGACGACGGCCTGCGCCAGTACCCGCTGTTCGGCATCGCGCACCGGATCTCCACCGCGGACATCGAGCTGGACCAGCTCACCATCCCGGCCGGGACGGTGCTGTGCTTCAGCTACCCGGACTTCGCCGAACAGGCCCCGGCGGAGGAGTTCATCCCGTTCGGCGTCGCGCAGAACCGCGCCTGCCCGGCCCGCGGGATCGCCCCGGTGACCATGCGGGTCGTGGCGCAGGAAGTGCTGCGGCGCTTCAGCCTCGCCTCGACGGCCGCCCACACGCGGTCCATCCCCAACCGCGGCCCGGCCCTGCTCACCCCGCGCGGGGACCGCCGCCGGCGCGCGCCGCTGGTGTGGCTGGCGGTCCGCGACCGCTGGGAAGACGTCTGGCGCAGCTTCGCCCAGCTCGTGTTCGGCACGTACATGGTTCTCGACGCCCGCCGCCTTGCCCTGTGCTCGACCTACTTCGCCGGAGGCAACCGATGAGCCCGTCCGAAGCAGCACCGGTCTTCTTCCTCGCCGTCGTGGTGATCCTCGTGGTGGTCCGGCTGGTCTGCCTGGCCGCGGTCAAGCTCGGCCAGCCGCCGGTGGTCGGGGAGATGATCGCCGGCGTGCTGCTCGGCCCGTCGCTGTTCGGGCTGCTGCTGCCGGACGTGCAAGCGGCGATCTTCCCGGACGGCATCCGCTCGCTGCTCTACGTCGGCGGCCAGATCGGCCTGGTCATCTACATGTTCGGCGCCGGCTACGAGTTCAACCTGCAGAGCATCGCCCGGTCGCGCAAGTCGGTCGCGGCCATCTCCTCGGCCGGGACGCTGGTGCCGCTGGCGCTCGGCGTCGGCGTCGCGGTCCTCGGCACGTCGTGGGTCGACATCGGCAAGGACGGCGTTTCGCTGGTCACCTCGGCGGCGTTCGTCGGGGTGGCGGTGGCGATCACGGCGTTCCCGATGATGGTCCGGATCATCACCGAACGGGGGATCGCGTCGACGAAGTTCGGCTCGCTGGCGCTGGCCTGCGGCGCGCTCGACGACGTCCTCGCGTGGCTGCTGCTGGCCGTCGTGCTCGGCATGCACGCGGGGTCGGCCGGGCCGGTGGCGCTGGCCCTCGGCGGCGGGCTGCTGTTCGCGCTGCTCGTGTTCATCGTCGGGCGGCGGCTGCTGAACCGGATGATGCGCAGCGACCGGGTGACCGTCGACCAGCGCGTGCTCATCACCGCGATGGCGTTGTTCGCGGCGGCCTGGTTCACCGACACCATCGGCCTGTACGCGGTGTTCGGCGCGTTCACCGTCGGCGTGGCCTTCCCCCGCGGTCTCGCGTCCGACGCGGTGCTCGCGAAGATCATGCCGATCGGGCGGATCGTGTTCGTTCCGCTGTTCTTCACCTACTCGGGTCTGAACACCCGGTTCGCGCTGCTCGCCGACCCGAAGCTGCTCGCCTTCGCGCTGGTGACGGTGGTCGTCGCGATCGTCGGCAAGCTGGGCGCGTCCTGGGGCGCGGCCCGGCTGGCGGGCGAGCCGCCGGAGATCGCGTCGCGGGTCGGCGTGCTCGTCAACGCGCGTGGCCTGATGCAGCTGATCGCGCTCAACATCGGGCTGGCCGCCGGGATCGTCTCCTCGGCGTTGTTCACCGTGCTGGTGCTCGTCGCGCTGGTCACCACGATCATGACCGCGCCGCTGCTGAGCTGGCTCGACCGGCGCGATGCGCGCAAGGGGAGCACCGCCCTGCTCCTGACGGCCGAACCTGTTCCGGTGACCGGGAAAAGTTGATTCTTCAAGTTCGGAAATAACTGTCAAGATGGATCGGTGCGCGACGGGGTGGCGAAGCCGAGAGTGCTGCTGGTCGAAGACGACCGGGAACTGGCGGGCATGTTGGGCGAGTTGCTCGCGGACGAAGGCTACGAGACCGAGGCGGCGCACGACGGCCAGCGAGGTCTGCACCTGGGCCTCACCGGGCGGTACGACGTGATGGTCATCGACCGGCGGCTCCCGGTGCTCGACGGGCTGGAGCTGCTGCGGCGGCTGCGGGCCCGGGCGGTGACCACGCGGGTCCTGGTGCTCTCGGCGCTGGGTGAGGTGGCCGACCGCGTGGCGGGCCTCGACGCCGGCGCGGACGACTACCTCGTCAAGCCCTTCGAGGCCGAGGAACTGCTGGCCCGGCTGCGGGCGCTCGGCCGCCGTGACCTGGAAGGCGCCGAGTGCCTGCCGCTCGGCACGGCGGCCCTCGACCTGCAGCGGCACGAGGTCGTGCTGCCGCGCGGCGAGCGGATCACGCTGTCCGGGCGGGAGTTCGAGCTGCTGCGGGCGCTGGCGCAGCGGCCCAAGGCGATCCACCCGCGGGCGGCGCTGCGCACGCGCGTGTTCGCCGACTCGACCGGCGAGTCCATAGTGGACACTTACGTGTACTACCTGCGGCGCAAGCTCGGCCGGGACGCGGTGCGGACCGTGCACGGCCTGGGGTACCAGATCGGCGTGGTATGAGTCCCGACCCGGAGGAGCGAGCCCTGCGGCGGGCGCGGTGGGTGATCACCGCGCAGATCTCCGTCGTGGTGTCGCTGCTCGTGGCCGTCGCCGGCGCCATCGCGTACGGAATCCTGCTGTCCGGTCAGCACGCCGACGCGGACCGGCTGCTGGCCAGGACGATCCAGCTCGGCCCCGCCGCGACCCCGCCCGGCTGCGTCTGGCTGTTCACACCGGCAGCGCACGCCCCCGCGGGGCCGCCGCCGGCGGGCATGCCGATCCCGGAGCTGGACGCGCTCGTGCCGTCGCCCGGCGACGTCCACACCGAACGGCGCTCGATCGGCGGGATGACGCACACGATCCGGGTGGAGAACCGCGGCGGCGTCGTCTCCCAGGCGTTCTTCGAGGAGCGGTACCAGATCCAGGACCGCTCGTCGCTGGTGTTCGGGCTCGGCGTCGCGGAGGTGCTCGCCCTGCTGGCGGCCCTGGGGTGCGGCCGGGTGCTGGCCCGCCGGGCGATCCGGCCCCTGGAGGACGCCCTGCGGCGGCAGCGGACGTTCGTCGCGGACGCGTCCCACGAACTGCGGGCGCCGCTGACCCGGCTGCACACCCGCGCGCAGCTGCTGGCCCGGCGGGCGTCCGGCCGCGACGCGGCCGAGCTCGACCACCTGGTGCGCGGCACGCGGGAACTCGGCGAAGTCGTCGAGGACCTGCTGCTGTCGGCCCAGGCGTGCGGCGAACGGCCGTCGCTGGAGCTGGTCGAACTGGGCGTGCTGGCCGAGGAGGCGGTCGCGGCGGAAGCGGTGCGCGCGGAGGAGGGCCAGGTCCGCCTGGCGGTGACGCGCGAGCGGCGGCCGTACGTCGTCCAGGGCGTGCCGACGGCGTTGCGCCGCGTGCTCTCGGCGTTGCTGGACAACGCACTCGGCCACACCCCGCCGGGCGGCTCGATCGAGGTGTCCCTCGGGGTCCCCGACGAGCGGCACGTCGAGCTGCGGGTCCGTGACACGGGAGCGGGTTTCCCCCAGTCCGACGCGGACCGCATCTTCGAGCGGTTCGCCCGCGGCTCCGACGGCGACGGCCGCCGCTTCGGCATCGGCCTGGCCCTGGTCCGCGAAGTGGTGACCGGCCACGGCGGCACGATCGCGGCCGCGGCCCGCCCCGGAGCCGGCGCCACCTTCACCCTCCGCCTCCTCCGCGCCGACCCCTCGTGATCCGGCCCGGAACTCGTGTGATCAGGCCCGGAACTCGTGTGATTGAAGCCGGAACTCACGAGATCCGGCTTCAATCACGTGAGTTCCGGCCTTGATCACGTGAGTTCCGGGTGGCTGGGAGGGCGAAGCGGATTTCGCGGGCCAAGGCGGGGTCGAGGGTGGTGCAGGCTGCGTCGATTTCGGCGGCCAGGGCCGGGGGCGGGGTGGTGTAGGTGGTCGTCGAGTGCCGGAGCCAGGTGTGGATGTCCTGGTGGGCCTGGGCGGCCAGGTCCGGGTCGGCCAGCAGGGCGAGGTCCGTGTGCAGGCGCACCCACGTGTCGTGGTCGCGGAGGAGGGCCGCGGCCGCCCGGCGCGTGTGGACCGGGCGGGCGGGGTCCAGCAGGGCCCGCAGCGTGGCCGGGTCGGTGAACCGCCCGCGCAGGAACGTCACCACCTGGCGGGTCACCGCGGGCGACGGGTCGGTCAGCAACGGCCGCACCGCCTCCGACTCCGGCGCGATCCGGCGCAGGCCGCGGACCGCCGCGCGGCGGATCCGGGGCCGGTCGTCGGCGAGGTGACGCTCCAGCCGCGCAGCGTCGGCGGCCGTGCCGGTCTCACCGAGTCCGGCGATCGCGCCGAACGACGCCGGCATCGCGCGGTAGTGCGCCGCCGGGTCGCCGCCCGCCTTCAGGACCAGGGCTTGCGCCATCGACCGGACCGCCGACGAACGGTCCGCCAGGGAGACCACGGCGGCGTCGGTGCCGAGCAGCGTCAACGCCCGCACCCGGACCTTCGGTGCGCCGGCCGCCGCCAGCTCCTCGACGTGTTCGCCGCGGTCGAGCAGCACGTTGCCGCACACCGCGCGGACCACGAAGTCGTGGTCCCGCAACGCGATGTCGAGCAGCCGCTCGCGGGAAAGAAGCCCGATCGCCTCGCCGTGGAACCAGCGGCGGGTTTCCCGGTCCTCGAGTGCCAACGCGTCCTCGAGCACGTTCGGCAGCGCCTCGCGCAGCAGCGTGGTCATCCAGTCGTCGACCGCACGCCGCCGCAGGAGGCCGAGCAGCGGCAGCATCGCGCGCAGCGTGGGCTGGTCCAGTTTGGACGAGACGGCCGACCGGGCGCGCTCCCGGACCGGCCGGACCCAGTCGACGCACCGGAGCAGCAGGAGCGGCAGCGCTTCGGGGTCCGTGCTGACCGCCAGCCGTTCGACGGCGGCCTCGCGCAGATACCCGTTGCTGTCACACGCGGCTTCGGCCAGTTCTTCGCGCGAAAGCCGGCGGCGCAGCCGCCTTTCGGCGCGGTACCACGACGCTCGCCGCACGGCCGTGTCGAACTCGATCCACTGCCGCACGTCCTCGAAAACGATCATCGGCCTCCCCCTCCGGCGCCCAGGATGCCCTGGCGCCGGAGGGGAGTCGAACCCATTTACGCGAGCAGGGCCCGCACGGCCGCCGGGGCGTCCGCGGCCGCGACCGGGTTCTGCTCGCGCGTCGCCAGGCTCCGGACCGTCACGTTCCCGGCGGCCCAGTCCTCCTGGCCGACGATCACCACCGCGACCGCGCCCGCCTTGTCCGCGCGGGTCAGCTCCTTGCCGAGCTTGCGGTGCTCGATCGGCGTCGACGTCCGCAGTCCCGCGGCGCGCAGGGACGCCGCCACCGAACGGGCCGCGTCCGAAAGGTCCTCGGTCACCGGGATGACCATGACGTCGACCTCGCTGCGCGGGGCCGGCGTCAGTCCGTGCGTGTCGAGGAAGTCGATCAGCGTCACGTCGCCCATGCCGAACCCGATGCCCGGGATCTGCTGCGGCGTGAACATCGACGCGAGGTCGCTGTAGCGGCCGCCGCCGAAGAGGGCGCGGCGGTTCTCCGGCGAGGTGTCGAAGACTTCGAACACGGTCGACGTGTAGTACGCCAGCCCGCGCACGATGATCGGCTCGTACTTCACCAGCGAGCTCGCGCTGCTGTTGAGCACCTTCACGAGGTTCGACTGCTCCCGCACCTCGGCGGGCAGCTCGTCGAGCAGCGCCTCGCCCGCGTCGAGCGTCTCGGCGAGCTTCTCGAACTGCTTGTCCGACAGCCCGATCTCCCCGGCGCTCTCGGCCAGCTTCTCGCGCGGGTACTTCTCCCAGCGGTCGACGAGCGCGAACACCTGGGCCAGGTGGTCGGCCGACACCCCGGCGACGTCGGTGAGCGCCGACGTCAGCAGGTTCCGGTCGTTGACGCGCAGCACGAACATGTCCGGCGTCGCGCCCAGCGCGGCCATCATGTCGTGCACCAGCTCGAAGATCTCGATCTCGCAGTTGGCGCTGTCCGAGCCGAAGATGTCCGCGTTGATCTGCCAGTGCTCGCGCACGCGGCCGCGCTGCGGCGCCTCGTAGCGGTGGCAGTTCGGGTGGCTGTACCAGCGGACGGGGAACGACAGCGACTTCGCGCTGCCGGCGATCATCCGCGCCACCGACGGCGTCATCTCCGGCCGCAGCGCCAGCCGCCGCCCGCCCTTGTCGGTGAGGGTGTACAGCTGCTTGTCCGCGATCTCCTGGCCGGACTTCCGCTCGTAGATCTCGGCCGACTCGAGGATCGGGCCGTCGTAGCGGAGGAAGCCGCGGCGCTCGAGGACGTCGTAGAGATGACCGAACACCTGCGTTCGCACGGACATTTCGGCGGGCAGGAAGTCCCGGGTCCCCTTGTAGGGCGCGGTCGGCAGGTATTCAGGCACGTCGCCAGCTTAACGACCGGCCGCATCCGGGTTTTCAGGGGAAGGCGACCCCGTAGGCGGTGAGCAGCGTCGCCGCGGCCAGCAGGACCGCGCCCACGGACGTCACGCGCCCGCCGAGCCTGCCCCTGCCCGGGATCAGGTGGACGAAGAATCCACCCGATTGGGCGAGGATCCCGAACAGCAGCAGGAAGCAGCCGATCCACAACGTCGTGTCGGACAGCGTCGTGCGGCTCAGGATCTGCAGCGCGACCAGCGCGAGGATCAGCAGGACGCCGGCGTGCGCGTGGCCGGCCCGGAACATCGCGCGCTGGTGCTCGGTCAGCTTGCGCTCGCGCATGACGCCCATCAGCGCGTAGCCGCCGTACATCACGGTCGGCAGGGAGACCAGCGCGATCACCGTGAACAGCTGGGTCGGTCCGTGCATCGAAAGCTCCTCCTCGGGTTGACGACGCAACAGTAACACTGTTTTAAAACGCTGTCACCAAACCGGCACTTTCACGTGAAAGTGACCTAGAGGAGTTCCCTCCGGATCACTTTCACGTGAAAGTGGCGGACTGGCCTTGGGCGAGCACCAGCAGGGGATTGCGGAGAGCGGCCAGCGAGGCGAGCGGATCGCCTTCGACGACCAGGACGTCCGCCGCCAGCCCGGGTTCGAGACGGCCGGTCACCGCGGCCAGCCCCAGCCCGGCCGCGCTGTCCTCGGTCGCGATCTCCAGGATCCGGCGGCGGGAGAACCCCAGCCATTCGTAGAGCTCCAGCGCGCCGGCCGGGTCGTCGAACACCGAGCCCGGCAGGCCCGCGTCGGTGCCGGCGAGCAGCCGGACGCCGTGTTCCTCCAGCCACGGCAGCCGCCCGTACATCGCCTGTGCGACGTCGTCGCCGAGCTTCTCGACGATCACCCGCCAGTTGCGGCTGCTCGTGGAGCACGCCGAGATGCCGTCGGCCGCCATCCGCTTCGCCACGTGCGTACGGCGGTCGAACGACCGCGGCCCGGTCAGGAAGCTGCAGTGCTCGACCGTCGAAACCCCGGCTTCGACGGCGGCCTCGATCGCGTCGGCGCCGTGGGCGTGGGCCGCCACCGGCAACCCGTGGGCCGCCGCGTGCTCGGTGACCACCCGCAGCTGCCGGGCGTCGAACTGCGACTCCCACATGTCCGCGCCGCCTTCGGTGATCTGGCCGCCGCTGGCCATCACCTTGATGACGTCCGCGCCCGCGGCCGCGTTCGCGTCGATCAGGGCGCGGATTTCGTCGTCGGAAGCCGTTTCGCCGCCGAAAAAGTGGCAATGACCGCCCGGCACGGTGATCGGCGGCCCGGACACGAGCAGCCGCGGCGCCGGAGATCCCTCGAACGAGCGCCGGACGGCCGCGCCGAGGTGCTCGCGATCGCCGAGGTCCCGCACGGTCGTGACGCCGCTGCGCAGCAGCGCTGTGAGCCGCGAACGCGCGCCGTCCAGCCGGTCTTCGCTTTCGGAGAAGCGGGCCAGCATCTCCCGGGACGCGTCGAACGCCAGGTGCACGTGGACGTTGAACAGCCCGGCCAACGCGGTCCCGGTGGGGAAGTCGTGCCGGGCCGCGTCCGGCGCGGCCCGCGCGACGACGTCCGCGCGCGGGCCGCACGCGGCGATCACGCCGTCGCGCACGAGCACGGCACCGTCCTCGATCGGCGTGGCCGGCCGCGGCAGCACCCGGCCGGCGGTGATCAGGGTGTCCACGTCACTTCCCGTTCGTCATCGCGGCCGACAGCGCGAGCAGCGGCCGGACGTCGGATTCGAGGTCGTCCGCCCCGGCGGGCAGCACCTGCTTGGCGCGGCCGTCGGTGGGTTCGCCGTCCGCGTGCCGCCGCAGCGCCGCCTTCAGCGCGGCCGCCGCGGCACCGGGGTCGGTGGCCACGAGCTCGCCGAAGTCCGCGTCCAGGTACGGCGAGAGCTGCACCAGGCCGTCCCGGATCTCGATCACCCGCCGGTAGTGCCCGCGGTGGGACAGCCGGTCGCCGCGGCGCGGCGGGGTCCGCAGCACGATGCTGGGGAACGCCTCGACCAGGACCGTCCACAGGGGAGCGAGGGCCGCGTGCTCCCGCCGGTGCCGCCGGCGCCGCCGCAGCGCCGAGATCCGCGCCCGCACCCCCGGGTAGGTGACGCCCGCGAGGAACAGCATCCCGCCGGCGATCACGAAGGGCACCGCGAGCAGCAGCAGGATCTTCACGACCGGCCCGAACACCCACGCCACCACGATGTACAGCGCGCGGAGGATGCTGCCGGTGGCCGCGCTCGCCATGCCGATCGCGCCCAGCCGCAGCCCGATCCGCAGGTCGCGGTCGGCCACCCGCAGGTACCGCACGATCCAGGCGGTGCAGGCGATGAGGCCGTAGATCAGGTACAGCCCGGCGCCGAGGTAGAAGACCGCGACCCCGCTGTCGTGGATCGTCGAGGGCCCCAGCGGCAGCCCGCGCAGCTCCGGCCGCGTCAGCCGCATCGCGGCGATCATCAGCGCGATCGCCGCCGCCAGCGGGATCAGCTCGGCCACCACCCGGCGGTGCCGGCGGGGGCCCAGCGCCGAGCCGAGGAAGAAGATCACCAGCGCGCAGAGGCCGCACGCCAGCAGCGCGTTGTTCGCCACGCGCGACGCGCCCCGGCCCAGCAGCGCGTCGACGTCGTCGGAGAGCACCGGTTGCTGCAGCAGGAACGCCGCCGCGAACCCGGCCACGCAGGCGGTGACGGCCCAGTTCGGCACGGTCGGCGCTCGCGACACCTGGTAGATCCGCCACGCGAGCGCGGCGGCGAACAGCAGCAGGGCGATCAGGTTCACCGGGCTGAAAAGTGTGCTCACAACCACCCTTGGTGATCGCCGAGCGCCCCCTGGATCCGGCGGAGATCCCGGTCCGCGGCGCGCCGGGGGATCGTGTAGTTCAGGACCGACGCCCATTCGAGGATGATCGTCGCGACGGTCTCGGCTTCCCACTCGTGCGCGTCATCGTAGGACGAGCGGCGCAGGGCGCGGTGGACGGCATCGGGGTCGAGACCGGGCGCCGGGCCGCGCAGGAAGTCCGCCGGCTCGGCGTCGCCGTGCGGGTGGTGGTCGGCCAGCATGTGGCCGAGTTCGTGCAGGATGATGTGGTCCTGGTGCGATTTGGTCGTTTCGGCCTGGTAGAAGATGTAGTCCGCGGACGACGTCGCGATCCAGCAGCCGAACGGGCCCGGCACTTCGAGCGGGTACGCCATCAGCCGGATCGGCTTCCCGCGCCGCTCGCCCAGCCGCGCGCACAGCACCTCGACGTCCAGCGGCGGTCCGATGTCGAGCTCCTTGAGCAGCTTCCGGCAGCGGCGGCGCAGCTCGCGCTCCTTCATCGAGCCGCGCTTCCCTGGCCCCGGCTCTCGCCGTCCTCCGGGTTCCGGCCCTCGCGTTCGGCCCGCTCGTAGCGCTCGACGAGCTCCAGCAGGTCCATCACCTGCCGCCGCCCCTGCGGGGACAGCTCCTGGGCCCGCATCGCCATCAGCTGCGCTTCACCCGCCGGCGGCGCCGCCACCTCTTCGTCGAAGAAGTACGTCACCGGCACGCCGAACAGCCGGGCCAGCGCCTCGACGTAGTGGATCTTCGGGTTGACCCGCTTGCCCGTCGCGAGCTGCTGCAGGTAGGCCGGCGACATCGCCGGGCCGCCCGCCCGCTCGACGGCGGCCGAGATCTCCCGGTAGCTGTGCGGTGCCCGGCCGTCCAGCCGGGCGGCCTCGATCAGGGCGCTCAGGCGCTCCGCGAAGGTGCGTTCCCGTGCCATCTCCACCCCCTGGGAATCCAGCCGCGGAAAGTCTAGCCGCAGAGCCACTGTACGCACATGTTGACAGCTGTCGTATGCAGTGGTTTACAGTTGGCTCGCCTCTCGCCTGACCCTCCGTGCCCTGGGGGTGTACGGAACGGTTCAGGCGAGAGGTTGTCGCGCCTTCGACTCGTCATGATCGGCCGTCTGTAGTACGCTTCACAGGCCAAGGTTGATCGCCCTCGGGCGAACCCTTGGTCACGGCCTGTTGCCGGAGGTCGACCCCCAGGGCTTCCGGTGACAGGCCCCTTTAATTTCCGCGGTCCATCAGTGTCGCGGCCAGCGTGCCGCCCAGTTCGGCGCACGCTTCGAAGGTTTTCTTGTCCGGTTCACCCGTGGTGATGACGGGTTCTGCCGCTTTGGCCCACGCCAAGCCCGTCGTGATGGCCAGCAGTTGCCGTTCCGTGCCCGAGGTGTCGCTGTTGCCGTGAATCCAGTACCCGAACGGGCGACCTCGCGTCTCGTCCAGGCACGGGTAGTAGATCGTGTCGAAGAAGTGCTTCAGCGCGCCGCTCATGCTGCCCAGGTTCGCCGGCGTACCCAGCAGGTAGCCGTCGGCTTCGAGGACGTCGGTGGCGGTGGCCGCCAGCGCCGCCCGGCGGACCACCTCCACCCCCTCGATGTCCGGGTGCGTCGCCCCGGCCACGACCGCTTCGAACAGCGCCTGCGTCGACGGCGACGGCGTGTGGTGGACGACCAGCAGCCGCGCCATCAGGCGAGTAGCTCCTCGACGTCCGCCCGCAGCGCCGTCAACCGCTCCTGAGCGGCGGCGCGCGCGCCGGCCAGATCGTCGGTCACCGGGGCCACCACCTGCAGGTACGCCTTCAGCTTCGGCTCGGTCCCGGACGGCCGCACGACCACGCGGACGCCGTCGCCGGTCAGCCGCACGACGTCGGCGTCCGGCAGCAGGTCTTCGAGGGTGACCTCGACGCCGCCCAGCCGGGACGGCGGCGTCGCCCGCACCTTCGCCATCAGCTGCCCGCGGACGGCGAGATCGGTGACCCGCAGCGAAACCTGGTCGGTCAGGTGGACGCCGTGGCGCCGCGCCAGCTCGTCGAGCACGTCCAGTGGCGTGCGGCCCTGCGCCCTGAGCTGCGCGGCGAGCCCGGCGGCCAGCGTCGCGGCGGCGATGCCGTCCTTGTCGCGCACGAAGCCCGGGTTCACGCACAGCCCGAGCGCCTCTTCGTAGGCGAACACCAGCCCGTCGCCGGCCCGGACCAGCCACTTGAAGCCGGTCAGCGTCTCGGCGTAGCGGGCGCCTTCGGCCTTCGCGATCTCGCCGAGCATCGACGACGACACGATCGTGGTGGCCACCAGCGGGTCCGGCAGCACCGTCCGATCCACTGTGGACAGCACGTGCGAGCCGAGCAGCACGCCGGTTTCGTCGCCGCGCAGCATCCGCCACCGCCCGTCCCGCTCGCGCACGCCGAGCGCGCACCGGTCGGCGTCCGGGTCGAGCGCGATCGCCAGGTCGGCGTCCACATCGGACGCCAGGGCGAGCAGCAGGTCCGTCGCGCCAGGTTCTTCGGGGTTGGGGAACGACACGGTCGGGAAGTCCGGGTCCGGCGCGGCCTGGGCGCCGACCAGGTGCAGGTCGGTGAACCCCGCCCGCTCGAACGCCGCGCGCAGCGTGTCGGCGCCGACGCCGTGCAACGCCGTCGCGGCCACCCGCACCGTGCGCTCGTGCCCCAGCGGCAGCGTCGCCACCTCGTCGAGGTAGCGGGGCAGCAGGTCGACGACCTCGGCGCCGGGCGCGCGCGGCACGTCGGCGGCGGGCGGCGCGGCCTCGATGGCCCGCTCGATCTCGCCGTCGGACGGCGGGACGATCTGCCCGCCGGTCGCGTCGTAGAGCTTGTACCCGTTGTCCGCCGGAGGGTTGTGCGACGCGGTGATCTGGATCCCGGCCACCGCGCCGAGCCTGCCGACGGCGAACGCCAGGATCGGCGTGGGCAGTGGGCGGGGGAACACCTTGACGTCGAACCCGGCCGCGGTCAGCACCTCGGCGGCGGCGGTCGTGAAGGCTTCCGAGCCGTGCCGCGCGTCGCGGCCGACGACGACCAGCGCGCCGGCGTGCCCGTGCGCCTTCAGCCACTGGGCGACCCCGGCCGTCGTGCGGGTGACGACGGCGACGTTCATCCCGTTCGGCCCGGCGCGCACCGGGCCGCGCAGGCCGGCGGTGCCGAACTCGAGCGGGCCGGCCAGCCGGTCGGCCAGGTCCACGGCGGCCCCGGGGTCGCTGTCCACCCGGGCCAGCACGGCCTCGAGTTCGGCGCGGGTGGCGGGGTCCGGGTCGGCGGCGATCCAGCGGGAAGCGGCGTCACGCAGGGTGGAATCCGATGTCACCGCGACAGCCTACGGGCTATGGTCGGGGGAGTGCGCTTACTCTTCACCTCACTGGGGTCCTTCGGCCACACCTTCCCGCTCGTCCCGCTGGCGGTCGCCGCGCGCGAGGCCGGCCACGACGTCGTCTTCGCCACCTCGGAAGACTTCCTGCCACAGCTGACCAAAGCCGGGCTCGACACGGCGGCCGCCGGGCTCGCCATCAAGGACGCCTTCGGGCAGGCGTTCGGCCAGGTGTTCGGCGACGCGGGCCCGCCCGGCCCGCCGGGGGACATCCCGCGGGAGGTGCTGTTCCCGGTGGTCGCGAAGGTGTTCGGCGAGCTGATGCCGAAGCGGTTCCTCGCCGACCTGCTGCCGCTGTTCGAGCACGTCCGCCCGGACCTGGTGGTCAGCGAGGCGGGCAATTCGGGCGGCGCGTTCGCCGCGCTGAAGGCCGGGCTCCCGGTGGTCTCGCACGGTTTCGGCCGCGTGTCGACCGGCGACCCGATGACCACGATGATCCGCGAGGCGATCCTCTCGCACGCCGGCGAGCTGGGCATCGAGGTCGGCGAGGACCTGACGTTCGGCGGCCCGTTCGTCGACATCTGCCCGGAGTCGGTGCAGGACCCGGATTTCCTGGCGCGCACCCACCGGGTGCCGCTGCGCCCGGTCGGCTGGAGCGAGCCGGGCGAGCTGCCGCCGGGCGTGCTGGACAAGCGGCGTCCGCTGGTCTACCTGACGCTGGGCACGGCGATGGGCCACGCGGGCGTGCTCGGCGAGGCGATCGCCGGTCTGTCCGGTTTGGACGTCGACGTCCTGGTCGCCACCGGCCCGTCGCTGCCCGAGGACGCCCTGGGCGAGGTCCCGGCGAACGTCCGGCTCGAGGCGTGGGTCCCGCAGGCGGCGCTGCTCCCGCACGTCGACCTGGTGGTCCACCACGGCGGCAGCGGCACGACGCTCGGCGCGTTCGGCGAGGGCCTGCCCCAGCTGCTGCTCCCGCAGGGCGCGGACCAGTTCACCAACGCGGACGCCGTCTTCGCGGCGGGCGTGGGCGACCGCCTGCTCGGCGCCGAAGTCACGGCCGAAGCCGTCGCCACCAAGGCGCGTCACCTGCTCACGGACACCGCGGTCCGCGACGCGGCCCGAGCCCTGGCCGCCGAAGTCGCGGCCATGCCGTCCCCGGCCGACGTCGCCGCCGAACTCCCCACCCTGGCCTGAGCCCAAGCGCCACTTTCACGTGAAAGTGACCCGGAGGAGTCCCCTCCACGTCACTTTCACGTGAAAGTGGCGGGCAGGGTCAGGCGCGGGAGACGAGCTCGCGCAGCAGGGAACCCATCTGGGTGGCCGCCGCACGGCCGGCTTCCAGGACTTCTTCGTGGTTGAGGGGTTCCCCGGTCATGCCCGCGGCCAGGTTCGTCACCAGGGACAGGCCGAAGACCTCGACCCCGGCCGCGCGGGCGGCGATCGCCTCCAGGACGGTCGACATGCCGACCAGGTCCGCGCCCAGCGTGCGCAGCATCCGGATCTCCGCCGGCGTCTCGAAGTGCGGCCCGGTCAGGCCCGCGTAGACGCCTTCTTCGAGCGACGGGTCGATCTCGCGGGCGATGTCCCGCAGGCGCTTCGAGTACAGGTCCGTCAGGTCGACGAAGTTCGCGCCGACGATCGGCGAGCGCGCGGTCAGGTTCAGGTGGTCCGAGATCAGCACCGGCTGACCCACCCGGAAGCCCTCGCGCAGGCCGCCCGCCGCGTTGGTCAGCAGCACCGACCGGACGCCGGCCGCCGCCGCGGTGCGCACGTTGTGCACCACCCGGTCGACGCCCTTGCCCTCGTAGAAGTGCGTCCGGCCGAGCATCACCAGTACGTTCTTGTCCCCGACCTTCAGCGACCGGATGGTGCCGCCGTGGCCCACCGCGCCGGGCGTGGTGAAGCCGGGCAGTTCGGCGAACGGGATCTCCGTCTCGCACTCCCCGATGACGTCCGCCGCCGGACGCCAGCCCGACCCCAGGACCACCGCGATGTCGTGCGCGTCCACGCCGGTGCGCTTGGCGATGGCGCTCGCGGCCTCTTGTTCACTCATGCGAGGGAGCGTAACCGGGCACTTCGAACCAGCAGGAAGAACACCAGCCCGAACGGCGAGAGGAAGATCGTCACCACCAGGATCGGGCTGACGATCCACGGCGAAAGGCCGGCCGAACGTCCTTCGAAGTACATCCACCGCGCGATGAACAGGTCGAACGCGATGAGGTGCGCCCAGACGAGCCCAGCGCCCCACGGCGTGGCCAGCAACGTCTGCAGGACGCCGAGGTCGGGCCGCAGCATCGCCCGTCCCCACTCGCCCAGGTGCGGCAGCACGAGCCCGAAGTAGCACACCAGCGGCAGCAACGGCACCCACGGCGACTTCATGATCCGCGCGGTCCACCGCCACCGCGGGGCGAAGATCAGCAGCGCCCAGAACGGCGCCGCCAGCGGGAAGGCCAGGTCGAAGACGGTCATCGGACGCGCACCGTGGCCCACGAGACCAGCCCGACCACCGCGGCCAGCAGCGCGAACGCGCCCAGCGTCGCCGCGTCCGGGTGCGCGATCGACTGCGCTCGCAGCGCCTGCCAGGTGACCAGCCCGATCAGGCCGGCGTACCCGGCCGCGCCGATCAGGACGAGCCGGACGCGGACGACGTCGTCACGCAGCCGCGGGAACCGCGCGGCCAGTGCCACCAGCGCGATGGCGAGCAGTGGCAGGGCCTGCAGGGCGTGCATGCCGACGAAGTGCGGGATCCGCAGGTCGCCGCCCACCGTGCTCCAGCCGAGGATCGGCAGGCCGGGGCCGCCGTCTTCGAGCCCGACGGTGTGCCCGCCGACCATGTCCGGCCGCCCGCCGGTCTTCCACTGCGCGAGCTGCTGCGCGGTCGGGTTCGTCATCAGCTGGCCGAGCGAAATCCCCACCAGCGAGAGGACCGCCCCGGCCCGCACCGCCCAGTACGACGCGCGGTCGGACACCTTCGTGAACAGCATGAGCACCGTGAGCGCCAGGGTGGCGACCCAGAGCACGGCGATCATCGCGGCCATGGTGCCGAAGACCGCGGCGTCCTGCGGGGTGGCGACGTTGAAGTGGCTCGCCCGGCCGCGCGCGGCCTGGAACACCAGCAGGACGTACTCGGCGGCGAAGATGAGGACCAGGAGGTTCGTGAGCCAGTTCGCGGTGCGCCGGAACCGCGGCAGCAGCGAGACGAGCCAGCTCCAGGTGGCGAAGTAGAGCGCGCCGGACACCGCGAACTTGAGCGGCTTCGCCCAGAGCGGCGCCCCTCCCAGAGCCCGCTGGTCGAGGACCATGGCGGCCACGCACAGCACCGCCACCACCCCGAGTGCGGCGGCCGCGAACCCGGACGGCCGGTGCCAGGAGTTCGTTCTTCCCCGGAGATCGGCAAGGATGGTCATGGTTCCCTCCCAGAATGGATAGGCAAGCTCTCCATTTTGGGAAGTTAAACTATCCATGCTGAGAAGTCTTCAGGGGTTTCCCTGAGACGGACCCCGGGATCGGAGCGGAAACGCATGCGGATGGCCGAGCTGAGCGCCGAGTCCGGGGTGCCGGTAGCGACCGTCAAGTACTACCTGCGCGAAGGTCTGCTCCCGCCCGGCGAGCGCACCAGCCCGAACCAGGCGCGGTACTCCGCGGCGCACGTCCAGCGGCTGCGGCTGATCAAGGCGCTCACCGAGGTCGGCGGCCTGTCGCTGGCCTCGGTCGGCGCCGTGCTGAGCGCGATCGACGGCGACGAGACCCCGCACCGCACCATGGGCGTCGTCCAGCAGGAGCTGGCCGGGACTCCGCCGAAGGTGTCCGACGAGGATGCCGAGTGGGCGTCCGGGCGGCTGGCCGACCTCATGCGCCGGCACGGCTGGAAGGTGCACCCGCCCGAGCACCGGACGATGGCCAACCTCGTCGCGGCACTGGCGACGGCAAGGGAGCTGGGGCAGGAGACGCTGACGGAACGGCTCGAGGAGTACGCCGACCTGGCGATGCACGTCGCGGAACTCGACGTCCAGGTGGTGGCGCGCCTGACGTCGATCGACAACATCATCGAGGCGGGTCTGGTCGCCACCGTGCTCGGCGACCGGATCTTCGCCGGGCTGCGCCACCTCGCCCAGGAACAGGTGTCCCGGAAGGTGCTCGGCGGCGGCTAGTCCGAGACGCTCAGGGTGCCCGCGACCCGGTCGAAGACGTCCTGGCGGCCCGAGTTCTCCTGCTCGGCGGGCACGGTGACCGAGAGGAGCCACAGGCTGGTGCCCGCCTGGACCAGGTTCATGAACGTCACGCGGGTGCCGCCGCCCCGGTCGCTTTCCGGGAGGGTGCCGCCCTCGGCGAGGCGGTACGTCAGCGTCGTGCCCTTGCCGCCCGGCGACGGCGACGGCTCGGACAGGTTGAACGCGTTGGCTGGGTAGGCCTGCTTCAGCCAGGCGATGTACTCGCCGTCGTCGGGGTACTGGGCGAAGTACTTCTCCAGCCGCTCCACGCGCAGGGACCGGCGGCCGTCGGGGGAGACGTACTGGACCGCCGTGCTCGCCCCGAACTTCGTGGTGGTGTGCGGGGCGACGAACTTCTGCCAGCCCTCCGGCACCTGCAGGCCGAACTGCCCGCCGTTGCCGGTCGCGTAGCTCGCGTCGCCGGACTGTTGCACCAGCGTCGGCGGTGGAACGTCGGTGACGCCGTTCGGCGTGCTCCGCGGGGCGGCGTCCGGCGGCAGCAGTGACTGGCCGCCGACCGCCCTGGCCAGCGCGAACCCGCCGCCCGCGGCGAGGAGGAAGAGCAGGATCGCCACCGCGACGAGCACGGCGGTGGCCGTGGAGCTGCGCCGCGCCGGCCGCGGCGCCGGGACGAACACCGTCGGCGGACCCGACGTCGGGCTCGCCGGCGGCGGCGTGGGCGGGCGCAGGAACGGGAGCGGGCCCGGGTCGGCGGCGAGCTCGCTGCTCGACGCTTCGGCCTTCTTCTCCGCCTTGGCCGTGTTCTTCTCGGGCAGGACGGTCTTGATGATCTGGGTGTCGGTCGCGTCCGGCTGCGCGGACGTCTTCTTGCCGTCCGGGGTGCGGAACAGCTCGGGCCCGAACAGGTCGAGCGGCGTCTTCGTCTGCAGCGGGTAGAGCCGGTGCCGGACCTCGCGCAGGGTGATCCGCTGGCCGGGCTCCTTCTTCATCAGCGCGCCGATGACGTCGGCCAGCGGGCCGTCCTTCGGCTGCGGCACCTTCCCGTTGACGACCTTGCCGACCGTCTCCAGCGGATCGCCGTCGGCGTCGTACGGCGGCGCGCCCTCGACCGCCGCGAACAGCGTGGCGCCGAGTCCCCACAGGTCCGCGGCCGGGGTGACGGCCCCACCGGAGGCGACCTCCGGCGCGATGTAGGCGGGCGAGCCGAGCATGATCCCGGTGCGGGTCATGGTCGCCTCGGAGACGTTGCGGGCGATGCCGAAGTCGGTCAGCTTGATCCGGCCGTCGCTGGCCACCAGGACGTTGCCCGGCTTGACGTCACGGTGGGTGATGCCGGCCGAGTGCGCGGCTTCCAGCGCGGACGCCACGGCGATGCCGACCGCGGCGGCCTGCCCCACGGTCAGCGGCCCGTGGTCGCGCAGGATGTGCGCCAGGCTGCGCGAGGGCAGCAGCTCCATCACCACGAACGGCTGGTCGTCCTCGCGGGCGACGTCGTGCAGGATGATCACGTTGGGATGGGAGAGCACGGCGATCGCGCGCGCCTCGCGCAGCGTGCGCTCCCGCAGCTCGTCCGCCTGCGACGCCGGGATGCCCGGCGGCACCTTCATCTCCTTGACGGCGACCTGCCGGTGCAGGAACTCGTCGTAGGCCGACCAGACGGTGCCCATCGACCCGGAGCCGAGCACCGAACGCAGCCGGTAGCGACCGGCGACCACTCGTGTCTCTTCGCTGGAGGGGGGCACCCGCCAATTGTGGCGTACGGGACCGACAGTCCCTGCAAGCTGGCCCCCAACCCGGCCTCGTGCCGCCCCCGGCGCGACCAGACTCACAGGTCGAGCGCGGCGAGTGCCTCTACCATCACTGGTTATGACTGATGTGGCCGGTCCGGAGTCAGTGCCGATCTCCGAGCTCGACCTCGCGGCGGAATTCCCCCAGGCGACGCGCGAGCAGTGGCAGGAGCTGGTCGCGGGCGTGCTGCGCAAGAGCGGGAAGCTGCCGGAGGACTTCGCGGGCGCCCCGGAGAGCAAGCTCGTCACGCGCACCTACGACGGGATCGAGATCCAGCCGTTGTACACGGCCGAGGACGTCCCGGGCGAGATCGGCTTCCCGGGCCTGCCGCCGTACGTGCGCGGAGCCCGTCCGGAGGGCCAGGTCACCACCGGCTGGGACGTCCGGGCCCGGTTCACCGGCGACGACGCCCGCGCGGTCAACAAGGCGATCCTGGCCGACCTCGAAGGCGGCGTGACGTCGATCTGGCTCTCGGTGCCGCCGCCGGCCCTGGCCGACGCGCTGAACGAGGTCTACCTCGACCTGGCGCCGGTCGTCCTGGACGCCGGTGCCGAGTACGAGGCCGCCGCTTCCGCACTGCTGGCGCTGTTCGACGAGCGCGAGATCCCGGCGAGCGAGGCCACCGCCGTGCTGGGCGCCGACCCGATCGGGCTGGCCGCCCGCTCCGGCTCCGCCGTGGCGCTGGAACCGGCCGCCGCGCTCGCGGCGCGTGTCGCCGGGAAGTACCCGAAAGTGCGGACGATCGTCGCCGACGGCCTGCCGTTCCACGAAGCCGGCGGCTCGGACGCCCAGGAACTGGGCGCCTTGGTCGCCGCCGGCGTCACCTACCTGCGTTCGCTGACCGACGCGGGGCTCGACGTCGAAGCCGCGGCCGGGCAGCTGGAGTTCCGGCTCGCCGCGACCGCCGACCAGTTCTCCACCATCGCGAAGCTGCGCGCGGCCCGCCGCCTGTGGGCCCGCGTCGCCGAGGTGTGCGGCTTCACCTCGCCCATGCGCCAGCACGCCGTGACGTCGCCGGCCATGCTGACCAGGCGCGATCCCTGGGTGAACATGCTGCGCACGACGGTGGCCTGCTTCGGCGCGGGCGTCGGCGGCGCGGACGCGGTCACCGTGCTGCCGTTCGACGCGGCGATCGGCCGTCCGGACGCCTTCTCCGCGCGGATCGCCCGCAACACCCACGCCGTGCTGCTGGAGGAGTCGAAGCTGGCCGGCGTGGCCGACCCGGCGGGCGGCTCCTGGTACGTCGAGAAGCTCACCGACGACCTCGCGCACGCGGCCTGGGCCGAGTTCACCGCCATCGAGGGTGAGGGCGGCCTGGTGCCTTCGCTGGCCTCCGGCGCGCTCGCCGGGCGGCTGGCGGCGACGTGGGAGAAGCGGGCGAAGCGGATCGCCACCCGGCGCGACCCGCTCACCGGCGTCAGCGAGTTCCCGAACCTGGCCGAGAAGCCCGTCGTCAGAGCGCCCGCCGAGGCCACTGTGGAAGGCGGGCTGCCGCGGCACCGGTACGCCGAAGGCTTCGAAGCCCTGCGGGACGCTTCGGACGCGTACCTCGCTTCGCACGGTGAGCGGCCCAAGATCTTCCTCGCGACGCTCGGCCCGGTCGCCGCGCACACCGCGCGGGCCGGGTTCGCCGCCAACCTGTTCCAGGCGGGCGGCATCGAAGCCGTCAACCCGGGCGCGACCGACGACCTGCCCGGCGCGTTCCGCGCGTCCGGCGCGCGCATCGCCTGCCTCTGCGGCACCGACGACGTCTACGCGGACCAGGCGGCCGAAGTCGCCGCGTCCCTCGGCGCCGAGTACGTCCTACTGGCGGGGAAAGGGTCGTACGACGGCGTGGACGGAAACGTCTTCGCCGGCTGCGACGCCCTGGAAGTCCTCGACGGCCTGCACGCCAAGCTGGGAGTCACGCGATGAGCATCCCGAACTTCGCCGGTCTCGACCTCGGCACGCCGGCGCCGGGTGACCGCGACACGTGGGCGCGCGCGGTGGAGAGCGCCACCGGCAAGGGCCCGGACGCCCTGGCCTGGGAAACGCCCGAAGGCATCGGCGTCAAGCCCGTCTACACCGCCGCCGACCTGTCCGGTGTGGACTTCCTCGGCACGTACCCCGGCATCGCGCCCTTCCTGCGCGGGCCGTACCCGACGATGTACGTCAACCAGCCGTGGACCATCCGCCAGTACGCCGGGTTCTCCACCGCCGAGGAGTCCAACGCCTTCTACCGGCGCAACCTCGCCGCCGGGCAAAAGGGCCTCTCGGTCGCCTTCGACCTGGCCACCCACCGCGGCTACGACTCCGACCACCCGCGCGTGTCGGGTGACGTCGGCATGGCGGGCGTCGCGATCGACTCCATCTACGACATGCGCCAGCTCTTCGACGGCATCCCGCTCGACAAGATGTCGGTGTCGATGACGATGAACGGCGCGGTGCTGCCGGTGCTCGCGCTGTACGTCGTCGCGGCCGAGGAGCAGGGCGTCAAGCCCGAGCAGCTCGCGGGGACCATCCAGAACGACATCCTCAAGGAGTTCATGGTCCGCAACACCTACATCTACCCGCCGCAGCCGTCGATGCGGATCATCTCCGACATCTTCTCCTTCACTTCGCAGCACATGCCGAAGTACAACTCGATCTCCATCTCCGGCTACCACATGCAGGAGGCGGGGGCGACCGCCGACCTCGAGCTGGCGTACACGCTGGCCGACGGCGTCGAGTACATCCGCGCCGGGGTCGACGCGGGCCTCGGGGTCGACAAGTTCGCGCCGCGGCTGTCGTTCTTCTGGGCGATCGGCATGAACTTCTTCATGGAGGTCGCGAAGCTGCGCGCGGCACGCCTGCTGTGGGCGAAGCTCGTGAAGGGCTTCAACCCCCAGTCGTCGAAGTCGCTTTCGCTGCGGACGCACTCCCAGACGTCCGGCTGGTCGCTGACCGCGCAGGACGTCTACAACAACGTCGTCCGGACGTGCGTCGAGGCGATGGCCGCGACCCAGGGGCACACGCAGTCGCTGCACACGAACGCCCTCGACGAGGCCCTCGCCCTGCCGACGGACTTCTCCGCGCGGATCGCCCGCAACACCCAGCTGCTGCTGCAGCAGGAGTCCGGCACCACGCGCGTGATCGACCCGTGGGGCGGCAGCGCGTTCGTGGAGAAGCTGACCTACGACCTCGCGCGCAAGGCGTGGGGCCACATCACCGAGGTCGAGCAGGCCGGCGGCATGGCGCGCGCGATCGACGCCGGAATTCCCAAGCTGCGCATCGAGGAAGCCGCCGCGCGCACCCAGGCGCGCATCGACTCCGGGCGGCAGCCGGTGATCGGCGTCAACAAGTACCAGGTCACCGCCGACGAAGAGATCGACGTCCTCAAGGTCGACAACGCCGGCGTCCGCGCCCAGCAGCTGGAGAAGCTGCGGCGGCTGCGGTCCGAACGCGACTCCGCGGCCACCGAGGATGCGCTGCGGCGGCTCACCGAGGGCGCCGGCAACGGCGGCAACCTCTTGGAGCTGGCCATCGACGCGGCCCGCGCGAAGGCGACCGTCGGCGAGATCTCCGACGCGCTCGAGAAGATCTGGGGCCGGCACGCCGGCCAGATCCGGACCATCTCGGGGGTGTACCGCGAGGAGGTGGGGAAGACGCAGAACGTCGAAAAGGCCCGTCAGCTGGTTGAAGAGTTTGCCGCGGAGGAGGGCCGCCGCCCGCGGATCCTCGTCGCGAAGATGGGCCAGGACGGCCACGACCGCGGCCAGAAGGTGATCGCCACCGGCTTCGCCGACCTCGGCTTCGACGTCGACGTCGGCCCGCTGTTCTCCACCCCGGCCGAGGTGGCGCGGCAGGCGATCGAGGCGGACGTGCACGTCGTCGGCGTCTCGTCGCTGGCCGCCGGGCACCTCTCGCTGGTGCCCGCGCTGCGGCACGAGCTCGCCGAGCTCGGCCGCGAGGACATCATGGTCGTCGTCGGCGGGGTCATCCCGCCGCAGGACTACCCGGCGCTGCGCGAGGCCGGTGCCGCGGCGATCTTCGGGCCCGGCACGGTGCTCGCGGACGCGGCCATCGACCTGCTCGGGCAGCTGTCGGCGCAGGAGTCCTGACCCTTGCCGCGGAAGATCGACGTCACCGCCTACGCCAAGGGGGTCCTGGCGGGCGACCGCGGGACGCTGTCGAAGGCGATCACGCTGGTCGAGTCCCAGCGGGAGGACCACCGCGCGCTGGCGCAGGAGCTGCTGGTCGAGCTGCTGCCGTCGGCCGGCGGTGCGCAGCGCGTCGGCATCACCGGCGTCCCCGGGGTCGGCAAGTCGACATTCATCGACCAGCTGGGCAGCGACCTGACCGCGGCGGGGCGCCGGGTGGCCGTGCTGGCCGTCGACCCGTCGTCGACGCGGACCGGCGGATCGATCCTCGGCGACAAGACCCGGATGGCGCGGCTGGCCGTCGACCCGCGGGCGTTCATCCGGCCGTCCCCGACGTCCGGGACGCTCGGCGGCGTCGCGCGGGCGACCCGCGAGACGATCGTGCTGATGGAGGCGGCCGGCTACGACGTCGTGCTGGTCGAGACCGTCGGGGTCGGACAGTCCGAAGTGACCGTCGCGAACATGGTGGACTGCTTCCTGTTCCTGACGCTGGCCCGCACCGGCGACCAGCTCCAGGGCATCAAGAAGGGCGTGCTGGAGCTCGCCGACGTCATCGCCGTCAACAAGGCCGACGGCGACCACGAGCGGGACGCCCGGCGGGCCGCGCGGGAGCTGGCGGGCGCCCTGCGGATGATCTACGGGCCCGACGCGTCGTGGACGCCGCCGGTGCTGACCTGCAGCGGCCTGCACAACCTGCGGCTCGACGAGGTCTGGGGCGCGATCGAGCGGCACCGCGAGACGCTCACGGCGTCCGGCGAACTCGACGCCCGGCGGCGGCAGCAGCAGGTCGACTGGACCTGGGCGATGGTCCGCGAACAGCTGCTGGGTCGGCTGGCGGCGCATCCGGACGTGCGAACGGTCGTTCCCGACGTCGAACGGGCGGTGCGCGACGGTGAGCTGACGGCTACCCTCGGTGCACAGCGGATCCTCGACGCGTTCGGTGGCTGACGGACGCCCGGTCCGTCGGCAGAATGCCTGGTCGTGGCGAAAGGATGACATGGCGAAACTGCGGGGTCTGGTCCTGGTCGGCCTGCTCGGGGCGGTGCTGTTCACCGCGTCGCCGGCACTGGCGCTGGCCGGGCCGGTGCGTCCGGCGGCCGTCACGGTGAACGTGGCGCACGCCGCTCCGGTGCTTCTCCCGGCGCAGACGACCGTCAACCCGGGCCCGGTCCTCGACCCGGCCCAGACGGACCGGGCGAACACCGAAAAGACCAAGAACAAGCTGATCGCGGGCCTGCTCGCGGTCGCTTTGCTCGGCATCGTGATCTGGGGGCGCAAGATCCGTTCGAAGCGGGCCAAGGGGTCCTGAGGTTTTCGGCTTTGCCGAACTGAGCACACCGTTCAACGCAGATCCGGTACCGGCCGTCTAGGACGGCCGTTTTCGAGGCGCGGCTTGCCGCCTGCATGGTGCACGATCGTCTGCAAATGCGTACGACAGATCGATCGGCACGACGCGTGACCCCAGCCGCTGCGCGGGTTACCCGTGTTGCGGGAGGAGGTGCGGCGTGACGGTGCTCGACTCACGGCCGGACGTTCCAGGCGACCCCCAAGGGCGCATCATCAACCCCATGGAGGGGTCCGAGGCGCTCATTTCCGAAGCGGGCGTAAGCATGGCTCCCGTGGAGGACCTTGGTGCGGGCCGCGGCCCGTTCTGGCTGGACGACTGGCTGCGCGCCAACGCCACCGACGTGCTGGCCTGGCGGCGGCACATCCACGCGCACCCGGAGCTGTCCCGGCACGAGTTCGCGACCACGGAGCTGGTGGTCACGCTGCTCCGCTCGGTCGGGCTCAAGCCGTGGGTGCTGCCGGGCGGCACGGGCGTCGTCTGCGACATCGGCAGTGGTGAGCGGTGCGTGGCGCTGCGCGCGGACATGGACGCGCTGCCGCTGACGGAGGCGACCGGCTTGCCCTACGCGTCGACGACCGAGGGCGCGGCCCACATGTGCGGCCACGACGCCCACACGGCCATCCTGCTGGGCGCGGCCCGCGCGCTGGCCGGCGCGCCGGAGCTGCCCGGCCGCGTCCGGCTGATCTTCCAGCCTGCCGAGGAGGTCATGCCCGGCGGCGCGCTGGACATGATCGCGGCGGGCGCGCTGGACGGCGTCGAGCGGATCTACGGCCTGCACGTCGACCCGCGGCTCGAGGTGGGCCGCGTCGGGATGCGCGTCGGCGCTCTGACGTCGGCCGCGGACCTGATCGAGCTGCGCCTGACGTCGCCGGGCGGCCACACGTCCCGGCCGCACCTGACGGCGGACCTGGTCCACGCGCTGGGCACGGTGATCACGTCCCTGCCCGCGGTGCTCTCCCGCCGCGTCGACCCGCGGTCCGGCACGATCCTGGTCTGGGGAGCGGTCCACGCGGGCCAGGCGGCCAACGCCGTCCCGCAGGACGGCGTCCTGCGCGGCACCCTGCGGACGGCCGACCACGAGGTCTGGACGGCCCTGGAGCCGCTGGTGGCGGCCTCGGTGGAGTCCCTGCTGGCGCCGACCGGCGTCGGCTTCCACCTGGACTACCGCCGCGGCGTCCCGCCGGTGGTCTCGGACCCGGAGTCGACGGCCCTGATGCGCGCGGGCACCGAAGCGGCCCTCGGCGAGGGCGCGGTGGCCCCGACGGAGCAGTCCTCCGGCGGCGAGGACTTCGGCTGGTACCTGGAGCACGTCCAGGGAGCCTTCGCCCGCCTCGGCGTCTGGCCCGGCCCGCCGGCCCCCCAATCGGACATCCACCGCCCCACGTTCGTCCTCGACGAGCGGTCCCTCCTCTGCGGAGTCCGAACCCTCGTCCACACCGCCCTAACCACCCTCGCCTGACGAGTTCCGTCTCCAATCACGCGAGTTACGTCCCCAAGCACGCGAGTGCGGAGTTGCACACACAAGTTATCCACAGGTTCGACAAGTTATCCACAGTCTGAGAATGAGGTCCTTCCCTTGATCGGCGAAGGGCCTCATTCTCGATTGTGTGATCACTTGGGGAGGACAACACGGTGCTGTCTCGCGTCGCGAAGCTGACGCGGTTTTGGGACGCCGAGCCGTACTCGAGGGGCTCGCGACGGGAGTCCTCGCGCAGCCGTGGCGCGGCGTTGTCATCCACGCCGCTGATGCGCTGAATCTCGCGACCCGGGCTCAGGCCGCGCTGATCGCGGTGGGTCCGCCCGCGGCTTTGTCGGGAGCTACTTCCCTTGCGCTGCATGGGATTTCAGCTGTCGAAGAGTCCACCGTGCACGTCACCGTGCCCTATGCCCGACGGGTCGAGTCGAGGCCCGGACTGACCATCCATCGAGCCGAATTCACCGAGTGCGATGTGGTCGAACTCGACGGACTTGCGGTGTTTTCGCTCAATCTCGCCCTCGCCGATTTCCTCTGCGACGGAGGCAAGCGAACCGCGTTCGCCGCCCTCGACGAGGCTCTGCGAGGCCTGCTTCCCGATCACGGCCTGAGGCTCCGGGAGAACGTCCGTGACCGCATCCTGGACCGCCGAAGCAAGCGAGGTATCCACAGGGCGCAGATGCTCCTGGCACTCGCGACCGGGAAGGCGGAATCGCCGCCCGAAAGCATCCTTCGGCTGATCGTGGTCGAAGCCGGGTTGCCGGTCCCGGAGCCGCAATACGAGATCACCGCCATCGACGGTCGCAAGCTCTACGTGCTCGACATGGCTTGGCCGGCGCTGCGCATCGCGCTGGAGTACGACGGCTTCGCGGCTCACGAGGAGCGGCGTGATCACGATGCCGAGCGCGACCAGCGGCTGGCAGGCCGAGGATGGGTCACCATCCGGGCGACGGCGGCCGATCTCCGAGATCCCAGCCGGCTGCTGGCCGAGCTCCAGACACACTTCAGGCGACGAGCGGCGTAACTCGCGTGATCGAGGCCGTCACCCGCGTGATTGGAGACGTGACTCGCGTGATTGAAGACGGAACTCAGCCGGTGATGCCGGAGCAGGGGCGGGTTCGGAGGTCGTCGACGTAGTCCGCCGGGGCGCCGGCGGCTTCGGCTGCGTCGGCGAGGACGCCGAGGTAGCGGGCGGACGGGAGGCCGCCTTCGTAGGCGTCCAGGACGTACAGCCAGGCCAGGACCGAGCCGTCCATTGTCTGGACCCGCAGGCGGATCTTCGAATGGATGCCCAGCTCACCGCCTTCCCAGCGGTCCAGGCCCGTCTCGTCCAGCGGGGTCACGTCGTAGAGGACGACGAAGACCCGTGAGCCCGGGTCCTCGACGATCGTGGCCAGGGCACCTTCCCAGCCGAGGTCCTCGCCGCCGAAGGTCAGGCGCCAGCCCTCCAGCCAGCCGGTGCCGGCCATCGGAGAGTGCGGCGCGCGCTCCAGCATCTGGGCGGGCTCCATGTTCGATCCGTACGCGGCATACAACGGCACGCCGACAGCGTAGCGATACCTTCCTCACCCGAGTGGACGCACTCGCCGTGTTCGCCCACTTCAGTGTCTGGTCACCTTCGCCGCGTACGGTGAGAGCACCGCACGGACTGCCAGAGGAGGACCCAGGTGACCAGGATCGTGATCATGGGCGGGGGCCCGGCCGGCTACGAGGCAGCGCTGGTCGCGGCCCAGCACGGAGCCGACGTCACGATCGTCGAGCGGGACGGCCTGGGTGGCGCCTGCGTCCTCTACGACTGCGTTCCCTCGAAGACGTTCATCGCCAGCTCGGGCGCGCTCGCGAAGATGCACGACCTCGGCGAGCTCGGCATCAACACCGACATGGCGGACACCAGCGTCGACCTCCCGACCGTCCACGGCCGGGTGAAGGGCCTCGCGCTCGCCCAGTCCGCCGACATCCGCGCCCGCGTCCAGCGCGAAGGCGTCCGCGTCATCGCCGGCGAGGCCCGCTTCTGCGACGAAGAGCCCGGCCTGGCGACCCACAAGGTCGCCGTCACGACGAAGGACGGCACCGAGAAGCTGCCCGCCGACGTCGTCCTCATCGCCACCGGCGCCACCCCGCGCGTGCTGCCCGGCGCGGTCCCCGACGGCGAGCGCATCCTCGACTGGCGTCAGCTCTACGAGCTCCAGGAGCTGCCCGAGCACCTCGCCGTGATCGGCTCGGGCGTCACCGGCGCCGAGTTCGCGTCCGCCTACACCGAGATGGGCGTCAAGGTCACCGTCGTCTCCAGCCGTGACCGCGTCCTCCCGCACGAAGACGCCGACGCCGCCGCGGTGCTCGAGGAGGTCTTCTCGCAGCGCGGGACGACCGTCGCGAAGCAGGCGCGCGCCGACCGCGTCGAGCGCACCGAGAAGGGCGTCGAGATCTTCCTCGCCGACGGCCGCGTGATCGAAGCCAGCCACGCGCTGATGACCGTCGGGTCGGTCCCGAACACCAAGGACATCGGCCTGGACAAGGTCGGCATCGAGCCCGGCCCCGGCGGGTTCATCACCGTCGACCGCGTTTCGCGCACCTCCGTTCCCGGGATCTACGCCGCCGGCGACTGCACCGGCGTGCTCATGCTGGCCTCGGTGGCGAGCATGCAGGGCCGCATCGCGATGTGGCACGCGCTGGGCGAAGGCGTCGCGCCGATCAAGCTCAAGACCGTCGCCGCCAACGTGTTCACCCACCCGGAGATCGCCACCGTCGGCATCAGCCAGCAGGCGATCGACTCCGGCGAGGTGCCCGCGCGCACCATCATGCTGCCCCTGGCCACCAACGCGCGCGCGAAGATGGAGGGCCTCCGCCGAGGCTTCGTCAAGCTGTTCTGCCGCCCCGCCACCGGCGTGGTCGTCGGTGGCGTCGTCGTGGCGCCGCAGGCGAGCGAGCTCATCCTTCCCATCGCGCTCGCCGTCCAGAACCAGCTCACAGTGGACCACCTGGCACTGACATTTTCGGTGTACCCGTCGCTGTCGGGCTCGATCACCGAGGCCGGGCGCCAGCTCATGCGCCACGACGATCTCGACTGACGAAGCACGCAACCCCGGCGCACCCGTCGCGTCTTGTCGGTTGTAAGACTGAAGGACGCGAAGGGTGCGAGAGTGCGCAAGACGGTGGTTTTCGTTGCGGCAGCGGTGATCGGGACGACGGCGTCGACCGGATCGGCGACGGCGCAGAGCAGCAGCAGCCCGGCCCCGCGCACCACGGGCAGCGTCCAGCTCAACGTGAACACCGCGATCAACCAGTCGCTGGTGGACAAGTACGTCCGCGACGCGCCGAACGTCGCGCTGGCGAAGTGTGAAGGCCCTTCGCCGGCGTTCTCTTCGCCGGTGCTGACGTTCACCAACTACACGCCCGGCCCGTTCATGGGCGCCGACGCGAACATCAGCGCCGACGTCGAGCTGAAGCCCGGCACCGCGGCGGGGACGTACCCGCTGACCGTGACGTGCGGCAGCCAGACCTACACCACGCAGTTCACGGTGCCCGCCGCCCAGGTCGCGAAGGTGCCTTCCGGCGCCGCGAAGGCGGGCGACGGCAGCATGGCGGGCTGATCGCCACATATTCCACGAATCGGAAGCCGCCCTTCGGGGCGGCTTTTTCGTGGGTTTCCGATGTGGCGGTTCGCGATGGATTCGTGACCTTCGGGCGCAACCTTCCGCAGGTGGAGACGTCTTTGGTAGCAGATGAGGGGCCAAGGCCGATGCAGGGGGAACTGCGAACGGCGGCCGTCATCCGTTGTTTCCGACTCCGGGAAATTCGCAAGGGGAGAAAAGATGAAGAACACCGTTGTCGTCGCGGGTGCCGCCGCGGCCTTCCTGGTCCTCGCGCCCGGCGCCGCGCTCGCCGCCACGCCGACGGGGGCGCCGCCGGTCACGTCGACGAGCACGATCCAGACCGCGCCGCCGTCCCCGACCGGCATGCCGACGGTGACGCCGACGCCGGACCCGGGGACCGACTTCCCGGACGGCCCGATCGCCCGGATCACCCGGTCGTTGACCGTGTCGCCCGGCAAGGCGGTGCCGGGTGCGCGGGTGAAGCTCGACTTCGCCTGCCGGACCCACGGGCCCGACGAGAAGGTCTCCGTCCAGTCGGCGGCGCTGACCTTCGGCAAGCCCGGCGACCCCGCGAGGTGGGCGACCGCCACCGTGAAGGACGTCAAGCCCGGCAAGTACGCCGTGACGATGTACTGCGCCCACGAGGATTCCACCGCGTGGCTCGAGGTGCTCCCGGCCGCCAAGCAGGTCGCCAAGGTGCCGTCGGGCGCGCCGCAGACCGGGGGCACCGACGGCCCGGCCGTCGACAACTCCGGCGCCGCGGCCGCCATGGGGGTGCTGGCCCTCGGCGGGGCCGGTCTGGCGCTGGCGCGGCGGGCGCGGCGTCGCTGAGCCGGGCGGACCGCTCCGGGGCGCCGGAGCGGTCCGCCCGCGGAGGTACCGTCGGGGCGCAACCAAAAGGACCACCCGGACGTGTGAACTTTCAGGAGCCAGTCAGGGGGAGAGCATGACCAGGAGGATCACGAACGGAAGAGGCGTCCTGATCGCCGTCGTCGCGGTGGTGCTGGCCGCGCTGGTGGTGCTGGCGCTGACCCTCGGCGGTGGGCGTGACCCGGGCACCGCGCAGCCGCCGCCCGCCCAGCCGGTCGCGGTCGTGCCGACGCCGGAGGCGCAGAGCCAGGACGCCGTCGCGGCGCTGCCCAAGTCCGAGCCCGTCTCGCTCGACATCCCGAAGATCGGGGCGCACTCGTCGCTGATCCCGCTCGGGCTCAACCCGGACAACACCGTCGAGGTGCCGCCGGTGACCACGCCGCTGCAGGCCGGCTGGTACACCTACGCGCCCACGCCGGGCGAGATCGGCCCGGCCGTCGTCCTCGGGCACGTCGACGGCAACCACCAGAAAGGCATTTTCTTCCGGCTCAAGGAACTCGCCGCCGGTGACCGGGTCTCGATCGGCCGCAAGGACGGCACCACGGCGGTGTTCGAGGTGACGAAGGTGCACCAGGTACCGAAGAAGGACTTCGAGGGCGAAGGCGTGTACGACGACACGGCCGGCCCCGAACTGCGGCTGATCACCTGCGGCGGTGTCTTCGACCGGAACGCGCACAACTACGTCGACAACATCGTCGTCTACGCCCGCCTGGTCCAGGCTTGATTTCCGGTTTTTGTCGGTGCCCGGTGCCAGACTGTGCCGGTCGTCACCAGAGGCGGCACGGACGAGGGTTGGGAGTCGGCATGGTTTTCCGGGACGAAAGATGGCCCGACGGTACGCCCGGCTGGGTGGACCTGATGGTGCCCGACCAGGCGAAGGCGATCGCCTTCTACGGCAGCCTGTTCGGCTGGGACGTGCGGCGGGGCGGTGCGGAGAGCGGCTTCTACGGCCTGGCGGAGCTGCGGGGACGCCCGGTCGCCGGGATCGGCCGGACACCACCGGGCCGGGACGTCCCGGCGGCCTGGACGACCTACCTCGCGGTGTCCGATGTGGACCGTACGACCGCGGCCGTCACCGAGGCCGGCGGGCAGATCGTCATGCCGGTGATGGAGGTGATGAAGGAGGGCCGGATGGCCGTCGCGGCCGATCCGGCGGGCGCGGTCTTCGGGCTCTGGGAAGCCGGCCACCACATCGGCACGCAGGTCACGGCGGCCCCGGGCACCCCGGCCTGGAACGAGTGCCTGAGCGCCGACTACGCGGCCGCGAAGCCGTTCTACGAGCAGGTCTTCGGCTACGGCTTCCAGGACATCTCCGGCGACGACTTCACGTACGCGGTCCTGCTGCTGGACGGGCGTCCGGTCGGCGGGCTCGGCACGGTGCCACCGGGAGCGGCGTCGTACTGGTCGGCGTACTTCTGGGTGGCAGACGCCGACACGAGCTCCGCCAAGGTGGCCGAGCTCGGCGGCACCGTCGACGGGAAACCCTTCGACTCGCCGTACGGGCGGCAGGTGCGGGTCACCGACGACCAGGGCGTGCGGTTCATGCTCATCGCCCCGAACGAGCAGTCCGGCGAGCCGGAGGGCTGGGAAGTGTGACGGGCGGGCCGGGAGCGCCTGGGGCGGCACCCCCGGCCCTCGCCGGTCAGTCCTCTTCGGAGACCCAGTCGAAGGTCTTGGTGACGGCCTTCTTCCAGTTGCGGTACTCGCGCTCGCGGCGGGCGTCGTCCATCGACGGATCCCACTGCTTGTCCTGGGCCCAGTTGGTGCGGATGTCGTCCTCGGACGCCCAGAACCCGACGGCGAGACCGGCGGCGTACGCGGCACCCAGCGCGGTGGTCTCGTTGACCACCGGGCGGATCACCGGCACGCCGAGGATGTCGGCCTGGAACTGCATGAGCAGCTCGTTGACGACCATGCCGCCGTCGACCTTGAGCGACTTCAGCGGGACGCCGGAGTCGGCGTTCATCGCGTCGATGACCTCGCGCGACTGGAAGGCGGTCGCCTCCAGCACCGCGCGGGCGAGGTGGCCCTTGTTGACGAACCGGGTGAGCCCGACGATCGCGCCGCGAGCGTCGGATCGCCAGTAAGGAGCGAACAGACCCGAGAACGCCGGGACGAAGTACGCGCCGCCGTTGTCCTCGACGCTGCGCGCGTGCTCCTCGATCTCGGCCGCGGTCGTGATCATGCCGAGGTTGTCGCGCAGCCACTGCACCAGCGAACCGGTGACGGCGATGGAGCCTTCCAGCGCGTAGACCGTGTCGTTCGAGCCGATCTTGTAGCAGACCGTGGTGAGCAGCCCGTTCTGCGACATCACCTTCTCGGTGCCGGTGTTCAGCAGCATGAAGTTGCCGGTGCCGTAGGTGTTCTTGGCCTCGCCGGGCGAGAGGCAGGCCTGGCCGAACGTCGCGGCCTGCTGGTCGCCCAGGATGCCCGCGATCGGGACGCCGGCCAGCGCGCCCTTCTCGCGGACCTTGCCGTACTCCTCGGACGAGGAGCGGATCTCCGGCAGCATCGAAAGGGGGATGCCCATCTCGCCGGCGATCTCGGCGTCCCACTGCAGGGTGTCGAGGTCCATCAGCATGGTGCGGGAAGCGTTGGTCGGGTCGGTGACGTGCACGCCGCCGTCGGCCCCGCCGGTCATGTTCCACAGCACCCAGGTGTCCATGTTGCCGAAGATCAGGTCACCGGCCTCGGCCTTCTCGCGCGCGCCCTCGACGTTGTCCAGGATCCACTTGACCTTGGGCCCGGAGAAGTAGGTCGCGAGCGGGAGGCCGACCTTGTCGCGGTAGCGCTCCTGGCCGCCGCCGAGGTTGCCGAGCTCGGTGACGATCCGGTCGGTGCGGGTGTCCTGCCAGACGATCGCGTTGTACACGGGCTTGCCCGTGGTCTTGTCCCAGACGAGCGCGGTCTCGCGCTGGTTGGTGATGCCGACCGCGGCGATGTCCTTGGCGGTGAGGTCGGCCTTGGCCAGTGCGCCCGCGGCGACCCGGCGCGTGTTCTCCCAGATCTCTTCCGCGTTGTGCTCGACCCAGCCGGCGCGGGGGAAGATCTGCTCGTGCTCGCGCTGGTCGACCGAGACGACGCGGCCTTCGTGGTTGAAGATCATGCACCGGGTCGAGGTGGTGCCCTGGTCGATCGCGGCTACGTACGAAGTCATGTGTGCTCCAGGAATTCGGGAGGTTCGGCGATCAGGTCAGGTTGTGCACGAGGAGGTAGACGAGCGCGGCGATCGCGCCACCGACCAGCGGGCCGACGACCGGGATCCACGAGTAGCCCCAGTTGGCGTTGGCCTTGTTGCGGATCGGCAGCAGGAAGGCGTAGGCGATGCGCGGGCCGAGGTCACGGGCCGGGTTGATCGCGTAGCCCGTCGGCCCGCCGAGCGAGGCACCGATCACGAGCACCACGAACGAGACGCCCGCGTAGCCCAAGGCGGAGTTGCCGAAGTTCGGCGTCCCGCCGTCGCCCATGGCGTAGGTGGGGCTGAGCAGGATCCACACGACCAGGACGAAGGTGCCGATGATCTCGGTGACCAGGTTCCACGCGGTGTTCTGGATCTGCGGTCCGGTGGAGAAGATGCCGAGGGTGTTCTCGGGCTCGGGGTGGTCGTCGAACTGCAGCTTGTAGGTGGCCCAGCAGAGCACCGCGCCGATGATCGCGCCGGCGAACTGGCCGATGAAGTAGAACGGCACGTCGGCCCACGGCGTCTTGTCGGCGATGGCGAGCCCGAGGGTCACCGCCGGGTTCAGGTGCGCGCCGCTGGGCGCGGCGATGCTGGCGCCGGTGAAGACCGCGAAGGCCCAGCCGAGGTTGATGAACAGGAAGCCCGCGTTGTACCCGTTGTTCTTGCGCAGCACGTGGTTGGCCACCACGCCGTTGCCGAGCAGGATCAGCGTCGCCGTTCCCAGTAGTTCCCAGACGATTATTGCTCCAGCACTCACCGCTGCACCTCCACACTGGACACTCTGCGCAGGGTCGATCACGGCGTGCCACGGCACCGTTGCCGACCCACGTTCGCGCGACGTTACCGGGGCGTAGAAGCTACTTCCAAGCGCTGGGGAGCGGAATTCTGCCAAGATCGTGGTGAAGATCGCGGAGGGTTACGCCACAAGTGTCATCCGTGGACGGGCGGAGGCTCACCGGGTCGTGCGATGCTGGAAGCCTCGCCGGCACGAGGAGGAATGTCACGTGGCGCAGCACGCAGCGGAGACGAACCCGGCTCGACTGGGCCCGGTCAAGCGGGAAGAGACCTGGCAGCGGCTCGGCAAGGAGACGTTCGACCTCGTCGTCATCGGCGGTGGCGTGGTCGGGGCGGGCACGGCGCTGGACGCCGCGACGCGCGGGCTGCGGGTCGCGCTCGTCGAAGCCCGCGACCTCGCCTCCGGGACGTCGAGCCGGTCGAGCAAGCTGTTCCACGGCGGCCTGCGGTACCTGGAGCAGCTCGAGTTCGGACTGGTCCGCGAAGCGCTGCGCGAGCGCGAGCTGATGCTGACGACCATCGCGCCCCACCTGGTGAAGCCGGTCAGCTTCCTCTACCCGCTGACGCACCGCGTGTGGGAGCGGCCGTACACCGCGGCGGGCCTGCTGATGTACGACACGATGGGCGGCGCCCGCAGCGTCCCGGGGCAGAAGCACCTGACCCGCGCGGGGGCGCTGCGGATGGTGCCCGCCCTCAAGCGCTCGGCGCTGATCGGCGGGATCCGCTACTACGACGCGCAGTCCGACGACGCCCGCCACACGATGACGGTGGCGCGGACGGCGGCGCACTACGGCGCGGTCGTGCGGACCTCGACCCAGGTCGTCGGGTTCCTGCGCGAAGCCGACCGGGTGTCCGGCGTGCGCGTCCGCGACGTCGAAGACGGCCGCGAGACGGAGATCTCGGCGGCCGCGGTGATCAACTGCACCGGCGTCTGGACCGACGAACTGCAGCGGCTGTCGGGCGGCCGCGGCCGGTTCCGGGTGCGGGCGAGCAAGGGCGTGCACATCGTCGTCCCGCGCGACCGGATCGTCTCGGAGTCGGGGATGATCCTGCGCACCGAGAAGTCGGTGCTGTTCGTGATCCCGTGGGGCAACCACTGGATCGTCGGCACGACGGACACGGACTGGAACCTCGACCTGGCCCACCCGGCGGCGACGAAGCACGACATCGACTACATCCTCGAGCACGTCAACACGGTCCTCGCGACCCCGCTGACGCACGACGACATCGAAGGCGTGTACGCGGGCCTTCGCCCGTTGCTGGCGGGGGAGAGCGAAGAGACGTCGAAGCTCTCCCGTGAGCACGCGGTGGCGAGGGTGGCCCCGGGCCTGGTGGCCATCGCGGGCGGCAAGTACACGACGTACCGCGTGATGGCGGCGGACGCGGTGGACGCGGCGGCGGTGGACCTGCCGGGCCGGTCGCAGCCGTCGATCACGGACAAGGTCCCCCTCCTGGGCGCGGACGGCTACCACGCGCTGGTCAACCAGGCCGACCACCTGGCGGCGGAGCACGGGCTGCACCCGTACCGCGTGCGGCACCTCCTGGACCGCTACGGCTCCCTGGTGCACGAAGTCCTGGCCTCGGCCGAGGGCCGCCCGGAGCTGCTGAAGCCGATCGAGCACGCTCCGGACTACCTGGGCGTCGAAGTGGTGTACGCGGCTTCGCACGAGGGGGCGCTGCACCTGGAGGACGTCCTGGCCCGCCGGACGCGCATCTCGATCGAGTACGCGCACCGGGGCGTCGACTGCGCCGAGCAGGTGGGCGCACTGGTGGGCGAGGTCCTCGGCTGGTCGCCCGAAACGGTGAAGCACGAGGTCGAGGTCTACCGGGCCCGGGTGGAGGCGGAGCGCGAGTCCCAGTCCCAGCCGAGCGACGAAGCGGCGGACGCGTTGCGCTCGGCGGCCCCGGAGGCGCGGGCGGGGATCGTGGAGCCGGTGAGCTGAGGCCACGCGCCGGCCGCCCTCCCGGCGGCCGGGCGACTTCCGGCGGCCGGGCGACTCCCGGCGACTCCGGCAGCCGGGCGACTTCCGGCGGCGCGGCGACCCCCGGCGGCCCGGCGACCGGGCGACCCCCCGACCCCCGGCGGCGCGGAGACCCCGGCGACCCCGGCGGGTCGGCGACGCTCAGGACGTCCGGTGCCACCGGATCAGGCGCTCCCCGGTCGGGGCGCGCTCCGCTTCCGGGCCGACCAAGGTGAACCCGCAGCGCTCGGCCACGATCGCCGAGGCCGTGTTGCTCTCCTCGTACCGGTACGTGACCTCGGTCAGCCCCAGGCCGCCGAAGCCGAACCGGAGCGCGGCGTTCAGCGCCGTCGTGGCGATCCCCTTGCCGCGCTCTGCCGGGTGGACCCAGATCGTCGCCTCCGCGTAGGACGCGTCCAGGTTCAGCTCGCGCAGACCCACCTCGCCGAGCAACCGCCCCGAGGTCGGCTCCGCGATCGCCCACGAGCAGCGCTCGTCGCCCGCCCATTGGGCCGCGCGCAGGGCCACGTACTCGGTCGCCTCGTCGAGCGTCCGCAGCCGGTAGTTCAGCACGTACTTGCGGTGCGTCGGGTCGGCGAACGCCTCCATCAGCAACGGGCGGTCGTCGATGTGCCGGTCGGCGCGCAGCTGGCGCAGGTAGTACGTGCCCGCGTTGATCTCCACCGGTTCCACTCCGCCCAGCCTAGCCAGGCCGGGCGCGCTCAGCGACGGCGGCGGGCGCCCGCGATCATCGCGACCACCAGCGGCAGCGCGACCGAAATGATCAGCAGCCGGCCGCGGGAGAGGATCAGCACGGCGATGGCGAGGACGATCGCGATCGGCACGGCGCCCGCGGTCAGGAAGCGCACCAGGGCGTTGTCCTCCGACGACGCCACCGGGACGCGCGGCGCGGAAGCGCCGTTGAGCAGGGCGCTCGGGCGCGGCGATGGCAGGTCGTCGAACAGCGGGACGAGCTCGCTGACCCGCTTGGCCGCGGTGACCTTCGCGGACCGGGTCCCGTACTCGTCAATGTCGAGCCGGCCGGTGCGGACGTGCTCTTCGAGAACGTCCAGGGCGTCCTGGCGTTCGGCGTCGCTCAACCGCATGTCGCTCACCGGGGATCAGCGGTCCAGGCCACGCCGGTGGTCGCGGTAGGAGTCGCGCAGCTCGCGCCGGCGCTCCCGGTCGCGCAGGTGCCGGTCGCGGTGGTCGTGGTTCGGGTTCCAGTCGTGGCCCCACATGGACTTGCCGAAGACCGTGAGCCCGATCGGCACGAAGATGACCGGCCACAGGGCCCCGCTGACCGCGGCGATCAACACGATCGCGGCGATCCAGGTCAACGGCACGATCGCGGCGACGAACCGCTGCGGCGGTGACCACTGGTCGGGTGTCCGCGGCCGCGCCGGCCCGGGCGTGGCCGCGGGCTCGGGAGCGGCGACGGCCTGGGGGACGTCCTCGTACCGGGGGTGGGGCGCGGGCAGGTCCGCGAAAATGGCGACGAGCTCGCCGCGGGTCTTCGCCGCGGTGATCCGCGCCGAACGCTCGCCGTACTCGTCGATGTCGATCCGGCCCGCCGTCATGTGCTCCCCGAGGGCGGACAGCGCGGACTCACGGTTCTGGTCGCTGATCCGCAGCTGCGGAGAGGGGACGTCGGTCACGTAGTCGATGGTAGGCCGCCCCGGGGGCGGCCCACCACGACATCCGTGACGAACCGTGCTACTTGATCTCGAGCAGCTGTGTGCCCTGCGTCACGGCGGCGCCGACCTCGACCGAAAGCCCGGTGACGGTGCCCGCTTTGTGCGCGGTGACCGGGTTTTCCATCTTCATCGCCTCGAGGACGACGATCAGCTCCCCGGCTTCGACCGTCTGGCCCTCTTCGACAGCCACCTTCACGATCGTGCCCTGCATCGGCGCGGTGACGGCGTCGCCGCTCACCGCGGCCTTGGTGCCGCCGGCGCGCTTGCGCGGCTTCGCCTTGACGGCGGTGCCGCCCCCGCCGCCACCTTCGAGCGCGAACCCGCCCGGCAGCGACACCTCGAGCCGGCGCCCGCCGACCTCGACGACGACGTTCTGCCGCGGTTCCTCTTCGGCGGCTTCGGCCTCCGGCGCCACGAACGGCTCGATCTTGTTGTCGAACTCCGTCTCGATCCAGCGCGTGTGCACGCTGAAGCCGTTCTCGTCGCCGATGAACGCCGGGTCGTCGACGATCACGCGGTCGAACGGCAGCACCGTCGCCATGCCCTCGACGACCATCTCGGCCAGCGCCCGGCGGCTGCGCTCGAGGGCGTTGTTGCGGTCCGACCCGGTGACGATCAGCTTGGCCAGCATCGAGTCGAACTGCCCGCCGATGACGCTGCCGGACTCGACGCCCGAGTCGACGCGCACGCCGGGCCCGCTCGGCGCGACGAACTTCGTCACCGTGCCCGGCGCGGGCAGGAAGCCGCGGCCGGCGTCCTCGCCGTTGATGCGGAACTCGATCGAGTGGCCGCGCGGCTCGGGGTCGGAGGTGATCCGCAGCTTCTCGCCGCGCGCGATCCGGAACATCTCGCGCACCAGGTCGAGGCCGGTCGTCTCCTCCGACACCGGGTGCTCGACCTGCAGCCGCGTGTTGACCTCGAGGAACGAGATCGTGCCGTCGACGGCGACGAGGTACTCGACCGTGCCGGCGCCGTAGTACCCGGCTTCCTTGCAGATCGCCTTCGCGGACTCGTGGATCCGCTTGCGCTGCTCGTCGCTCAGGAACGGCGCGGGCGCCTCCTCGACCAGCTTCTGGTGGCGGCGCTGCAGCGAGCAGTCGCGGGTGCCGACGACGATCGCGTTGCCGTGCATGTCGGCCAGCACCTGCGCCTCGACGTGCCGCGGCTTGTCCAGGTACCGCTCGACGAAGCACTCGCCGCGGCCGAACGCGGCGACCGCCTCACGCGTGGCCGACTCGAACAGCTCGGGGATCTCTTCGCGGGTGCGCGCGACCTTGAGGCCGCGGCCGCCGCCGCCGAACGCGGCCTTGATGGCCACCGGCAGGCCGTGCTCGTCGGCGAACGCGACGATCTCGCTCGCGTCCTTCACCGGCTCCTTGGTGCCCGGCACCAGCGGCGCGCCCGCGCGCATGGCGATGTGGCGCGCGGTGACCTTGTCACCGAGGTCGCGGATGGCCTGCGGGCTCGGCCCGATCCAGGTCAGCCCGGCGTCCAGGACGGCCTGGGCGAAGTCGGCGTTCTCGGACAGGAAGCCGTAGCCCGGGTGCACCGAGTCGGCGCCCGACCGCTTGGCGGCTTCGAGCAGCTTGCCGAAGTTCAGGTAGCTCTCGGCGGCCGTCGTGCCGCCCAGCGCGAACGCTTCGTCGGCCAGGCGCACGTGTGGCGCGTCGCGGTCCGGGTCGGCGTACACCGCGACGCTGGCCAGACCGGCGTCCTTGGCGGCTCTGATGACGCGTACCGCGATTTCACCACGGTTGGCGACCAGGATCTTGGTCACCGGACCACCCGTGGATTCGCCGACCTGCTCGGCCACCCCGCACCTCCTGCGTCCGACAGCTGCTCTGCTGACCGCCCACGCGGCATCTCGGAAGTCTACGGATATGACGTCGCGAGTCTCTTGAGTGAGAGGTGAACCACGCTCAGACGTGGTGACGCAGCTCCTCGGGCAGCGGCGAATCGAGCACGATCACGTCGTACGGGTTCGCTTTGTGCACCTTCGGCAGGTGCTCGGTGCTCACCAGCACCCACGGCTGGTGCTCGCCGCAGCAGTCGATCAGCCGGTCCAGGGCGGTGAACGCGACCAGCGCGGTGCGACCGTCGGGCGTGCGGCGCAGCTCGATCGACGCGCCTTCGGTCTCGGCGCTGACCGGGCCGGTGGGGAGGTACAGGGCGGGCGGCAGGTTCGGGTTCGTCACCGGGACAACATAGACGGACACGGTCTGCTACGTGCGACCCCGTCGGGCATCCACGCTTCGGGGGTCCGCGGGAGCGAAGCCCGCCGGGCGGACACGGGGTGTGGCACCCCCGGGCGATTCAGTCACATCGCGACGGGGCGCTTCCGACACGCGGCCGCGAAGCGGCTTACGCTCTGCCTTATGCGGACTACGGCAGCGCGGACGCCCCGGTCGGCGCTGCTCACCGCGGTGCTGGCCGCGGTGGTGACCGTCGGCGCGATCGGCGCGGTGTTCCTGCTGCGGCCGCGGCCCGAAGCGGCCGTCGGACTGGCCGAACCCGCCGCCGCGCCGGTGACACCCGCCGTGACTTGCGGCGGCGGCCCGTGCCGCCAGCTCGCGGCGGTGACCGTCGGGGGCACGCCGGTGGTCCTGCTGACCGACACCGGGGGCGGTTCGGCCCGCCTGCGCGTGGGGCCCGAGCCGGGCACGGTGTTCGAGCTGTCGATCGCCCAGCTGGGCGTACGGCTGGACCAGAACTCGCTGCGCTGCATCGACGGCCCGGCCCCGGCGTGCCTGGTCCGCGGCGACGTCGGTGACGACGGCACGGCCGCGTACGGCGAGCTGCTCGTCCCCAGCGGGGGAGTGTGGCGCGACCCGGGCAAGCCGTTCTACGCGGACGCCGGGACGCTGTCGCTCTACGACGTCACGGCCGACGCCAGCCCCGACGTGATCGTGGTCCGCCACGACTGCCCGGACTCGGCGGCCGGCACCCCGAAGTGCGCGGCGGCCCCGGTGCTGGGCGAGGTGTACGACCTGGCGGGCAGATCGGTCGGCTGCACCCGCCGCTTCACCGCCCCGTCGGACCTGCGCGGCTGGCCGGACATCCGCCTCACCCGCGCCGACCTCCGCACCTGCCCCGGCTCTTGAACACAAAAGGCGGCACTTTCACGTGAAAGTGACGTGGAGGACCGGCCTCCGGGTCACTTTCACGTGAAAGTGGCGCTCAGGCGGGGGTGGGGGCGGTGTGGCGGGCGGCGGTGCCGTCGTCGCTGTGCTCGGGACGGTCGGTCGGGGCGTCGAGGACCTCGTCGTCGAGGAGGCCTTCGCCGCGGGCCACGATCGTCGGCACCACGATCTGGCCGGCCACGTTCGTCGCCGTCCGCATCATGTCCATGATCGGGTTGACCGAGTAGATCAGGGCCAGGCCCAGCGCCACCTGCTTGGCGTCGAGGCCGATGAACGACGTCGTCAGCGTGAACGCCGTCAGCCAGCCGGTGGTCCCGGCGGTCGCCAGTGCGCCGACCACGGCCACCACGACGATGCCCGCGTACTGCCAGAAGTTCAGCGACACCCCGGCCAGGTTGGCCACGAAGATCGCCGCGATCGCCGGGAACACCGCCGCGCAGCCGTCCATCTTCGTCGCGCTGCCGAGCGGAGTCGCGAAGGCCGCGTACGCCGGCTGGACGCCGAGGTTGACCGCGGACTGGCGGGTCAGCGGCAGCGTCGCGGCCGAAGACTGCGAGGCGAACGCGAACTGGATCGCCGTGCCGGCCTTCGCGAAGAACTTCAGCGGGCTGACCTTCGCCACGAACTGCAGCAGGATCGGGTAGACGACGAACAGCACGAGCAGGCAGCCGACGTACACCGCGAGCGTGGTGGAGAACAGCGGCCGGAACAGCGCGTCGCCGTAGTTGGACACCGCCGCGCCGATCAGGCCGACGATGCCGATCGGGGCCAGCCGGACGATCCAGCCGAGGTAGCGCTGGATGATCTCGAACACGCTCGTCGTGAAGTCGACGAACGGCTTCGCCTTGTCACCCAGGCTGTACGCGGCCGCGCCGATGACCAGCGCGAGGAACAGCACCTGCAGCGTCTCGCCGTCGGCAAACGCTTTCACGAAGTTCTCCGGCAGGAGGCCGTCGACGAAGGCGCTCCACGAACCCCAGTGGTCGACGCTCTTCGCGGCCTTGTCGGCGTTCTTCGCGGTCGCTTCGACGCCGCCGAGGCCACCGGAGCCCGGGTTGAAGATCCGGCCGACCGCGATGCCGATCAGCGACGCGATGAACGACGTGATCGCGAACCACAGCACCGTCTTGCCGCCGAGACGCGCGGCGGTGCGGCCGCCGCCGAGGCCGCGGAGGCTGTTGATGCCGACCACGATCGCCGTGAAGACCAGCGGGATCACCGCGATCTGCAGCAGCGTGGTGAAGATGGTGCCGATCTGGTCGAGGAGATCGGTCAGCCAGCCGGCCTCGGTCTGCCGCGCGACGACGCCCAGGAGGGCCCCGACGACGAGCGAGCCGAGAACCGCGGCCGCGAACACCCGCGGCTTGGTGTATGTCCGTACGAAAGACACGGGGCGACTCCGGTGCTCGAAAGTATCTTGTCTTGCCGGGTAAAGAGAACGTTAGGCAAGAGAGGACTCTTCCGGATCACCCGAAGGTGTGGTGCCCTTCTCAGGATGCGGGAGACCGCCAGAGATCCACGACACTCACGCCGACCTCGGCCAGCAGCCGGCGGGTCAGCGGCAGGCTGATGCCGATGACGCTGGTGTGGCCGCCGTCGAGGCCTTCGACGAACCAGCCGCCCAGGCCGTCGATCGTGAAGCCGCCGGCGACGTTGAGCGGCTCGCCGCTGGCGACGTAGGCGTCGATCTCCGCCGGGCTCGGCGTGCCGAACCGGACCGTGGTCGATTCCCAGCCGGCGGCCTCCTTGGCACGCGTCCCGCCGTCGAGCCGGACGACCGCGTGCCCGGTGAGGAGTTCACCGGACGTCCCCGCCATCGCGGCCCAGCGGCTGCGGGCGACGTCCGGTGCCCCCGGCTTGCCGACCATCTGCCCGTGGATCGAAAGCATCGAATCGCAGGCGACGACGACGGCGTCCGGGTGCGCCGCGGCGACCTGGTCGATGACCGCTTCGGCCTTGGCCGCGGCGAGGGCCTGGACCAGTTCGGACGGCGAGGGATCGGTCAGCGAGGCGGCGACGGCGTCCTCGTCGACGCCGGAGACGAACACGGCGGGATCGAGGCCCGCGGAACGCAGGAGGGCGAGCCGGGCGGGGGACTGGGAGGCGAGGACGAACTGCACCCCTGAAACTTACTGGGCCGGACGGTCGTGACCGAATTGTGACCGGCGTCACTCCGCAGGAGAGCTAATTTGTTTTGGCTCGCAACTTATGGATCGACGGATTGTCACGGAGAGAACAATGCCGCTCCTCCGCACCACGAGATCATTGCGAACCACCGCCCTGGCCGGTCTGCTGCTCGCGGGCACGGCCCTCGCGCCGATGGCGTCCGCGACCGCGGCACCGCTCTACAAGAACCCACGGGCCTCGGTGGCCGACCGCGTCACGGACCTGATGGCGCGGATGACGCTCGACGACAAGGTCGGGCAGATGACCCAGGGCGAGCGGGGCGCCGCGACGCCCGCCCAGTCCGCCGCGGCGCGGCTCGGCTCCATCCTCTCCGGCGGCGGTTCGACGCCGACGCCGAACACGCCGGCCGCCTGGGCGGACATGATCGACGCCTACCAGAAGGCGGCGACCTCGACCGGTCTCGGCATCCCGATCATCTACGGCTCCGACTCCGTGCACGGCCACAACAACGTGTACGGCGCGACGGTCTTCCCGCACAACATCGGCCTGGGTGCGGCGAACGACCCGCGGCTGGTCGAGAAGATCGGCGCGATCACCGCGGACGAGACCGCGGCCACCGGCGTCAAGTGGGCTTTCGCGCCCTGCCTGTGCGTCGCCCGCGACGACCGCTGGGGCCGCACATACGAGTCCTACGGCGAAGTTCCCGCCAACGCCGTCGCCAACTCGGTGGTCATCGAGGGCCTGCAGGGCCGCGCGCTCGGCGACCCGACGTCCGTCCTGGCCACGGCCAAGCACTTCATCGGCGACGGCGGCACCACCGGCGGCGACGACCAGGGCAACACCCAGATCAGCCTGGAGGAGCTGCGGCGGATCCACCTGCCGCCGTTCCGGGCCGCGGTCGCGCACGGCGTCGGCTCGGTGATGATCAGCTTCAACAGCTGGAACGGCGTCAAGGACCACGGCAACAAGTTCCTCATCACCGACCTGCTCAAGGGCGAGCTGGGCTTCTCCGGGTTCGTCGTCTCCGACTGGAACGGCATCGACCAGATCGACGGTCAGGAAGGGTTCACCGCCGCCGAGGTCAAGCAGGCCGTCAACGCCGGGATCGACATGGTGATGGTCCCGTACGACTACCAGAAGTTCGTCGCCACGCTGAAGGCCGAAGTCCTCAACGGGGACGTCCCGATGTCGCGCGTCGACGACGCCAACCGGCGGATCCTCACGAAGAAGTTCGAGCTGGGCCTGTTCGAACGCCCGTACACCGACCGCTCGCTGCAGAAGGACTTCGGCAGTGCGGCGCACCGCGCCGTGGCGCGGCAGGCGGTGCGCGAGTCGCAGGTGCTGCTGAAGAACGACGGCGTGCTGCCGCTGGCCAAGCAGAACAACAAGATCTTCGTGGCCGGCAAGAACGCCAACGACATGGGCAACCAGGCCGGCGGCTGGACCCTCACCTGGCAGGGCCAGAGCGGCGAGCGGGTGATCCCGGGCACGACGATCCTCGACGGCATCAAGGCCGGTGCCGGGAAAGGCACGGTGGTGACCTATGACCGTGCGGGTAACGGAATCGACCGCAGCTACCAGGTCGCGGTCGCTGTGGTGGGCGAAACACCGTACGCCGAAGGGCAGGGAGATCGGCCGAACGGACTCGGCCTCGACGCCGAAGACCTCGCCCTCGTCGGCAAGCTGAAGGCCTCGGGCGTCCCCACCGTCCTGGTGACCGTCTCCGGACGGCCGCTGGACATCTCGGCGCAGCTGCCGTCGGTCAAGGGCCTCGTGGCGGCCTGGCTGCCGGGCTCGGAAGGCGCCGGCGTCGCCGATGTCCTGTACGGCGACTACAACCCGACCGGCAAGCTGAGCTTCACCTGGCCGAAGAGCTCGGCCCAGGAACCGATCAACGCCGGTGACGGCCAGCAGGGCCTGTTCCCGTACGGGTACGGCCTGTCCTACCGCCGCCACCACCGCTAGGCGGACCACCGCTCCCGCGGTCCGTGCAGGCCCCCGCTCCGGTACCCGACACCGGAGCGGGGGCCTGCACGGTGTTTCAGGCCGCGGCCGCTTCGGGCGCCGGCGCCGGTGTCTGCCAGCGCGGCTTGACCCGCTGCATCACCGCCGCGGAAACGACCCCGAGCAGGAGGACGCCCATCGGCAGCAGCATCGTCACGCGGGCGGCGTCGGTCAGTCCACTGTGGACCGCCTCGGTGGCCAGCTTCCCGGCCTGCGCGGCGATCTCCGCGGGCAGCCCCGGCATCGGCGACGGGCCGCCCGCCGAGCCGAACTCGCCGGTGCTCGCCGCCGCGTGCGCGATGCCCTCCGTGAACGGCGCCCGGTACTGCTCCGGCAGCTGCGAAGCGGCCTTCGTCGCTTCGTCCGCGATGGACGCGCTGATCCGCGCCTGCAGCAGCACGCCGATGGCCGCGCTACCGAGCACGCCGCCCACCTGGCGCGCGGTGTTGAAGATGCCGGACGCGGTCCCGGCCAGGCGCGGCTCGATCGAACCCATCGTCAGGTTGCTCATCGGCGAGAAGATGCAGCCGATGCCGAGCCCGCACACCAGCAGCGCCGGGACGAACGTCCACGGGTTGCTGTCCGGCGTCGCCTGCAGCGCGATGATCCCGAGCCCGGCCGCGAGCGCCGCCAGGCCGAACATCACCAGGTACTTGCCGTTCACCTTGTCCGACGCGCGCCCGACGAACGGCGCGATGATCCCGGACAGCAGCGACATCGGGGCGGTGAGCAGGCCGCCCATGGTCGGGCTCAGCCCGAGCACCGACTGGATGTAGATGACCAGCGGCAGGAACATGCCGGTCATCGCGAAGCCGACGGTGGTCGCGGTGAGCGTCCCGGCCGAGAAGTTCCGGTTCGAGAACACCTGCAGCGGCAGCAGCGGCTCCCGCTTGTTGAACCGCTGCCACACCAGGAACGCGATCATCAGCACCACGCCGGCGCCGATGATCTCGAACACCGTGATCCCGGCGAAGACCGTGCCCCAGTCGTACTGCTGCCCGTTCTGGACGCCGAACACGATGCAGAGCAGCGCCGCGCTCGAGAGCACGATGCCCAGCAGGTCGAACGAGTGCGCGTGCTTCGGCTGCCAGTCCGGCACCAGCAGCAGGGTGAGCACGACGGCGATCACGCCGATCGGCACGTTGACGTAGAAGATCCACTCCCAGCCGAGGTGGTCGACGAGCACGCCGCCGAGCAGCGGGCCCGCGATGGTCGCCAGCCCGGCGACCCCGCCCCACATGCCCATCGCCGGACCGCGCTTGGCCGGCGGGAACAGGTGCGTGATGAACGCCAGCGTCTGCGGCGTCATCAGGGCGGCGCCGAGGCCCTGCACGGCCCGGGCGGCGATCAGCATTTCGACGTTGCCGGACAGGCCGCACCACAGCGACGCGCCGGTGAACACGACGAGCCCGGCGAGGAACACGCGCTTCGGGCCGAAGCGGTCACCGAGCCGGCTGGTGAACAGCATCGGCACGGCGTAGGTGAGCAGGTAGACGCTGATCACCCAGACGATCGAGTTCAGCCCGGCGCCCAGCTCGCGCAGCATGGTCGGGATCGCGATCGACACGATCGTCGTGTCGAGCAGGATCATGAAGAAGCCGAGGCACAGCGCGCCCAGCGCGGCCCACGGGTTAGCTTGTCTTGCGTTCATCGTCGTCTTCCTTGGTGATGAGCGTGAGCTTGGGTTGTCCTTCGTCCTTGAAGGCGATCCGCCCGGAGCGCAGGTCGTCGAGGAGCCGCTCGGTCCACTGGAGCTCGAACTTCCGGTGGTCGCACTGGTAGCGCCAGTCCAGCCAGTAGATCGGCGGCGTCCCGTCTTCGGCCAGCCGCTGCAGCACCGCCTCGTCCGCGGCCACCGCGGCGCGCAGCCGGGTGATCCGGTGCTCGAGTTCGATCAGCGAAGCTTCGCGCCCCAGTTCGTCGATCACCCCGAGCCCGGACAGGTAGGCGGGGAATTCCGTCGCGAGATCGCCGAGCAGCTCGCGGCCGCGCTGGGTGAACTCGTCGAGCCCTCGCTGCGTCATGCCGTAGACGGTCCGTTCGGGCCGCCGTCCGTCACGTTGCGTGTCGACGACCTCGATGAGTCCGTCCCGGAGCAGGCGCTCCACGGTGTGGTAGAGCGAGCCGGCCTTCACGTTGACCCGCATGTGGACGTACCGCTCGCGCATGAGCTGGGCCATCTCGTACGGGTGCATCGGCCCCTCGTGGAGCAGCTCCAGCACGGCGATGCCGAGCGGGGTCAGCTTGGGCGAGGCCATGGGTTCAGCTCCTCCAGGTCGGTTATTCCACGTGGACTATACGACGTGGGCTAGCGCCGGGTCCACGGTCATTCCTGTGACGCGCCGTACACAGCGTGAAGGCCCCCATGATCTCGTCATGGGGGCCTTCACGGCGTCTCTCAGAAGGGCCAGTCGGCGTTCCGGCCCCGCTCGATCAGCGGGATCATCCGGAACGCCTGGTCGGTCAGGCCGCCGAAGGTGTGCCGGTGCGCGCCGCCGGACGGCGCGTGGCCGGCCCGGTAACCCGCCAGGTTCCAGGTGTACAGCGGCACGTGCGCGGGCAGAGCTTGCCCGACGTCGCCGTACGCCGCCTGCTCGTCGGTGAGGATGACGACGCGGTCGTGCTTCGCGAAGTGCTTCTTCACCGCGCCCGCCGTGTCGGTGCCGCCGCCGATGAAGAACCCGCCGGACTTCCAGCGCTCGACGTCGGCCAGCAGCGACCCGCCCCGGCGCAGCTTGAACACCTTGGTGCCCTGGCCGCGGTCCCAGTAGCCGTCCGAGAACGACACGACGTCGGCCTTCGCGCAGCGCCGTCCGAGCGCCAGTCCGAACACCGCGGCCGCGTCCCAGCGCATCAGGCTGCCGTCCTTGCTGAAGCGGTCGTTCATCGACGCCGACGTGTCGACGAGGATGAGCGTCCGGCCGCGCAGCACGGGCACGTTGGCCAGCGCGTGCGCGATCGCCCGCTCGAGCGCCCACGCCCACCGCAGCGACGGCGCCGCCCGGTAGGCCGCGAGGAACCGCATCGGCAGCTGCCGCGACTTCGCGACCTGCACGGGACTGGCGAGCCGCTCGGCGACCCGCTGCGCGACCGCGTCCGAGACGCCGGCCTCGTCGAAGTTGCGGAGGTTCCGCAGCAGGGCCATGTAGCCCATCGACGGGATCAGCGCCTCCCAGACGCGCGCGTCCAGCGGACCCTGCAGCCATCCGGCGACGGACTCCCACGTCATGCCCGCCGCCCGCAGCACGTCCGCGGCGTCCGTCCGGCCGAACAGCGCTCGCCGCCGGTCGACGTCCTGGCTCATCAGCTCCGCGCGGGCGCGCAGCGTGGCCAGGGAGTCCGGGATGGCGTTGCCGCGGCCGTGGCGCTCGTCGAGGATGTGCTTGAACAGCTCGCCTCCGCCGGCCGGGTGGGTCAGCTCGAGGACGTCGGCGAACCGGAACGCGTGCGCGGCGGAGTCCCACTTGACGAAGGATCGCTCGTCGTACAGCCGCGCCGCGGCGTCGGCGATCCCGCGCTTGACGGGCTTCGGCACGGCCCGGCCGTGCACGGAAGTCCAGTAGGCGAGCAGCTCACCGGGCTCGTCGGCCCGCTGCAGCACGTCGGCGACGACCTGGCGGCTCATCCCGTCGAGGCCGGCGTCCCGCCGCGCCTTGGCGAACTCGGCCGCGCCGACCAGCGACGCCGTCCGCAGGTTCGCGGCGGTCCGCAGCCAGCGCAGGAACCGCGCGGTCCACTGAGGATCGTCCAACGTGGACTTGCGGACGAGCTCGGCGTAGCGCGTGTCGCGGGTGTCCGCGGACTCGTAGAAGGTGTGCTCGCCGACCATGTTCGCGACGGCGAGCAGGAAGAGCTCGGACTTGGTGTCGCGCGCGTAGCCGGCACCGCCCTGGTGGGTGACGGTGGACGGCGTGGCCTCGCCGCGGACCGGAGAGGTCGCGGCGGGCGCTCGTGCGGTGTTGAACTTGCTCATTTCTCCCCCTGTTGTGGAGGGAGTCACGGCCACAGCGATGCCCGAGATCGAAATCGGTGAAGGTACATAGCTGCTCTAGGCCACTGAGCTACCGGACCGCGAGTGGTCCGGGAGGGATTCGAACCCCCGACCTGCCCGTTGGAAGCGGAAGTAACCCTCGCCTGCGCACCGGGCACCGTGGTGGCCGTGACTCCCGAGATCGGTGACGCACCGGGAGTGCGTGTGAAGTTGGGTGCCCGAGGTCTCGGCTGGAGAAGGTGTCCACCGGTCACCGTGAGGCGACCGGTTTTGGATTCGAACCAAGGGATACCGGAAGTAACCTTCCCCGTCGCACCGGGCGGAACCCAAGGTAGCAGGCGGTCGGCCGCGGCTCGACCGGTTTTCCGGCAGGCCGCCCGCGAGCCCTCCGCGAAGTTAGTTCGTGCTAGGAACTACTTGTGTTATGTTCGTAGTACGAACTAACTGGGAGGAAACCATGACCTACTTCGGCATCGGCGTGTCCACGGCCGTCTCCGCCGTCTCCGACGCCCTGGACCGGGCCGTTCAGGCCGACCGCGGCGGGCTCGACCTCATCACCGTGTCCGATCACCCGTACCACGCCGATCGGCTCGACGCGTACGCCGAACTCGGGGTCCTGCTCGGCCGGACCGAACGGGTCTCCGGCCTGGTCAGCGTCACGAACCTGCCGACGCGCCCGGCGTCGGTGCTCGCGCGCACCGTCACGAGCCTGTCCGCGCTGACCGGCGGCCGGATCGTGCTCGGCATGGGCGTCGGCGGGCTGTGGGACGACATCGCGCGGCTCGGCTTCCCGAAACTCGCGCCGGGGCAGGCCGTCCGGGCCTTCGAGGAGGGCATCCGGCTGGTCAAGATGCTCGGCGGGGGCGGCGGGCCGGTCACCTTCGAGGGCGAGTTCCACCAGGTCACGAACCTGGAACCGGCCGCGGCGGAGATGCCGCCGGTGTGGACCGGGTCGGTGGGGCCGAAGTCCCTCGCCGTCACCGGCCGGGTGGCCGACGGGTGGATGCCCGGCCACGCCGCCGACTGGCTCAGCGAGCGCTACCGCACCTCACGGCCGCTGATCGACAAGGCCGCCGTCGACGCCGGGCGGGATCCCGCCGAGATCGCCACCGTCTACAACTTCCCCGGGCGCATCACGGCGGAGCCGCTCCGCAGGACCCGCGACGGCGACGGCCGCTGGATCGGTGGCTCGCCCGCCCAGTGGATCGAGGAGCTGACCGGCGCCGTGCTGGAGCACGGCGCCGCCGGGTTCGTGCTCTTCGGACCCGGCGGCAGCGCCCCCGACGAGGTCGCCACCGCGCGGTGGGCCGAGGAGATCGTGCCCGCCGTGCGCGAGGCCGTCGCGAAGTAGGCTGACCGGATGGGGAAGAGCGGGGCGGACCTCGGTGTGGTGGCCGGGCTCGTGCGGGCGTCGTTCCTGGTGAACGCCGTCTACACCGAGTCCGCCCGCGAGTACGGGCTCACCGTGCAGCAGGGGCAGCTGCTGTGCGTGCTGATGGGCCGGCCGTACGGCATGGGCGACCTGGGCGCGACGCTCGGCCTCGAGAAGTCGAGCCTGACCGGCCTGGTCGACCGCGCGGTCCGCCGCGGGCTCGTCCGGCGCGAACCCGACCCGGTCGACCGCCGGGCGGTCCAGGTCCTCCTGACCGCGGACGGCCACGACCTGGCGGAGGACTTCTACGCGGCGACGTGCCGCCGCGTCGACGAGCTGGCCGCGGGCCTGAGCACCCCGGACCGCGATCGGCTCGCGGCGCTGCTGGGCGCGATCGTCCGGGAGAACGAAGTCCCGACGGTCTTCCTCGACGCCCTTCAGCCCTGAGGCAGACCCGAAGCGCGCCAAGCACCCTCGCCGGGGTGCAGCGGCCGCCGCAGCGAAGCAGCGTGATCGCCCCACCACGACGTGCGCGGCTTCGGCTTCTCCGGCGTCTTCGCGGCCGACGCCGCCGCGACGACCGCCGTCAGCGCCGCCAGCTCGGCGTCGCTCGGGTTGCCCCGGACCACCCTCAGCAGGGGCTTTTCGCCGCTCACAGCGGGATGTTCCCGTGCTTCTTGGGCGGCAGCGATTCCCGCTTGTTCCGCAGCAGGGACAGCGCCCGTGCGACGTGCCCGCGGGTGTGCGCCGGCACGATCACCGAGTCGACGTACCCACGCTCGGCCGCCGCGTACGGGTTCAGCAGCGTGTCCTCGTACTCCTGGATCAGCTCGGCGCGCAGCGCGTCGACGTCCTTCCCCTCGGAAGCCGCGTTGGCCAGGGTCTTGCGGTGGACGATGTTCGCCGCGCCCTGGGCACCCATCACCGCGACCTGCGCGGTCGGCCAGGCCAGGTTGATGTCGGCGCCGAGGTGCTTCGAGCCCATGACGTCGTACGCGCCGCCGAAGGCCTTGCGCGTGATCACCGTGACCAGCGGGACCGTCGCCTCCGCGTAGGCGTAGATCAGCTTCGCGCCGCGGCGGATGATGCCGTTCCACTCCTGATCGGTGCCCGGGAGGAAGCCCGGGACGTCGACGAAGGTGAGCACCGGGATGTTGAACGCGTCGCAGGTGCGCACGAACCGCGCGGCCTTCTCGGACGCGTCGATGTCGAGGCAGCCCGCGAACTGCGTCGGCTGGTTGGCGACGACACCGACGCTGTGGCCGTCGACGCGGCCGAAGCCGACGATGATGTTCGGCGCGAACAGTTCGTGGACCTCGAGGAAGTCACCGTCGTCGACGACCCGGGTGATCACCTCGTGCATGTCGTACGGGGTGTTCGGCGAGTCCGGGATGATCGTGTCCAGCTCGCGGTCGGCGTCGGTGACGTCGTCGAAGAACCCCGGCCGGTCGGAAGGCGGCTCGAACACCGGCGCGTCCGACAGGTTGTTCTGCGGCAGGTAGGAGAGCAGTTCCTTGACGTAGGCGATGGCGTCCTCGTCGTCGGAGCCCAGGTAGTGCGCGACGCCGGACTTCGTGTTGTGGGTGCGGCCGCCGCCGAGCTCCTCGAAGGTGACGTCCTCGCCGGTGACCGTCTTGACGACGTCCGGGCCGGTGATGAACATCTGCGACGTCTCGTCGACCATCACGATGAAGTCGGTCAGCGCGGGGGAGTAGACGTGCCCGCCCGCGTTCGCGCCCATGATCAGCGAGATCTGCGGGATGACGCCGGAGGCCTGCACGTTGCGGCGGAAGATCTCGCCGTAGAGGCCGAGCGAGACGACGCCCTCCTGGATGCGCGCGCCGCCGCCCTCGTTGATGCCGATGATCGGACGGCCGGTCTTGATCGCCAGGTCCATCACCTTGACGATCTTCTCGCCGTAGACCTCGCCGAGGCTGCCGCCGAAGACGGTGACGTCCTGGCTGAAGACGCACACCGGACGGCCGTCGACGGTGCCGTAGCCGGTCACGACGCCGTCGCCGTACGGGCGGTTCTTCTCCTGGCCGAAGTTGGTCGAGCGGTGCCGCGCCAGCTCGTCGAGTTCGACGAAGGAGTTCTCGTCGAGGAGCAGCTCGATGCGTTCGCGGGCGGTTTTCTTGCCCTTGGCGTGCTGCTTCTCCACCGCACGGGCCGAGCCCGCGTGCACCGCCTCGTCGTACCGGCGGTACAGGTCGGCCAGCTTGCCGGCCGTGGTGTGGATGTCCGGTTCGTCCTCGGGCGGCGTCCCGAGCGGCTCCGTCGCACTGCTCATGCCACGGGAGCTTAACTACTTGTCGGTCACTTGGCGTGTGGCGTAGGCAACGTCCGTGGAGATCCGCACCCTGACCGCCGCCGACCTGCCCGCCTGCTCCGACCTGGCCGAGTCCCGCTCGTGGCCGCGCGAGCCACCGAAGTGGCGGCTGCTGCACGAGACCGGAACGCTGTTCGGGATCGACGACCCGGACGGCCTCGGGCTGGCGGCGTCCGCGGCCCTGGTGGCGTTCGGCTCGGTGGCGTCGATCTCGATGGTGCTGGTCGCGCCCCGCCACGGGCGGCGGGGGCTGGGTCGCGCGATCACCGAGCGGGCGGTCTCGGCGGCCGGGGACCGGGTGGTGTGGCTGCACGCTTCGACGCTCGGCCGGCCGCTGTACGAGTCGATGGGGTTCGTGGCCGACGGCGGTTGCCGGGGGCACGTCGGCCGATTCGCCGACGACGGCGGTCCGGGCGCTTCGCCCGGCTCGTTGGCCGAGGTGCTCCCGCTGGATCTCGCCGCGCACGGCGTGGATCGGCGGTCGTTCCTGGCGCGGCTGGGAACGCCGTTCGTGGTCGACGGGGGGTTCGCGTTCGGGACGGACATCGGGCACGTGACCGTGATCGGGCCGGTCGTGGCGCGGTCGGTGGAGCAGGCGAAGGCCCTGATCCGCGGGGTGGCGCGGACCGTGCCGGGGGAGGTTCGGGTGGATCCGGACTTCCGGTTCCCTTCGCTGGCGGCGTGGCTTGAGGAGCGCGGGCTGGTTCCGGGGCCGTTGGCGCCGCGGCTGGTCTTGGGTGGCCGTTCGCTGCCGGGGGATTCCTCGATGCGGTTCGCGCCGTTCACGCGGGCGGTGTAGGCCGGATCAGGCCCGATTCGTAGGCGACGATCACCAGCTGGGCCCGGTCCCGCGCGGCCAGCTTGTGCAGCAGGCGGCCGACGTGGGTCTTGACCGTGGCGATGCCCAGGTGCAGGCGCGCGGCGATCTCGTCGTTCGACAAGCCCCGCGCGATCAACGTCAGGACCTCCTGCTCGCGAGCCGTCACGCCGTCCAGGCGGGTCACCGGGCCCGACGGCAGCCGCGCGAACTCCGCCACCAGGCGCCGCGTCACCGAGGGGGCCAGCAGGGCGTCGCCGGAGGCGACCACCTCGATCGCCGCCAGCAGGTCCGCCGGGCGGGTGTCCTTCAGGAGGAAGCCGCTCGCGCCCGCCCGCAACGCCGAATACACGTACTCGTCCAGGTCGAACGTGGTCAGCATGAGGACCCGGACGTCCGTCTCCGCGCAGATGCGGCGGGTGGCCTCGATGCCGTCCATCTCCGGCATGCGGACGTCCATGAGCACGACGTCCGGCCGTTCGAGGCGGGTCAGGGCCACCGCCTCGGCTCCGTCGGAGGCCTCCGCGACCACTTCGAGGCCCGGTGCGCTGTCGACCAGCACCCGGAAGCTGCCGCGCAGCAGCGCCTGGTCGTCGGCGATCAGGACGCGGGTCATCGGGCCGCCACCTTCTCTTCGTAGGGCAGCCGCGCGAAGACGCGGAAGCCGGTTTCGGTGGGCGCCGCGGAGAATTCGCCCGCGTAGACCGCGACGCGCTCGCGCATCCCGATCAGCCCGTGGCCGGGGACGGCCTCGCCGCCGCGGCCGTCGTCGAGGACCTCGATCGTCACCTCGCCGTCGGCGCCGGTGACCTGGATGCGGCACTTCGCCGCGGCCGCGTGCTTGACCACATTGGTCAGTGCCTCCTGGACGATCCGGTACACCGACTGGCCGACGCCGCTCGGCAGTTCGGTGAGGCCGTCGACGACCAGGTCGACCGCGGGCCCCGCCTGCTGGGCGCGTTCGGCGAGGGTTCGCAGGTCGTCGAGCGAGGGGGCGGGCGCCAGCGCCGGGACGCCGGTGCCGTCGCGCAGCACGCCGAGCATGCGCCGCAGTTCGGCCAGGGTCTCGCGGCTGGTGTCTTCGATGACGCGCAGCGCGTCGCGCGCCTGATCGGGCTGTTCGAGGGCGAGGTGGTTGCCGACCGCCGCCTTGACCGCGATCAAGCTCATGCTGTGCGCGACGACGTCGTGCATCTCACGGGCGATCCGCAGCCGTTCCGCGGAAACCGCTTGCTGCGCATGGGTTTCGCGCTCGATCGCGGCGTGCTCACGGCGGCCGTGGACGGCGATGCCGAGCGCGAACCCGACGACCAGCGCCGACGCGCCGAAGTTCACCGTCGTCGCCGTGCTCGGGTTCGGCACCGCGAAGGCGATCACGCCGATACCGACCAGCCCGGCCGCGAAGCCGGCCCGGGTCGCGCGGCTGCCCCGCGTCACCACGAAGGTGTACAGCGCGCAGCCCGCGGCCACGACGGAGGTCGCCAGCACCGGCCCGCCGATCGGCACCGCCGCCGCGGTCACCACCAGCGACCCGATGTAGGCCGCGCGCGGCCACCACCGCCGGAGCACGATCGGGGCGACGCTCAGCACGAGAATGGTCCAGCCCAGCCAGGCGGGCAGCCACGGCGGCAGCGACCACGCGCCGGCGGCGAGGTTGCCGCCGGCCCCCAGGGCCAGCACGAGGACGGCGAGGACGTCCAGGACGACGCGAATGCGCATGAACCGAACGTAACGCCGAAACGGAGGCCGCGCGTCAGCCCTCGGTCGGACGCGCGGCGTAGTGCTTCCGCACGGCTTCGACGCGGTCGGGCGCCCAGTCCGGCACTTCGACACCGTGGGTGGCGGCGAACAGCTTGTCCAGCTGTTCGTGCCGCCGGGCCAGCTGCGCCGGGACGTCGTCGCCCGCCGCCTCGGTGAACTCGACGCGGGTGCCTTCGCGCGGGTCGTGGACCAGGTCCCAGCCGGGTTCGTCCGGCAGCAGCGGGCGGAGCTCGGCCACGGGTTTCCAGCCGAGGTCACGGCGGAAGCGGATGGTGCCGTCTTCGCGGACTTCACCCTCGTCCAGGCCGAATTCCTCCACATAGGACGCCATCCGCGCGTGCCAGCCCGATGGCTGTGCGGCCTCGCGGCCGGCCAGTCGCGCGGCGAGTGCGTCGAGGCAGGCGTCCCAGCCGGCGGCGGTGCGGGCGCCGGCGAGCTTCGCGATCGCCGGGTCGCCGCGGCCGAAGGTGTGGGTGAACTCCAGGAGGCTGCCGTCGCCGTCGGGGGAGATGAGCCAGCGCAGCGTGTCGTCGTTCCAGACGAAGGTGAACTCGCGCGGCGGGTCGGCGGTGACGACGCGTCCGGTCGTCGTGCTGTCCTCGCCGGGGAAGGTGAACCGGATCGCGCCGCCGTCCCGGAGCTCGACGTCGACCTTCGCCGGGAACCAGTGCTCGAGCTCCGCCGGGTCCGTGATCGCGTGCCAGACCTTCTCGGGCGGGTGCTTCAGGCGGCGTTCCAGCCGGAGCGCCGGGCGTTCGCCGATCGTCCGCAGCTTCGCTCGTCCGGACACGCGTCCTCCCGTGGGTTGCCTGCCCCGGTATATAACCACTGAGGAATATGCCGGTCAAGCACCCCGGACGGCGGAGACGGCGGCGGCGAGGGCCGGATCGCTCGCGGCCTTGTCGAGCGCGGTCCGCAGCACCGAGCAGTACGTCGGCTCGGTCTCGGCGTAGCGCTTGCGGCCGGCGTCGGTGATCACCGAGTAGACGCCGCGGCGGTCGTCCTCGCACAGGTCCCGGATGGTCAGGCCGGCGTCTTCGAGGCGGGCGCACATCCGGCTGACCGAGCTCTGGTTGAGGCCGATCGCGTCGGCGAGCTCCTGCATCCGCAGGCCGCCGCGGGGTCCCTCGACGAGCTTGCCGAGCGCGCGGTACTCGGACAGGCCGAGCCCGTGGCGCCGCTGCAGGGCCTTGGCGAGTTCCTGCTCGATCCGGGCGTGCAGCACGAGTACGCGGCCCCAGGCCTGTTCGTCGACGGTCATTTTCCGGCCTCCTCTTGACGCCAGGATAGTCCAGGGACAGTATTTATATGTACATGCAAGTACATCGAAGGGGTGGACATGAGCGATCGCAGCTTCCTGTTCCTGGTGGGCGCCGCGCGGGCCGGGGGCAACACCGAAATGCTGGCCCGGCAGGCGGCCAAGGAGCTGCCCGGCGACGTCGAACAGCGGTGGATCCGGCTGCCCGAGGTGCCGCTGCCGCCGTTCGAGGACCGCCGCCACGGCGCCGGCGAGCACCCGACGCCGGGGGAGAACGAGCAGCTGCTGATGGACGCCACGTTCGCCGCGACGGACATCGTGATCGCGTCGCCGGTGTACTGGTATTCGGTGTCGGCGAGCGTGAAGCTCTACCTCGACTACTGGTCGGGCTGGATGCGGCTGCCGGTGGAGTTCAAGCCGCGGATGCGCGGCAAGACGCTCTGGGGCGTGAGCGTCCTGAGCGAGACGGCGCGCGAGGCCCAGCCGCTGATCGGCACGCTGGAACTGTGCGCGGAGTACCTGGGCATGAACTGGGGCGGAGTGCTGCTCGGCAACGGCAGCCGCCCGGGTGACGTGCTCCTGGACGCCGACGCGACGGCGGCCGCGCGGACGTTCTTCGCCGGCGCGGATCTGGTCACCGCCTAGCTCGCGACGTCCGTCGCGACCAGGCGCCGGCCACGCGTCAGGGCCGGCGCCGGAGGGGGGACGGCGTGGTCGCGTCACCGGAGGGCGGCGACGCGATCACGCCGTCGCGGTGTGCGATGGCGCCGGCGTGACGCCGCGGCGCTTCGCGATGCCCGCCATGTTTTCCTCGCCCCAGTCGCCCAGCGGCAGCAGTGCCGTGTTCAGCCGCTGGCCGAGTTCGGTCAGCGAGTACTCGACCTTCGGCGGGATCTCGTGGAACACCTCGCGGTGCACGAGCTCGTCCGCCTCCAGTTCCCGCAGGGCCTGGATCAGCATTTTTTCGCTGATCCCGGTCACTTTCCGCTTCAGCTCGCCGAACCGCAGCGGCTCGGCGTGCAGCGCCCAGAGGATCAGGGCCTTCCAGCGGCCGCCGATGACGTCGACGGCCGCGTCCAGTCCGCAGCGGTACGTTCGAGGCTGCATGCAGGATCCTTACGTTTTGGTGAGTACCTGACTTATTAGTCGGTACTTGTCCAGTGTAAAGCGCGCCAGCAGCATGGAAGCCATGGGAGAAAGCCAAAAACACGTGGGCGTGCTCGGCCTCGGGCGGATGGGCGCCGCCCTCGCCGGCGCGCTGCTGGGGGCGGGCCACGACGTCGTGGTGTGGAACCGGTCGCCGCTCAAGGCGGGGCCGCTGCTCGATCGCGGCGCCCGGCTCGCGGCGACGCCGGCGGAAGCGGCGTCGGCCGACGTCGTCCTCAGCTGTCTGTCCACATACGACACTCAGCAGCCGGTGCTCGAAGCCGCTTCGCCGAAGGTGCTCGTCAACCTCACGTCCGGGACGCCGGAGCAGGCGCGTGACGTCGCGAAGTGGGCCGCCTCCGCGGGCGTCGAATACGTGGACGGCGTGATCATGGCCGTCCCGCAGGGCATCGGGACACCGGCGGCGCAGATCCTCTACAGCGGCTCGGAAACGACGTTCTCGGCGCAGCGCGACGTGCTGGAAGTGCTGGGGAAGCCGATCTTCGTCGGCGAGGACGCCGGCATGGCGGCGCTGTACGACCTGTCGCTGCTCGCCATGATGTGGTCGACCATGGCCGGTTACCTGCACGCGCTCGCGCTGGTCGGGACCGAGGGCGTGACGCCGGAGCAGTTCGCGCCGGTGGCGTCGGCGTGGCAGGCGGCCGTCGGGGGGTTCCTGCCCCGAATCGGCGAGCAGGTGGCCAGCGGCGACTACGCCACCGACGTGTCCGCATTGGACATCAACGCGGCCGGCCTCGCCATGCTGGTCGAGACGAGCCGCGCACAGGGGATCAGCACGGCGGTGCCCGCCGTGCTGCGGGAGTTGTTCGACCGCGCGATCGCGGCGGGCCACGGCGCGCACGCGATCGCCAGCGTCATCGAGGAGATCCGGTGAAGTACTTCGGCAAGAAGGCCGTCGTCACCGGCGGCACGCACGGCATGGGGCTGGCGGTGGTGCGCGCCCTGCTCGACGGCGGCGCGGAGGTGCTGCTGACCGGACGGGACGTTTCGCCGCTGGAAGGAACCCTGCCGGGCAAGGCGCACCTGCTGTCGTCGGACGCGGCTCGCCTGGAGGACGTCGCCGAGCTGGGCGCGGTGGCCGCGGACACGCTCGGCGAGCTCGACCTGGTGTTCCTCAACGTCGGGTTTTCCACGCTGACGCCGTACGAGGACGCGACACCCGAGCTCTACGACCGCACGTTCGACGTCAACACCAAGGGCGCGTACTTCACGGCCCGGCGGCTGGCCCCGCTGGTCCGGTCCGGCGGCTCGTTCGTGTTCACCACGTCGGTCGCGGCCGAGGCGGGCATCGCCGGAATGGGCCTGTATTCGGCGGCGAAGGCGGCGGTGCGCTCGTTCGCCCGCACGTACGCGGCCGAGCTGGCCCCGCGCGGGATCCGGGTCAACGTGGTCAGCCCCGGCTACACCGACACGCCGTCGATGGGCGTGTCCGGCGTGCCGGAGCACGTCCTTGCGGAGTTCAAGGCGATCGGCGACGAGATCACGCCCCTGAAGCGCCACGCCACGGTCGACGAGGTCGCGGCGGCGGTGCTGTTCCTGGCCTTCGACGCGACCTTCACCACCGGCGCCGACCTCCCCGTCGACGGCGGGCTCGGCCAGCGCCTCACATTGCCCGCGTAAGGCACACGCCGAGGCCGGTCCCGCCGGGCGCGCAATCGGGACGAGGTCATCGTCGTGGTCGCGTCGTTGCCCGGCGGGCGGTCGGCGCAGGGTCAGGCCGATCGAGTGGCCTGATCGCCATCGTGTGCAAGAATCGGGCCATGGCCGAATTCCAGCACCCGGACCGTCACCACGTCGCCGTCCTGGTGCGCCACGGCGCGCTGGTGATGGAGCTGGGCATCGTCCACCGCCTGTTCGGGCAGGCCCGGTCGGCGGCCGGCGTGCCGCTGTACGAGGTCGTGACCTGCACGGTCGAGCCCGGCCCGGTGCGCACCGACACGGACGTCGCCATCCCGGTCGACCGCGGTCCCGAGGTGCTGGCCGAGGCCGACACGGTCATCGTCCCGGCCTCCTCGGCTGAGTACGAGCCGACGGCGCGCGTGCTGACGCCGCCGCTCAAGGCCGCCCTCGACCGCATCCCGCCGGACGCGCGCATCGCGTCCATCTGCACCGGCGCGTTCGTGCTCGCGGCGGCCGGCCTGCTCGACGGCCGCCGCGCCACCACGCACTGGCGCTCCGCGGACGAGCTCCAGAACCGGTTCCCGCAGGTCGACGTCGACCCGTGCGTGCTCTACACCGACGACGGCGACGTGCTGACGTCGGCGGGCGTCGCCGCGGGGATCGACCTGGTGCTGCACATCATCCGCCGCGACCACGGCGCGGCGGTCGCCAACGAGGTCGCCCGCGGCACGGTCGTGTCCCCGCACCGCGAAGGCGGCCAGGCCCAGTTCGTCCGCCGCCCGGTCCCCGAGCCCCGCACCTCGTCGACCAAGGCGGCGCGGGCCTGGGCCCTGGAGAACCTGCACCGGCCGCTGACCCTGCGCGAGCTCGCCGCCCGCGAGGCGATGAGCACCCGGACGTTCACCCGCCGCTTCCGCGAAGAGGCCGGCATCTCGGCCCTGCAGTGGCTGACCCAGCAACGGGTCGAGCGCGCCCGCCAGCTCCTCGAGGAGACCGACCTCCCGGTCGACCGCGTCGCCACCGAAGCCGGCTTCGGCACGGCGGCCTCGCTGCGCCAGCACTTCCAGGCGGCACTGGGGGTGTCGCCGAGCGCGTACCGGTCCACGTTCCGCGGGGAACTGGCTGTTCAAGCGGGCTGAAATTTCGCTAGCGTCGGCGGCTATGGACGACTCCCGCGTCAGCCACGGCTTTTATGCCGGCCACAGCCGGTTCTCCGACCCGGGCCCGCACGCCGGCTGGCTCGACGCCACCCCGGCCGACCTCGCGGCCCTGCGCGAAGCGGCGTCCCAGCTGGTGTTCCACTACTGGGGTTCGGGCGCCATCACGGACCACGGCTTCCCGGCGGCCCGCAACGACGAGATCACCCTGCGGTACGCCGCGGACATGTGGGCCCGCCTGCGCGAACTCGACCCGGAACCACCCGGCCGGCCGCGTCCGCCGCTGCACCGGATCGTCGGCTGCTGCCGCGATTTCACCCTCCTCTTCGTCTCGATGGCTCGCCACCACGGCGTTCCGGCTCGCGCCCGCGTCGGCTTCGCGAGCTACCTGGTGCCCGGCTGGTACCTCGACCACGTCGTCGCCGAGGTCCGCACCGGCGACGGCTGGCGCCTGGTCGAGCCTCAGCTGTCGCCCGGCTTCCGCGACCCGGTGGACGACGTCGGGTTCGACCTCCTCGACGTTCCCCGCGACCGGTTCCTGACCGGCCCCGCCGCGTGGACCGCGGCCCGCGCCGGCGAGCTCGACCCGGCCCGGTTGGTCGTCTCGCCGGACCTCGACGTGCCGTTCCTGCGCGGCCTTCCGTACGCGTGGCACAACCTCGTGCTCGACCTCGCCGCGCTCAACAAGCACGAGATGCTCCAGTGGGACATCTGGGGCGCGCTCGACGACACCGTCACGCTCGCCCCGGCCACGATCGCCCGCGCCGACGAACTGGCCGAGCTGATGACCGGCGCCGACGTCGGACGACTGCGCGCCGCCTTCGAGGCCGCCGACGTCCGGGTGCCACCGGTGATCCGCACCGTCACCCCGCCGGGACGGCTCCCGGCCGAGGTAGTGCTTCGCTGACCTCGGCGGCGGTCCGCACGAACCGCGCGATCCGCGGATCCCGCGCCCCGGCCGGCCAGGCGAGGGCCAGCGAGTACGGTGTCGCGTCGACGACCGGCCGGTAGACGACGTCGGCCCGCGAGCGCAGCTCGGCGACCGACGCCGGCAGCAGCGCGATCGCCTGCCCCAGCGCGACCGTCTCCAGCAGCTGGGCGCTGTCGTACACGATCGGCCCCGGCGTCACCGGCCCGCCGGTCACGTCCTGCCCGGACCAGTACGCCCGGTCCGCGGCCGAGGAGAGCGGCCAGCACGGCGTCGGCCGCCCGGCGAAATCGGCGCAGGTCAGCACGGCCCGCCCGGCGAGCTCGTGGTCCGACGGCAGCGCCGCCACCCGCGGCTCGCTGAACAGCACCTCGACGTCCAGGCCGTGGACGCCGCCGCTTCGGCACCCGAGCACCGCCACGTCGGCCCGGCCGTCCCGCAGCATCTCCGCCTGTTCGCCGAACCCGCTGACCCGGACGTCGACCGGATCCGGGTGCGCGTCGGCGATCCGCCGCAGCAGATCGGTCGCGACCCCCGGCTTCGCGGTGACGACGAGCGCCGGCGTCCGCTGCGCCGCGCGCCGCGTGCGCCGGACCGCCGCGGTGACGGCGTCCAAGGCCTTCGCCGACTCGGTCAAGAGGACGGCTCCAGCCGGCGTCAGCGAAACGTGCCGGCTGGTGCGTTCGAAGAGCTGCACCCCGAGCCGCCGCTCCAGCAACCGGATCGCGCGGGACAGCGGTGGCTGCGCCATCCCGAGCCGCTCGGCGGCGCGGGAGAAGTTCAGCTCTTCGGCGACCGCGCGGAAATACCGCAGCTCACGGACCTCGACATCGTCCATACCGGGAGAGTATCGCGGCAGAGTCCACAGGTCTTTCCCCTTCTGTTTCGCGCATGGTGGGCTTGGTGTCGATAACTCCACAAAGGATGGACACCGATGACGGAACCGCAGCACAACAAGGAAGTGGTCCTCGCCTTCCTCCGGCTGGCCTTCACCGAGAAGCGCCCGGCCGACGCCTTCGCCGAATACGTCGGCGACGGCTACGTCCAGCACAACCCCCACGCCCCGGCGAGCGCGGAGGCCTCGGCCCGCTACCTGGCCGGTTTCGTGGCCCGGTTCCCGGAGCTCACCCTCGACGTGCGCCGGGTGATCGCCGAGGGCGACCTCGTTTGCACGCACAGCCTGCTCCGCTTGACGCCCGGTTCGCGTGGCAGCGCGATCGCGGACGTGATGCGGGTGCGGGACGGCCGGATCGTCGAGCACTGGGACGTGGTGCAGGAGGTCCCGGAGACCACGGCGAGCGGCAACCCGATGCTGTAGGCGAGGCGGCCCGGGACGACCGCGCCGGGCGGACGTGTCCCGCGCCGCGGGACGTCAGGCTTCGACGACCGGGCCGGGCTCGTCCGCCGGTTCGCTGTCCCTCGGCGCGATGCCGTGGAGGGCGGCGCTCACCACCGAGTTCACCGGCGGCGGATCGAGGGGCGCCGTGTGAGGGAAGACCGCCGTCAGCACCGACGCGTGGCAGTAGCCCACCAGCATCGCCGCTGTCGCGTCCACTTCGGACTCCACGCGGAGCCGACCCAGTTTCCGTTCGGCCTCGAGGTAGGCCACCAGCCGATCGCGCCAGTAGCCGGACCGCTCGCTGATCTCCGCGAACCGCTCCAGCACCCTCGGCTGCGAGACCAGGCCGCTGAACGCCGGCACGAGCGCCTTGTGCAGGGCCAGGCCGAACTCCACGTGCCGGCGGAGGTTCCCGACGAGGGTGCCTTCGCCGGGCACCGGCAGCTCGCCCAGTTCGGCTTCCGTCGTGCGCACGTGCTCCAGGAGGGCCCGGGCCACCAGCTCCTCCTTGTCGGAGAAGTGGTTGTAGAGCACGCCGTCGGCGACGCCTGCCATGCGCGCGATCTCGCGCACGGTCATGCCGGTCGTGCCGTGCGTGGCGATCATCTTCTGCGCGGTCTCGAGCAGCAGGTCGTGCAGTGACTGCCCGTCCCGCTGGGCGGCGGCTTTCCTCGGTGACATCACCGCCATCGTACGGGCGCCCCGCTACGGCCTCCTTCCCGTGACCAGCCACGCCGTGCCGCGCAGCCGGACCGCCTCCGGGCCCGCGAACGGCTCGAGCGCCGCGGCCAGTGCCTCGGTCGCCTTGGCCGCCCGCGCGCTGTCGACCAGGCCCAGGTGGTGGCGGACCGGACCCCAGTCCGCGATGAACCGCACCGCGTCGGGGACATCGCGGCCCCAGACCTGGTCGGCCTCGACACGGGTGCACGCCACGTCTTCGAAGCCGGCTTCGGTCAGCACCGCCCGGGTCCGGGCCGGGTCCGCGAACGACGTCGGCCCGCTGCCGTCCGGCCCGGTCGGCTGCGGCAGGTACGCCGCCATCGCGCCGAAGACGCGGCCGAGATCGGTGCCGGCGAGCGCGGTCATGCAGAGGAACGCCAGCCGCCCGGCGGGGGCGAGCGCGCGCCGGACGTTGGCGAACGCCGCCACCGGGTCGGCGAAGAACATCACCCCGAACCGGCTGACCGCCAGGTCGAACCCGGCTTCGGCGAACGGGTGGACCTGGACGTCACCCTGCTCGAAACGCACGTTCGGCACCTCCGCCGCCCGCGCCCGCGCGGTCGCGAGCATCGGCCCGGACAGGTCGACGCCGAGCGCGGACCGGGCCCGGGCCGCGGCGAGCCGGGTCAGCTGTCCGTTGCCGCAGCCGATGTCGAGCACGCGGTCGTCCGCGCCCACTTGATCGAGCAGACAGCCGTTGAAGCCGCCGTTCACCGCGTCGTAGCGCTCGGCGTGGGCCGCCCAGTGCTCGCCCTCGTACCCGTTCCACGCCTCGGCCTGCGCGGTGTTGACGATCCCGGTCATCCCCATCCCCTCCGTTATGAACAAATGTTCATGAACACATGTTCATGGTGTCTCCGACGCCATCCGCTGTCAAGGCTTCGACCCCGAGGGTCGTATCGATCACCTGTTCGAGTGGTTCGGATGCACCTGTCCTCCCGGATCAAGCGCTGAGCAGCGTGACGTGCAGCGCGGCGAGGCGGGCGGGGTCGGCGATCACCTCGTACGCCGCCACCCGCTCGCCGCCGACCGTCACGGCCAGTGCGAGCACCAGCCGCCCGCGGGGCGCGACGACGACGCCGACGGCGCCGTCGAGCAGGGCCGCTTGGGCGAACCGGGCCCGTCTCCCGAACACCTGCGTCTCCTCGGCCACCGCACGGGCCCCGCGGACCTCGAGCGCCGCACCCGCCGGCAGCGCGGCGGCGTCGGCGCGGCGGACGACGTCCGGGGCCAGCACGTCCAGCAGCGCGGCGAGGTCGCCGCCGCGGGCCGCGGCCAGGAACGCGTCGACCACCCGGCGGTGCCGGGCCAGGTCGGCCGGGGGCAGCGGCGAGCCGCCCCGGATCCGCTGCCGCGCGCGGCTCGCCAGCTTCTTCGCCGCGGCCGGCGTGCGATCGAGCACGGGGGCGATCCGATCGAACGGCACGGCGAACAGGTCGTGCAGCACGAACGCGACCCGCTCGGCCGGCCCGAGCGCGTCCAGCACGACGAGCAGCGCGCGGCCCACCGAGTCGGCGAGCGTGGCTTCGGCCGCCGGATCGACGTCGTCCACCGGCTCCGCGAGCACCTCGAACGGCTCCTCGCGGCGGGCTTTCCGCGAACGCAGGACGTCGAGGCAGACGCGGGAGACGACCGTCGTCAGCCAGGCCGCCAGGTTGTCCACCGAGTCCGCCCGGTTCAGCCGCAGCCACGCTTCCTGCACGGCGTCGTCCGCTTCGGCGGCCGAGCCGAGCATCCGGTAGGCCAGCCCGCGCAGGCGGCCGCGTTCGGCCTCGAAGCGCGCCGCCAGGTCGTCCATCGGTCACCTTTCGCCTGTGTCCACCGTCGTGTCCTTGACGGATCGCCGCGACCGGAGGTGACCGGACGAGCTCGTTCTACGCCGAGCAGGCGGCCGCGATGGCGGCGGTGTCCCAATAGAACGGGCGAACTTCGGTGATGCGACCGGCGGCCACGGTGATCGTCTGGAGGATGGGGAAGCCGAGTGCGCGGCCGGTCGCGCGGGCGCGGGCGCGCACGTTCGTCAGCACGACGAGCGGGGACGTCGTGGCGAGGAACGTCTGGTCCACGAAGTCGAAGGCGGCCCACGTGCGGCTCATCGCCGCGAAGAACCGCTCCAGACCGTCGTGACCGCGCCAGACACCGCCGTACGGCAGGCCTTCGGCTTGGTGCAGCACGAAGTCCGGGGCGAAGAACGACTGCAATGGTGCGAAGTCGCCGGTGGTGAAGTACTCGGCTTCAGCGGCGTACATGCCTTCGAGAACGGAGACGCTCATGATGATCACCATGGCGCTTCGGCGGGCATGGCACCGGCGGAAATCGGACGCCTCGCTACGCCTCCGGGTACCACACCGCCGGCTCGCGGAAGTGGAACCGGCGGCCGCCCGGGACGGCGAACGGCTCCCCGAAGCTAGGGGCGGCTTCCGGCAAAACGGCGCGTGCGAGCCATCGACAGCCCGCCGAGGACGAGGGCGGCCGCGCCGATCACCAGGGCCACGTACCCGCCGACGATCCCGTAGCCGGTGCCGGGGCCGCCCTTCGCGGCGGCCACGACCCACCCGCCGACGACCACGGCGGCCAGGCCCCCGGCCAGTGCCACGACGGCTCCCCGGCCGCGGCGCAGGGCCAGTACGCCCGCGACCACCCCGGCCAGGCCCGGCACCATGGCGATCAGGGACCAGAGCCGTCCCGGGGTCAGGTCGTAGGCGCTGACCGCGGCGAGGACGTGGACGTTCATGAGGCGCTCCTTCGGTTCCGGATCGGACGCCGGAAGCATGTCCGCCGGAGCGCTCGCCGGTCGTCGTGCGCGGGGAGGCACTTCGCGCTGCCGCGGGCGTCGCAGGAACCCGGGGACTACCGCGGGCGCAGTAGCCCGGAAATGCTCTTCGCGCGGGACTTCACCGCGCGCGCACCCGGTTAGGGTTCGGGGGTGAAGCGTGCGCACGTCGTGGACGGGGTGATCGCCGTCGGGATCGCGGCGGCCCTGGTGGTCGCCGGGCTGTCCGGCACGCGCCGGCTTCCGGACCTCGACGTCCTGGGGTACGCCGCGCTGGCGGCCGGCGGGCTGGCCCTGGCCGCGCGCCGCCGGGCGCCCGTCGCCGTGCTGACCATGACCGCGGTCTGCGCGCTCGCGTACCAGCTCGCCGGCTTCGAAGTGCCCGTCGTCGCCTACCTCTTCGCCGTGTACGCCGCCGTCCGGGCGGGACACCGGATCGCCGCGGTGGTCGCGTCGGTGCTCATGCTCCTCGCGACCCCGCTGGCGCTCCTGGCGTCCGGCGTGCCCGACACCGGTGCGGCGTTCACGCAAACGCGGGACGTCCTCCAGCTGGCGTGGCTGATCGCCGCCGGCGCGGCGGGGGAGGCGCTGCGCCAGGCCGAGCGGCGGGCCGACGAAGCCGAGCGCACCCGCGAGGAGACCGCGCGGCGCCGGGCGGACGAGGAACGGCTGCACATCGCGCGGGAGCTGCACGATTCGCTCACCCACCAGATCTCCGTCATCAAGGTGCAGGCCGAAGTCGCCGTGCACCTGGCTCGCAAGCGAGGGGAAGACGTGCCCGACGCGCTGCTGGCCATCCGCGACGCCGGCCGGGAGGCCGCCCGGGAACTGCGGGCGACGCTGGAGGCGTTGCGCGACGACGACAAGGACCCGCCGCGCGGGCTCGACGACGTCCCCGACCTCGTGCGCCGCGCCCGGACCACCGGCCTCGACGCGCGGTTGACCGTCGAAGGCGAGCGTGACGCCGTGCCGGCCGCGGTCGGCCGGACCGCCTACCGGATCGTCCAGGAGTCGCTGACCAACGTCGCCCGGCACGCCGCCGCGGCCACCGCGTCGGTCCGGATCGACCACCGGCCCGGCGCGCTGGTCATCCGGGTCGACGACGACGGCCGGGCCACTGTGGACGGCGTGCCGGGTGTCGGACTGACCGGGATGCGCGAGCGCGTCACGGCGCTGGGCGGCCGGCTCCACGCCGGACCCCGGCGCGAGGGCGGGTTCAGCGTCCAGGCCGAACTCCCGGTGGACCCCGCGTGATCCGCGTCCTGCTGGCCGACGACCAGCCGCTCATCCGCAGCGGGTTCCGCGCGCTCCTCGACGTCGAGGACGACATCGAGGTGGTCGCCGAAGCCGGCGACGGCGGCGAGGCGGTGCGGCTGGCACTGGCGCACCGGCCGGACATCGCGCTCGTCGACGTCCAGATGCCCGGCGTCGACGGCATCGAGGCGACCCGGCGCATCGCCGCGGAGCCGGCGCTGGCCGCGGTGCACGTCGTCATCCTGACCAACTACGGCTTGGACGAGTACGTCTTCGAAGCACTGCGCGCGGGCGCGGCCGGGTTCCTCGTCAAGGACATCCAGCCGGAGGACTTCCTGCACGCGGTGCGGGTCGCGGCCCGCGGGGACGCCCTGCTGGCGCCGTCGATCACCCGCAAGCTGATCGACCGGTACGTCACCCAGCCGCTCGTTCCCGGCGCGGGGCTGGCGGAGCTGACGAACCGGGAGCGGGAAGCCGTGACGCTGGTGGCGCGCGGGCTGGCCAACGAGGAGATCGCCGAACGGATGGTGATCAGCCCGCTCACCGCGAAGACGCACGTGAACCGGGCCATGGCGAAGCTGCACGCGCGCGACCGGGCGCAGCTGGTGGTGTTCGCCTACGAGTCGGGGCTGGTGGCGCCGCGGCCGTCCGGACGTCAGGCCGGGCGGCCCGCGCCCGCGTAGTCGTCGCCCTTCGAGTGGTACGTGTGGATCTGGATCGCCTGGCCCTCGGTCGGCGCGTTGATCATCAGACCGTTGCCGAGGTACAGGCCGACGTGGTGGATGCGCGTGGCCGGGTTGCCGTAGAACACCAGGTCGCCCAGGCGCGGCTCCTGCGTGGCCGGGACCGGCGGGAGCGCGCGGAACTGGCTGTCCGCCGTCCGCGGCAGGCCGACGCCCGCGCTGTCGTACGACGCCTTCGTCAGGCCGGAGCAGTCGAAGCCCGCCGCGCCCGCGTCCGGGCCGTTGCCGCCCCAGACGTACGGGAGGCCCAGCTGGCCGAGCGCGAACCGGGTCGCGCGGACCCGCGGTGAGTCCGCCGACGCCGGGTCGAGCGACAGCGTGGCGTACAGCTGCGCCATGCCGAGGACGCGCTGGCGGAACAGTTCCGCCTCGCCGCCCGGGTGGTAGGCCGCGATCGCCTTCCACCAGCCCGGGCCGGCGCCGAGGTCGGTGCCGCCCGCGCACAGCGCGCGACCGGCCGCCACCGGCGCGTCGGAGCCGTACTTCTTGGCCTGCGCCGCCGACAGGCCCAGCAGGTTGCCGCCGGCGCGCCCGTGGTTCGACGCCGCCGAGCCGACGCCCGCGAGGGTGACCCACGAGAGGTGGCACGACGGGGCTTCACCGCGGAGCGCCAGCTCGCCGTTCGCGTAGCCGATCAGTGCCTCGGCCGGGATGTCGAGGGGGCCGGCCAGCTGGTCGGCCCACTGCCGCAACGGGCTCTTGCCGCCCTGGCCGGACGCGCCCTGGCCCGGCTCCTGCGCCTTCACCGGTGCGCTGACTTCGAGGACCGAAGGACCCGACGCCGCCTCGCGCACGGCCGGCAGGGGCGCCGGGACGGCCGCGGGTTCCGGCGAGCGGTCGGCCAGCAGCCACCCCGCCGTGACGAGCCCGGCGACGAGCGGCAGCGCCACCAGGCCGCGCAGCGCGGCGCCGCGAGCCCACGAGGTCTGCTTCGTCGTCACAGGTTCCAACTTAGAAGAGCGCACCCCTTGGTGAACGAGCGAGTAGCTTGCACGTTAGGGGGACTCCCATATTGTGGACACATGCCTGAGATCGACGCTGCCCGGCTCACCTCCGCGCTCCAGGATTCCTACGCGCGGGTCGACGTCGTCGAGCGCACCGGCTCCACCAACGCTGACCTGCGGAAAGCGCTCGAAAACGGCGCTGCCGACCGGACCGTGCTGCTCGCCGAGGAGCAGACCGCCGGAGTCGGCAGGCGGGCCCGGTCGTGGAGCTCGCCGAAGGGCGCCGGGCTGTACCTGAGCGTCGCCCTCCGGCCGGGTGTCCCCTTTTCGGTGCTCGGCTCACTGTCCGTCGTCGCCGGGCTCGCCGTCCGGGCGGCCGCTGCGTCCGTCGGGGTGGACGCCGTGCTCAAGTGGCCCAACGACGTCCTCGTCGGCGGCGCCAAGTGCGCCGGCATCCTCGCCGAAGCCGTCGCCGGGGACGACCCGTCGATCGTTCTCGGCATCGGCCTCAACGTCCTGCCGCTCGGCGACGTCCAGCCGGGGCCGGGCGGGCTGCCCGCGACGTCGCTGGCCGAGCAGGGCGCCACGAACACCGATCGCACCGACGTCGCCGTCGCGCTGCTCACCGGGTTCGCCGACCTCGAGCGGCGCTGGCGCCTGGCCGGCGGGGACCTCACCGAGGCCGGGCTGCTCGGCGACTACCGCGCCCACTGCGCCACCCTCGGCCAGGACGTCGAGGTGCAGCTGCCGGACGGGACGTCGCTGACGGGCCGCGCGGCCGACATCGACGCCGCCGGGCAGCTGCAGGTCGACGTGGCGGGAGGGCAGCGGCACACCGTGTTCGCGGGTGACGTGGTCCACGTCCGCCCGGCCTGATTCTTCGGGGCGTTGCGCCCCACCGGCCGTCGCCTCGCCGGTACGGTGAGGCGACACCGCCGCACCGACCTTGGGAGCGTCCGCCGTGGCTTATCCGGACGATTTGCTCAGCGAGCAAGAGCACGTCGTGGTGCACAGTCACCCCCACTTCAAGATGCTGATCTTCCCGACGCTGGCGCTGCTGCTCACCCTGGGGGCGGGCACCTGGCTCGCGATACTGGCCAAGGACGCGTCCGCGCCGTGGAACTCGGCCGGGCTGATCGCCATCGGGGTCGTGGCGCTCGTGCTGGTCGTGTGGCTGTTCCTGGCGCCGCTCGTGCGCTGGCGGACCACCCACTTCATCGTGACGACCGACCGCCTGATCGCCCGCGAAGGCGTCCTCAAGCGCACCGGCATCGACATCCCGATGGGCCGGATCAACAGCGTCCAGTTCGAGCACGGCCTGCTCGACCGGGTCTTCGGCTGCGGCACGCTCATCATCGAGTCGGCGTCGGACGAGCCGCTGCGCTTCGAGGACATCCCGCACGTCGAGAAGGTGCACACGGTCATCTACCGCGAGGTCAACGACAACCCGTACGACGACTACCGGCCGGGTGCGCAGCAGCAGCCGCAGCAGCCCCAGCAGACCACGCCCCTGCCGCCCCAGGGCGGGCGGCCGCCGCGCGGCGAGAGACGCCGCTGATGGGCACGCGCGAACTGGGCCTGCCGGAGCACGTCGGTTCGACGGGCGAGCTGCCGGAGCGGGTCACGATCTGGGAGGTCGGCCCGCGGGACGGGCTGCAGAACGAGAAGGCGATCGTCCCGGTCGAGGTCAAGCTGGAGTTCCTCGACCGGCTGGCGGGCGCCGGGCTCACCACGCTGGAGGCGACCAGCTTCGTCCACCCGAAGTGGGTGCCGCAGCTGGCCGACGCCGAAGAGCTGCTGGCCCGGCTCGACCGCCGCGAAGGCGTCCGGTACCCGGTGCTGGTGCCGAACGAGAAGGGCCTGAACCGCGCCCTCGACGCCGGCGTCGAGCACATCGCGATCTTCGCCAGCGCGACCGAGACCTTCGCGCGCAAGAACCTCAACTCCTCGCTCGACGAGCAGTTCGCGATGTTCGAGCCGGTCGTCACGCGGGCCAGGGAAGCGGGCCTGGACGTCCGCGGGTACCTCTCGATGTGCTTCGGCGACCCCTGGGAAGGCGTCGTGCCGGCGAAGCAGGTCGCCGACGCCGGCCGCCGGCTGCTGGACATGGGGTGCTCGCAGCTTTCGCTGGGCGACACCATCGGCGTCGCGACGGCCGGGCAGGTCGAAACGCTCATCGGGCTGTTCGGCGATGTCGGTACCCTGGCCGTGCACTTCCACGACACCTACGGCCAGGCGCTCGCGAACACGCTGGCGGCGCTCCGATGTGGAGTGTCGACTGTGGACTCTTCGGCGGGCGGGCTCGGCGGCTGCCCCTACGCCGAATCGGCCACCGGCAACCTGGCGACCGAGGACCTGGTGTGGATGCTCGACGGGCTCGGCGTCGCCCACGGCGCCGACCTGGACGCGCTGGTGGCGGCCAGCACGTGGATGGCGGGACAGCTCGGCCGCCCGAGCCCGTCCCGCGTGGTCGCCGCGTTGAGCTGAGACGTTCGGGGCTTCGCCACCTGGAGCACCCGAAGAAAGACTGACCTCGTCGCGCCCTGGGGGAAGGGGTGCGGTATCAAGGGGGACCGGCAGCGCCGCGGCCGCGTCGAACAGCGTGTGCCCCCGGGCACCGACGAGCCGGAGGATGGGTGTGACCGAGCCTTCCGAGGCGGGCTCCGAACCGGTCGAGGCCGACCTCGACACCGGGCCGGTGCAGCTGCCCGGGTACGGCCTCGCGGATCCGGGCGCCTTCGACGAGGTGCCGACGCCGCCTTCGGGGAACCCCGCGGCGTGGCCGCACGCGGTGTCGCCGCTGCTGCCGCCGTTCCCGCTGCCCCCGGCCCCGCCTGTCCCGCCGCCTCCGCCGCCGCCCGTCCCGCCCGCGCCGGCAGGGCCGCCTCCGCCGGTGGCGGGCCCGCCGCCGAACCCGGGTGCCCCCGCGCCGTTGCCGCCGCTCGGCTCGCCGCGCACGGAACGGGAGAGCATCGTCGCGCTGTTCCTGGTGCACATGTTCCCGATCGGGCACCTGCCGGTCGCGATGGACAAGCCGGCACGCCAGCTGCCGCTGCCCGAAGACCCGGACGGCTTCCCGCCGAACGACCACCCGGACGCCCGGCTGATCTTCGACGACCAGGCGCTGACCAACGTCACCGCGGGCTTCCGCCGGTCGCCGACCGCGCCGTCGCGGCCGGTGCCGCGGCACCTGACCGCGGGGTACGTGCCGTACGCGCGGGCGACGCAGGCGGTGTGGATCCGCCGGTTCGTCCTGGGGCACAGCGAGCTCGGCCCGGAGTACGCGTGGCCGCCGGGCGAGCAGTTCCCCGAGGGCAGCGTGGACTGGCCCGAGCCGGTGATGGTCCCGGCCGACACGGTCCTCGACCGGTTCGGCCCGGCCTACGGGCGGGTGCTCTTCGCCGACGGCACGCCGTTCGCGGAACGCTCGCTGCCACCGGCGTTCCTGGACGCCGAGTACCGCCGGTACGTCGTGGTGCGCAAGGTGCCGATGTGGCGCTCGGAGACGGCGAACTGGTTCGGCCAGGTCGGCGGCGGCACCCGGTACCGTGCCCTGCTGGCGGCCGACGAACTGGTGACCCTCGGCTACCTCGCCGAGGCCAAGGGGGAAGAGGACTGATGAACACCCAGTCGATCCAGCGGTGGCTCGGCGTGCTGGGCGTGCCGCCGGAGGTCGTCTCGCTCGGCGCCGAGGTCGACAACGCCTGGTGCCTGATGCAGGGCGAGGACGAGGCGTGGGAGGTGTTCTGGCGCGAGCAGGGCAACCGCTACGACTGGGCCCGGTTCACCAGCGAACAGGTGGCGTGCCACTACCTGTTCGGCCGGCTGGCCTGGGCCCAGGTCGCCCGCGGCGCCGTCGGCCTGCTCCCGGGCGCCTGACCCGCCCGGAACTCAGCGCTTGAGGATGCCCAGGACTTCGTCGTGGAGGCGGCCGTTCGTCGAGAGCGCGCTGCCGTTGTCGTAGCGCCCGGCGCCGTCCAGGTCGCTGAACCGGCCGCCCGCCTCGGTGACGATCACCTGCGCGGCCGCGACGTCCCACGGGTTGACGACGCACTCGGCCGCCACGTCCAGCGCGCCCTCGGCCACCAGCACGTGGTGCCAGAAGTCGCCGAACGCGCGGGTCTCCCAGCACGCGTCCACCAGGCCGAGGTACTTCTCGCGCGAGTGGTACTCCGTCCACGAGTTCAGGTCCGTTGTGGACAGGTAAGCGTCCGAAAGGGACGAAACCTTCGAAACCGACAGCTTTCGCGTTCCGCTGCTGTCCGAAGAGAACGCCCCGGCACCCGATGCCGCCCACCAGCGGCGGCCCAGCAGGGGCGCGCTGATCATGCCGACCACCGGGTCGCCGTCCTGCACGAGCGCGATCAGGGTCGCCCAAACGGGTACTCCGCGGAGGAAGTTCTTCGTTCCGTCGATCGGGTCGAGCACCCACGCGCGGCCCGTCGCCGCCGAGCCGCCGCGCTCTTCGCCGAGCACGGCGTCGCCGGGACGTTCGGACGCCAGCAGGGCGCGGATCGTGTCCTCCACCGCGGTGTCGGCGTCGGTCACCGGGGTGCGGTCGGGCTTGCGCTCCACCGCGAGGTCCAGGGCGCGGAACCGCGCGGTCGTGATCTCGTCGGCGGCGTCGGCCAGCCGGGTGGCGAGAGCCAGATCATCTTCGTAGCCAGGCACGGTCACGATGGTTTCACGTCCGCGCGCCGTAGAGTTGGCCAGGTGAGCATGGTCCTACTTGCCGAAGACGATCCGGCCATCGCCGAACCGCTCTCCCGCGCCCTCGAACGCGAGGGATACGAGATCCACGTCGTCACCGACGGTCCTTCGGTGCTCGACGCCACCGCCGCCCAGCGCGTCGACCTGCTCGTGCTCGACCTCGGCCTGCCCGGGATGGACGGCCTGGAGGTCTGCCGCCGCCTGCGCGCCAACGGCACCGAACTGCCCGTGCTCATGCTCACCGCCCGCACCGACGAGGTCGACTTCGTCGTCGGCCTGGACGCGGGTGCCGACGACTACGTCGCCAAGCCGTTCCGGCTCGCCGAGCTGCTCGCCCGGATCCGCGCGCTGCTGCGCCGCCGGGTGCCCGAGGTCCTGGAGGCCGGCGGGGTGCGGATGGACCTCGGCGCCCGCCTGGTCACCGTGGACAACCACGAGGTCCAGCTGGCGAACAAGGAGTTCGAGCTGCTGCGCGTGCTGATGAGCCGCGCCGGCCAGGTCGTCAGCCGCGACGAGATCCTCGCCGAGGTGTGGAACGACCTCGAGTCGAAGACGTCCAAGACGCTCGACATGCACATGTCGTGGCTGCGCCGGAAGCTCTCCATCGCCGCCGACGAAGCCGCCGGCCGCACCAGCAAGGCCCACGACGGCGAACGGCGGATCGCCACCGTCCGCGGCGTCGGCTTCCGCTTCAACGCCGAATAAGCCGTGCGCCGCCGCATCCTGCTGGCCATCCTGCTGGCCGTCGCCGTCACCGCGGCGGTCCTCGGCATCCCGCTGGGCATCGTGGCGAGCTGGCAGATCGAGTCGAGCTACCGCGAGACGCTCGCGGAGAACGCCCGCGCGGCGGCGGCCATCCTGGACACCGAAATCGCCAACGGCCAGGAGATCGACCTCGACCAGGTGCGCGCGGCCGTCCCGGCGAACGGGTTGCTCACCGTTCGCGCCAGCGGCCAGACCGAGAAGCGCTACGGCAGCAGTCCCGGTCCCGACACCGTCACCGAGACGGCCGACCTGGCCCGGGACGGCAAGGTCGAGATCGCCGTCCCGGCCGGCCCGATGCACGAACGCCAGACGACGGTGACGCTGGTCGTCGTGCTGCTGGTGCTGCTGTCGATCGGCACCGGCGCGGTGGTCGCGATCGCGACGGCCCGGCGGCTCGCGAAGCCGCTGCGGCACGTCGCCGAACGCGCGGCCCGCCTCGGCGGCGGCGACTTCCGGCCCGACCCGAGCCGCTACGGCGTCGGCGAACTGGACATGGTCGCCGAGGCGCTGGACGCGTCCGGCACCGCGCTGGCCCAGCTCGTGCAGCGGGAACGCCAGCTCGTCGGGGACGTCTCCCACCAGCTGCGCAGCCGGCTGACGGCGTTGCAGCTGCGGCTGGAACCGCTCACGGTGCACCCGGACGACGAGGTGGCCGACGAGTCCAAGGCGGCCCAGGAGCAGGCCGACCGGCTCGCCGAGGCCCTGGACGAGCTGCTGGCGGCGGCCCGCGCGGCCCGCGAGGTCGGCGCGGAACCGGTGGACCTGCCGACGGCGCTGCCCGAGATGGCCCAGGAATGGCGCGAGCTGCTCCGCTCGGAAGGCCGCAACCTGCGGACGCGCGTGGCCGACGGCCTGATGGCCAGGGCCACCCCGGGACGGCTCCGCGAGGTCGTCGGCGTCCTGCTGGACAACGCGCTGCGCCACGGCTCGGGCACGGTCACCCTCATCGCCCGCCGGGGCGACGCCGAGGGCACGGTGGTGATCGAGGTGAGTGACACCGGCCCCGGCGTCCCCGACGAGCTGGCGCCGCACATCTTCGAGCGCGGCTTCTCTGGCGGCGGCTCGACAGGCGTGGGCCTGGCGCTGGCGCGGGCCCTGGTCGAGGCCGACGGCGGCCGCCTGGAGCTGTCGAACCGCCGTCCGGCGGTGTTCAGCCTGTTCCTCAAGGTGCCGCGGCCGAGCGACGTCCCCGAGGTGCGCTGGCCGGCCGAGCGCGTCCCGCGGTAGGGCGCTCGGACCGGCCTTGCGCCTCACGTCCTCGTTGTCACTCCCGAGGACAGAAGGCGGACGCGTTCTCCCGTGCCCAGGCCGCGAAGGTCAGCGGCGGCCGGCCGAGCAGCCGCTCGACGGTGTCGAAGACGACGTGCTCGTGCGGGGCGGACTCGCGCTTGAGCGCGAAGAGCCCGTCGACGGCCTTCGCGGGCCAGCCGGACACCCGGATCATGCGGTCCTTCGCGGCTCTTTCGGGTTCTTCGACGCACTTCAGCGGACGGCCGATCGCTTCGGACAGGATGGTGACCTGCTGCTCGGCGGTGAGGGCTTCCCCGCCGGTGAGCTCGTAGGTCGCGCCTTCGTGCCCGGACGTCGTCAGGACGAGCGTCGCGACCTCGGCGACGTCGCGGACGTGGATCAGCGCGGACGGCGGATCGGTTTCCGGCACGTACACGGTGTTTCCTTCGCGGACCGAGCCGATCCAGGCGAACCGGTTGTCCATGAAGGCGCCCGGACGCAGGATCGTCCACATCGGACCGGCTGCCCGGATCGCCTGCTCGGCTTCGGCGTGGGCGCGGGTGACCGCGTCGTTCTGTCCGAAGTGGACGCCAGTGGTGGACAGCTTGACGAGGTGGGCGACGCCGGCCCGCGCGGCAGCCCGCGCGACCGCCGCTTCCCGGTCGGCGCTGTGCCCCTGGGTCAGCACGAACACGCGGTCCGCGCCGTCGAGCAGGGCGGCCAGGTCCGAGGTGCCGAGGTCACCGCGGACCACTTCGGCACGCGGGTCGATCCGGGCCTTCGCCGGGTCGCGGGTCAGGGCGCGGACGGTGGCGCCGGCGTCGAGCAGGGCGGGAACGAGGTGGCGGCCGACCTTGCCGGTGGCGCCGAGGACGAAGATCATCGTGAGTTCTCCTGTCGGGAAAGCGGGACGTGGGGGAGCGCGAACGCCGTCACGAGGCCGAGCGCGAGCACGGGCAGCAGCGCGAGGAACACGCCGTGGGTGCCGGCCTGGTAGGCGAAGCCGAGCGCGACCGGCCCGAGGGCGGAGCCGAGCGCGCGGGCGAGGTTGACGCCGGCGGCGACCGCGCCGCGGTCCGCCGCGGGTGCGGTGTTCTGCGTGGCCATGGCGAGCACCTGCAGGTTCAGCCCGGCCGCGAAGCCGAAGACGACCAGGCAGCCGAGGACCTGCGGCAGGCCGTCCAGCGCGAGCAGGCCGAGCACCGCGAGCAGGCCGAGCGCCATGCTCGACCGCGGCGCCCAGAGGTAGGCGCCGGTGCGGGCGATGACCTTGCTCGCGACGACGGAGGAGAGCGACACGGCGAGCGTCATCGGCAGCAGCCGCAGCCCGCCTTCCGCCGGGCCGGCGTCGGCCTGCAGGAAGACCGCGATGTAGTTCACCGAGCCGAGGAACGCGAACCCGGCGAGCACACTGAGCAGCACGGACACGGTGAACGTGCGGTCGCGGAACAGGCGCAGGGGCAGGACGGGCGCTTCGGCCCGCCGTTCGACGAACACGAACCCCGCGGCCGCCACCGCGCCGAGGGCGACCGACCACGGCGTCAGCAGGGTGAACCCGGTGATCGCCGTGCCCAGCAGCAGCACGCCGGCGAAGTCGAACGGCGCTTCCCGGCGCCGTTTCGACAGCTCGAGCGGCTTGAGGCAGGCCAGGGCGACGAGCCCGAGCGGCAGGTTGACCAGGAAGATCGACCGCCACCCGGCGAGCCCGGTGAGCAGGCCGCCGACGACCGGGCCGGCGAGCGAAGCGACGGCGAAGCAGATCGAGAACCAGCCGAAGTACTTCGCGCCTTCGCGAGGCGAGAACATCTCGCCGAGCGAAGCGCCGACGGTGACGAAGAGGCCGCCGGAACCGGCGCCCTGCAGGACGCGTCCGGCGATCAGGAACGGGGCCGACGGTGCCAGTCCGCAAGCGAGCGACCCGAGCAGGAAGAGACCGAGCGCACCCAGGAGCACGCGTTTGCGGCCGAAGACGTCACCGAGCTTGCCGTAGAGCGGTGCGGTGGCGCTGCCGGCGAGCAGGTAGGCGGTGGTGACCCAGGCGTAGGCGCCGGTCCCGCCGAATTCGGCGGCGATCCGGGGGAGCGCGGTGGCAACGACCTGGGCGTCGAGCATCGCGAGGAAGACGGACAGGAACAGGCCCGTGAGGGCGGGTTTGAGGGCGCGCGGAGGCGCGGTCGTGCTCAAGAGGAAATCCTTGCTTCGTCAGAAGGGACGAGAGATGCGGACGCGCGGGAAAACGCGTCCCGTCGAGTCGGGAAAAGGCTCCATCGTCATCCGCGAACGGATGCGACCTCTTCGCGCTCGGAAACCACCTCTATCCGTCCCGCTCGCCCGGCCGAACCCGGACGGCGTCCGCTACGCAGGAACAACCGACGACGATGACCGTAGACAACTACATGTCAAAGTGCAAGTACTTTTTCAGGGGAGGCGGGTGGCCTGGTCGTTGTCCCGCCGTCGCTCGCCCAGTTCGTCCGGGAAGACCCACTTCTTGAAGCCCCAGAAGCGGAAGAACATGGCCAGCAGCATGCCGATGATCGAGCCGCTCGCGAAGTCGGCGATCTCCTGGACCAGGAACGTCACGTGCGGGACCTCGAGGTCGAGCACGTACCGCGAGACGACCAGGGGCACCAGGTTGACACCCACCGCGATGCCGCTGATGACGAAGAACAGCGCGGCTTCGTGGTGCCGTTCGCGCCCGCCGCGGGTCCGGAAGGACCACTCGCGGTTGAGGATGTAGGACACGATGGTCGCGACGATGATCGCGATCGCCTTCGCCGTCGTCGGTTTCGGCTCCAGCACCGTCAGCTTGAGCGCGTACCAGACGCCGTTGTCGACCAGGAACGTCGTGCCGCCCACGATCGCGAACTTCAGCAGCTCCCGGTGCTTGATCAACACCGAACGCAGTGGTTCCGGCGTGCGCTTGAGCACGGTTTCCACAACGGTCACACCACGCAGTCTAGGGACAATCGCGTTGACCTGTGGTTCAGGCGGCCTTGCTGCCGGGAATGTCCGGATCTTCGGCGGTGGGAACGGGTGCCGCGCGCGGGCGGCCGCCGGCGTCGGGAAACACCCACTTCTTGAAGGCCCACCAGCGGAACAACGTGCCCAGGAGCGTGCCGATGATGATGCCGCTGACGAAATCGGCCACCTCGACGCCGAACGGTGACAGCCGCGGCGCCTGCAGGTCCAGCACGTACCGCGAGAACCACTGCGGGAGCGCGTTGAGGCCCAGCGCGACGCCACTGAGCAGGAAGAACAGCGTGGCCTCGTGCGCCCGCTCCCGGCCGCCGCGGGTGCGGAACGACCACTCCCGGTTGGCGACGTAGGAAAAGATCGTCGCGACGAGGACGCCGACGATCAGCGCCGTCACCGGGTGGGTGCGCAGCACGGTGAACTTCAGGCCGTAGTTCACGGACATCGTGATCACGAAGCTGATCCCGCCGACGACGGCGAAGCGGAGGAGCTCGCGATGCTTCGTCAGCAGCTCGCGCACCGCGCGGACGCTACCCGGTCAGCCAGCCGAAAGCCCTCTCGGGGGTGACCGTCGGCGGCTTGGCCCCGGGGTTCCCGCCGGACCGCGGCGGGGCGCTCGTCGTGGTCGTGGCCACCGTCGGCTCGCTCTTCGTCGTCTCCTCCGTCGTCACCGGCGGCCTCGGCTTCGTGGGCGTCGGCTTGGACGGCGTCGGCTTGGGGAGCGAAGGCTCGGGGAGCGACGGCTTGGGGAGTGACGGCGGCGTGGGCAGCGGGTCCTGGCCGCACCAGTGGAGCCAGCAGCCGAAGTCGACGGTCACCGGCGGGGCCGTCGCCCGGCCCAGCTGGGCGTTGATCGTCACGCGCCCGTCGTTCGGACGGCCCTTCAGCCGCACCCACAGGTTGACGTGCCGGCCCGGCGCCACCGCGCTCGTCGTCGTGCAGCTCGCGCCGGCACCGGTCGTCGTGCAGGGGAAGCCGCGCAGGCTCCACCACTGCTCGAGCGGGTGGTCGAAGGTGACCGTGACCGGCTTGGTCGTCTCGCCGGTGTTGCGGACCCGCACGTAGACCAGCGGGTGGTGGTTCCAGGGGAAGCCCGAGAGGCCGTCGCCCTGTGCTTCCAGGACCACGGCGTCCGGCGGCAGCTTCACGGTGACCTTCACGCTCACCGCGACGGAGATCTGCACGCCCGCCGTGACCGACCCGGTCACCGTGCCGCCTTCGGCGTCTTCGTCGGCCTGGAGGCGGAAGTTCAGCGTCGCGCTCTGGCCGGGCTGCAGGCCGGCGCCGGTCTTGCAGGTGACCGTCACCTCGCCGCCGGGGCAGTTCACCGAGACCGGGCCGGGGACCTGCGCACGGGCCGCCGGCGCGCCGCCACCCCCGGTGTCGACCGCGCGCACCCCGCGCGGCAGGTTCAGGGCGACGGCCACCGGCTCGGACGGGCTGCCGCCGTCGTTGCGCACGGTGATCGGCACGTTCTGCGCGGTACCCGGGCTGAGTTCGATGCCGTCCGGCGGGGTCGTCGCGGACATCGACGGCGGGGCCGGCGCGGGCGGGACCGGCGCGGGCGGCGGTGCCGGGGCGGGCGGGGCGACCGGTGGCGGGGCGGGCTCCACCGGTGGCGCGGCGGGCGGGGCGGGTGGCTCGGGTGGCTGTGGTGCCGGCGGCTGCTCCGGTGCGGGCTGCTCCGGCGCGGGCGGGGCCGGGGGCTGGGGCTTCGGAGCCGGGGGTTCGACCTGCTGGGCGGGCGGGGGCACCTGGGCGGCGACCGGGACCTGCTGCGTCCCGCCGGCCGCGGTGAGCGCGATGACGACGGCCGCGACGATCGCCGTGCCCGCGGCGGCGACCCCGGCGAACTGGCGAGGCCCCGCGGCGGCCGCGGACGCACCCGCTTTGCCGCCGGCGGCCGCGGCACCGGCGGCGCCCGCGGCACCGGCGGTCGCCGCGCTCGCCTTCGCGGCGCCGATGGTGGCCAGGTAACCCAGTGCGGCGCCGCCCAGGACGATCGGGGCGATGACGGCGCGCAGCCCGCCGTTGACGTCGGCCAGCTCCGCGGCCAGCGCCCGGCACCGGTCGCACTCGTCGAGGTGGCTCTCGACCTGGGCGCGTTCCCGTTTGGACAGTCCGTCGCGGGTCCACGCGCCGAGCCGCTCGGCGCAGGCGCGGCAGCGTTCCTCGGCGTTGTCCTGCAGGTGGACCTGCAGGTACGCCTGGCGGAGTCCCTCGCGGGCGCGGTAGGCGAGGGCGGAGACGCCGTTCGCGGTCAGGCCCAGCAGCGGCGCGACCTCGGCCGGGCTCTGCTGTTCGATCTCGGTGTGCCAGAGCACCGCCTGCCAGCGTTCCGGCAGCCGGGTGAACGCCTTGGCGGCCATCGTCCGCTCGAGCCCGGCGACCGCGGTGTCGGAAAACGGCACGGTCAGCGCCTCGGCCGCGGCGCCGCCGACCTCGGTCATGTCCTCGTTGAGGTCGACCCGGCGCTCCTTGCGGGTGCGGTCGTACGCGGTGTGACGCAGGGCGGTCAGCAGGTACGCCCGGAAGGCTGTGTCCGGGCCCTTGCCGCCACGGAGCGTGTCGAGCACCTTGGCGAACGCCTCGGACACGAGATCGTCGGCTTCGGAGCTGGAGCGGGCCAGCTGACGGGCCAGATTCCGGGCCGCGCCGGTGTGCCGTTCGTAGAGCGCGCCGTACGACTCGATCTTCCCGGAGCGGACCTCCGCGATCAGCTCGGCGTCACTCTTTCCGCTGAGATCGGCGGGAACGGTGGACACGGCACTCCTCGGTCGGCTAGGGCCAGGACCTGCCATTACAGGCCGATCCGGGACGCGAGACTCAGTGTGACTGACCCTCCTCCGGCGGTCACGCCGTGGTCGGTGTGATGACTCCGACGGCGGAGCGAAATCACCCACCCCCGGGGAGGGCGGGGGAAAAGGTCCACGACAAAAACTGGTCAGTACGCGTCACGGTGCCCACCGGGGTACGTCCTCATCGTGAAGCGACGGACAAGATCCTTGCGAACCGGACGAAAGGGGCGGGTGGCCAGTGGATGCTCCGGCTGCGCGACCCGGCTCCGGTGACACCCCGTCCACCCAGGCCGAGCGGGACGCCTCCCTGCGTGCGCTGCGGGCCCGCTGGCGCACGGCGAGCCTCGCCGCGGGCTGGCGGTTCCCCAGCGACTGGGCCCTGCCCGAGGTCGACGCCGTTTGCGTGGCGGTGATGGCGAAGGGCCGCGTCGAAGCCGCCGAAACCGCGCTGGCCGGGCTGGCCAGGGCCCGGGCGGCGGCCGGGGCGGGGCTCGCGGAAACCCTCGCCGACCTCGCCGCGCTGCACGCGGTGCTCGGCCAGAGCGGCGACGGGTTCGTCTCGCCGGACGTCGACGCCACCCCGGCGCGGCTGCTCCGGACCACCGCGCTGGCCTGGGCGGACGCCGCCACCGACCAGCTGGTGCACACCGAGGTGACCGACCCGCTGACCGGCCTGCCGTCGGCCGCCTACCTGCGGACCCGGCTCGCGGAGGTCTACCGCGCCGCCGCCGCGCGCGAGCGGCCGGCCGCCGACGACCACGTGCTGCTCGTCGTCTCGCTCGACCTCAGCACCGTCGCCGGGTTCCCGCGGCTGACCGGGATGATCATGGTCGCCGACGCCCTGCGGTCGGTGTTCGACACCGGCCAGAGCATCGCCTCGCTGGGGCCGTCCGTCGTCGCGGCCCTGGTCCCGAAGGACGAGCGAGTCGCTTCGCAGGGCGTCGCGCTGCGAAGGGCGTTGCACGAGCGGCTGTCGGTCGACGCGCAGCTCGCCGACGTCGGCCGACCCCGCGTCTCGGCGGTGCGGCTGCCCGCCACCCACGAGCTCGCCTGCGACCTGCTGGCCCACCTGGCGCGCGCGTAGAACACCGGAAAAGCCCGGTTCCGCCCGGACCCTTCCGACCGGGACCCGGCCGGTCATGATTTCCTGGTGCGGTGACCCGGACCGTATCCACCGACGTCGACGGCGCAGTCGCGGCCAGATCCCCGCACCGGCTGGCCCTGCGGAAGTCACTCGCCCGGCTGTCCGTCCGCCCGCGGTCGATCCTCATCCTGTCGGTGATTCCGCTGGTCGCGATCGGGTACGGCATCTACGGCTGGCAGCACGACTGGGTGCTGGGCGTCGACAGCGCGGTCTACCGGGCGGGCGCGCTGACGCTGCTGAACGGCGACTCGCTCTACGACGCCAACACGCTGCCCAACGAGCCGTGGTGGGCGCTCCTGCCGTTCACCTACCCGCCGACGGCGGCGCTGATCTTCGTCCCGCTCGCGGCGTTCCCGACCCAGATCTCCTGGGGCCTGATCACGGCCGTCTCGCTGGGGGCGATGGCGCTGTCGATTCGCATCGCGATCGGCGCGCTGCCGCGGCCCGCCGCCGACGGGCCGCGCTGGTGGGCCTCGCCCGCCCGCTCGACCATCGTGTTCTTCCTGGTCTTCCTCGCCCTCGAGCCGGTGTGGCGGACGATCTTCCTCGGCCAGATCAACCTGATCCTGATGGCCATGATTCTGCTGGACATGCTGGTCATCGGTACCCGAGGGAGCCGCTGGGGCGGTGTGCTGGTCGGCGTCGCGGCGGCGATCAAGCTGACGCCGCTGGTGTTCCTCGGGCACCTGTTCATCACCGGCCGCCGGATGGACGCCCTTCGCGGGCTCGCGACGTTCGTGCTGCTCCAGGGCCTGATGTTCCTGATCAACGCGCACGACGCGGCGAAGTACTGGACCGTGACGCTGCCGGACACCGGCCGGATCGGCCCCGTGCACTGGGCGGGCAACCAGTCGCTGAACGCCCTGATGAACCGGGCCACCGACCTCGCGCCGTGGGCGTCCAAGGCGGCGATGGGCATCGGGTTCCTGCTCGCGATCCCGGCGTTGTGGCTGCTGATGCGCTTCCACCGCAAGGGGCAGGCGCTGGCCGCGTTGCTCGTCACCGCGTTCTGGACGCTGCTGATCTCGCCGATCTCGTGGACCCACCACTGGGTGTGGGTGATCCCGCTGATCGTGCTGCTGGTCTCGCGGCTGCCGAAGACCACCCCGAAGACGGCGTGGCGGCGCTGGGTCGGGACCGGGCTGGTGGCGTTCGTGTTCGTCAGCTGCGTGCTGCTGATCCTGCCCAACGGCCGCAACGTCGAGCTGCACTGGAAGGTGTGGCAGAACGTGCTGGGGGACGCCTACATCCTGATGCCGGTCGTGCTGGCGCTGGCGCTGATCCTGCGCTGGGGGCTGCTCCGCCGGGCGCGGAGGAAGGCCGCGTCGGACGAGCATGTCGACGTCGAAGCCGGCGTCTGAGGCGCGCACCGGCCGCGTTGTCGCCGGGGGTATCGCGCTTCTCGTCCTGGCCTTCGGGGTGGTCGTCTGGCTGGCCGGGTGGCACCTGGGCGCGGACAGCGCCGTGTACCGCGCGGGGGCGCTGACCCTGCTGCACGGGGACCCGCTCTACACGCGGGACGTGCTGACCGCGCTGCCGGACTGGGTGCGGCTGCCGTTCACCTACACGCCGGCCGCGGCGCCGCTGTTCCTGCCGCTCGCTCTCGTGCCGTCCGGCCTGGTCTGGGGCGTGATCGCGGTTTTGTCGGTGGTCGGGCTTATGGTCGTGATCACGGTGGTTTCGTCGCCGCCGGGGGGCTCGTCGCTTCTGGGAAGAAGATGGTGGGCGCTGCCGGCGGGAACGGCCTTCGCTCTGACGCTGGAACCGGTGTGGAAGACGCTGTTCCTGGGCCAGATCAACTTGATACTGATGGCGTTCGTGGTGCTGGACGTCCTCGTGCTGTCCGCTCGAGGGTCGCGGTGGGCGGGTGTGCTGATCGGCGTGGCAGCGGCGATCAAGCTCACCCCGCTGATCTTCGTGCCGCACCTGTTCTTCACGGGCCGGTGGAAGGACGGGCTGCGGGCACTGGGCACGTTCGCGGTGCTCGAAGCGGCGATGTTCGCGGTCATCCCGGTCGACGCGGTGCGGTTCTGGCGGGATTCGGCGACCGACCCGACCCGGGTCGGGTCGGTGCACTGGATCTTCAACCAGTCGCTCAACGGGCTCGTCAACCGCGCTTCGGAGCTGGCTCCCTGGTCGCTGGCGGTGGCGGTCGGCGTGGCGGCGGTGCTCGCCGTTCCGGCGGTGTGGCTGGTCGTGCGGCTGCACCGGCGCGGCGAGGACGCGGCCGCGCTGCTCGTCACGGCGTTCTACGGGCTGTTGCTGTCGCCCGTGTCGTGGTCGCACCACTGGGTCTGGTGCGTGCCGTTGCTCACGCTGCTCGTGGTCAAGGCGCGGTGGTGGGCCGCCGCGGCGGTCGCGCTGCTGTTCGTCTCGCAGGTCGTGATGCTGGTGCCCAACGGCGGTGACGCGGAGTTCCGCTGGGGCCTGGGCTGGTCGATCCTCGGCAACGGCTACGTGCTGGCGGCGGCCGCGGGGATCCTCGGGCTGGCGGCGCGTGAGCTTCGCCTGGTCCGGAGGCCGGCCCGCCTGGTGACCGTTTAGGCTGATCGGCGCTATGGACAAACACACCGGTCTGCCCGTCGTGGGCATGGTGGGCGGCGGCCAGCTCGCCCGGATGACCCACCAGGCGGCGATCTCCCTCGGCCAGTCCCTGCGCGTGCTCGCCGCGAGCGAGAACGAAGCCGCCGGGCTCGTCGCCGGCGACGTCACGCTGGGACACCACACCGATCTCGACGCGCTGCGGAAGTTCGCGGCCTCGGTCGACGTGCTCACCTTCGACCACGAGCACGTGCCGGGCGAGCACCTGCTGACGCTGGCGATGGAGGGCCACGTCATCCGGCCCGCGGCGAGCGCGCTCGGCTTCGCGCAGAACAAGCTGGTGATGCGCGAGATGATGGCCGGTCTCGGCGTGCCGGGCCCGGCGTTCGCCGAGGTGTCCACTGTGGACGACGTCGTGGCGTTCGGCGGCGCGCACGGCTGGCCGGTGGTGCTCAAGGCGGCGACGGGCGGGTACGACGGCCGCGGCGTCTGGATGCTGGACACCGCGCAGCACGCGCGCGAGACCGTGCCGGAGCTGCTGGCCGCGGGCACGGCCCTGCTGGTCGAGGCGAAGGTGGCGATGCGACGGGAGCTGTCCGCGCTCGTCGCCCGCTCGCCCTTCGGCCAAGGCGCGGCGTACCCGGTGGTCGAGACGGTGCAGACCGGCGGCATCAACACCGAGGTGCTGGCCCCGGCGCCGGGGCTGTCCCCGGACCGCGTGCACGAGGCCCAGGACCTGGCGCTGCGGATCGCGGCGACGCTGGACGTCACCGGGCTGCTCGCGGTCGAGCTGTTCGAGACCGACACCGGGCTGCTGGTGAACGAGCTGGCCATGCGCCCGCACAACTCCGGGCACTGGACCATGGACGGTTCGCGCACGTCGCAGTTCGAGCAGCACCTGCGGGCGGTGCTCGACTACCCGCTGGGGCGCACGGACCTGATCGCGCCGGCGTGCGTGATGGCCAACGTGCTGGGCGCGCCGGAGCTGCCGGAGATGGGGCCGGACGAGCGGCTGCACCACCTGTTCGCCCGGTACCCGGAGGCGCGGGTGCACCTGTACGGCAAGCAGGAGCGGCCGGGCCGCAAGCTCGGGCACGTCAACTTCACCGGCGAGCGCATGGAGGACCTGCGCAACCGCGCGCTGCTTTCGGCGCACTGGCTGTCCCACGCCGTCTGGCTCGACGGCTACGAAATCCACTGACGGGAGAGGTCGGTATGGCGCCGCAGGTGGGCGTGATCATGGGCAGCGACTCGGACTGGCCGACGCTGGAGGCGGCGGGCGCGGCCCTGGACGAGTTCGGCGTCGAGTACGAGGTCGGCGTCTACTCGGCGCACCGGACCCCGCAGCGCATGCTGGACTACGCAACGTCGGCGGTCGCCCGGGGCATCCGGGTGATCATCGCGGGCGCGGGTGGCGCGGCCCACCTGCCGGGCATGGTGGCGTCGGCGACGGTGCTGCCGGTGATCGGTGTCCCGGTGCCGCTGAAGTACCTCGACGGTCTGGACTCCCTGCTGTCGATCGTCCAGATGCCGGCGGGCGTCCCGGTGGCCACGGTCTCGGTGGGCGGCGCGCGCAACGCGGGCCTGCTGGCGGTCCGCATCCTGGCGGCGTCCGACGAAGGCCTGCGCGCGAAGATGGCGAGGTTCCAGGCCGACCTGGAGAAGCTGGTCCTGGACAAGGACGCGGCCCTGCGCGAGAAGACGGGCCACTGACCGCTGTCCTGTCCGGATTCCGCCTCCTCGCCCGGGAGAACCGGCTGAGGTCCTGACGCCGATTCCCCGGAGCGAGGGGCGAGAGATGGCGGCTCCCCGTTCCGCCGGCGCCGCTGCCGTTCCTACTCCAGCTTGCCGATCAGCTGCCGGCGCAACTCCCGCTTCAGCACCTTCCCGGCCGCGGACACCGGGATCTGCTCGACCACGTGGACCTCGCGCAACCGCTTGTACGGCAGCACCTTCTCGTTGACCGCGGCCATCAGGCCGTCGGCGTCCAGCGGTCCGCGGGGCACCACGAACGCCACCGGGAGCTCGCCGACCTCCGGGTCGGGGCGGCCGACCACCGCGGCCGCCGCGACGTTCGGCTGCGTCACCAGCAGCTCCTCGAGCTCGCGCGGGAAGACGTTGTAACCCTTGTACAGCAGCATGTCCTTCTTGCGATCCACAATGGACAGGTAGCCGTCGGCGTCGAGGATGCCGATGTCGCCCGTGTGCAGCCAGCCGTCCACCAGGGCCGCCGCCGTCTCCTCCGGGCGGTTGCGGTAGCCGAGCATGATCTGCGGGCCGCGCAGGCAGACCTCGCCCTGCTCGCCCGGCGGCAGCGGGTCCTCGCCGCCTTCGGCCGGGACGATCTTGACCTGCGTGTCGAAGATCGGCAGGCCCACCGAGCCGACCTTGCGGGTGCCCGACCGGTACGTCGGCGAGATCACCGCGCCCATCGTCGCCTCGGTGAGGCCGTAACCCTCAACGACCACCACGTCCGGGAACCGCTCGCGCAGCGCTTCGATCATCGCGTGGTTCATCGGCGCCGCGCCCGAGCCGATCGAGCGGACCGACGACAGGTCGGCGGTGTGGAACGACGGCGTCGCGAGCAGGGCCGCGAACAGCGCCGGCGCGCCGCCGATGCCGGTGATGCGGAGCCGTTCGGCGTCGGTGACGTACGCCGCCGGGTCGAAGCGCGTGTGCAGGACCATCGTCGTCCCGGCGATCACCGCCGCGTTGAGGCCGCCGATGATGCCCATCGCGTGGAACCACGGTGTCAGGTTGATCGCGACGCCGGTGCCCAGGCGCGACGGCCACTCGTCCTCGCTGCCAATCTGGTCGAGCGTGACGTCGCCGTGCGCGTCGAGCGCCGGGACCGAGCCGGTGCCCCAGCAGGCGTGCTGCAGCGTGTTGACCACGACGTTGCGGTGCGACAGCCGCACGCCCTTGGACCGGCCGGTGGTGCCGCCGGTGTAGGCGAGGTGGGCGAGGTCCTCGTGGACGTCCACCTCGGCCGCCGGGGGTGTCTCCGGCTGGGCGGCGTGGAACGCCTCGAACTCGACGGCACCTTCGGGCAGGTCACCGGCCGGCTGGACGACGACGGTGAACCGCGCCGGGATCCGGTCGGCGACGCTCGCCAGCGCGCCCGCGGCCGGGCCGAACGTCACCACGGCCGCGGCCTCGCAGTCGGTGAGCTGGAAGGCGAGGTCGTCCGGCGGGAGCAGGGGGTTCGCCGGGCTGAAGGTGGCCCCGGCCAGCAGCGTGCCGTAGTAGGCGACCGGGAAGGCCAGGCAGTTCGGCAGGTGCAGGGCCACGACGTCGCCGCGGCCGATGCCGCGTTCGCGCAGGGCGTTGGCGAACCGGCAGGCGGCCCGGTGGGTCTCGGCGAAGGTGAGGCTGTGGCCGTCGTGGGCGAAGGCGGTCCGGTCGCCCCAGCGCGCGGCACCCGCGGCCAGGATCGAACCGACGGGGACTTCGGGGTAGTCGAGGGAGGCGGGCAGACCGGGCGGCGTCGTCGGCGCGGTGATCGGCATCACCCGACCATACGAATGGTGCGGTCAACGCCACAAGGACGACGTAGGTGAACGAGCGCTAACATCGACAGAACCCTCCCGACGTCGTAGAGAAGGTGACCGGAAGTGACCGACGGCCTGTACCAGCTTGCCGAGGAGCACGAGGAGCTGCGGGCCGCGGTCCGGGCTCTGGCCGAGAAGGAGATCGCGCCGTACGCGGCGGAGGTCGACGAAAACGAGCGTTACCCGATCGAGGCGTACAACGCGCTCGTGAAGTCGGGCTTCAACGCCGTGCACATCGGTGAGGAGTACGACGGGCAGGGGGCCGACGCCGTCGGTGCCTGCATCGTGATCGAAGAGGTGGCCCGGGTCGACGCGTCCGCGTCGCTGATCCCGGCCGTCAACAAGCTGGGCACCCAGCCGATCATCCTGTCCGCTTCCGAGGGGCTCAAGAAGCTCGTGCTGCCCTCGATCGCCTCCGGCGAGGCGTCGGCGTCGTACGCGCTTTCGGAGCGCGAGGCCGGTTCGGACACGGCGTCCATGCGTACCCGGGCCCGGCTCGACGGTGACCACTGGGTGCTGAACGGCACCAAGTGCTGGATCACCAACGCCGGTGAGTCCTCCTGGTACACCGTCATGGCCGTCACCGACCCCGACGCCGAAAAGAAGGCCAACGGGATTTCGGCTTTCGTCGTGCACAAGGACGACCCCGGCTTCTCGGTGGGCCCCAAGGAGAAGAAGCTCGGGATCAAGGGGTCGCCGACCCGGGAGATCTACTTCGAGAACTGCACCATTCCCGAGGACCGGATCATCGGCGAGCCGGGGACCGGGCTGAAGACGGCACTGCGGACGCTCGACCACACCCGGCCGACCATCGGCGCCCAGGCTCTGGGCATTGCCCAGGGTGCTCTCGACGCCGCCGTGGCCTACGTCAAGGACCGCAAGCAGTTCGGTAAGTCGATCGCCGAGTTCCAGGGTGTCCAGTTCATGCTGGCCGACATGGGCACGAAGATCGAAGCGGCCCGTCACCTGGTCTACGCCTCGGCCGCGGCGTCCGAGCGGGGGGACAAGCGGGCCGGGTTCATGGCTTCGGCCGCCAAGGCCTACGCGTCCGATATCGCCATGGAGGTGACCACGGACGCCGTTCAGCTCTTCGGCGGGGCCGGGTACACCCGGGACTTCCCCGTCGAGCGGATGATGCGGGACGCCAAGATCACGCAGATCTACGAAGGCACCAACCAGATCCAGAAGGTCGTCATGGCCCGCGCCCTGCTCAAGGGCTAATCGATCTCTGACCCGGTAGTTCGGGCGGCCCTGGTGGTCCATGATCAGGCCGCCCGAGCACCGCGTCGACGGCCCGTCGTCTATACCTTGTTCGCCACCACCATGTAGTTCTCGGCCTCGAGGGTGAACGTGCTCAGTTCCGTCTGGAGTCCGACCCGCTGCAACTCGGCTTCGAGTTGTTCGTATCGGTAGGGCCAGCTCGACAGCAGTTCCGAGCGGGCAAGAACCGGCCCGGCCGTATCCACTTGCGCGATCGCGATCTCGATGTGGTGCTCGTCCTCCCAGTTCGGCGCGATGTCCCAGCGGTAGACCACGACGGCATTGCGACCGTTCCGGCGGACGAGCCGGTCTTTGATGTCCAGCCGGGAACCTCTGGCCCGCACGAGTTCCCAAGTGCGGGAGGTGAGTACCAAGCGCCCGCCACGGCGCAGAAGCCGTGACATCGATTCCAGAGCGGCAACTCTGCCTCGTGTGCCCTCGGCATGGTGCAGGGAGTTGCCAACGCAGAACACCACGTCGAAGGTGTCGTCATCGAAATGGCCGGGCAGCTCTTGCCAGTCCGCCCGCACTGTCCGGACTGATGCTCCGAACTCCTCGGACAACTCCGCAGTCCGACGAACCATCGCTTCGCTGGCGTCGGTTGCGACAACGTGCATTCCCAGACCGGCGAGGCCGACCGCCAACTGTCCGGTCCCGCACGCACAATCGAGGACGTGAGCGTTCGACGGCAGAAGACCGAGGACGTCATCGAACGACGCGGCGAACTCGGCCGGAGCCAGCTTCGCGTCCGAGATGAGCCACTCGTACACCTCGGCAAGCGCGTTGTAGCCACTCACAACCACTACCTCCGTCACGCGGCGGACTCACGGTGGCCGTCAGTACATCAGCGGAGCGAATCGGTCACCAATGGTTTTCGCGAGGGCTACGCGTCCGCGCATGCCGCATTTGGCGGCTATCGCCGGCTTGTTTCCGGTGCCCACGCCGTGAGGATCACCAAGGCGTCGTGGGTGGGAGTTCCCGGTTCCGCGGTCAGGACCATCAGGCGCTGGCCCGAACCGTCCGGGCTGGCCCAGGTGTCGCAGTCCAAGGTCATGCTGCCCACCGAGGGGTGGTGGTAGTGCTTGGTTCCGTACGTGGCGCTGTTCACGTGGTGCTCGGCCCACCACCGGCGGAAATCCGGGTCCTGGACCGACAGGTCCCCGACCAGGCGGGCCAGGTCGGGGTCGTCCGCGTCGGCCGCCGCCTCCATGCGCAGGGCCGCCACCGCTTCGCGGGCGTCGTGCTCCCAGTTCTCGTGCAACGAGCGGATCGCCGGGTTGGTGAACAGCAGCCTCAGGTAATTGCGCCGGTGTGGGGGAACGGCCTCGAAATCCGTGAACAGGGCCGTGGCCGCGGGGTTCCAGGCCAGGATGTCCAGGCGCTTGCCCAGCACGAGCGCCGGGGTCCCGGTGAGCTGGGCGAGCAGCCTGCGCATGGCCGGACGCAGGCGCTGCGGGGGACGGCGCCGGCGGGGGAGGGCGTCGGCCCGGCCGGCCAGCTCGTACAAGTACCGCTGCTGGTCTTCGTCCAGGCGCAACGCCTTCGCCAACGTGATCAGCACCGGTGCCGACGCCCGGACCCGGCCCTGCTCCAGGCGGGTGTAGTAGTCCACGCTGATCGCCGCCAGCTGGGCGACCTCCTCGCGGCGGAGGCCCGTCACCCTGCGGGCCGCGGCCGGCTCCGGCAAGCCGCAGTCCTGCGGGGTCAGCTGGGCCCGGCGGGCCTTGAGGAACGTCCCCAGCGCCCGGGGATCCGAATCCGGCGTCATGGTCTTCATTGTCCCCGGCGGCGCGGCGGATCAAGGGGGGCAAGTCCTTTCCCCGGCAGAAACCTGTCTCTCCCGCCCGGACGGGATCCGGCGGAACGTGGTGGAGCGACCAAGCCGCCACCATCCGAGGAGAGCGTCCCATGGCCAGGACCACCGTCAGTTTCGACAGCGCCGGAATTCCGCTCGCCGCCCACCTCCATGTCCCGGACGGCCCGGCCGGCGGGGCGCGGCCGGCCCTGGTCGTCGGGCACCCCGGGACCGGGGTGAAGGAGCAGACGGCCGGCACCTACGCCCACCTGATGGCCGAGCGCGGCTTCGTCACGCTCGCTTTCGACGCCGCCTACCAGGGGGAGTCCGGTGGGCTGCCCCGCGGGCTGGAAGACCCCGCCCAGCGGGTCGAGGACTTCAAGGCCGCCGTCTCCTTCCTCACCACGCGGGCGGAGGTCGACGCCGACCGGATCGGGCTGCTCGGCATCTGTGCCTCCGGGGGCTACTCGCTCGCCGCGACCGGCGGGGACCACCGCGTCCGGGCCGTGGCCACCGTCTCCGGTGCCGACGTGGCCCGGCAGTTCCGGCTCGGCGCCGACGGCACCCAGGATCCCGCCGTCTTCCAGGGGCTGCTCGCGCTCGCCGGTCAGGCCCGGACCGCCGCCGCGCGCGGGGAGGATCCCGGCGTCCTGACCGTGTTCCCCGAGACCGCCGAACAGGCCGGCGCGCTCGGCGGGGAGCACGGGATCGAGGGGTTCGAGTACTACTGCACCCCGCGGGGCGAGCACGAACGGTCCGCGAAGTTCCTCGCCTGGCCCAGCGTCGACAAGCTGGCCGCCTTCGACGCCTTCCACGCCGTCCCGCTCGTCGCCCCCCGGCCGCTGCTCCAGATCGTCGGCACCCGGGCCGTCACGTCCTGGATGGCCGTCGAGGTGCACCAGCGGGCCGGCGCGCCCAAGGAACTCCACTGGATCGAGGGGGCCAGCCACGTCGACCTCTACGACAGGAAGGAGTACATCGATCCCGCCGTGGAGAAGCTCGCCGGCTTCTTCGGCACCGCGCTGTCCGGCGCCGGAAAATGACCCACTAGGGGGAGGTCCGCCGCACCTACTCGCGCGTTAAGCCCACGGTGACGTGGGTCACCGTCGGTTCACAGAGAGGTGAAACGAATGGGCGCAATGACGCGCAGGTGGCTCACGGCCGCCGCCGCCACGGTGGCGGTGCTCGTGCTGGGGGCGGGGACCGCGCAAGCGGCCGAGAAGGAACCCACCGGGCCCGTGCAGCCCACCATCCTCACGGCCGCCGTCTACTCGCTGGGGGCGCCCACCATCGCCCCGCCCGGGGCCAACGACTGGAACTGCCGGCCCTCCGAGCGGCACCCGAACCCCGTGCTCCTCTCCAACGGGACCACCGCCAACGCCTACGAGAACTGGGCCAACCTGTCCCGGAAGCTCGCCGACGCCGGGTACTGCGTCTTCGCCGGGAACTTCGGCGGTGCGCCCGGCTCCTTCCTGCAGACCGTCGGGCCCGTCGCCGACACCGCGAAAGCGCTTGCCGCCTTCGGGGACCGGGTGCTCGCGGCCACCGGGGCGGCGAAGCTCGACGTCGTCGGGCACTCGCAGGGCGGGATGAACATCCGGTACTGGATCAAGTACCTCGGCGGCGCGGACAAGATCAGCCGGCTCGTCGGGCTGTCGCCGTCCAACCACGGGACCGACCTCTTCGGGCTGCTGAGCACCCTCGAGCGGATCCCCGGGGTCCCGGCCGCGCTCGGGACCGTCTGCCAGGCCTGCAACGACCAGGCCGTCGGCTCGGACTTCCTCGCCGACCTCAACGCCGGCGGGGAAACCGTGCCCGGCATCCAGTACACCGTCATCCAGACCCGCTACGACGACGTCGTGACGCCGTACGCCAGCGCTTTCCTCGCCCCGGCGGCGAACGTCAAGAACATCCTGCTGCAGAACGTGTGCGGGCTCGACTTCACCGATCACCTCGGCATCACCTACGACCCCGTGGCCCAGGGGCTGGTGCTCAACGCGCTCGATCCCGCGCACGCCAAGACACCGCCCTGCGTTTTCGTGCCGCCCGTCATCAGCTGAGTTTCGCCACATGAGACATAACCCACCGCCGGGGCGGATTTCCGCTCCGGCGGTGTCACCCTCGAAGGATGTACTGGCCGGTTCCGGCGTCCTGGACGCCCCACGACGAAGCCGAGCTGGTCGCCGGCTGGCGGCTGTGGCTCGAGCTGTCCGACCGCGCCTGGCCGAGCGCCGCCTGGGACGGGACCCCGGCCGGCGCCGTCCGCCAGCTGCGTGACCTGCTCGCCGCGTGCGACGACATCGAGACGGCCTATCGCGCGGCCGCCGACGAGCCGTCGCCCGGGTTCCTGAGCCTGATCCAGGGGCTCGCCGTCACGGCGGGCTCGGTCATCTCGCTCTGGTTCGACGACTTCGACCAGCTCGACGACGAGCGCGCGGTCCTCCTGCACGAGGACCTCGCGCGCTTCGCCGAACAAGCGGAACAGGTGCTGACGCTGCTCGCGGTCAACGGCGGCTGGGTGGCTCTCGCCGAGGTGCGGCGCCGCCCCGCCTGAGGGTCACCCCGCGAGGGCGGCGAGGTCGAACGCCTGCGGTGCGCCGCTGAGGGTGGCTTTCGCGTCGGCGCCGATGCGGTCCAGGATTTCGATGTCGCCGGCTTCGAGCCCGTCGAGCGCCACCCGGGCGAGGTCGGCCGGGTCGATCATGACGTGCTCGGGCAGCTCGAGCCCGGCCGCCCGCACGTAGTCGCGCAACGTCTCGGTCGCGATCAGGCCGGGGACGAGCGCGGCCACCAGGGTGCCCTGCGGGGCGAGCTCCACGCGGACCCCGTTGGTCAGCCCCCACTGGGCGGATTTCGCGGCGGCGTAGGAGGTGTTGCCGTCGACCGTCGTCCACGCCGCCGCGGAGAGGACGTTGAGGATGGCGCCGCCGCCGTTGCGGGCGAGGATCGGCGCGAACGCCCGGATCATGGCCAGGGTGCCGTAGTAGTTCGAGTCCATCACCTCCCGGATCGCCCCGAGATCGCCGGTGGTGAGGTTGCCTCCAGCCGTGAAGGCCGCGTTGTTGATCAGGACGTCCACGTCCGTGGCGGCCGACGCCGCCGCGTCCACCGACGCCTGGTCCGTGATGTCGAGGCGCAGCACTTCGGCGCCCGGGAGGTCGACCAGCTCGGGCCGGCGTGCGGTGGCGTACACCTTCGCGCCCCGCCGCAGCAGTTCCTGCGCGAGGTGGTGGCCGAGTCCGCGGTTCGCGCCGGTGACGAGAGCGGTCGCGCCGTGCAGCTTCATGATCTCCTCCATCAAAATGACCGTGCGGTCAAGTTAATCTCGAAGTTACACATAAAATGACCAAGGGGTCAAGTTGCTAGGATGACACGATGACGACCTCCAGCCGCCGCCTGCGCTCCGACGCGGTGCGCAATCGCGAACGCGTCCTGGCCGCGGCCGAGGACGAGTTCGCCGAGCAGGGCATCGAGGCGTCGGTCTCGGACATCGCCCGGCGCGCCGGGGTCGCCAAGGGGACGGTGTTCAGTCACTTCGCCACGAAGGAAGACCTGATCGTCGCGGTCGTGGCGAACCACCTGGCGGAGCTGAAGGAAGTCGCGGAGCGGCTGGGGAAGGCCCCGGACCCGGGCGCGGCGTTGCTGGAGTTCCTGACGGTGGCCGGGGATCGCCGACGGCAACGCGACCTGACGTTCCTCATGTCGGCCAGCGCCGACGACGCCACGGTCACGGAAATCCGGAACCGGCTGCACGCCGACGTGACCACGCTGGTCGACCGGGCCCGTGCCGCCGGCGCCATCCGGCACGACATCACGGGCACCGACGTGTTCCTGCTGATCTGCGCCCCGGTCCACGTCGTCGAGAACCTGCCGGGCGCCCCTTCGGACCTGTGGCTGCGCTACCTCGCGATCATCTTCGACGGCCTGCGGCCGGAGGGCGCCAGCCCGCTGCCCCGCCCGGCGCCGGACTGGTCCTAGGGAAGGGGCCCGGCCGTCGTCGGGTCGGTGCCGCCCTCGTCGACGGACCGGAACCGCGTGCCGCCGAGGAGATCGTCCAGCGGGCGGTCCAGGATCAGCTCCGGCCCCGGTTGCACCGCCCAGCCGAGCTCGACGACCGTGTCGGCCTCCTCCCGGGACTCGGGCCGGTGCGTGACGCCGGGGCCGTCCACCGACCACGTCCCGCCGATCGTCAAGCGCCGCCGGACGACGAGGACGCCGGGCGCCGGGACGCGCCAGCCGAACCGGTGGACGACGAACTCCGTGCTCCAGCTCGCCCAGTACATCCAGCCCGAGCCGTCGGCGCGGAAGCCCAGATCGGTGTACTCGGGTGAGCCGGGGTAGATCTCCTGGTCCGACCAGTAGCCGATCAATCGCGGGTCCACTCCGGGATGGTCTCACCGCGACGGCGGGCCGCGCCGACGAGTCCACATGCGACAACCGGTAGCCGTCCGGTCGCGCAGCCGGGCCGGATCACCCCAACGCCGCAGCGACGTTGCCCCACTCGGCCCAGCCGATCATGGAACGGACTGGGTACTCACAAGGCATGAACCGGACAGAGGCCACCGCCGAAAGAGGCGAGAAGAGCAACACCGCACAACTGCTCGGCCGGGCCGGCATGGCGTGCTACGGCGTCGTACACCTGGTCCTCGCCTACCTCGCCCTGCAGGTCGCCTTCGGCAGCAGTGAGCAGGCGGACCAGAAGGGCGCACTGGAGCAGATCGGCTCGTCGGCGTTCGGGCAGGTCCTGCTCTGGGTCGTCGCCATCGGGCTGGTCCTCTTCGGGCTGTGGCAGTTCCTGATGGCCGCCACCGGCTACGACTGGGTCAGCGGCGGGAAGCGGACGCGCAAGCGGATCGGCGCCGCCGCCCGCGGGGTCGTCGTCCTCGTGCTCGCCTTCACTGCCATCCGGCTCGCCACCGGCAGCAGCAGCGGCGGATCGAGCAGCCAGAAGCAGCAGGAGTTCACCGGCAAACTGCTGTCGCTGCCGGCCGGACCGGTCCTGGTCGTCCTCGTCGCCGCGGCCGTCCTGGGTGTGGCGATCGCCGCCGGGATCAAGGGAGCGAAGCAGAAGTTCCTGGTGGACCTCAACACCTCGGAGCTGCCGGGCCGGGCGCAGCGCTGGGTCGGCTGGCTGGGCACCACCGGCTACCTCGCCAAGGGTGTCGTCCTCGCCGTGGTCGCGATCCTGCTGGCCATCGCCGGGTTCGACGCCGACGCGCACAAGGCGGGCGGCCTCGACGCGGCGCTCAAGACGCTCGCCGCCCAGCCCTTCGGCACCGTGCTGCTGACCGTGGTGGCACTGGGGCTCGCCGCGTTCGGGGTCTACTGCTTCCCCGCCGCCTGGGCGCACAAGCGCTGAGCGAGGTGCCTGTCGGTTTCCTGTCGATCACCGTCCGGAACTTCGGCTGAAGGTACCCGGTGCCCTACTTTGGGTCGGGTCAGTTGAAACTTCACCTACCGGGGAGCTGAAACCGGATGTTCGGACGATTCAAGGACGTGGCCCTGTTGCTGGGGAGGATCGGCGTCGCGGTCGTCTTCCTCGCGCACGGGCTCCAGAAGTGGAACAACGGTATCGACGGCACGGCGAAGTTCTTCGGGATGACGGGCATCCCGCTGCCCACGGTGGCCGCGGTCTTCGCGATCGCCGTCGAGATCCTCGGCTCCATCGCGTTCATCGTGGGCTTCCTGCTGCCGCTCGTCGGCCTCGGCTACGTCGTGATCTCGGTCGGCGCGCTGCTGTCGGTGCACATCGACAACGGCCTGACCGGGCAGGGCGGCTACGAGCTGGTGCTGGTCCTGGCGCTCGCCGGGCTCGCCCTCGGCTTCAACGGCGGCCGGCTCTCGCTCGACCACCTGCTGTGGGGCCGCAAGCGGGCCCGCCGCGACGCCGACGTCGGCGAACTGCAGAACGCCTGAGTCCCCACTCTGCCGCGGCCCTCGTGAGGGGCCGCGGCAGAGTGCGTTACGCGGGGAGGTCGGCCGTGGTGCGTTCGGCCTCGCGGCGGGCGTCCAGCTTCGCCGGGTCCGCGTTGCTGACGTGGACCAGGTGGACGCCCGCGGCCAGGGGCACCAGCAGGCCGTCGAGGATGCCGTCCGGTCCGGTCCAGTCCCGGGTGGACAGCACCCGGTCGTCCGCGGTGAGGCCCAGTTTCGCCGCGCGGACCCTGGCTTCCGCCAGCACCTCGTCCACAGTGGACTCGAAGAGGGCCGCCGTGTCACCGGGGATCGGGAAGAGCGGCCGGTACTGGTCGCCCGCCAGCCGCGCCTCGCTGAGGTAGTCGAACGCGCCGCCGCCCGGCGGCTCGGCGAGGCCGCGGCCCATCGGGTCCAGCGTCACGACGGCGGTGGCCGCCGCGCCGGTCGGCTCCGGGTCGTCCGGCCCGACGAACGCCACCCGCGCGCCCGCGCCCCCGGTCACCACGCGCGCCCCGCACCACCACGCCCCGAGCAGCACGCCGACGGTCTGCCAGTGCGCCGGCAGCTGCACCGCCACGGCGTCGCCGGGCTCGACGTCGAACTCCTCGGTCAGCCAGTTGGCCGTCTTCGCCGCCCAGTTGGCGGTGGTCGCGACGGACAGCTCGACGCGGCTGCCCAGCTGGTCGTCGTAGTGGGTGATCAACGGTTGGGCGGCCGGCAGCGGGCGCAGCAGCTCGTCGGTCAGGCTCATGGGGACAAGGCTAAAGCGCGGACCACGCGCCGCGCCGGTTGACACGGCGACACCGTCCTCAGTACGTTTGCTTTTAAAGCAAACATATTCGGGAAGCTGGGGGCAGGCATGACCATTCTCGTCACCGGGGCCACCGGACACGTCGGGCGCGCGGTGCTCGACGCGCTCGTCGCCGCAGGTCAGGACGTTCGCGCGTCGAGCCGCGACGCCGCGAAGCTCGACGTTCCGGACGGCGTCGCGAAGGTGAGCGCCGACCTGGAGGACGCGTCGACGCTGGAGCCGGCGCTCGAGGGCATCTCCGCGGTCTTCCTGTATACGCAGCGGCAGGGCATCGACGGGTTCGTGAAGACGGCCGAGGCGGCCGGGGTGCGGCACGTCGTGCTGCTGTCGTCGGCCGCGACGCTGGAACCGGATGCCGCGGAGAGCCGGATCGCGCTGATGCACCGCGCGGTCGAGCAGGCCTTGGCCGCGGCGTCGTTCGCCTCGACGGCGTTGAACCCGGGCGCGTTCGCGACGAACACGCTGGGCTGGCGCGCGGACATCGCGGAGGGCGTGGTCCGCACGGCCTACCCGGACTCGCGGATCGGGGCGATCCACGAGCGGGACATCGCCGACGTCGCGGCCCGCGTCCTGATCGACGGCTCGCACGACGGCGAGTCGCTCGCGCTGACCGGCCCGGAGCCGATCTCGTTCCGCGAGCAGGCCGAGGTGCTCGCGGACGTCCTCGGCCGGCCGTTGCGGGTCGAAGAACTGACGAAGGACCAGGCGATCGAGCGCATGCTGGCGCTGGGCTGGCCGGCGGAAGTGCCGGCGTCGGTCCTCGGGGCCTGGGAGCGGACGTTGCGTGAGCCGTCACTGGTGACGGACGTGGTGCGTGAGGTGACGGGCCACGCGCCGCGGACGTTCCGGCAGTGGGCGGAGGAGCACCGCGCCGACTTCGCCTGAAGGACGGAGGGCACTTTCCCGGGAAAGTGCCCTCCGGGGGTCAGTTGACGCAGGTGACCCCGGGGGAGGCTTGGAGCAGCGGCGCCGCGACGGGGGCGGCGCCGCTGCCCGAGCCGCCGCCCGCCGGGGTCGCCGACGCCGGTGCGGGGCGGCCCGCCAGGCTCGCCACGAACTCGCGGACCGCCTTCAGGTCGATCTGCACGATGCTCTGCCCGTCGGGACTCCGGCCGTTCGCCGTGATGACCGGGATCGTCGCGAACGTGAGGTCGCCCGAGGCGATCCCCTTCGCCTGCTGGGCGAACTGCAGCAGGTCGAGGCCCGGGTCCAGGGTCAGTGACCGGTGCACCGCGTCCATCAGGTCGTTCAGCGTGCCGGGGCTGGCCAGCGTGCCCGCCGAGAGCAGCTGGTGCAGGGCCGACGAGAGGAACGCCTGCTGCCGGACGATCCGGTCCAGGTCGCCGCGCGGCAGGTTCTTGCGCTGCCGGACGAACGACAGGGCCTCGCCACCCGAGACCGTCTGCTCGCCGCGGTGGAAGTTCGCGCCCGAGTCCTTGTCCTCGGTCGCGTGGTTGAGGCACACCTTGACGCCGCCGAGCGCCTCGGTCAGCAGGTAGAAGCCCAGCAGGTTGATTTCGGCGTAGTGGTCGATCCGCACCTGCGTCAGGTCCTGCACCGCCTGCACCAGCACCCGGCGGCCTTCGGTGTCGGAATCGCGCTCGATCTTCGCTTGATCGCGCTCGCCCTGCCCGCGCAACGCCTGCGCGAAGTGCGCCTTCGCGATGCCGTAGGCCGAGTTGATCTTCGCCTCGCCGCGGCCCGGGATGGCCGTCCACGTGTCACGCGGGATCGAGACCGCCGACGGCTTGCCGCCGTTCTTCGGGATCCGCAGCAGGATCATCGTGTCCGTGTTCACCGCGCCGTCGTTGGCTTCGGTGCGCAGCTGCCGCAGCACCCGCGCCGGCAGCGCGTTGCCCTGGGCGTCCGTGCGCGCGTCGCTGCCGACGAGCAGGATGTCGTCGGCGCCGTCGTCCGCGGGCGGTGGCGCGGGCTCGCCGGCCCGCGGGGTGAGCGCGTCGGTCGTCGGGACGGTGCTCTGGAGCTGGTCCTTGGTGACGTAGACGTAGCCGCTGGCGCCGAGCGCGAGCAGGGACACCAGGCCCACCGCGACCCGGCGCGTCACGCGCCCGGCCCGTCGCACCCGCGGCGGCGGCGGCGGTGGTGGTTCGGAAGCCTGCCGCGGAAACGGCGACGGCTTCCAGTCGTCGCTGTCCGTTACCGGATCGGCGCTCGCCTCCGGTTTTTCCTGCTCGTCTGCCACGCTGTCCCGCCTCCCCCGAACACCCTGCGTACGCAGTCTAGTTGACGCAGGGGACGTCGCCCGCCG
>NZ_JMQI01000065.1 GCF_000695625.1 Amycolatopsis rifamycinica
CTCCGGTGCGGGGCCCGCCGTTTTCGTTTTTCCGGAGCGGAGCCGTTTCAGCGGCGGCGGCAGAACTCAGTGCGGGGCGCCGACCTCGTACTCGGGCCGGTCGTTGAGCACCCGCACGGTCACCTTCATCGGCTGCCCGCCGATGGTCACCGTGCAGTCGAACGTCGTGCCGTTCTGCGCGGCCTCGTTCGCCGGGCACTGCGCGTTCTTCACGTCGGGCTCGCCGTAGTTCTCGTTCAGGACCTTCACCACACCGTCCTGAAGGGACTGCTGGTCCAGCACGTCCCCGCGGAACGCGCCCAGCAGCCACGCCGCGCCGCCGCCGAGCGCGAGCACCAGCACCGCGCCGGCGGCGATCAGCACCGGCTTCTTCGACTTCGGCTTCTTCGGCGGCTCAGCGGCGAACGCGCCCAGACCGCCGTACTGCGTGGGCTGGAACCCGCCGCCGTACTGCTGCGGCTGCCCGTGGCCGGGTGTCGGCGGCTGCTGCGGTGCCGGCTGGGACGGCCACGGCCCGCTACCCGGTTGTCCCGGCTGGGACGGCGGCGGCCACGGCCCGCTACCCGGTTGTCCCGGCTGCCACGGCCCGGAGAACGAGCCCGACGGCTGCTCGGGCTGCCACGGGCCGGTGTAGGACCCCGTGGCCGGGTCCGCCTGCTGCTGCCACTGCCCGGAGTGCGGGCCGGTCGCCTGCTGCTCGGGCTGCCACGCGCCCGGCTGCGGAGCGGCGCCGGGCGGGGCCGGCGGCGGCTGCCACCACTGCGGCTGCTGCGGGCCGGGCGGCTGGGACGGTGGTGTCATCGGAGCTCACCTCGGGTCGTGGTCACGCTTCAGCTGCCCTGCGCTTCGCCGAGCCGGCGGTAGAACTCGTCCATCGCCGCCCGGTCGGGCAGCACCGTGATCTGGCTCGCGTCCGGCAGCTTCGGCATGTCCTGCGGGCTCGCCTTGCCGGTGAACCGGAACTCGTACTTGAGCTCGAGCTGGTGGCCGTCGCCGGCGAACTTGGCCTCCATCACGAAGGAGGCGAGGCTGCCGTCGGGGTTCAGCGTGATCGTGGCCGGGACCGCGGCCTTCTTCAGCTCCGGTCCGACCTGGCCGGTGATGCTGGGCGGCAGGATCTCGACCTTGTTCTTGACGAAGATCTCGAACGGCACGTTCACGGTCAGCGCGGTCTTGCCGTCGCCGAGGCTCTTCGCCCCGCGGACCGCGCGTTTGTCGGCCTCGTACGCCTGCGCGGCCGAGTCCGCCATCCGGCACGGCGTCAGCACCCCGCCCCACGCGCACGGCACGACCAGCCCGCCTTCCGGCTTGGGCATCGACACCCACGCCGTCGGCGAGACGCCCTTCTGGACGTACACCGGGCCGAGGTAGGTGTACTCGACCGCGCCTTCGGCGGGCGTGTAGGTGTCGATGATCTCGTCCGGGTGCTTCTGCGACCGGTGGCGCACCGCGCGGCTCTCCGGGCTGCCGGTGCGCGCGGACGTCACGGTGCTGTGGATCCACTTGTCGTCGAACTTGAAGTAGGCGTCCAGCGAGTTGGTGACGTCCCGCGAATCGGTGATGGCGTCGGAGAGCTTGCCGATCACCTGCTCGAACTTGGCGCCGACGTAGTCCGCCGCGTCGTCGCCCTTCGGCAGCGCGGTGCCCGCCTTCGCCTGGCCGCAGGCGCTGACCAGGGCCAGCAGGGCACCCAGGACGAAGATCGCCTTCGGTCGTTTGCTCATGCCGTCCCCTGCTCAGCCGTGTCGCCCGGATCGTCCCATCCTCGCGTGCCGAGGCGGCGCGTGCAGGCGCTTCGGCCGGAAAATTCCGGTAGAGTGCCGGCTGCGCCCGGGCCGTCCGGAGCCTAGTATGGGCGCTTCCACCACCCCCGCTGCGCGGGTGCGGTGACCGTGGGGGTATCTTCATATGTCGTTGTGCGCTGCGGCGCGTAAGCGCTAGGCCCGCACAGAACCCACACGCAATGTTGACGACGAGGTAGACCCTTGCCCACGTACAGCCCCAAGCCCGGCGACGTCACTCGTGCCTGGCACGTGATCGACGCCGAGGATGTCGTGCTCGGACGGCTGGCGACCGAGGTCGCCACGCTGCTGCGCGGCAAGCACAAGCCGACCTACGCCCCGCACGTGGACACCGGTGACTTCGTCATCATCGTCAACGCCGAGAAGGTCGCGCTCACCGGAAACAAGCGCGAGCAGAAGTTCGCGTACCGGCACAGCGGTTACCCGGGCGGTCTGCGGAAGCGCTCGTTCGGCGAGCTGCTGGACACCAAGCCCGAGCACCTTGTCGAGAAGGTCGTCAAGGGCATGCTGCCGAAGAACAAGCTCGGCCGCGCTCAGGCGAAGAAGCTGAAGGTGTACGCCGGCCCGCAGCACCCGCACGCCGCGCAGCAGCCGCAGGCGCGCGAGATCACCAAGATCGCGCAGGTCGCGCAGTGAGTGAGGAACAGTCTGTGACCAGCACCGAGACCGAGGCCCCCGAGGTCGTCGAGACCACCGAGGCGACCGAGACCGGCGCCGTCGCGACCAGCGAGACCCCCGCCGCGCCGCGTCCGTCGCGTGCCGCCGGCGGCAACGCCCAGACCGTCGGCCGCCGCAAGGAAGCCGTCGTCCGCGTGCGGGTCGTCCCGGGCACCGGTGAGTTCAAGCTCAACGGCCGCACCCTCGAGGAGTACTTCCCGAACAAGGTGCACCAGCAGCTCATCCGTGACCCGCTGGTCCTGGTCGAGAAGCCGGACTCGTTCGACATCTTCGCCAACCTCAAGGGTGGCGGCGTCTCGGGCCAGGCCGGTGCGCTGCGCCTGGCGATCGCCCGTGCGCTCATCGAGGTCGACCCGGACGACCGCCCGGCCCTCAAGAAGGCCGGCTTCCTGACCCGTGACGCGCGCGCCACGGAGCGGAAGAAGTACGGCCTCAAGAAGGCCCGCAAGGCCCCGCAGTACAGCAAGCGCTGATCGCGCCCTCAGGCGCGAACCACCGGAGCGCCCATCCGTCCATCGGATGGGCGCTCCGGCGTTTTTGCCGGTGTGCTGTTTTCGCCGGTCGGAGCGACATCACCGGGGTGGGGGAACGCGGTCCATCGGGGTCGCTAGGTTGTCGTGGTGTTCCCACAAGGAGGTCGATCGATGGCACGCCTGTTCGGTACCGACGGGGTTCGTGGCCTGGCCAACGCCGAGCTGACGCCGGAGCTGGCCATGGCGCTGGCGGCCAGTGCCGCCCGCGTGCTCGCCGCGCACGACCGCTCGCACCGGCCGGTCGCGGTCGTCGGCCGCGACCCGCGCGCCAGCGGCGAGATGCTGGAAGCCGCGGTCGTGGCGGGCCTGACGTCCGCCGGGGCCGACGTGCGCCGCGTCGGGGTGCTGCCCACGCCCGCCGTCGCCTACCTGGTCGGCGCGCTCGGGGCCGACCTCGGTGTGATGATCTCCGCGTCGCACAACCCGATGCCGGACAACGGCATCAAGCTCTTCGCCGCGGGCGGGCACAAGCTGCCCGACGGCATCGAGGACGAGATCGAAGCCGGCCTGTCCGCCGACGCCGTCCGCCCGACGGGCGCCGGGGTGGGCCGCGTCACGGACGTCGAAGACGCCCTCGACCGCTACGCCACCCACCTGCTCGACGCCACGCCGCACCCGCTCGCCGGGCTCAAGGTGGTCGTCGACTGCGCCAATGGCGCTGCCTTCGCCGCCGCGCCCGAGGTCTACCGCCGGGCCGGTGCCGAGGTCGTCGCGCTGTACGCCGACCCGGACGGCATCAACATCAACCAGCACTGCGGCTCCAACCACCCGGAGAAGCTGCGTGAGGCGGTCGTCGCCCACGGCGCCGACCTCGGTATCGCCCACGACGGCGACGCCGACCGCTGCGTGGCCGTCGACTCCGCCGGCGAGCTGGTGGACGGCGACCAGATCATGGCCGTCCTGGCGCTCGCGCTGGCCGAGACCGGCGAGCTCACCAAGGACACCCTGGTCGCGACCGTGATGAGCAACCTCGGCCTGCACCTGGCGATGAAGGCGCACGGCATCACCGTCGTCACGGCCGCGGTGGGCGACCGGTACGTCCTCGAAGAGCTGCGCGCGGGCGGCTTCGCGCTGGGTGGAGAGCAGTCGGGTCACGTCGTGCTCCCGGCCCACGCCACCACCGGCGACGGCCTGCTGACCGCGCTGCGCCTGATGAGCCGCATGGCCGAGACGGGCAAGTCCCTGGCCGACCTGGCGGCCGTGATGAACCGGCTGCCGCAGGTGCTGGTCAACGTCCCGGTCGCCGACAAGGCCGCGGTCGCCGACTCCTCCGAGGTCCGCACGGCCGTCGGCGAGGTCGAGGCCGAGCTGGGCGAGGAGGGCCGGGTGCTGCTGCGCCCGTCCGGCACCGAGCAGCTGGTCCGCGTGATGGTCGAGGCCCCGGCGCAGTCGACCGCGCAGGCCGCGGCCGACCGCCTGGCCGGGGTCGTTTCAGCCGTTTCCTGACGCGAGGGTGACCACGGCCTTCGCCAGGCCGTGGAACACCGGGTGGGTCTTCCAGCGCACTTCGCCCACCCGGCACCCGTCGCCGAGGACCTTCGCCAGCGCCGTGAGCGCGATTTCGCCCTCGGCCACCGCCACCCCGGAGCCCGGGCACGCGTGGCGGCCCAGGCCGAACGGCAGGCCGTCGGTCAGCGAGATCGCCACCGGGCCGTCCGGGCCGAAGCGCAGGACGTACCGCGCCGGACAGATCGCCGTCACCAGCTCCCGCACGCTCCGCGGCCCCGAAGTCGCGAATTCGAGGCCCGCGCACGCCAGGAAGTTCAGCGAGTTCTCGTAGACCGCGTGCGCCAGCACCACGGCGTTGATGACCAGCTCGTCCTCGTCGAGCCGCCCGGCCGCGTGGGCCGCCCGCAACGCGGTCAGGCCGCCCGGCCCGGCCACCGTCCGGCTGAGCTGCACCGCCAGCCGGAACGCCGACACCTGCCCGGCCCGGTCGGTGCCGCCGAAGACGTCCAGGTTCGCCGTCGTCGCTTCGAGGTGGTCCAGGAACACGTCGTCGAGGGGGACGCCCAGCACCGCCGACGTCACCGCGCCCGCCACCGGCCGCGCGAAATCGCGCACCAGGTCGAACGACGTCCCCAGCCCGGCCACCGCGTCCTCGATCGACGCGCGCAGCGACGCCGGGAACGGCTCCAGCCCGGCGACGATCTCCCGCAGCACCGCCCGCACGCGGGCGTGGTCTTCGCCGTCCCGCAGCAGCACGCTGGGGGAGCCGCCGCCGGGATCCGAGGTCAGGTCCGGTGATCGCAGGGCCCGCGCGCACGCGTCGCGGCCGGAGACGACGCCGATGCCGTGCCGTTCGAACTCGTCCATCGCTTCGACACGGTAGGGCAGGATGGGGCCGTGCCGCCCGCAGCCGTCCCGGATGACGTCCTCGCCACGCCGTTCACGGACTACCTGCTCCGCAACGCGCGTGCGGACCGCCCCGCGTTCACCTGCCGCACCTTCCCCGGACCGGCCGACCACACGCTGACCTGGCCGCAGGTGCTCGCCCGCGTGCGCGGGGTCGCCCGCGAGCTGCGGCGCGTCACCCGGCCGGGTGATCGAGTGGCGATCGTCGCCCGGCAGGACCTCGGTTACGTCACCGCTTTCCTCGGGACGCTCTACGCCGGGCGCATCGCGGTCCCGCTGTCGGTCCCCACCGGCCGCACCCACCGCGCCCGGATCGAGGCGGCCTTCGCGGACGCCACCCCGGCCGTGTGCCTGACGTCGAAGAACCTCGTGGACAAGGTTCCGCCGTCCGCCGTGCTCGCCGTCGAGGACATCGAGCCCGACGACGACGAGCCACCCGCCGCCGTGGCGATGACCGATCCCGCGTACCTGCAGTACACGTCCGGCTCGACGCGCCGCCCGGTCGGCGCCGTGATCTCGCACCGCGCGCTGGTGGCCGGCTGCTGGCAGACAACGCGGTGCTACCACGCCGACGCGTCGACGCCGCTGGCCGGCTGGGTCCCGTTCTTCCACGACATGGGCCTGATCCTGCTCATCGGCACGCCCGTCTTCCTCGGCTCGCGGTCGGTGTTCTTCACGCCGCTGGAGTTCGTGCGCGACCCGCTGCGCTGGATCCGGCTGCTGGCCGAGCACCCGGGGGTCGTCACCGGCGCGCCGAACTTCGCCTTCGACCTGGCCGCGGCGGCGGCGGGCGACCTCGAAGACGTCGATCTCTCGCAGGTGAACTCCCTGCTCAACGGGAGCGAACCCGTCCGCGCGGCCACCGTCGAAGCCTTCGCGAAGGCCTTCGCCCCCTTCGGGCTGCCGCGGGCGGCGCAGAAGCCGGCCTACGGCCTCGCCGAGGCGACCGTGTTCGTCACGAGCGCGGGGGACGAGGGGCCGACGATCACGGCGTTCGACGGCGGCGAGCCGCGCGTGTCGGTCGGGCGGCCGTACGGTCAGCGGATCCGCGTCGACGGCGGGGAGATCCAGGTGTCCGGCCCGAACGTCGCGGACGGCTACTGGGGCCGCGACGACGTGATCGCCCCCGGCGGCTGGCTGCGCACCGGCGACCTCGGGTTCGTCCACGACGGCGAGCTGTACGTCACCGGGCGGCTCAAGGACCTGATCATCGTCGACGGCCGCAACCACCACCCCCAGGACATCGAGGCCACCGTCGAGGCCGCCCACCCGGGCATCCGGCGCGTCGCCGCGTTCGCCGTGCGGGACGGCCACGGCGAAGGCGTCGCGGTCGTGGCCGGGTGCGTCGCGCCGGACGAGGCGGTGGAGACGGCGGTGCGGCGGGCCGTCTCGGCGGCCCACGGCCTGCCGCTGCGCGCCCTGTGGCTGGTGCGGCCGGGTGAGGTGCCGCGGACCTCCAGCGGCAAGGTGTCCCGCGCCGCGGCCCGCGAGCGCTGGTGGGGCGAGAATGAGCGGCATGGCTGACCCGGGTACCTACGTCGACGAGATCCGGCGGATCATCGCCTTCGCGCTGGAAATCCCGCCCGAGCGGCTCACCGAAACGACGCCGTTCGACGACCTCGGCATGACGTCCCGACAGCGGATCCAGCTGCTCTCGCGGGTCGAGGTGACCTACGGCGTCTCGGTCGACATCGACGAGCTCGAGCGGCTGGTGGACATCCGGGGCGTCGCCGAGGTGATCTCCGAGGCGGTCGCGGCCCAGCGGCCCGGCGGCTGAGGCTCGGGCGGGTGCACTTCGCGGAAGCCCAGGTCTGGCGCCCGGCCGGACGCTAGACTCGGTGTGCATCTGCGACGGGTGCATCTGCGACGGCACCGAACGGTGTCCGGGCGCGTCACAGTCCCGGAACGCAAGAGGGACCTGTGGGATCGAAGGGGGCAGCGACCATGCCGAACGGCTACGAAGCGAGTTCGGAGGCGATGACGCGGGCGCAGATCCGCCTGGCGGACGTCGCCGACGACCCGGCGAACGAAGCGAAGAAGGTCGCGCCGACCGAGATCGTGGCGGTGGACTTCGGTCGCGTGCACCAGGAGAGCTTCGGGAAGTACAAGGCCGGGATCGACGAGATCGGCGCGGGCATGACGGGGCTCTCGAACGCCCTGCTGAACCTCGGCAGCGGGATCGGATCGGCCGGCTCGAAGTACACCGCGCAGGAAGCGAACGCCGGTGCGCAGGCGAACCAGGCCGGGGGTAACCGCTGATGGCCGAATGGGCTGAGATCAAGAAGGTCCTCGACGACCCGAACGTCTCGATGGCCGCCAAGTCCAAGCTGATGGAGGAATACAGCGAGGACACGGTCAACTTCAACGACGAAGAAGAGGCGTACGCCGCCAAGTACATCGAGAACTACACCGACAGCGTCAGCTTCAACGACGACTGGCTGCCGGGATCTTCGTCCGATGTCGACGAAGCGCTGAAGGAAGCCCAGCAGGAAGCGGCGGCCAAGAAGCAGGAACACGAGCGCGACACCGCCGCGCGGGACCAGGCGAAGAAGAACCTCGACGGAATCGCCGCGCCGACGCTGGGGGCGGGCGCGAAGAGTTCCGACGAACAGCTCGACCAGGGCAACGTCGCGGTCGACATGCTCGCGAAGTGGACCGACGAGGTCTGGAACCAGATCAAGGGCGACAACCCGAAGAAGGATTCCCAGAAGGACCTCAAGGACAAGTTCCACGAGAACCGCGGGATCCAGTACCAGAAGTTCCTCAGCGACGCCGAAGACCTGAGCAAGGCGCACAAGGTCGTCGAGGACGCGCTGACGAAGAGCGACACCGAACTCCAGACCCTCTTCGACGCGTGGAAGGGCAAGGGCGCCAACGCGGCGGAGATCAAGTACGACGAGACGATCAAGCCGCACGCCAAGGAGCTGTCGCAGCAGATCGACGGCGCCGCGAAGCTGATCCCGCAGACGGTGACGCAGGTCTTCACCGCCGTCAAGAAGAAGGTCGACGAGGTCCTGCAGCTGCACCGCCCGGTGATCGCCGAGGCCGACATCCCGATGGCCAAGGACGTCCTCAAGATCGCCAACGGCGAAACCGAGGAATTCGACGACTTCATGAAGGTCGCCGGCTGGATCGACGCCGTCAACGCGAAGCACGGCAACAACTCGAACCTGGCCGAGCGCCTGCAGAACGACGACGGCTGCTTCAACCAGGAGAACATCGACTACGGCCGGAACGTCTGCCGCTACTGGCGCGACGGTGCCTTCTCGACCGAGTACCAGAGCCTGATCGCCGCGTTCGACGGGTCTTGCAAGGCCGCCAAGCAGACCATCGACCAGCAGTTCGGCGCGCTGGCGCAGTACCTGGACGGCTACCGGAACCAGCTGACCGAAGCCAAGAACGAAGGCGGCGGCGACCAGACCGGGAACACGGGCAACACCGGCAACACGGGGAACACCGGCAATACCGGGAACACCGGCACCGGCAGCACGGGAAGCACCGGCACCGGGAGCACGGGCAGCACCGGGAGCGGCTCCACGACACCGTCGGCGGTCGAGCCGCCGAAGGCCGAAGAGCCCGCGAAGCCGGAGGAAGGCAAGAACCCGATCACCGGGAAGCCCCTGGAGGTCGACCCGGCGACCGGCGAGCCGTACCCGATCGACCCGAAGACCGGCGAGGCCATCAAGGACCTCGACGACACGGACACGGTGTCGGTCAAGAAGGGCGACAACACGATCACGATGTCCGAGCCCGACAACGCGGGCAAGCAGGACATCTCCGTGGACGACGGCCAGGGCCACAAGAAGGACTACCACCTCGACTGGGGTGACGACGACAAGGCCGAAGCCGGCAAGGACGGCAAGGACGCCGCCGGCGCGGACAAGGCCTCGTTCGGGCCGCAGGGCAGCCAGCAGGCCGTCAAGGAGGGCCAGCCGTCGGCCGACGGCTCCTACAAGCCGGGCCCGGACGGCAAGATCCACATCCAGGACGGCAACCTCAAGATCACCGCCGAGCGGCCGGAGGGCCCGGACGGCCCGACGATCGTCACGGTCGACGACGGCAAGGGCGAGCCGACCACCTACACGCTGGACGAGAAGGACGACCCCAAGGCCGGGGACCTCAAGGCGGACGGCCTCAAGGCGGACGTCAAACCGGTGACCGACGGCGCGGTCGGCGCGGACATCCGGCACGACGCGAACGCCGAGTCCCCGCTGACGAGGGACCCGGCACCGGCCAACCCCGACCCGGGCTTCACGCGCGGCGAAGCGGCCTCCGGGTTCACCGCGCCCGGCGGCTTCGAGGGCGACCTCGGCGGTGGCGGCGGGGGCAGCGTCGGGGCCGAGCCCGCGGTGGCGACGGCCGATGCGGGCGCGGGCGCCGGTGCCGGTGCCGGTGCCGGGGATGCCACGACGACGGCCGGTGCGAGCAGCTTCGGCTCGGCCGTCACCGGGGGCGGGGCGTCGGACTTCGCCGGCGCCGTCTCGCTCGACCCGGGCGCCCAGACCGGCAGCGACACCTCGCTCCCGATGTCCGACGGCGGTGGCGGGCTCGGCGCGACGCCGGTCGATTCCGGAATGCACCAGGCCGCCGCGAGCTCGTCGGGCATGAGCGGGATGGGCGGCATGGGGATGATGGGCGGCATGGGCGGCGCGCCGGGGGGTGGCGGTGGCGGCGACCAGCAGCGCGGCCCCAGCCAGTACCGCGTCGAGGGCGGCGTGTTCGAGACGAGCGGCGCCAAGGGCCGGATCAGCGGCTCGCTGGACGACGAGGGTGACCGTTCGATCCGGTACGACCGGTGACGAGGGCCGAGGAGGGCCGATGACCAGCGCCGAAGACCGGTATCGCGCGGCGATCTCGACGATGGACGCCGCGGCGCGGGAGCAGGACGAGCAGCGGGGGCTGCGCGAACGCCGGCTCGCCGAAGCCCAGCAGCAGGCCCGCGAGGGCATGCAGCGGGAGCTGGCCGCCGCGCAGAAGTACGCCGAGCACATGGACGAGCTCAACAAGCGGAAGCAGAGCGCGGGTGGCTGGGCGACGGAGAAGACGCTGGCCGACAAGTCCCGCGAGTCGCTGATGGAGTTCGGCGTCCACGACGAAGAGGCGGACACCGGCTACACGAACTACCCGACGCCCAGCTACGGGACCCCGGCCGCGGCGATCCCGCCGCGCCCGGAACCGGCGCCGGAGCCACCGGCCGCGGCGCCCGAGCCGCCGCGGCGGGGACGGCACGCGCGTCAGCCCGACGACGAGGACGATTTCTCCAGCACCAGCTGGCTGGTCTGAGACCGCGAAGAGCCCGTCCGCGTCAGTGGGCGGGCTCTTCCTCGCGCTCGATGGGCGCGCGCTTGACGTCCGCCTCGAGCAGGGGCCGGTACTTGTCGGTGCCGGTCAGGTGGGTCAGGAAGAACGCGGTGAACAGCGCGCGGGTGAGCTGCTGGGTCTTGCGGTGCGGCTTGCCGTGCAGGAACAGCTGCGACCAGTGCTTGCCCTCGGTGACGCCCAGGTGGGACGCCTTGCCGAGGAACCGCAGCTGGACGTCTTCGCCGCCCCAGGCGCCGGCGATCGCCTCGGCGTGCGCGACGGCGGGGGCGACCAGGTCGCCTTCGGCGGCGAGGTGCAGGCCGGGGACGGTGATCGCCTTCGCCGACTCGGTGGCCGGCGGGAGCGTCTGGGCCGCGGTGATCGTGGCGACGGCCTTGAGCCGCGGCTTTTCGCTCCGGGCGTCCTGCGCCGCGGCGAGGACGGCGGAGCCGCCGCCGGTCGAGTGGCCGGCGAGGCCGAGCTTGGCGGGGTCGACGCTGATGCCGTCCGGGCCGAGCCGCACGGTGGTGACGACGTCGAGGGTGGTCAGCAGGTCGGCGGCGAGCAGCCGGTGCGAGGGCAGCGGCCCGCGCTGGGTGTCCGGCGCGGCGGCGACGATGCCCCAGCTCGCGAGGTGCCGCAGCAGCTCCCGGTACCGATCGGGCGGCTGCAGCCACCCGTGTCCGAACGCGACGGCGGGCAACCCGAGCCCGGCGCGCGGCGTGAAGACCACGCCGGGCAGCCCGACCAGGGCGAGGTTGCCCCGCAGGACCTCGTGCGGACCCGGGTGCGTCAACTCCGCGAGCAGCTGCTTGGGCTTGCTGGCCATGGCGGGAACCCTACTGTGCGAGCCCTCCCGCGGCGCGCCCGCCGCCCCGGCGCGGCGCACCCGCCCGCGGTGACGTCAGCAGCCCGCAGGGCGGCCTGCGGCAGTGTCGGGGCTTGCGGGATGTCGGCAGCCCGCGGGGGCGCCCCCCGTTTTCCACTTTACCGGCGGCCACCGACACTTTCGGCCGCTCCGCCCGCCCCCGACCCTCCGGGTACGCGTGTCGTCCGCCCAGTCACGCGTGTCGTCCATCCAGGCACGCGTGTCGTCCCTCCGGCGCACCGGCATTGGTTCGAACCACCCAGCCGACGTCCGCGCAGGTGGGAGGCCGTTCGCGGACCCCGTCAACTCGCCGAATATCCCTCGTTAGGCTGGTGCGCGTGTGTGGAATCGTGGGATATGTCGGGCACCGCCCGGCTCTGGACGTCGTCCTCGGCGGGCTCCGGCGCATGGAGTACCGCGGTTACGACTCCGCCGGTGTGGCGGTCCTCGACGGCGCCGGGGCGCTGACCGTCGAGCGCAAGGCGGGCCGGCTGGCCAACCTGGAAGGCCGGCTCGACGAGGTCGGCCGCGAGCACTTCGGCGGCACCGCCGGCATGGGGCACACCCGGTGGGCCACCCACGGCGCCCCGATCGACCGCAACTCGCACCCGCACCGGGACGCCTCGCAGCGGGTCGCCGTCGTGCACAACGGCATCATCGAGAACTTCGCCGCCCTGCGCGCCGAGCTGGAAGCGGACGGCGTCGAGATGGCCAGCGACACCGACACCGAGACCGCCGCCCACCTGGTGGCCCGCGCGTACACCGAAGGCGACACCAAGGGCGACCTGACCGCCAGCGTCGCCGCCGTCTGCCGTCGCCTCGAAGGCGCGTTCACCCTGGTCGTGACGCACGCCGACCACCCGGACACGATCGTGGCCGCGCGCCGGTCGTCGCCGCTGGTCGTCGGGGTCGGCGACGGGGAGCACTTCGTCGCCTCCGACGTCGCCGCCTTCATCGAGCACACCCGCGAGGCCGTCGAGCTCGGGCAGGACCAGCTCGTCGTCATCACCCGTGAGGGCTACGAGGTCCTGGACTTCCACGGCGACGCCGCCCAGGCGAAGCCGTTCACCGTGGACTGGGACCTCTCCGCCGCCGAAAAGGGCGGCCACGAGTACTTCATGCTCAAGGAGATCGAGGAGCAGCCCGAAGCGCTGGCCAACACGCTGCGCGGGCACTTCGAGTCCGGCCGGATCATCCTCGACGAGCAGCGCATCTCCGACCAGGACCTCCGTGACGTCGACAAGGTCTTCGTCGTCGCCTGCGGGTCGGCCTACCACTCCGGCCTGGTCGCGAAGTACGCGATCGAGCACTGGACGCGGCTGCCGGTCGAGGTCGAGCTGGCGTCCGAGTTCCGCTACCGCGACCCGGTCCTCGACCGCGACACGCTGGTCGTCGCCGTCTCCCAGTCCGGCGAGACGGCGGACACGCTCGAAGCCGTCCGGCACGCGCGCGAGCAGAAGGCGCGTGTCCTGGCCGTCTGCAACACCAACGGCGCGCAGATCCCGCGTGAGTCCGACGCCGTGCTCTACACCCACGCCGGGCCCGAGATCGGCGTCGCCTCCACCAAGGCGTTCCTCGCCCAGATCGCGGCGAACTACCTGGTCGGCCTGGCGCTGGCGCAGGCCCGCGGCACGAAGTACCCGGACGAGGTCGCGCGCGAGTTCGCCGAGCTGGAGGCCATGCCCGCGGCCGTCCAGAAGGTACTGTCCACTGTGGAGCAGGTCCGCGACCTCGGCCGCCGGATCGCCGACTCCAAGGCCGTGCTGTTCCTCGGCCGTCACGTCGGCTTCCCGGTGGCCCTCGAAGGCGCGCTGAAGCTCAAGGAACTCGCGTACATGCACGCCGAGGGCTTCGCCGCCGGCGAGCTCAAGCACGGCCCGATCGCGCTGATCGAAGACGGCCTGCCGGTCGTCGTCGTGATGCCCTCGCCCAAGGGCCGCGCGGTGCTGCACTCGAAGCTGGTGTCCAACATCAGCGAGATCCAGGCGCGCGGCGCCCGCACGATCGTGATCGCCGAAGAGGGTGACGAGACCGTCCGGCCGTTCGCCGACGAGCTCATCGAGGTCCCCGCGGTGCCGACGCTGCTGCAGCCGCTGGTGTCCACCGTGCCGCTGCAGGTGCTGGCCGCGGAGATCGCCCGCACCCGCGGGTACGACGTCGACAAGCCGCGTAACCTGGCGAAGTCCGTCACAGTCGAGTAACTCGCGGGAGGCCCCGCCGTGCAGGGAATCTGGACCACGGAACGGATTCGCGAGGCGGAGGGGCGAGCCTTCGCCGTCACGCCCGACGGCGAGCTGATGCGGCGGGCGTCGTTCGGCCTGTCGGTTCAGCTCGCGGACTTCCTGGAGGACCACACCGGCGGCGTTTCCGGCCGCCGGGTCGTCCTGCTGGTCGGCTCCGGGGACAACGGCGGCGACGCGCTGTGGGCCGGGGCGTTCCTGCGCCGCCGCGGCGTCGCGGTCACGGCGATCCTGCTCCAGCCCGAGCGGGCGCACGCCAAGGGGCTGGCGGCGTTGAAACGGGCCGGCGGCCGCGCGGTGCCCGCCGTGGACGGTCCACAGTGGATCGCCCGGGCGGACGTCGTGGTCGACGGCATCGTCGGCATCTCCGGCCGCGGTCCGCTGCGGCCGGAGGCGGCGCGGCTGGTCGAACTGGTGGAAGCGCCGATCGTCGCGGTCGACCTGCCCAGCGGCGTCGACCCGGACACCGGCGCGGTCGACGGGCCGGCGGTGCGGGCGGCCCGCACGGTGACGTTCGGGGCCCTTAAGCCGGTGCACGCGCTGGCGCCGTCGTGGTGCGGCGAGGTCGCGCTGGTCGACATCGGCCTCGAGCTGGACGACCCCGACCTCCGGCGCCTCGACGTCGTGGACGTCGCCGCGGCCTGGCCGGTGCCGGGGCCGGAGGACGACAAGTACAGCCAGGGCGTGGTCGGGATCGCGGCGGGCTCGGCGACGTACCCGGGCGCGGCGGTGCTCGCGGCGGGTTCGGCGGTCCGTGCGACGGCGGGCATGGTGCGCTACGCGGGCCACGCGGCCGACGTCGTCCGCGGGCAGTGGCCGGAGATCATCGCGACGGGCACCGTCGCGGACGCCGGCCGCGTCCAGGCCTGGGCGGTCGGCCCCGGCATCGGCACGGGCGCCGAGGGCCGTGACGTCCTGCGGTACGTGCTCGGCCGGGGCGTCCCGGTCTGCGCGGACGCCGACGCGACGACGATCATCGCGAAGTCCCCGGACGTCCTCGACGCGCGCGACCCGGACACGCCGCTGGTCCTGACCCCGCACGCGGGCGAGTACGAGCGCCTGATGGGCCGCGCGCCCGGCCCGGACCGCGTGACGGCGGCGCGCGAGGCGGCGAAGAAGTACAACGCGGTGGTGCTGCTGAAGGGGCACGTCACGGTGATCGCGGCCCCGGACGGCCGGGTCGCGGTGAACACCCCGCGCGGCGCCTGGCTGGCGACGGCGGGCTCCGGCGACGTCCTCTCGGGCCTGGTCGGCGCCCTCCTCGCGGCCCGCCTGGACCCCTGGCTGGCGGCCGCGATGGCGGCGCACGTCCACTCCCTGGCGGGAGCGATCGCGGCCCAGAACGCCCCCACCTCGGCCTCCGGCCTGGTCCACGCGATCCCGGAGGCGATCCGCTCGATCCGCTCGCTAACTTCCTGAGAAGACTTATCGAGTTCTCTGTTAACTTCGCGCGGCAGATCTGGTAAGAATGCCGTGTGAGCGGCGGCACAGCAGCACCCGGAGACCGGAAGACCCGGCCGTCCGATGCCGTCGTCGAACGGCGGCGGCAGGACATCCTCGATCACGTCATCGAGCACGGCGAAGCCCGCATCGACGACCTGACGGCGAGGTTCAAGGTCAGCCTGATGACCATGCACCGCGACCTCGACGACCTGGCCGAACGCCGGCTCCTGCGCAAGCTGCGCGGCAAGGTCGAGGCCTACCCGGCGCTCACCATCGAGAGCGCCGCCCGCTTCCGCGACACGCTCCACCACGGCGAGAAGGAAGCCCTGGGCCAGGCCGCCGCGAACCACGTGCAGCCCGGCCAGACGGTCTTCGTCGACGACTCCACCACCCTGCTCCCGCTGGTCAAGCGGCTCGCCGAGATCGACGCGCTCACCGTCGTCACCAACTCGCTGCACGCCGCCCGCCTGCTCGGCCCCCAGGTCGACGTCGTCCTCGCCGGCGGCCGCTACAGCCACGAGTACGACTCCTGCGCCGGCCCCGAAGTCCTCAACCTGCTCGACTCGATCCGCGCCGACGTCTCGTTCGTCTCGGTCACCGCCGTCGCCGTCGGCCGCCTCTTCCACCCCGACCGCGACTACGCCGAGCTCAAGAAGGCCGCGCTGAAGGTCGCGAACCACACCGTCCTGGTCGTCGACCACTCGAAGTTCGGCCGCACCGCCACCTACGCGCACGGCGACGTCGGCGACTACGACCTGCTGATCACGGGCCAAGCCACGCCCACCGAGGAGATCGAGGCCGCGCTGAACGCGGGGACCGCGATCGAGATCGTCGAACACGTCGCAGAGGGACAGCCCTATGACAGCTGAACTGGTTGCCGGTATCGACTCGTCCACGCAGTCGACCAAGGTCGTCGTGTGCGACGCCGAAACCGGCGAGATCGTCCGCACCGGCCGCGCGCCGCACCCCGACGGCACCGAGGTCGCCCCCGCCGCCTGGTGGGACGCCTTCACCGAAGCCACCGGCGGCCTGCTCGACGGCGTCAAGGCCATCGGCGTCGGCGGCCAGCAGCACGGCATGGTCACCCTCGGCGAAGACGGCGAGGTCGTCCGGCCCGCGCTGCTGTGGAACGACACCCGGTCCGCGCAGGCGGCGCTCGACCTCATCGACGAGCTCGGCGGGCCGTCGGCCTGGGCGAAGTCCGTCGGCTCGGTGCCGGTCGCCAGCTTCACCGTGACGAAGCTGCGCTGGCTGGCCGAGCACGAGCCGAAGCTCGCCGACCGCGTGGCCCGCGTGCTGCTCCCGCACGACTGGCTGACCTGGAAGCTCACCGGCGGCGACCCGGTCACCGACCGCGGCGACGCCTCCGGCACGGGGTACTTCTCGCCGACCGACAACGCCTACCGCCTCGACGTCCTGAGCCACGCCTTCGGCGGCCGGACGCCGGAGCTGCCCACCGTGCTCGGCCCGGCCGACGTCGCCGGCCACACCCCGGACGGCGTGCTCGTCTCCGCCGGCACCGGCGACAACATGGCCGCGGCGCTCGGGCTGGAACTCAAGCCGGGTGACGCCGTCGTCTCGCTCGGCACCAGCGGCACCGTGTTCGGCGTCGCCGAGACCGGCGCGGCCGACGTCAGCGGCGAAGTCGCCGGGTTCGCCGACGCCACCGGCCGGTTCCTCCCGCTCGCCTGCACCCTCAACGCCGCCCGCGTCCTCACCTCGACCGCGGCGATGCTCGGGGCCACGCTCAGCGAGTTCGACCGCCTCGCCCTGACCGCCGAACCGGGCGCCGGCGGGCTGACGTTCCTGCCGTACCTCGACGGCGAGCGCACCCCGAACCTGCCCGGCGCCACCGGCTCGCTGGCCGGGCTGACCAGGGAGAACATGACCCCGGAGAACCTCGCGCGCAGTGCCGTCGAGGGCATGCTCTGCGGCCTGGCCGCCGGCCTCGACGCGGTGCGCGCGCACGGCCTCGACGTCCAGCGCGTGCTGCTGATCGGCGGGGGCGCGCAGTCGCGGGCCGTCCGCGCGGTCGCGCCGCTGGTGTTCGGGGTGCCCGTGCAGCTGCCCGAAGTCGCCGAGTACGTCGCCATCGGGGCGGCGCGCCAGGCGGCGTGGGCCCTCGCGTCCAGTGCGGAACCCCCGTCCTGGCAGAAGAACCAGAAGCTGCGGCTCGAGCTGGACGAGCCGACCGAGGCGCAGCGCGCCGCGGGCCACCGGATCCAGCAGCGCCACCTCGAAGCCCGTGAAGCGGCTTACGGGGTCCGGCGAGAGAACCGAGAGGACTGACCGATGGCTTCCATCACCTACGACAAGGCGACCCGCCGCTACCCGGGCGCCGAGCGGCCCGCGGTCGACGCACTGGACCTGGAGATCGCCGACGGCGAGTTCCTCGTGCTGGTCGGCCCGTCCGGCTGCGGCAAGTCGACCAGCCTGCGCATGCTCGCCGGCCTCGAGGACATCGACGACGGCGCCGTCTGGATCGGCGACCGCGACGTCACCCAGCTGCCGCCGCGCTCGCGTGACATCGCGATGGTGTTCCAGAACTACGCGCTGTACCCGCACATGACGGTCGCGCAGAACATGGGCTTCGCGCTGAAGATCGCCGGGCGGCCCGCGTCGGAGATCAAGCAGAAGGTCCTCGAGGCCGCGAAGCTGCTGGACATCGTGGACTACCTCGACCGCAAGCCGAAGGCGCTCTCCGGTGGTCAGCGCCAGCGCGTCGCGATGGGCCGCGCGATCGTCCGCGAGCCGCAGGTCTTCTTGATGGACGAGCCGCTGTCGAACCTCGACGCGAAGCTGCGTGTCTCGACGCGTACGCAGATCGCCGCGCTCCAGCGCCGCCTCGGCGTCACGACGGTGTACGTCACGCACGACCAGGTCGAGGCCATGACGATGGGTGACCGCGTCGCGGTGCTGTCGGACGGCCTGCTGCAGCAGTGCGACACCCCGCGCGCGCTGTACGACAAGCCCGCAAACGCTTTCGTCGCGGGCTTCATCGGCTCGCCGGCGATGAACCTGGTGACCGCGAAGCTGACGGCGGACGGTGCCGAGCTGGGCGGCGGCAGCGTGGCCCTGACCCGCGAGGTCATCGCGGCCGCCGACGGCGACACGGTGACCCTCGGCTTCCGGCCGGAGTCGCTGGAAGTGGTCAGCGAGGGCCCCGACTCGGTGCCGATCAAGGTCGACCTGGTCGAGGAGCTCGGCTCGGACGCGTACGTCTACGGCAAGCTGGCCGAGACCGACGCGGAGGGCACGAAGTCCAACGTCGTCGCCCGCGTCGACCCGCGCACGCCGCCGGCCATGGGCGACACGGTCCACCTGCGGATCCGCCCCGACGAGCTGCACGTGTTCTCCGCCACCACCGGGGCGCGCCTGCCCTGACCTCGGGTCATGGGAAACTGGGAGTCGTCATGACTCCCAGTTTCCCCCGGGCGCAGGTCGGCATCGACCTCGACGCGATCCGCCACAACCTCACCCTGCTGGGCGCCCGCGCGCCCGGCGCCGAGGTGATGGCCGTGGTGAAGGCCGACGCCTACGGCCACGGCGCGCTGCCGGTGGCGCGCGCCGCGGTCGAGGCCGGCGCGTCCTGGCTCGGCACCTGCTCGCTCGGCGAGGCCCTCGCCCTCCGCGAGGCCGGGATCACCACCCGGCTGTTCAGCTGGCTGGACACCCCGGACGTCGACTTCGCCGCCGGCCTCGAGGCGGACGTCGACCTCGCGGCGAGCTCACTGGGTGAGCTTCGCCGCATCGCGGCCGCGGCGAAACCGGGTACCCGGGCTCGTGTGCATCTCAAAATCGACACCGGTCTTTCGCGCAACGGCTGCCCCCCGTCCGCGTGGGCCGAACTGGTCGAAGCGGCGGCCGCCGAACCGCGGGTCGAAGTCGTCGCGATCTGGTCCCACCTCGCGTGCGCCGACGAACCCGGGCACCCGGCGACCGACCTGCAGACCAAGCGCTTCGCCGAGGCCTACGACACCGCCCGCGCCGCCGGGTTGGACCCGATGCGGCACCTGGCGAACTCCGCGGCCCTGCTCACCCGGCCCGACCTGCACTTCGACGTCGTCCGGCCCGGCATCGCGATGTACGGGCTCAACCCGGTCCCGCAGCCCGAAGACCTCCGCCCGGCGATGACGTTCCGGTCCGCGGTCGCGCTGGTCAAGCGCATCGAAGCCGGGGAATCGGTGTCCTACGGGCACACCTGGACGGCGTCTGACGCCACGAACCTCGCGCTCGTGCCGGCCGGGTACGCCGACGGCGTGCCGAGGTCGCTTTCGGGCCGCATGGACGTCTGGCTCGGCGGGCGGCGGCGGCCGGTCGCCGGCCGGATCTGCATGGACCAGCTCGTGGTCGACTGCGGGGACTACGAACCGGCCGTCGGCGACGAGGTCGTCCTGTTCGGCCCGGGGACCCGTGGCGAGCCGACCGCCCGGGAGTGGGCCGACAAGCTGGGCACCATCGACTACGAGATCGTCACCTCGATGTACCGGCCGCGGGTGCGGCGCCGGTATCTGGGGGAGCGCTCGTGACACCTTCACGACGACTGCTCGCCATCGCCGGCGGGGTCGGGGCCCTGGCCACCGGCACCGCCGCCGCCATCGCCGTTGCCGCGCAGCAGCGGCGGCACAGTGAGGATCCGTACGTGGACGAGCCGCTGGGGGAGCTGAAGCCCGACCGCGCTTCGACGGTCGCGGCCGAGGACGGCACGCCGCTTTCGGTCGAGGAAATCGATCCGGAAGACGGCGGGGAACCGGAACTGACCGTCGTGGGAGTGCACGGGTTCGCGCTTTCGCGGCGCTGCTGGCATTTCCAGCGTCGCGACCTCGCGTCGCTTCGGCTGCCTCGCGTGCGTCAGGTGTACTACGACCACCGCGGCCACGGCCTTTCCGGCGCGGCCACCGCCGAGACGTCGACCATCGAGCAGCTGGCGCGGGACCTCGACTGCGTGCTGCGGTCCGTGGTGCCGGAGGGGCCCATCGTGCTGATGGGGCACTCGATGGGCGGCATGGTGATCATGGAACTGGCCGCCGAGTTCCCGGAGATCTTCGAAGACCGCGTGTGCGGCGTGGCCTTCATCGCGACGGCGGCGGGCGAAGTGGGCGCACGCGGGTTGCCGCGTTCGCTGCTCTCGAAGTACAACCCGCTGACGCGCGCCGCCGGCGGGCTGGCCGGCTGGCAGCCGGGACTGGTGGAGTTCGTCCGCGCGGCGGGCGGCCAGCTGACGCGGCAGGCGGTGCGCCGGCTGGCGTTCGGCAGCCGCGACGTCGCGCCGCGCCTCGTCGACTTCATGCTCGAGATGCTGGAAGTGACGCCGGTGCGCGGGCTCGTCAACTTCGTCGACACCCTCGGCAGCCACAACCGCTACGCCGCCCTGGCCGGCTTGAAGCACGCGGAAGTGCTGGTCATCGGCGGCGATTCGGACCGGTTCACGCCGTTCGCGCACGCCGAGCGGATCGCGGCCGAGCTGCCCGACGCGGAGCTGGTCCGCGTCCGCGGTGCCGGTCACATGGTCCAGCTCGAGCAGCCCGAGCTGGTGAACAGCCATCTGATCGATCTCCTGCAACGCTGCTCCGGTGCGGACGGCGTGACCTCGTCCCGGCGAACCTGGTGGTGGCAGCGTTGAGTTTCGTGTTCCCGACCCCCGACGACACGATGGAGTTCGGGCGAGCGCTCGGCCGCGTCCTGCGCGCGGGCGACCTGGTGCTCCTGGCCGGTCCGCTCGGCGCCGGCAAGACGACGCTGACCCGCGGCATCGCGGACGGCCTCGGCGTCGGCGGCCGCGTGAGCAGCCCGACGTTCGTCCTGGCCCGCGTCCACCCGGCGGGCGCCGCGGGCGTGCCGCTGGTGCACGTCGACGCCTACCGCCTGGGCGGCGACCTTTCGCAGCTGGACGACCTGGACCTGGACACGGACCTCGAGCGGTCGGCGATCGTGGTCGAGTGGGGCGAGGGCTCGGCCGAGCGCCTGTCTTCCGATTACCTGGTGGTCCGCTTGGACCGCCGTGAGGACGACGTCCGCGAGGTCACCCTGGAGCCGCACGGCACCTGGGCCGACCGCACTCGGGCGTTCGACGGCTGCTCGGTCCCGACCCCCTGAGTGGGCACTTTCACGTGAAAGTGCCCACCTGGGAGCGGCACTTTCACGTGAAAGTGCCGCTGCGCTCAGCCGCCGTTGTACTGCCGGTAGGCCGGGGCCCGGAAGGCCTGGGTGCCGGCGCCCGCGATCTTGTCGACCGCGCGCAGGAACTTCGGCCCCATCTTCGCGGTGGCCTGCCGGACCGGGTGCGTGGCCCCGAAGTCCTCCGGGCTCGCCTGGCCGTGCGCGAACATCGAGTAGATCAGCACCGGCTTGCCCGCGGCGTCGAACATGACGCCCGCCTCGTTGCGGCCGTCGTTCAGCCAGCCCGCCTTCGTGGCGATCCTCGCCCGGTCGACGGACGACATCTCACGCCGGACACCGTCGGTGAACGCCACCTGCGACCGCAGGATGGACAGCAGGTACTCCGTCGACGCCGGGCTCAGCAACGTGCCCGCGACCAGCGCCTGCAGCAGGTCGTGGGTCTCGCGCGGAGTGGTCTTGCCGAGGAAGTAGCGGTTCGGGTTGGCCACCGGCGTGACCTGGGTCCGGGGGAAGCCCTTGGCCACCAGGATCTCGTTGATCTCGGCCGCCGGAACCACGAGCCCCACCAGCCGGACGCACGTGTCGTCCGAAACCGTGAGGAACAGCGACAGGACGTGCCCCAGCGTGAACGCGCTCGGGTACGCCCCGTCCAGGATGATGACGCCGTCGCCACCCGGCACGACGATGCTCGCCGGCACCTGGACCTGCTGGTCCAGCGTGAGCAGGCCCCGGTCGATCTTGTCCATCAAGGTGACCGCGACGGCCACCTTGTTGACGCTGTACGCCTCGACGACCTCGTCGGACGCCACGTCGACGGCCACCTGGCCGGCCACGCTGATGTAGGAGTTCCAGATGCCGCCTGCCTCGGCGGCCGCGTCGTCGTAGACGCGCTTCACCTTCTGCCTGGCCCGGTCCGGTGTGGCCGGGCTGGCCTCGATGTCCGCTTCCTGCGCGAACGCGGGAGAGCCGGTCAGAATGCTGCCGGCGGCGACGGCGGTTCCCAGACCGAACGCCGCTCGCCTGTTGAGTCGATACCCCATCGCGAGATCCAACCACGGAGAGCTGGACCTCGTGAGTGGTCAACCCGCCTTGCCGCTCACGACCGCCCGGGCGACGCCGAGGTCCACCAGGTCCTGCGGGCGCAGGTGCAGCTGGTTGGCGATGTCCGGCACCTCCGAGGCCGGGCGCTTGAGGATCGCGGCCGCGGCTTCCGGTGACGTCACCGAGAAGTACGCGTCCGGCGCCACCCACGTCGACCCGGCCGCCGCGAACGCCAGTGCGCCGCCCGAGCCGCCTTCGCCGATCACCAGCGTCGTCACCGGGACCGAGGCCGTCGCGACCGCTTCGAACATCTCCGCGATCGCGCCGCCCGCGCCCGCCTGCTCCGCCGCCGCGTCGTTGGCCGCGCCCGGGGTGTCGACCAGCGTCAGCACCGGGATGCCCAGACGTGACGCCAGGCGCACCACGCGAGCCGCCGTCCGGAAGCCCGATGGCAGGGTCGGCGTGCCGCATTGGGCCGCGTACGCGATCGTGCGCCCGTCACGCCAGCCGAAGCCGCACGCGACGCCGGGGTCCGCGCCGCCGACGCGGTCGCCGCTGACGTCTTCCCGCCAGTCGAAGTAGGCGTCGAGGTACTCGGCCGCCCGGGCCCGGCCGGGGGCACGGGCCGCCTGGACCGCATCCCAGCCCGTCTCGGGAAGCGAGGCCGCCCGCAGCGCGGAAGGCGGCGGTGCCGCGGCCGAAGAACGCGTGGTCAGCAGCCGCAGCCACCGTTCCAGAACCCCGCCGAGTTCCTCCGGCGCCACGACGGCGTCGACCTGGCCCCAGGCGAAGTGCGCCTCCGCGGTGTACGCCTCCGGCGAGCCCGGTGGCCGCACCCGCGAGCCCGCGAAGCCCACCTGCGCTTCCGGCAGCGCGAGTATGACGTCGGCGCCCGCGCCGAGCGTCGCCCAGCCCCCGCCGGTCGTCGGGTCGCGCAGCACCGAGATCTGCGGGATGCCGGTCGCCCGCGTCAACGCCGACGCCCGCGCCACCCGCTGCAGCTGCATCAGCGCGCGCATGCCCTGCTGCATGCGGCTGCCGCCGGTCGAGATCAGCGACACCACCGGCAGCCGCACGTCGCGGGCGTGGGCGAACGCCGCTTCGATCCGGTCGCCGGTGCGCTGCCCCAGCGAACCGCCGAGGAACCCGAACTCGAAGGCGACCAGCACCGCTTCGGCGTCGCCGATCTTCGCCGTCCCGCAGACGACCGACTCCTTTTCGCCGGTGCGTTCCTCCGCCGCGGAACGCGCTTCCCGGTAACCCGGCCAGCCGATCGGTCCGTCGGCGGGCTCCTCGCGCAGTGGGACCGGGAACTCCGTGAAGCCGTTCGCGATCGCGCCGACGATCTCGCGCGCCGCGAGCCTAGGCACCGAGCGCCCGCTTCATGACCTTGCCCATGTCGTTGCGCGGCAACGCGTCCAGGTAGCGGACCACCCGCGGGCGCTTGTGCGGCGCGAGCAGCTTCGCGACGTGGTCGGCGAGTTCCCCGGCGGCCGGTGGCTCGCCGCTCGGCACGATCCACGCGACGATCCGCTCGCCGAGGTCGTCGTCCGGCTCGCCGGTGACGGCGGCTTCGGCGACGCCGGGGTGTTCGAGCAGCGCGTTTTCGATCTCGCCGGCGCCGATCTTGTAACCACCGCTCTTGATCAGGTCGGTCGCCTTGCGCCCGACGATCTTGACGTACCCGTCCGCGTCGCGCGTGGCCATGTCGCCGGTGCGGAACCAGCCGCCGTCGAACGCGGCCGCGGTCGCGTCCGGCCGGTTGAGGTACTCGGTGAACAGGTTCGGGCCGCGGACCTGGATCTCGCCGACGGTTTCGACGTCGTCGACCACCTCGCCCGCGTCGCCGACCAGCCGCAGTTCCACCCCGCGCAGCGGCACGCCGACCGTGCCGGGCTTGCGCTCGCCGTCCGCGCGGACGCTGGTGTTCATCAGCGTCTCGGTCATGCCGTAGCGCTCGACGACCCGCTGGCCGGTCGCCGCCGTGATCCGCTGGTGGTCGTGCACGGGCAGCGCCGCGGACCCGGAGACCAGGAGGCGGGCCTGCTTGAGGGCGTCCGCCAGACCGCTGTCGGAGCCGGCTTCGCCGGCGATCCGGTGGTACATCGTCGGGACGCCGAACAGCATCGTGGCGCCGTTCGAGAGTTCGCGGGCGACGCCCTCGGTGGAGAACCGGCCGAGGTGGCGCACGGAACCGCCGCGGCGCAGCGGGCCGAGGATGCCGAGGATGAGCCCGTGCACGTGGAACAGGGGAAGCGCGTGCACCAGGATGTCCGCGGCCGTCCAGCCCCAGGCGTCCTCCAGGGCGTCCAGGGTGGCCGCGAGCGCCCGGCGGGGGAGCACGACGCCCTTCGGCGGCCCGGTCGTGCCCGAGGTGTACACGATCAGGGCCGGTGCTTCGGCGTCCGGTTCCTCCGGGAGCGGCGCGCTTTCCCCGGTGAGCGGGATGTCCCGGCGCGGCAGGGCGGCGAGCCCGGCGGGCAGCTCGACGCCGGGTTCGGCGAGGACGAGCGCCGGTGCGCTGTCGGCGAGGATGTGGGCGAGCTCGCGTTCGCCGATCTTCGGGTTGAGCGGCACCGCCGGCACCCCGGCGAGCAGCGCGGCGACGACCGCCACGCTCGTGTGCACGGTCGGCGTCGCCCACACCGCGACCCGGCCGGACGGCAGCTCGCGGGCGAGACCGCCGGCGACGGCGGCGAGGTCGTCGTAGGTGAGGGCGTGGTCGCCGAAGCGCAAGGCCTCTTTCGCGGCACCGGCGACGAGCGTGGGGAACAAGGGGTCGGGCACCGCGGGGACCTCCCAGTGTCGGACTCCATCCGCACGTTACCGTGCTGATCCGTCCCCTGCAGCAAGCGGCCGTAGGCGCTGGTCGTAGGCTGGGACACCGTGTTGGTACTGGCGATCGATACCTCGACCCCCGCCGTGACAGCGGGCGTCGTCGCGCTGGACGGCGGCTTGGTCGAGACGCGCGGTGAGCGCGTCACGGTCGACCCCCGTGCCCACGGAGAGCTGATCACGCCGCACGCGCTGGCCGCCGCCGAAGCCGCGGGCGTGACGCTCAAGGACCTCGACGCGATCGTCGCCGGCGTCGGCCCCGGGCCGTTCACCGGCCTGCGGGCCGGGATGGCCACCGCCGCCGCCCTCGGCCACGCCCTCGGCATCCCGGTGTACCCGGTCTGCAGCCTCGACGCGCTGGCCGCCGACGTCCCGCCGGGGGACAACGCTTTCCTCGTGCTGACCGACGCCCGGCGCCGCGAGGTCTACTGGGCCGCCTACGACGCCGCGGGCCGGCGCACCGACGGCCCGCACGTCCAGCGCCCCGCCGACCTCGAGACCGACGTCAAGGTGGCCGCGGGCGACGGCGCTCTGCTGTACGCCGACGCGCTCGACGTCCGGCCGGTCGAGCCGCGCTTCCCGTCGCCCGCCGGCCTGGTGAAGGCCGCCCGGAACGCCTTGCTCGCGAAGGAAGCGCCGGCGCCGCTGACGCCGTTGTACCTGCGCCGTCCCGACGCCGCCGAGCCCGCCGCGCCGAAACGGGTGACCGCTCCGTGAGACTCGGGCCCCTGCGCCGCATGGACATCGCCCGGTGCGTGGAGATCGAGAAGATCCTGTTCCCCGGCGACGACCCGTGGAGCGCCCGCGCCTTCCACTCCGAACTGGACGCGGGCCACTTCTACCTGGCCGCGCGCCCGGACGAGGGCGACGAGCTGCTCGGCTACGCCGGGCTGGCCGTCGTCGGGCGCCGCCGCGGTGAGTACGAGGCGACCGTGCACACCATCGGCGTCGCCCCCGAACACCAGGGCCGGGGCATCGGCAAGGCGCTGCTGCGGGCGCTGCTGGCCAGGGCCGACGAGTTCGAGGCGCCGGTCTTCCTCGAGGTCCGCACGGACAACACGACCGCGCTCGCCCTGTACGAGCGCCACGGCTTCGAACGGCTCGGCATCCGGAAGCGCTACTACCAGCCTTCCGGCGCCGACGCGTACACGATGGTCCGCCCGGCGCGGACGCGGGACGGGGTGGCGGGCTGATGGCACGCATCATCATGGGCATCGAAAGCTCGTGCGACGAGACCGGTGTCGGCCTGGTCCGCCTGCACGACGACGGCACGGTCGAGCTGCTGGCGGACGAAGTGGCCTCCAGCGTCGAGCAGCACGCGCGGTTCGGCGGCGTGGTGCCCGAGGTCGCCAGCCGCGCGCACCTGGAGGCGATGGTCCCGACCACCTCGCGGGCGTTCGCCACGGCCGGGCTGTCCATGTCCGATGTGGACGCCATCGCCGTGACGGCCGGGCCGGGTCTGGCGGGCGCGCTGCTGGTGGGCGTCTCGGCGGCGAAGGCGTACGCCACGGCGCTGGACGTGCCGCTGTACGGCGTCAACCACCTGGCGGGGCACATCGCGGTGGACACGCTGCAGCACGGGCCGCTGCCCGCGCCGTGCCTGGCGCTGCTGGTCTCGGGTGGCCACACGCAGCTGCTGCGCGTCGACGACATCGCGTCGTCGATCACCGAACTGGGGTCCACAGTGGACGACGCGGCGGGCGAGGCGTACGACAAGGTCGCCCGCGTGCTCGGCCTCCCGTACCCGGGCGGCCCGCCGATCGACAAGGCGGCCAAGAACGGCAACCCGTCGGCGATCGCGTTCCCCCGTGGCATGACGGGCCCGCGCGACGCCGCGTTCGACTTTTCCTTCTCCGGCTTGAAGACCGCGGTGGCGCGTTGGGTCGAGGGAGCCGCGCGCCGCGGCGAGGAGATCCCGGTGGACGACGTCGCGGCGTCGTTCCAGGAAGCGGTCGCGGACGTGCTGACGGCGAAGGCGATCCGCGCGGCGAAGGAACAGGGAATCGACACGATGGTGATTTCCGGCGGCGTGGCGGCGAACTCGCGGCTGTCGTCCCTGGCGGCCGAACGCTGTGCGGCGGCGGGCATCGAGCTGCGGGTGCCCCGGCCGCGACTGTGCACGGACAACGGCGCGATGATCGCGGCGCTGGGCGCGCACGTGGTGGCGGCGAAGCGGCCGACGGCGCCGCTGGACTTCAGCGCGAACCCGGCGTTGCCGGTGAATGTGGTTTCGCTTTAGTCACTGGGCGGTTCCCTTCAGCAGCCACCGGCTGACCGGCACCTCGAGGAGGACCCTGGGGCCGAAGGGGGCGATCTCCGTTCCGGCGTCCCAGCCGTCGTACTTGGCGGCGAGCGCGGCGAGGACGTGGTGCGGCAGCCTGCCGCGGTGGATTCGCGCCCGCCCTTCGGCGACGATCGGGTGGTCGCCGTCCTCGAGGGCGAGGCTGACCCGCGGGTCGTTCAGGACGTTGCGTACCTTGACGTTCCGCTCGCCGCTGCCGATCCAGAAGGTGTCGTCGAGGTGGACGAACCAGACCGGGGTGACGTGGGGCGAGCCGTCTCCGCGCAGCGTGCACAGCCAGAGGTTGCGGTCCTTCGCCAGCCGGTCGGTGATCTTCATGCCGCCATCCTGGCCGGACGCCGCCCTCTCCGCCATGCGCCTGCCTGATGGGTCCGACGGTGACCTCTTCCGGACTGGCCCGGCGGCTTCCCGCCACCCCGAAGCCTGATTGTGACTACGGCCGGCGGCACCGCGTCAAGGCGGGAAAGCGTGCCTTGACCCGGCGCCGCCGGCCGTGTTCTGGCTTCGGATCGGGGTTGCGGGGCGGGTGGGTCCCGTGGTCCGGGTACCGAGGTCGCCGCCGGTCTCGCTCTGGACGGTGAACCGCAGCCGGGTGCCCGCGATGGGCGGCGGGCGCTCGGTCTCGGTGGTGCCGCCCGTGGCGACCTCGGCGACGACCGATCGCCACAGCGCGGCCGCCGGGGGGTTGTTCCGGTCGAACGACAACGTCCACTCCCCGGGGTGGCGGGCGAACAGCGAGCGCGCCGCGAGCCGGGCCACCCCACGCCGGCGGTGCCGGCGGACGACGAAGAACTCGGCGACGTTCCACGACCCGTCGTCGTCGACATCACTGCGTAGCAAGGCGAAGCCGGCCAGCGTGCGGTCGACGGTGATGAAGTACGCCTCGCGGCCGGACTCGGTGAAGTACGAATCCAGGTAGCGGTAGGTGAAGGTGCCGTGCGGGGTGAGGTCGAGCTCGCGGATCTCGGAGAAGTCGTACTGGTAGAGCTGGAGCAGGTTCGCCAGCACCGGCTTGTCCGGCTCGGCCACGGCCACGAGTTCGACGTCCACGAGCGCCAGTGTCATCGCACCCGGCGCGGGCCCGCGACCGATTTAGGAAGCCGCGGCCGGGGTCACGGCTCGCACGCCCAGCAGCTCCTCGATCGCCGCGACCGCCAGGACCGCGGCATTCCCCTCACCGTAGGGATTTCCGACCTGGGCCGGGCGCAGTTCCCCGTTCAGCAGCCGCGCCGCCGTGTCCGCGATGCGCTCCGTGTCCGTGCCCGCCAGCCAGGCACATCCCGCCTGCACCACCTCGACTCGCTCGGTCACGTCGCGCAGCACCACCACCGGGGTGCCGAACGTCGGGGCCTCCTCCTGGATGCCGCCCGAATCCGTCAGCACCAGTGACGCCAGCCGCAGGGCGCGGACCAGGTCCGGGTACTCCAGCGGGTCCGTCACCGTCACCCGGGGCAGGCCGGCCAGTGCCGCCTCCACCTGGGTGCGGACCCGCGGGTTCGGGTGCGCCGGGAACAGCACCTGGACGTCCGGGTGCTCGGCCACGATCAGCTGCACCGCGGCGAGGGTCCGTTCCAGGGGCTCGCCCCAGGACTCGCGGCGGTGGGACGTCACCAGCACCAGCCGCTCGCCGGCCTCCGCCAGCTCCATCTCCAGCAGCGCCAGCGCCGTGTCGCGGGCCGGCAGGTCGCGGGCCGCGATCTCCAGCACCGCGTCGACGACCGTGTTGCCCGTGACCGCGATCTGCTGCCGCGCAACGCCTTCCGCGCGCAGCGCCGCCGCGGCGCCCAGCGTCGGGGCCAGGTGCAGCGCCGCGATCCGCGACACCATCTGCCGGGCGCCCTCCTCCGGGAACGGCGCCGCCAGGTCGTGGGTGCGCAGCCCGGCTTCCAGGTGGACCACCGGGATACCGAGCCAGAACGCCGCCAGCGCGCCGGCGAGCGTCGTCGTCGTGTCGCCCTGGACGACCACCGCGGCCGGGGTGTGGCGGCGCAGCGCGTCGTCGAGGGCGGGCAGCAGGCCCGCCATCAGCTCGGCCTGGCCGCCGGTGACCCGGGGCGGCACGTTCAGCCGCACGTCCACGGCCAGGCCGAACGGCTCCAGGGCCTGCTCGACCATGCCCGGGTGCTGGCCGCTGTGGACCAGGACCGGGCGCAGTGCCGGGTGGGCCGCCAGCGCGAGGGCCAGCGGCGCGAGCTTGAGGGCTTCCGGCCGCGTCCCGGCCAGCAACATCACGTCCACCCCGCGGTGCCCCTTCTCCACATCGTCCAGTATTCCGGAAATTCTTCCCCCGCCGAGGCCGCCGGCGTGCGAGGGGCACACGCCGGCGGCCCGGGGGTCACCGCGTCAGCCCCGCGCCCGGGAAAGACGGCGGTTGCGGCGGTGGACGGCGATCAGCGCGGCGGTCCCGAGCAGGACCAGCAGCACGCCGAGGGCCAGCCACCACCCGATGTCGGCGCCGGTGGCGGCGAGGGTGCCGACCCCGCCCCCGGCCACGCCGACGCCCGCGCCCGGCATCTTGTACATCCGCGCCTCGCTCAGGCCCGGGCGGAACGGCGGCGGGAGATGCGGGTGCCGACCGGCACCGCGACGGCGCCGAGCAGGCCGAGCCCGATCCAGAGCCCGGCGCCGGAGGCCAGCGGCATGGGCGGCGCGGCCGGCCCGCAGGTCGCTGACGACACGATCACGTCGCCCGAGCCGAGCGCCTTGAGCCCTTCGCCGAGCAGCTTCACGTGGACGGCGTTGACCGTCAGGCTGCCGTCGGAGTTCTTCACCTGCTCGTTCAGGATGATCGTGGCGACGTTGAGCGCGCCGAGACCCACCTTGATCTGCGTGTTCGCGGCCGGGGTGGCGTCGACCGCGCCGACGCTGCCGAGGTTCGCGCCGACCAGCTTCGTGCTGCCTTCGACGCCCTTCTGCGTGGCGGTGCAGACGGCCTCGACGAGCTTGATGCCGACGTTGCCGAGCGCGGCCTTCAGCAGCGGCAGCCCGACGTCGGCGGTGCTCGCCTTCGCCGTCACCGCACCGGAATTCTCGTCGCGCTTGGCCTCGGTGTTGATCGCACCGGCGGTGAGGATGCCGGTGAGATCGACCTTCGCCAGGCTGTTGCTCGTTGGGCCGGCCGTGTTCGCGGCCGCGAACGGGCCCGCCTTCACCGCGTCCTGGCCGAGCAGCTTGACGTCGGCTTTGACGCCGTACGCGGACCCGTCGCCGGGGGCCGCCGAAGCGGGGGCCGCGCCGGCGAGCACGACGCTCGCCACGACCGCGGCGAGCAGCCCGCCACGGCGCACGAGGGAGCTCTTCATCAAGTGGTCCTCCGAATTCGCTGGATTTATCGGGGGTGCGTGACGGCGGCGCGGATCGAACCGGCTTGCCTCGACTCGGCACGCGGATCGACTATCGCGAAGACCGGGCCGAATAGCACACAAAATTTACCGAATCACCGGATCGGGTAAGGCTCGGCGCCGTTTTCCCTGGTGGGTCTCGACATCACTCGAACGGCGTAACAAGTTCGCCGAAGTTCCAACCGATTGGGGGCCTCTTTCCACCCCTCCGAGTGGAAAGGGGCTGCACACATGTCCTACGCTCGCCCGTGCCCGCAACTTGATCGGGAAATCGGCACCGAGAGGAACGTCGTGGCGGTAGCGAGCGCTCCGAACACAGGAATGGCGAGGTTTCCGCTGGTCGTGGCGCTGAGTGCGCTGGCCGCGGCGGGGGTCGTGGTGGTGCTGGCCGAGCGGTTCTACCGCGAGCTGGAAGTACGGCTCGCCGGTGCGATCCTCGACTTGTTCACTACATCGGGTGTTTATGTGGCACCCGATCGGGAGTCTGTTTACTTTGGGTTGACCAGTAGTACTCCGTTCGGGTTGAGAATGACGCCGGAATGTTCCTCGGCGTTCCTTTTGCTCCCGCTGCTCGTTGTGACGATGGCCATGATGTACTTCCGCCCATCGAATGCGCGAAGGCTGTTCTTTTCGCTGGGCATTTCCGCGGTCGTCGTCGTACTGGTCAATCAGCTGCGCATTCTCACGATCGTCGGGCTCGTGCACGGGCTCGGCACCGACGAGGGCTACTACTGGGGCCACACCCTGCTCGGCTCGATGGTCAGCGTGTTCGGCGGCGCGGTCTCGATCGTCCTGTTCGTCTGGCTGGCCACCCGGAAGAAGAAGGCATGAGCGTCAAGGTCCTGCTCGCGATCACGCAGGCGTTCGCGCTGACCATGAGCGTCGCGTTCCTCGTCTACGTCGTCGTGATCGTGGTGCCCTACCTGCGTCGCAAGCCCGGCCCGGTCGGCGACCCCGCGGACTTCACGTGGCACTTCTTCGTCCCGTGCCGCGACGAGCAGACGGTCATCCGCGAGACCGTCCGCTACCTGCGCACGACGTTCCGCCGGGCGCACGTCTGGGTCGTCGACGACGACTCGGAGGACCGCACCGCCCGCGTCGTCCGGATGCTGTGGCGGCGGCACGGCGGCTACGACCCGTACCTGCACCTGGTGCCGCGGGTGCGCCCCGAAGCCCGGACCGGCAAGGGTGACGCGCTCAACGCGGCCTACCGCGCCCTGAACGACTGGATGGGCCCGGACGCGAGCCGCGACGACGTCGTCGTGGTCGTCGTCGACGCCGACGGCCGTCCGGCACCGAACTGCCTCGAGGTCTGCGCGGCCGGGCACCTCTTCGGCGACCCGGAGATCGGCGCGGTGCAGCTGGACGTCCGGATGGGCAACGCCGGGACACCGCCACCGTCGCGCAACCCGGTCGGCCGCTGGTTCGGGCTGAAGCTCGCGCAGCTGCAGGACCTGGAGTTCCGGACGGCGATCGCGGCGATCCAGACGTCCCGCGGCTTCACCGGCACGATCTCCATGGGCGGCAACGGCCAGTTCACCCGGCTCACCGCGCTGGACTCGATCGCGGGCGACGCCGGCGAGCCGTGGCGCGGCTCGCTGCTGGAGGACTTCGAGCTCGGCGTCCACCTGCTCACGGCGGGCTGGCGCACCGGGTTCACCCCGGATTCCCATGTGGCGCAGGAAGGTCTGTACAGCCTGCGGCGGTTCCTCGTGCAGCGCACCCGGTGGGGCCAGGGCACCATGCAGTGCGCACGGTACCTGCGCCGGATCTGGGATTCCCCGCACGTCAGCACGCTCGGCGCGGCGGAGATGATGTACTACCTGGCCCAGCCGTGGCTGCAGCTGCTCGGCTCGCTGCTGTACCCGATCCCGTTCGTGCTGCTGCTGATCGGCACCGCGGGCGACCCGGCGCAGATGTGGACGTGGTTCACCGGCGGCGCCTGGATCCTGTTCGCCATCTACGGCTCGTTCGGGCTGCTGCCGTTCCTCGTCTGGGGCCCGATCTACCAGCTGAAGTGCTTGCGCAGCGGGAACATCCTGCGCGGGCTGGGCATGGGTCTGGCGTACGCGGCGTACATCTACACGTTCTACGTGACGTCGTGGCGCGCGCTGTTCCGGCTGGTGCGCGGACGCAACGGCTGGGCCAAGACGCGCCGCAACACCGAGCAGGCGGCCGGGGTGAAGGTCGCGCTCGACGCGTGAGCGCGACCTCCACCCGGTGGATCAGAACGCCGGGACGATCCGGACGTCGTCGGCCTTGACGAAGGCGATCCGGTGCCCGAACTGGATCTGGACGTATTTGAGCTTGCCCTTCACCACCACGTGGTTCGCCGCGTCGAACGTGGTCGCCCAGTAGTACTCGGAGCCGACCGTCCCGCCCGAGGAGTACTTCTGGCCGGCGGCGAGCGTGTACGGCAGCGGCGTGATCGCCTGCGCCGGGATGTTCGCCGGGTAGGCCTCCGGCTCCGGGTAGGCCCGGCCGTACACCGGCACGGTCGCGAGCCCGGGCTTCGGCGTCACGACCCAGCCGATCGCGGGCTTCGCGACGCGCGCGTTGCGCGGGTTGTGGAACCAGCCCTGCTGGCCGAGGTACCAGATCGCCGTCCAGTCACCCCTGACCTCGGCGACGGCGTACTGCTGTCCCGTCGCGACGCGGCTGCCGACGTCGGCGACGTCCATGGTGGACGCCGTGCCCTTCGGGTGCAGGCCGGCGTCGACCAGTAGCGGCGAGGACTCGTCCGGCGCCGAGTGCAGCACGACGGCTTCCGAGCCGCGCGGCACGCACGGGGTGCCGGGGCCGTCGCAGCCGGTGAACGCGGGCTGGTTCTTCGCGAAGTCCGGGTCGATGGTGACCAGGGACGAACCGGGCAGGCCGAACCCGCCGAGCGGCGCGCCCATCAGGTCGAAGTAGTGCGCCCAGTCCCAGTACGGGCCCGGGTCCCAGTGCATGCCCGGGATGGTCGACGGCGTCGTGCCCGGCACGTTGTCGTGGCCGATGATGTGCGCGCGGTCAAGCGGGATGCCGTACTTGCGGGCGAGGTAGCCGACGAGCTTCGCGCTCGTGCGGTACATGGCCTCGGTGTACCAGGTGCCCTTCGCGGCGAAGCCCTCGTGCTCGATGCCGATCGACTTCGCGTTGACGTACCAGTTGCCGGCGTGCCAGCCGACGTCCTTGGTCGGCACGTGCTGGGCGATCAGGCCGTCGGCCGAGCGGATGCTGTAGTGCCAGCTGACGTACGTCGGGTCCTGGACGAGGTCGAGGACGTTGGCCCAGTAGCCCTCGGTGTCGTGGATGACGATGTGGTCGATCTTCTGGCTGTCCGGCCGGTCCGCGAGGTCGTGGTTGCCGTAGTCGTCGTCCGGCAGTTCCTGGTAGGGCGCGGGGACCGACTCGCACGTGACCCGGCGCGGGCACTCGACGTTCGACGGCGGCGTCTCGGCGCGCTGGGGGACGGCCAGGTCCGGGGCCGGGCTCAGCGTGACCCGCTGGCCGTCGTCGGTGGTCCGGGTGACGCCGGTCTTGATGGTGTCGAAGACTGCGTCGGCGAAGGTCTTGGCGGCGGCCTGGTCGGCGGAGCCGCTGTAGCGCGCTACCGCGTCGTACCAGTCGCTCTGGCCGGCGTGGTACTTCGCGAGCAGGGCCGCGCCGCCGCGGATGTTCTGGGCGGGGTTCGCGCGCAGCGTGTCCGCGTCGGTCCGGAGGAGCCGCGCGGCCTCGTCGACGGTCTGCAGCGTGGGCGGCGGGGCGGCGGGACCGGCCTCGGGGTGCACGGCGGGGCGGGCGTCGTCGCCTCGGGCGTCTTCGGTGCCCTCGTCGTGGTGGGTGCCGGCGACGCCGGCTTCGCGCAGGTCGGTCAGGTGCATGGGGCCGTAGCCTGCCGACGTGCTGGGGGTGCCGGCGTTGGTGTCCCAGCGGGACTCCAGGTAGGAGACGCCGAGGAGGATGTTCTCCGGGACGCCGAACTCCTTCGCGGCGGCGGCGAAGTCGCGCTGGCGTTGGCCGGTGGTGTCCGCCTGGGCCGGCGCCGCGGCCAGGCCGGCGAGGAGGGTGACGGCGGCGGTGACGGCGGCCGCCTTCGGGATGGGGCGGGACATGGGCATGAACCCCCGGGGTGCAGGTGCCAGAGGTGAGAACCTAACCAGAAACTCGTCTTGGGAGTAAGGGCTGGCCCGTCTCGGCCGGCCGGCCGCTCTTCCGGGTGACGGTCGTGCCGGGGGTGAAAGCGCCGGTCAGGGGGTCGCCGGGCGCTTTTGTGCCCGTCGGGTGGACCCTCCTTGCACGATTGGCACTCGCGTGGATAGAGTGCTAATCGCACGGCCCGACAGCCCCGGCACCCGCGACGGCGGGGGTGGTAGAGCCGTAACCACATCCTGCCAACGCTTTCGACGACCGTGGAGGTCAACCCGGTGAGCGTGAACATCAAGCCGCTCGAGGACAAGATCGTTGTCCAGACGAGCGAGGCCGAGGAGACGACCGCTTCCGGCCTCGTCATCCCCGACACCGCCAAGGAGAAGCCCCAGGAGGGCAAGGTTCTGGCCGTGGGCCCGGGCCGGATCGACGACAAGGGCAACCGCGTCCCGCTGGACGTGAACGTCGGCGACGTCGTCATCTACTCCAAGTACGGCGGCACCGAGGTCAAGTACAACGGTGAGGACTACCTCATCCTGTCCGCCCGCGACGTGCTGGCCGTCATCAACTGACGTCCGCTCGCAGCGCATGACGCCCCGGGCCCCGCACAACGCCGGGGAGCGGGGCGTTCTTGCGTTCCAGACCCACCGGAAGGTAAGCGGAACACGCTATGCCCAAGCAGATCAAATTCGACGAGGACGCTCGTCGCGCGCTGGAGCGCGGGGTGAACAAGCTCGCCGACGCGGTCAAGGTCACCCTCGGCCCGCGCGGTCGCCACGTCGTGCTCGACAAGAAGTTCGGCGGCCCGACCATCACCCTCGACGGTGTCACCGTCGCCCGTGAGATCGAGCTCGACGACCCGTTCGAGAACCTCGGCGCGCAGCTCGCCAAGAGCGTCGCCACCAAGACCAACGACGTCGCCGGTGACGGCACCACGACCGCGACCGTGCTCGCGCAGTCGCTGGTGAAGGTCGGCCTGCGCAACGTCGCGGCCGGCGCCAACCCGTCCTCGATCGGCCGTGGCATCGAGGCCGCCGCGGAGAAGGTCATCGAGGTCCTCAAGGCCAAGGCCACCCCGGTCAAGGGCCGCGAGAACATCGCGCAGGTCGGCACCGTCACCTCGCGCGACGCGAACATCGGCGCCCTGCTCGGCGAAGCCGTCGAGAAGGTCGGCGAAGACGGCGTCATCACCATCGAGGAGTCGTCGACCCTGGCGACCGAGCTGGTGATCACCGAGGGCGTCCAGTTCGACAAGGGCTTCCTCTCGGCGCACTTCGCGACCAACCCGGAGGAGCAGAAGGCGATCCTCGAGGACGCCTACATCCTGCTCGTCCGCGAGAAGGTCTCGGCGCTGGCCGAGCTGCTGCCGGTGCTCGAGAAGGTCGTCGAGGCCAAGAAGCCGCTGCTGATCATCGCCGAGGACGTCGACGGCGAGGCGCTGTCCACCCTCGTGGTGAACTCGCTGCGCAAGACGATCACCGCCGTCGCGGTCAAGGCGCCGTTCTTCGGCGACCGCCGCAAGGCGTTCCTGGACGACCTCGCGGTCGTCACCGGCGGCGAGGTCATCTCCGCGGAGATCGGCCGCAAGCTGTCCGACGTCGACCTCGGCGCGCTGGGCAAGGCCCGCCGGATCGTCGTCACCAAGGACGACACCACGATCGTCGACGGCGCCGGCACCAAGGACGCCATCGCCGGGCGGGTCGCGCAGATCCGCAAGGAGATCGAGACGACCGACTCCGACTGGGACCGCGAGAAGCTGCAGGAGCGGCTCGCGAAGCTCGGCGGCGGTGTCGCGGTCATCAAGGTCGGCGCGGCCACCGAGACCGAGCTGAACGAGCGCAAGCACCGCATCGAGGACGCCGTGGCTTCGACCAAGGCGGCCGTCGAGGAGGGCATCCTGCCCGGCGGTGGTTCGGCGCTGGTCCACGCGGTCAAGGAGCTCGAGGGCGGCCTGGGCCTGACCGGTGACGAAGCCACCGGCGTGCGCATCGTCAAGGACGCGCTGACCGCTCCGCTGTTCTGGATCGCGACCAACGCGGGCCACGAGGGCGCGGTCATCGTCAACAAGGTGCAGGAGCAGGGCTGGGGCCAGGGCTTCAACGCCGCCACCGGCGAGCTCACCGACCTGCTGGCCGCCGGCATCGTCGACCCGGTCAAGGTGACCCGGTCCGCGGTGGCGAACGCCGCCTCGATCGCGCGTCTCGTGCTGACCACGGAGTCCTCCGTCGTCGAGAAGCCGGCCGAGGAAGAGCCCGCCGCGGCGGGCCACGGTCACTCGCACTGATTGCCGACGAGAGCGGGGCGGTACCTCTTCGAAAGGTGCCGCCCCGCTTTCTCGTCCCCGGAATGGCACGGAGGGCGGCACCCCACCCGGTGCCGCCCTCCGATGTCTCTGGTGCGCTCAGCCGCGGGACATGCTGAGCGCGCGTTTGTCCGACTTGATGATGTGCTCCCGCTCGGACTCCGAAAGCCCGCCCCAGATGCCGTAGGGCTCGTGCACCGCCAGCGCGTGGCTGCGGCACATCTCCAAGACCGGGCAGCTCAGGCAGACGGCCTTCGCTCTGGCTTCCCGCCGTGCCCGCGCCGGGCCGCGCTCGCCGTCCGGGTGAAAGAAGGACGCACTGTCCATCCCCCGGCACGACCCTTCGAGCTGCCAGTCCCACATGTCGGCGTTGGGTCCTGGGAGCCTGCGCGTGTCTGCCATCCTGACCGCCTCCGTCATTCGGTCGATGCCGCTAGCTGCTCTGCTGTGATGCCGATACTCCATTCGGTGCAACGGCGGTAACGTTAGAAGCGCGCCAATAGTTGTTCAAGCGATCCGGCCCGATTCAGCCGTTAGGCATCCCCCGGATGTGTGAGCAGGGCTTTCGCCTCCGGTTGCCGACTGCGCTGGGTGCCTGGATATTGAGGCTCGTGGGAGCTGGGTCGGGCACCGAAGAACCCACCCTGCCGGTGGCCTCGGTCGCCCGCCGGCTCGGGGTCGCGCCGTCCACCCTCCGAACCTGGGACCGCCGCTACGGGCTGGGCCCCAGCCGCCACACCGACGGCCGCCACCGCCGCTACGGCACCTCCGACATCGGCCGCCTGGAACTGATGCAGCGAGCGCTGCTGAGCGGCGCGTCGACGGCCGAGGCGGCCCGCTACGCCCTCGAGCAGATCCCGCGCTCCGGGCCGCCTCAGCCGGAAGAGCTCGGCAAGCTGCCCGGGGACGCGGTCGCCGACGACGGCCTGGAGGTCCGCTCCCGCCTGGCCCGCCGCCTCAGCACGGCGGCACTGGCCATGGACGTCGGCGCGGTCCAGCGGATGCTCGCGGACACCATCGCCGAACTCGGCGTGCTCCCTGCGTGGACCGGCGTGATCGAGCCGGTGCTGTCGGCGCTCGGGGCGCGGTGGCGCGGCGCGAGCGCGGGCGCCGAGGTCGAGTACCTGCTGGCGGAGTGCGTGTTCGCGGCCCTGGTCCGCGCGACCCCGGTGCTCGACGAGCCCCGCAACACCCGCCCGGTCCTCCTCGGCTGCGTCCCGGACGAGCGCGACTCGATGCCGATGTACGCGCTGGCGGCGTCCCTGGCCGGACGCCGGATCGGCGCGCAGCTGTTCGGGGTGCCGCTGCCGGCGGAGGTGCTGGCGGTGGCGGTGCGCCGCAGCGCGCCGGCCGCGGTGGTGCTGTGGGCCCACGGACGCGGAGTGGCGGACGCGCGGCTGTTCGCGAGGGTGACCCGGGGCCGCCAGCGCAGCCGGCTGTTCGCGTGCGGCCCGGGTTGGGATCCGGCGGGTCTGCCGGACAAGGTGGAGCTTTTGACGGATCTGCCGAGTGCGGCGGATCGCCTGGAGCATGTCCTGGTCGGCGGCCGCCGCTAGTTCCCTCGGTGGCGTGGGTGACGGCACTCGGGCCGGTTTTTGTCGGTCCCACCCACTAGAAAGGACGGGTGCACGAACCCGCCCTGAGGGCCGCCGCGTTCGGGAGCGGCTCGCGGACCGATCCCGCCGTCGCGCGCGGGGCCGGCAGCCCGCGGGAACGGCTGCTCGCCGCCGTCGTCCTCGGCGCCCAGGGCCGGTACGCCGCCGCCGCGGCTCTCCTCGACGTCCTCCGGCGCGGGCGGGACCCGCTCCTGGCGTCCCTCGCCGCCAGCACCCTCGCGTCCCACCGGCGGCAGCTGGGCGGCCACCGCCGCGCCCGCGCGCTCGACGGCGAGGCCTTCGCGAAGGCCGCCGACCTGGACACCGGGCCCGACCCCGACGGCCTCGACGCCGCGGGGGCGAGGGCCGACGCCCTGCTCGGCCTGGCCGCCGACAACCTCGCCCTCGGCCGCCTCGGGGCCGCCCGCAGGCTCGCCAGGCGCGCCGCGGCCGAGGATGCCGGGTGGCGGGCCACCGTCCGCGGCGGCTGGGTCGGCGCCGAAATCGAGCTCGCCGCAGGTCAGGGCGCCGCCGCCGTGCCGCCCGCCGAACGGGCGCTGGAAACCGCGCTCGCGCGGGGCGCGCGGCGGCACACCGTGAAATCCCGGATTGTGCTGGCCGTGGCCCTGCGGGCCGCCGGGGCTCCCGATCACCGGCAGATTTCGGACGACCTTGTCGGAAACGCAATGGCGACGGCGGAGGAATGCGAACTCCTTTCACTTTTGTGGCCGGCGGCGCTCGTGGCGGCCGACCTGCGCCCAGGACACGCCGAGGAGTATCGATTCAGAGTGGCGCAGGTGTTGCACGCAGTGTTACGAAGCGCAGATCCTTGCGGGAGGAGGGTTGCGGGGGAATCACCATGGGTCCCCGTCCCGGGTGGTTGAGCCGTCGGAATGGGGTGTTCCGGCATCCGGGCTAAGAAAGTTCAAAAAAAGCCACCGGATCGTGTCAAGGTTCGGGCTAAAGCGTCCGATAGGGGAAGAGGAATGTCACCCGGCTGCAGGAAGGAAACCCCGTGACGACGGTCTTGATCTGCGACGACCGACGCAGTGTCCGTGAAGGGCTCACCCGAGTGATGTCCGCGGTCCCTGGGGTCAGTCGCATCGACTGCGTAGCGCACGGTGACGAGCTGCTGGCCCGGTACTCCCGTCAGCCCGTCGACGTCGTGCTGGTCGGGACGCAACGCGCGGTCCCGACAGGTGTCGAAGCCACCCGGCGGCTCGTCTCGGCCAACCCCCAGGCGAACGTCATCGTCTTCGGCGCTCCCGACGACGCGGGCAGCATCGCCGCCGCGATCGCCGGCGGCGCCCGCGGCTACCTCCGCTGGGACGCGTCCCGGCCGGAGCTGGTCGCCGCGCTGGCCCACACCCTGGCGAGCACCTCGGTGCCCGCGCCCCGTCAGCCGTCCGACCCGGGCGTCCAGCTGACCGAGCGCGAGCTTCAGGTGCTCCGCGGGATGAGCCAGGGCAAGAGCAACGGCCAGATCGGCCGCGAGCTCTACCTGTCCGAGGACACGGTCAAGACCCACGCCCGGCGGCTGTTCCGCAAGCTCGGCGTGCGCGACCGCGCGCAGGCCGTCGCCCACGGCTTCCGCCGCGGCCTGGTCAGCTGACCTGGCGCTCTCCCCGTTCCTGACACGGCCGGTTCACAGGTGACGACGGGCCAGGGTGTACCCGCCCTGGCCCGCACCTATGTGGTCCCCATCACATCCCGGCGTTCGACTTGGCGGATTTCCGCGTCGCCACCCCGCCCCTCCGGCGGATCTCGTACCCGTGGCCAGGCTCGCTCGTTGAATCGGCGACCACGACCGCGAGTCTGCGAGACGACCCGTATTTCGCGGCTCGCGCCGCCGCGGCACGCCCGGGCACACCGCGCGCGCCGGTCCGGAGCGAGCCGACGGTACGGTAGCGGTCTCCGGTGCGCGGTGGAGGCGACCACGGGCCGGGTTCTTTGCACACCTACGCGTAACACTGGGACTGTTGTCTGCGATGGCCAATGTGGGGGATGGACTGGATGAGCCGGTCGCCGCTGCTGTCGAGGGAGATCCCCAGGCAGTGGAGCGGCTGCTGGCGGCTATCCGTCCACTGGTAGTGCGGTATTGCCGCGCTCGGGTTGGCAGGCAGGAGCGATCCTTCGCTTCGGCGGACGACGTTGCGCAGGAGGTGTGTCTCGCGGTGCTAACGGCATTGCCCTCGTACCGCGATCAGGGCCGCCCGTTTCTGGCCTTCGTGTACGGGATCGCCCAGCACAAGGTGGCCGACGCGCACCGCGCGGCGGCGCGCAACCGGGCCGAGCCGGTGGCCGAGATCCCCGACGAGGTCGAGGTCGGGGTCGGTCCCGAGCAGCGGGCGTTGCAAGGTGAACTGAACGAGCGGATGTCCCAGTTGTTGCAGGTGCTGCCGGACAAGCAGCGGGAGATCGTGGTGCTGCGCGTGGTCGTCGGCCTGTCGGCGGAGGAGACCGCGGACGCGGTCGGCTCCACCCCCGGTGCCGTCCGCGTCGCCCAGCACCGCGCCCTCGCGCGGCTGAGAAAGGTCCTGGCCGCGGAGGAGGTGATCTGAGTGACAGCTCACGATAAGAGATTCGAGCCGGACGACGTCTTCGGCAGTGGCCTGACGGCGTCCGAGGCGGAGTTCGCCGCCGACCTGTCGGCGGTGCAAGCCGACGACGCACTGCTCGACGCGCTCGGCGGGTCCGACCCGGCACTGGCCGACGGTCTCGGCGACCAGGAGCTCAACGCGTTGCTGGTGGCGTGGCGAAGAGACATCGACAGTGAGCCGCTGGCCGAGCTCGTCGACGTCGACACCGCCGTGCGCACCGTCAGCACCGCCGCTCTCGCGAAGCGGCACGCTTCGAGCGGACGCCGCCGCAGGCTGCTCGTCCCGGTCGCCGTCGCCGCCGCCGTGCTGGCGATCGCGTTCACCGGCACCGGGCTGGCCGCGCGCTCCGCGCAGCCCGGCGACACGCTGTGGGGCCTCGCGAAGGTCCTCTACTCCGACCACACCCGTTCGGTCGAGGCGGCCGCGGCCGCGAAGCTCGACCTCGAAAAGGCCAACCTCGCCCTCGCCGGCGGCAACCTCGACGCCGCCCGCCAGGCCCTCCAGGACGCCCAGGCGGCCCTGTCCCAGGTCACCGACGAGGAGAACCGCGACCAGCTGATGGAGCAGCACCGGCAGCTCGCCGCCCAGCTGCAGAACCCGGAAGCGCCGGTCCAGGGCCCGATCCAGACCTCCGTGCCGGCGGTGGTCCCCGGCGCGCCGTCGTCGCAGGCGGCGCCGGCCGGTTCGGCGACGTCCATCCCCGGCAGCGGCAGCGGCACCACCAGCCTGCCCGGCAGCGGAACGCCGACCCCGACGCCTCCGCCGCCGCCACCGACCAGCGAGACGCCGACCCCGACGCCCACCCCGCCGACCTCCACGGTCGCCAGCGGCAACGACCCCGGCACGCCGCGCAGCGAGTCCGCCGGCGGTCAGTCGCAGGGCGTCGGCGAGACGCCGTAGCGCGAACGCACGAAAAGGCCCTGGTGAGGAAACTCACCAGGGCCTTTTCCGTGGTCGGGGAGCGCTCAGTAGGCGCTTTCGTTGGCCGTCACGCCGTCGGCGAAGCCGCGGCAGTAGTCCCAGCTGACGTAGTCGCCGGGGTTCGGGTCGTAGGCCGGCTCGTGCGGGCGCATCCGCCCGTCGGCCAGCAGCTGCTCGAGGCTGGCCCGCAGCAGGTGCCAGTCGTGGTAGTGCGGTTCGTCGCACTCACCGCAGTCGACGACGATCCCGCGAACCCCGCGGGGTTCGAGCAGGGCCTGGTAGACGGCCAGATCCGAGAGATCGGCCAGCAGCTCGGTGCGTTCGGAGTCGCTGATCGGCTCGTCCAGCCGGTCCTCGGGGTCTCCGAAAGCGCGGGCCGGGTCATCCGGGTCGTCCGCGAACGGGTCTGGAGGCAGGACATCGTGCGCCACGGCCTGCACGGTACCGGGCGGCCCCGCCGGCTCGCCCACCGCCCGGGGCGGGCGGCGGGCGGCGGATAAGATGAGGGGAAGGCTCCCCGTCGCCCCTGATTCACCGATCAGCCGCAGCGACACGCTCATCCCGCGCCAGGAAGGCCCTTCACCCGCTATGACCAGCGACGGCATCACCGCCCCCGTTCCGGCCAAGTTCGCCATGCTCGGCCTGACCTTCGACGACGTGCTGCTGCTGCCGGCCGAATCGGACGTGGTCCCCAGCACCGTCGACACGAGCACCCGGCTGACCCGGAACATCACCCTCGGCGTCCCGCTGGTGTCCGCGGCGATGGACACCGTCACCGAGGCGCGGATGGCCATCGCCATGGCCCGTCAGGGCGGCATCGGCGTCCTCCAGCGCAACCTGCCGATCGACGAGCAGGCCGCCGCGGTCGAGGTCGTCAAGCGGTCCGAGGCCGGCATGGTCACCGACCCCGTCACCTGCGCGCCCGACGCGACGCTGGCCGAGGTCGACGCCCTGTGCGCGAAGTTCCGCATCTCCGGCGTGCCGGTGACCGACGCGGCCGGGACGCTGGTGGGCATCATCACCAACCGCGACATGCGGTTCGAGGTCGACCACAGCCGCCCGGTGTCCGAGGTCATGACGAAGGCGCCGCTGGTCACCGCCCAGGTCGGGGTGTCGGCGGACGCCGCGCTCGGCCTGCTGCGCCGGCACAAGATCGAGAAGCTGCCGATCGTCGACGGCGCGGGCAAGCTCCGCGGCCTGATCACGGTCAAGGACTTCGTGAAGACCGAGCAGTACCCGAAGGCGACGAAGGACCCGGACGGCCGGCTCATCGTCGGCGCCGCGGTCGGCGTGGGCGTCGACGGGCACAAGCGCGCGATGACGCTCGCCGAAGCCGGCGTCGACGTGCTGATGGTCGACACCGCGCACGGGCACTCCCGCGCGGTCGTCGACACGGTCGCGCTGCTGAAGAAGGAGCTCGGCGACTCGGTCGACATCGTCGGTGGCAACGTCGCGACGCGGGCCGGCGCGCAGGCGCTGGTCGACGCGGGCGCGGACGGGGTCAAGGTCGGCGTCGGCCCCGGCTCCATCTGCACCACGCGGATCGTCGCGGGCGTCGGCGTCCCCCAGATCTCCGCGATCTACGAGGCCGACCAGGCGTGCCGCCCGGCGGGCGTCCCGGTGATCGGTGACGGCGGCATCCAGTACTCGGGCGACATCGCGAAGGCCATCGCGGCCGGCGCGTCCACGGTGATGCTGGGCAGCCTGCTGGCCGGCACCGCCGAGTCGCCCGGTGACCTGATCCTGGTCAACGGCAAGCAGTTCAAGGTCTACCGGGGCATGGGGTCGCTGGGCGCGATGCAGTCCCGCGGCCAGGGCAAGTCCTACTCGAAGGACCGCTACGCCCAGGACGACGTGCTCAACGAAGACAAGCTGGTCCCGGAGGGCATCGAGGGCCGGATCCCGTTCCGGGGGCCGCTCGCCAACGTCGTCCACCAGCTGGTCGGCGGCCTGCGCGCCGGGATGGGCTACGCGGGCGCCGAGACGATCGCGCAGCTGCAGGAGGCGCAGCTGGTCCGGATCACCGCGGCCGGGCTCAAGGAAAGCCACCCGCACGACATCACGATGACCGTCGAGGCGCCGAACTACACGACCCGCTGAGTCCGCCCGTTAGGACATTCCGCCCGCCCTCCTCGATCGCGAGACTGGATCTCCGGCGATCGAGGAGGGAAGCGGGATGACGGTTTCGCGACGGATGGTGGTGGCGGTGGCCGCCGCGGCGGCGTTCGGGCTCGGCGGCGGCGTAGCGGCTTCGGCGGCTTCGGGCACCGGGACGACTGACGCGGCGCAGGCGCAGTCGCCGGGGGAGATCTGGAAGCGCACCGAGCTGTTCTTCGGCACCGGCAAGCCGGACGGCACCGAGGTCACCGACCAGGAGTTCGCGGAGTTCTCCGACCGCGAGATCAGCCCGGCGTTCCCGGGCGGCTTCACCCGGCTCGACGGCAGCGGCCAGTGGCGCGGCGGCTCCGGCGCGATCGTGCGGGAGCACACGCACGTGATCGTGCTGCTCCACCCGTTCGGCGACCGGGACGCCGAGCGGGAAATCGAAGAGCTCCGCGCCGACTACAAGAAGCAGTTCCAGCAGGAGTCGGTACTGCGTTCGGATTCCGTGGAGCAGGTCTCGTTCTGAGTTCCCGTGACCTAGCGTGCTTACGGTGATCGGCCTATCGCCTTGCGTGGCCTTCGTGGTGTGCACTAGGACACATGACGGTCCTGCGCAGGGTGTTCTTCACGGCCGTCGCTCTGGTGTCCCTGTTCCTCGGTGGGGTGGTGTGCCTGATGTGCCAGGTGCTGGCCGGCCGGGACGCGCCGGCGTTCCGCGTCGAAGGGCACGTGGTGTCCCACGAGCGGGGCGCGCTCCCGGTCGGCGGTGATGAGGACGCGGAGAGCCACACCATCGAGGTGGACACCGCGAGCGGGCGGCACTACCGCGTCACCGCGGTCGGCCCCGGCCTGGACCTCCCGCCCGGTCAGCCGGTGACACTCGACGTCTCCACGGCCGACGACAGCATCGCCTACCTGCGCGCGGGTGGCAGCGTGGTCGACCTGCGCCCAGGCGTGGTCCGGCCCGTCCTGCTGATCGCCGCGGCCCTGCTGGCCCTGGGCGCGGTGTACTTCGGCGCGGTCCGGCTCAACGTCTACCCGCCGGTGGCGACCTGGCTGGCCCTCGCGCTGGGGGCGTTGCTGGCGCCGGTCGCCGTCTTCGTGCGGGTGTAGGCGTGCGGCGCGGCCGGCTGCCCGCCATGGCCCTCCTGGGGCCGCCGCCGGGGCCATCCTGGGCTTCGGGACCTACGCGAGCTTCGTGGCCGGCCTGCTGGTCTTCGCGGTGATCGAGGTCGCCGCGCGCGACGGCGCGCCCGGGCCGCGTTGGGCGCGACGGCCGGGTTCCTGGCTGGTGCGCTGCCCGTGCTGCCTCTGTTCCAACCCCCGTGCGCAGGTCACCCACGCGGCCTAGCGACAATGGGGCACGGCAGATTGTCGTCGTCGGAGGAGGCTTCACGTGCGGGACCTGGTCGAGATCGGGATGGGCCGCACCGCGCGGCGGGCGTATGACCTCGACGACGTCGAGATCGTGCCGTCGCGGCGGACCCGGTCGTCCTCGGTGGTGTCCACCGCATGGCAGATCGACGCCTACCGCTTCGACCTGCCGCTCGTCACGCACCCGACCGACGCGATCGTCTCGCCCGGCACCGCGGTCGCCGTCGGCGAGCTCGGTGGCCTGGGCGTGCTCAACGCCGAAGGCCTCTGGGCGCGGCACGCGAACGTCGAGGACGCCATCTTCCAGCTCGTCCGCGCGGCCGAGGACCTCGAAGACCCGACCGCGGTCGGCCGGGTGCTGCAGGAGCTGCACGCCGCGCCGATCCGGCTCGACCTGCTGACCGAGGCGATCAAGACCGTCCGCGAATCCGGCGTCACGGTGGCCGCGCGCGTCAGCCCGCAGCACGCCGCCGAGCTGACCCCCGACCTGATCGCGGCCGGCGTCGAGATCCTCGTCGTCCAGGGCACGATCATCTCCGCCGAGCACGTCCAGCGCGACGCCGAGCCGCTGAACCTCAAGGAGTTCATCGGCCGCCTCGACGTCCCGGTCATCGCCGGCGGCGTCAGCGACTACCGCACGGCGATGCACCTCATGCGCACCGGCGCGGCCGGGGTCATCGTCGGCCACGGCTACACGCCGGGCGTGACGAGCACCGACCGCGTGCTCGGCATCGGCGTCCCGATGGCCACCGCGATCATCGACGCCGCGGCCGCCCGCCGCGACTACCTCGACGAGACCGGCGGCCGGTACGTGCACGTGCTCGCCGACGGCGGCATGACGGTCTCGGGCGACATCGCCAAGGCCATCGCGTGCGGCGCGGACGCCGTCATGCTGGGCTCGCCGCTGGCCGCCGCCTCGGACGCGCCCGGTCAGGGCCTGTACTGGACGGCGGCCGCGGCGCACCCGTCCCTGCCGCGCTCACGCGTGGCGGCGGGCCCCGACTACGCCGTGGACCTCAAGACCCTGCTGTTCGGGCCGTCCTCCGACGCGGAAGGCGTGGTGAACCTGTTCGGGGCGCTCCGCCGCGCGATGGCGAAGACGGGTTACTCGGACCTCAAGGAGTTCCAGCGGGTGGGCCTCACCGTCCGTCGGTGAGGTGGTCGAGGAAGGCGCCGAAGGCGGCCGTGGAGTAGACGAGGACCGGCCGGGGCACCGCCTGTTTGGTGTCCCGGACCCCGACCACGCCGGGGCCCGTGCCGATCTCGACGCAGGCGTTCTCTTCGAAGTGGCTGTGGCTCGACTTGCGCCAACCGGTGAGCGTTCGTGGGCTCATGGTGGTGTCTCCCGCCATTGTGTCCCGATCGGCGGTGATTCGCCGACGTGAACATCGAGCACCGTAAAGATTACCCACTGTTGTCGTCGGACAAGCATAACCGGCGAGTAACTTACCTCTGGTCAGAACGCGAACCCGGAGTTACGCTCCAGGTGTGACTGCCAGTAACACCACCACCAGCGCGGGTGGCCCCGACTACGACGTCGTCGTGGTGGGGTCGGGGTTCGGCGGCAGCGTTGCGGCGCTGCGGCTCACCGAGAAGGGCTACCGGGTAGCCGTCGTCGAGGCGGGCCGCCGGTTCGCCGACGACGAGTTCGCGAAGACGTCGTGGGACCTCAAGCGCTACCTGTGGGCGCCACAGGTTGGCTGCTACGGCATCCAGCGCATCCACATGCTCAACGACGTCATGGTGCTGGCGGGCGCCGGTGTCGGCGGCGGCTCGCTCGTCTACGCGAACACGCTGTACCGGCCGCTCAAGCCGTTCTACCGCGACCGGCAGTGGGCGCACATCACCGACTGGGAGGCCGAGCTCGCCCCGCACTACGACCAGGCGAGCCGCATGCTCGGCGTCGTCACGAACCCGACGATGACGCCGTCGGACGTCGTGATGCGCCAGGTCGCCCACGACATGGGCGTCGCCGACTCGTTCCACCCGACGCCCGTCGGCGTCTACTTCGGCAAGCCGGGGGAGCGCGCCGCCGATCCGTACTTCGGCGGTGCCGGCCCGGTGCGCACCGGCTGCACCGAGTGCGGCTCGTGCATGACGGGCTGCCGCGTCGGGGCGAAGAACACGCTGGTCAAGAACTACCTCTACCTGGCCGAGCAGGACGGCGCGCAGGTCATCCCGCTGACCACGGTGACCTCGGTCAAGCCCGTCGACGGCGGCTACGAGATCGGCCTGAAGAAGACCGGGACGACGTCGAAGAGGTTCCGGACCACGATCACCGCCGAGAAGGTCGTCTTCGCCGCCGGGACCTGGGGCACCCAGAACCTGCTGCACAAGATGAAGGACACCGGCACGCTGCCGAAGCTGTCCCGCCGGCTCGGCGAGCTGACCAGGACGAACTCCGAGGCGATCATCGGCGCGGCCCGTACCGAGGTCGACGAGAGCCGCAACTTCAGCCGCGGTGTCGCGATCACGTCGTCCATCCACCCCGACGAGAACACCCACATCGAGCCGGTCCGCTACGGCAAGGGCAGCAACGCGATGAGCCTGCTGCAGACGATCGCGACGGACGGCGCCTCGCCGGTACCGCGCTGGCAGCAGCTGCTGCGGTTCCTGCTGAAGCACCCGCTGCAGTCGGCGCGGATGCTCAACGGCTACCGCTGGAGCGAGCGCACGGTGATCCTGCTGGTGATGCAGAGCCTGGACAACTCGATCACGACCTACACCCGCCGAGGTCTGTTCGGGCGGCGCAGGTACACGTCCAAGCAGGGCCACGGCGAGCCGAACCCGAGCTTCATCCCGGCGGGCCACGAGGCCAACGAGCGCACGGCCGAGCACATCGGCGGCATCGCGGGCGGCACGTGGGGCGAGATCTTCGACATCCCGCTGACGGCCCACTTCATCGGCGGCGTCCCGATCGGCGCCACGGCGGAGGAGGGCGTGATCGACCCGTACCACCGCGTGTTCGGCTACCCGGGCCTGTCGGTGGTGGACGGCGCGGCGATCACGGCGAACCTGGGCGTGAACCCGTCCCTGACGATCACGGCCCAGGCCGAGCGCGCGTTCTCGTTCTGGCCGAACAAGGGCGAGGAGGACCAGCGCCCGGCGCAGGACCGGCCGTACGTGCGGCTGGAGCCGGTCGCGCCGAAGAACCCGGCGGTTCCCGCGGACGCCCCGGCGGCGCTGCGGCGGTCGTCTTAGGTTCTCGGCCGTCACGGGGCCGGAGTCGTGCGGGTGGTTCGGAGAGGGTCGCCTCGAGCGGCGCCGGCTCCTTGCCGATCCGGCCGGCGAGTTGCAGGACCGGCCGTACGTGCGGCTGGAGCCGGTCGCGCCGAAGAACCCGGCGGTCCCCGCGGACGCCCCGGCGGCGCTGCGGCGGTCCTAAGATCGAGGCCGTGACGACGGCATCGGAGAAGGCGCACGCGCTGCTCGGCGGCATCCGCAAGCTCGACGACGAATGGGCGAGGGCCATCGGCGGCCTCGGCGAGCCCGAGCTGCGCGCCCCCAGCGCGTTGCCCGGCTGGTCGCGCGCCCACGTCCTCGCGCACGTGGCCCGCAACGCCGACGGCCTGCGGAACCTGCTGACCTGGGCGAACACCGGCGTCGAGACCCCGATGTACGCCAGCCCGGAGGCCCGCGACCGGGACATCGAAGCCGGGGCCCAGCGGGCCGCCGGTGAGCTGCTCGCGGACTTCGTCGCGTCGGCCGGCCGGTTCGAGCAGTACGCCGCGGCGATGCCGGACGAGGCCTGGGTGCGGGAGGCCCGCAACCGGCAGGGCGCGCCCGTCACCGGGGCCGTCGTGGCGCGGATGCGGCTGTCCGAACTGGCCATCCACCTCGCCGACCTCGACCGCGGCTACGACCTCGATCGCGTGCTCGGGCTGCTCGGCCCGCTCACCGAGGACGTCGTCCAGCACGCCATCACCTCGCGCGGTGCCCACCTGCCCGCCCTGCGCCTGGCCGCAGACGGATTCGAATGGACGATGGGGGCCGCCCCGAAGAGCACCGTCCGCGGATCGGCCGGGGCGCTGCTCGCCTGGCTCAGCGGGCGCTCCGACGGCGCCGCGCTCGACGGTGCCGTGCCCCGGATCCCCGCCTGGACGTGACCGGTCCGCTCCGCCCGGTGAACCCTTCGCGCCCGCTCTACACTGGGCGTTCCCGGCACGAGGAGTCCGCTGTGGACAGTGAGCACGACCAGGGGCGGCCCGGCGTCCCCCGGAGGACGTTCCTGCGCATCGCGGGCGTGTCCGCCGCCGGAGCCGTCGCCGCCGCGTGCGGGCCGGAGAACCCCCCGGCCCCGGTCGCCTCGACCGTCCCGGACGCCACGTCGTCCGCGCCGCCCACCAGCCGGCTGCCCACCGGGCCACCGAACTGGGACGACCTGCGCAGCCAGCTCACCGGCGGCCTGCTGCGCCCCGGTACCGAGGGCTACGACACCGCCAGGCACGGCTTCAACCAGCTCTTCGACGGCAACAACCCGGTCGCCGTCGCGACCGCGTCCACGACCGAGGACGTTCAGGCGTGCGTCCGGGCGGCCGCCGGGCGCGTCACCATCGCCGCGCGCAGCGGCGGCCACAGCTACGCCGGGTACTCGGTGCCCCAAGGCGGGCTGGTCATCGACGTGGCCGCGCTGAACAAGGTCGACGTCCAGGGCGGCAAGGCCGTCATCGGCGCCGGCGCGAAGCTGAAGGACGTCTACGCCGCGCTGGCGAAGGCCGGGCGCGCGCTGCCCGCCGGGTCCTGCCCGACGGTCGGGATCGCCGGGCTGACCCTCGGCGGCGGCATCGGCGTGCTCGCCCGCAAGTACGGCCTGACCTGCGACCACCTGAGTTCCGCGCGAGTCGTCACCGCCGACGGCCAGGCCCTGACGGCGTCCGCGGGCTCCGAGCCGGACCTGTTCTGGGCCCTGCGCGGCGGGGGCGGCGGCAACTTCGGCGTCGTCACCGAGTTCACCTTCGACACCGATCCGGCGCCGGAGGAGCTGACAGTGTTCTCGCTGCGCTTCCCGGCCGGGTCCGGCGCCGGCGTGCTCGCCGCGTGGCAGCAGTGGATCGCCGCGATGCCGCCGGAGCTCTGGGCGAACCTGGTGCTCTCGGGCGGGACGCCGGTGCAGTGCCGGGTCGGCGGCTGCTACGTCGGCGGCGCCGCCGGTCTGAGCACGCTGCTCAACAACCTCACCACCAACGCGGGCGTCCGGCCGACCCAGCGCGTGGTGAAGACCCTGGACTACCTCGGCGCCATGAAGTACTTCGAGGGCAGCTCGAACCGCCAGTCGTTCGTCGCGTCCTCGCGGATCATCACCACCCCGGTCGACGCGGCGAAGATCGTCGCCGTCGCCGACGGCCGGTCGGGCATGGACCTGCTCATCGACGGTCTCGGCGGCGCGGTCGCCGGGCCGGCCAAGAACGCCACCGCGTTCTGGCACCGCGACGCGCTGGCCAGCGTCCAGGTCTACGCACCCGCGACGGCGAAGACCCGGACGAAGGTGGCGCAGACGGTCGGCGACGTCGTCGCCGGGCTCGCCGCGGCGGGCGCGGGCGGCGGGTACGTCAACTACATCGACCCGGCCCTGCCCGACTGGAAGACCGCGTACTACGGCGACAACGCCAAGCGGCTGCAGGACGTCGCGAAGAAGTACGACCCGCAGAACGTCTTCCGGTTCGGGCAGAGCGTCGTCGTCTGAGTGCCGGCGCCTACCACTGACCCGCGTCGGGCCGGTCCTTGCGCCGGGCGACCAGGGCGACGTTCGCGCCCTGGGTCGCGAGGGCCAGCGCGGTCGCCGCGCCGATGCCGCCGCGGTCGCGTCGCTGGTCCACCTCGAGGCCCTGCTCGCCTCGCACACGGGCACGCTGTCCCGGCTCAAGACGTGCCGGAACCCCGCGTGCGGGGTGGCGTTCCAGAACAACCTGCGCGCCTCCCGGGCCCGCAGGCGGGACGCCAAGACCTCGCCCTAGATGTAGTGCCCCGTGAGGTTGGGGACGCGGCTGGCGGGTGGGTGGCCTGCGAGTGCGGTGTGTCCGCGGTGGTGGTTGTAGGTGTGCAGCCAGTGTGGCAGGGCGCGGCGGCGTTCGGTGTCGGTGCGGTAGGGCTGGGCGTAGGCCCATTCCTCGAGCAGGGTGCGGTTGAAGCGCTCCACCTTGCCATTGGTCTGCGGCCGATAAGGCCGGGTCCGTTTCGGGACGATCGCCGCGTCGCGCAGCGTGTCGCGCCACAGACGTGAGCGTTAGCAGGCGCCGTTGTCGGTCAGCACCCGGCGGACGGTGATGCCGTAGCCGGCGAAGAACGCCTGAGCCCGGATCCAGAACGCGACCGCGGTTTCCGTGGTCTCGTCGGCATGGATTTCGGTGTAGGCCAGCCTGCTGTGGTCGTCGACGGCGTTGTGCAGGTAGGCGTAGCCGTGGCCGCGTTGACCGCTGTTGCGGCGCCCGGCGGCGCGGCCGAGGGCGCGGTGGCCGCCGCCGTCGGGGATGTTGCCCAGCTTCTTGATGTCCACGTGGACCAGGTCGCCGGGGGCGGGGTGTTCGTAGCGGCGGATCGGGGTGGCGGTGGCTCGGTCGAGGTGTGTCAGCCGGGCCAGCCGGTAGCGGGTCAGGATTCGGTGCACCGTGGAGGGGTTGAGGCCGAGCAGGTAGGCGATCCGCGCGGGTCCCCACCGGCGGATCACCCGGACCTTGATGACTCGCCGCTCGGTCCGCGTCGGTGTCCGGGCCGGACTGGTGCGGGGGCGGCTGGACCGGTCGGCCATGCCGGCTTCGCCGAGGTCGCGGTAGCGGCCGGCCCAGCGGGCGGCGGTGGAGACCGACACCTGGAACCGTTCCGCGGCCCGTCGTAGCGGCCAGCCGTCCTCGACCACACAACGGGCCAGGCGCAGTCTGCCGGTTGGGGTGAGGGGTGCGTTAGCGTGGATCACGAGGGCCTCCGTGAGGCGGGGTAGACGTCGCAATCCACACCGAACCCAGAGGCCCTCCCTCACACCAAGATCATCCAATCACGTGTCACCACGATCGCAACCTCCCCGGGCA
>NZ_JMQI01000066.1 GCF_000695625.1 Amycolatopsis rifamycinica
GGCGGGCGGAGATCCTCGCGGCCGCCGTCCCGCTGTTCGAACGCGACGGGTTCGCCACGGTGACGAACGGCCGGATCGCCGAGGCGGTGGGGCTGGTCCCGTCCGCGCTCTACCGCTACTTCCCGGGCAAGGCCGACATCCTGGCGGCGGCCTGCCTGCAGGCGGCGGGGCTGCTGGCCCAGGCGGTCGACCACAACCTGCGCGGAACGACCGGCCCGCACGACGCCCTGAGCGCGCTGACGGCGACGTACGTGGCGTACAGCTTCGAGCACAGCGCCCTCAACAGCGTGGCCAACGCGGAAATCGCCGGCTTGCCCGACGGCCTGCGCCGTCCGCTGGTCGCGGCGCAGCGCGAGCACATCGCGGTGTGGGAGCAGCACCTGCGCCAAGCCCGCCCGAACCTCGACGCCCGCCAGGCCCGGGTGCTGGTGCACGCGGGCTTCGGCGTGGTGGTCGAGGCCGGCCGCCGGCTGCGGTGGGCCGACCGTCCGGAGCACCGTGCCGCGGTGGCGGCCTTGCTGGTGGCGGCGCTCGGCCGGTGACCCCTCAGCCGGACGGCTTGGTCTCGCACCGCACCCGCGGCGCGGCTTCGGTCCCGGCGGCCACGCAGTCGACGACCCGGCCGGGCGCGGGAACGGGATAGCTGAAGAAGACCGGCGCGCCGGCGTCCGGGCCCGCGGAGAACTTGACGACCGTGTGCTGCCGGTTTCCGTTCCCGTGCAGGGTTTTCGAGTAGAAAACGGTGTGGGGCCCGATGGCGGTGCTCGTGCCCGCGCCGTCGTCGTCCAGTTCGTGCACGGTGAGGACGAAGTCCCCGGCGGAGTACTTGCCTTCGTTCTCGTGCCCGGCCTCGGCGGGGGTCGTACCGGTGACCTCCGGCGAGACCGGATCGGCGGCGGTGGCGAGCACGGTGGCCCCGGCGGCAACCACGGCAACGCCGGCCACGGCGGCGGAAACGACGACTCGCTTGGCGGTGAACTGCACGGCCCCTCCTCCGGCTCATGAGCAAGCTAGGGGAGGGGAGGACCCGGTCACCTCGGCCGAAGGGGCGGTTCGGCCGCCGCGGCCTCGTCCTTTCGGCCGAGGTGACCGACCGGCTAGGTCCGGGCCCGCCGCCACACCGCCAGCGCCGTCGCGGCCAAGGCGCCGCCGGCGGCGGCGACCGCGCCGTGGTGCCGGCTCGCCCACAGCTGCACACTTCTCGGCTTGGCCTCGTCGTCGAACTGGCCGTGCGCGCCGAAGTCCCGTGCGCGGTCCGCCGGGCTCCACAGGTTCTCGGGCTGCTTCGCGGGCTTGTCCTCGCTCGTCTGTTGCGAACCGTAACCGGTCCGGGCGAGGTAGCGGTCCAGAATCCCCGGCGCGACGGCGTTCGCGATCAGCGTGCCGACCGTGCTGCCGCCGACCCAGTACTCGCGCCGGCGCGGGTGGTCGGCCGCGTGCAGCACCGCGCGCGCCGCGACCTCCGGCTGGTAGATCGGCGCCACCGGCTGGGCCTGGTGCGGCAGCTTGGACCGGACCCAGGAGAACTGCGGGGTGTTCACCGCCGGCATCTGCACCATCGTCGTGCGGACGTGGCTGCCGTCGTGCAGCAGCTCGCAGCGCAACGCCTCGTTGAAGCCCTGGATCGCGTGCTTCGCGCCGCAATACGCGCTCTGCAACGGGATTCCGCGGTACGCCAGCGCCGAGCCGACCTGCACGATCGTGCCCCGGTCGCGGGGCTTCATCCGGCGCAGGGCCGCCATCGTGCCGTGCACGTAGCCGAGGTAGCTGACTTCGGTGACGCGCCGGAACTCGTCGGGCTTGATCTCCTCGAACGGCGCGAACACCGACGTGAACGCCACGTTGACCCACACGTCGATCGGGCCGAGCTCCTGCTCGACCCGGGCGGCGGCGTCGTCGACCCGGTCGAAGTCGGCGACGTCGACGGGGATCGCGAGCGCCGTCCCGCCGGCGCGGGTGACGTCCTCCGCGGCGGCTTCGAGCCCCTTCTCGCCCCGGGCCAGCAGGGCGACGCGCGCCTGCCGCGCCCCGAAGGCCCGGGCGACCGCGCGGCCGATGCCGCCGCTGGCGCCGGTCACGACGACGACCTGGCTCATGACTGCCTCCGTTCTCCGGTGTGGGCCGCGCGGGCCCAGGCGGCCGCGACCACCGCGTTCGCCAGCGCCGCCGTCCGCCACCGGGGGGACACCACGGCCAGACCGAGCATGCTCACGCCGTGCGCCACGTCGATCGTCCAGCCCCAGCGGGCCACCAGGCCGTCCGGCCGCCGCAGCACCGCCGTGGCCTGCGCCAGGTGGCGCAGGCCCAGCGCCAGGGCCACTTCCCGGGGGACCGGCAGTGACCGCGAGGCGGCCACGATGCCGGTGCCCCACACTGCGCGCGCCGCCGCGACTCCGCGCGTCATCAGCTCTTCCCGCCCGGCAGGAACTCCTGCAGCTTCGTTTTGACGCCCTGCGCGACCAGGTGGAACGCGTCGGGGTCGCCCTTGAGGACCGCCTCGGTCGCCGACTTCACCTGCTCGAAGGTCGCGTGCGGCGGGATCGGCGGCACGTCCGGGTCGCAGCGGACGTCCAGCACGGCCGGCTTGCCCGCCGAGAGCACCGTCTCCCACGCCGTGGCCAGCTGGTCCGGCTTGTCGACCGTGACGGCCGCGAGCCCCAGCGACAGGGCGAACCCGGCGTAGTCGACGTCCGGCAGAGTCTGCGACTCCTCGAACTTCGGCGCGCCGCCCATCGCGCGCAGCTCCCAGGTGACCTGGTTGAGGTCGTTGTTGTGGAACACGCAGATCACGCAGCGCGGGTCGCTCCACAGGTGCTGGTACCGCGCGATGGTGATCAGCTCGGCGAGCCCGTTCATCTGCATGGCGCCGTCACCGACCAGGGCGATCACCGGCCGGTCGGGGTGGGCGAACTTGGCCCCGATCGCGTACGGCACGCCCGGGCCCATGGTGGCCAGCGTGCCGGAGAGCGACCCGCGCATGTCGCCGCGCATCCGGAGGTTGCGGGCGTACCAGTTGGTGGACGAGCCGGAGTCCGCGGTGACGATGGCGTCCTCGGGGATCCGCTTCGACAGCTCCGACACGATGGCCATCGGGTTGACCGGCTGGGCGTCCACCGCCGCTTCCTTCTCGACGGTGTCCCACCAGGAGGCGACGTTCTTCTCGATCGTCTCGCGCCACGCCCGGTCCGGCTTGCCCGTCAGCTTCGGCAGCAGCGCCCGCAGCGTGGCCGCGCTGTCCCCGACCAGGTTGACCTCGGTCGGGTAGCGCATCCCGATCAGCCGGCCGTCGAGGTCGATCTGCACGGCCCGCGCCTGGCCGAAGTCCGGCAGGAACTGGCTGTACGGGAAGTTCGAGCCCACGATCAGCAGCGTGTCGCAGTCGCGCATCAGCTCGTAGCTCGGCCGGGTGCCGAGCAACCCGATCGAGCCGGTCACCCACGGCAGGTCGTCGGGCAGGACGTCCTTGCCCAGCAACGCCTTCGCCACGCCGGCGCCGGTGACCTCGGCGACCTGGCGGACCTCCGCGGCCGCGCCGCGCGCGCCCTGGCCGACCAGGATGGCGACCTTTTCACCCGCGTTGAGCACTTCGGCGGCCGCGTCGAGGTCCGCGTCGGCGGGGACCGGCCGCGACCACGCCGTGCCCGGCGGGCTGGAGGGCACCTGCTTGAACGCGTGCTGCGGCGGCGAGTACGCCTCCTCCTGCAGGTCGGCGGGGATGATCAGGGCGGTCGGGCAGCGGGACGACTCGGCCGTCCGGATGGCCCGGTCGAGCGCGTTCGGCAGCTGCTCGGCGACGTTGACCTCGACGAGGTACTCGCTCGCGACGTCCTTGAACAACGCCTGCAGGTCGACCTCCTGCTGGTAGCTGCCGCCCATCGCGCTGCGCGCGGTCTGCCCGACGATCGCGACCACCGGCACGTGGTCGAGCTTCGCGTCGTAGAGCCCGTTGAGCAGGTGGATCGCGCCCGGGCCCGAGGTGGCCATGCAGACACCGACCTTGCCGCTGAACTTCGCGTAGCCGACCGCCGCGAAGGCGGCCATCTCCTCGTGCCGGGCCTGCACGAACCGCGGCTGGTTGTCCGCCTTGCCGAACGCGGCGACGAGCCCGTTGATGCCGTCGCCCGGATAGGCGAAGACCTGCTCCACGCCCCACTCGCGCAGGCGCTGGAGCAGGTAGTCACCGACTGTCTGGCTCATGAGTACTCCCTTGGGGGTGCGGTGCCGCTTCGGTGAGCGCCTCGTGGACCCGGCGAGCCACGACGGCGGGCCGCGGCCGCGCCGGCTCGGGCCACCGGACCAGGACCGCGGGCTCTTCGACGCCGTCCGGCTCCACGGCCAGGCACCACCCGCCGCCGTCGGTCCACGACAGCATCAGGAACCGGCCCGCGCGCCGGGCGGCGAGGGCGATGTACGCGGTCGACGGACTGCCGCATTCGCTCCACGACGCGGCCGGTTCGACGCGCAGCAGCTCGGCGACGGTCTCGACGTAGTCGCGCAGGGCCGCGGCCTCGACGTGCCCGGGATCGGGTTTCACCGGCGCGGACGCCTCCTTTCGTGGTCGCCGTCGGCGCTCACGAATCGCTGTACCCGCTTTCGCCGTCTATCATACTTGCGTGACGCAAACGTGGCAGGAGCCAGACGGAACCGATGCGGCCTTGGCCGCGCTTCGGGCGATGGTGCTGATCGCCGACTCGACCGTCGAGCGGAACACCGAGCAGCTGACCCTGACCCAGTTCCGCGCGCTGCGGGTGGTGGTCGACCGGACGCCGGTCACCATGGGCCGGGTGGCGCGCGAACTGGCGATGAACCCGTCTTCGGTCACCCGGGCGTGTGACCGGCTGGTCGCGCTGAACCTGCTGGAAAAGGCCCCCAACCCGCTGAACCGGCGGGAGACGCTGCTCGCCCCGACCGGGCCGGGGCGGCAGGTGGTCGACCGCGTCGACCGGGACCGCCGCCGGGTGCTGGCGGGCGTCCTGAACCGGCTCGACCCGCCGGCGCGCACGGCGGCGATCGCCGCGTTCGAGCGGTTCGCCCGGGCGGTGGAAACGGACGAATCGGAATCCCGCTCACTTTTGCGTCGCGCAAATTAAATGGCGCGAAACGACGTTTGCCGACGGGAAAGCCGGGTACCCCGGCGACAGCTAGGTCGTGATCGGAGGTCCTTGCGGTGGGAAAGCGTGACGGAATCACCGAGCCCTGGGGGACCAGAACGCCGTACGGACCGGGCGAGCCGTGGCCGGTGCGGGTGGACAGCCACCTCGACGGCGACCTGCGGCCGGACGACGTTGACCGCTGGGTCCGCAGCGCCGCGGTGCTGCACTCCAACGGCGACGGGCTCGACATCGCGGTGAAGGACGGCCGGATCGCCGGGGTCCGCGGCCGCGCGGACGACCGCGTCAACCACGGCCGCCTCGACCCGAAGGACCTCTTCGGCTGGCAGGCGAACTCCTCGCCGGACCGGCTGACGACCCCGCTGGTGCGCAAGGACGGCGAGCTCGTCGAGGCGAGCTGGGACGAGGCGATGGACCTGGTCGTGCGGCGCAGCAAGGAACTGCTGGACGAACAGGGGCCCGGCGCGCTCGGGTTCTACACCAGCGGCCAGCTGTTCGCCGAGGAGTACTACACGCTCGCCGCGATCGCCCGCGGCGGGCTGGGCACCAACCACCTCGACGGCAACACCCGGCTCTGCACGGCGACCGCGGCCGCGGCGCTGAAGGAGTCCTTCGGCTGCGACGGCCAGCCGTCGTCCTACACCGACGTCGACCACGCCGACGTCATCGCCCTCTTCGGCCACAACATGGCCGAAACCCAGGCCGTCCTGTGGTCGCGCATCCTCGACCGGCTCGCCGGGCCCCGGCCACCGGCGGTCCTGTGCGTCGATCCGCGCGACACCCCGGTCGCCCGGGCGGCGACGCTGCACCTGGCGCCGCTGCCCGGGACCAACGTGGCCCTGATGAACGGGATCCTGCACGAGATCATCGAGCACGGGTGGGTCGACCGCGAGTACGTCGAGCGCTGCACGGTCGGCTACGACGACCTCGCCGCGCTGGTCGCGGACTACCCGCCCGAGCGCGCCGCGGAGATCTGCGGGCTGGACGCCGGCGAGATCCGCGAAGCCGCCCGGCTGCTCGGCTCGGCGGAGCGGCTGCTGTGCACGGTGCTGCAGGGCTTCTACCAGTCCCACCAGGCGTCCGCGGCCGCGGTTCAGGTCAACAACCTCGTGCTGCTGCGCGGCATGCTGGGCAAGCCCGGCGCGGGCGTGCTGCAGATGAACGGCCAGCCCACCGCGCAGAACACGCGCGAATGCGGCGCCGACGGCGACCTGACCGGCTTCCGGAACTGGGCCAACGACGCGCACGTGGCCGAGCTGGCGGCGCTGTGGAACGTCGACGTCGGCAAGATCCCGCACTACGGGCCGCCGACGCACCTCATGCAGATGCTGCGCTACGCCGAAACCGGCACCCTGCGGTTCCTGTGGGTATCGGCCACCAACCCGGTCGTGTCGCTGCCCGAACTGCACCGGATCCGGTCCATCCTGGACTCGCCGCGGCTGTTCCTGGTCGTGCAGGACGCCTTCCTCACCGAGACCGCCGAGCTGGCCGACGTGGTGCTGCCCGCGGCGATGTGGGGCGAGAAGACCGGCACCTTCACCAACGTCGACCGCACGGTGCACCTGTCGGAGAAGGCGGTCGAGCCGCCCGGGCAGGCGCGCCCGGACCTCGACATCTTCCTGGACTACGCGCGGCGCATGGACTTCCGGGGCAACGACGGAGAGCCGTTCCCGCAGTGGCACGACGCCGAAACCGCGTTCGAAGCGTGGAAACGCGCGTCGGCGGGCCGGCCGTGCGACTACAGCGGCCTGAGCTACGCGAAACTGCGCGAGGTCAGCGGCGTCCAGTGGCCGTGCACTCCGGACAGTCCGGAGGGGACCGAACGGCTCTACACCGACGGGAAGTTCTTCGCCCAGCCGGACTACTGCGAGGGCTACGGTCGCGACCTCGTCACCGGGGCGCCGATGGAACCCACCGAGTACCGGGCGATGAACCCGGACGGCAAGGCCATGCTCAAGGCGGCCGAGTACCTCCCGGCGCACGAAACGCCGTCCGAAGACCACCCGTTCTTCCTGATCAACGGCCGGACGATCTACCACTTCCACACCCGCACGAAGACCGGCCGGGCACCGGAGCTGCGCGCGGCCGCGCCGGAGGTGTGGCTCGAGGTGTCCGCACGGGACGCGGAGGCCGCCGGGCTCGCCGAGGGCGACCTCGCGGAGGTCTCCACACCGCGCGGGGCGGTCCGCGCCCGGGTCCGCATCGGCGGCATCCGCGACGGCGTGCTGTTCCTGCCGTTCCACTACGGCTACTGGGACGTCGAACACCCGGCGGGCAAGGACGGCGACCGCGCGGCCAACGAGCTCACCTTCACCGACTGGGACCCGGTGTCCAAGCAGCCGCTGTTCAAGACGGCCGCGGCCGCGCTCCGCCGGGTCGGCGCCGTGGCTGCCCCGGCCGCCGAGCCGGTGCCCGCGACGGTCGACGAGGAGGTCGTCCGATGAAGCTCGACCTCGTCCTGCGCGAACTGCACCGCGCGGAGACGGCGATGGCCAAGGACCTGCTGAAGGCGTCCGACCGCCACCACGCCGAACACGAGATCCACCACCTCGCCCGCGACCTGGCCGGCTGGTCGGCGGCGCACGTGCGCGAGATCGCCCGGGCCGGCCGCGCCCACGGCCTCGACCTCGGCGAGGACGTCCCCGGTCCCGGCCCGCTGGAGCCGTTGCGGACGGCCCTGTCCGAGCTGAGCGGCCGCCGCCCCGAGCCGGGCGTGCTGCTGCTGGCCGACCTGCGCCGACTGCACCGCCGCGCGGCGGGCGTGTCACTCGACTGGGAGCTGCTGGCGCAGAGCGCCCAGGCCGCGAAGGACACCGGACTGCTGGAGCTGGCGACCCGCTGCCACCCGCAGACGCTGCGGCAGCTGAAGTGGACGAACGCGATGCTGAAGGTGCTATCGCCGCAGATCCTGACCAACTAGGTTAGCCGGCCGCCGGGCGGGTAAAGCGTGATCATGCTGCCCACGGTGAAGGATCTGGCCGAGCTGGCCCGGCTCTTCGGAGCGGAAGGCGACGACCTGTACGTCCGCTGGTCCCGGGGCCCGGAGGTCGACCTCGCGGACAGCGCGTCGAGCCGCGACGGGCTGACCGGGATCCCGCTGCCCGGCCTGTCGGCGAACTCCCTGCGGCTGGAGCAGTGGTGGCACGACCGCTCCCTGCGGCTGTGGCTGGCCCGCCGCCTCTACGACTACGAGCACCTGCGCAGCCTGCGCGGCCCGGACGTACGGCCGTGGGTGCTGCGCGGCCGCGAGATCGCCCGCGGCCCGGACAACGAGCCGCTGGTGGTGGCCGTGGAGCCGCTGGCCTGGGTGGCGGACGAGGTGCTGCAGGAGGCTCGCGAGCTGGTGGACGAGCAGGGGTCCCGCGAGTGGGGTCCGATGGACCGCCGGGCGCACCGCTGAGGGTGGGCCACGCCCGGGCTGGACCGGTAGCAGGCGCGGGCCGCGACCCGCCCGACCTCCGAGAGCAGGGCTGGCCGCCCGGGTGCAGCGCTGGCCGCCGGGGTGCAGTGCCGGGAGCCTGCGGGCAGCGCCGGCCGGGGCGGCATTCGGCGGGGAGGGACGCCCGCCGGAGGGCAGTTTCCGCCGGAGAGCACTGGCCGCCGGGGTACGCGCTGGCTGCGGGCGAGCAGCGCCGGGAGCCCCGAGAGGCGCTCGCCGGGGAGCTGTGCCCGCGCGAGAGCTGTGCCCGCGCGAGAGCTGTGCCCGGGCGAGAGCTGTGCCCGGGCGAGAGCTGTGCCCGGGCGAGAGCTGTGCCCGGGCGAGAGCTGTGCCCGGGCGAGAGCTGTGCCCGGGCGAGAGCTGTGCCCGGGCGAGAGCTGTGCCCGGGCGAGAGCTGTGCCCGGGCGAGAGCTGTGCCCGGGCGAGAGCTGTGCCCGGGCGAGAGCTGTGCCCGGGCGAGAGCTGTGCCCGGGCGAGAGCTGTGCCCGGGCGAGAGCTGTGCCCGGGCGAGAGCTGTGCCCGGGCGAGAGCTGTGCCCGCGCGAGAGCTGTGCCCGCGCGAGAGCAGCGCCCGCCTGAGAGCAGCGCCCGCCTGAGAGCAGCGCCCAGGGGGTCCGTCCCCGCTCCAGCGTATCGACCCGCCCCGACGGAAAATCCGCCGAAGCCGCCCCTCGAGCCCCCCTTGTCCACACCCCGCCCCGAATGTGGGCAACCGGCGAAAGTCCTCAGCCGCCCTCGGGTTCCGGGCGGCGGTGGTCGGCGATCTGCCTCAAGAACGCCACCGGGTCGTCGCCGAGGCGAGTCAGGTTGCGGTGGCGGATCACCGCCGTCGCCACGGCCGTCGCCGCCGCCCACACCGCGATCACCAGCACCACCGCCGGTGCCGGCAGCACGCGGTCGAGGAACGCCAGGTTGACCGTCGCCGCCAGTGCCGCCACCCGGGCCAGCGCGAAGTACCAGCGGTGCGATCCCGCCGCGAAGACGCGCGTTCCGGCCAGGTACATCGTCAGGCCCGCCGTCGTGAACCACGCTGCCGCGTGGGGTGGGGACTCGTGCAGGGACAGGTTGATCCCCGCCGCCATCAGCAGCAGCGCGAACGCCGGCATCAGGTGGCCGCCCGCGTACAGCGAGTACGCCAGCGCGGGGTTGCCGCCCGAAAACCCGAGCATGCGCTCGTAGATTTCCGCCGCCGAGGAGAAGTACACCCACCACAGCGCCCCGGCCAGGACGAGCCCGCCGGCTAGGGCCAGCCAGTACCCCAGGTCGTCGGCCGGGCGCTCGAGCGCCGCCGTGCCGACCGTGATCACCAGCTCGCCGAGCAGCAGGATCATGAACAGCCCGAACCGCTCGGCCAGGTGCGCCGAGTCGACCGCCAGGTTCGGGTCGCGCGGCGGCGTCAACATGATCCGCCACCGGGCCGCCCGCGTGGGCCGTTCGCCACGACGCCGGTCGGGGCGGTCGCCCAGCAGCAGGAACCCGGCCTCCTGCACCAGCGCGAACGCCCACACCAGGCCGTGGTGCGGCAGGACCGCCGAGACGCCGAACAGAACCGCCGAAACCGCGTAGCCCCAGCTGATCCGCCGCTGGTCACCGCCGCCGCGCGGCCAGCGGTGCGCGGCCGCCAGGACCAGCCGGACCGCGGCCATGGCCGCGGCGAAGATCGCCGGGTGCCCTTCGAAGACGTGGTGCGCCTGGGTCGCGGCGATCCCGCACGGGATCGTGCCGGCGAGCACGAACAGCCGGTCGGCGACGCGGCTGTCGTCGCCGCGCCGGTTGTACAGCACCGCGAAGCCGATCCACGTCCACCAGAGCGTCGCGAACAGGCCGAGCGCCGCCGCGGCGCGCGCCCAGTGCGGGTCCGCGACGATGCCGTGCGCCACCTGGCCCACCGCGAACACGAAGACGAGGTCGAAGTACAGCTCGACCCAGCCGACCCGCTTGCCGCCCCGTTCGTCCACTTCGGTCACGGCCGCGATTCTGCCGCGTCCCGGGTCGGGACTTCCACCCGGGCACATCGCGGAAATTAATAACCCACCATTCGAGCGATGGCCGAATTCGCCCCGGCGACTGCTGTGGGTAATTCTGCCGCCAGTGTGCGGGAGGATTTGAGCCACCGCCGGGTAGTCGCCGGAGCTGCGCAAATATGTTTGAACGATGTACAAGCAGCGACCGGAAGAACACGTTGTGTCAACCGCGGGAGGGTGCCGGAAATAATTCGAAGCCGGCATTCCGAAACGCCGCTGCGCAGGGTTGACAACCACGCCGGGGGTGATGTTCGCTGCTGATCGGCTCGATCAACGCCACGTCGTACCCGGTCCGGGAGCCGGGTTCCCGTCCGCTTCTCCGGCGTCCTCGATCGGCCCCTGGGGCCCCCTCGTCCTGTCCGAGTTCGACGTCAGCCGTCCGCGCGGCTGGGAATCGAGCGATTCCGCCATGCACGAAAGCAGATCCACGCCCCGCCGCCCGGCGGACGCCGCGTGGTGGCCGGCGCACTGGAGCGTCCGCACCAAGATCAGCGTCGTCCTGCTGCTGCCGGTCCTGGTCGCGGTGGCGCTCGCGGAAATCCGGATCCAGGGCGAACTCGACCGGGCCACGGCGCTCAGCGCGGCCCGCGACCGGCTGCCGGTGCTGCGCGACACGATCGCCCTGACCGCCTCCCTCGGCGAGGAGATGGTCGCCGCCGTCGCGGTCCCGGCCGGGGCGCCGGACACGCTCACCGCGGCCGTCGACGCGAAGGTGGCCGCGGTCCAGCGCGACGCCGGGTTCGCGCCGCTGCCTGGCGACAGCGGCCGGGCGCTGAACACCGCGCTCGGCAAGCTGTCCGGGATCCGCGCGGCCGGCGCCGGCGGCGGCGACTTCCGCACGAAAGCCGCCGGCTACAACGACATCATCGCCACTCTCGGCGACCTGGTGCCCGCCTTCGTCCCGGCCGACGCCGGCAACGCGGAGACCGCCCGGCTGCTGGTACACCTGCGTGGCGAACTGGCCACCGAAGAGACCTACCGCCGGGCCGCGCAGAACAGCCCGGACGACGCTTCGCTGCGCCCGGCCGTCATCCAGACCGCCGCCGAGCAGGAGGTGCTCGCCGAACAGGCGGAGCACCAGCTGGCCGGCGCGCAGCTGGCCCGGTTCACCGCGGCGACCGGCGCCGCCGACGCCCGGCTCGACGCCCTCCAGGAACCGAACGGCGGCCGCCCGCTGGCGTCCTTGCTGCCCTCGATCACCGCCGAGACAGCGGGGGTGACCGGCGTGCTGGACGACGTCGTGACGCAGCTGTCGGCGAACGTGTCGGCGGCGGCCGACGACGCGCGGTCGGACTCCCTGCGCGACACCGCGCTGGTGCTGGGCGCGCTGCTCGGCGCGCTCGCGATCGCGCTGCTGGTGGTGCGCTCGCTGGTCACGCCGGTGCGCCGGCTGCGCGCGGCCGCCCTGAGCGCGGCGAACGACCAGCTCCCGGAGACCGTGCGGCAGATCCGCGAGGGCCACGACGTCGACTGGCGCGCGGTGCCCGATTCCGGCGTGCGGACGGACGAGGAGATCGGGCAGCTGGCGCGGGCGTTCGACGACATGCACCGCCAGGCCGTGCGGCTCGCCGTCGAGCAGGCCGAGCTGCGCAAGCAGGTCAGCGAGATGTTCATGACGCTGTCGCGGCGGAGCCAGTCGCTGGTCGAGCAGCAGCTGTCGATCATCGAAGACCTGGAAGCGGGGGAGCAGAACCCGCGGCGGCTCGACGAGCTGTTCCGCATCGACCACATCGCGACCCGGCTGCGCCGCAACGGCGAGAACCTGCACGTCCTGGCGGGCGGCCGCCCGGTCCGCCACGGCCGCGAACCGGTGCCGACGCGCGACCTGCTGCGCGCGGCGACCTCGGAGGTCAAGGACTACCGCCGGGTCGCGCTGGGCAACGCACCGCGCGGTGCGGTCCAGCCCGAGGCGGCGGCGGACGTGGTGCACATCCTGGCGGAGCTGCTGGAGAACGCGACGCGCTTTTCGCCGCCGGAGCACAAGGTGGCCCTGACGGCCGACCGCGGCGCCGACGGCGGCCTGCTCATCGAGGTGGTCGACCAGGGACTGGGCATGACGCCGGCGGAGCTCGCGACGGTGAACGAGCGGCTGGCGGCGGCCGGCACGGTCGGCCCGGAGACGACCCGCCGGATGGGCCTGTTCGTCGTCGGCAGGCTCGCGGCGCTGCACGGGGTGACGGTGCGCCTGCGGTCCACGGGAACGGCGGCCCGCCACGCGGGGGTGACGGCCAGCGTCCACGTCCCGGGCGCACTGGTGGTCGCGGACCTGGCCCGCCCGATCGGCGCGGGCCGGGCGGTGGCGGCGATCCGCAACGGGAACTCCCGGCCACCGGCGGTCCCGGCCCAAGCCTCGACGCCGATCTTCGAGCAGGTGGTGACGAGCTGGTTCACCGAGCCGGCGGCCAAGCCGGTGGTCCGCCGGAACGGAACGACGGGCCCGGCGAGGCGGCCGACGGTGGGGGATCCGGCCCCGGCCCCGGCCCCGGCCTCGGCACCGGCTCCGGCTCCGGCCTCAGCCTCGGCTCCGGCTCCGGCCTCGGCACCGGCTCCGGCTCCGACTCCGGCCTCGGCACCGGCCCCGGCACCGGCACCGGCGAGCGGACCTGCGCTCGAAGCTTCCGCCGCGCACGGAGCACCGGTGGTCGAGTCAGCGGACTGGCCGCCCGCGGCCGAAACCCCCGCGAGTCCGGTCGACCGGGTGGCCCACGCCGAGCGGGCGGGCGAGACTTCCGGAGCGCATCGGGCCATCGCGGCGGAGAACGCCACGGAGACTCCGGCCGTCACCGCCGCTCCGGCGCAAGCCGCCTCCACCGCTCCGGCGCAAGCCGCCGGCTCCACCCGGCCCGCACTCACCCCGGTCGGCGACTGGGACACCCCCGCCGATCGCACGCGGCAAGCCGCCGAAAGCGCTCTCCAGCCCGCCGCCGCGCAGCGGCTCACCGACGCCGGCCTGCCCACCCGGCGGCCCGGGGCGCAGCTCGCGCCCGGCGCCGTCGTCCCCCGGGTGCGCGAACAGACCGGTGGCTCTTTCCGCGACGCCGCCGCCGTGCGCAGCAGTCTCTCCCGGCACTACCAGGGCATGCGCGCCGCCCGGTTGGAGAGCGCGGCGCGCGCCGAACAACCCGGAAAGGACGAAGTGGATCCGCGATGACGGAACTGCACCCCCGGCGCTCCGCCGGCCAGCAGGCGGCCGGCCCCCTCGGCGGAACGTTGCCACCCGAACGGTCCGCGACGCTGAACTGGCTGGTCAACGGGTTCGTCCAGGACGTTTCCGGGGTCGCGCACGCCGTGCTCGTCTCCGCCGACGGCCTGCTCGTCGCCGGCGATGAGGCGCTGCCCCGCGAGCGCGGCGACCAGCTCGCGGCCATCGCGGCCGGCCTGTCCAGCCTGTCGCTGGGCACCGCCGAGCTGTTCACCGCCGGGCGGGTCGTGCAGTCGGTGATCGAGATGGAACAGGGGTTCCTGCTGCTGATGAGCGTCGGCGACGGCTCGAACCTCGTCGTGCTCGCCTCGACCGGCTGCGACATCGGGCTGGTCGGCTACGAGATGACGATGCTGGTCGAGCGGGTGGGGCAGAAGGTCGACGTGCCCGCGCGCGAGATACCGGTGGCCCAGGACCACCGGTGACCGACGACGCGCACGGGGACGAGCCGCGCCGCAGCCCGGCGCTCGCCCGTCCCTACGCGTGGACGGAAGGCCGGACGGCCCCGTCGGTCGAGATCGCCGTCGAGGCACTGGTCGAGACCACGGCCGACGGCCGGGCCGAAGCCGTCCACCAGTCGTCGAACGCGTCCGCGGAGGTGCTCGAGCTGTGCGTCCGGCCGCGGTCGCCGATGGAGATCGCCGCGCTGCTGGCCCTGCCGCTCGGCGTGGTCCGCGTGCTCGTGGCGGACCTGATGGAGGACCACCTGGTGATCGTCCGCGACACGCTGTCGGACACCGCCACCTGGGACGAGCGCCACGACCTGATGGAACGCGTGCTGTACGGGCTGCGCGACCTGTAGAGAGGACTTCGCCATGGAGCATTTCGCGCTGGGGCACTGGCTGCTCGTGCTCGCGTACCTGACGTCGGTGGTCGGCTGCGCGCTCGGGCTGGCGTGCGCGGTGCAGGCCCGCCACGCCGCCGATCCCCGCCACCGCGTGCGGTGGCTGGTGCTGGCGGCGATCTCGATCGGCGGCGTCGGCATCTGGCTGATGCACTTCGTGGCGATGCTCGGCTTCAGCACCCCGGGCATGCCGGTCCGCTACGACATCTTCCGCACGGTCCTGTCGGCGATCCTGTCGGTGACGGCGGTGTTCGCGGGGCTCCTGGTGGTGGGCGGCCGCGCGAAGTTCGGCTGGTGGCGCCTCGCCCTCGGCGGCGTGATCACCGGCCTGGCCGTGAACGTCATGCACTACACGGGCATGTCGGCGCTGCGGGTCAAGGGTGACTTCGGCTACGACGGCGGGCTGGTGGCGCTGTCGGTGGTGATCGCCGTGGTGGCGGCGACGGCGGCGCTGTGGTTCGCGGTCTTCCTCGACCGCCTCGCGTTGCGGTTGGTGGCGGGGTTCGTGATGGGCGCGGCGGTGACGGGCATGCACTACACGGGCATGGCGGCGGTCCGGATGACCATGGACCCCAACGCCCCGGATCCGGCGGGCGCGGAGGTGTTCTCCTTCCTGTTCCCGGTGTTCGTGCTGGCGGCGATCGCGATGGCGGTGCCCCTGTGCGCGGTCCTGATGGCGCCCGCGGTCGCGCCGAAGGCACCCGAGCCCGCCGACGCCGTCCCGGTGTGAGCCGGCCCGCGGGGGAACGTCCCCGCGAGCCGGCGGTCTCACCTCCCTACAGGCCGCACAGCAGCGAACAGGCCTTGGCCGCCGACCAGTCCGTTGTGGACGGAGGTGTCCCCGGCGGGACGTTCACCGGTACGTAGGTCACCTTCGCCTTGTTGGTGATCGGGAACAGGTTCAGCAGCGCGAACGTCGTGCAGTGCACCTGCTTCGACTGGCCCGCCGCCAGGGTGAACGGACCCGTCTGGCACGACGGCTCCACGGTGTCCACCACCTGCGCGGACGTGATGCCCACCGGACCCTGGTTCGTCACCGTGATCCGCCAGTACGCCGACGCGGCGAGCACGCCGAGCAGCCCCACCGGGGCCTGTTTCGCCCACGGTCCGGCGCCGCCCGGGCCGCACTGGTCCGGGTGGACCGCCGTGCAGATCTCCTTCTCCACGGTCACCTTCGGGGTGCACGACGCGCCCGGGGCGACCGGGAGCGTCACCGTGTTGGACGTGAACGAACCCGTCGAGTCCGTGCCGGTCGCCGTGTTCGCCACCGACGTCACCGCGCAGTCCGCCGAGATCGTCGTGCGGAAGCACAGCTGGGGTGCGTCGCCGGCGAAGTCGACCACCAGTGAACCGCTGAAGCCCGCCGCGCTGCGCAGGACCAGCGTCGTCGTCACGGTGATCGAGGGGTGCGCCGCCACCGAGACGCCGGTCAGGTCGACCGAGCCGTCCGGGGCGAAGCCCGGGGTCGCCACCACCGCGTTGTCCTGGTCGACGACCGTCACCCGCGACGCCGCGAAGTCGACGTTCGCCGGGTCGACGCCCGTCAGCCGCGCGGACGTGTAGCCCTGGACGTGCGCACCGCCGTCGCAATAGAAGTCACCCGGACGCAGGGTCACCTGCCCGCCGGAGCGGACACACGGCGTCGCGCCGGTGGCCGGGTCCATCGAGAACAGCACGCCCGCGTCGCCGAGGCCGATCAGGCAGCCGGACGGCTGGTCGTACGCGTAGCCGTAGTCCCGGGTGTCGCCCCCGGCGGCGTTCGGGTGCGTGATCCGCGTGGGCAGTCCCGCACACGCCGCGCCGGTCGCCCAGTCGTGGCACAGGGCCGCACCGGCGATACCCCCGTTCCACACCGGGAGGTAGCTGCGCAGGTGACCGCCCGGATCGGGGACGACCTCCGGGTTGAAGACGTAGGTCCCGTTCGGCAGCGCGGCCGCGCTCGGGGGCACCGGCAGGGCCGAGCCGTCGAGGGCGTAGCACGTCGTGACGTTGGTGCCGCCGGTCGTCGACGAACACGCACCCACCGGGACACCGGTGGTGCTGTACGCCGTGTAGGCGTTGTAGGTGACATTGCCCGCCGGTCCTGTGGGCCGGGAAGACGCCCAGCCCGCGCAGGCCGCGGCCGTCGCCGGGTCGAAGCAGCCCAGTGCCGGCGGCAGCGCGGTGCCCGGTGCCGCCGTGGACGCGAACACCTTGCCCGCCACCACGGTCACCGCGCCGTAGACGTACGGCTGGTCGGCTGCGGGCAGGATCGGGGCGTACGGCTGGCCGCCGCAGGCGCTCTGCGTGGCGATGGTCCAGCAGAGCACCGCGCCGGAGCTGACCACGCCGTACAGGTTTCCGCCGCTTTCGGCGAAACCCGTGAGGTTGTGCACCGGCGGCGACCCGCCGAGGGCGGCCAGTGGCCAGAACCCGCAGTTGGCCGCCGCGGCCAGGTCGAGGCAGCCGACGCCGGCCGACGTCGCCGTCAGGCCGGGGTAGTAGACCTTCGCGGGCGCGGCCGGATCCCGGACGTACTGCTCGATCAAGGGTGAGGTGATGTCCCCGGCCCCCAGGGTGCCGAGCGGGCCGGGCGCGGTGTTGAGCACCTTCGGCCACGGTCCGCCCGGGCACCGCTGCCCGGTGGCGAGATCGGTGCAGACCACCTTCGGCGAGGTGGCCGCCGAATGGTGGAAGATGTTCCAGGCCTGCAGCACGCCGCCCGGGGTGCGGTACAGGATCGGGGTGAAGCCGTCGCCGCCGGTCGCCGTGGTCACCGCCTGCACGGGCGGGGTCAGCGCACCGCTCAGCCGGGTCGCGTCGGGCCCGGCGGCGGGGTTCGTCCCGCGGACGGCGGTGACGCCGGACGCCGGTTCGGTCCCGGTGAACGTGCTGCCGTCGGTGGACCACTCCGGCGTCCAGCCGGGCGGGACGTGCAGCGAGCCCGCCTGGTAGGCCTGCCCGGCGCCGACGGCGTCGGTGACGGTGGCGGCGCCGGTCGTGGTCGCGTGGTCTTCGTAGCCGACGACCCACTTCGCGGTCGCGCCGTGCGCGGCCGGGGAACCGGTGCCCTGCACGGACTTCGTCAGCGCCGAGACCGCCGGCTCGGCGGCCGCGGGCAGCGGGGCGGCGGTGGCCGCCGTCAGCACCAGGGGCAGGACCGCCCCCAGCATGCGTCTTCGCATGGTTGGTCCTCGATTCCGGAAAAGGAGGGAAATGGCCGGGAATCGTTTTCCTGGCCGAAGGAAAATCCTATGCCGCGTGGACCCGAGATTTGAAGCGCTTTCACTCCGGCGCCGAAAAGGCAAGGCGAACAGCGCAATTCCCGGCCGGTGCGCCGGGGTGCGCACCTGCCGTGGCGAGCGGACCTCGGGCGGCCGTCACCCGGACGCCGCCCGTCGTTCACTCGTTCGGGTAACGCTGAGCGGGACATCCGCTGTCAGCGAAACCGCCTGGCCGAACGGCGCTCCCGGTGCTTGTGTCCGGGTATGGAGATCTTGGTGCTGGGCGGGACGGCGTGGGTGGGCCGGGAACTGTCACGGCAGGCGATCGGACGCGGCCACCGGGTGACCTGCCTCGCGCGGGGCGAGAGCGGCGAAGTGGCGGACGGAGCGACGCTGGTCGCGGCCGACCGGCGTGCTCCGTCGGCATACGAACCCGTGCTGGACCGGGGGTGGGACGCGGTCGTCGAGGTGTCCTGGCAGCCGGGCTTCGTGCGCGGAGCGCTCGAGGCGCTGGGTGGCCAGGCCGGGCACTGGGTGTACGTCTCGTCCGGCAACGTCTACGCCTCCCACGCCACGCCGGGGGCGGACGAGTCCGCGGCCCTGCTCCCCCCGACGGACCGGAACGAGGCCGGCCGCGAGGTGTACGGCGAGGCGAAGGTCGCCTGCGAGCAGGCGTCGGCGGCCGCGGTGGGCGACCGCCTCCTCGTCGCCCGCGCCGGGCTCATCGGCGGACCGGGCGATCACACCGGGCGCTCCGGCTACTGGGTCGCCCGCGCGGCCCGCGATCCGCGCGGGCCGATGCTGGTCCCCGGCACGCCGTCGCTGCCCACTCAGGTGATCGACGTGCGGGACCTCGCCGCGTGGCTGCTCGACTCCGCCGAGACGGGCGCCACCGGCACGTACAACGCCGTCGGCCCGGTCGTTCCGTTCGCCGAATGGATCGAGCTGTCCCGCGCGGCCGGCGGGCACACCGGTCCGGTGGTCACCGCCGAACCGGCGTGGCTGCTCGCCCAGGGCGTGGCCGAGTACATGGGGCCCGAGTCGCTGGCGATGTGGCTGGTCGAGCCGGGCTGGGAGGGGTGGTCGGCCCGGGACGGGTCCGCGGCACGCGCCGCGGGGCTGCGGCACCGGCCCCGGGCGGAGCTGCTGGCCGACACGCTGCGCTGGGAACGCGAGCAGGGCCTGGACCGGGAACGCCAGGCGGGCCTCAGCGCGCGGCGCGAGCGCGAGCTGCTCGACGCCCTCGGCTGACTAACCCGATTCGGCGTCGAACCGCAGTTTCGACGTGATGCGATAACGGTCGCCGCGGTAGACCGAGCGGGTCAGCTCGACGATCCGGCCCGTCGTGTCGCGGGTGAGCCGCTCGATGTGCAGGATCGGGGCGTACACGGCGATTTCGAGCAGCTCGGCCTGGCCGGGGTCGGTCACCGCGGGCTCGATCGTCTGCACCGCGTCCTGCACGGTGATCCCGAAGCGTTCCCGCAGCAGCCGGTAGAAGTTGCCGGTTTCGAGGTCCGCCGGGCGCAGGCCGGGGACCAGGGGAGCGGGCAGCGCCAGGTGTTCGATCGCGATCGGTTCGTCGTCGACGTGCCGGACGCGGGTGACGCGCAGGACCGGCGTGCCCGGCTCGAGCTCCAGCTCCCCGGCCAGTGACCGCGGGGCGGGGGAGACCGCGAACGCGACCACCCGGCTGGTCCAGTGGCCTTCGGCGGGCGGCACCGCGAGGCCGGTCGCCAGTTCCTGGGTGACCTTCTGCGGGCTGGTAAAGGTGCCGCGCCCGCGTTGGCGCACCAGCAGCCCGGTGCGGGTCAGCTCGTCGATGGCCGCCCGGACGGTCGGGCGGGACACGCCGAGCTCCGCGGCCAGCTCCCGTTCGGACGCGAGCCCGGTGCCGGGACCGGCGTTCTCGATGACGTTCAGCAGGTGCCGGCGGACGCGGTCGCGCTTGACGGTGGGCGGGCGCTCTGTGGAGCCCCCGGCCTGGGGCGAAGCCTCGGATGTCACAGCGGTCAAGGCACCGTCTTCCCGGGTACTCCGAGTGCGCCGGCGAACCGGACGCGCTCCTTGGGCAGGGCGCCCAGCGCCCGGAGGCGGTCGAGGTGGCCGGTCAGGCGCTGGTGGAAGTCAGCATAACCGCGGCCCGGCGGCGACCACGCCCGTTCGGCCAGTGCGCACAGCCGCGGGAACGCCAGGTGCCGCACGTGGTCGGGGGTCGGCGCGTGCTCGGTCCACAGCTGGGCCTGCGTGCCGAGCACGCCGGGCGTGGTGCCGTCGCTGACGGGCAGGCCGCCCGCCAGCGGATCGAAGCGGTAGACGTCCTCGAGGGTCGTCACGGGTTCGCGCGGTGGCTCGCCGGGGTCTTCGCTCTGCCGGTAGTCGAAGTACGTGGAGGTGTGCGGGGCCATGACGACCGGGTGGCCGCCGGCGACGGCGAGGGCGCCGTGGGCGGCGTCGCGCCAGGCGGTGACGATCAGGCCCGTGGGCAGCCGTCCCGCGGCGTGGCCGGTTTCGTCCCAGCACACGGCCCGGCGGCCCAGGCCGGCCACGATGTCGTGCAGCCGGCCGAGGAACCACGGGTGCAGTTCGGCGGGGCGCACGCCGAGTTCGGCGGCCTTCGCCCGCGCGGCCGGGCTGGTTTCCCACTGGGTCGTCGGGCATTCGTCGCCGCCGATGTGCAGGTACGGCGACGGGAACACGTCGGCGACCTGGCCGAGGACGTCCCGGCAGAAGGCGAAGACGTCGTCGTGGACGCCGAGGATGTCGGGACTGATGCCCCACTCCGTCCACACCGGCAGCGGCACCTCGGGCCGGTTGCCCAGCTCGGGGTAGGCGGCCAGCGCCGCGCGGACGTGCCCGGGCAGGTCGATCTCCGGCACGATCCGCACTCCGCGCTCGGCGGCGAAGGCGACCAGCTCGCGCAGCTCCCGCTGGGTGTAGAAGCCGCCGTGCGGGACGCCGTCGAAGACGCCGCTGCCGGCGGGGCCGACCATCGACTCGGCCCGCCACGCCCCGATTTCGGTGAGCCGCGGCCGGCCGGCGATCTCGATCCGCCAGCCCTGGTCGTCGGTGAGGTGCAGGTGCAGGACGTTGTACTTGTGCAGGGCCAGCAGGTCGACGAACTCGCGGAGGAACTCCATCGGCAGGAAGTGCCGGGCGACGTCGAGCAGCACGCCGCGCCACGGCAGCCGGGGCGCGTCGCGGATCGTCAGGCACGGCAGCCGCGGAGCCAGCTGGCGGATCGTCTGCACACCGGCGAGGAGGCCCGCTTCGGTGGACGCGGTGAGCAGCGCACGGTCGGGGGTGACGTCCAGGGTGTACTCCTCCGGCCCGAGCCCCGGTTTCGACGCGAGCCGGATGACGGGTCCGTTGTGGACCAGCGGGAGACCGGTGTACGCGGCGAGCAGCCGGGCCGGGCCCCGGGTGCCGGGGCCGGCCAGGATGCCGGTGGGCACGCAGGAACCGGCGCGACGGGTCAGCCGCGCGGGGCGGGGGATGAGCATCAGCCCTTCACCGCGCCCGCGGTCATGCCTTCGACCAGGTGGCGCTGCACGAGCGCGAAGAAGACGACGACGGGCAGCGCGAACAGCGTCGACGCGGCGATGAGGCCGCCGTAGTCGGTGCCCGTGCTGGTGCTGAACGAAACGAGCCAGACCGGCAGCGTGTAGCCCGAGCTGTCCTTCATGATCACGTAGGCGAAGAGGAAGTCGTTCCACGCGGTGATGAAGGCGAACACGCTGGTCGCGATCAGCCCGGGCAGCACGAGCGGCAGCAGGACCGAGCGCATGACGCGCCCGCGGGTCGCGCCGTCGATCATCGCCGCTTCCTCGAGCTCGGCCGGGATCCCGTGCAGGAAGCCGCGCAGCGTCCAGATGGTGAACGGCAGCACGAGCGCCACGTAGGTGAGGATCAGCCCGGGCAGCGTGTCGAGCAGGTGCGCGCTCTTGAGGCCGAGGAACAGCGGGATGACCAGTGCGGGCACCGGCACCATCTGCAGCACCAGCACGCCGACGAGGAAGCCGCGGCGCCCGAAGAAGCGGAAGCGCGTCAACGCCGTCGCGGCCAGGAAGGCGACCACGATGGAGAGGACCACGACCGCGACGACCACCACGGCGCTGTTGAGCAGGTCCTGGCCGAACCCGGGCTTGGCGAGCGCGCCGGCGAAGTTGTCGAGCGTGACGTCGACGGGCAGGAACTGCGGGGTGGGCTGGAGGATCCGGCCCGCGGGCTTGAACGCCGTGAGCACCATCCAGTAGACGGGGAAGATCCACACCAGGCAGAAGAGGGCGGCGACGGCGTTCCGGCCGATCCGGCGGATCACAGGTCCTCCCCGGAGCGGACGAGCCGCCGCACGTAGACCGCGGTCAGGCCGACGAGCAGCACGACGGAGACGACGGCGATCGCCGCGCCCTGGCCGAAGTCGTTGCGGCTGAAGGCGCGGGTGAAGGTCCAGATGCCCAGCGTCGTCGTGCCGCCGGCCGGGCCGCCCTGGGTGAGGATCCAGATCTGGTTGAACACGGTGAAGTCCCAGATGATCGAGAGGATGGTGACCAGCCCGAGGATCGGCCGCAGGAAGGGGACGGTGATCGTGCGGTGCGCCCGCCACGGCCCGGCGCCGTCGAGGGCCGCGGCTTCGTAGTAGGACCGCGGGATCTGCGACAGGCCGGCGTGCAGGGTGAGCGCGGCGAACGGCACCGACTGCCACACGACCAGCAGCCAGACGATGGCGAACGCCGAGGCCGGGCTCGTGGTCCAGTCGTGCTGAGTGAGGTCCCCGAAGCCGAGCCGGGTCAGCAGCCAGTTCACCACGCCGTAGCCGGGCTGGAACAGCCACTGCCAGACCACTGTGGACGCCACGTTCGGCAGCGCCCACGCCGCGATCAGGCACAGCGTGACCGCCGTGCGCATCCGGCGGCCCAGGCGCCGCAGCAGCAGCGCGACGCCGAACCCGATCGCGAGTGTGCCGAGCACCAGGGCGGCGCAGAACCCGACACTGCGGGCGAGTACCGGCAGCAGCTGGGGGTCGCTCAGGACGGCGGCGTAGTTGTCCCCGCCGGCGAACGCCGTCGTGCCGGTGAACAGCGACCGCAGGCCGTAGTCCTGCAGCGAAATGACGATCAGCCGGACGAGCGGGTAGCCGAGCACCAGCCCCAGCAGCGTGGCCGCGGGCAGGAGCAGGCCGTAGGGGAGCAAGAAACGGCGTCGCGGTCTTTCCCGGACGCGCGCCTTTTCGAGCAGCACGGGGACTCCTTCGCGGGACAGGGGCGAGGTGGCTCGGCGGGGACGGCGGTCGGCCGGGCCACCCCGCCGGTCAGCGGGCGCCCAGCGCCTCGGTCAGGTGGGCGTCGAACTCCCGGGCGGCGTCGGCGATCGGCCGTCGTCCGGTGGCGATGTCGGCGAAGAACGTGTTGATGGACTTGTCGCTTTCGATGGTCGCCCAGCCGGGGGCGGCGGGGGTGGCGACGCTGGTCTTCGCGGCGGTGGCGAAAGCGGTGTTGAGCGGCGGCAGTGCCGGCGTGACCTGGTCGATCAGCTCGGTCGAGATCGGCGTCCAGCCGTCGATGCCGGCGATCGCGTCCCGCTGCACGGCCGGGTCGGTCGCGGCCTTGAGGTAGGCCAGCGCCAGGTCCTGGTGGCGGCTCTTGGCCGCGACGGCGAGGTCCGAGCCGCCGAGGAACACCGGCTGCGTCTTCCCGGGCGTGGCGCTCGGGAACGGGAACGTGCCCAGCCGGTCCTTCAGCTCCGGCTTGTTCTTGAGCACGGTGTTGACGCTCGTGTCGAGGATGGCCGCGGCACCGCCCGCGGAGAAGATCGCGGCCTGGTCCGGGGCCTTGGTGTCGACGTTGCGGGACGCGGGGGAGGAGTAGGCGTTCTGGAAGTCCTTCCACGCCTGCAGCCCCTTCAGCGCTTCGGGGCTTTCGAGGGCACCGGCCCACTTCCCGTCCCGCTGCGTGGCCAGCTGCCCACCGGCGTCCCAGACGAACTGCAGCGCGCCGAACCAGTACCGGCCGGGGAAGTGGAAGGCCGAGAAGTCCGGTGCCGGGTGTTTCGCCTTGATCCGGTCCAGGGCCGCGGTGAGTTCCGGCAGGGTCTTCGGCGGGGCGGTGACGCCGGCGTCGGCCCAGACCTGCTTGTCGTAGATCACCGCGCGGTTGCCGGCGAACAGCGGGGCGGCGTAGAGGTGTCCGTCCACAGTGGCCGGTCCGGCCAGCCCGGGCAGCCAGGTCCGGCCGGCGGCGAGCTCGTCACGGCGCGGGGTGAGGTCGGTCAGCGCGCCGTTGGCGGCGAACAGCGGGACGTTCGTGTTGCCGATCTCGATGACGTCCGGCGTGGTGTCCTGGGCCAGCGCCGTGCTGATCTTCGTGTTGATGTTGTCCCACTCCTGGACCTGCACGGTGACCTTGGCGCCGGTGGCCTTCTCGAAAGCGGCGTTGATCGCCGCGGTGGCCCGGTCGCTGAGGTCGCCGTTCATCAGCCAGACGGTGAGCGTGCCGCCGCCGGCGGCGGGAGCGGGGGTTTCGGTGCCGCAGGCGCTGGCGGTCACGGCGGCGACGGCCAGTGCGGCGGCGAGGGTGCGGCTGCGCATGGGGATCTCCCGGAGGTCAGCAGGGGCCGAGGTCGCGCCACTGGGCGGTGAGGCCGGGTTCCGAGCCCTGGGTCCACCAGTTCGCCTGCCAGAGGTGGGCGTGGTGCTTCACCCGCTGTCCCTCGAGGTACACCGTGCCCCAGTCCCATTCCGACGCCGCCGAGCAGTTCGCGGGCTGGGACGGCGTGGTGGGCGTCGTCGGTGTCGTCGGCGTGGTGGGCTTGGTCGTCGTCGGCGGCGTGGTCGGCGTCGTGCAGCCGGTGACGGTGTCCACATGGGACGTTCCGGCCGAACGGTACTGCCCGGCCTGCGCGACGGCGTCGGCCGGGGCGACGACCTGGTTGCCCGCGTAGTAGGTCCAGTCGACCTGCTCGGTGTAGGCACTGGTGCCGCTCGTGTGCCCGGCGGTGTCGATGAACCACATGTTGTAGTTGATCGACATCGGCGTGCGCGGGTACACCGGGTTGCCCTGCGCGTCGGTGGTGTGGTCCGCGGTGAGCACGCCGTCGATGTAGTACTTCACGTGCCCGCCGGAGACCTGCGTGACGATGTCGTGCCAGCCGGCGAGGCTGCGGTTCTGCGCGGTGGAGGTCCGCAGGCCGTCCCACGTCGGGCTGTTCCAGTAGGTGTACCAGCTGGTCTGGTAGTTCGCCTGCGCGCCGCCCCAGCCGCCGTTGGGCAGGTACTCGGAGAAGTCGAGTTCGCTGTAGAGCGGGTCGCGGTCGTACCGCAGCGGGGAAATCGTGAAGTAGGTTTCGTTGACGTGGTCGCCGTCGGGGCCGCTGTCCGGCGCGTCGGTGAAGCGGACGCGGCTGGCGTACGTGCCTTCGAAGAACCGCAGCTGGTTTTGGTACAGCTCGGCGTGCGTGGTGCCGGCGGCACTGCCGTCGGTGGTGGCGGCGAGCTGGGCGACGCGCTCGCCGCCCACGGCCGGGAAGGTGATGTTGCTCGTGAGCCAGCGCGCACCGGGCACGCCGGGGCTGCCGACGTCGTTGCGCGTGGTCCAGCCCGCGCTGCCGAAGGCGGCATCGGCGGGTGAGGAGTAGTGGAAGTCGTCGAAGAGCACACCGCAGCCGGCCGCGGCGGACGCCGGGCTGGCGGCGGCCCCGCCGGAGAGGACGACGGCGGCCGCGGCCGCGGTGGCCAGGCTCGTCAGGGCTGCGGTGGTGGTCCGGGCGCTGCGGGACATGGGTCTCCTCCTGGGGTTGCCGTACCGCGGGGAGCACCGATTGGTCTAGACGAATCGGGTGGCCAGTACCTTCCTCCCTGACCATTGGTAAAGTCAAGGCGGCGACAGAACTTACCTTTGGTAATTTCCGCAGTCAGCCGACCCAGCGGCGGTAGGCGGCCAGGTCGACGTTGCCGCCGCACACGACGGTCACCACGTGCCGGCCGGCGAAGCGGTCACGATCTTCGAGGACCGCGGCGATGCCCAGCGCGGCCGAGGGCTCGACGACCAGCCCGGCGTGCTCGAGGAGCAGCCGCATCCCGGCGATGATCGAGGCTTCGGTGACGAGAACGGCGTCGTCCGCGACGACGAGCAGATCGGCCAGTACCTCCGGGATCGGCCGCCGCCCGGCGACGCCGTCGGCGATCGTGTCCGTCGGGCCGGTGGTGACGACGCGCCGGGCGTGCCAGGACCGCGTCATGGCCGGGGCGCCGGCCGGCTGGACGCAGACCACTTCGGTCCCGGGCGTCCGGGACCGCACGACGTGGCCCACCCCGGTCGCGAGGGCCCCGCCGCCGAGGGCGATCAGCACGGCGTCGAACGGCTCCGCGGCGTCCGCCAGTTCCAGGCCGATGGTTGCCGCGCCCTCGCAGGTTTCGAGGTCCAGGCTGTCTTCGACGAGCCGGATGCCGTCGTGCCGGGCAATGGCCGCGGCGCGTTCGCGGGCCAGTTCGTGGTCGCCGTCGACCAGTTCGAGGTGGGCGCCCAGCGCGCGGATGCGCTCGAGCTTGGCCTTCGTGGCCTGCCGCGAGGCGACGACGGTGACGTCGAGCCCCCGGCCGCGCCCGGACCAGGCGAGGGCTTGGCCGAGGTTGCCCGCGCTGGCGCAGACGACCGCCCCGGTGAGCCCGCTCGCGACCACCTCGGTGCCGCGGCCTTTGAAGCTCCGCACCGGATTCGCCGTCTCGAGCTTGATGCTCACCGCGCAGCCGAGGACGGGTTCCAGCGCTTCGCAGCGGTAGAGCGGCGTGTCGAGGAAGACGGGGTCGATCACCCGGCGGGCGGCCTGGATCCGGGCGAGGTCGAGACGCGTGTCCGGCACCCGGCGGAGCCTAGTGCGCGGGCTGGAACAGCTCCACGAGGTTCCCGGCCGGGTCGGCCAGCAGCACCTGCCGTCCACCCGGGCCGGACACCACCTCGGTGCGGAAGGCGATCCCGGCTCCGGTCAGCCGGGCGATCTCCGCGTCGAGGTCGTCGAGCACCAGGTGGATGCGGTTGCGCCCGGCCGCGGCGGCGTCCGCCGGGGTGGCGCGGGCCCCGGAGCTCGCCGGGCCGGACAGCAGCAGCCGCAGCGGGCCGCGGACGACGTCGGCGAACGCCGGTGCCGCGCTCATCCGGACCGTGAAACCCAGGTGGGTCGTGTAGAAGTCGATGGCCGCCTGGACGTCGTCGACGATGTAGCGGACGCTGGCGTGCTGCTCGGTCATGACGGGGCCTCCTTGCCGGGTACCAGTTCCGGCAGCAGGTGCCGGACGCGCGTGTCGAGCTCCGAAGCCGTCCTGGCCATGGAGTCCGCTGCCGGGTCGGGGATGCTCCAGTGGCGGCGGTGCGGGAACTCGGGACAGACCTCACGGACCTTGTCGCACACCGTGATGACGTGGTCGAACCGCTGCCCGGCCACCGTGTCCAGGTGCCGCGGCCGCTGCCCGGTGACGTCGATGCCGAACTCCTCGTCCAGCACCCGGACGGCGGCGGGGTGCAGGGCGGCCTTCGGGTGGCTGCCCGCGCTGGTCACCGTCACCTTCCCCGCGGTGCGCCGGCGCAGCAGGGTTTCGGCGATCGGAGAGCGGGCGCTGTTGCCGGTGCAGAGGAACAGCACCGCGACCCGGCCGGAGGGCGACGGCGGGGCTTCGGGGCGCAGGGCGGGGTGCAGCGCCGCACCGGTTTCGGCGAGCGCGCCCGCGCAGCGGTCGAGATCGAGGTGGTAGTAGCTGTCCCGGCCGTCGAAACTGCTGCGCGTCGCGGTGACCAGCCCGCCGCCCCGCAGCAGCCGCAGGTGGTAGGAGACCAGGTTTTGCGGCTCGCCCACCCGCTCCACCAGCTCCCGGACCCGCAGGTCGCCGCCGGCGAGCGCGGTCAGCAGCGACCACCGCACCGGGTGGGCGGCCAGGCGGACGAACTCGGGTGGCTGGGTGGCCATCCGCGGACAGTACATCAAATGGATTTGATGGAACAGCGCCCGGCTGGGAAGTCGCTCGACCAACTTCGTCGTAGATATTGTTAACAATCTCATCGACGATTAGGGTGCGCGTATCGAGACCCGAAGCGACGAGGAACCACCTTGATCATCGACTGCCACGGCCACTACACGACCGCCCCACCCGCACTGGCGGCGTGGCGCGAGCGGCAGATCGCCGCCCTCGACGGGGCCGGTGCTCCGCCCGTGCGGGGCGACCTGCGGATCAGCGACGACGAGCTGCGCGAGAGCGTCGAGCCGAACCAGCTGCGGCTGATGGACGAACGCGGCATCGACCTGACGATCTTCTCGCCGCGGGCCTCCTTCATGGCCCACCACGTCGGCGGCTTCGAGACCTCGGCGGCGTGGGCGGCGATCGGCAACGAGCTCTGCCACCGCGTCAGCACGCTCTACCCGGAGCGGTTCGTCCCGGCGGCGATGCTCCCGCAGTCGCCCGGCGTCGACCCGGCCACCTGCCTGCCGGAGCTGACGCGCTGCGTCGAGGAGTACGGCGCCGTCGCGCTGAACCTCAACCCCGACCCCAGCGGCGGCCACTGGACGGCGCCGCCGCTCACCGACCGGTCGTGGTACCCGATTTACGAGAAGATGGTGGAGTACGACGTCCCGGCGATGGTGCACGTCAGCACCAGCGTCAACCCGGCGTTCCACACCACCGGCGCGCACTACCTCAACGCCGACACGACCGCGTTCATGCAGCTCGTGCAGGGCGACCTCTTCGCCGACTTCCCCACGCTGCGGCTGATCATCCCGCACGGCGGCGGCGCGGTGCCCTACCACTGGGGCCGGTTCCGCGGCCTGGCCATGGCGCTGGGCAAGCCGGAACTGGAGGAGCACGTGCTGAACAACGTCTTCTTCGACACCTGCGTCTACCACCAGCCGGGTTCGGACCTGCTCTTCGAGGTCGTCCCGGCGCGCAACATCCTCTTCGCGTCGGAGATGATCGGAGCCGTCCGCGGCGTCGACCCGCGGACCGGCCACCACTTCGACGACACCCGCCGGTACGCCGAGGCCGCCGATCTGTCCGAAGCGGACTGGGCGGCGATCCGCGAGCACAACGCCCGCGCCGTCTACCCCCGGCTGGACGCCCTGCTGAAGGGCCAGGGCCGGTGACCGCCCCGAAGACGCCCGGCTGGCTGGACTGGTGCCCCGCACCGGCCACCCCGGACTTCCGGCTGCCGCCCGGCACGGTGGACGCCCACTGCCACGTGTTCGGCCCGCAGGCGCGGTTCCCCTTCGCGCCCGAACGCAAGTACACCCCCTGCGACGCGAGCCGCGACCAGCTGTTCGCCCTGCGCGACCACCTCGGCGTCAGCCGGAACGTCATCGTGCAGGCCACCTGCCACGGCGCGGACAACTCCGCGATGGTCGACGCCGTCCGGGCGGCCGGCGGCCGGACGCGCGGGGTCGCCACCGTCCGCCCCGACGTCGGTGCCGCCGAACTGCGGGAGCTGGACGCCGCCGGGGTGCGGGGCGTGCGGTTCAACTTCGTCAAGCGGCTGGTCGACGCCGCGCCCCACGAAGCGCTGCGCACGATCGCGAAGAAGATCGCCCCGCTCGGCTGGCACATCGTCCTCTACTTCGAGGCCGCCGACCTGCCCGAACTGGAGGCCTTCTTCGGGTCACTGCCCACGCCGCTGGTGATCGACCACCTGGGACGGCCGGACGTGACCCGGCCGGTCGACGGGCCGGAGTTCACGCGGTTCCTCGGCTTCGCCGGCTCCCACGACGTCTGGGTGAAGGTGAGCTGTCCCGAGCGGCTCACCGTGACCGGGCCGCCGGCGCTGGACGGCGAACGCCACGCCTACACCGACGTCGTGCCCTTCGCCCGCCGCGTCGTCGACGAGTTCCCGGACCGGGTGCTGTGGGGGACCGACTGGCCGCACCCGAACCTCAGGCACCACATGCCCGACGACGGCCTGCTCGTCGACCACGTCCGGCACCTCGCGGACACCCCCGAAGCGCGGCGGAAGCTGCTCGTCGACAACCCGATGCGCCTCTACTGGCCCGGCGAAACCGCCTGAACCCCCGAAGGGCATGCAATGCAGCACGCCAACGCGCTCAACCGGCTGAACCGCCTGCCGATCGCCCGGTTCCACAAGGTCACCCTGTTCGCCGTCTCGTTCGCCTACTTCTTCGAGTTCGCCGACATCAACAGCTTCGCCACCACCGCGCCCAAGCTGATCAAGCTCTGGGGCGTCACCGTCAACCAGGTCGCGTACGTGACCTCGCTGTCGTTCGTCGGCATGTTCTTCGGCTCGATCATCGCGAGCACGATCGCCGACCGCTGGGGCCGGAAGAACGCGCTCGTGCTGACCACCGTGTGGTTCGGCGTCTTCTCGTTCGCGGCGGTGTTCTCGTGGGACATCGTGTCGCTGGGCGTGTTCCGCGTCCTGACGTCGGCGGGCCTGTCGGCGATGACCGTGGTCGCGGTGATCTACGTCAACGAGCTGTACCCGGCCGCCAACCGAGGCAAGTACCAGGCGTACGCGATCGTGATCGGCATCTGCGGCACGCCGGTGACGAACCTGATCGCCAGCGTCGTGGTCCCGCTCGGCGACTGGGCGTGGCGGCTGGTCTACCTGTGGGGCGCGCTCGGTGTCCTGCTCGTGCTGTTCACCCGGAGGCTGAAGGAATCGCCCCGCTGGTACGAAAGCCGCGGCGAGCACGCGAAGGCGGACGCGGTGCTGCGGGAGATCGAGGCGCAGGTCGAGGCGGAGAAGGGCCCGCTGCCGGAACCGGCGCCGCCGGCCGGGGAAGCGTCGGTCGCGAAGGCGCCGCTGCGGCTGCTGCTGCGCAGGAAGTACCTCCTGCCGACGCTGCTGCTCACCGTCCTGTGGGTCACCCAGACGATCGGGTTCTTCGGCTATTCCAGCTGGGCGCCGACGCTGCTGGCCAAGGAGGGGTTCAGCGTCGAGAAGTCCGTGTTCTACGTGGCCCTCACCACTGTCGGCGCGCCGCTGGGCTCGTACCTGGCGGCCCTGGTGACCGACCGCTTCGAGCGCAAGTGGTGCCTGGTCGCCTTCGGCACGGTGATCGCGGTGTGCGGGCTGCTCTACGGACTGACGTTCGACCCGGTGCTGATCGTGGTGTTCGGCTTCCTGGTCAACATGTTCGAGCGCGGGTACACGGCACTCGGGTACGCGTACTCGCCGGAGCTGTTCGACACCCGCGGCCGCTCGCTGGGTACCGGTGTGTCGTACGGCCTGGGCCGGCTGTCGAACGCGGCGGGACCGCTCGTCGTGGCCGGGCTCTACAACGGCAGCGGCTACCGGAGCGTGTTCTTCTTCATCGCCGGGACGTGGCTGGCCGGCGCCCTGGTGCTGGCGGTCTTCGGGCCGCGGACCCGGCAGGCCCGGCTCGGGCGCGCCGCCGCGGCGCCGGCCGGCGTCTGACTCAGAACGCGTACCGGACGCGCAGGTACGGGGCGTGGACGGCGATGAGGTCCAGCAGCTCGTCCAGGAGCGCTCGCTTGTGGCCGGCGCGGTAGCGGACGTTCACGCCGCCGCCCTCGCTGCGCTTGGTCTCCTGCAGGTCGGGCCGCCACAGGACCTGCTCGGCCTTGGGGTGCCAGCCCAGGTTGACCTCGTGCAGGTCGCGGTTGTGGGTCAGCATGATCACCTCCGCGGCCAGCTGGGCCTTGGTGACGTCGTTCGTGGCGTCGCCGAGGTCCCGCAACAGCCGGGTCCAGTCGGCCAGCCACCCGTCGTAGACGACGACCGGGCTGAAGTTGACGTGCACCTCGTACCCGGCGGCCACGAAGTCGTCGAGCGCGCGCAGCCGGTCGGCGATCGGGCTGGTCCGCAGGTCCAGCAGCTTGGCCGGCTGCTCGGGCATCAGCGAGAACCGGATGCGCGTGCGGCCGCGCGGGGCCAGGTCCAGCAGCCCGTGGTTGACGTACTTGGTGGCGAACGAGGCCTTCGCCGCCGGTTGGCCGGCGAACAGGTCGATCAGGTCCGCGACGTTGTCGCTGACGAGGGCGTCGACCGAGCAGTCGGAGTTCTCCCCGATGTCGTAGACCCACGCGGCGGGGTCGCACTGGTTCGGCTCGGGCTTGGGACCCTGCCGGGCGATGTGGCGGGCCAGGTACCCGGTGATCCGCTCGATGTTGGCGAAGACGGTGATCGGGTTGGAATAGCCCTTGCGGCGGGGGACGTAGCAGTAGGCGCACGCCATCGCGCAGCCGTTGGACGTCGACGGGGCGATGAAGTCGGCGGAGCGCCCGTTGGGCCGGGCCGTCAGCGACTTCTTGATCCCCAGGACCAGGGCTTCGCGCTTGATCCGCACCCAGCGGCGGACGTTGGTCTCGTCGCCGTGGAGCTCGGGGATGCGCCAGTGGCTGTCGACTTCGACGACGGTGGCGCCGGGGAAGCGGTCCAGCACCTGGCGGCCGCGGGGGAGCTCGGCGGCGGCGGGTTCGACGTAGATGCGCGAGGGCGCGAGCAGCCGTTCCCGTTCGAGGGCGGCGTCTGTCACGAAAGGTTCACCTGCGCAGTCTCGGGGCTTCCGAGTCTACGCGCGGTGCGGCGGCCGGGCGCCGTGGCGGCCGGGCTGTCAGCCGTCCCGGGCGAGCCCGCGGAGCTGGTCGCGGGCCGCGGTGGCGACGTCGGCCCGGACGCCGAGTTCGCCGAGCATCTCGGCGGCGGCGGCCATCTCGGCGGTGCGGCGGACGGCGTGCCGGTGAGACCCGTCGACCAGCCGGTCCACAGTGGACGCGTCCGCGGCGGTGAGCTCGTCGACGACGATCTTCCGCAGCCAGTCTTCGCAGCCGGCGGCGCGGGCGGCCCGCAGCGCCTCGACGACGGCGGCGGACATCCCCTTGAAGAAGACGCTGCGCAGCAGCTTGCGTTCGGCGGCGAGTCCGGCCTCGCCGGGCATGGTCTCCACCGCGGCGCCGAGCGGGTTCAGCGCCGCGGCGACGGCGACGGCGGCCGGCCCGGTGGCCAGCATCGGCACCCGCAGCCCGCGGCCGGGGACGGGCGCCATGATCGCGACGTCGGCGAAGGGCACCCGGCGTCCGGCGGCGACGGCGGCGAGCTCCCGTTTCGTGCCGGGGGACGCGGTGTTCAGGTCGGCCCAGACGGCGCCCTCGCGCAGTCCGGCCAGCCCGGCGTCCAGGGCCCGGCGGGCGGCCGAGGCGCTGTTCACGCTCAGCACGAGGTCGGCGCCACGGGCGGCTTCGGCTTCGGAACCGGTGCTGACCACCCCCGCCGCGGCGGAAACCGCCGGATCGTAGCCGCGCACGACGGCGCCCGCGGCCACCAGGTCGCGGGCCAGTGCGCCGCCCGCTTCGCCCAATCCGAGTACCGCGATGGTTCCGGTCACAGCAGCATCCTCCTCGCCAGCTACGATCGAGTACACGATGTGCTCGACAAAATTGTCAACAAACGGAGCCGAGGTATGACCGAGAACGCGCCGGACCGGCTGCCGGGGGAGCGGTCCGCGGCGGCGGCCATCCGCGACGCCATCGTCCGCGGCGAGTTCGTCCCCAACCAGCGGCTGGTGGAGGCCGACCTGTCGGCCCAGTTCGGGGCGAGCCGGGCGACGGTGCGCGCGGCGCTGATCGAGCTGACCAACGAGGGGCTCGTCGAGCGCGTGCAGAACCGCGGTGCCCGCGTGCGGGCGGTGTCGCTGGAGGAGGCCGTCGAGATCTCCGAGGTGCGCATGATGCTCGAGTCCCTGTGCGCGGCGAAGGCGGCCGAGCGGATTTCGGACGCGGAAGCGGGCGAGCTGCGCGAACTCGGCGAGCGGATGCGGGCGGCCGTGGCGGGCGGCGACGTGGTCGGGTACTCGGACCTCAACCAGCGGCTGCACCGCCGGGTCCGCGAAATCAGCGGCCAGCGGACGGCGGCGCAGGTGCTGGAACGGCTGCGCGGCCAGAGCGTCCGGCACCAGTTCCGCCTCGCGATGCGCCCGGGCCGCCCGCAGGTGTCGCTCCCGGAGCACTTGGCGCTCATCGACGCGATCTGCGCCCACCAGCCGGAGAAGGCGGCCGAGGCCGCGCGCACCCACCTGGCCAGCGTGATCGAGGCCCTGAAGTCGGCCGAGGCGGAGGTCTCGCCGCTCCACCCCTGACCCGCGACCAGTGCTGCCGCCAAAATTGTTGACAATTTCGTCGACCGGATCGTACGGTGGCGGTATGGACCCCGTCATCGTCACCGATCCGCCGCGCGCCGACCTCGATCAGGTGACGCGGCTGGCGGGTTACGGCGTCGCCACCGTGCACGAAGCGCTCGGCCGCTCGGGCCTGCTCGCCGCCGGCCTCCGGCCGATCCAGGACGGCGCCCGCGTCGGCGGCACGGCCGTCACCGCGCTGTGCTGGCCCGGGGACAACCTGATGATCCACGCCGCCGTCGAGCAGTGCCGCGAAGGCGACCTCCTCGTCGTCACCACCACTTCGCCCTGCCGCGACGGCCTCTTCGGCGAGCTCTTCGCCACCGCGCTGCGCCGCCGCGGGGTGCGGGGCCTGGTCACCACCACCGGGGTCCGCGACGTCGCCGACCTGCGTGCCCTCGGCTTCCCGGTCTGGTCGGCCGCGGTCAGTGCGCAGGGCACGGTCAAGGCGACCGCGGGGGCGGTCAACGTCCCCGTCGTCGTCGGCGGGCAGCTCGTCCGCCCCGGCGACGCCGTGCTCGCCGACGACGACGGCGTCCTGTGCGTCCGGCGCGAAGAGGTCCACAGTGGACTCGAACGGGCGCAGGCGCGGCTGGAGAAGGAAGCCGCGGCAAGGGAAGCCTTCGCCGGTGGCCAGCTCGGCCTGGACCGCTACGGCCTGCGCGAAAAACTCGAAGCCCTCGGCGTCCGGTACCTGACCGCCGAGGAGTACGCGAAGGAGCGGTCATGACCGGCGTGCGCTGCATGCTCATGCGCGGAGGCACCTCGAAGGGCGCCTATTTCCTCGCCGAAGACCTCCCCGCCGACCCGGCCGCCCGCGACGACCTGCTGCTGCGGATCATGGGTACCCCCGACCCGCGCCAGATCGACGGCCTCGGCGGCGCGCAGCCGGTCACCAGCAAGGTCGCGATCGTCGCGAAGGCCACCGGCGCCGACCACGACGTCGACTACCTGTTCCTGCAGCTCGGCGTGGAGGAACCCACCGTCTCCGACCGCCAGACGTGCGGCAACCTCCTCGCCGGCGTCGGGCAGTTCGCCGTCGAACGGGGGCTCGTGCCCGCCGGGGCCGAGCGCACGACGGTCCGCGTGCGGCTGCTCAACACCGGGTCGATCGCCGTCGCGAGCTTCGCCACCCCGGGCGGCGAAGTCGACTACCGCGGCGAGACGGCCATCTCCGGCGTGCCCGGCACCGCCGCGCCGGTCGAACTCGACTTCACCGGCACCGAAGGGTCCGTGTGCGGCAGCCTGCTGCCCACCGGCCACGTCCGCGACGAGGTGGGCGGGATCGAAGTGTCCTGTGTGGACAACGGGATGCCGGTCGTGGTGGCCCGTGCCCGCGACTTCGGCATCACCGGGTACGAACCGGCCGAGGAGCTCGGTGCGAACGGCGAGCTCGCCGGGCGGATCGACGCCCTGCGCGTCGAGGCCGGGAAGCTGATGGGGCTCGGTGACGTCCGCGGGAGCTCGATTCCCAAGACCACGCTGGTGGCCGCCCCGCGCGACGGCGGCGCGATCTGCACCCGCACGTTCATCCCGGTCAAGCCGCACCCGTCGATCGGCGTGCTCGGCGGCGTCAGCGTCGTCACGGCGTTGCTGCTCGACGGCGCGGTCGGCCACGAGCTGCTGGAGGCCGGCGGCGGCCCCGTCCAGATCGAGCACCCGAGCGGCAAGCTCGCCGTCGCGATCGAATTCGAGGAGTCCCGCGTCCGCCGCTCGACCGTGATCCGCACCGCGCGGAAGCTGTTCGACGGGACCGTTTTCCCCCGTTCCTAGCGCCTTCGGGAGGCGAAGGCCTCGGCGCCGGTGCTGCGGCGGAACGGCTCGAGCGCGTCGCGTTGCGCGTCGGCTCGCGCGATCAGAGCCTGGAAGTCGATGTCGGGGAACCGCTCCTGCAGGCCCGCGACCTGGCCGAGGGTGTGCCACAGCGTCTTCTTGCCGTCGATGCCCATGACGAGCACCTCGAGCTCGAGGAACCGGCTCAGCGGCGAGAAACCGGTCAGCTTGCCGTTGAGCTTCAGCCGGGCCACCCGTTCGGCGACGACCGCCGCGGCGACCTTCACCGGGTTCGGCCGGACCTCCAGGCGCCGCATGATCCCTTCGAAGGTCCGCACGTCCTCGGCGATGGCGTCGGCGACCTCGCCCAGCGTCCGGCCGAGGTCGGAGCCGCGGTTGTGGTCGCGGGCGCGCCGGGCCAGCTCCCGCCAGGTGACGCCGAGGGCCAGCTGGTCCCGCAGGTAGATCGCCAGGTAGCTCATCGGGCGGCCTGCCAGCGGAAGAACCCGGCGCCCTGCGCGTAGGCCAGGTGCCCGCCGAGCGCGCCCCCGGCGCTCGCCATCGCCAGGCCGAGCGCGCCCAGGACCCGGCCGCGAGTCACCTGCCCGCGCGTGCGGGCGGCGTAGGACGCGCCGAAAAGGGCGATCGCCACCGCGTTGCCCGCGGCGTGGGTGAGCCCGACCCGGCGCCGCCGTTCGTCGAGGTCGGCGTAGTCGAACAGGCCGAGGACCACGGCCGCCGGCGCGGTCAGCAGGCCGGTGGCGACCAGCCGGCGGGCCGCTTCGTCCTGGCCCGGCAGCAGGTCGAACAGGGCCGAGCAGACCCAGGCGCCGATCGGCACGGTGACGGCGAGCGGGTGCAGCGGGTGGCCGAGCCAGCGGCCGCGCAGGAAACCGCCGGGCGCGCTCGCGGCGGCACCACGCAGCCGCTGCGCGAGAGCGGCGGCCGGGGCGTCGAGTGCTTTCGCGTCTTCGACGGCGGTCAGCGCGCGGTGCGGCGGGGCGGGGGTGTCACGGAGGTGGGCTCTCTGCATGCCGTCCCGGCTACCCGGTCGGGCGTGGTCCAACCGCTCACGGTCCGGTGCCGTTCGCCCGGCCCGCGTACTTCCGGCAGCCGCTCCCGAAAGCGGCACTTTTCGCGGGAAAGGCGCGCTTGAAGACCGGGGGCCGACGTTCGGCGATGGTGGCGAGTACGCCGACGCGCTACCGTGAGCGCCTTGGGCAACGCTCTGCGTGACAGTGCCTGGGGGTGGGGATGGCGGTGACGCGGTCCGCGTTCGCGGTACGCGGGTTCCGCCTGCTCTGGCTCGCCGGCCTGCTCTCGGTCGCCGGGGATCAGCTGGCTCGGGTCGCTTTGTCGATACTCGTTTTCCAGCGCACCGGCTCCGCCGCGCTGAGCGCGGCCACGTACGCGCTGTCGATGCTGCCCGCCCTCGTCTCGGGTGCGCTGCTGTCGTGGCTGGCCGACCGGTACCCGCGTCGCCGGGTCATGGTCGCCTGCGACGTGATCCGGGCGGTGCTCGTGGCGGTGATGGCGGTGCCCGTGGTCCCGCTGCCGCTGATGGCCGGGCTGCTCGTGCTGGTGCAGCTGGCCGAAGCGCCGTTCTCGGCCGCGCAGGGCGCCGTCCTGCCCGAGCTGCTGGGTGGCCGGTACGAGGCGGGACAAGCGGTTCAGCAGGTGACGACGCAGCTGTGCCTGGTGCTCGGCTTCGCCGCGGCCGCGTTCGTCGTCACCGGGGTCGGCGCGCACGCCGCCCTGGCCATCGACGCCGGCACCTTCGCGGCTTCCGCGCTGCTGATCCGCGCCGGCCTCGGCCCTCACCCGCCGGCGGCGCCCGCCGAAAGCGAGGCGACGTGGTGGCGCCGGATCGCCGCGGGTGCCGTGGCCGTGCGCCGGGACCGGACGCTGGCCACGCTGGTGTGGCTGGGCTGGCTGGCGCTGTTCACCGTCGTCCCCGAAGGGCTCGCTGTCCCGTTCGCCTACGAAGCCGGGGCCGGCGGCGAATGGATCGGGGTGCTGCTCGCCGCGGAACCGGCGGGCGCGGTGGCGGGCGCGCTGCTGCTGCGGCGGGTCGCGCGGACGGTGCGGGTGCGTGCCCTCGGCGTGCTCGCGGTCGGGACGTCGGCGCCGCTCGTGGCCTTCTGGGGGCGGCCGGCCCTGGGCACGGCGCTGGTCCTGCTGTTCGTGTCCGGGCTGTGCTCGGCCTACCAGGTCACCGCCGGGGCGACGTTCGTCCAGCTGTCCCCGCCGAGCGTGCGCGGGCGGACCCTCGGCTTCGCGCGGACCGGCATGATCGCCGGGCAGGGACTCGGCATCCTGGCCGGCGGCGTGCTGGCCCAGCTGGCCGGGCCGGCGACGGCCATCGCCGTGGCGGGGACCGCGGGAGCACTGGTCGCGCTCGCCGCGGCCGCGGCCTGGGCACGTCGCCGCCCGGACGCCGTTTCGGCCGCGCTGCCGGCCGAAGCCTGAGGTTCACCAGCCTTTGTCGCTCATCGCGGGCTCCTTCTCGGTGGCAGGGGCGGAGGATCTGGGGTTCACCAGCCTTTGTCGCTCATCGGCGCGCCTTTCCGTGCGGTTCGTCCGGTACCGGATACCCCGGAATCGTCTCAGCCGCCCGGTCGGGTCGTCCCCGCGGGAAACACCTGACATCCGGCCGTGACGCGACTACCCTGGGCGATCGGGGGATCACTGGCGCGGGGGAGGCGCTGCGATGGGGGAAACCGTGGCCACCGGCGGAGGTCCGCCCGGCTGGAAACTGTGGTCGTTGCCGGGCCGGGTGCGCGTGCTCGTCCTGGGCGTGACCCTGCTGGCGCTCGGCGTGCTGGCGCTCGCGGCCCGCACGGCGCCGACACCGGAGCAATGGGTCACGGCGGGCTGGCTCGCCGCGGCGGCCCTGCCGCACCTGCACGCCTCGCACCTGATCGAGCGGCGGCGCCGCGATCGCGACGGCACGCCGTACGTCGACCTCTGCAGCGTCTGGATCTTCGCCGGGGTCGTCGCACTACCCCTGGTGCTCGAGCTGGTGCTGGTGGCGGTCATCTACGTCCACCGCTGGGTGCTGGTCAACCGGTTCGACGCGGTCCGGCCCCCGCACCGCACCGTGTTCACCGCCGCCACGCTCGCGCTGGCCGCGGCCGCCGCGGCCGGCGTGCTGCGCGCGAGCGGCGTTCACGAGCACCTGGCCGCCGGCGCCCGGCCCGGCTGGGCCGACCTGGCCGCCGTCGTCGCCGCGGCCGCGGTGCAGTGGGTGGTCAACACCGGGCTCGTCGCCGCGGCCATCGCCTGGACGGTCACCGTCGAGCACCCCCGCCGGCTGCTGGGCAGCGCCTCGGACAACCTGCTGGAGGTCAGCCAGCTGGCGCTCGGGGTGTTCGTCGCGCTCGCGCTGCTGTGGTGGCCGCCCGCCGCACTGCTGATGATCATCCCGACGTTCGCGCTGCACCAGTGCGTCCAGCTCGACCAGCTCAAGCTCGCCGCCCGCACCGACCAGCGCACCGGGCTGCTCAACGCGATCGCCTGGCACGAGCAGGCCGAGCACGCGCTCGAGCACTCCCGCGGGCGCATCGGGGTGCTGATGATCGACCTCGACTGGTTCAAGCGCATCAACGACACCCACGGCCACCCGGTCGGCGACGACGTCCTCGCCGAGGTGGCCACCGTGCTCACCCGGGCCGTCCGGCGCGGGGACACGGTCGGCCGCTACGGCGGCGAGGAGTTCGCCGTCCTGCTGCCCGACGTCGACGAAGCCGAGGTCCGCACGATCGCCGAGCGGATCCGCCTCCGCATCCGGGCGCTGCGCATCACCGCGCCGACGGGCGAGCCGGTGACGCTGTCGGCGACGATCGGCGCGGCCCTGCACCCGTCGGAGCCCGGCGCCGGCCTCGACGAGATGATCCGGGCGGCCGACGACGCGTTGTACGCGGGCAAGAAGGCGGGCCGGGACCGGGTGGCCGTCGCCCGGTGCTGACGCCGTCAGTTCTGGCCGGGGTCGGCCGGGCCGCGGTGGTGCTGGAGCGCGCGTGCGCGGTCGTGGTCGAAGGTCACCGGCACCTCGGTGCCGACCAGCGGACACAGCCGCAGCGCCTCGCGGGTGACCGCGTCGTAGAGCTCGTCGGTCGACGCGCCGGGCAGGTAGATGCCGACCGCGGCGTGGAGTTCGTAGCGGCCGTCGTCGCGGTGGGACAGGGTGGCTTCGGCCGTGACCACGCTTTCGGCCGGCTCCACGTCCAGTGACGTCGCCGCGATCGTCAGCGACTGGTGCAGGCAGGTCGCCAGCGCGGCGGCGTAGAGCCGCTCGGGGTTGAGCGCGTCGGCCGTGCCGTTGCCGCTGGGCTCGCCGACCGGGTAGGCCAGGTCGCCGCGGCCGTCCACCCGGACGCTGCCGCGGCTCGACGTCGCTTCCGCCGAGTAGATGTCCCGTGCCATCGCGTCCTCCGGGGGGTCGTTTCCGCGCGGTTACCCCGCGGCGGCCACCCCACACGCTCAGCTCGTTTCGCGCACTTCCAGGTGGTGCGGGGCGACGATCGACCGCGGGGGTGCCGGGTCGGCCGCCTGCCGCGCCAGGCGGTCGAGGGCGAGTTCGGCGATGCGGTCCTTGTCCGGCGCCACGGTCGTGAGGGCCGGCACGCTGTAGCGGCCGTCTTCGATGTCGTCGAACCCCACCAGGGCCAGGGACTCCGGCACCGGGACGCGCCGGTCGGCGGCCGCCCGCAGGGCGCCGAGCGCCAGTTCGTCGGTGAAGCAGAAGACGGCGTCGGGCGGCCGCGGCAGGTCCAGCAGCCGCAGCATCGCCTGGTGGCCGTCGGCCCGGTGCAGGCGCCGCACCGGGACTTCCAGCTCCGGCTCGGCCGGCAGGCCCGCCTCGGCGAGCGCCTGCCGGTAGCCGGCCAGCCGCTGGCGGGCGGTGGCGTTCAGCGAGCGCGGCTGGATGCCCAGCGCCGCGACGCGGCGGCGGCCCGAGGCCAGCAGGTGCCGGGTGGCCTCGCGCGCGGCGGCGACGTTGTCGATGGCGACGTGGTCGACGCCCCCCGTGCCGTCGTGCTCGCCGAGCAGCACCAGCGGGACGGTGTCGGTGCGCGCGGCCAGCTCCGCGGGCGCCACCGCCCACGGGCTGAACAGGACGCCGTCGACCAGCTGGCTGCGCCGGCCGTGCAGCAGTTCCTTTTCGCGCTCGGCGTCGCCGTCGGTCTGGTCGATGAGCACGGTCATGCCCCGGGAGCCGGCGATCCGGACCGTGCGCGCGGCCAGCTCGGCGAAGTACGGCGAGTCGATCTCCGGGATCACCAGGGCCACCAGCCCGGTGCGGCCGCGCCGCAGCGTGCGGGCGGCGAGGTTGGGCCGGTAGCCGAGGGCGTCGATGCTCGCCTGCACGCGCTCCCGGGTCGCCGGGGCCACGTACCGGAACCCGTTGACCACGTTGGACACCGTGCGCACCGAGACGCCGGCGTGCTCGGCCACGTCACGCAGTTTCGGGTTCACCGGCGCAGCGTACCTCTTGCAACGTGGCATGCCACGTTGCAAACTGGCCTGGCACGCTGTCGTGTCCCCCAGGAGGTTCGGATGACCGCACACCAGACCGCCCCCGCCCCGAAGGCCGCCGCCGAACTCGCGGCGCTGACCGAGCGCCTGGACGCCGACGGCATCATCGGCCTGCCCGGGGCGTTCTCCCGCGACTGGGTGCGGCAGCTCGGCGAGGACATCGACACGGCGTTCGCCGAGGCCCGCGCCCGGCCGGACGGCGCCGTCGGCCGCGGCCCGAACCGGTTCTACGTCGAGATCCACCCGGAGCAGCTGCGCGGGTTCACCGACCTGGTCACCCACCCGTGGATCACGGCGGTCGCCGAGGCGGTGCTGGGGCCGGAGTACCGGATCGTCGAGGTGGGCTTCGACGTCCCGCTCGCCGGGGCGGTCGACCAGCCGTGGCACCGGGACTTCCCGATGCCCGCCGAAACCGCCCGCGAGCGGCGGCTGACGTCGCTGGCGGTGAACGTGACCGCCGTCGACACCGAGCCGGACATGGGCCCGTTCGAGATCGCGCCCGGCACGCACTGGGACAGCGGCAGCGCGTTCGAGCACGGCATGTTCCCGCCGCGCGAGGCCTGGCCGCGCTACGAGGAGCTCGCGGTGCGCAAGTTCCCGCAGATGGGCGACATTTCGATCCGGTCGGCCCTGACGCTGCACCGCGGCACCGCGAACCACTCGGCCAAGGCGCGTCCCGTCCTGGTGCTGGGCCTCGACGCGCCGGGGGCGGGCAACGACGAGCGCCACGACACCGCGGTGACGAAGCGGTTCTGGGCGTCGCTGCCGGAATCCGTGCGCGCGCACCTGCACTGCCCGGTCGTCGACGTGCTGACGCCGATCACCCAGAAACACACGATCGAGGGTCTCGTGATGGGGACGTGAGGTTTGTCGGCCTCGGACGCGGGCACCTGGTGGCCATGACGGAAGCGGGAATCACCGAAATGTCGGGCCGGCCCGGAGTCGTCGCGGGGCTGCGCCGCGTGCTGCTCGCGTTCGGGGTCGGCGGGGCGCTGGCGTGCCTCGCCTGGATGGCGTTGTGGCTGGCCATGCACGTCTAGGTCGTCAGGCTCCGGCCACGTGCGTCACGCCGTGGCCGGAGCCTGGTTTCACTGGCAGGCTTCGCAGTCCGGGTCGTCGATGCGGCAGGCGGCGCCATCGGTGAGCGGGAAGTCGAAGTCCTCCAGCTCGGGCACGGCGACGGACTCTTCCGGGGTGGTGGTGGCGGACATAGGCCCTCCCTTGTGGACGAACGGTTCTCCAGTGTGTAGCGCCGAAGATCGCCGCGCATTCCGTGACGCGCGCCACACGCGGGGCAGGCGAAGGGCGGCGGGGGAGCGGGCGGCCGTCCGCTCGGCCGGGTGATCTTCGGAACCGTTTCCGTTCTCGGCGACCGGCGGGTTCCGCCGGGCCCGTCGTGGGTAGTCCCCTCCCGGACGATCAGGGACTCGGCGGGAGGTGGCCGCACGTGCCGCAATGGGTGGAAGCGGGACTCTGGGGGCTCGTCGGCGGGATCGCGCTCGTGCTCGGCGCCGCCGTGGCCTGGTGGGTGCGGGTCTCGCGGCGGGTCGTGGCCGGGATCATGGCCTTCGGGGCCGGGGTGCTCATCTCCGCGCTCGCCTTCGACCTCGTCGACGAGGCAGAGCGGTCCGGCGGGCTCGGGCCCACCGCGGGCGGCTTCCTCGGCGGCGCCACCGTGTACGTCCTGATCAACGTCCTGCTCGCCCGCCGGGGCGCCCGGCACCGCAAGCGGTCCGGTGGCCAGCAACCGTCCGAACAGGACACCGCGGGCAGCGGCGCCGCCATCGCCGTGGGTGCCCTGCTCGACGGGATCCCGGAATCGGTGGTGCTCGGCGTCTCCCTGCTCGGCGGCGGCGGGATCGGGGTCACCGTGCTCGCCGCCGTGTTCATCTCGAACGTCCCCGAAGGCCTGTCCAGCGCCGCCGGCATGAAGGCCGCCGGCCGCAGTGCCCGCTACGTCTTCGGTGTCTGGAGCGGCATCGCGGTCGCCAGCGGGCTCGCGGCCCTGGCCGGCAACGTCCTGCTGCGAACCGCGTCCCCCGCGACCGTCGCCGCGATCACGGCGGTGGCCGCGGGGGCGATCCTCGCCATGATCGCCGACACGATGATCCCCGAGGCGTTCGAACGCACCGAGCTCTACACCGGCCTGCTCGCCACCATCGGCTTCCTGACCGCGTTCGTGATCGAGCACGTCGGCTGACGACGGCCGCGCGATCAGCGGTGGGCGCGCCGGCCGGCAGGGCGAACAGCGCCCCGTGGCCAAGGGCGCGGGAACGCAAGCGATCAGCGACTGGGCGCGCAGCGACCCCCAGCAGCGCGTGCTCACTGGGCTCGACGCCCACCGTGACGCCGCGAACGGGGTGTTGTTCCTCTACGATGTCAGCCTTCCTGATCGGCAAACGAAGGACTGTCAGTGCCCGAAGATCGACGTAGGGGTGTCGAGAACCTCCTTCGTGACCTGGTCAGGACCGATGCGCTGCTCAGTGAAGCGCTAACCGGCCCGGACGGCACCTCGCGGGTGCTGACGGCCGTGGTGGTCGCGGATCTGGTGGGGAGCGCGCCGCGCGAGGCGCTGGACGCGATCACCGACGGGCCGGGTGACCTGGGAATCGATGCGGTGGCGATCAAGCCCGACACGTCCCAGGTCTGGCTGATCGGCGTTTCCTGGGCAGATGGGCGGACCGGCCACATCGCCAATGGAACCGCGAAGCTGATCAAGGCAGCGCAGGGATTCTTGAGTGATCGTCTACAAGGCACGTCGACAGTCCTCGAGCAGCGGCTGAACAGCGCCAAGCAGATCCTCGCCGAACCGACCGCCACTTTGACCGTCATCTATGTATATCCAGGGCCGCCGGTCTCCAGTCCGCGTCACGCTGATCTCACCGCAGACCTTCGGGCCGCCGCGGGCAATACGACGGCTTACTTCGCGGTCATGGACGCCGACGGAGTCGAACGCGCTATCGGGCGCTTGACCAGTCGCCAGCCGCCTCCGACGGAAGCCGCTGACTCGGTTGGCAGCGAGCGGCCCATCGACGCGCTGGCTACGACTCTGACGGGCCAGGAAACATGGTCAGGCAGCCTAGATGGTGTGCTGCAGCGCTTCATCAGCCAGACCGCCGAGCGATTCGACATCCTCGAGACCAATCAAGCGATCGTCTCGATCGCCATCACCGGGGACGGCCGGGAAGCGCTTTGCGGCGACCGCGATGGTGGCATTAGCCGATGGGACCTGGTCGAGAAACGGCGAACCGGCCGGATTGACAGGGCACACGGCGGCGCGGTTACCGCGATCCGCTATCTCGCGGCCGGGAGGGCGGCGCTGTCCGCGGGAACAGACGGCAGACTGCGTAGATGGGTACTAGACACCGGCGTTGAAACCAGAGGCGACCACCATATTGAGGTTTCGAAGCAGGAAATCTATGCCTTTGCTGTCACCCCGGACGAAAGCCATGTCATCACCGGTGGTGCCGACGGTGCTCTGCGCAAGTACAACCTGGCCAACGACCAGCAGATAGGCAAAGACTGGCGTGGGCATCACAAGCAGATCAATGCGATCGCCATGGCCCCCGACGGGTTGGAGGTCGTCTCCGCAAGCGACGACGGCACGGTGTGCCGGTGGCGTCTCGCCGACGGTGAACCGCTGGGATTGCCGATGGCGGGGCACGATGGCTACGCCAACGCGGTGACCTATGCCGCTGGCGGCGCTGTTCTCGTCTCCGTGGGCGCAGACGGACGCATCATCTCGTGGAACCGTGAAACCGGAGAACAACTGGAGCGGGTCGGAGACCATGGCGCGCCGCTGCACTGTGTGGTCCCGTTGCCATCTGGCACCACCGGTCTGGCCGCTGGCGACGGTGGCTTGGTCCGCTGGTCACTCAACGAACTTCCGCCGACCCGCCCGGACGAGCCGATGTTCGAGCAGTTCGCGAACGTCGCAACCGACAAGCACAGCAGCGCCGACTCGTTGAGCATGGCGGCAGACGTCCGGCGGATGGCGCTGTTGCTCGGCGCTCGAGAGGTCGCGCCGCCACTGTCTATCGCCCTCATGGGCAACTGGGGAGCCGGCAAGTCAAGCTTCATGAGTCAACTCAGCGACCAGGTAAACGCGCTAGCGGCCCGCTCGGCGCGTACACCTGGGCAGGGGCGGTTCGTTTCACACGTTCGCCAGGTGTGGTTCAACGCCTGGCACTACAGCGATGACCACCTTTGGGTCGGGCTCGTCGAGCACCTGTTCCAAGGACTCACTCAAACCGGTGGGTCGCCAGTCGCCAATCCGGATCGCCGAGTCGAGTTGGAAACCGAACTCGCCGCAAATAAGGCGGATAAAGAGCGCATCTCGGCCGACCTCGTCGCCATAGACAGAGTCGACGTCCGGTCCGGGTGGCTGGCGTCATTGCGTGCACCGTTCCGGAGCGCGCGTGTCGCGGTAGCGGCGGCCAAGGGATTGTTGCGCGAGTTGCGTAGGCTCCGGGCCTGGCTCACGATCCTGGTGATCGTCGCTGGCATTCTCGGTATCGTCCTCGGAGTCCACTTCGCTAAGGACCTGATCGCAGTAGCGGGAGGGTTGATCACGTCCGTTGGCGCGTATTTGGGCCCTGTCCGGGTAGTGAAGCAGAAGATGGCGGAGTGGGCCGAACAGGCGCACAAGAAGCTGGTCGAGGAGAAAGCCAGCATCGACCGGAAGATCCAGGATTGTGAGCGGGAACTGGATCGCATCGCCCCTGACCGCCGGCTCGCGTCGTTGCTCGCCGACCTCGCGGACTCTGCCCGCTACGAGGCGTATCGCGGTCTTGTCGGCCGAATCCACCGCGACCTGAGGCAACTCGATCAAGCCCTCGTGGAGGCCCGTAAAGCTTGGAATGCCGACGTCGGCGCGCCGCCACTGGAGCGCATCGTGTTATATGTGGATGATCTCGACCGCTGTCCGCCCGACCGCGTGATGAACGTGCTGCAGGCACTGAACCTGCTGCTCACCATGGACCTGTTCATGGTGGTCGTCGCGGTTGATCCGCGGTGGCTCACCGCGTCGATCAGGAAGCATGTCACCACGTCGTTCGCAACGGGTACCGAAGATGACGAAGAGCCGGTTGCCCCGCTGGAGTACCTGGATAAGATCTTTCACATCCCGTTTACCATCCGCCCCATGGGGAGTCACGCAGGGCGCTACATGCGAGATCTGCTTCCCGCTGTTGCTGACCCGCCCGCTGGAGAGAGGGAAGACGAGACTCCCCATGCCGCGGCCGTGGAACCGGCGAAACAAAACGTTTCGGTGCCGACTGAACTGGACGACCGAGAACCGGCGCCTGCTTCGACGGATCCGCTGGTTGATGTCGCGACTGCGTTGTCCGAGGTTGAAAACGAAGCCGAAGACGTGGTACCCGACCCAGAGCAGCTCCTGATCACCATGGCTGAGCAGGACTTCCTTGCCGAAATCAGCAGGTTCCTGCCGACGCCGCGATCGGTCAAAAAGTTCAGCAACCTTTATCGACTGCTGCGCCTGTCTGTCCCGCCCAATCGGATCAGCGAGTTCGCTGTGCACACGCACCGGCCCGCAGCGGTATTGCTAGCTGTGCTCGTGAAGGAGCCAAAAGAAGCCAAGGAAGTGCTGCAACAAGTTAATGTCTTACCCGACGACGGCGACGTCGTGGCTGCACTCGCTTCCGTTCTACCCATTGACGGACTTGTGGAACTGCACGATGTGAGGGTAACCGACTACAAGAAGTGGACGAAGCGGGTCGCCCGGTTTGGGTTCGAGACCTACATGCACTTCGAGGACCGGGACTGACGAGACGTCTGCGGCAGGTACCTTCACGTTCGCGTACTCAGATCTTGACGGTCGCCTCGGCACGACGATGCTGCTGGGTTTATGGCAGAGGCGGCGCGAGTTGTAGGCGGGTGATTAGTGCGCGAGTCGCCCCAACGATACCTCCTCATCTACGGCACGTCGGTGCCCGGTCACCACGCGTCCGGGGGCTCAGCCGATTTGTTCGCGGATCCAGTTCGCCACGACGTCCACCCGCGCGATCGTCTCGGGCCCGGGCTGCGGGCACGGCGGCCCGGTGTTGACGATGGCCACCAGTGTTCCGGTGCGGTCGTCGTCCGACACGAAGAACGGGCCGCCGGAGTCTTCGGGGCACGGGCCGTTCTCGACCGTGCGCCGGCCGACCGGCTGGGCCTCCAGGGTCGACTGGTTGATGCCCGACACCGTGAACCGTCCGCGTTTGAGGTGGTCGGACGGTCCGAGCACGGTCGCCGAATGCGAACCCCAGCCGGCGAACTGCAGCTGCTTCCCGATCGAGGGCCGGGTCGGGGCCAGTGCCACCGGGACGATGTCGTCGATCGGGGTGCCGAGCTTGGCCACGGCGAGGTCGTTGACCGGCGACTGCCGCACGTCGACGACCTCGGTCGTGTAGCCGCCGGGGTCGGTGTCCTTGAGCCGCCCGACGGTGACGGTCATCGTGTACGGCGGCCGCCCGCCGATCCGGGCGTCCTTCAGGTCGTGGAAGCAGTGCCCGGCGGTGACGATCCACTGCGGCGCGACCAGCGCTCCGCTGCAGGCACCGCTGCGCACCCCGCCGCCCGGGACGGGGATGTCGTCGGAGGTCAGCTTCGCGTTGAACGGCAGGACCGGGTTCGGCGCCGGCCGGGCGGGTGTGGTGGTCACCGGCGGCGGAGCCGCCGCGGCGGTGTCGGGCAGGCCGGTCCCGCCGGCGGCCGCGGCGAGGATGGGGCCCGCGGCCGTCGCGCCGGTCGCGGCGTGGGCGAACGCCAGGCCGGCGCCCGCCAGCACCGCGACCGCCACCGCCCGGGCCCGGAACTGCCGTCGTCGATCCGAAGAGGTCCTCACACCTCTAATGCACGAGTGAGAGCCCGGAATGGTTGCGAAGACCGGCCGGCTCGCGCGTTCGCGCCGGTGGCGGGCCCGTCGGGTCCCCGCGGGCCGGCCGTCAGGGGCGCTGCCCCACCTCGTCGACGTAGGTCTTCACCGTCACCGCGCTGTCGGTCGTGCCCAGGAACTGGTAGGTGGTGGCGTCGAAGACCAGCACGACCGGCTTCGCCTTCGGGCTCGAGCCGGGCGGCACCGGGAACGTGATGCCGACGCCCGGGCGGCCGGCGCCGTCGGTGACGTGGTCGAGGGCCGTCAGTCCCGGCACCCGCGCCGCCGCCTCGAACAGCGCCGCGTAGGACGCCGGCTGGAGGACCTGCTCGTAGGCGAGGTTGTAGACGCTCTTGCCCATCGCGTTGACGTCGCCCTTCCGGCCACCGGGCTGGGACTCGAGGTAGGCGAGCATCGCGTCGGCCGTCGTCGGCAGGTCCGTCCGGTAGGCCGGCCGGGGTGCGCAGTCCTGGAGCGTCCCTTCCTTGCGCGGGTCGTTCGTGCCGTACATCGGCGCCTTGCCGTTGCGGCAGCCGCCGTCCTTGACGCCGCCGATCAGGCTGTCGCGGGTGCCGTCGATCGAAAACCAGACCTCGCGGACGTGGTGGTCCGGCTGCTCTGTCCGCACGTACAGGAACTGGTCGGGACGCGGCGGCTTGGCCGGTTCCTTCAGCGCGCTGCTCGCCGCGGCGGTCAGCACCTTGACCGGGTCGGCGTGCGCCACCGCGGGCCCGATGCCGACCTGGTCGGCGGGCGCGAGCGCGACCACGGCGGTGATCGCCGCGGCCAGGCCGATCGAGGCGCCGGCGGCCCAGAACCAGCGGCGCGGCCGGTGCCGCCGTTCGCCGCGCGCGGCGGCCAGCAGCCGTTCGCGGGCGGGGGCGAGCTGCTCCGGCGGTGCGAAGCCGACGGTTTCCGCGCGGTCGCGGATCAGATCCAGTTCATCCATGATCCGAGGTCTCCTTCACGAGGTCGAAGGCGCCGAGCTCGGCGCGGACGCGGCCGCGAGCCCGGTTGAGCCGTGATTTGACGGTGCCGACGGGAATGCCGAGCGCTTCGGCGACTTCCTGGTAGCCGAGGCCTTCCGCGGCCACGAGCAGCAGCACGTCCCGTTCGCGCGGCCGCAGGGCGGCCACTGCCCGGTCGAGCCGTTTGCCGAGGGCCTGGGCGCTGACCTGGTCGGCCACCCGGTCGGCGTGCCCTTCCTCGGCGGCCGGCGGCCCGACGGCCAGCCGGAGCTTCAGCTCGCGCACCTCGGTCCGCCGCTGCCGCGAGATCAGGTTCGTGGCGATGCCGTAGAGCCACGGCCGCGCGTCGGACCGGGCCGGGTCGAACTTCGCGCGCTTGTCGAAGGCGATGAGGAAGGTGTCCGCCAGGACGTCGTCCGCCGCCGCCGGGCCCAGGCGCCGGGCCAGGTAGCGGTGGATGTGCCGCGAATGGCGGTCGAAGATCACCGCGAACAGGCTCGGCTCGTCCCGCGACCGCGCCATCACGCTCGCGTCGTCGTCGGAATCGTTGTCTTCCGGGGTCATCGCCCGCCTTCCGATCCAGCCGGTGTCATCGGCTGTTCCCGGGCGGCGGGCCACGGGTTCCGGAATTCCGGGGGATCAGCGGCGAAAGTGGCGCAGGTCACTCACGAGCAGCCGTCGGTGGTGTCCCCGGTCGCGAGCATGCGGCGGTTCGCCTCGCCGAGGCCGTCGGCCAGCGCGTGCAGCTGGTCCGGGGTGAGGACGTCGATCAGCAGCTCGCGGACCAGGGCGACGTGCCCGGGCGCGGCCTGCTCCAGCAGGGCCGTGCCCTCGTCGGTCAGCACGGCGTAGACGGCACGGGGGTCGCTTTCGCACGCGCGGCGGCGCACCAGGCCGGCTCGCTCCAGCTGGCTGATCTGGTAGGTCAGCCCGCTCTTGGAGTTCGACACGGCGCAGGCGAGCTCGGCCATCCGCAGTTCGCGGTCCGGGGCGCCGCTGAGCCGGGCGAGGATCACGTACTGCAGGTGCGAGATGCCGGAGTCCTGCTTGAGCTGCTGGTCCAGGCGCCGGTTGAGCAGCTCGTAGGTGCCGAGGAACGCGTTCCAGGCGCGCTTCTCCTCGGCGTTCAGCCACCGCGGACGACCCATGTCACAACCGTACCTGTTGTTCAAATTCGAACTCAAGGGGTACGGTCGGATCAGGTTCAAATTTGAACGACAACTGGAGCCGCCATGATCCCCGCCGCCACCGTCCGCACCCGCGTGCGGGTCCCGCTGCGCTTCGCCGACGGCTACTCGGCCTCGGCCGAAGTCGTCACCTTCGACGGCCTGGCCGACGGCGGCGAGCACCTCGCGCTCGTGTTCGGCGACCCGGTCCGGCCGCTGGTGCGGATGCATTCGGAGTGCCTGACCGGCGACGTGTTCGGTTCCGCCCGCTGCGACTGCGGGCCGCAGCTGCGCGAGGCCGTGGAACGGATCGACCGGGCCGGCGGCGTCCTGCTCTACCTGCGCCAGGAGGGCCGGGGCATCGGCCTCTACGCCAAGCTCGACGCCTACGCGCTGCAGGACGCCGGGCTCGACACCTACCAGGCGAACACCGCGCTGGGCCTGCCCGAGGACGCCCGCGACTACACCGCGGCGGCCCAGATGCTCGCCGCGCTGGGCATCACGAAGGTGGACCTGCTCACCAACAACCCCGACAAGGTCCGGCAGCTGCGCGACCGGGGCGTCACGGTCGCCGCCACCCTGCCCACCGGCGTGCACGCGACCCCGGACAACCTGCGGTACCTCGACGCCAAGGTCCGGTACACCCGGCACACGCTGGCCCTGCCCGAACTGGCCGGGTGAGGCCGGTTCCGCTGTCAGGGTCGGACCGTGTCGGAGGCGCCGCGACCGATCCGGGGGCTCGCGTGCGGCTGAAGCCGCCCCGACCGGACGACACGCGTACCTGGGTGGACGACACGCGTACCTGGGTGGACGACACGCGTACGTGGGTGGACGACACGATGGGCGGTGGGGTCGTCGCCGTGTCGTCCGACTGGGTACGCGTGTCGTCCGGCGGCCTCAGCGCCGTGAAGCCACCGTCGCCAGCTGCTCCGTGATCTCGGCCAGCAGGTCGGTCGCCGCGTCGCCCAGTGCGGCCAGGTCGGCCAGGGTCGTTTCCGCGGTCTCTACGGGCACAGCTCCTCCTCCAGGGCCTCGTGGCGGGCGACGACGGCTTCGGCGAAGGCCGTGTGCACGCGGAGGTACTCGTCGCGGCCGACCGCCGTGTCGGCCCATTCGTGCCAGCGGATGTGTGCTTCGGCGACGTCGACCTTCGCGGCCGCCGCCACCGTGGCCGGGGACGTGCCGGCGAGGATCGCGTGGTGCATCAGGGACGGCGAGGAGCGCCGGGCGAGCTCGGCCAGCGCGGCGAGGCGGGAGAGCTCCGAAAGCGTGTCGGACGTGACCGGACGCGGGCGCGGCCGGGGGACCGGACGCGAGTTCCCGAGGTTGTCGGCCAGGACGCTGGTCATCAAACGACTCCTGAGGCGGAAAGCAGCTGGAGCAACCCGAACGGCGGATGTTTACCCCGGCCCAGCCGGGGTAAACACCTCTGCTCGTGATCTCCGTCTCACCGCATCGGGTGGACCACCCGGACGAGTGGCCCCACCCGGCTCAGCTCGCCCGGACCGCCCCGCAGTGCCACGGGATCCGCTGCGGCCGGACGCTTTCCAGCGTCGGGACGACCGGGGCGATCGTGCCGTCGCGGCGGAACGTCAGCTTGTCGATCGTCGTCTCGCGGTGGGTGCCGTCGCCTCCCGGGATGCCGAAGCGGTGGTAGGCGAGGTACCAGTCGTCGGTGCCCGGGACCTGCAGCATCGAGCTGTGCCCGGTGCCGAGGACGCCGAGGTGGGCGTCCTTGCTCAGGATCAGGCCGCGGTTGGTGAACGGCCCGGTGGGGCTCGGCGCCGTGGCGTAGCCGACGCGGTAGTCCGGGCTGCGGGTGTCGTCGATGGACCAGCTGAGGTAGTACGTGCCCTTCCGCTCCACCATGAACAGCCCCTCTCGGAAGCCGTCCAGGCCGGTCAGGCGGGTGATCTTCGCCGGGTCGTAGGACACCATGTCGTCGTTGAGCGGGACGACGTAGGCGTTGCCGTTGCCCCAGTACAGGTACGGCTTTCCGGTGTGGTCGAGGAACACCGCCGGGTCGATGGCCTGGCCGCCGTCGGGGTTCTTCGCGATCAGCGGCCGGCCCGAGTCGACGAACGGCCCGGTCGGGGAGTCGCTCACCGCGACGCCGATCTTGGCCTCGGCGCAGAAGTAGAAGTAGTACTTCCCGCCGCGCTTCGCGATCGTCGGTGCCCAGGCGTTCTTGTCGGCCCAGCCGACGTCCTTGCCGAGGTCGAGGACGACGCCCTCGTCCGTCCAGTCGACGAGGTTCTTCGACGACCAGGCCGAGAACTTCGTCCCGCTCCAGCCGTCGAAGCCGTCGGTGGTCGGGTAGAGGTAGTAGGTGTCGCCGAACGCGACGATGTTCGGGTCGGCGTTGAAGCCCGGCAGCACCGGGCTGCGCACCTCGTGCGCCTCGACCGTCCACACGCGACGGTCACCGCCGGCCCCGGTGACGGTGAACTGCTTCGGCGAGCTGAGGTTGACGGCCTTCCCGTTGTCCGGCTTGATGGTCGCGCCCGGCGCCAGGCCGAACTTCGGCGCGAGCCGGCGCAGGTCGGTGCCCGGCTTGACCGGCAGCACGACCGTCCCGGCACCGGCGTCGACGACGGCCGGGGTCTTGAGCGCGTCGAGCTGCACCGAGCGGATCGCGGTGCTGTTCGACGGGAGGGTGGCGACCTCGGGCCCGGACAGCGCCCGGCTGTAGAGGCGGACGTCCTTCATCTTGCCCGTCAGGGTCTTGTCGCCCGCGTACACCGAGCGGCCGAGGTAGTTCGCCGCCGTGACACCGCCGCCGAGGTCGGCGGGCTTGATGGTGGCGTTGGTGTTGCGGCCCACCTCGACGCCGTCGAGGTAGAGCACCTCGACGCCGGTGCCGACGGTGAGCGTCACGTTCTTCCACACCCCGCGCGGCAGCCCGCCGCCGGCGTCCGCCGCCTGCTCGGTGGTCCAGTTGCCGGTGGCGATGGCGCCGCGGAAGCCGCCGCTCGCGGTGCCGCCGGTGGTGAACAGGTAGCCGTTGCCGGTGCCGTCCTTCGCCGTGTTGCCCAGGCCCCACAGGAAGTACGGCGTCTGCTGGTTCTCCTCGACCAGGACGTCGGCCGACACGGTGGCCGCGGCCGCTCCGGTCAGCAGGTTGTTCGGCAGCTGGACGTGCCCGTTCCTGCCGCCGAAGGCCAGCGCGCCGCCGGCCCAGGAGACGTCACCGGCGAGGGCGCCGTCGTAGCCGTGCCCGGTGGTGTCGGCGGCGACCGTGCCCGACTTCGCGTCGAGCGGCCAGTGCGCGACGAGCCCGTTGGCGTCGGCCTTCACCGGCGCCGGGGGCGCGCTCAGCCGGTTCATTTCGGCCTGCGTGACCGGCAGGACGGTGCCGTGGCGCGGCGAGGCGGGCAGGTGCGCGTCGGCCGACATGGTCCACTTGCCCGAGTTCAGGTCGGTGGTCTCGAACGGGACGTAGCCGCGGCCCCCGAACTCGTCGATGAACAGGTACCACTTGTCCTCGGTGTTGGACTTGAACCCGGTCGGCCCTTCGCCCGCGGAGAGGCCGGGGCTGGTCGCCGTGGCCTTGCCGATGCAGTCGGCGACGAAGCCGTAGTGCGGGTCGAGCAGGTCGGTGGCCTTCTCCTCGGTGATGAACTTGCTGCACGGCGTCGAGGAGGTGTTGTTGCGCTCGTCCTTGGTGAAGCGGTAGTAGGTGTCCTGGTTCTTGATGACCGTCGAGTCGATCACCGAGTAGCCCGGGTCGATCCACACCTGCGGCGCGCTGAAGGTGACGAAGTCGCGCGTGGTCGCGTACATCATCCGGTTGTAGCTGTCCCCGAGGTGGTTCGGGTCGTTCTCCGCGTACAGCTTCGAGGCCCAGTAGACGACGTAGGTCCCGCGCTTGGCGTCCCAGAAGGCCTCCGGGGCCCACGTGTTGCCCGCGGTCGGCGGCGACACCTGGACGCTGCGCTGGCGCGACCAGTGCGCCAGGTCGGTCGACTCCCAGACCATGATCGACCGGCTGCCGGTGCGCTGGGCGGCGTCCCAGCCGCGGCCGGCGTAGATCCGCAGGTCGGTGGCGAGCAGGTAGAACTTGTCGCCGTCGGGGGAGCGCAGGATGAACGGGTCGCGCACGCCCAGTTCGCCGAGGCTCGACTTGAGGATCGGCTGCCCGTTGTTGAGCTCGGTCCAGTTCAGCGGGTCGTTGCCCTTGCTGAGGGCCGAATAGATCTGCTCACCGTTGGAGGTGCCTTCGCCGGTGAAGTAGAAGAAACTGTAGCCGGCCAAGGGTTCCTGGACCGGCTTGGGAACCACGGTGGCCGTGAACCGCCGCGTGGTGCTCTCGCGGCCGAGGCTGACCTTCGCGGTCAGGACGACCTTCGCCGGGGCCGCGCCGGCCGCCGGCCGGGTGACCTCGCCGGTCGGGGTGATCACCGACGGCGCGGACGACGTCCAGGCGACGCTCGTGCCGTCCGGGCCGGTCGACGGCAGCGTGAGGTGGCCGCGGACGTCGTCGATGCCGGGCACGGACAGCGTGCTAGCGGCGGCGCGGACGCCGGAGCCGCTGTCGGCGGAGGGCGCCGCACCGGCACCGGGACCGCCGAGGGGGACGAGTGCGGCCGCGACGGCCAGCACGACGCCGAAACGGCGCGGGGAGAACAACTTCATCGTTGTCGGTTCCTTCGGGGCACGTCGGTGGACCAGCCCATGTTAACGTTAACATGATCCGGGGTACGCTGACTCTAGGTCGGCGTGGTCCGGTGGTCAAGAGCCTTGCGGATGGCGGCCCAGCTGCTCGGCGATCGCGTCCCGCGGGTACGGCGTCCGCCGGCTCTCGGTGTGGAGCGCGAAGTAGAAGTCGTTGACGACGGCGGCGAGCGGCGCGTACCGGCGGAGCACCGGAGCCTGGTGCGGCACTTCTCCGGCGGCGCACGCGCGGACGAAGTCGTTGCGGGTGCGCGGATCCGGCCACGCGCGCAAGCCGCGGACGTGCCGGTTGACCAGGTGGGTCAGGACGTAGGCCCGGTCGTGGCCGTCGTGCTCGGCGAGGAACCGGGCTTCGGCGTCGGAGAGGTCGAACTCCGGGGCCACGGCCAGGCCGAAGTCGGTGAGGTAGAGCCGTTCGCCGTCGGTGACGATGTTGGCGAAGTGCGCGTCGAAGTGCTGGACGCCGCGAGCGGCCAGGAAGTCGGTGATGTGCCGCAGGTCCCGCTCGAGCGGCAGGTCGTCGCCGGGCCATTCGGCGAGGCTGTGCGGCAGGTACTCGAGGAACAGCACGAGGTCGGTGGTGGCCGCGGCCAGCGCTTCCAGTCTTCGCCGCACGCCGGCGTCACCGTGCCAGAACGCGACGTCGGCCTCGATGTCGCCGCGCGGCCGGGGCAGACCGGGTGCGAGGCGCCAGTGGTGCAGGAGCGGGAAGTTGGCGCACTCGCCGCCGCGGACCCACGCGGTCGTCATGAGGTGGGCTTCCAGCTCACGCCAGGCTCCGCCGCCCGCGGACCCGACCCCGTAGTGCGACCACGGCGGCAGCCCGTAGAGGTCGGCGGTCGAGCGGGGGTTCGCCAGTTCGACGTCGGTGAGCGGGACGCGCTTGACGAAGACGGGCTCGCCGGCCACTCGCAGCAGCCAGGACGACCCGCCGATGCCGGTGCCGAGCGGCTGCGCCGAGGCCAGGAGGTCGTCGCCGGCGTCCGCCAGTGCGGCGGCGATCTTGCCGTGACGAGTGAGCCGGGACGTCATGCGCGCACCAGCGGCAGGTAGACGTCGTCGACGATCTCGACGAGCACCTCGTCGTCCACTGTGGTCAATCCACGGGTGAGGTATTCGTTGCGCAGCAGCACGAGGGCGACCGTGGCGACCCGCGGGCTCCGGGCGTCCGGGCGGGCCTCGCCGCGGTCCACCGCCTGCTCGACGACGGTGAGCCAGGGCGCGGCGCCCCCCTCGGCGGCCTGTTCGTGCAGCTGTTGACGGAGTTCGGGCTCGTCCCCGACACCGGTGAGGAGGCTGCGGAGGGCCCGCGCGGCGGGCGAGGTCTGGCCGCAGTTGATCGCCCGCAGCAGCGTCAGCGCGTCTTCCCGGAGGTCGCCGGTGCCGGGCGGCTTGAGCGTGTCCTCGGCCAGGTGGCGGTAGGCGGCGACGCCGAGCGCGGCACGGTTCGGCCAGCGGCGGTAGATCGTGTTCTTGTTCGTGCCGGCGCGGTGGGCGACGCGTTCCATGGTCAGGCCGGGGTAGCCGGCTTCGGCGAGTTCGGCCGCCGCCGCGCGCAGGATCGCCTCTTCCAGTTCGGTGCCCCGGCGCCGGGTCTTCGGTGTCGCCACGGCACCAGCCTAGCCGATCTAGGGTACGGTACGGACCGTACCTTAATGATCGGAGGAAGCATGCGGGCCAAGGGCATCGGTTATGACACGGGATTCGAGACGGACGGGCGGATCAACCGCCCGTTCGACCCCGAGCTCGTGCGGCGCGAGCTGGCGATCGTCCGCGACGACCTGCACTGCACCGCGGTGCGGCTGATCGGCACCGATCTCGACCGGATCGAGTTCGCCGCCGGCGCGGCGGCCGAGCTGGGCCTGGAGGTGTGGTTCTCGCCGTTCCCCTGCGACCGCGGCCCGGAGGAGCTGCTGTCCCTGTTCGCCGACGGCGCCGCCCGGGCCGAACGCCTTCGCGAGGCGGGCGCCGAGATCGTGTTCGTCGCCGGTGCCGAGCTGAGCCTGTTCTGCCACGGCTTCGTCCCGGGCGGCAGTCTCCCCGAGCGGCTGGAAAACCTCCTGGCCTCGCGGGAACTCGTGGCCGGGTTGCCGGACCGGATCAACGCGTTCCTGGCCCGCGCGGTCGAGGTGGTCCGGGCCCGCTTCGGCGGCCGCGTCACGTACGCGGCGATTCCCCTGGAGCGCGTCGACTGGACGCCCTTCGACATCGTCTCGGTGGACGCGCACCGTTCGAAGGAGGTCGAGCACGTCTACCGCGAGAGCGTCCGCGGCCTGGTCGCGGCGGGCAAACCGGTGGCGATCACGGAGTTCGGCGTGACGCCGTACCGCGGCGCGGCGGACCTGGGCGCCCGCTGCGGCGAAATCCTCGAGTACGAAGACGGCGTCCCGGTCCGGCTGAACGGCGACTACGTCCGTGACGAGGAGGAACAGGCTCGCTACCTGCGGGAACTGGTCGAGGTCTTCACGGCGGAAGGCGTCGACGCGGCTTTCGCCTGCACCTTCGCGTGCTACGGGCTGGTGCACCGAGCCGATCCCCGGACCGACCTGGACATGGCGAGCTGGGGCGTGGTGAAGGTGCTGGAAGAGGGGGCGGGGGAGACGTACCCGGGTGTCCCGTGGGCGCCGAAGGCGGCGTTCGGGGCGCTGGCCGAGTGTTATGCCGTCTGATGGATCGGTGGCCCGCGAGTAGGTGCGCGTTCGCGCCGGCAGGGTGACACTGGCGGCATGACGGTCGTCGGCGGGCAGCGCGGTGCGTACCGGCCGCCGCCGACCGCGCCGACGGCCCTGCGCCGCGGTCCGGTGCTGGTCACGGCCGTTTTCGCGGCGCTCGGCGGCGCGGTGATCCCGGCGGCCGCGCTGCCCGCGTTGTGGCGGGTCTGGCAGCTGTACGCGATGCTGTTCGGCGCGGTGGCCGCCGTCGGGATCGCGGCCGCCGTCGCGGTGCTCGGGTGGCCGACGCGCAAGACGGCGCACTTCGGCGCGCTCGCGGCGTCCGGGGCGCTCGTCCTGTGGGTGGTCAGCCGTCCGCTGGGGCTGCTGACGCGGTTCGACCCTTGGCAGCCGGCGGACACGGTGGCCGGGTTCACCGACTGGGTGGCCGCCGGGCTGCAGGTCATCGCCATCTTCGGCCTCCTCGTGGTGGCCCGGCGCCGGGCGCACCCGTGGCCGTCCGCGGCGCGGCGGGCGACGGCGTGGATCGTGCTGTTCCCCGTGCTCGTGGCGGTGCTCGCGACCGGCGTGGCGGGCGCCGTCGCGGCCGGCGACAGCAGCACCGGGCCCGCCGCTTCGCCGTTGCCCGACACGGGCCTGGGCCCTTACGAATACTGCCGCCCCGGCGGGATCCCGCTGGCCATGGACGTCTACCGGCCGCGGACGGGCGGCCCGCCGGTCCCGGTGGTGCTCTTCCTGCACGGCGGCGGGCTGGTCCTCGGCAACCGCAAGCCCGCCGGGCCCGGGGCGCTGCTCGCCGGCTCCCGGCTCGGCCCGCTGCGGGACGAGCTGACGGCCCGCGGGTTCGCGGTCGCCGTGATCGACTTCCGGCTCGCGCCCGCGGCGCCGTGGCCGGCCCCGCTCGCCGACGCCCGGTGCGCCGTCCGGTTCCTCAAGGCCAACGCGGCCGCGCTGGCCGTCGACCCGGCCCGGATCGCCGTGGCGGGCACCGGCACCGGTGGCACCCTGGCGTCGCTGCTCGGCGTCGCGCGGGGGCAGGACAGCGGCCAGTACCCGGGCCAGGACAGCACGGTCCGCGCGGTGGCGGCGCTGTCGGCCCCGGCGGACTTCGACCTCGCCGGCCTCGACCCGCTCACCCGCGCGTCGGTGCTGATGGCGCTGGGCCGCTCGCCGACGACGTGGCGCGAGGCGAGCCCGCTGACCCACGCCGGTCCGGGCGCACCGCCGTTCCTGCTCGGCGACGGCGGCCGGAAGTCGGGAGAGTTCGCGGCCCGCCTGCGCGCGGCGGGGGTTCCGGTGACCGAGGGACCGGCGGTCGCGGACTTCTTCGCCACGGCCGTGGGGTGAAGCTTGCCCTGGAGCGCACTCCAGGTCCTAGCGTGGGGGGACACCGACCACATCAGGAGTGCGCGACATGGAGCTCGGCTTCCACCTGCCCATCTTCGACATCGACGGCGGCACGCCCGCCATCGCGGGCGAGCTCGCCCGCGTGGGCGCCGCGGCGGAGGAAGCCGGGGCGACCTGGCTGTCCTTCATGGACCACTACTTCCAGATCGAGCCGACCGGCCTGCCCGCCGAGGCCAACATGCTGGAGGGCTACACGACGCTCGGCTACCTCGCCGCGCACACGTCCCGCATCGACCTCGGGCTGCTCGTCACCGGGGTGACGTACCGGCACCCCGGGCTGCTGGCGAAGATCGTCACCACGCTCGACGTCCTCTCGGGCGGCCGGGCCGTCCTCGGCATCGGGGCCGCGTGGTACGAGCGCGAGCACCGGGGAATGGGCGTGCCGTTCCCGCCGATCGCCGAGCGGTTCGAGCGGCTGGAGGAAACGCTGCGCATCTGCGGGCAGATGTGGGACCCGGCGGACAACGGCCCGTTCGAGGGCAAGCACTACCGGCTGGCCGAGACGCTGTGCTCGCCGCAGCCGATCAACCGGCCGAGGATCCTGGTCGGCGGCGGCGGGGAGCGCAAGACGCTGCGGCTGGTCGCCCAGTACGGCGACGCGTGCAACCTGTTCGGTACGTCGCCGGAGGACGTCGCGCACAAGCTGGACGTGCTGCGCCGCCACTGCGACGACCTCGGCCGCGACTACGACGCGATCCGCAAGACGGTCCTGGCCAACAACCCCCGCCCGACACCGGAAACCCGCGACGACTTCGTCCGCGCGATGGCGGACTACGCGAAGCTCGGCGTGCAGGCGGCGATCGTCACGCCCACGACGGGTTCGCCCGCGGCGTGGATCGAGGGAATGGCTCCGGCAGTGCCCCAGCTGGCGGAACTCTGACGTCCACAGTGGACAGGTGAGGAATTCTCCTTCCGGGTGAACCGCTTCGCCGTTTCGTCCGTGTGCCCTGGTGAGGTGGCGACCAGAGAGGAGGGGCTTGATGCCCCAGGTGCGCACGACAGGACGACACCGCAAACCCGCGACGATCGGACTCGCCGCACTGGTGGGCGTAGCAGGCGCGACGGCGACGGCGATCGCGCTCACCAGCCCGGCGAGCAACGCGGCCACGGAACAGTGCGGCGGCCTCGACACGGCGTTGCGGAACAACCTGACGTTCATCGCGAGCCAGCGCACAGCCCCGGACGCCGCATCGAAGACCCGCATGGCGAATCGCCAGGCGGTGGTCGACCAGATCGAGCAGAAACGCGAAGCGGCAGGCTGCGCGAACCAGGTGGCGGCGAACGAGGTGGCCGTCCAGTGCGCGGCGCTGGTGGCGGCCGGGCAGGCGGCCGAGGCGCGGGACGAGGCCGGGCAGGGCGGAATGGCCGCCGAGAAGGGCGCGGCGGGGAAGAAGGGTGCGGCCGCGGAGAAGAAGGGCATGGCCGGCCAGAACGCCGCCGACCAGGATGCCGCTGCCGCCCAGGCCTGCGAGGTGGTCCAGGAGTGCCTGGCCCAGGCCGCCGGTGTGGCCGACGAGAACGCCATGGCGAATCAGAACGGCAAGGCCGAAGAAAATGGCGCAGCCGCCGAGGACGGCATGGCTGGTGAGCAGGGTATGGCCGCGGAGAATGGGGTGGCCGGCAAGCAGGGTATGGCCGCCGAGGACGGCATGGCCGGTGAGAACGGTATGGCCGCCAAGAACCACGCGGCCGACAAGAACGGCATGGCCGGGGCGGCGGACCAGAACGGGATGACCGGTGAGCAGCAGGATGCCGGCAAGATCGTCCTCTCCGCGCAGGACTGCGCGGACATCCTGAAGTGCGCTTCCCAGGCCGCCGACCCCGCAGCGCAGCAGCAGGGTATGGCCGCCGACGAGAAGCAGAAGAAGGCCGGGAACAAGGCCGCCGAGAAGGCCGGTGCGGTCGCGGCCCAGTGCGTCGCCGCCGCGGTGGACGCGGCCGGGAAGGCGCCCGCGGGACGCTGACCCAGCACCCAGCACCCAGCCAGCAGCACCGGACCCGGACCGGGCGGCCTCACGCCCGGTCCGGGCCGCCGGTGTACCCGAACCGGTGACCGGCGGGAACTCCAGCCCGTCGCCGTTCGTTCTCCTCGTAGCGCGCAGTACCCTGGCGCCCGGACAACGACCGACGACAGCACGAGGCTCCAGTGACCACCGACCCGGCGGCCGAGGACCTGCGCGAGGCGGCCGACGAACTCGCCGTCGCCGGGCAGCTCCCGCGGTTTCTCCTGATGTACAAGTTCGCCATCGAAGAGCTGATGACGAAGCTGCGGATCCTCAGCGAGGAATTCGACTTCGTCCACCAGCACGACCCGATCGAGCACATCACGAGCCGCGTCAAGCGGCCCGAAGCCATCAAGGAAAAAGTGCGCCGCCGCGGGCTGGGCGGCGACTGGGTCTCCGCGGCCGCCGCGCTCGACGACATCGCCGGGATCCGGGTGGTCTGCCCGTTCGTCTCCGACGTCCACGAGGTCGCCCGGATGCTCACCGCGCAGGACGACGTCGAGCTGCTGCGCACCAAGGACTACATCGCGAACCCGAAGGCGAACGGCTACCGCAGCCTGCACCTCATCGTCCGCATCCCGGTGTTCCTGTCCGACCGGGTGGAAAAGGTCAAGGTCGAGGTGCAGCTGCGCACCATCGCCATGGACTTCTGGGCGGCGGTCGAGCACAAACTGTCGTACAAGTACCGCGACAGCGTCCCACCCGACTTCGCCGGCGAGCTCGCGGCGGCGGCGCGGACGGCCGCCGACCTCGACAACCGGATGGCCGCGCTGCACGAACGGATCCGTTAAGGCTCGGCGAGGGCGTCGAGCATGATCCGCAGCCCGAATTCGAACTCCGCTTCGTGGTCGCACACCGCCAGGTACGGCGCCGCCGCGGAAACGGCGGGCAGGCCGGAGCGTTCGAGCTCGGCGAGGCGGTGCGCGCCGCCGAACGTCGGGGCGGCCTCGACCTCGCGCATCAACGTGCCGACGAGGAACGCCAGCACGGCCCGCAGCCCGTGCACGGCACGATCGGGTGGGTAGCCCGCCGCGAGCAGCGGGGCGAGCACCGCCTCCACCGGCGCCAGCGCCGTGATCGACGCGAGCCGGCGGGTGAGCACGAGCGGTGCCGCCCGCGGGTGGCCGAGCATCGCGGCCCGGAACCCGTGCGCCAGCGCCGACATCGTCTCCCGCAGGTCCGGGTCCGCGGGCGGCGCGGGGATCGCGGCGAGCAGCATCTCGGCGATCCCGTCCAGCAGCGCGTCCTTGCCGTCGACGTGGTTGTACAGGCTCATCGGGTCGACGCCGAGCCGCCGCGCCAGCTTCCGCATGCTGACGGCGGCCAGGCCCTCTTCGTCGACCATGGCGAGCCCGGCGAGCAGGATCCGTTCGCGCGACAGGACGCCCTTGGGCGGCCGCCCGCGCCGGGTGGTCACGGCGTGAGCACCGCGGGCAGGTTCTCGTAGCCGCGCAGGATCCGCGTGTCGCGACGGCGGCCGCCGGGCAGCACGCGCAGGCCGGGGAACCGGCCGAAGATCGTGCGCAGGCCGATCTCGCCCTCCATGCGCGCCAGCGACGCACCCAGGCAGTGGTGGCGACCGGCGCCGAACGACACGTGGTCGCGCGCGCCCGCCCGGGTGACGTCGAAGACGCCCGGATCGGCGAACACGCCGGGGTCGCGGTTGGCGCCCGCGAGCACGGTGGTGACCAGCGCCCCGCGCGGCAGCGGAACTCCGGCGACCTCGGTGGCGCGCGTGGCCAGCCGGCCGGTCAGCAGGACCGGCGGGTCGTACCGCAGCACCTCCTCGACGGCGTTGCTCCACAGATCCGGCCGTTCGCGCAGCACGGCGAGCTGCCCGGGGTCGCCCGCGAGCAGCGCGATGCCGCTGCCGAGCAGGTTGACGGTCGTCTCGAACCCCGCCGCCAGCACCAGCCCCGCGGTGGACTTCAGTTCCGTCTCGGTGAGGCCGACGCCGCCGTCACGGGCCGCGACGAGCTTGCTGAACAGGTCGTCGCCGGGGTTGCGGCGGAGGTGGTCGAGGTGCTCGCCGAGCCAGGCGTCGAACTCGGCCAGCGCGGTTTCGACGTGCCGGAACGTGCGCCAGCCCAGCCCGAGGTCGAGGCTGGGCGCCGCGGCCGCGCCCAGCGACAGCACCTTCCCGAGATCGGACGGCGGCACGCCGAGGATCTCGCTGATGACGGTGACCGGCAGCAGCGCGCAGTAGGACTCGACGAGGTCGAGCGGGGCGGCGGGGTCGAGCGCGTCGAGCAGGCCGTCCGCGATCTCCTGCACCCGGCCGCGCAGCTGCTCGACCGCGCGCACGGTGAACACGCCGGTGACGAGCTTGCGGTAGCGGGTGTGCTCGGGCGGGTTGACGGCCAGCAGCGACGGCGGCCGCACCGGGTGCAGGTGCTCGCCTGCCGACCATTCGACGAGCCTGCCGAGCGCCGAGCCGTCGGATCCGATGACGCCGACGCGGAAATCCTCGCTGGCGAGAACCTCCCGGACCGCGGCGTGCGTGGTGGTCATCCACCCGAAACGGGTGCGCGCGAGCGGCCCGGCCTCGCGGATCTCCTCGAACAGCCCGGTCAGCTCCCGCCCTTCGGCCGCGGCGACCACCATCCGCCCCTGCAGGTCACCGCGCCGGGCCTCACGGCGCAGCACGGTACGGGGGAGGGCGTGGCCGAGCCCCCAGCGAACGACGGGCTTCGCGCGGGCCAGAGCTCCTTCGAGCACGGCTTTCCCCCTTCGGTCGGCGTACCTACAGTGTAGGTTATCGACGCCGCCGGGCGGGTTGCGTCGGTGGCCCGGACCTCGACCCGACCGGCGCCAGGAGCACGCCGAGAGCGATCAGCTCCGTCAGCGCCATCCCGCGTTCCACCAGGCCGAGCGGGATGAGCGTCCACCAGCGGCCGTCCTCCGCGGCGGCCACCACCACCGCGCCCAGGATCACCGCGAACCAGCCCAGTGACACGATCGCCAGCACGCGGACCAGCCGGCGGCGGCCGGGTGACGACGGGAACGCCGTGCGCGCCGCGACCAGGACCGCCAGCGGCAGGGCCACGAACGCCACCACGCTCGCGATCCGGTGCAGCGTGCCGCCGAAGTCCGCGCGGGAGACCGTGGCCCAGTCCGGTTTGGGGAAGGCCACGATGACCAGCAGCCCGACCGTCCACAGTGTTCCCAGTACGGCCGCCGCCGCCGGGAGCCGCCGCTGGCGGTGCAGCACCAGCAGGCCGGCCGCCGAGCCGAGGGCGACCAGGAGCACCGCGGTGTCGAACACCCACTTGTGGTCGGAGAGGCCGTATTCGCTGATCGTGCGGCGGGTGACGCTGATCTGGTCGGTGGGCGGGATGACCTGCAGCAACAGCACCAGGCCGGCGCCGATCACCAAGGCCGCGATGCCCGTCAGCGAGACCGCGGCCGACACTCGTCGCGCAGGGAACGTGACCATGGACCGACCGTAGCCGACCGGTGGTTGAACTCCCGTGAAAAGCTTTGAACGCTGTACGACTTACGGCGGTGTCCGCGGCCGGATTTCCTCCATTATGGTCCTCCGCTACCGGTACGTCCGTGCGTGCCGGCCTCGGTCAAGGAGGTCGCTTCCTGTGGGGAATTCACCAAGACGGCTAGTGCTGCTGGCTTCGGCCGTCGCACTGGCCGGAACGTTCGTCGCGTTGCCGTCCGGCACGGCGGGCGCAGCGCAGAACATCCTGCGCGCCGACAAGTCGGTGGCCCGCTCGTGCTTCGCGAAAGTGCTGCCCAAGGGCACTTCGGGCGCCGATCGCCGCGAGCTGACGTCCACCGTGGACGGCCTCGTCCAGGCGCGGCTGAAGCCGGCGCAGGGCGCGGAGGGCGACTGGGACGTCGCCGTGTTCGACAAGGCCACCGGTGCGGTGGTCGCCGCCTCGACGGCGTTGCGCAGCCACGAACTCGCCGAAAGCTTCGTGAAGAAGGGGCAGGAACTCGTCGTCCAGGGCTGCCGGTACGGCGGCTCGGCCGGTCAGGCCCAGCTCGGCGTCGACTTCCTGGCGCTGACCCCGCAGGGCACGCCGACCGGCACCGCCCCGGCGACCCAGCGCGCGGAGCTCGTCCGCGTCGAGACGCCGACGCGCGCCGACAAGGGCAAGCTGACCGCCCTCGGGCTCGACGTCACGGAGAAGGGGGACGCGACCGGGGTCGAGGTCGTGCTCGCCGACGACGCCGACCGCAAGACGCTCTCCGACAGCGGCTTCAAGTCGAAGGTCATCGAGGCGGACCTCTCGGCCAAGTCGGTCCGCGACGCGAAGACCGACCGCGAGTACGCCGCCAAGACCGCCGCGTCCGCGCTGCCCTCCGGGCGCACCGCCTACCGGCACCTCTACGAGTACAACTACGAGCTCAAGGAACTGGCGCGCAAGAACCCGGGCCTGGTCTCGGCGTTCACGATGCCGGAATCGACCTGGGAAGGCCGTGACGTCGTCGGCGTCGAAATCGCCTCCGACGTGAAGAACGTGACCGACGGCAAGCCGGTGAACTTCACCATGGGCGTGCACCACGCCCGGGAGTGGCCGGCCGGCGAGCACGTCATGGAGTGGGCGTACGAGCTGGTCAACGGCTACTCGCGGGACGCCGCCATCCGGTCCATGGTGAGCAAGACGCGCAACATCGTCGTGCCGATCATCAACCCGGACGGCTTCGAGATCTCCCGCGAAGCCGAGCCCAAGGGCGACTTCACCCGGTTCGACTACGAGATGAAGCGGAAGAACTGCAACGTCAACGACTCGCCGCCGCAGTTCGCGACCGGCGTCTGCAAGGCGAACCCGGGCGGCCGCGTCCGCGGTACCGACCCGAACCGCAACTACGGCGGCTTCTGGGGCGGCGCCGGCGCCGAGCTGAACTGGAGCGGCGACACCTTCCGCGGGTCCGCGCCGTTCAGCGAGCCCGAGGTGCGCAACGTCCGCTCGATCGTGTCCTCGCGCCAGGTGACCAACCTGATCACGATGCACACGGTCGCCGCGCTCGTGCTGCGTCCGCCGGGCGTGGCGGACGTCCGCCCGCCGCTCGAGGAGCCGCAGTACAAGGCGCTCGGCGACAAGCTGGCCTCGCGCAACGGCTACACCAGCGAGCCGAGCTGGGCGCTCTACGACACCACCGGCACGACCGAAGACTGGTCGTACTGGGCCACCGGCGGCTGGGGCTTCACCATCGAGGTCGGCGGAAACGGCTTCCACGGGCCCTACGCCGACAGCGTCGTGGCCGAGTACGCGGGCCTGGCCCCGGCGGCCGGGGCCGGCAAGGGCGGCAACCGCCAGGCGTTCCTGGACATGCTGGGCAACGCGGCCGACCCGCAGCAGCACTCCACGCTGATCGGCTCGGCGCCGAAGAACTACCAGCTCAAGCTGCACAAGACGTTCCAGACGCCGACGTCGCCGGTGATCCAGCCCGACGGCTCCACCAAGCCGCCGATCTACATCACCGACGACCTGAACTCGAAGTTCACCGCCACCGGCGGGCGCTTCGCCTGGTCGGTCAACCCGTCGACGCGGCCATACGTGGCCGGCCGGTACGGGCGGGACCCGCAGGGCCCGGCGCAGCAGGGCTTCGCGGTCACCAACCCGGCGGGTGTGCCGCCGATCAACCAGAACTACCCGGCCGACCCGGCGGGTGACTCGTTCACCTTCCACGTCGACGGCCTCCCGAAGGTCGACAACGGGAAGTTCAGCGTCAACATCAACTGGGCGAACACCGCGACCGACTGGGACCTGTTCATCTACGACTCGGCGGGCAACCTGGTCAGCTCGTCGGCCAACGGCGGCACGACGTCCGAGCACGCCGTGCTGTTCGACCCGCCGGCCGGTGATTACAAGGCCGTGGTGGTCAACTACGACCAGGCGAACCCGGCCGCGGTCGACGACTGGAGCGGCGACGTGTCGTTCTCGTCGCCGGTCCCGCCGACGTACGGCACGAAGGAGGCCTACCAGCTGACCTGCTCGTCGCCGAGCGGCAAGCTCGTCGGCGTGGCGGACGTCTTCGTCGACCGCGGCCAGACGGTCGACGTCGGCGAGGTCTGCACCCGCTCCGCGCACGCGCAGAAGCAGCGTGCTTCGGGTGGCGCCCGGTAGCAGTTGCGTTAGTCCCGTGAAGGCCTCCTCGTTCGCGCGAGGAGGCCTTCACGGCGTTAAGGCGAGGATGATGCCGAGGACGACCAGAACGGTGCCCACGACGCGGTTGAGGGCCGGTTCGGCGTGGGCGTACCAGCGCTGGGTGGCGGGGGCGGAGAACAGCAGGGCCACGCTCAGGTGCCACGCGGCCGAGGCGACGACGATCAGCGCGACGGCGGCCGCCTTGACGGCGGTGGGTTCGGTGGGCGGGAGGGTGGCGGTGAGGACGCTGCCGAAGAACGCGGCGGCCTTGGGGTTGGTCAGGTTGCTGAGGACGCCGCGGCCGAACGCGGTGCGGTGCCCGGCCGGCGGGGCGTCCCGGTCCGGCTGCTCCCGGGGTTCGCCGGGCGCGCGGGCGCGCCACCACAGCCGGACGCCCAGCCACGCCAGGTAGCCGCCGCACGCCACGCGCAACGCCGTCGCGAGCCACGGTGTGCGGGCCAGCAGGCCGCCCAGCCCGAAGACCGCGACCGCGGCGAGCAGGCCGCCCGCGGCGACCACCCCGAGCGCGATCGCCACCGCGGACCGCCGGGTCCCGGTGGCGGCCGTGTGGGCGATGAGGACGAAGTTGGGGCCGGGGGTGACCGCGGCCGGGAGGTAGGCCAGGAGGGCGGTGCCGAGGGCAGCGGCGGCGTGCATGCGCCTCAGGCCGCCCGGCCGCCTCCGCCGACGACCTGGTCGCGCACCGTCCGCAGCGCCTCGTGGTCCACTGTGGACGGATCGGCCGCGAGCCATTCGCCGATCTCGTGCAGGAACTCCTCCGGGGTCATCGGCGCGACCGCCAGGTCACCCGGGTCCGCCGTGGTCAGGTCCCCGCTGCGGCTCGGGTAGACGATCATCACGCCCCGCAGCGCCACGCCCGGCAGCAGGCCGCGGTACGCCGCCAGGCTTTCGGTCAGCCGGCTGCCGCCGCCGCGGAACGGGCGGCCGTTGCGCAGCAGCCTGCCGTCCTCCGCCGTCTCGTAGTGGCCCGGCAGCCACAGCTTCGACTCGATGAGCACCAGCCGCTTGCCGCACAGCACCGCGTGGTCGACGTCGGCGAACACCGAGCCCGGCCAGGCGAGCCCGTGGAAGATGCGGGCGCCCGGCAGCCGGGTCAGGTAGCCCTCGAGCAGGTCGGCGGTGAGCCGCTCGGCCAGCTCGTCGCGCTCGGTGCCGGGCGTGCCGAACACCGTGCGCCCGCCGAACTCCTCGGCGTACGCTTCGCGCGCCTTCGCCGCGCGGAGGTACCCGCGCGCCAGCCGCTGGACCAGCAGGGCCGTGCCCGCCGTGAGCAGCAGCCAGACGGCGAGCATCGGCGGCGAGAAGCCGGCCCCGGTGACCAGCGGCAGCAGCACGAGCACCATGCCGGCCACCGCGGCGACCACCGGCGTGTGCCCTGGCCCGCCGCGGCGGCCGTGCCGCATCCGGGTGTCCTCCCCGGCGAGGTGCCACCAGCTCAGGTCCTCGGCGTCCAGCTCGGGCAGGTCGGGGACGAAGCCGGGCTCGTCGCCGAAGCGCCGCCGGGGCCGCGGCCGGACCGGCACGGGCACCACGGCCGCGCCGCCGGAGTCGTAGCGGGCGCGGGCGACCGGGTCGCTCAGGACGTCGTAGGCCTCGCGCAGCAGCCGGAACGTGCCGACCGTGCCGCCGCCGTCCGGGTGCATGGTCTTGGCCAGCCGGCGATAGGCGGCCTTGACGTCGGCCGCCGTGGCGTCGCGGCGAAGGCCGAGCACCTCGTAGTAGTCGACGTCGGGCACGCGGGTGGTCACCTCCGATGGCTGCGCGAAGACTTTATGGGGTCGGGTCGCCGGCGTTGTCACCGCCTCGGCGGCCCGCCGGGGTGCTGGTCCTCGGTGCAGGTCAGGGCCGTTTTGCCGTCGGCAGCGGAGGAATCGGCGCGGGGCGGGTGCCCGCGTCGCGCGTGGTGGCGGCGGCTCGCCTGCCGGGTTCGCGGAGTGTCCACTGAGGACCGCTTGTCACCCGGAAGTGTTGCCGCCTGGGAAAAGGCGGGCTTGTGGTGACGGATCGTAGCTGGACTCCACTCGAATGGCCGTGAACATGTGTTCGAATTCTCGGCTAGGCTGGTGCCATGTCCTCGACCCCATAGACGTGACGGGCCCACCGCCACCCCACCTCGGCAGCGGGCCCGTCACCCCCGCCGGCGCTCGCGCAGCAGGTACCGCTGCAGCTTGCCGCCGGCACTGCGTGGCAGCGCCTCGAGGAACCGCACCCGGCGCGGGTACTTGTACGGCGCGGCAACGGCTTTGGCGTGCTCCTGCAGGGCGTGCACGACCTGCGGGCCCGGCGCGACGCCGGGCCGGAGCACGACGAAGGCGGTCACGACCGCACCCCGATCCGGATCGGGCGTGCCGACCACCGCGCACTCCTCGACGTCGGGGTGCGTCAGAAGCACCTCTTCGACCTCGGGAGCCGCGATGTTGTAACCGGAAGAGACGATCATGTCGTCGCTGCGCGCCACGAACCGGAAGTACCCGTCGGGTTCGCGGACGTAGGTGTCACCGGTGATGTTCCAGCCGTCGCGGACGTAGCCGGCCTGCCGGGGATCGCCGAGGTAGCGGCAGCCGGTGGGGCCCTGGACGGCGAGCCGGCCGGGCGTGCCGTCCGGGACCGGGCGGCCGTCGGCGTCGAGGACGGCGGCGCGGAAGCCGGGGACGACCTTGCCGGTGAAGCCGGGGCGGGCGTCGTCGCCGGCCGCGGAGATGAACACGTGCAGCATCTCCGTGCTGCCGATGCCGTCGATCAACGGCGATCCGACGACGTCGCGGTACCGCTCGGCGACGGCGGCGGGGAGGGCTTCCCCGGCGGAGACGGCGCGGCGGACGCCGGCCAGCAGGGGCCCGTCGCCGGAGCCGAGGATCGCGCGGTAGGCGGTGGGGGCGGTGAACAGCACCGTCACCGCCTGCTCGGCGACGACCGACGCCAGCTCCCGGGGTGTCGCGCGGTCCAGCAGGAGCACGGAGGCGCCGGCGCGCAGCGGGAACACCAGGAGGCCACCGAGGCCGAAGGTGAACGCCAGCGGCGGCGTCCCGCAGAACACGTCGTCCGGGGTGGGCCGGAGGACGTGGCGGGAGAACGTGTCGGCGATGGCGAGCAGGTCGCGGTGGAAGTGCATGGTGGCCTTCGGTGTCCCGGTGGTGCCGGAGGTGAAGGCGAGCAGGGCGACGTCGTCGGCGGCGGTCGGCACGTCGGCGAAGGTGGCCGGGTGCCGGGCGCAGCGTTCGGCCAGTTCGGCGCGCTCGGTGCCGTACGCCACCACGGGCAGCGCCGGCGGCAGCTCCTCGAGCAGGCGCTCGTCGCACAGGGCCACCGTGGGCCGCGCGCGGTCGGTGATCTTGTCGAGCTCGCCGCGGCGCAGCATCGGCATGGTCGCCACGGCGACGGCGCCGGCCTTGAGGACGCCGAGCCAGCACGCCGCGAGCCACGGCGTGTTGGGGCCGCGCAGCAGCACGCGGTTGCCCGGCACGACACCCAGCTCCGCGGTGAGGACGTGGGCAATCCGGTTGGCGCGGGCCAAGACCTCGCCGTAGGTCCACGTCTCGTGCGGGGAACGCAGGCAGGGGCGCTCCGGGCCGAGGCGGGCGGTGGTCTCGTCGAGCAACACGGTCGCGGCGTTGAGCCGGTCGGGGTAGTGCAGCTCCGGCAGGTCGAACACCAGCCGCGGCCACTGGTCGCCGGGTGGCAGCCGGTCGCGGCAGAACGAGTCGGTGTGAGCGCTGGGCGTAAGCCTCATCGCGGCTCCTCGGGGTCGAGCTGCACCACCGTGAACGTAGCACTCGTTGCGACCGTCGAAAAGGCGCAATGTCGCTCCGGTGACGGCGGCGACGACTCAGCGATACGGCGATTCGGCCGACGGCCTGAGTGGCGGGTCCGGCGATGATGGCCGCCTCGCGAGCCGGCGCGTTTTCGCGGCCACGCGCGGGATCACGCGTTCGTGAGCGCGCGGGAGCACCGCCCGGCGGCGTGCCGCCCAGTAGCTTTTCGATCATGGCCGAGACTCCCGAGCCCCCGCCCACGCTGGCCGATCCGCGCGCGCTGCTGCTGGGCTACCTCGACCACAGCGCCACCGCCGTCCTGCGCAAGCTCGACGGCCTTTCCGAGCAGGATCTGCGCCGGAGCGTCGTGCCCTCGGGCTGGACGCCGCTGGGCATGGTCAAGCACCTCGCCTGCACCGAGCGCTTCTGGATCCGGTACCTGTTCGCCGGCGAGGACGTCGACTTCTCCTGGCCCGGCACCGCCGAGCAGAAGTGGTTCGTCGCGCCGGAGGAACCCTCGGCGGACATCACGGCGTTCTTCCTCGCGGAGCGCGAGAACTGCGCCCGGCTCGCCGCGGTCACCCCGTTGGACCGCCGGGCGGCCCGCACGACCCGTCGCGGCGGTGCCGAGGAGCACCCGACGTTCGCGTGGATCCTGTGTCACCTGGTGCAGAGCTTCGCCCGGCACGCCGGGCACGTGGACGTCGGCCGCGAGCTGCTCGACGGCGTCACCGGCAAGTAGGGCCGTCAGGCGGGCGGCGCGACCGTGGCTTCCTGGTTGGCGCGGTGCAGCGCGTCGGCGACGAAGCCGCTCGCCTTCAGCTCCTCCACCAGGTCGTGCAGGAACGCGATCGTCTCCGGGCGGCGGTCCGGGGTGGTGCAGACGGCCTGGCGGATCTCCATGAACCGGCCCGGAAGTACCCGCGTCCCCGGGTGCGCGCCGGCGTAGGCGGTCATCGGCTGCCGGATCCCGGCCGCGACCTCCAGGCCGCCGTCCTCGAACGCCGTGACGCCGTCGTCGCCGCGCACGATCGTCGCGTGCCGGAGGGTCCGGGTCAGGTACAGGTCGTACGCGGAGCCCTGCTTGACGCCGATCCGGACGTCCGGCCGGTCGACGTCGGCCGGGGTCGTGAGCGGCGAGCCGTCCGGGACGACGTACACGCCTTCGATGACGACGTACGGCGCCGTGAACGCCACCTCGGCCGCGCGGGCGGGTTCGATCGCCAGGAAGCCGAGGTCGGCCGCCCCCGAGGTCAGCGCCTCGAACGACTTGCGGGCCGCGTCGAAGCAGACGAGGCGCACCGGGACGTCCAGCCGCGCGGCCACTTCACGCGCGAGGTCGACCGTGACCCCGCCCGGCTCCTCCGGCGTTCCGTGCGCGAGCACGGGGTTGCCGAGGTTGACGGCGGCGCGCAGCGCGCCGGTGGGGGCGAGGTCGCGGGCGACGGCGGAAAGATCTCCCATGACCGGCGAGGCTATCGGCGGGACCGGGCGGGTGCCTCGCGAATGTCGCTCACGCCACCGGTGGCTCGTCGGCCGTGGTCAGGGCGTACACCGTCTCCTGGTGGTAGACCTCGCCGGGCCGCAGCACGGTGCTGGGGAAGTCCGGCCGGTTGGGGGAGTCCGGGAAGTGCTGGGCCTCCAGCGCGAAGCCGGCGCCGCGGTGGTACGGGCGGCCGCCGGTGCCGGTGAGGGCCGCGGTCAGGTAGTTGCCCGAGTAGAACTGCAGGCCCGGCTCGGTCGTCCACATCGTCAGCAGGCGGCCGGACGCCGGGTCCCACGCCCGGGCGGCGAACGGCGCGCCGTCGTCGAGCACCCAGTTGTGGTCGTAGCCCTGGCCGATCACCAGCTGGGGGTCGGGCTCGCCGACGCGGGCGCCGATCGGCGCCCACCGGCGGAAGTCGAAAGGCGTGTCCTCGACCGGGACCGGGTCGCCCGCCGGGATCAGGTCGTCACCGGTCGGGCAGAACCGGCTCGCGGCGATCTCCAGGTGGTGCTCGTGGACGTCGCCGGTCCCTTCGCCGGCCAGGTTCCAGTAGGTGTGGTTGGTCAGGTTGACGACCGTCGGCGCGTCGGTGGTCGCGCGGTAGGTGATGCGGAGCCGGTCGCGCGCGTCGACGCGGTAGGTGACCTCGGTGGTGAGCCGGCCGGGGTAACCCTGGTCGCCGTCCGGGCTGACCAGCGTGAGCCGCAGCGCGACACCGTCGCCGTCCCGCACCTCGGTGGCCGCCCAGACCCGCGTGTCGAACCCGGCGGGGCCGCCGTGCAGGCTGTTCTTGCCGTTGTTGAGGGGGACGCGGTACTGGACGCCGTCGAGGGTGAAGGTGCCGCCGGCGATCCGGTTGGCGAACCGGCCGATCACCGCGCCGAGGAACACCCGGTCGGCCCCGGGCCGGTTGTTGGCGACGTAGGAGTCGAGGTCCGCGAACCCGAGCACGACGTTGCCGAGGCGGCCGTCGCGGTCCGGCGCTTCCAGCGACTGGATGACGCCGCCGTAGTCGAGCACGCGCGCGATCGGGCCGCCGGGCCGGCCCAGCGTGTACCGGTGGACATCGGTGCCGCCGGCCTGGCCGAACGGCTCCCGGGTGAGTTCGGGCGCGGTCATCGGTGGCGTCCTCCAACCGACTGTTAGCGCTAACAGCCTGGAAAGACCATAGCCGACCGCGCCGCCGCTGTCAGCCCGCTGGTGCCGCGGATTCGCACGGCTTGAACGAGTCATTCAAGGCTCCGGACGACAGGAATGGGTCGTTCAAGACCTCGGACGACAGGGATGGGGCATTCAAGACGCCGTGGGCCGCCCGGTCAGCGTTCGCCGGTCGGGGGCCGGGTGCCCAGCAACCGGTGGGCGCGCAACGCCATCTGGATCTCCAGGCGCCGGGCCGGGTCCGTCAGCCGCTCGCCGAACAGCTCGCTCAGCTGGCTCACGCGGTAGCGGACGGTCTGCGGGTGGATCCGCAGGGCCTGCGCGATCTCCGGGGTGCTCCCGTTGTGCTCCAGCCAGCTCAGCAACGTCTCCGCGAGCCGGGTCTGCTGCTTCGCCGTCAGGCCGGCGAACGGCGCCAGCGCCTTCGCCGACAGCTCGTCCAGCAGGAAACGGTCGATCAGCAGCCAGTGCGTGGCCAGGTGGTCGGCCGTGTGCGTGACCGGGCCGTCGCCGGCCAGGCCGCGGCGGAGCAGCTCGAGCGTGCGGCGGGCCCACCGCAGCGACGTCGCGGCCTCCGCCGGGCGGACCCGGGGGCCGACCGCCGCGCGCCAGCCCGGCAGGCGGCCTTCGAGGCCCCGCAGGTCGCGGTCCGGGTGCGGGGTCAGCAGGCACGGCTCGGGGCCGTCGAGGTCCAGGAGCACGTCCTCGGGAAGCCGCGGGGACGGCGGCGGGTGCTGTCCGGTGCGCGGCTCGAGCGCGACGACGGCGACCCGCTCCGGCATCGGCCACTGCGCGGCCTCGGCCATCGTCGCCAGCGTGGCCGGGGACGACGGCGGGGTGGACAGGAGCAGTTCGAAGAGCCGGCGCCGCCGCCGCTCGAGCGTGCCGGTCGCCATCGCCTGTGCCAACGTGTACCCCTCGACCGAGTACGAGGAAATTTCCTCCACGTAAGCGAAAATGGCTTCGGCGCCGACGCACAGCACGGCCGCCGGGAACCGGTGGGCCTGGCCCAGTTCGGCCACGTAGCGCCACGCCGCTCGGCCGCCCGCGCGGTAGGCGGCCTGCAGGGAATTGAGGCTGCCGCCGTCGTGGTGCACGCGCCTTCCGACCTCGACGAACAGCTTCGCCCACGTGTCCTGTGTGGACGTCAGGTCTTCGATGCTGTCGATGCAGCCGATGACCGCCTGCTCGATCGCGAGCACGATCATCTTGCCGAACTCGCCCTCGAGGGGCTTGGCGTACTCGGGGACGGCGTGCTGGACCTCCTCGAGGATCCGCCGGGCGAGCGGGTCGGCGTGCGGCCGGAACCGGCGCGCGAGTTCCGTCGGCAGCGAGCACCACAGCTGCCGCGCGCGGCCGGTGCCCCGCGGCTGCGGGATCGCCGCCTGCGTGATCGTCCGGGTCATGGCTCACACCCCTTGCCGCGCCTCGTGGAGAGTCCGCGCCGTGATCGGCGCGGAGGCCATGTACTCACACGGGATCGGAGTTGGCAACCGCCGATGCTGCTCGCGGAGCGGGTTCTGTCACGCCGGGCCCAACGGCCGCACCGGAGTTTGTCACCTGCCGGACAAACCCCGGATCACTAACCACGGCAAAGGTTTCCGGAATTCGATTTGTGATCCGGGACGGTATCTTCGCGCACCTCGCCGTTGTTAGCGTGATCGACCGGCACGCGGGAGGAGAACACCGATGACGGCGCTCGTTTCCTGGTGCTTCCGCCGCGCCGGCGTCGTCATCGTGCTGTGGCTGGTGGCGCTGGGCGGCCTCGGTACGGCCGCGCTGCACACCGGCGCGGCCTTCCGCGACACGGTGGCCCTGCCCGCCGCGGACAGCACCGCGGCGGCCGGCCTGCTGCGCACCGCCGGGGCCGGTGGTGCCGCGGAACGCGTGGTGGTGCGCTCGCCGGACGGCCCGGTCGACGGCACGGATCGCTTTTTCCGGGGTCCGGGTGGCGAAGCCCCCGGTCCGGGCCGCGCCCGGCTCGACGCGTTCGCCGCCCGGCTGGCGGCGCTGCCGCACGTGGTGTCCGTCGATCCGCCGCCCGGCGAGGTGTCCGCCGACCGGCGGACGGCGGTGCTCACCGTGCGCTTCGACGCGCCGGCCGCCGACCTCGGGCCGGGGACGGCCGAGGCGTTCGCGGCCGCCGTCCGCGACGCCGGCGGCCTCACCGCCGGGGCGTCCGGGGAACTCGCCGCGATGACGGCCGCCGCGCCCGGGCTGGGCAACGCCGGAATCGGCCTGCTCGCCGCGGCCGTGGTGCTGCTGGTGGCCTTCGGCTCGCTGACCTGCGTCCTGCTCCCGGTCCTCACCGCGGCGGTTTCCGTGGGCTGCGCACTGGCCGCCGTGACGCTGTTGTCGCACGTCATGACCGTGCCGAAGATCAGCACCGAGATCGCCGCGCTGCTCGGGCTCGGCGTCGGCGTCGACTACGCGCTGTTCGTGCTCACCCGCTACCGGCAGGGCCGCCGGGACGGCGCCGGACCGGCGGCGGCCCTGGCCGTCGCGGCGGCGACCTCCGGCCGCAGCGTCGTCTTCGCCGGCGTCACCGTGTGCGTCTCGCTGGCCGGCATGGTCACCGTCGGCCTGCCGTTCCTGAACGGGATCGCGGCCGCCGCCGCGGTCTCGGTGCTGCTGACCGCGTTCGCCGCGCTGACCCTGCTGCCCGCGTTGCTGCGGCTCCTCGCCCGCCGGATGAGCCTGCGCCCGGACGGCCACGGCGGCCGGTGGGCCCGGCTCGCGCGGGCGGTGACCGCGCGCCCCGGCCCGTACACGCTCGCCGCCCTGCTGGTCGTGGCCGTGCTCGCGCTCCCGATGACCGGCCTGCGGCTCGGCGTGCCGGACGCCGCGCTCGACCCGCCCGGCAGCGTCACGCGCACCGCGGCCGAGCTGCTGGAAGAGGGCTTCGGGCCGGGCGCGGACGCGCCGCTGCTGGTGGTCGGGACCGGTGGCGAGTCGGTGGGCGCATTGCGGGAAGCGCTGCTCGCGAGCGCCGACGTCGGCCCGCCGGCCGCGCTGCCGGGGGGCGTCTGGCTGCTCACGGTGCTCCCGCGGACCGCTCCCGCCGATCCGGCCACCGGCGAGCTGCTCGCGTCGACGCGGGTGATGGCCAGGGTCCTCGGCAGCCCGGACGCGCACGTCGGCGGGGTCGTCGCGGCCCGGGCCGACTTCTCCGCCGCGATCGCCGACCGGCTGCCCCTGTTCTTCGCCGCCGTCGTCGGGATCTCGGTGCTGCTGCTGGCCTGGGTGTTCCGCAGTGTGCTGATCCCGCTCACCGCGGCGGCGATGAACCTGCTGACCGCGGCCGCGACGACCGGCGCGGTGGTGTTCGCCTTCGGCGGCCCGATCGAGCCGTACCTGCCCGTCTTCCTCTTCGCCGGGCTGTTCGGGTTGTCGATGGACTACGAGGTCTTCCTCATCGCCCGCATCCAGGAGGCCTGGCGCCGCCACGGCGACACGCGGGCGGCGGTCGTCGACGGCGTCGCGGCGACCGGCCGGACCATCACCGCGGCCGCGCTGATCATGGCGCTGGTGTTCGTGTCGTTCGCCTTCGTGGACGCCCGGGTGGTGCGCGAGGCGGGCGTCGGGCTGACCGTCGCCGTGCTGCTGGACGCGGTCGTCGTCCGGTGCGTGCTCGTCCCCGCGGTGATGACCCGGCTGGGCGCGGCGAACTGGTGGTTCCCGGGGCGGACGGCCGTGGTCGCCGTCGAACCGGCGGGGAGCCCGCGATGATCCGGCGGACCCTGGTCGTGCTCGCGCTCGGCGCGTTCGTCACAACGCTGGACAACACGATCGTCGCCGCGGGCGCGCCGTCCATCGGCCGCGCTCTCGCCCTGGACGTCGACGCCCTGCCGTGGATCGCGCTCGGGTACATGCTGCCCTTCGCCGGGCTCCTGCCGGCGGCGGGCGCCCTGGTCGACCGCTGGGGACGGCGTCCCGCCCTGACCGGGGCGCTGCTGGCGTTCGGCGCCGGCGCGGCGGTCGGCGGGGTGGCGGGCTCGGCGTGGCTGCTGGTCGCCGCCCGGGCGCTGCAGGGTGTGGCGGCCGCGTTCCTGGTGCCGGGGCTGCTGAGCCTGCTGCGGACCAACCTCGACGCCCGCGGCCGGACGCTCGGCGCGGCGGTGTGGACGGCCTGCCTGGCGGCCGCGCTGGCCCTCGGCCCGGCCCTCGGCGGTGTCCTGAGCGAATACTGCGGCTGGGCCTGGATCTTCTTCGTCAACCTCCCGTTCGTGGTCGCGCTGCTGGTCCTGCTGCCGGGGACCGTGCCGCCCGGCCGGACCGCCGGGACCCGCGCGCCACCGGCGCCGGCGATGGTCCTGGTGACCGCGAGCCTGGTGCTGCTCACCACCGCACTGGCCGAACCCCGGTTCCGGCTCCCGCTGCTGGCCGCCGGAACCGTGCTCGGCGTGGCGTTCCTCGTCCGGGAGCGGCGGGCGCGGGAGCGGCTCGTCCCGGCGGCGCTGACCGGGAACCGGGTGTTCCTGGGCTCGCTCGGCCTGCAGCTGCTGTGGGGACTGGGGATCTCCGGGGTCTTCTTCTTCACGCCGTTGCTGCACCAGGAGTTCCTGGGACTCGGCCCGGCCGGCGCCGGGCTGCCCCTGGCCGGGGTCGCGGTGGCGGTCGTGGCCGCGACGCCGCTGGTGCCGTCGGCGGTCGCCCGGCACGGTCCTTTTCGGACGGTGGCGGCGGGGCTGGCCGCGGTGGGCGCCGGACTGCTGGCCCTCGCCGCGGTGAACCACGTCCCCGCGCTGTGGCCACGCGTGCCCGGCCTGGTCCTGATCGGCGCGGGTTCGACGTTCACCGTCCCGATGACCTCGCACGCGCTGGACGTGGTGGCGCCGCGGTATTCCGGCACGGCGTCGGGTCTGCTGACCGCGGCCCGGGAACTGTCGAGCGCGCTCGGCGTCGCGCTGATCGGCGCGATGCTGACCTCGGTGCGCGCGGTGCGGCTGGCCGCGGGCGCCCCCGCCGGCGCGGCGCTGGCCGTCGGGTACACCGCGGGCCTGCTCGCCGCGGCCGGGCTCACGTTCGCCGGCGCGCTGCTGGCGGTGCGCGTGCCGGGGACCCGGCCCGCCGAAACCTCGTCGCCGCGTGACAAACGTGCTGTGCCCTGACCCGTTTCCCCGTGAGTACCGGAGATCGATTCGTTGACAACCGCACCGGCGCGGCTATTCACTGCGCCGGTAAACGCTCTCTGCGAGGATGCATGGAAACCATTTCCCGGCCGGATCCCGGCACCGGTCTGCCCACGGCCACCGGCGAGTCCTTCGCGACCCTGCTGGGTCACTGGGCGCGCCGCCTCGGCGACCGCGTCGCCGTGACCCACCTCGACCACCGCGACGGCGTCGACGGCCAGGCGGTCACGCTCACCTGGCGCGAGCTCGACGAGCGGGTCGGCGCGGTGGCGGCCCGGCTGTCCGAAGTGGTCGGTCCCGGGGAGCGCGCGGCGGTGCTGGCCGGGCAGTCCACCGGGTACGTCGTCGCGTTCCTCGCCGCGCTGCGGGCGGGCCTGATCGCCGTGCCGCTGTTCGCACCCGGCCTGCCCGGCCACGCGGGCCGGCTGGCTGCGGCGCTCGCCGACTGCGGTCCGCGCGTGGTGCTGACCACGGCCGGGGACCACGAGGCGGTCACCCGGTTCCTCGACGGCGCCGCGCCCGGCCCGGCGGTGGTCGACGTCGACGCCGTGCCGCCGGTCGCGGCCGGGACGCGGGACTGGCCCGCGCCCGATCCCGACGCCCCGGCGTACCTGCAGTACACGTCCGGCTCGACGCGCTCGCCCGCCGGGGTCGTGCTGACCCACCGGAACGTGCTCGCCAACGCCCGTCAGGCGTGTGCCGCCTACGGCGCCGAAAGCGGGACGACGTCGACGGTCAGCTGGCTGCCGCTGTTCCACGACATGGGGCTGATCCTCGGCATCGGCGCGCCGATGGCCGGCGGGCTGGAGTCGGTCCTGATGGACCCGCTGGCCTTCCTCGAACGGCCCGTGCGCTGGCTTCGCGCGCTCTCGGCCAGCCCCGGCGCGATCAGCGCCGCCCCGAACTTCGCCTACGCCTACTGCGCTTCCCGCGTCACCGAGGCCGACAAGCTCTACCTCGAGCTGAGCCGGGTGGTGTCGCTGATCAACGGCAGTGAACCGGTGCTGCCGGCCACGATCGAAAAGTTCCACGCGGCGTTCGCCGAATGCGGGCTGCGGCCGGAGGTGCACCGGTCCTCCTACGGTTTGGCCGAGGCCACCGTGCTGGTCTCCGTGACGGACGCGGGGAAGCCGCCCCGGCAGGTGACGTTCGACCGGGCCCGGCTCGCCGCGGGCTACGCGGAGCCGGTCGCCGCGAGCGCTTCGGCATCGACGCTCGTCTCCTGCGGCCGCCCGGTGGGGCAGCGGGTGCTGATCACCGACCCGGCGACCGGGCGGCCCGCCGAACCGGGCGAGGTCGGCGAAATCCGGGTCAGCGGCCCGAACGTCGGCCGCGGCTACTGGGGCCGGGCCGAGGCGTCGACGGCCGCCTTCGGCCTGCCCCCGCTCGATCCGGACACCGGCGAAGGCTGGCTGGCGACCGGCGACCTCGGCGTCGTCTTCGACGGCGAGCTGTTCGTGACGGGCCGGCTGAAGGACCTGGTCGTCGTCGACGGCCGCAACCACTACCCGCAGGACATCGAGCAGACCGTCGAGGAACACCCGGCCGTGCGGCCGCATTCGGCCGCGGCCTTCGCGATCGACGGCGACGGCGGGGAAGCCGCGGTCGTCGTCCTGGAACGCGCGAAGAACGTCGAAACCGACCTCGTGGCGGCGACGGCGGCCCTGCGGGCGGCGGTGTCGGCGGGGCACGGCCTGCGCCTGCACGACGTCGTCTTCCTACCGCCGGGCGAGGTGCCCCGCACCTCCAGCGGCAAGATCAGCCGGGCCCGGTGCCGGGTGTCCTACCTGGATGGTGCGTTCACCGCGCGGCGGCTCGGATGAGCGCGCCGGACGCCGCGGCGATCCGCGCGTGGCTGATCGCGCGGCTCGGCGACGTGGACCCCGACCGGCCCCTGCACGAGACCGGACTGTCCTCACGGGACGCGACGAGCCTGGCGGCCGACCTCGGCGAGTTCACCGGCCGCCCGCTGTCGCCGACCCTGGTCTGGCAGTACCCGACGATCACCGGCCTCGCCGCGCACTTGTCCACTGTGGATTCCGCGTCGGCGTACGTGCCGCTGCGCGAGGAAGGCGAGCCGATCGCGGTCGTCGGCCTCGGCTGCCGGCTGCCGGGCGGGATCGAGTCCCCGGCCGCGTTCTGGCGTTTCCTCGACGCGGGCGGTGACGGCACCGGCGACGTCCCCGAAGGTCGCTGGGAAACCTTCGCCCCGGCCGAGGACCTCGCCGGTGTCCCGTCGCGCGGCGGCTTCCTCGCCGACGTCGCCGGGTTCGACGCGGAGTTCTTCGGCATCAGCCCGCGCGAAGCCGAGGCGATGGATCCGCAGCAGCGGATCCTCCTGGAGGTCGTCTGGGCGGCGCTGGAGCACGCCGGCATCCCGCCGTCCACCCTGCGCGGCAGCCGGACCGGCGTGTTCGTCGGGCTGTCGGCCACCGAGTACGGCTCGCTGACGATGGCCGACGTCGCGGGCGTCGACGTCTGGTCCGGGACCGGCGCGGCGGCGAGCATCGCGGCGAACCGGCTGTCGTACCTGCTCGACCTGCGCGGGCCCAGCCTCACCCTGGACACCGCGTGCTCGTCGTCGCTGGTCGCGGTGCACCAGGCGGTGCAGAGCCTGCGCCGCGGCGAGAGCGAGACCGCGCTGGCCGCCGGGGTGAACGTCCTGCTCGCGCCGGGGATCACCGCCGGGTTCCACCGGGCCGGGGTGCTGGCCGCGGACGGCCGGTGCAAGCCGTTCGACGCCGGCGCCGACGGGATCGCCCGTGGCGAAGGCTGCGGCGTGGTCGTGCTGAAGCCGCTGCGGGCGGCGCGCCAGGCGGGCGACCGGGTGCTGGCGCTCATCCGCGGCAGCGCGGTGAACTCCGACGGCCGTTCCAACGGCTTGACCGCCCCCAACCCGCAGGCCCAGGCGGCGCTGCTGCGCGACGCCTACGCCACTGCGGGCGTCGACGCGTCCACTGTGGACTACGTCGAGGCGCACGGGACCGGGACGCCGCTGGGCGACCCCCTGGAGGCGGGCGCGCTGGCGTCCGTGCTCGGCTCCGGGCGCGCCGCCGGCCGTCCGCTGCTGCTGGGTTCGGTGAAGAGCAACCTGGGCCACCTCGAAGGCGCGGCCGGGATCACCGGCCTGCTGAAGGTGGTGCTGGCGATGACGCACCGGCGGCTGCCGCCGAGCCTGCACTTCCGCGAGCCGAACCCGCACATCGACTTCACGGCGTTGCGGGTGGTCGAGTCGACGAGGGACTGGCCGCGCTACTCCGGGACGGCCAGGGCCGGGGTGTCGGCGTTCGGCTTCGGCGGGACGAACGCCCACGTCGTGCTGGAGGAGTGGCCCGCGGCGGCGTTCCCGCCCCGAGCCGGTGCCGGCGGCCCGCAGGTGTTCGCGCTCTCGGCCCGGTCGGCGGAGGTGCTGCGGGCACGGGCGGGCGAGCTCGCGGACTGGCTGGCGGAGAGCGAGACACCGCTGGATGCGGTCGCGGCGACGCTCGCGCACCGGCGGGAGCACCTGCCGCTCCGCGCGGCGGTGGTCGCCGAAAGCCGGGGCGAGGTGGTCGATGCCCTGCGCGACTTGGCCGCCGGCGTCGAGCGCCCCAATGTGGCCTTCGGTGCGGTGGACGCGCCCAAGGTGGCCGCCGGTGCGCTCAGCGCGCCCAAGGGGGTCTTCGGTGCGGTGGACGCGCCCAAGGTGGCCGCCGGTGGGCTCAGCGCACCCAAGGGGGCCTCTGGGGCGGTGGACGCGCCCAAGGTGGCCGCCGGTGCGCTCGGCGCACCCAACGTGGCTTCCGGTGCGGTGGACGCAACCAACGCCACATCCGTGTCCTCGGGGGCCGGGGAGCGCGAGGGGGAGCCGGGTGTCGTCTTCGTCTTCTCCGGTTACGGCTCGCAGTGGTCCGGGATGGGGCGGCTGCTGCTCCGCTCCGAACCCGCCTTCCGGGCCGGGATCGAGGCCCTCGATCCCGTCTTCCGCGTCGAAGCCGGGTTCTCCCTGCGGGAAGCCCTCGAGCATGACCTGCCCGACCTCGCCGCGACCCAGCTCGCGCTGTTCGGGATGCAGCTCGCCCTGGCCGACCTCTGGCGGGCGCACGACGTCGTTCCGGCCGCCGTGCTGGGGCACTCGATGGGTGAGGTCGCGGCCGCCGTCGTCGCCGGGGCACTCGACGTCGCCGACGGCCTGAAGGTCATGGCCGCGCGCGCCCGGCTGCTGGCCGAGCTCGACGAACGCGGGGGCGGCGCGATGGCCCTCGTCGAGCTCTCGCCGGCCGAACTCGCCGCATTTCCCGACGTCACCATCGCGGTGTACGCGTCGCCGACCCAGTGCACCGTCAGCGGGGCCGCCGACCGCGTGGACGCCGTGGTCGCGCACGCCGAAGCCCTCGGCAGGCTCGCCCGGCGGCTGCCGGTCGGGGGTGCCGGGCACTCCGCCGCCGTCGAGCCGGTGCTCGGCCCGTTCCGCGCCGCGGTGACGGGACTGGTCCCCGGAACGCCCGGCATCCGGTGTTACAGCAGCGTTCTCGACGATCCGCGCGAGCCGCCCGCGTTCGACGTCGAGTACTGGGCGGCGAACCTGCGCCGTCCCGTGCGGTTCAGCCAGGCGCTGGCCGCGGCGGCCGCCGACGGGCACACCGTGTTCGTCGAAATCTCGCCGCACCCGGTGGCCCTGGCGGCGATCGAGCAGTCCGGCGTGCTGGGCCTGCCCTCGGCCAGCCGCCGGATCGACGAGCGGACGGCGTTCCTGACCAGCCTCGCCCGGCTGCACGTGCTCGGCGGCGGCAACCGGAGCTTCGCCCCGGGCCGGGAGCTCCGCCGCCCGGACTTCCGAAGCACCTGGCATCCCGGCGTGCTGGCCGCCCGGCCGCAGACGCCGCCGGTCGAGCTGCCCGGCCCGGTCTGGCGGCACGAACGCTTCTGGCCGCGCCGGACCGTCCGCCCCGGCGGCGCGCACCCCCTGCTCGGCGTGCACGTCGAAGACCCCGGCGGTGGCCACCTGTGGCGCGGTGACGTCGGCACCGCCGCGCTGCCGTGGCTGGCCGACCACACCGTCGGGGACACCCCGGTGTTCCCGGCCACCGGGTTCCTGGAGCTCGCGCTCGCCGCGGCCGGCCCCGGCGGCCGCGTCCACGACCTCGAACTGCGGGAAGTCCTGCCGCTCGGCGACCACACCGAGGTGACCACGACGCTGCGCGGGTCCGCGCTGACCGTCCACAGCGGACCCGGCCCCTGGGTCCGGCACGCCACCGCGCGGATCGGCACCGGCGGCACGCCGTCGGCGCCGTTCGGGGAAACCGACGGCGAGCCGGTCGACGTCTACCGGGCGCTGGCCGAGCTGGGGCAGTCCTACGGCCCGGCCTTCCGCGGCCTGCGCCGGGTGACCGCCGCGCCCGGGCGCGCGTCGGCGTCGATCGCGCAGCCGGACGCCGACCACCCGGCGTACGTGCTGCACCCGGCGCTCGCCGACGCCTGCCTGCACGCGCTGGCGGCGGCCGTCGGCGAGGCGGACGCCCTCTACCTGCCGCTGTCGGTGAGGGAGGTGGTGGTCGACGGCGATCCGCGCCGCGGCGTGCGGGTGGACGCCGTGCTCGGGGAGTCCGGCGACGGCGTGCTCGGCAGCGTCCAGCTGGTCGACGCCGACGACGTCGTCCTGGTCGAATTCCGCGACGTCTACTGCCGCCGCTACCGGGACGCGGCCCTCGCGAAGCTGCTGTACGAGGCCGCCTGGCAGCCGGCGCCGCTGCCCGCCGCCCCGGAACTGTCGGTGCCGGCCGGTAATGTGGAAAACGGGGGGCGCCCCCGCGGGCCCCGGCGGGCGCACCGGTGGATCGTGCTGTCCGACGACCACCGCGGGCTCCCGGGCGAGGACGTCCGGACCGTCCGCCTCGGCGACCGGGCCGAGCTGGCGAAGCTGCTGCGCGACGGGGAACCGACCGCGGTCCTCGCCCTGCTCGGCGCCGCCGCCGAGCCGGATCCGGCGCGCGGGGCGCGGCTGGTCGAGACGCTGGCCGGCGTCGTCGCCGAGCTGGCCGAACTGCCGGTGGCGCCGCGGCTGTGGCTGGTGACCGACGGAGCGCACGCCGTCGAACCCGGCGAGCGCGGCGACCCCGGACTGGCCGCGCTGCGCGGGCTCGTGCGCGTGCTCGCGTTCGAGCACCCCGAACTGCGGGTGAGCCAGGTCGACGGAACGGACCGGCTGCCGGACGAGGTCCGCGCGGACGGGCCGGACGACGAAATCGCCTGGCGCGGCGGCGTGCGGTACACGCGGCGCCTGGTCCGTCCCGCCCTCGGCGACCCGGTGCGGCCGCCGGTCCGCGGCGGCGCGTACGTCATCACCGGCGGCCTCGGCGGCCTGGGGTTGGTCGCGGCGAAGTGGCTGGCGGAGCGGGGCGCGACGCGGCTGGTGCTGAACAGCCGGCACGCCGCCGATCCCCAGCTGGGTGTCGACGTCCGGGTGGTGCCCGGCGACATCGCCGCCCCGGGCACGGCGGAAGCCCTGGTCGCGGCGGCCGTCGAAGGGGGCGTGCCGCTGCGCGGGGTGCTGCACGCCGCCGGCGTCCTGGCCGACGGCGCCGCGATCAGCCTCGGTACCGACGCGCTCGAGACGGCTTGGCGGCCGAAGGCGCTGGGAGCGTGGCGCCTGCACGAGGCGACGGCCGGGCACGACCTCGACTGGTGGCTGGTGTACTCGTCGGCGGCGGCCCTGTTCGGCTCGCCGGGCCAGGCCGCGTACGCGACGGCGAACGCGTGGGCCGACGCGCTGGTGGCGTGGCGCCGCGCCCAAGGCCTCCCGGCCGCGACGATCGCGTGGGGCGCCTGGGGCGAAGCCGGCGCGGCGGCCGGCTCGGTCAACCCGGTGCTCGAACCGCTCGGCACCGAGGAAGCGCTGTCGGCGCTGGACTCCGTGCTGGCCCGCGACCGCGCGGCGACCGGAGTGGCCCGGGTCGACTCGGAAACGGTGCTGGAGCTCTTCCCCGGGCTGGGGGAGCGACCGTTCTTCGGGCTCTTCGCGCCGCGGCCGTCATCGTCCACTTGGGACGGACTGGAAGCCCTGCGTTCGAAGACACCGGAAGCGGCCCGCGCGGCGATCGCCTCGCACCTGGCGGAGCTGGTCGCGGATCTGCTGGGGCTGACGGAGGTCGACCGGACGGTGCCGCTCACCCGGCTGGGGCTGGATTCGCTCTCGGCGATGCGGGCTCGCGGCGCGGTGGAAAGGGACTTCGGGTTGCCGTTGCCGATCCCGTTGCTGCTGCGGGGGGCCAGTCTGGCGGAGCTGGCCGGCCATTTGGCCGAGCAGGCGGGGTTCGGTCCGGCTTCACCCGAGCGGCGGGAGCTCGCCGGCCGTTTGGCTGACCAGGCGGGGGTTGGTCCGGCTTCATCCGAGCGGCGGGAGCTCGCCGGCCGGCTGGCCGAGCAGGCGGGGGTTGGTCCGGCTTCACCCGAGCGGCGGGAGCTCGCCGGCCGTTTGGCTGACCAGGCGGGGGTTGGTCCGGCTTCACCCGAGCGGCGGGAGCACGCCGGCCGTTTGGCTGACCAGGCGGGGTTCGGTCCGGCTTCACCCGAGCAGCCGGTGTCCGCCGCGTCCGTTGTCGCCGGGCCGCGGGATCCCGCCGAACGCTGGGTCGCCCGGCACTGGCGTGCCGTCCTCGGCGGCCCCGAACCCGGCGTCCACGAGCCCTTCGCCGGCGGTCCGGCGCAGGCTCGGCAGCTCCGGGCGGCGTTCGCCGAGCACCTTGGTGCGGTGCCCGGCGAAGACCGGCTCTTCGCCACGCCCACCGTCGCCGCGATGGCCGACCTCCTGCGGGCCGAGCTCGAAGGGCACGGTGGTGGGCCCGTGCGCCTGCTGCGGGACGGCGTCGGCGACGAGCCCGTCTTCCTCTTCCACCCCGCCGGCGGCACCGCGAGCGTCTACCGCGAGCTCGCCCGGCTCCTCCCGGAAGGCCCGCCGGTCCACGGCTTCGAGCGCCTCGACGACGCCCGCACCGTCGAGGGCAAAGCCGCCCGGTACGCGGAGCTGATCCGGCAGATCCAGCCCGACGGCCCCTACCGGCTGGGTGGCTGGTCGTTCGGCGGCTGCCTGGCCTACGAGACCGCGCGCCGCCTGGGCGGCGCCGAGCTCGTCTTCCTCATCGACACCATCCTGCCGCTGCCCGCCACCGGCGACCCGGCCGACCGGCTGCTGGACCGCTTCGACCGGTTCGCCGAGCACATCGCCCGGACCTACGGCGTGCCGTTCGCCGTGCCCCGCGAGGAGCTGGCGAGACTGGACGAGGACGCCCAGATCCGCTGGGTCATGGCCCGGCTGGCCGAGCAGGTGCCGGACATGGGCGATGGCGTCCTCAAGCACCAGTACGAGTCCTATGTGGACGCCCGGGTGGCCGAACGGTACCGGCCCGGGCGCTACGACGGGCGGGTGGTGCTGCTGCGCGCCCAGGACCCGCACCCGCTCACCACCGCACTGGACCCGCGGTACCTGCGCACGGACGACACCCTGGGCTGGGACGAGTACTGCGGTGACCTCGACGTCGTGCGGGTGCCCGGCGATCACGTGTCGATGATCGACCCGCCGCACGTGGCGGTGCTGGCCGAACGGCTCGGGGCGGTGGTGCGGTGATGGACGAGCTGACCCCGACCACCGCCTTCCGGATCGCCGACCTCGCCGCGCGGCAGGACGAAGCCGTCCGCATCGCCGAGAAGCGGGCCGTCGACCGGCAGCACGCCAAGGGGAAGCTGACCGCGCGCGAGCGGATCGGGCTGCTGCTCGACCCCGGCTCCTTCGTGGAGGCCGGCCAGTTCGCGCGGCACCGGTGCACCGAGTTCGGGACGGACGAGAACCGGCCGTGGGGCGACGGCGTCGTCACCGGGCACGGCACCGTCGACGGGCGGCGGATCTGCGTCTTCTCCCAGGACTTCAGCGTCTTCGGCGGCAGCCTCGGCGAGGTTTCCGGCGAAAAGGTGCTCAAGCTGATGGACCAGGCGACGACCATCGGCTGCCCGGTCGTCGGGATCAACGACTCCGGCGGCGCCCGGATCCAGGAAGGCGTCGTCTCGCTGGCGTACTACGCCGAACTCGGGCGCCGCAACGCCCACGCCTCCGGCGTCATCCCGCAGATCTCGATGATCATGGGCCCCTGCGCCGGCGGTGCCGTCTACGCACCCGCCATCACCGACTTCACCGTGATGGTCGACGAAACCTCGCACATGTTCGTCACCGGCCCGGACGTCGTGCACGCCGTCACCGGGGAGCGGGTCACCGCGCAGGAACTCGGCGGCGCGGCCGTGCAGAGCGAGGTGGCCGGCAACGCCCACCACCGGGCCGCCGACGAACAGGACGCCATCGACTGGGTGCAGACCCTGCTCGGCTTCCTGCCCGCCAACAACCTCGACCCCGCGCCCGCGTACGCCGACGAAACCAGCCCGGGGCCCACCGCCGCCGACCTCGAGCTCGACCGGCTGGTGCCCGACTCGCCGCACCGGACCTACGACATGGCCGAGCTGATCGTCCGGCTCGTCGACGACGGCGAGTTCACCGAGGTGCACAGCGCCTTCGCGCCCAACATGATCTGCGCCTTCGGGCGGGTGCAGGGCCACACCGTCGGGATCGTGGCCAACCAGCCGCGGCACCAGGCCGGCGTGCTCGACATCGACGCGTCGGAGAAGGCCGCGCGGTTCGTGCGCTTCTGCGACGCGTTCTCGATCCCGCTGCTGACCCTGGCCGACGTCCCCGGCTACCTGCCGGGCACCGGCCAGGAACGCGGCGGGATCATCCGCCGCGGCGCCAAGCTGATCTACGCCTACGCGGAGGCGACCGTCCCGAAGGTGACCGTGGTCGTCCGCAAGGCCTACGGCGGCGGTTACGCGGTGATGGGCTCCAAGCACCTCGGCGCCGACGTCGTGCTGGCCTGGCCCACCGCGGAGATCGCGGTGATGGGCGCCGAAGGCGCGGTCCGGGTGCTCTACCGGCGTGAGCTGGCCGGACTGCCGCCGGAAGAGCAGGAGCCGGCCCACCGCCGGCTCACCGGCGAGTACCGCAAACGGCACGGCGGCCCGTACCTGGCGGCCGAACGCGGGTACGTCGACCAGGTCGTCACGCCGTCGCAGACCCGCCTCCAGGTGGCGGGGGCGCTGCGGATGCTGCGCACCAAACGGCAGAGCCTGCCGGCCCGCAAACACGGAAACATCCCCCTCTGAGGAGTCCTCATGAAACGGATCGCCTCGCTGGCGCTGTCCGTCGTCCTCCTGACCGCCGGTGCCGGGGTGGCGCCCGCCCAGGCGAGCCCGGCCGTGGCCGACGACGGCGCGAAGGTCGTCCGGGAGACCTGGCTGGACTCCCGGACCGCCGACCTGGAGATCAGCTCGCCGGCGCTGGGCACCACCGGGCTGGTGCGGCTGATCGTGCCGTCCGGCTGGGCGGCGCAGCCCACGCGGACCTGGCCGGTGCTCTTCCTGCTGCACGGCTGCTGCGAGCCGGTCGACTACCGCTCGTGGGACCAGTTCACCGACGTCAAGGCGTTCACCGCGGCCAAGGACGCGTTGGTCGTGCTGCCGACCGGTGGTCCGGCGGGGATGTACACGAAGTGGTGGAACTTCGGGCTGAAGAACACCCCCGACTGGGACACCTTCCACACCGCCGAAGTGCGCCAGATCGTCGAACGCGGGTACCGCGGCGGCACGCGCCGCGCGGTCGCCGGGCTCTCGATCGGCGGGTACGGTGCGATCGCCTACGCGTTCAAGCACCCCGGCATGTTCGGCGCGGCCGCGTCCTACAGCGGCGTGCCCAACACGCTCTTCCCCGGCATCCCGGTCTGGATCATCGGCATCCTGGCCCGGGCCGGGATCTTCAACTACCTCGAGCTCTGGGGCGACTCGTTCGGGATGCGGCCGATCTGGTCGGCCAACAACCCGTACGACCACGTCGACCAGCTGCGCGGCACCGCGCTCTACGTCTCCTGCGGCAACGGGCAGACCGGTCCGCTCGACCCGCCGGGGCAGTCGGACGTCCTGGAGCCGTCGGCGCTGCTGTCGTCCCGCAGCTTCACCGACCGCCTGCAGTCCGCCGGCATCCCGGTGACCGTCGACTACTACGGGTCCGGCACCCACAGCTGGCCGTACTGGCAGCGGGCCCTGCACCAGTCCTGGCCGGTCCTGGCCGGCGCGCTCGGCCTCCCGGCCTGAGCGGTTCCCTTTCCCCGATGGAGGTTGTGGTGAAGCCTGCCCGTTGTCGCGCCGTGCTTTCGGCGCTCTTGACCTGCTGCCTGGTGGCGCTGGGCGTCGCGGCCGCGAGCCCGCCCGCCGGTGCGGCGCCACTGCTGCCGGGACCGTTCGACGACTCCTTCTACACCCCGCCCTCGCCGCTGCCCGCCGGCAAGCCGGGTGACGTCATCCGCTGGCGGCCGGCGGTACCGCTGCTGAACGTGCTCAACGCCGACGCCTGGCAGGTCATGTACCTGTCGACCAACGCGCTCGGCAGCCGGAACGCGGTGACCGGGACGATCCTGGTGCCGAAGGGCGTGGACCCGGTCAAGGCGCCGATCGTCGGCTACGCGGTCGGCACGCAGGGCCCGGCGTTCAAGTGCACGGCGTCCAAGGCGATGGAACGCGGCACGCTCTACGACCAGCCCGCCATCAACGACTCGCTGTCCAGCGGCTACGCGGTCGCGGTGACCGACTACGAGGGCTACTCGCCGTCGACCGTGCCCCCCTACATCACCGGCCAGTCCATGGGGCCGGCGGTGATCGACTCGGTCCGCGCGGCGCAGGACCTGCCGTCCGCGCGGCTCTCGAAGACCGCGAAGGTGATCTTCCAGGGTTACTCGCAAGGCGGCGGTGGATCGATGTGGGCGGGGGAGAAGCAGCCCACGTACGCGCCGGAACTGAACGTCGTCGGCGTCGTCGCGGGCGGCGTGCCGGCCGACCTGACCGAGGTCGCCAAGGGCCTCGACGGCTACCTCGGGTTCGGGTTCCTCGCCTTCGCCGCGGTCGGGCTCGACGCCGCGTACCCGGACTTGCGGCTCGACTCGTTCCTCAACGACACCGGCCGCCGTCAGCTGGCCGACGCGAAGAAGAACGCGTGCACCGCGGAACTGCTGCTGAACTATTCCTTCAAGAAGATCAGTGATTACACGACGTCGAACCCGCTGGGAACGCCGCAGTGGCAGGCGCGGCTGGCGCAGAACAAGCTGGGCGCGAACCCGCCGCGGGTGCCGGTGTTCCAGTACCACGCCAGCAACGACGAGATCGTCAACACCCCGCAGGCGGAAACGCTGCACCGGGCGTACTGCGCGGCCGGGGTGCGGGAGCAGTGGATCACCTACCCTGGCGAGCACGCCAGCGGGATCCTCACCGGCAGCGCCGCCGCGCACCAGTGGATCGTGCAGCGGTTCGCCGGGGATCCGGCGCCGGCGAACTGCTGAGGGAATCCGGGAAGGCCGCCTCGGACACCGCGAGGTGGCCTTCCCGGGCCGTCGGTGCGGATCAGACCTTGCTCGCGGCGAAGGCCGCCGCGTCGCCGGCTTCGCCGCCGTAGCTCAGGTGGGCGAGGATGTTGAGGCCACCCGCCTGGCAGACCGGGTCGCCGAAGGCGCAGTAGTCCTTGGTGCGGCCGGCGTAGGTGCCGGTCACCGAGCGGCCGATCGCGCGGATCGGGTTGCCGAACAACAGGATCGCCGCGATCCGGGGCGCCAGGTCCGCCGGGATGGTGGCGGCGATCGGGCCGCCGACGACCGCGCCGGCGCTGCTGATGCCGATCGAGTTGTCGACGACGTTGGCGCCCTGGGAATAGCCGACGAGGACGAACCGCTGCTGCGGGCAGGCCGCGGCCTGCGTCCGCACGTGGTTGACCAGGTCGGTGTTGCCGCGCTGCACGGAGGCGGGCTGGCCGAGGTCGGCGGGGTAGTCGACCCGGTAGCCGCTCACCGATCGCGGGCGCAGCCGGTTCTGCACGGCCGAGAAGACCGGGTCGCCGACGATGAGGCCCAGCGTGCCGGGTTCGCCGGTGCCGCGGGCCACCGGCACGTCGATGTCGGTGCACGGCGCGGCCGAGGCGGCCGGCGCGGCGGCCACGGTGAGCCCGGCGACGGCGAGGCCGACGGCGGCTGCGGCGGAAAGCAGGCGTTTCTGGGGGACGCGAATCATGGCTGATCACACCTCGTTGTGGGAAAGGGGTCGGCAAGCGCTTTCCGTGGGGGACGGGAATACGTGCGTCGCTTGCGGTGAACGCAGCGTCGCAGTGCTCGACGAACCCGGCAAGAGGTGATTTTCCGGCGGCCCGAGAATTGTTCAGCCGGTGACAAACGGTCCGGTGTGGACGCTCAGGTGGCGCACGGCCCGGCCGCGTGCGGGCGGTGCCGTCCGGGGCTCAGCCCCGGGCCGGGGGCTCCGCCAGCCGGGCCTGCGCGGGACGGTCGAACCGCTCCAGCAGCGCGGGATCGAGCCCGCGCAGCGCGGCCATGACGAACCCGGTGGCCAGTTCGCCCGCGGCGATCGGGTCGACCCCCGGCGAGTGCGAGACGTGCATCGCGGCCCGTCCGACCAGGCCGACCATCATCGCCCCGAGCAGGTCCGCGCCGGGGCCGACCGGGCGCCCGTGCGCGAGCAGGTGCTCGCGCACCTGGCCGATCACGTGGGTGGCGATGGAATCGGCGAGCGCGCGGCGCTCGTTCGACATCTCGTCGACGGCCGAATCGAACAGCAGCCGGAAACTCTCCGGGTGGGCGCCGGCGTAGCCGAACATGGCCATCACCGACAGCCGGACGCGTTCCTCCAGCGGACGTCCGTGCGTCGTTTCGTACGCGCTGATCACCCAGGCGCGCAACGCGGCGACCTCGCGCCGGACGGTGGTGCGGAAAAGGGCGGCTTTGTCCCCGAAATGCGCGTAGAGCGTGGGCTTGGTGGAATCGGCGCGGTCCGCGATCAGGCCCATGGTGGCCTGGGCGTACCCCCGCTCGGCGAACACGGCGCGGGCGGCGTCGAGCAGCTCGTCGTCGGTGGGCCGGGCGGCCGGGCTGCGGCGAGCGCTGGATCGATCAGGAGGACTCTGCCGGCTCATGGAGGTGTACTGTACGGACTCCTTGCTTTACTGTCCGGTAAAGCACGCTCCATGACATCCGGGGCATCGCCCCGGGCCGGGGGCTCCGCCACCCGGACCCCCGAAAGAGCTCCGATCGCCGTCCCCGGTGGAGGAACCCTGGTGTCCCGCGACAGTGCTCGGCAACCGGTCCCGGCTCCCCGGGACGTCGGCGAAGAAGTTCTCCGGCGGCGGGAGCTGGCCGCGCTCATGCGCCCGGCCCTGCCGGCGCTGGCGGACTGGATCGTCCGGGAAGTCCTGCGGGCGGTGCCCGTCTACGCCCGGCCGGGCGACGGTTCCTACGGCCGCGTGACGCGGCACGCCGTCGAGTGCGCCGTCGAGCTCTTCGTGGACTTGGTCGAGGATCCACTGGCCTCCCGCGAACGGCTGTACGAGACGTGCCGCCGGCTCGGCGTCGGCGAGGCCCGCGAAGGCCGGACGCTCGACGACCTGCAGGCCGCCTACCGCGTGGGCACCCGGGTCGGCTGGCGCTGGATCATGCGGCTGGGCCGTCGGCACCGGCTGTCGTCGGCGGCCATGGCGCAGCTGGCCGAGATGCTGTTCGGGTACGCGGACGAACTCGCCCGGATGTCGAGCCGCGGCCACCGCGAGACGTGGGCGGAGATCGAGGGCACCCGGGCGGGCCTGCGGCGGCGGCTGCTGCGGCTGCTGACCGGGCCCGGCGCCGTCCCGGACGCGGTGCTGGCCGAACTCGCGGCGGCGGCGGGCTGGCCGGTGCCGCGCGAAGTGGCGGCGGTCGCCGCCGAAACCGCGGTGAGCACCTCCTGGGGCTCCGACGTCCTGGCCGATCTCGATCCCCCGCAGCCGTACCTGCTGGTGCCCGCCCCGGTGGACGCGCGGGCCCTGACGCGGCTCGGCACGCGCGTGGCGGTCGGGCCGCCGACGGAGCCGGGCGCGGCGGCGCACTCCCTGCGCTGGGCCCGCACCGCGCTGCGGCTGGTGGCGGACGGCGCGCTCCCGGACACCCCGGTGACGTGGTGCACCGAGCACCTGATGGAACTGTGGCTGCTGTCGGACTCCCCGCTGGCCGGCCAGGTCGCCCGGCGGGAACTGGCCGCCCTCGACCAGTTCCCGGAGCGCACGCGCCGCCGGCTGGGCGAGACCCTGCTGTCCTGGCTGCAGAACGGTGGCAACTCCGAGAAGATCGCCGTCGACCTTTCGGTGCACCCCCAGACGGTCCGCTACCGCGTGCGGCAGCTGAAGCAGGCCTTCGGTGATCGCCTCGACGATCCCGACGCCCGGTTCGCCATGCAGGCCGCACTGCGCGCGTCCGGGCTGCGGATCGCCCGGAACGAGTTCTCCCCGCCCGACGTGTAAGAGGCGGCCCGGCCCGGCTCCCGACCTTGTCCCCAGCGAGAACATGTTCTAGTTTTGGGGGCGGAAGGTGGTGTGCCGGTGAAGACGGAGCTGGGCCTGGCCGGGACGGTGGTGCTGGTCACCGGCGGCGTCCGCGGCGTGGGCCGGGGCATCGCCGGGGTGTTCCTCGCCCACGGCGCCCGGGTCGTGGTGTGCGCGCGGCGGGAAGCGCCCACCGAGGCGGAGTTCGCCGCGTGCGACGTCCGCGACGAGCCGCAGGTCGCCGCGCTGGTCGAGGGGATCGTCGAGCGGCACGGCCGCCTGGACGTCGTCGTCAACAACGCGGGCGGGGCGCCGTACGGGCCGGCGGCCGAGGTGTCGCCGCGCCTGCACGAGAAGATCGTGCAGCTCAACCTGCTGGCCCCGCTGCTGGTCGCGCAGCACGCCAACGCGGTGATGCAGCGGCAGGACACCGGCGGGTCGATCGTGATGATCTCCAGCGTGAGCGGGACGCGCCCGTCGCCCGGCACCGCGGCGTACGGCGCCGCGAAGGCCGGGTTGGACAACCTGACCGCGAGCCTGGCCGTCGAGTGGGCGCCGAAGGTGCGGGTGAACGCCCTGGACGTGGGGATGGTGCGGACCGAGCAGGCGCACCTGCACTACGGCAGCGAGGCCGCCGTTGAAGCGGTCGGGAAGACCGTCCCGCTGGGCCGGCTCGCCGAGCCGGCGGAAATCGGGCACTGCGCCGCCTTCCTCGCCTCCGGCCTGGCTTCCTACGTCTCCGGCGCGACCCTGCGCGTGCACGGCGGCGGTGAGGTCCCGGCGTTCCTCGCCGCGGCCGACGTCAACCATCGGGAGGATGCGTGAGCGGGTTGTGCCAGGACCGGGTGGTCGTGGTGACCGGCGCCGGGCGCGGCATCGGGCGGGCGCACGCGCTGGCGTTCGCGGCCGAAGGCGCGCCGGTCGTGGTGAACGACGTGGACCGGGACGCGACCGCCGGAGTCGTCGCCGAGATCGAGGACCTCGGGGGGAAGGCGGTGGCCGACACCGCCGACGTGGCCGACTGGGCCGGGGCCCGCGAGCTGATCGGGACGGCGCTGGAGAACTTCGGCCGCCTGGACGTGCTGGTGAACAACGCCGGGTTCGTCCGGGACCGGATGCTGGTCAACCTCGGCGAGGACGAGTGGGACGCGGTGATCCGCGTGCACCTGAAGGGGCATTTCGCGCCGCTGCGGCACGCGGCCGAGCACTGGCGCGCCGAGGCCAAGGCGGGCCGGACGCCGAGCGCGCGGGTGATCAACACGAGTTCGGGTGCCGGGTTGCTGGGCAGCGTCGGGCAGGGCAACTACTCGGCGGCGAAGGCGGGGATCGCCGGGCTGACCGTCGTGGCGGCCGCGGAACTCGCCCGCTACGGCGTCACCGTCAACGCGATCGCGCCGGCCGCGCGGACCCGGATGACCGAAGCGGTGTTCGCGTCGATGGCGCGTCCCGAGAGCGGGTTCGACGCGATGGCGCCGGAGAACGTCTCGCCGCTGGTCGTCTGGCTGGGCAGCGAGGAGTCCGCGCACGTCACCGGCCGGGTGTTCGAGGTCGAAGGCGGCAAGGTGTCCCTGGCGCAGGGCTGGCGGCACGGCCCGGCCGTGGACAAGGGCGAGCGCTGGGACCCGGCGGAACTCGGCGCGGTGGTGCAGGACCTGCTCGAGCGCGCGCCCGGGCCCGAACCCGTCTACGGAGCGAGCTGATGGGCATCCGGACCGAGCGCGACGGCCACGTCGAGGTCGTCACGGTCGACTTCCCGCCGGTCAACGCGCTGCCCGTGCGGGGCTGGTTCGACCTCGCCGACGCGATCACGCTGGCGGGCCGCGACCCGGAGGTGCACGTCGTGGTCCTGCGCGCCGAAGGCCGCGGCTTCAACGCGGGCGTGGACATCAAGGAGATCCAGCGCAGCGCCGGGTTCGACGCCCTGGTCGGCGCGAACCGGGGCTGTTACGCGGCGTTCGGTGCCGTCTACGAGTGCGAAGTGCCGGTGGTCGCCGCGGTGCACGGTTTCTGCCTCGGCGGGGGGATCGGGCTGGCCGGCAACGCCGACGTGATCATCGCCTCCGAAGACGCCACCTTCGGGGTCCCGGAGGTGGAACGGGGAGCGCTGGGGGCGGCCACGCACCTGGCGCGGCTGGTGCCGCAGCACCTGATGCGCACGCTGTACTTCACCGCCCGCAAGATCACCGCCGCCGAGCTGCACGCGCACGGTTCGGTCTACCGGGTGGTGCCGCGCGCCGGGCTCGACGACGCGGCCCTGGAGATCGCCCGGGACATCGCGAAGAAGGACCCGCGGGTCATCCGCGCGGCGAAAGCGGCCCTCAACGGCATCGACGTCCAGCAGGTGCACCGCAGCTACCGCTTCGAGCAGGGCTTCACCTTCGAGCTCAACCTGCTCGGCGCGTCCGACGAAGCCCGCGAGGAGTTCTTGAATGGCCGATAAGCGCACGACCGCCGACGAGGTGGCGGCCGAGCTCGAGGACGGCATGACCGTCGGGATCGGCGGCTGGGGTTCCCGGCGCAAGCCGATGGCGCTGGTCCGGGCGATCCTGCGGACCCCGGTGAAGGACCTGACGGTCGTCTCCTACGGCGGCCCGGACGTCGGCCTGCTGTGTGCGGCGGGGAAGGTGAAGCGGGTCGTGTTCGGGTTCGTCACCCTGGATTCGATTCCGTACGACCCCTGGTTCGGCCGCGCCCGCGAGACCGGGGCGATCGAGGTGACCGAGTACGACGAAGGCATGTTCGGCACCGCGCTGTCGGCGGCGGTGCAGCGGCTCCCGTTCCTGCCGACCCGCGCGGGGCTCGGCTCCGAAGTCATGCGCGCCAACCCCGGCCTCCGCACGGTGCGTTCGCCGTACGAGGACGGCGAGGAACTGGTCGCGGTCCCGGCGCAGCACCTGGACGTCGCCTTGGTGCACCTCAACCGCGCCGACGCCCGCGGCAACGCCCAGTACCTCGGCCCGGACCCGTACTTCGACGAGCTGTTCGGCCTGGCCGCGGACCGGTGCTTCGTGTCGGTGGAGAAGGTCGTCGAGACGGCGGAGCTGACCGCGGCCGGGCCGGTGCAGTCGCTGCTGCTCACCCGCGGCGCCGTCGACGGGGTCGTGGCGGCGCCGCGCGGGGCGCACTTCACCACGGCGGCGCCGGACTACGGCCGGGACGAACGGTTCCAGCGGCACTACGCGGCCTGCGCCAAGGACCTGGACGCGTGGCCGGGGTTCGTGGACCGGTTCCTGTCCGGTGACGAGCGGCGATATCTGTCCGAAGTGGACAAGTTCGGAGCGGAGGCGGCATGAGCGCGACCCGGGCCGAGATCGCCGTGGTGGCGATGGGCGAGGTGTTCCGCGGCGACGGCGAGATCCTGGCCAGCCCGATGGGCCTCGTCCCGCAGCTGGGCGCGAAACTCGCGCGGCTGACCTTCGAGCCGGACCTGCTGATGTCCGACGGCGAAGCCTCCCTGACGACCCCCGACGGCGTCGTCGAGGGCTGGCAGCCGTTCCGCAAGATGCTCGACACGATCGTCCCGCACGGACGCCGGCACGTCGTCATGGGCGCCAACCAGCTGGACCGGTACGGCAACCAGAACATCTCCGCCATCGGCGACCACGCCCGCCCCGCGAAACAGCTGCTCGGGGTCCGGGGCGCGCCCGGCAACACCGTCAACCACCGCACCAGCTACTGGGTGCCCCGGCACAGCACCCGGGTCTTCGTCGAGAGCGTCGACGTCGTGTCGGGTGTCGGCTACGACAACGCGGCGAAGGCGGGCCCGGCGGCGCAGAAGTACCACGACGTCCACCGGGTCGTCTCGAACCTCGGGGTGTTCGACTTCGGCGGCCCGGACCACGCGATGCGGGCGGTGTCGCTGCACCCGGGCGTCACCCGCGACGAAGTCACCGCGGCGACGACGTTCGAGATCGACTTCACCGGCACCGGGACCAGCCGCGAGCCGACCGGCGAAGAGCTGCGGCTGATCCGCGAGGTCGTCGACCCGAAGGGCCTGCGGGACAGGGAAGTCCCGGCGTGAAGACGGCCCTGACGCGGCTGGCCGGCGTCGAGCACCCCGTCGTCCAGACCGGCATGGGCTGGGTCGCCGGGCCGCGGCTGGTCTCGGCGACCGCCGAAGCCGGTGCCCTCGGCATCCTCGCGTCCGCCACGATGACGTTCGGCGAGCTGGCCGCGGCGATCGCCGAGGTCAAGAAGCGGACCGAAAAGCCGTTCGGCGTGAACCTCCGCGCCGACGCGGCCGACGCCGGCGAGCGCGTCGACCTGCTGATCCGCGAAGGGGTGAAGGTGGCTTCCTTCGCGCTCGCGCCGCGGAAGGAGATGATCGCGAAACTGCGGGACCACGGCGTCGTCGTGATCCCGTCGGTCGGCGCCGCCCGGCACGCCGAGAAGGTCGCGGCCTGGGGCGCGGACGCGGTCATCGTCCAGGGCGGCGAAGGCGGCGGGCACACCGGCGGCGTGGCCACCACGCTGCTGCTGCCTTCGGTGCTGGACACCGTCGACATCCCGGTCGTGGCCGCCGGCGGCTTCTTCGACGGCCGCGGGCTCGCCGCCGCCCTCGCCTACGGCGCCGCCGGGGTCGCGATGGGCACCCGCTTCCTGCTGAGCAAGGAGAGCACGGTCCCCGACGAGGTCAAGCGCCTCTACCTCGACCAGGGTCTCACCGGGACGGTCGTCACCAGGCGGGTCGACGGTCTCCCGCACCGCGTGCTGCGCACCGACCTCGTCGAGAAGCTCGAACGCACCGGCCGGATCCGCGGCCTGGCGCAGGCCGCGCGCAACGCGCTGCGCTTCCGGAATATCACCGGCCTGTCCCCGGTTGCGATGCTGCGAGAAGGCTTCGCGATGAAGCACGGCAACGATCTGACGTGGAGCCAGCTGGTCATGGCGGCCAACACCCCGATGCTGCTGCGGGCGGGACTGGTCGAAGGCCGGACGGACGCGGGAGTGCTAGCGTCGGGACAGGTGGTGGGCATGATCCACGACCTGCCCACGGTGGCGCAGATCGTCGACGGCGCGGTGGCCGAGGCGGGTGAGATCCTGCGTCGGCTCGGCCGGCAAACGGGAGGATGAGAGCGTGGCGTTGAAGGTCGGATACAAGGCGTCTGCGGAGCAGTTCGGGCCGCGGGACCTGGTCGAGTACGCCGTGCGCGCCGAAGAGGTGGGTCTCGACTCGGTCTGGGTGTCCGACCACTTCCTGCCCTGGCGGCACGAAGGCGGCCACGCGCCGTTCGCGCTGGCGTGGATGCCGGCGGTGGCCGAGCGGACGAAGCGGGTGCGGATCGGGACGAGCGTGCTGACCCCGACGTTCCGGTACAACCCGGCGGTGATCGCCCAGGCGTTCGCGACGATGTCGCTGCTGTCGAACGGCCGCGTCATCCTCGGCGTCGGCACCGGTGAGGCGCTGAACGAGATCGCGGTGTCGGGGCGGGAGTGGCCCGAGTTCAAGGAGCGCTTCGCCCGGCTGCGCGAGTCGATCAAGCTCATCCGCGAGCTGTGGACCAGCGACAACGTGAACTTCGACGGCGAGTACTACCAGCTGGTGAACGCCAAGATCTACGACCGGCCGGAGCAGCCGGTGCCGGTGTACGTCGCCGCCGGCGGCCCGGTGGTGGCCAAGTACGCGGGCCGCTCGGGCGAGGGGTTCATCTGCACCTCGGGCAAGGGCATGGACCTCTACACCGAGAAGCTGATCCCGGCGGTCCAGGAGGGCGCTACCGCCGCGGAGCGCGATGCCGAGAGCATCGACCGGACCATCGAGATCAAGATGTCGTACGACCGGGACGCCGGGAAGGCGCTGGAGAACACCCGGTTCTGGGCGCCGCTGTCGCTGACGGCGGAGCAGAAGCACACGGTGTCCTCCGCCGAGGAGATGGAGCGGCTGGCCGACGAGCTGCCGATCGAGCAGGTCGCCAAGCGCTGGATCGTCGCCTCCGACCCGGACGAGGCCGTCGCCCAGATCAAGCCGTACCTGGACGCGGGCCTCAACCACCTCGTGTTCCACGGTCCGGGCCACGACCAGGAGCGGTTCCTGACCCAGTTCTCCGAGGACGTCCTGCCGAAGCTGCGCGCCCTCGGCTGACCGCGGGCTCGCCGGGCAGGGGTCAGAGCCGTCCGATGATGGTGACGTTGGCGGTGCCGCCGCCTTCGCACATCGTCTGCAGGCCGTAACGCCCGCCGCGGCGCTCGAGTTCGTGCAGGAGCGTCGCCAGGAGCTTGGTGCCGGTGGCCCCGATCGGGTGGCCGAGGGCGATCCCGCCCCCGTTCACGTTGACCCGGTCGGGGTCCGCGCCGGTTTCGTCCAGCCAGGCCAGCACCACGCTGGCGAACGCCTCGTTGACTTCGAACAGGTCGATGTCGTCGACGGTGAGCCCGCTCTTGCGCAGGGCCTGCGAGGTCGCCGGGATCGGGCCGGTCAGCATCCACACCGGGTCCGCCGCGCGCACCGACAGGTGGTGGATGCGCGCCCGCGGCGTCAGGCCGTGCTCCCGCACGAACGCCTCCGACGCCAGCAGCGCCGCGCTCGCGCCGTCGGAGATCTGGCTGGCCACCGCCGCCGTCAGCCGCGACCCCTCGCTCAGCGGCTTCAGGCCGCGCATGCGCTCGAGGCTGGTGTCACGGCGCGGCCCTTCGTCGTGCCGGAACTGCTCCACCGGCACGGTTTCCGCGTCGAACCGGCCTTCGTCGATGGCGGACAGCGCGCGCTGGTGACTGCGCAGCGCGTACTCCTCCATCGCCGCCCGGCTGATGTCCCAGTGCTCGGCGATCATGTCGGCGCTGCGGAACTGCGACACCTCGGCACTGCCGTAGCGTTCTTGCCAGCCCTTGGATCCGGAGAAGGGGTCGTCGAAGCCGTACTCACGCCCGGCCAGCATGGCCGCGCTGATCGGGATGCGGCTCATGTTCTGCACGCCGCCGGCCAGCACCAGGTCCTGCGTCCCGGACATGACGGCCTGGGCGGCGAAGTGCACGGCCTGCTGGCTGGACCCGCACTGCCGGTCGACCGTCACGCCCGGCACGTGGTCGCCGAACCCGGCCGCGAGCCACGCGGTGCGCGCGATGTTGCCGGACTGCGGGCCCAGGGTGTCGGTGCAGCCGAGGATGACGTCGTCGACCAGGTCCGGGTCGACGCCGGCGCGCTCGACGACGGCCTTGATGACGTGCGCGCCGAGGTCGGCGGAGTGCCACCCGGACAGTGCGCCGCCGCGCCGTCCGACGGGCGTGCGGACCGCGTCGAGGAGGAAGGCTTCGGGCACGGGCGCTCCTAGGGGTGCTGGCTGCTGACGGAGACGACTTCGCCGGTGAGGTAGCTCGCGTAGTCGCTGGCGAGGAAGACCATGACGTTGGCGACCTCCCACGGTTCGGCGGCGCGGCCGAAGGCTTCCCTCTTGGTGAGGTCTTCGAGCAGTTCGTCGCTGGTCACCTTGGCCAGGAACGGGTGCATGGCGAGGCTGGGGGCGACGGCGTTGATCCGGACGCCGTGCCCGGCCGCGTCGAGGGCCGAGCAGCGGGTCAGGGCCATCACGCCGGCCTTGGCGGCGGCGTAGTGGGCTTGCCCGGCCTGGGCGCGCCAGCCGATCACCGAGGCGTTGTTGACGATCGCCCCGCCGCCGCCCTGGGCGACGAACCGCTTCAGGGCGGCGCGGGTGCAGCGGAACGTGCCGGTGAGGGTGATGTCGAGGACCTTCGCCCACTCGTCGTCGGTCATCTCCAGCACGGACTTCGTGCCGCCGAGGCCGGCGTTGTTGATCAGCACGTCGAGCCGGCCGAAGCGGTCGATCGTGCCGTCGACGAGGGCCTGGACCTGGTCTTCCCGCGTGACGTCGCACGGGATCGCGTGGACCTCGCCGAGTTCGGCGGCCTTCTCCTTCAACCGGCGTTCGTGCCAGTCGCTGATGACGACGTCGGCGCCTTCCTCGAGACACCGCTTCGCCACCGCGGACCCGATCCCGGTGCCCGCGGCGGCGGTGACCACCACGACCTTCCCGCGCAGCAGGTCGTGGCCGGGTGGGTACGACGGGATCACGGGCGGGCCTCCCGGGGCAGGCCGAGGACGCGCTCGGCGATGATGTTGCGTTCGATTTCGTCGGAGCCGCCGTAGATGGTGTCGGCGCGGGTGAACAGGAACAGCCGCTGCCACTCGTCCAGGTCCGTGCCGTCGGCGGCCATCGACCGCGCGCCGCGGGCCCGCACAGCGAGTTCGCCGAGCCCGCGGTGCCACTGCGCCCACAGCAGTTTCCCGACGGCGACTTCGGGGCCCGCGGCCCGGCCGAGCGTCCGCAGCGCGTGGGCGCGCAGGACGCGCAGGCCGATGCGGGCGCGGGCGAGGTCGGCGCGCAGCAGCGGGTCGTCGTAGGTGCCGAGCCGTTTCGCTTCGGCGGTGATGTCGTCCAGTTTCCGGCGGAACCCGATCTGCTGGCCGAGGGTGGAGACGCCGCGTTCGAAGCCGAGGGTGGCCATGGCGATCTTCCAGCCCTCGCCGGGTTCGCCGACGACGAGGTCGGCGGACGTGCGGGCGTCGTCGAAGAAGACCTCGTTGAACTCCGAGGTGCCGGTGAGCTGCTGGATCGGCCGGATGGTGACCCCGTCCTGGTGAAGGGGGACCAGGAGGTAGGAGAGGCCGTGGTGGCGCCGCGAACCGGGTTCGGTCCGGGCGACGACGAAGCACCAGCCGGCCTGGTGGGCGAGGGACGTCCAGATCTTCTGGCCGTTGATCACCCACTCGCCGTCACGGAGCACCGCCGACGTGGAGACGGCGGCGAGGTCGGAGCCGGCGCCGGGTTCGGAGTAGCCCTGGCACCACAGCTGTTCGACCGCGACGATCCCCGGCAGGAACCGCTGCCGCTGTTCCGGGGTGCCGAAGGCGATCAGGGTCGGCCCGAGCAGCTGTTCGCCGATGTGGTTGACCCGCGCCGGGGCGCCGGAGGCGGCGTACTCCTCGTGGAAGGCGACCTGCTCGTCGAGGGAGAGGCCGCGGCCGCCGTGCTCGACGGGCCAGCCGACGCACGTCCAGCCCGCGGCGGCGAGGTGGCGTTCCCACGCCAGGCGCAGGTCGAACTCCTCGTGCTCCCGGCCCGGGCCGCCGAGACCGCGCAGGCGGGCGAACTCGCCGGTCAGGTTGGCGGCGAGCCAGCCCGCGACTTCGCGGCGGAATCGGGTAAGAGCCACGCACGCCTCCTTGCTGCCCGGCCGGTCCGGCACCTAGGGTAATAAGAACACGTTCTACTTTGTCGGTCCAGAGGAGGCTGTGGTGGGACAGACCACGATCCCGGCCGTCGTCCGTGATGCCGCCGCGAAGTTCGGCTCCGCGGCGGCACTGGTCGACGGCCCGGTGCGGCTCGGCTACGACCGGCTTCTGGAACGTGTTCAAACCGTGGCGCGGGCGTTCGCCGCGTGCGGCGTCCGGGCGGGCGACCGGGTGGCGATCGCGCTGCCGAACACCCACCACTGGGTCTGCGCGGCCCTCGGCGCCCTCTACGCGGGCGCCACCCTGATCCCGGTCAACACCCGTTTCACCGCCACCGAGACGGTGGACCTGCTCGTCCGCGGCCGGGCCAAGGCGCTCGTCGTGGCCGCCGACTTCCTCGGCACCGACCGCCACGCCGCGATCCGGGAGACCGGCGTGCCGCTGCCGGACCTCGGCACCGTCGTCCGGGTCCCGCTGCGGGAACCGCACCGGCCGGTCGAGGGCACGCTGGGCTGGGCCGAGTTCCTGGCCCTGGCCGAGCGCGTCCCGCCGGCCGAAGCCGAGGCGCGGGCGGACGCCGTCGGCCCGGACGACGTCAGCGACATCCTCTTCACCTCCGGCACCAGCGGCCGCGCCAAGGGCGTGCTCTCGGCCCACCGCCAGACCGTCGAGGTGGCCGCGGCGTGGGCGGAGTGCGGCCGGGTCACCGCGGACGACCGGTATCTGGTGATCAACCCGTTCTTCCACAGCTTCGGCTACAAGGCCGGCATCGTGGTGGGCCTGCTGACCGGCGCGACGATCGTCCCGCAGGCGGTCTTCGACGTCCGGAAGGCGCTGGCGGCGATCGAACGGGAGCGGATCTCCGTCGTCCCGGGCGCGCCGACGGTCTTCCAGTCGCTGCTGCGCGAGCCGCGCAAGGGCGACCTCTCGTCGCTGCGGCTCGCGGTCACCGGGGCGGCCACCGTGCCCGCCTCGCTCGTGCGCCGGATGCGGTCCGAGCTCGGGTTCGAGACGGTGCTGACCGCGTACGGCCTGACCGAAGCCGTCGTGGTGACGATGTGCCGTCCCGGCGACCCCGCGGAACTCGTGGCGAGCACGTCGGGCCGGGCGACCGCGGGGTTCGAGGTGGCGATCCAGGGCTCGCCGGGGGAGATCGTCGTCCGCGGGCCGAACGCGATGCTCGGGTACCTCGACGACCCCGAGGCCACCGCGAAGGCCGTCGACGGGGACGGCTGGCTGCACACCGGTGACGTCGGCGAGCTGGACCCGGACGGCAACCTCACCATCACCGGCCGGCTCAAGGACATGTACATCTGCGGTGGCTTCAACGTCTACCCGGCCGAGGTCGAGCACGCCCTGACCGAGCTGGCCGGTGTCCGCGACGTCGCCGTGGTCGGCGTCCCGGACGAGCGGCTCGGCGAGGTGGGCAAGGCGTTCGTCGTCGGCACCGGGCTGACGGAGGAGGCGGTCGTCGCGTTCTGCCGCGAGCGGCTCGCCAACTACAAGACCCCGCGGTTCGTCGAATTCCTGGACGAGCTGCCCCGCAACGCTTCCGGCAAGGTGCTGAAGCGGCTGCTGACCGAGGAGAAGGCATGAGCGAATCGGTGGTCCGGTACGAGCGGCGGGGGCCGGTCGCGGTGGTGACGATGAACCGGCCGGACTACCGCAACGCCCAGAACTCGGCCATGACCTACGCCCTCGACGACGCCTTCACCGACGCGGTGAACGATCCCGCGGTGAAGGTGATCGTGCTGGCCGGGGCCGGGAAGCACTTCTCGGCCGGGCACGACATCGGCAGCCCGGGCCGGGACGCGGACCAGCCGTTCGACCGGCGGGCGGTGCTGTGGTGGGACCACACCGACAAGGCGGGCGGTGATCAGCGGTTCGCCCGGGAGTCCGAGGTGTACCTCGGGATGTGCCGCCGGTGGCGGGAGATCCCGAAGCCGATGCTCGCCAGCGTCCAGGGCGCGTGCATCGCGGGCGGGCTGATGCTGGCCTGGGTCTGCGACCTCATCGTCGCTTCCGACGACGCGTTCTTCGCCGATCCGGTGGTGCGGATGGGGATTCCCGGGGTCGAGTACTTCGCGCACCCGTGGGTGCTCGGGCCCCGCGCGGCCAAGGAAGTGCTGTTCACCGGCGAGCGGTTCACGGTCCAGCAGGCCAAGGAGTGGGGGATGGTCACGCGGATCGTGCCGCGGGCGGAGCTCGAGCAGCGCACCCTCGAACTCGCCGAGAAGATCGCCGGGATGCCCTCGTTCGGGCTCGCGCTGGCGAAGAAGGCGGTCAACCAGGCCGAGGACCTGATGGGACTGCGGTCCGGCATGGACTCCGTCTTCGGGCTGCACCACTTCGCGCACGCCCACAACGCAGAGACCTCCGAGGACTCCCTGGGCGGGCAGTCCGCGCGGTCGATGCGCGACGCGGGCAAGGGAGCCTGATGGACCTCGACATCGACGAAGCCGCCGCCGCCTTCCGCGACGAGGCCCGGGAATGGCTCGCCGCCCACGTCCGCTCGTTGCCGTCGATGGACACCGCCGAAGGGTTCGAGGCCCACCGGGAGTGGGAGGCCGAGCTGGCCGAGGCCCGCTGGTCGGTCGTGTCGTGGCCGCGCGAGTACCACGGCCGGGACGCGTCGATGCTGCAGTGGCTGCTGTTCGAAGAGGAGTACTACGCGTCGGGCGCACCGGGCCGGGTGTCGCAGAACGGGATCTTCATGCTCGGCCCGACGTTGTTCGCCCACGGCACCGGGGAGCAGCGTGACCGGATCCTCCCGCCGATGGCCCGGGGTGAGCAGGTGTGGGCGCAGGCCTGGTCCGAGCCGGAGGCGGGCAGCGACATCGCGGCGGTGCGGAGCACGGCGGTGCGTACCGACGGTGGCTGGCGGCTGTCCGGGCAGAAGACGTGGAGTTCGCGGGCGGCCTTCGCCGACCGCGCGTTCGGGCTGTTCCGGACGGATCCGGAAGCCCGGCGCCACCACGGGTTGACCTACTTCATGGCCGACCTGAAGGCCGAAGGGGTCACGGTCCGGCCGATTCCGCAGCTGGACGGCGAGCCGGGGTTCGCGGAGATCTTCTTCGACGACGTGTTCGTGCCCGACGAAGACGTGATCGGCGAGGTCGGGCAGGGCTGGCGGGTCGCGATGACGACCGCGAACAACGAGCGCGGCCTGTCGCTGCGCAGCCCGGGCCGGTTCCTCGCCGCCGCCGGCCGGCTGGTGGACCTCTGGCGCGACAAAGGTGAGCCTCTGTCCACACGGGACAGGGTGGCGGACGCCTGGATCGGGGCCCGCGCCTACCAGCTCTACACCTTCGGCACCGTGAGCCGGCTGCAGGACGGCGGCGAGCTGGGGCCCGAGTCGAGTGTGAACAAGCTGTTCTGGTCGCACCTCGACGTCGAACTCCACGAAACGGCCCTGGACGTGCTGGGCCCGGCGGCGGAGACCGACCAGGCCTGGGTGCACGGCTACCTGTTCTCCCTCGCCGGCCCGATCTACGGCGGCACCGACCAGATCCAGCGCAACACCATCGCCGAACGGCTGCTGAAGCTCCCGAGGGAGGCCCGCCGATGAGGTTCCAGCTCTCGCCGGAGCAACGGCAGTTCGCCGCGACGCTGCACGAGCTGCTGGGCGGGGCGGACACCGCGGCCGCCGCCCGGGCCTGGGCGGCGGGGGAGCACGAGCGCGGCCTCAAGCTGTGGCGCGCGCTCGCCGACGTCGGGGTGTTCGCGCTGCTGGTGGACCAGGAGCACGGCGGCATCGGCGCCGGACCGGCCGACCTGGTGGTCGCCTGCGAAGCACTCGGGTACCACGCCGTTCCCGGTCCGCTCGTCGAATCGGCGGCGGTCGCCCCGGCGCTGCTGACCGGCGAGCGGCTCTCCGCCCTCGCCGAGGGCGACCTCGTGGCGACCGTCGTCGCGCCGCCGGAAGTCCCCTTGGCCCTCGACGCCGACGTCGCGGGCGTGGTCCTCGACCTCACCGGCGCGGAGCTGACCGGCGCCGGAACCGGGCCCGTGCGCTCGATCGACCCGCCGCGGCGGCTGTTCCGGGTGCCGGCCGAGGCCGGCCGGGCGAACGGCGCCGCCTTCGACCGCGGGGTGCTGGCCGTGGCCGCCCAGCTCGTGGGGGCGGGCCAGTGGCTCCTCGACGCCTCGGTGGCGTACGCGAAACAGCGCAAGCAGTACGGCCGGCTCATCGGCGAGTACCAGGCCATCAAGCACCTCCTCGCCGACGTCGTCACCCGCCTGGAACTGGCCCGGCCGCTGCTCTACGGTGCCGCCGTCGCGGGGGACACCTTCGCCCGCGACGTCTCGGCGGCGAAGGTCATGGCCGGCGACGCCGCCCTGCTCGCCGCGCGGACGGCCCTGCAGGTGCACGGCGCCATCGGCTACACCGCCGAGCACGACCTCGGGCTCCGGCTGACAAAGGTGCGGGCCCTGGCCGGGGCCTGGGGGACCGGCTCGTTCCACCGCGCGCGGGTCCTGCGATGACCGACCCGATGGACACCGGGGAAGCCCGGGCGCTGCGCGACGCCGTCCGGACCCTGCTGACCCGCCGGTCGGGGCCGGCGGCGGTGCGCGCGGCGATGGAGTCGCCGCTGGGCCACGACGACAAGCTGTGGTCGACGCTCTGCGAGCAGATCGGGGTCGCCGCCCTGGCGATCCCGGAGCACTACGGCGGCGCGGGTGCCGGGCTCGCCGAGGCGTGTGTCGTGCTGGCGGAACTCGGCCGGACCCTCACCCCGGCGCCGATGCTGGGCTCGGCGGTGCTGTGCGGAGAAGCGTTGCTCCGCACCGGAAACGACGAAGCGTGCGAGCGGCTCCTGCCCGGCATCGCCGCCGGCACGACGCTGGCCGCGCTGGCCTGGTCCGCTGCGGACGGCCGGTGGACGCCGGCCCTGCGCGCGTCGGACGCGGGGCTCGACGGCCGCGCCCACTACGTCCTGGACGGCGACATCGCCGACGTCCTGCTGGCCGTGGCCCGGACGGACGACGGGGCCGGCCTGTTCGAAGTGCCACTCGAAGGAGTACGCCGTTCGCGCGTGACGAGCCTGGACCCGGGCCGTCGCCTCGCCGTCGTCGAATGCGCGTCGACGCCGGCCCGCCGCCTGGACATCGGCGGGTTCGCCGAGCCGCTGCGGCGGCTGCGCGACACGGCGACGGTCGCCGTCGCCGCCGAGCAGGTGGGGGCCGCCGCGCGGGCGCTGGAGCTGACGGTCGAGTACACGAAGCAACGCCGTCAGTTCGGTCGCCCGATCGGGTCGTTCCAGGCGCTGAAGCACCGGATGGCCGACGTGCACGTCCACGTCGAGGCGGCCCGCTCGGCGCTGTACGCGGCCCTGGTCGACGGCGACCCCGAGGCGGTCCTGACCGCGAAGGTGGTGTGCGGCGAGGCGTTCGCCCACGCGGCGGCGGAGATGATCCAGCTGCACGGCGGCATCGCGATCACCTGGGAGCACGACGCGCACCTGTACTTCAAGCGGGCGCACGGGACCGCACTGCTGTTCGGCGATCCCGGGCTCGCGCTCAGCCGGTAAGCCGGGCGGCGGTGCTGGGCGGTTCGCGGTCAGCCGGTGAGCTGGGCGGCGGTGCTGGGCAGTTGGCGGTCAGCCGGTGAGCTGGGCGGCGAAGCTGGGCAGCTCGCGGTTAGCCGGTGAGTCGGGCTGCGGTGCTGGGCGGTTCGCGGTTAACCAGTGAGCCGGGCGAGCGAGCCGGGCAGTCCGCGGTTGGCCGATGAGCCCGGAGTTCGCGCTCAGCCGGTGAGCTGGGCGGCCGAGCCGGGCAGTTGGCGGTCAGCCGGTGAGCCGGGCAGCTCGCGGTTCGCTTCGTCCAGGCCGCGCACGACCAGCCGGCAGGCGGGGCACCCGGCGACGTGCTCGGCGACGGCGTTCGCCCGGCGCGGCGGCAACGCGCCGCGGACCCAGGCGCCCATCCGGCGGCGGGGTTCGCCGCAGGCGGGGTCGTCCGGCTCGGGCACCTGGACCTGCAGGTAGGCCTGCCGCAGCCCCTCCCGCGCCCGCATCGCCAGCGCCGCGACGCTGTTCGGCGACAACCCGAGGGAGGGGGCCACCTCCGTCGGGGTGCCGCCCTCGGCTTCGGTGCGCCACAGCACCGTCCGCCAGCGGCCGGGCAGCGTGCAGTAGGCCGACCACACGAGCCGGGCGTTCGACCGGAGCAGGGCGAGTTCGTCGGCACCCCCGGCGGCCGCCTCGGGGACCGTGGCCCGCAATTCCACCCGGCTGCGCTGCCGGCTCCACCGCGACACCAGGTTCCGCAGGGTCACGACGAGGTAGGGCCGCAGGTCCTCGCGCGGACCGCCGCCCGCGCGCACGATCGTCAGCACCCTGGCGAACGTCTCGGCCACGAGGTCGTCGCGCTCGGCGGGCTGCCGCGCCCAGGCCCCGGCGGTGCGCCGCAGCGGCTCGGCGTGCCGCCGGAACAGCCGCCCGGCCGCTTCGAGATCCCCTGCGCGCAGGGCGGCGAGCAGCACGGCGTCCGGCTCGTCGTCGGCTGGTTCCATGGCGGTCTCCCCGGGGTCAGGCCTGCTCCGTGGCCTCTGAGTACCCAGGTGCGCGGGACAGAGGGGTCCGTCGCCGCCGGTCGGCCCGATCGGGTGGTGCGGCCCGTCAGACCGCGAACACCTGGGCGTCGTCGGCGAAGGCCTTGAACTCCAGCGCGTTGCCCGCCGGGTCGAGCAGGAACATCGTCCACTGCTCACCGGTCTGGCCCTCGAACCGGACGTACGGCTCGATCACGAACTCCGTCCCCGCCGCGCGCAGGCGTTCGGCGAGGGCCTGGAACCGGGGGACGGTCAAAATCAGCCCGAAGTGGGGCACGGGCACATCGTGGCCGTCGACCGGGTTGTGGACGCGCTCCGGCCCGGCCGGGGCCAGGTGCGTGACGAACTGGTGGCCGTGCAGGTTCCAGTCGACCCAGGTGTCCGCGCTGCGGCCCTGCTCGAGGCCGAGGACCTCACCGTAGAAGCGCCGGGCGGCGGCCAGGTCGTCCACCGGCATCGCCAGGTGGAAGCGGGGGATGGACGGGGTCGTCGGGTTCTCTTCCTCGAGGATCATGTCTTAATGTTAACATTGCGACATGAGTGGTTCGGTGGTTCCCGCCCGGCGCCGCGGGCTGGCCGACGAGGTCGCGGACCGGATCCGCGACGCGGTCTTCGACGGCGTCTACGCCCCCGGCAGCCAGTTGCGCGAAGTGGAGCTCGCCGAAGCGCTGGGCGTCAGCCGAGGGCCGGTGCGGGAGGCGCTGCTGAAGCTGGAGCGAGAGGGGCTCGTCCGCAGCGCGTGGCACCGCGGCACCACGGTGACCGCCCTGTCCGGCGAGGACGTCGCCGAACTGGACAGCCTGCGGGCGGCCCTCGAGCACCTGGCCGTCGAGCTGGTGGTCGACCGGGCCGGCGAAGACGCCCTGGCCGCGATCGAGGCCGTGGTGCGGCGGATGGACCGCGCCCTCGACGAGCACGAAATGGTCCGGTGCGACCTCGAGTTCCACGACGCGGTCTACGCGGCCGCGGGGCACCGCCGGCTGGGCGAGGCCTGGCAGGCGATCCGCTCGCAGGTGCACCTGTTCCTGCTGACCCGGATCGGCGTCGCCACCGACGGCTACCTGACCGGCATCCCCGCCGAGCACCGCGAGCTCGTCGCGGCCCTGCGCGCCCGCGATCGCGCGAGGGCCCTCACGCTGTTCGCCGAGCACCGCCGCCACGCCTTCGAAGTCCTCAGTGGACGAACGGCGGAGCGCGAAAGCGTCACAGCACCAGGTCCGCCGGTGTCCGGATTTCCTGGGCCGGGTTCGTCGACTCGAAGCGGGTGAGCGGATCGGCCGCCGGCAGGTCGCCGAACGACAGGCCGGTCAGCTCGGCGATCCGCGTGACCGGGACCTGGTAGGTGCGGTAGGCGCCGTAGTCGAACTCGGTCGCCGCCTCCAGGCCCTGGATGAGTTCCGCCTGGCTCAGCAGGTACGCCGTCGCCGACAGGGTGCCGTCGGCCTTCACCATCGCCACGACCTTCCAGAACTGGCGCGGCAGCCGCACACCCCGGTAGTGGTCGTCGTCGGCGGCCAGTACCGGACCGGTCACCACGCTGACCTTCAGGTCGTGGTTGTCGGCGTTGTTCAGCACGTAGTCCTCGAGCCCGGCCCACGTCGTCTTGTTCTGGTTGAAGTCCTTGTGCTGCGGTGCGCAGTTGGTGAAGTGGAACGTGTCGTCGTTGCCCAGCTGGGCGATCGGCTCGGTCTCGCCCCACGCCGGGTCGAGGCGGCGCACCAGGTGCCCGCGGTCCAGCGGGTTGTCCCGGTAGATCTCCTCGCCGATCTGCTCGGTCACGGCCACGCGCGGGTCCAGCGACCAGTGGTCGGCTTCGCGCCGCAGCGCCCGGCTCGTGCGCCCGTCGATGTTGACCGCCGTGAACATCGCCAGCCGCCGCTCCCGGTGCATGACGACGCTGAAGTGGTGGTACGGCAGGACGTACCGCGGCTCGCCGGTGGCCTGCCGGTTGACCGCCGCCAGCGGCAGCAGCGCGTCGGACAGGCCGGGCAGCGGCACGGTGTGCCCGGGCAGGAAGGCCGGGTCGTACCCTTCCCGGTTCGAGTAGTCGGGGTCGATCCGCCCGCCGGCCGGTTCGGCGCGCAGCCGGATGTCGAACGGCACCGAGAGCGTGAGCACCGGCGGGGCGCCGACGGCGGCCGGCTGCGCGCGCTCGGGGCGGGTGCCCAGCCGGTCCAGCAGCGCCTGCCGCGCCGGGTCGAACGCCTGTGCTCGCAGGAACTTCAGCAGTTTGCTGACCCGGATGCCTTCGTTGAGGAAACCGCCGTACTCCGCGTGGCCGGTCGCGGGGACGCTGGCGTGGTGCAGCGCCACGATCTCCCACTGGTCGTTGAACACCGGTGACCCGGACGACCCGGGTTCGGTGTCGGTTTCGTAGTGCAGGAAGTCGTCCAGGACGTCGACGACCCGGTTTTCCCGCAGCGCCACCTGTTTCTTGCCGCCGCCGGGGTGCTGCACGATGGTGACGAAGTCGCCGACGATCGCCTTGCCTTCGCTGCCGATCAGCCGGTTGAAGCCGAAGGGGCGCAGCTCGTTCGCGGTCGCCTTCACCGCGACGAGCGCGAAATCGAGCGCCGGGTCGGCGGCGAAGAAGCGGTCCGGGTCGAGCGCGAAGGCGCGCACCGGCCGGGGCAGACCGTCGATCCCGTCCTGGTAGTCGAATTCGACGACGCTGAACCCGGCGGCCTCGGCGTCCGGCAGCACGTGGTGGTTGGTCAGCAGGAGCTCCGGTGACACCAGGGAGCCCGTGCCGTAACCGGCCAGCCGGCCTTGGCCGTTGCGGATGTTCACCCGGCCGACGGCCGCCGAAGCCGCGACCCCGCCTTCGAGGTAGCCCACGCCGAGGAGGTCGTTGGTGAGGACGATGCGTTCGAGGATCGCGCCGGCGGCCGTCATCGCCGCCGGGTCGCCCGCCGCGATCGCCGCCGGGCTCACCGGCCGGACGTCGGGGTAGTAGCGGCCGAGCCGGTCGATCCGGGTCGCCACCCGGCTCGGTTCGTCGGCCTCGGCGATGCCGCCGGGCTTGCCCAGCAACGCGATCTTGGCCTGCCGCTGCGGGGTGCGCTCCGCGGCCCGCGCGGCCGCGGCCTGTTCCTGTTCGGACTGCCGGTCCGTCTTGACGTCCACGATGCCTCCCCGCGAGCGAGCCGGAAACACCGCGTTAGTCGCGCGGCCTCGGGACGTGTTACACGATTTCCGGCGCGTCGCCGGGAATTCTTTTTCACGCCACTTCGCGGTATTTTCGCGGAATAGGTGCCGTCAGCGAAAATCACGCACCGGAAGCACGATCGCCGACGCGTGCGCGGGGTCGTGGTGGACCTCCTGGTCCGCGGCGCGCAGCGTGACGGCGGTGGCGTGCGGCTCGCCGGTGCCGGGATTGCGGGCGTAGCGCGGGAAAGCGCCGCTGGACACCTGGACCCGGATGCGGTGCCCGCGCCGGAACCGGTGCGCCGTCGGCCACAGCCGGACCGTCACCGCGGCCAGTTCGACGGCGTCGCGCAGGCTGGTGAGGCCGTCGCAGACGTTGACCGAACGGCCGTCCGGGCCGACGTCGCAGAGCCGGACGAAGACGTCGGCGAACCGCAGGCTCGACCGGAACCAGATCTCCGCGCTGACGTCCCCGATCACTTCGACGTCTTCGGCGAGCTCGGCCGTGGTGTAGGTGAGGACGTCGGCCCGGGCTTCGAGCGCCGCGTTGTCCACCCGGCCCGCGTCCGGGGCCATGCGCACGCCACCGGCCGCGGGAGTCGGGTCCGCCGGGTCGTAGCGGTAGCGGTCCGGCGCGGACTCGCCGGGGGCGTCCGGGGCCAGCACGCCGCCGGCCCGCAGGTGCCAGCGTTGCGGCGCATAGCCTTCCGGCGGCCAGGAGGCGAAGTCGCGCCAGGCTTCCTCGCCCATGACGAACAGCCGGACCGGCGCCCGCTCCGGCGGTTCCTCGCCGCGCGCGTGCGCGAGTCCGAACCCGAGGGTTTCCCGGAGCGTCTCGCCCGTGCTGGCGAACAGGTCGCCGGCGTGGGTCCACGGCCCGACCGTGAGCCGCGGCCGCCGTCGGGCGTCCTGCAGCGTGCGGAAGTCGCGCAGCTGGCCGGGCAGGAAGATGTCGTACCAGCCGGCGACCGAGCTGACCGGGACGGTCACGTCGGCGACGCGGTGCCGGTGGTCGGCCTCCGCCCAGCGCGGGTGGTGCCCGGGGTGGGCGAGGACGTCCTGGATGTAGTCGGAGCGGTGGCCGATGGCGACGACGTCGGCCTGGGCGAGTGGCAGCGTGTTCAGGGCCCGCACCACTTTCTTCGCCTGGCCGCGTTGCCGCAGCAGCGCGAAGCGGCGCTCCTGGACCGCGACCTGGACGCCCCACCCGAACGGCGTCTCCAGCGAAAGGCCGTCCTCCCGCAGGAACTCCAGCGTCAGCCCGGACTCGGTGACCTGCGGGAGCATCGCCTTCACCTGCGGCGGCAGGCGATCGGCGGCCGCCCACTGCACGTAACCCAGGTAGCTGGGGCCGACGAGCACGATCGCGTCACCTGACCACGGCTGGTCCACCACCCAGTCCAGCGTCGCGAGGCCGTCTTCGCGTTCCTGCCGCAGCGGGTCGAAGACGCCACCGGAGCCGAAGCCGCCGCGAGTGCTCTGGATCAGCACCTGGAACCCGCGTTCGGCCAGCGGGCGCGCCAGGATGGCCCCGAACGCGCCCCGGCGGCCGTACGGCGTGCGCACCAGGGCGACCGGCAGCCCGTCGCCGTTCGCGCGGGGCGCCCACCGGTCGGCGAGCAGCTCGGCGCCGTCGGGCATCGGGACGCGCAGGTCCCGCTGGACGGCGAGGCGCCGGGTGGCCGGCGCGGGCAGCTTCAGCAGGCGTTCGACGAGACGGCTGATCACCGGCCGGCCTCCTTCGTGATGATCGCGGTGACGACCGAGTGCATCCGCTGCAGCCGGTCGGCGAACTCTTCCGGGTCGAGCGGGTCCGGCCCGTCGACGACCCACGTGTTGACGACCGCCCCGGCCCCGCCGGTCAGGAAGGTGGCCAGGTCCTCGAGACCGCCGGCGTCGAGGCGGCCGCCGAGGGCGCGGGCGAGGTTCTCCCGGTTGACCGGCAGGAACAGGCCGGTCAGCGCCTTGTTGAGGGAGTACGCGGACGCCCCGGTCAGCAGCGCGCGGTAGAAGCGCCGGTACCGGGCGAAATGCCGGCCCAGTGCCAGCAGCGACGCGTGCTCGCCATCGGGCGTCGCGAGGTCGGCGAGCTCGCCGAGCAGTTCGCGCCGGACGAGGTCGAGCGCGGCCTCGAGCAGCAGCGTGTCACGGTCGCCGAACTGCTGGTACAGCACCTGGCGGCTGACGTCCGCCGCCTCGGCGATCTCGGACACCGGCACGGCGGTGGAGTCGCGTCCGGACACGAGCTCGACCGCGGCCCGCATCAGCGCCGCCCGCGACCGGCGCACCCGCCGGTCCTTGGCGGGCGCTTCGGTGGTCCAGTCGCCGTCCACCCCGTTGATAATGGACAGGTGTCAAGAAAATGGCAAGTGTCGATCAGCGCCGGGGCGCCGCCCTCGGCGCGCCTGCCCGCGGCCCTCGGCGGCCGGCCGGGCTGATCGGACGCACCCGGGGGTGCGAGCATGCGGGCATGTCTTCGACCATGCGGGCGTTCGTGCTCACCGGGCCGGGCGAGTGCTCGGTGCAGGAGGTGCCCGTGCCGCGGGCCGTCGCGGGGGAGGTCGTCGTCGACGTCGAACGCGCCGGGGTGTGCGGTACCGACGTCGAGTTCTTCACCGGCGAGATGACCTACCTCCACCAGGGGCACTCGGTGTACCCGATGCGGCTCGGCCACGAGTGGGCGGGCACGGTCACGGCCGTGGGGGAGGGCGTCGACCCGGCCTGGCTCGGCCGCCGCGTCATGGGCGACACGATGCTGGGCGACCGGACGTGCCGCCGCTGCCGCAAGGGCCACCAGCACACCTGCGAGCAGCGGCAGGAAGTCGGCATCCGCGGCGGCCGGGCCGGCGCGCTGGCCGAACGCCTCGCCGTGCCCGCGTGGTCGCTGCACGCGCTGCCCGACGCGGTGGACGCGGTGCTCGGCGCCTTGGTCGAACCGGGCGGCAACGCCCTGCGCGCCGCCCGCGCGACCGGTGCCGGTCCGGGAGACCGGGCGCTGGTCCTCGGGCCCGGGACGATCGGGCTCCTGACGGCGATGTTCCTGCGCGCGGCGGGCGCCGAGGTGCACGTGCTGGGCGTCGGTTCCCTCGAATTCGCCCGTGGTCTCGGTTTCGCGAACACGTGGACCCGGGAGACCCTGCCGTCGCTGCCCTTCGACGCGGTCGTCGACGCCACCGGCGCCGCCGGATCGCCCGCGCTGGCCGTGGAGCTGGTGGAGCCCGCGGGCCGGGTCGTCTACATCGGACTGTCCGGGCGGCCCAGCCGGATCGACACCCGCGAGCTGGTGCTGAAGGACGTCACGGCGGTCGGGGTCCTGTCGGCGTCACCGGGCTTGGCGGAGACGATCACCGCGTACGCGAGCGGCGCGGTCGACCCGAGGCCGCTCGTCGCGGCGACCGTGGGCCTCGGAGAGGTGGGGGCCGTGCTCGCGGGCGAGCGGACCGACGGCGCGGGCCCGAAGGTGCACATCGACCCGCGCCGCTGAGCGCCGCCGGACGGGTGCTCGGGGTTTCCCCGAACGCCGTGTCCGCTCCGCACCCGTACGTCAGGGCCCGGCGGGTGATCCGTCCGCCTGCCGGGGCGAGGCGAGCGTCGTCGGCCGGGTGCGGCCGCGCAGGGTGACGTCCCGGGTCGCGGTCCACCAGGCCGCTTCGGCCGCCGCCGCGGACTCGACGGCCGTCCACGAAGCGAGCAGCCGGCCGGGCGCGTGCTTGGCCAGTTCGGTCAGCCGGGCGGCTTCGTTGACCGGGTCGCCGATCACCGTGTACTCGAAGCGGCGCGGGTCGCCGACGTTGCCCGCGACCGCGTCCCCGGTCGCCACGCCGATGCCGGCCGGCCCATCCGGCACCTCGGCGGCCAGCCGGCGGGCGATCGCGCGGCCGGCGGCCAGCGCGCAGGTGGCGTGGTCGCCGCGCGGCGCGGGCGCCCCGAACACCGCCAAGGCGGCGTCGCCGACGAACTTGTTGACCAGGCCGTGGTGCCGGTCGACCTCGTCGACCACCACCGCGAAGAACCGGTTGAGCAGGCCGACGACCTCCTCCGGCGGACGGCTCGCGGCCAGCGCCGTCGAGCCGACGAGGTCGACGAACAGCACCGACACCGTCCGGACCGTGCCGCCCAGCTCGGCCGACGTCCGCATGGCCTCGACCGCGACGTCGTGGCCGACGTGCCTGCCGAACAGGTCGCGCAGCCGCTCGCGTTCGGCCAGCCCGGCCGTCATGTCGTTGAACCCGGCCTGCAGCAGGCCCAGCTCGGTGCCGTCGTAGACCGGGATCTCGACGGTGAAGTCGCCGGCGCGGACGCGCCCGAGCGCGTCGCGGACCGAGGAGATCGGGTTGACCACCGAGCGGGCGGTGAACACGGTGACCAGCAGCCCGAAGCACAGCACGACCAGCCCGAGCGCGATCACCGACACCGCGAGCTTCGTGGTGGAGACGTCGCCGCGCACCCAGGCCAGCACCGCGGTGACGACCAGCCCGGCCACCGGCACCCCGGTGCCCAGGCACCAGAACAGCAGCATCCGCCGGTTGACGCCGCCGCTGACCGGCTTCGGCGGCGCGGTGCCCGCCAGGGCGAGCGCCACGTACGGCCGCAGGGCGAATTCCCCGAAGAGGTAGGCGATCGCGCAGACGACGACCGCGGCGAAGGCGACCACGAGGAACTCGGTGAGCACGACCTCCGGCTGCACCCAGCGCCGCGAGCCCGCCGAAGAGCAGCGTCGCGATGCCCCACAGCACGGCCTGCACGGACGTCAGCCGCAACGGGACGCGCAGGCTCGCGGCGCGTTCGGCGTCGGTCGGACGGCGTCCCTCGGCCGCCCAGCGCAGCGTGCGGAGGGCACCGCGGGTGCCCCACAGCGTGCCGGCGACGACCGCCGAAACGACGTACACGGGTACTGCGACCGCGGTGACGCGGACGAGTTCGCCGGACATGCCCGGCGCCGGCATGAGCAGCGCCGCGAGCCCGACCACGACCAGCGCGCCGATCACGTTGGTGGCGATCAGCGCCGCTGTGAGCAGGCCTTGGACGCGCCGGCGCAACGCCGTGGCGTGCTGGTCGAGCGGCCCGAGCAGGCCGGAGCCGAACGGCTCCGCGGGGGAGCGTCCTGGGGTCACCGCTTGAGTGTACAGTCGTTCACTGAACTCCCGGCAGACGGGTGCCCGAGTATGTGTTACGGTTGGTAACAGTGAACTTGGGTAACACCTGACGAGGAGGTCGGTCGTGACGAGCATCAGCGAATCGGGCGTGTCGGACCGGGAGACCGTGGCGCGGCGGCTGCTCGACTCGTCGGAGCAGCTGTCCTACGACCCCGTCAAGGAGGTCGACTGGGAGACGCCGCTGGACACGGGCTACCACGGCGCGAGTCCGGAGTGGAGCACCCTCTACGGCACCTCCTACTGGGCCGAAATGACTCCCGAGCAGCAGCGCGAGCTGACCCGCCAGGAGGCGGCGTCGGTGGCGAGCACCGGCATCTGGTTCGAAATGATCCTGCAGCAGATGGTCCTGCGCGACTTCTACGCCAAGGACCCCACCGACCCGGCGTTCCAGTGGGCGCTGACCGAGATCGCCGACGAGTGCCGGCACTCGATCATGTTCGCCCGCGGCGCGGCGAAGCTGCGGGCGCCCGCCTACCGGCCGCGCCGGTTCGTCGTCGAGCTGGGCCGCGTCTTCAAGGCCACCGCGACCGGGGAAGCCGCCTACGCGGCGATCCTCGTCGCCGAAGAGGTCCTCGACGTCATGCAGCGCGACTGGATGCGAGACGAGCGCGTGGTCCCGTTCGTGCGCACCATCAACAACATCCACGTCGTGGAGGAGTCGCGGCACATGAAGTTCGCCCGCGAGGAGACCCGCGAGCGGCTGAAGGGCGCCGGGTGGCTGCGGCGGCAGATCAACGGCCTGGTCGTCGCGATCGCGTCGTACTTCATCGTCACGAGCATGGTGAACGGCAAGGTCTACGAGAACGCCGGGCTCGACGGCAAGCGGGCGCGGCGCGAGGCGAAGGCGAACGAGCACCACAAGTCGATGCTGCGCTCCAGCTGCTCCGGGCTGATGGAGTTCCTGCACTCGGCGGGGCTGCTGACCAAGCCGTCCCTCTGGTTCTACAAGCGCGCGAGCCTGATCTGAGATGGCTTTCGCGATCACCCAGACCTGCTGCGCCGACGCGTCCTGCGTGTCGGTGTGCCCGGTCAACTGCATCCACCCGACGCCGGACGAGCCGGACTTCGGGCACACCGACCTGCTCTACATCGACCCGGCCACGTGCATCGACTGCGGCGCCTGCGCGGACGCCTGCCCGGTCGACGCGATCTTCCCGGCCGGCGACCTGACCGGGCCGCTGCGGGCGTACGAGCAGATCAACGCGGAGTACTACGCGGGCCGGGACGTGCTCGCCGACGTCTCGGTCGCGCCGAACTTCCACCGGTGGGCCCCGCCGTCGTTCGCGCGGGTGCTGCCGAGCGACTTCGCGCCGCTGGACGTCGCCGTCGTCGGCACCGGCCCGGCGGGGATGTACGCGGTGGAGGACCTGCTGCTGCACACGAACGCCCGCGTGACGCTCGTCGACCGCCTTCCGGTGGCCGGCGGGCTGATCCGCTACGGCGTCGCACCGGATCACCCGTCGACGAAGAAGATCGGCGAGACGTTCGCGCGGTTCCACGACCACCCGCGGCTGCGGCTGCGCCTCGGCGTCGAGGCCGGTCCGGAGCTGGCCGACCGCCACGACGCGGTGGTCTACGCGGTCGGCGCGACGGAGGCCCGGCGCCTCGGTGTCCCGGGCGAGGACCTGCCGGGCAGCCTGCCGGCCGCGACGGTGGTCGGCTGGTACAACGGCCACCCGGACGTCGAGCCGGACGCCGTCGACCTTTCGGCGGAACGCGTGGTCGTGGTGGGCACCGGCAACGTCGCCCTGGACATCGCCCGCGTCCTCACGGCGGACCCGGAGGCACTGGCGGAGACGCCGATCGCGCCGGAAGCGCTGGCGCGGCTGCGGTCGTCGAAGGTCCGCGAGGTGGTGCTGCTGGCCCGCCGCGGCCCGGAGACGGCGGCGTACACGCGCCCGGAACTCCTGGCGCTGGCGGCCAGGGGAGGCTTGGTGGTGGACACGCACGACCCGCGCGTCGCGGCGGCCATCGACGACCCGGAGCCGGGCGAGAAGGCGGCGTGGCTGCGGGGAGTGCCGCGGGAGCGGGTGGACTGGTCGGTCCCACCGCCGGACGGACGGCGCATCGTCCTGCGGTTCCACTCGGCCCCGGTGGCGTTCGGCGGGGACACGGAGGTCCGCGCGGCGGTGGTGTCGGGCCCGGAGGGTGACGTCGAGATCGCGACGGGCCGCGTGATCCGGGCGGCGGGCTTCCGCGGGGTACCGGTGCGGGGCCTGCCGTTCGACGAGGAAGCGGGCGTCGTGCCGAACGAAGCCGGCCGGGTCACCGGGCGGCCGGGGGTGTACGTGGCGGGCTGGATCAAGCGCGGGCCGTCGGGCGGGATCGGCGCGAACAAGGCCTGCGCGCGCGAGACGGTGGGAGCGCTGCTGGAGGACGCGGTAGCCGGCCGGCTCCCGCTGCGGCGCAGGGGGACGAGGTTCTTCGGCCGCTCTTGAGCCACTGACGGCGGCTTGCCGGGGCGGTGCGGGAGCCGCCGAGCCGCGCCGCCGCGCCCGGGCCGCTTCGGAGCGGGTGGCGAGGGCTGCCCTGGGCGGCAAGGAGCCGCGGCTGCGGCCACGCCCGAGCGGTCTCGGAGCGGTGGCGAGAGGCTCCCCTGGGCGGCAAGGAGCCGAGGCTGCGCGGCCAGGCTCGAGCCGCTGCCGGAAACCGGGGTGGGATTCGGTTTCCGGCAGCTTCCGCGCTCGGCCACGGCTATCCGCACCAGTGCGGGCCCGTGGTCCAGCCGAGCAAGCGCCGTCCCCGGCCGGCCCGCAGGGTGCCGCCCGGGGAGAACTTCGCGCCCTCCAGAACCGCGGCCAAGCCCGTCACCGCCGGGCCGAACCGGTCCGCCAAGCCCGCCTGCCTCACCCGCTCACCCAGTGCGGCCACCGCCGCCCGCTGCTGCTCCTCTTCGGCGAAGCTCAGGAAGAAAACCGCCTGCCGCCACGCGTACGCCACGTTCCTGATCGGTGGCCGGTCGCCCGCCATGCGGCGCACCACCCACGTGAACGCCTCCCCGGCCAGCTCCGCCCCCGTCTCGCGCAGGCGCGGCGCCAGCTCCAGGGCCTCCACCAGCACCGCCAGGTTGTGCGTCGTGAGGATCTGGCTCTGCTCGAGCACCATCCCGTTGCCCGCCACCGATCCGGACCGGCGGCCCGCCCGGGCCTCGCACACCGCCGCGAAGTCGTCCGCCGTGCGTCTGCGCAGCCGGCGCGGCGGTGCCGTCCACCGGTGCTCGTCCGGCAGGTCGTAGTACCTGGCGTACAGCGTGCCCGCCAGGACGCGGCCGGCCGCCGCCGCCGCGGTGCGCCACTTTTCCGTGAACGTGCCCACGAAGATGTCGGCCGCCAGCTCCTCCAGCAGCGGCATCGGCAGTCCCGCCTGGCCGGCCAGCGCGCCGAGCTCGCGCACCAGCGGGTTGGGCAGGATCGCCTGCGGGAACGAGCCGAGCGCCAGCAGCACCGTCTGCGTCAACGCCTGCCGTGCCGCCCTGGCGACGTCGGGACGCCGCGCCCGGAACGGCTCCAGCACGCGGATCCACGGCAGCTCCTCCAGCCGGACCTGGTGCTCGAGGTCGAGCAGCAGCAGCCCGCGACGACGGCGGAAGGCCGCGTAGGTCTGCGCGTACAACGCCGCCAGCCGCTCGTCCTCGACGTTCGCCGCCATCAGCTGCGCGGTGATCTGCGGCAGCACCGCCGCCAGGACGTCGCCCGAGGTGATCACACCCCGCTCGACCAGCTCCTCGACCGGCGCCTCCAGCGCGCGCACCACCTTCGCGGCCAAGTGCGGCGGAACGCCGTCCACCGGTTCGACGACCGGCTCCAGCGCGGGCAGGCCACCGTCGCCGGGGTAGGCGTCGAGCCGTCCGGCGAGGACGGCCGCGAGTTCGGCGTGCGTGGGACGCGCGGCCACCTCCGCCTGGACCGCGCGCAGGGCGGCGCGCCGCTCGGAACCCGGCTCGCCGTGCTTGGTGATCGTGTTGGCCAGCGCCCGCCGGATCCAGCCGACGTCGCGGCCGGTGAGCCGCGAGCCGGCGAACTGGCAGGCCGCGAGCGCCCGGTACAGCCGCGCGAAGTTGCCCTTCGGGTTGCGGTGGGACATCGACGCCTGGTGCCGCGCGCACGCCGTCGCGTAGTCCACGAGCCACTGCGCCCGCCGGGACCCCCAGCCCTCGGGCCAGGTCCGGCACGGCCAGCCGCCCGTGACGCCGTCCGCGGTCAGCCGCGGCAGCTCACCCTCGACCGTTTCCGCCCACAGCGCGACCAGCCGGTCGTAGAGCGGGTGCCAGATCCGCAGCGTTTCCAGCATCGCCGCGATCGCGGGCTTGGTGGTCGCCGCCCGCAGCGTCTCGCGGACCTCGCCGACCGTGGCCAGCCGCACCAGCGCGCCGGACGGCCGCGGTGCCGCGCCGGGCAGCGGGGCGAGGCGCAGCCGGTGCAGCAGCGGCCGCAGCTCGGCCACCAGGTCGAGGGCGGCCTCGGCGTGCCCGTGGTCGAGCAGCCAGGCGACCACGGGGAGCGCGGCGTCCTCCGGGACCTCCACCCGGTAGTCCCCGGCGGCCAGGGCCGCGCGCAGGGCGGCGAGCCCGGCGTCGGCGAGGTATCCCAGGTTGACGCGCTCGCGGTCGGTGCGGCCCGGCGCGCCACCGGGCACGGCGGCGAGTTCCTCCGCGCGCACCGGGACCTCGGCGAGGTACCGGCCGGTGGCGAACCCGCCGTGCGCGACCTCGAGCGTCACCCACGCCGGGGTGTCCGCGACCGGGGTCCGCGAGCCGACTTCCCGTGTCCCGTCGGCCATGCCGGCGAGCACCGCCCGCCACCGCCCGGCCTTGGCCCGGGCGCGGCGGCGGACTCCGGCGTCCGTTGTGGACGAAGCGGTGCGCAGCGCGCGTTCGAGCTGCCCGTAGGCGTAACCGGGTGACGCCTCCTGTGCCATGTGGACTCCCCCTGGTGAACTGGGACTTGGAGGCAGGACTCGAACCTGCGCCCTCCCGGAGAACAGCCGGGTGTTCTGCCTGCTGAACTACTCCAAGCCGCGGGGGGACATGGAGGCGGGACTCGAACCCGCGCCCCCGGTCCGAGCCGGGCGATCTGCCGCTGATCCACTCCATGCGCATTCCCGCACGTCCAGGGTAGGTCGCGGCCGGGGCCGCGGGCGACCGACTTTCCGGACGTCCGCCGGCTCGCGGGTGCCGTCAGCCGGGGTTACGATGAACCTGAACCAAAGTCACATTCAGGTTGGGGAGCGGATGACCGACGGCCGGTTGCGCCGGGTGCCGCGCCAGGCGCGCTCGCGGGAGAAGCTGGCCAAGGTGCTCGCGGCCGCCGATCGGCTGCTCGGTGAGGAAGGCGTCGAAGCGCTGACGACGACCCGGGTCGCCGCCGAAGCCGGCGTCTCCGTGGGCGCCCTGTACCAGTACCTGCCCGACCGCGACGCCATCACCGAGGCGCTGGCGGAGGTCTACCTCGCCCGCCTCGAAGAACTGATGGACTCCTTCGCCGAGCAGGCGGCGCGGGAGACCTGGACCGACCCGGTCGGCCTGCTCGTCGACGCCTTCGCCGGGCTCTACCGAGCGGAACCCGGGTTCCGTGCGCTCTGGTTCGGCCGCAGCCTCTCCGACGGAACCCGGGAAGCCGACCTCGCGCACAAGCGCGTGATGGCCACCGGCGTGCACCGCATCCTCGTCGCCCAGCAGCTCCTGCGCGACGACTATCCGGCCGCGGTGGCGTGCCGCACGGCGTTCCTCGCCGCCGACGCCGTGCTCCAGGAGGCGTTCCGCGGCGACGGCGCCACCGAACTCCTCGAGCCGGTCAAGACGATGCTGCGGGCGTACCTCGAACAGCAGCCCCGGCCGTAGCGACGAGAAACTCCTCGCCCCGCACGATCCGCAGCCCGTCGGCACGGCCGGCGAAGTACCGCGCGTCCAGTTCGGCGCCCGAAACGTGGACGGCGTCGCGGAACCCGGCTTCCCGGGCCAGCGTCAGCATTTCGGCGGGGGAGAAGGAGCTGACGAACGGCGTCCCCGCCGCCTCGGCCCGGCGAGCGGTGGCCCGGTGCCGGTCGCGTTCGTCCTCGTCGAGGAGCTCGGCCGGCAGCATGAACGTCATCGCCAGCGTGGAGCCCGGGGCAAACCCGGCGATGCGGCGCAGCGTGGCCGCGTTCGCCTCCTTCGTGAGGTACATGCTGACGCCGGTGGAGGCGACGACCGCCGGCTCGTCCGGGGTGAAGCCCGCGGCCGTGAGCCGCTCCCACCACGACGTCGTCTCGAAGTCGACCGGCACGAAACGCAGCCAGTCCGGCACGCCGAGGCCGAGTTCGGCCAGCCGGGCGCGTTTCCACGCCTGCGGTCCCGGCTGGTCCACTTCGAACACGCGCAGCCGCGCCGCGATGTCCGGACGGCGCTGGGCGAACGTGTCCAGTCCCGCCCCGAGGATCACGTACTGCCCGACACCCCGGGCGGCCCGCTCGGCGACCAGGTCCTCGACGAACCGGGCCCGGGCCACCATGCCGGCCCGGTAGCGCCCGGCGGTGGCCGGATCCATGTCGTCGCGCTCCCGCCAGCCGTCGCCCGGCGCGGCCAGCCGCAGGCCGAGCTCGTCGGCGAACACGTGGGGCGGCGGATCGACGGCGACGTGCAGGGCCCGCCACAACGCGGTCCGCACCGCCGTGCTGTCCGGCGCGGCCACGTCAGGCCGCGCCCGGTGCCGACAGCGTCCACGTCCGCCCGTCGGGGTCGCGGACGGTCATTTCCCGGGTGCCGTAATGGGTTTCCTCGAACGGGGTGACCACCTCGACGATGTCGTCGGCCCGGAACGCCTCGGCGTCGGGGACCTTGAACAGGATCCGCGTCCGCGGCTCCTGGCTCTCGGGCACCTCGGCGATGAACAGCCAGGGGCCGTCGCCGTTGCGCAGCTGCCCGGAGTTGTGGTCGGTCGCGAACTCGATCTCGTAGCCCAGCGCCTGGAAGAACTTGGCCGCCTTGCCCCAGTTGTGCGTCTCCAGGTACATCGCTTCGATGCCCTCGGTCGTCATGTCAGTGCTCCTCTTCGGGATCGGTTTCGAGGTAGGCGCGCAGTGCTTCGGCGACGAGCGCCGAGAGCGACTGCTCGGTCTCGATGGCCCGGTGCTTCACCTGCCGGATCAACCCGATCGGCAGGTAGACGTTGAACTGCTTGACGTCGTCATCGCCCACGACCGCAGGCTAGCATGCTAGCAAGCTAACTCCGCAAGTCCCGCCGTCCGCGGGTTGACGTCACGCCGCGCGGGGTCAACAATCCAGACGTTCTTGTTAGCGCTAACACTCCTCGACGACGAAGTCGGAGCCCTGCCATGAAGCTGCGCCTCGGATTGTCCGCGCTCGTGCTGATCGCCGGACTCGTCCCGGGATTCGAAGCCGCCGCGGCGAGCACGACCGCCGCGGAGGTGGCCGTCCCACCGCCGGCGATGGGCTGGGCGTCGTGGAACACCTTCGCGGCCAAGATCGACTACGCCACGATCAAGGCCCAGGCCGACGCGCTCGTGTCGTCCGGCTTGAAGGACGCCGGCTACAGCTACGTCAACATCGACGAAGGCTGGTGGCAGGGCACCCGCGACAGCGGCGGGAACATCACCGTGGACACCGCCGAATGGCCCGGCGGGATGCAGGCCATCGCGGATTACCTGCACGGCAAGGGGCTCAAGGCCGGGATCTACACCGACGCCGGGCGCGACGGCTGCGGCTACTACTACCCGACCGGGCGGCCCGCCGCGCCCGGGAGCGGCAGCGAAGGCCACTACCTCCAGGACATGCTGCAGTTCCAGCGCTGGGGCTTCGACTTCGTCAAGGTCGACTGGTGCGGCGGCGACGCCGAAGGCCTCGACCCGAAGAGCACCTACCAGGCGATCAGCGACGCCAACCGGGCCGCGACCGCGCAGACCGGACGCACCCTCACGCTGTCGATCTGCGACTGGGGCAAGAAGAACCCGTGGAACTGGGGCGCCGGGACGGCCCCGATGTGGCGGACCAGCACGGACATCATCTTCTACGGCCAGACGGCGACCCTCGGCCAGGTGCTGACCAACTTCGACCAGGCGCAGCACCCGGTGTCGCAGCACACCGGCTACGTCAACGACCCCGACATGCTCACCGTCGGCATGCCCGGCCTCACCGACGCGCAGGCCCGCACGGAGATGAGCCTGTGGGCCGTTTCGGGGGCGCCGCTGCTGGCGGGCAACAACCTCGCGACGATGAGCGCGGCCACGAAGTCGGTCCTGGCCAACCGGGAAGTCATCGCCGTCGACCAGGACCCGCGCGGCCTGCAGGGCGTCAAGGTCGCCGAGGACGCCGCCGGGCTCCAGGTCTACTCGAAGGTCCTCAGCGGATCCGGGAAACGCGCGGTGGTGCTGCTCAACCGGACGTCCTCGGCGGCGACGATGTCCGTGCGGTGGGCCGATCTCGGCCTGTCCCCGGCCTCGGCCACCGTGCGCAACGTCTGGGCCGCAACGAATGCCGGTGCCTCCGCCACCGGCTACAGCGTCAACGTCCCAGCAGGTGACTCGGTGCTGCTGACCGTCCAGGGCGCCGACGCCGCGTCGGCGAGCTACCCGGCCACCGGCTCCCGGTTCACCGGCGTCACCGCCGCCGCGACCGGGCTCGCCGTCGCGACGTTCTCCTACAACGCGACCGCCACGCAGACGGCCACCCTCGCCGTGAACGGCCAGCAGCCGACCGTCCTCGCCTTCCCGGCGACCGGCGGGTCGGCGAAGACGATCTCGGCCGTCGTGTCACTGGGCAAGGGGAACACCAACACGCTGACGTTCTCGGGGACCCCACCGCAGTTGTCCGACGTCTCTGTGCTGCCGCTTCCCGGCAGCAACGGCGTCCAGCTCGCCGGGGGCCAGTCCGGACGGTGCGCCGACGTCGACGACAACGGCATCGCCAACGGGATCCAGGCCGAGCTCTGGGACTGCGCCGCCGGCCCGAACCAGACCTGGGCACCGGTGCGCGGGCAGCTCGTCGTCAACGGCACCAAGTGCCTCGACGCCTACGACAGCGGGACGGCGAACGGCACCGCCGTGGTCGTCTGGGACTGCAACGGCCAGCGCAACCAGCAGTGGACGCTCACCGCGAACGGCACCATCACCAACGCGGTGTCCGGGCGGTGCCTGGACGCGAGCGGCGCGGCCACCGCGAACGGCACGAAGCTCATCCTCTGGACCTGCAGCGGCGGCGCCAACCAGCAGTGGACCCGCCGCTGACATCGGCGACCCGGTCCCGTCCCGAACGGATCATCGCCGCGCGAGATAACGGCCGAAGAACGCGCTGAGTACCGCCCGTTGCGTGGCGACGCTCCGATCCGCGTCGACGGTCCCGACGAACGGCGCGATCGACGCGGGGTCCAGGCCGAGCCGGGGGAGGAGCGCCTGGTAGTCGGTGTAGCTGAAGTGTTCGCCGTCCGACAGGTGCTGCGTGCGGACGGGACCGCGCTGGTGGGCGAGGAACTCCTGCCACGACGGGTCGGACGCCGCACTGTGGTCGCCCGCGCTGAGCAGCAGGAAGGGCTGGTCGAGCCCTTCGTCGGCGGCGCGGCCGAACTCGCGGGCCGACTGGGAGTAGGCCATGCTGCCGTCGAGGTCGGCTCCGGCGTCCAGGCGGGCGTCCGACACCATCGTCTCGCCGGTGGTGAACCCGCCCGCGGAGTGGCCGAACATGCCGGCACGCGAGACGTCCGGGCTCAGCCCGGCCGGGAGCGCACGCCGCTCGGCGTCCGGACTTCCGCCGCGGGCCAGGGTTTCCAGCGCGTCGAGGACGAACCGGGTGTCCGCGACGCGGGTGGCGATCAGCTGCCGTCCGGCCTCGGGACCCGAGGGCAGCACCCGCCGTTCGACGCGGCCGCCGGGGAACTCCACCGCGGCCGGCTCGTGGGTGTGGTCGATCGCCACCGTCACGAAGCCCTCGCTCGCGAGCTGTTCCAGCTGCGTGGTCCCGACCGAGCGCGGGTACTTGGCGCTGGGCGAATAGAGCACGACCGGCCGCGGCCCCCCGGCCGCGGGCACGCCGGCGCGCGCGTGCGTGGGGAAGGTGTAATCGAGCCGGTCGGCGGCGATGCCGAGCTGGCGCGCGTCTTCCTCGGCGAGGATCTCGGCCGCTACTGAGGTCACGTACGGCGTCTTCGGCCCGCCGCCGGGACGCGCGGGGTACCGGACGGTGACCATGAGTTCCCGGGGCGTCCCGGCGACCCAGGGATCCGGCCGAGCCGGGTCGACGAGGTGCAGATCGACGCGGCCGACGGCGTACGGCCCGGTGGGGGCGGGCAAGGCGAGCCGGGTGGCCGCGGCCGCGGCGGCGGGGAGCGCGGTCAGGAGAAGGGCGCCGGCGAGGCCGGCGACGAGGAGGTTTCGCATGTTCCGACCGTATTGACGGTCTGGCGGGTTGCCATCGGGATGATCACCGAGATCGACCCCGTCAGGGCGGTGGCCCGGGCGCCGGGCCACCGCCCCGGAGGCTCAGAAGCCGTAGACGGTCTCGTAGACCCGCTGCTCGCTGTTCGCGACGAGCCCGTTGGCCCACAGCTGGTTGACCCGCGCGCGCTCGGTCGCGTTGGGGACCGCGTTCGTGCAGGACGGGCCGGGGCCGCCACCCGACATCAGCTCGGAGCACGGGCCCGAGTAGTGGTCGGGCAGCCCGAGGGCGTGCCCGGTCTCGTGCGCCGCGATCCGGGTCGGGTTGTACTGGCGGGCCTGGGTGTAGTCGATGAAGATGGTGCCGCTGCCGTGCCCGTTGGTCGAGGCGTAGGACCCGCGGGGGTCGTTGCCCTCGGTGTAGCGCAGGCTCGCGCCGGAGTTGCGCTCGACCAGCCGGACGTTGGTGACGCTGCGGTTCCAGTTGGCGGCACCGGCGTTGATCACCGAGCGGAACGTCGGTGCGCTGGCGGTGCTGTAGTAGACCGTGGTGACGGCGGCTTCCTGCTCGGTGGCGGCCGACGCCGTGCCCGCGGCGAGCGGGGTCACGGCCAGGGCGAGCGCGACGGCGCCGGCCAGGGCGAACTTCCTCGACATCGGAAGACTCCTCGGGAGGGGACGGGGATTTGCCGGAATTGCGCGCGCTGCCGAAAATTTACCGGGAAGTCACCTGTGCCGGAGCCGACGAACGTAGGGCCGGAAAGTGGTGATTTACCAACACCAAAGTCGGGTTGACAAACCGTCAGGTGGTCCGGGTCAGCGCGAGCAGCTGCTGCTCCAGCTTCCGCGCGGCCGCCACGTCGATGCCCGCACCCCACAGCGGCGCCGTGCTCGCGCCGTCGGCCGCCGCGACGACCAAGGTGACGACGTCGCCCGGGAGGCCGTCCTCGTGCAGTTCGCGCTCCCACCGCTCCGCGTCCGCGCGGGCGAGCCCGGCGATCTCGGGAATGGAGATCAGCTGGGCGATCAGGGCGATGGTCTCGCGGACGGCGACCTCGTCGTAGGAGGTGTCCAGCGACGCCCGGACGTACGCCCGCGTCAGCCGGCCCGGGGCGGTGTCGGCCGGGTCGAGCGCCGCGTGCACCTCGGTGCGGAAACTGTCGAGCAGGTCCTGGGCGAGCGTGCGCACGAGCGCGTCCTTGGCCGGGAAGTGGTACAGCAGCCCGCCTTTCGACACGCCGGCCGCCCGGGCGATGTCGTCCAGGGAGGCCGAGACACCGCGGGTGCGGATGACCGTCGCGGCGGCGTCGAGCAGGGCGCGGCGCGTCTCTTCCGGGCTGCGCCCGGCCTTGCGAGGCATGCTCAGTCCTTTCCGGACGGAATCGTACGCCAGGCGATCAGCGCGGCGACGGCGGTGACGGCGGCCGCCGCGAGCGACGTCACCTGCATGGCCCCCGTGAAGGCTTCCCGAGCCGCGTGGGCGAGCTCCGAGGCCGGGTCCAGCACGCTCGCGGCGCCGGCGAGGGAGTCGCGGACCGCGCCGGGGATCGGGCCCGCCGGCAGGAAGGCGCGGTAGACCACGGTCACCAGCGAGCCGAGGATCGCGATGCCCAGCGCCGCTCCGAGTTCGTAGGCCGTCTCGGAGATCGCCGACGCCGAGCCGGCCTTGTCCCGCGGGACGGCCGACAGCACCGAATCGACGGTCAGCGTCAGCGCCAGGCCGATGCCGAGCCCGACCGGCACGAGCGTCAGGCCCAGCCACCAGTACTGCGGCGCGCGTTCGGCGATGGCGACCAGGGCGAGGCCCAGCGCGGCGACGGCGAGCCCCGCCGCGACGGCCCGGCCCTGGCCGAGCCGTCCGGCGACCACGCCGACGGCGGCGACGACGACGATCGAGGCGAGGGTCGCCGGCATCTCCGCGAAGCCCGCTTGCAGCGGGGAGAAGCCGCGGACGAGCTGCAGGTACTGCGAAAAGAAGAACAGCAGCCCCATCAGCGCGAAGACCGCGATGAAGTTGGCCAGCACCGCGCCGCTGAAGGCGCCGTGCCGGAACAGCGTGACGTCGATCAGCGGCGCGGCGGCCCGTCGCTGGCGGCGGACGAACAGGACACCGGAGGCCACTCCGAGCCCGGCCGCGACGGCCACCCGGACGTCGACGCCCGCGCTGACGGCGTGCTTGACCGCGTAGACCAGCGGGACGATCGCCGCCATCGACAGCCCGGCCGACAGCAGGTCGAACCGGCCCGGGCTCGGATCGCGCGATTCCGGCAGCAGCCAGGCGCCCGCGATCAGGAAGACGACGACGATCGGCACGTTGATCAGGAAGACCGAGCCCCACCAGTAGTGCTCGAGCAGCACCCCGCCGACCAGCGGGCCCAGCGCGATGCCGCCGCCGGAGCCGGCCGACCAGATGGCGACGGCGCGGGTGCGCTCGCGCGGGTCGGGGAACAGCGTCCGGATGAGCGACAGCGTCGAGGGCATGATCGTGGCGCCGGCGACCCCGAGCAGCAGCCGCGCGACGACCAGCACGCCGGCCGTGGGGGAGAAGGCGGCCAGCGCGGAGGCGAGCCCGAACGCCGCGGTGCCGATGAGCAGCACCTTCTTGCGCCCGAAGCGGTCGGCGAGGTTCCCGGCCGTGACGAGCAGCCCGGCCAGCGCGAGTGAGTAGACGTCCCCGATCCACAGGATCTCGGTGGCGGTCGGCGCCAGTTCGCGGGTGAGCGAGGGCACCGCGAGGTACAGCACGGTGCCGTCGATCGCGAGCAGGAGCACAGCGCCGACGAGCACGCCCAGCGCGGCCCAGCGCCGGCGGGGGCTCAATGGGCGGACGGACGTCGGCGAGGTGGCGGTCATGCGGCTTACTATACCGTCTGGACGGTACAGTAAGCCGTCGGCTCAGCCCTTCGTGAGGAAGAAGTAGGCGTAGTGCTTGTCGAGCTCGTTGCGCGGCACGAGCTGCACGGCGGCGGGAGTCAAGCCGCAACGGGACGCGAGCTCCCAGAACCCGGCGATCGGGTAGGTCGTCATCTCGGCGAGCCCGGACCGGTAGCCGCGGCGGCGCGGGCGCGTCCACCAGCTGCCCGTGTCGTACTTGATCTGGATCAGCGCCAGCCCGCCCGGGTTGAGCAGCCTGGAGGCGATGCGGAGCAGGCGCTCGCCGTACTCGGGCGTCGGGATCAGCTCGAAGACGTAGAAGCTGAGGAAGACGTCACAGGGCTCGGTGATCCGCCCCAGTGCGGCTTCCGGGGCATCGACGTCGATCGAAACGGGCGTGAAGGGCGTGTCGCACACGGCGGCGACCTCGCGTTCGCACTCGCCGAGGGTGGCGGGGGAGATGTCGACCCCGATGTACTCCCGCGCGTGGGGGGCGAACTCCACGGCGTTCGCGCCGCCGCCGCAGCCCCAGTCGACGATCCGGTTCCACGGCCGGGTGAAGCCGGCCATCCGGGCACCCCGTTCGAACAGCTCGAGGTGTTCCCGGCCGATCCGCGCCCACAGGTCGTTGTCCTGGAACACCGACGCGTCCCGCCAGTGCGAGTTCGCCTGCCACCGGTCACCGGCCGGCTCGCGCCAGTAGGCCTGGGCGTCGGCCGAGATCCGGTGCTCGGAGTGCCGGGCACCCACGCCGGTCAAGGTCCGCTGAACGAGCTCCTCGGCCCGCCGGGCGAGCCGTTTCGCCTGCCGGGTCGCGGTCGACGTACTCGGCGCCAAGCTGAACATTCCGGTCACCGTCCAGTGGGAAGGGGATTGCCGACATCGGGAATTGTCGTCGGCCCCGCGGTGGTTGTGCCGGGGGCGAAGGTCCTCGCCGGTCCCGGGGAAGAGAGGACCGGAACAGGGCCGGACGGCCCTGTTCGCCGGTACGCTGGAGGAAGCGGGAGGAGGCGGACGTGACGGCGGAGGAACTGATCATCGAGTTCGCCCTGACGCGCCTCGATCACCCGGACCTCGAGTTCGAGGAGATCGCCGCGCTCGTGGTCCGCCGGGGCGGGCCCGAGCGGGAGCTGGAGTTCGCGGCCCGCAACCTCGCCGACCGCGGAGAGCTGCGCGGAGCCGCGTTCCCGACGGCGGTGGAGTACGTGCTGCGGGTGGTGCTCACCCTCCGGGGGCCGTCGGACTAGTCCACAGTGGACGCACTGCGTCGCGTGCGCTCGTCCGCGGTGGGAAGCCTCGCGCGCTCAGGCGCCGACGGCAGCGGCCGAACGGCAGGTCCGCGATCTCGCCCACCGCGCCGCGGAAGAGCGTGCACCCGTAGCCGGTCCGGCTCAAGGCCCTGGCTCGACGCCGGCGTCCCGGCCCGTTTCGTCCCGCGCGTCCTCCTGAGTTGCCGCAAGGTTATCGGCGAACCCTTCCGGCCCGGGGCGTTCTATGTTAAGAAACTTTACTAACTACGAGTCGGAGGCACGTCGTGAGTTCACCCGCTCGTTCCGGGGAGCCGCCCACCCTGGAGCGCAAGATCGGCCCGCTGCAGGCCACCGCGATCAACATGACCCAGATGTGCGGGATCGGCCCGTTCGTCACCATCCCCGCCATGGTCGCCACCATGGGCGGGCCGCAGGCGATGTTCGGCTGGATCATCGGGGCGATCGTCGCGCTGGCCGACGGGCTGATCTGGGCCGAACTCGGCGCGGCGATGCCGGGGGCCGGCGGCACCTACCTCTACCTGCGCGAAGCGTTCCAGTACCGCACCGGACGCCTGATGCCGTTCCTGTTCGTGTGGAGCGCGGTGCTGTTCATCCCGCTGATCATGTCGACCGGCATCATCGGCCTGGTCCAGTACCTCGGCTACCTGATCCCCGGCGTGACCGACGACGCGGGCACGACCCCGCTGGGCAAGATCATCGGCGTCGGCATCACGCTCGTGATCATCCTGGCGCTGTTCCGCAGGATCGGGCAGATCTCCAAACTCACGACGGTGCTGTTCGTGATCATGCTCGTCGCCGTGCTGACCACGATCGTCGCGGCGTTCTCGCACTTCAGCGCGGCGCAGGCGTTCGCCTTCACCCCGGGCGCGTTCAGCTCCTTCGGGGACGGCACGTTCTGGGGCGGCCTCGGCGCCGGCCTCATCATCGCCATCTACGACTACCTCGGCTACAACACCTCCGCCTACCTCGGCGGGGAGGTGCGCACGCCGGGCCGCACGCTGCCCCGCTCGATCATCTTCTCCATCCTCGGCATCATGGGCCTGTACTTCCTGCTGCAGGTCGGCGTGCTCGGCTCGATCCCGCTGGACCAGCTGAAGGACGCGAAGTCGGTGGCGTCGTCGGTGCTGGAGCAGGTGTGGGGCAGCGGCACGGCGAAGGCCATCACCGTGCTGATCGTGATCGCCGCCATCGGTTCGGTCTTCGCCGGGCTGCTCGGCGGCTCGCGTGTGCCGTTCGAAGCCGCGCGCGACAAGGTCTTCCTGCCCGTGTTCGGCAAGCTGCACCCGAAACTGCACCTGCCCACCGCCGGCGTGCTCACCATGGGCGCCATCACGATCCTCGGCTCGCTGTTCACCCTGACCACGGTGATCAACGCCGCGGTCGCGACGCTCGTCATCATCCAGTCGCTGGCGCAGGTCGCCGCGATCGTCGTGCTGCGCCGCCGCCAGCCGGAGCTGCGGCGCCCGTACCGGCAGTGGCTGTATCCGGTGCCGACGCTGATCGCCCTCGTCGGCTGGGTCTACATCTACGTCTCGGCCGACTGGCTCTCGATCGGGCTGTCACTGGGCTGGATTGCCGTCGGGGCGATCGCGTACCTCGTCTACGCCAAGACCGAGAACACCTGGCCGTTCGGGCCCAGGGAAATCAAGGAAGCCTTCGCCACCGAACCGGAAGGGGCTCAGGCATGACCCGGAAGCTCGCGGTCCTCGCCGCGCTGCTCCTCGTGCCTGGCGTGCTGAGCGTGGCCGCGCCGGCGTCCGCGCAGCCGGACTTCGCCAGGCCGCACGGCCTCACCACGATCGGCCTGCAGGGCTGGCAGGTCCTGACCACGGCGAGCGTCAAGGACGGCGGCGACCGGGTGTCCACGCCCGGGTACGCCACCCGCGGCTGGCTGCCGGTCAAGCCGGACGACGCGGGCGCGCCGGGCACCGAGATCAACGCCCTCGTCCAGAACGGCAAGTGCCCGGACGTCTTCTACTCGGACAACATGCGCAAGTGCTTCGGGTACGTCGACAAGCTCGGCCCCGTCGTGACGAAGCCGTTTTCCGACCCGTGGTGGTACCGCACCGACTTCGCCCCGGAAATCCGCCCGGGGCAGCACGCGAAGCTGACCATCCCCGGCATCGTCGGTGAGGGCGACGTCTGGGTGAACGGGCAGCTCGTCGCCACGAAGGACGTCGTGAGCGGCGCCTTCGCCGGCCACACCTTCGACGTCACGAAGCTGGTGAAGCCGGGTCGCAACACGCTGGCGATCAAGGTCTACCCCAACGACCCGACGAAGATGTACACCCTCGACCAGGTCGACTGGGGCCAGATCCCGCCGGACAACAACACCGGCATCCAGTTCCCGCCGACCCTGCAGGTTTCCGACGCGCTGACCGGCGACAACGCCCACGTCGTGCAGGACAACGCGCCCGACCTGTCCAGTTCGAAGCTGACCGTGAAGGTCGACGTCACCAACAACGCGGCCACGGCGCGGACCGGGGACGTCGCCGCGACGATCACCCCGCCCGCGGGCGCGCCGGTCGTCGTCAAGCAGCGCGTGACGATCCCGGCGAACACCAAGCGGACCGTGGCGTTCGCGCCGGTGAAGATCGTGAAGCCGCAGGTCTGGTGGCCGTACTCGATGGGCGGCCAGCCGCTGTACACGCTGACCACCGCGGTCTCCCAGGACGGCGTGCTGTCGACGTCGTCGAAGAGCACCTTCGGCATCCGCACGGTCACCTCCCGGCTGGTCGGGAAGTCCGCGCCGCTGCCGGAGGGCGCGCGGCAGTTCACCATCAACGGCAAGGACTTCGTGTTCCGCGGCGGCGGTTTCGCCCCGGACCTGTTCCTGCGCTACGACTCCGCCGACACCGCGCACCAGATCGCGCTGATCAAGAACCTGGGCCTGTCCGGCGTCCGGCTCGAAGGCCACGACATGCCGCCGGACTTCTACGACCAGGCCGACCGCGCCGGCCTGCTGGTGATCGGCGGGTTCCTGTGCTGTGACGCCTGGCAGCCGGAAGACGCCGCGACGCTGACCGAGCGCGACTACCGGATCATGCACGACTCGGCGTACACGATCGCGCAGCTGGAGCGGAACCACCCGAGCGTCTTCAACTACGGCTGGAGCGACAACGAGCCGGTGCCGCGCCAGGAGTCCGAGACGCTCAAGGCGTTCCGGGAAGCCGACTTCCAGGTCCCGGTGATCGCCTCGGCGGAGTACAAGAGCACGCCGACGCTCGGCCAGTCCGGGGAAAAGGAAGGCCCGTACGACTGGGTCCCGCCGTCCTACTGGTACGACAGCTCGCACTTCGACCCCGAGGACTCCTCCCGCACCAACGCCGGCGGCGCCTGGGGCTTCGCGAGCGAGCAGAGCGCCGGGCACACCGTGCCGACGCTCGACTCGATCAAGCGGTTCCTCTCGCCGGCCGAGCAGGCCAAGCTGTGGCAGGACCCGGCGTACAACCAGTACCACGCGAACTTCGAGCCGGGCCACGGCGGTTACGCCTTCGGCACGCTGTACACCCTCGACCAGTCGATCGCGCGGCGGTACGGGAAGTGGACCTCGCTCAAGTCCTATGTGGACTTGGCGAACATCGCGAACTACGAGAACACCCGCTCGCAGTTCGAGGCGTTCCTGCACCACTCGACGGATCGCGCCAACCCGGCGACCGGGGTCGTCTACTGGCAGCTCAACAAGGGCTGGCCGACGCTGCTGTGGTCGCTCTACAACGACGACGGCGACCAGGCGGGCGCGTACTTCGGCGCCCAGAAGGCGAACAAGCCGCTGCACGCCATCTACGGCTACGACGACGGATCGGTGACGCTGGACAACCTCGGGGCCACGACCCAGTCCGGGCTTTCGGTGCGGGCCCGGGTGCTCGACACGGCGGGCAAGGTCCTGGACGACCAGACGGCTTCGGACATCTCGCTGGGTTCGCAGGGCGTGCGCACGGGAGTCCTGAAGCCGAAGGTGCCCGCCGAGACGAAGGCGCCGGCGCCCGCGCAGGTCTACTTCGTCGAGTTGCAGGTCAGCCGGGGTGGACAGGTCGTCGACCGGAACGTCTACTGGCTCTCCACGCAGAAGGACGTCGTCGACTGGGCCAAGACGCTGGGCAACCCGCAGGCGACGCTGTCGCAGTACAGCAACCTGCAGGCCCTGCGGAACCTGCCGAAGTCGCAGGTCAGCGCGGTGGCGGCGACGCGCCCGGGCGGCACGGGCCTGGTCACCACGGTGACGGTCACCAACACCTCGAAGACGCCGGGCGCGGCGTTCTTCCTGCGGGCCGACGTCCGCCGAGGCACGCCGGACGGGCGCGAGGCGCCGGGGGACAACCAGCTCGCGAACGCGACCTGGGACGACAACGACATCACGCTGTGGCCGGGCCAGTCGCAGACGCTGACGGTCACCTACCGGGCCGCCGACCTGCGCGGTGCGGCGCCGGTGGTCAGCGTCGACGGGTTCAACACGGGCCGGGTCGTGGTGCGGGGGACGGGAGGGGCGCACGCGTGAGCGAGGATCGGATTCTCGGGATCGACTTCGGCGGCACGAAGGTGGCGCTGGGGCTCGCCGGCCGCGACGGCACCCTGCTGGCCACGCGCCGGCTGGACACCGACGCGCAGGCGGGGGCCGAGCAGGTGGTGGTGCGCACCCTCGCCGCGGCCAGGGCCCTCCTGGCCGACGAGGGCGCGGTGCCCGCCTGCATCGGCGTCGTCAGCCCGGGGATCGTGCTGCCGGACCGCATCCTGCTCGCGCCGAACGTGCCGGGCTGGGAACAGCTGCGGCTGGCGGAGCTGGTGGCCGCGGAGTTCCCCGGGGTGGCGATCTCGGTGGGCACGGACGCGAAGGCGGCGGCGCTGGCGGAGTGGCGCTGGGGCGCGCTGACCGGGGCGGACCCGGCGGTGTTCCTGTCCCTGGGCACCGGCATCGCGGCCGCGGTGCTGGTCGGCGGCCGGTTGCTGACCGGCGCCAACGGAGCTGCCGGCGAGATCGGGTACAACCTGCTCTCGCCGCAGGACACCGAGGGTTTCGCGAGCGGAGCGGCGCCGCTCGAGGAAGCCGTCGGTGGGCGTGGGCTGGGCGGCCGGGCGAGCGAACTGCTCGGCCGCCCGGTCACCGCCGGGGAACTGTTCGCCCTGGCCAGGGAGAACGTCGAGGCCAAGGAACTGGTGACGGCCGCGCTCGACGAGCTGTCGATGCACGTGGCCAACCTGGCGATCGCCCTGGACCCGGAGCGCATCGCGGTCGGCGGCGGGCTGGTGCGGTCGGCGGACGTGCTGCTGCCGGCACTGGCGGACCGCCTCGCGCACGCCGTGCCGTTCCCGCCGCAGCTGGTGGCGGCCCGCTTCGACCAGGACGCGGCGCTGCTGGGCGCGGTGGCGCTGGCACTGGGCGGTTAGCCGTCCGGGTGGTGTGCCGGTGCCCCGACCCGGCACGCCACCCGGCTTCAGGCCCCGGCGGCGGCGAGTTCCTCGGTCCGCCGGAAGGCGGCGGGGGAGAGCTGGACCACACGAGAACGGCGCTGAAGGCCTGGACGGCCGCGCCCAGCACCCAGACGGCACGCAGGCCCCAGTGCGCCGCGACCAGACCGCCGGCCAGCGCGCCCAGGGGCGTCAGTCCCCAGGCCAGCGCCCGGTGGCTGGTCAGCACCCTGCCGAGCAGCGGCGCCGGGGTGAAGCGCTGGCGGCTGGACTGCGAGCAGACGTTCCAGATCAGCACGGTCGCCGTCAGGGACACCAGCACGACACCCACCAGCGGCGGCCACGGCGGGACGACGGCGAGCAGCAGCGTCACCACGGCGCCGAAGCTCTGCGAGAACCGCATCGACCACGAGTAGCCGAGCCGGTCCACCACCTTCTGCACCACGAACGACGACGCGACCCAGCCGACGGCGAGGCAGGCGAGCAGCAGGCCGTAGCCGACCGGGCCGACGTGCAGCACTTGCGTCGCGTAGAGCACGAACATCGAGTTGCCGGCACTCGCGGCGAACGAGCCGAGAGCGACGTTGATGGTGATCGACCGCAGCAGCGGCGTCCGGACCAGGTGCCGCAGTCCGCCGGAGAGGTCCCGCAGCGGGTGTGTCGTCGCCGCCACGACGGACTGCGAAGGAATCCGGCGGGCCAGCACGAGCGCGACGAGCGCGCACGCCACGGCCAGCCACGCGGGCGCCCCGGCGCCCACCGCGATCAGGAACCCGGTCAGCGGCGGGACGACGAACCGCACGACCCCCTGGTCGATCACCGTGAGCCGCGCGTTGGCGTGGGCGAGCCGTCCGGGGCCGGCCACTTCCGGGACGAGCGCGCCGCTGGCGCCGTCCCCGAGCACCCGGGCCGAGGTGATGACGAAGGCGACCACCAGCAGCACGGGCAGGCTGAGCAGGCCGGCGGACGCGACGGCGGCGAGCACGACGGCGGCCCCGGCCAGCACGGCGTAGGCCCAGGCGAGCACGGTGGTCCGCTTCACCCGATCGATGAGCACGCCGGCGAAGAGGGACAGCAGCAGCCACGGCGCTTCCCCGACGACGTTGATCAGCGACACTTCCTGCGGATCGGTGGTCACGGAGACGGCCAGCAGGGGAAGAGCGGCCAAGAGGAGGCCTTCGGAGGCCGAACCGGACACCATGACGGCCTGAAGCCGCACCCACCTGGACGCCATGATCCCGAGCTTGCCGAACCGGCCCGTGAATCCCAACCGATTTACCGGCCGGGGTGGCGAAGAGCTCAGCGGCGCACCCGGGTCGATTCGCGGACGACCAGTTCCGGGGTGAAGACCACGGCCCGCCGGTCCGGCTTCGTGTCCGACGTCTCCGCCAGCAGCAGTTCCGCGGCCGTGCGGCCGAGGCGGCGGGCCGGCTGGCGGACCGACGTCAGCGGCACCGCCGCCGCGCCGGCGAACTCGATGTCGTCGTAGCCGACGATCGCCATTTCGTCCGGGACGCGGACGCCCGCGCCGACCATCGCCTGCAGGACGCCCAGCGCCAGCAGGTCGTTCGCGCAGAACACGGCCGTCGGGCGGGGGCTCGCGCCGAGCAGGCGGGCACCGGCGTCGCGGCCCGAGGAGACGTCGAGGCCGATCGCCTCCAGCACGGTGAGCTCCGCTCCGGAGCCGGCCAGCGCGGTGCGCACCCCCTGCTCGCGGTCGCGGCACTGGGTGAGGATGGCGGGGCCGTTGACGAACGCGATCCGCCGGTGCCCGGTCTCCAGCAGGTGCCGCGCGCCGAGGGTGCCGCCGGCGACGTCGTCGACCGACACCGAGCTCGCCTCCGACGCCGGGGCCTTGCGGTCGACGAAGACGTACGGCGTGCCGGTGCGCCGGAAGGTCCGCAGGGCCTCGCCGGAGGTGGCGACCGGGCTCAGCAGCACCCCGCGCACGCGCTGCTCGGCGAACATCGCCAGGTACGACGCTTCCAGCTCGGACCGCTGCCCGCTGTTGCAGGTGATGATGTTGAGGCCCTCGGCGTGCGCGGCTTCCTCGGCGCCTCGGACGACGTCGACGAAGAACGGGTTCCCGAGATCGAGCACGAGCAGCCCCATGACCCGGCTGCGCCCGGCCCGCAGCTGCCGCGCGGACTCGTCCCGGACGTAGCCGAGCTCCTCGATGACCGAAAGCACCCGGCTCCGCGTCGCGGCCGCGACGACGTGCGGCCGGTTGACCACATTGGACACCGTGCCGATCGAAACACCCGCCCGCTTGGCGACGTCCTTGATGCCGACCACCGGACCCCCTCGCTGAAAGCGTGAGCCTAGCACGATCTGAAACGTTTCATCAGCCGATTACCGACGTTGGTCGCATGATCGCGCCGCTAGGCTCCGGGCGGGTGAGCCTGCCGCTGGGAGGAGTCCGGGTGCGGATCTTCACGATCGTCCTGTCACTGGTGCTGGCGTGGGTGTTGTCCGGGGCGGTCGCCTCGGCCGCGCCTGTTGTCGAAGGCGACACCGACAATCCCGTCACCGCCGCGCCCGGCGTCACGCGGCCGGACACGCCGCACTGCAGCGTCACGCTCGCCGACGGTTTCCGCTCCAACGCCGCCGACGGCAGCCCGCGGTTCTACGAAGGCACCCTCCCTCCGCCCCAGGCCTGCCCCGGGCCGTGGGCGAAGGTCGTCATGGACCAGACCGTCACCGTGAGCGGGCGGCAGTACGACCGGATCGGCGACCTGCGGATCGGCGGGACCGAGGTCTGGTGGGGGACCACCGAGGAACCGTCCGGCGAGGGCCGCCGCGCGATCACCTACCACTTCGACAAGGACCTCACGCCCTACAGCGCGCTGCTGCGCACCCCGCAGCCCTTCCGCGGTGGTGTCGAGAACTACACCTCGCCGATCTACACCGGCGTCTACGCGCAGACCGTGACGCTCACCTACTACCAGGCGGACCGCAGGCACCCGGCGCCCGAGACGCCCGGCCACGTCGCCGGGTTCGGGCACGCCGACGCGACACCCGCCGCGCCGGTCGTGCACTTCACCGCCCGGGACCTGCCGCGCAACATCACCCGGGCCTACCTCGAGGTCACCCTCGAAGGCCACGCCTGCGACGAGCAGTGGTTCGACGACGTCCCCGACGACGTCGCCGCGAAGTACCCGGCGGCCGGACTCTGCGGGAAGGGCCCGTACCGCGAGGCGAACTTCGCGATCGACGGGATCGCCGCGGGCAGCGCGTTCACCTTCCCGCACATCTACTCCGGCGGGATCGTGCCGCAGCTGTGGCGGCCGATCGTCGCGATCGACACCTTCAGCCTGCACGCCGAGACCTACGACGTGACGCCGTTCGCGGGCCGCCTCGTCGACGGCGGTACCCACGACCTTTCGTTCTCCTTCCCGGACATCGGCGGCGAATTCACCGTGGTCCCGACGCTCCTGCTCTACACCGACGAGCACGCCGCGCAGACCTCCGGCGCCCTCACCCAGGACGACGTCGCGGCCGCCCCGGCCCGGCGGACGACGGTCAAGGACATCCCCGGCGGCGTGAACGTCACGGTCACCGCGAAGCGCCACGACGTCACGGCGGGCTACGTCGACACGTCCGCCGGCCGGGTGTACACCCGGGTCGAGCGCACCCGCGACTACCGCAACACCGACGACGTCACCGGCGGCGGCTTCACCCAGCACGTCGTCCAGGCCGACTCGGGGCAGCAGACCTCGGTGTCCACAGCAGACGGCCGAGTCCGCTCGGCGGCCCGCCACACCTGGTCCTACCCGCTGACGACCGACGCGACCGCGAACATCACCGACGACCAGAACCTCCGGATCTCGGGCTCGGCGGAGATGACGAAGACCCTCGCCGACTTCACCGGCGACGGCCGGAACTGGCGCCCGTCGCGCGCGTCCCGGGAGTGGCTGGCCTCATCGGGCGTGCTGGCCCGCACGAACGGCGTGAACACCGAGGCGGACGGCCGTTCGAAAACGCTGTTCACGGGCACGGACGACCTGGGCCGGCCGTACTTCCACTACGTCGCGAGCGAGCACGGGCTGATCACCGAGAACCGGGAGCTGCCGCCGCACTAGTTCTCCGGCGTGCCTCCGGTTCGACACCGCCCCGGCCGGCCGATGAACCGATAGGGTTCCGGCTCGTGACCGAACCCGCCTTCGTGACCGAGACCCGGATGGCCTACGACACCGTCGCCGACTCCTACGCCGAAGAGCTGCGGAGTCTGCTGGACGACAGCCCGTGGGACCGGGCGGTGCTGACCACCTTCGCCGAACTGGTCGGGGGAAACGGCCCGGTCGGTGATCTCGGCTGCGGCCCGGGCCGGCTGACCGGGTACCTGGCCTCGCTCGGGCTGGACGTGTTCGGCGTCGACCTCTCGCCCGGCATGGTCGACGCCGCCCGCCGGGCGCACCCCGGGCTGCGCTTCGAGGTCGGTTCGATGGCCGCCCTGGACGCCGAAGACGGGAGCCTGGCGGGTGCGGTCGCGTGGTATTCGCTGATCCACACCCCTCCGGAGGAGTTGGCGCCGGTGGTCGCGGAGCTGGCGCGGGTGCTGGCGCCGGGCGGACGGCTGCTGACGGGGTTCCACGTCGGCGACGAGCGCCGTCACATCAGTCACGGTTACGGTCACGACATTTCCCTCGATGCGTACCGGTTGCCGCCGGACTTCGTGGCCGAGCTCTGCCTCGCCGCCGGGCTGGTCGTGGAAGCGCGGCTGGTCCGGGAGCCGCAGGGGCCGTTCGAGAAGGCGCCGCAGGCGTACCTGCTGGCCCGCAAGCCGGGGTGAACCCCGTCTCGCCGTCCGTCACCCGATCGGGCTAGTACGGTACTGTCGGTCCCATGGGGAGTCTCCGCTCGCGGGTCCTGGGCTGGGTCGGCCGTCGCTACCTCGCCCGGCAGTCGAAGAAGGGCTTCGACCTCGAAAAGATGTCGTCGCTGCTGCCCGATTCGGCGTTGCTGCCGCTGAAGCGGGACGGCCTCGACCCGGTGCCGGACATGGCCGCCCGGCGGAGTGCGGCCCCGATCGGGAAGCTCGACCTGCCGTTCGGGATGAACGCCTGGCTCGTCACCGGCTACGACGAGGCCAAGGCCGTGCTCGGCAAGGCGACCGGCTTCTCCAGTGACTTCGGCAACCTCGTCGGCAACGCCGGGGTCACCGCCGACCAGAACCCCGGCGGCCTCGGCTTCGCGGACCCGCCGGTGCACACGCGGCTGCGGAAGCTGCTCACGCCCGAGTTCACCATGCGCCGGCTGAGCCGGCTGGCCCCGCGCATCGACGAGATCGTCGCCGAGCAGCTCGACGCGATGGCCGCGGCCGACGACCCGGTCGACCTGTGGCAGGCGTTCGCGCTGCCGATCCCGTCGCTGACCATCTGCGAGCTGCTCGGCGTGTCCTATGAGGACCGCGAGGACTTCCAGCGGCTGAGCACCGCCCGGTTCGACCTCTTCGGCGGCGCGGGCGCCTCGCTCGGCGCGATGTCGGAGTCGCTGACCTACCTGCTCGACATCGTCAAGAAGCAGCGCGAACAGCCCGGCGACGGCCTGCTCGGCATGCTGATCAAGGAACACGGCGACGAGATCGACGACCGCGAGCTGGCCGGCCTGGCCGACGGCGTGCTCACCGGCGGCCTGGAGACGACGGCGAGCATGCTGGCGCTCGGCGCGCTGGTGCTGCTGCGCGACGAAAAGGCGATGGACGCCGTCCGCGGCGACGACGAGTCCGTGCACCGGTTCGTCGAGGAGCTGCTGCGCTACCTGACCGTCGTGCAGATGGCGTTCCCGCGGTTCGCCAAGGAGGACATGGAGATCGGCGGCGTGCACATCGCCGAGGGTGACATCGTGCTGGTGTCGCTGTCGGCGGCCGACCGCGACCCGAAGCTGGGCCCGGACATGGAGACGTTCGACGCGACCCGCGAGCCGACGTCGCACCTGGCGTTCAGCTACGGCATCCACCGCTGCATCGGCGCGGAACTGGCCCGCATGGAGCTGCGCACGGCGTACCCGGCCCTCGTCCGCCGCTTCCCGAACCTGCGGCTCGCGGTGCCGGAGGAGCGGCTCTCCTTCCGCAAAGTGTCCATTGTGTACGGTCTGGACGAGCTCCCGGTCCTGGTGGACTGACCCCGGACGTCACCCGGCGTACGGCATCCGTCCACTGGGGATGCTCACCGCACTCCGCGGGGCCGGAACTGGATGCTGATCCGCGGCCCGGCCGCCCGGTTCGTCTTCGGGACCGCGTGTTCCCACGTGCGCTGGCACGAGCCGCCCATCACGATCAGGTCGCCGTGGCCGAGCGCGTAGCGGTGCGACTCGCCGCCGCCGCGGGGGCGGAGGGCCAGGTGGCGGGCCGTGCCGACCGACAGGATCGCGACCATCGTGTCCTCGGTGCTGCCGCGGCCGATCGTGTCGCCGTGCCAGGCGACGCTGTCGCGGCCGTCGCGGTAGTAGCACAGGCCCGCCGTCCGGAACGGCTCGCCGAGTTCGCCGGCGTAGTGCTCGCTCAGCGCGGTGCGCGCCTCCGCCAGTACCGGGTGGGGGAGCGGCTCCGCTTCGCGGTAGAAGCACAGCAGCCGCGGGACGTCGACGACGCGGTCGTACATCCGGCGCCGCTCCGCCTGCCACGGGACGCCGGTGACGAGGTCGGCGAACACCTCGTCGGCGCCGGCGAGCCAGCCCGGCTGCACGTCGACCCACGCGCCGGCGCCGAGTCCGGTCCGGCGGGGCGCCAGGGTGTGCAGCGTGACGGGACCGGACTCGCCGAACAGCGATGCCTGCAGGGCCGGGGTCGTCATGGGTCCGACCGTACACGATGTTCGAACAGATGTTCTACGTGAAACATCGCCGAAGGCGCACGCTGGTGTGGCGGACCCCGGGCCGGCGATCGCGCCGGCCCGGGGGACCGTCAGCGCGTGACTTCGTAGACCAGCTTCTGGATCCCGTTGCCGTAGGTCTCGCTCTCGACGAGCTTCAGGTTCTGCTTGTCCTTGTCGGTGTCGCTGAACAGCCGCTTGCCGGCGCCGAGCAGGACCGGGAAGAGCAGCAGGTGGTAGCGGTCGATCAGGCCCGCGTCGGCGAGGCCGCGGTTCAAGGTGGCGCTGCCGTTGACGATGATCGGGCCGCCCTCGGTCTCCTTCAGCGCCGCCACTTCGTCCAGCGAGCGGAGGATGGTCGTCTCGCCCCAGTTGTCCACCAGGTCCGCCTCGCCGAGGGTGGTCGACACGACGTACTTCGGCATCGCGTTGTACCCGGCGAACTCCACGGTCATGCCCGGCCACACCGGCGCGAACGCCTCGTAGCTGACCCGGCCCAGCAGCAGCGCGGTGGCTTCTTCCTGCTCGCTGCCCTTGATCGCGTAGGCGGCGGGGTCGAATTCGATGTCCTTGAACGTCCAGCCCGCGTTGCGGTAGCCCGGCTCCCCGCCGGGGGCTTCGACGACGCCGTCGAGCGAAACGAACGAGGTGGAGATCAGGGTGCGCATGGGGTGCTCCTCGGAGGTCGATCCTGCTTCCGAGAGTCTGTCGAACGGGGCGAGCCGGATTCGACACGGCACCCGCGGAAAACTTCCGGCACACCGCGGCGGCGTCCTCGGGTCACGCCGGGGGCGCCGCCCAGGCCTCGGGGTCGTCCCAGGCGGACAGCCGGCGCCGGCTGGTGAACCGGCGGTGAGCCCCGGTCAGCGGGTCGTCGAAGTCGAGGACCTTGGCCAGCAGCTGCAGCGGTTTCGTGAAGTCGCCCAGTGGCTTCTCGCGCAGCACCGGGTAGAAGTCGTCGCCGAGGATCGGGACGCCGAGGCCGCTCAGGTGCACCCGCAGCTGGTGGGTCCGGCCGGTCGACGGGACCAGCCGGTACCGGCCCCGGCCGTCGCGGTGTTCGAGCAGCTCGACGTAGGTTTCGGCGTTCGGCTCGCCCGGCACCTCCTGGGCGGCCAGCACCCCGCGCTCCTTGACGATCCGGCTCCGGACGGTCGTCGGCAAGGGCAGCGACGGCTCGTACGGCGCGATCGCCTCGTACTCCTTGTGCACCCGGCGGTCGCGGAACAGCGTCTGGTACCTGCCGCGCAGCTCCGGGGTGATCACGAACATCACCAGCCCCGCGGTGACGCGGTCCAGCCGGTGCGCCGGCGACAGGTGCGGCAGGTCGAGTTCGCGGCGCAGCCGCACGAGCGCCGTCTCCAGGATGTGCTGCCCGCGCGGGATGGTCGCGAGGAAGTGCGGCTTGTCGACGACGAGCAGGTGCTCGTCGCGGTGCACGACGTCGATCTCGAACGGCACCGGCACCTCGTCGGGCAGGTCGCGGTGGAACCAGACGAACGAGCCGGGCGCGTACGGCGTGTCGACGCCGAGCGGGCCGTCGGCACCGTGGATCCGTTCTTCGCGCAGCATCTCCTCGATGCGGTCCGGCGCCACGCGCGGCAGCCGCTCGACGAGGTGCGCCAGCAGCGTCGGCCACTCGCCGTCGGGCAGTTTCAGCCGGGCGGGATCCAGCCCGTGGCGGGGCGGGATCGGCGGGCGGAGCTTGCGTCTCATCGTCCCCGACTGTAACCGGGCCTAACCCTCCGACGGCGTCCGGTAGCGCGCGAGGTAGCGGGCGGTCGCTTCGGCGTTCTTCGCCTCGGCGGCCTCGGCGCGGAGGCGACGGCCGGTGTTGTGCGGGAAACCCTGCCGGCCGAGCCGGTGTTCGACGCTTTCCTCCATATACGCGCACGAGTAGAAGTACGCGACGAGGGCGGCCATCAGGACCAGCGACAGCCGTAGCCAGATCGAGCCGGGAAGCAGCAGCCACACGGCGCACAGCGGCAGGATGCCGATCGACCGCTGGAGCACGTACCGCGCGCGCCAGTGCTTCGACGTCGCGTCGTACAGCGCCCAGTCGTTGTAGCGGTCGGGGAGCCGTACACCCACCGCGTACCCCAGCCAGCGAAGCGCATTCGGTCGTTCCATGAGGTTGATAGTACCCTAATGCTTAGTGCGCTAATTATTAGCGCGATCGACGACACAGTAGGATCGGGACATGATCGACCTGGGTGAGGACCCCCTGAAGCTGGACAGGCAGGTGTGCTTCGCGCTGTCGGTGGCTTCGCGCAGCGTGATCGCGATCTACCGGCCGCTGCTCGAGCCGTACGGCCTGACCCACCCGCAGTACCTGGTGATGCTCGCGCTGTGGGAGCGGTCGCCCCGGTCGGTGAAGGACCTCGGCGCGGCCCTGCGGCACGAACCCGCGACACTTTCGCCACTCCTCAAGCGGCTGGAGGCACTGGGGTACGTCACGCGCACCCGCAGCCGTTCGGACGAACGCCGGCTGACGGTCGAGCTGACCGACTCCGGCCGCGCGCTGCGGGCGGAGGCGGAGAAGATCCCGTACAAGGTGGTCGAGACGCTCGGCATGGAAGTCGCCGAGCTGGAAGCCCTGCACGGCGTGCTGAGCCGGGTCATCGAGGCGACCGCCTGAGGAATTCCCGGCCGCCTCGCGCGTTGCTCCCGGAGAGCCTTCCGGGAGGAACATTGCTGAAGATCAGGCTGGGCGTCGCGCCCGCGGCCGGGACCGGGCCGGCGGAGTTCGCCGGGCTGGCCGCGCGGCTGGAGGACGCCGGTGTCGACTCGCTGTGGCTGTCCGAGCTGGTCTACTCGCCCGAAGTCGATCCGATGATCGGCATGACGCACGCGCTGGCGCGGACGTCGAAGCTGAAGGTCGGCACCGGCGTCGCGATCCTGCCGGGCCGGCACCCCGTGCTGGTGGCCAAGCAACTGCTCACCCTGGCCGGGCTGGCGCCGAAGCGGGTCCTGCCGGTGTTCGGCCTCCGCCCGGCGCGCCCGGCCGAAGCCGACCTGTTCCCGGTGCCGCCGGGCCGCCGCGCCGCGGTCTTCGACGAGTCGCTCGTGCTGCTGCGCCGGCTCCTGGAGGAAGATGAAGTCTCCTTCGACGGCGAGTTCTTCCAGGTCGACGGTGTCCGCCTCGGCCCTCGCCCGGCGAAGCGCCTCGACGTCTGGCTCGGCGGGTCGGCCCCGGCGGCCCTGCGCCGGACGGGCCGCCTCGCCGACGGCTGGCTGGGCAGTTTCCAGACCCCGTCGCAAGCCCGCGACGCCCGGATCGCCATCCAGCGGGCCGCGGCCGAGGCCGGCCGTGAGATCGAGGAGGATCACTTCGGGCTCAGCCTGGCCGTCGCGGACCAGGGGATACCCGGCGAACTCGTGGCGGCGGCGGCCCGGCGGAGCCCCGGCGTCCCCGTCACGGACCTGGTGGCGACGAGCTGGCCGGAGGCCCGGCGGCTGGTGGAGCAACACATCGAAGCCGGGCTGTCGAAGTTCGTGATCCGGCCCGCGCACGGCGACTTCGACGGCTTCCTGGAGAAGTTCCAGGCGGAACTGGTGCCGCTGCAGAACTAGCCGTGGCTGACGTCGCCGTGGACCTGGCCGATCTGGAACGCGGTGCCGCTGACCTGTCCGCTGATGACGTTCGTCGTGCTGCCCGGCGCCGGTGGTGCGATTTTGGCCTTGGCCACGGCCAGCTCCTCCGCGTAATCGCCGCCGGCGCCGTGGCGCAGCAGGTCGCCGCTCGGGTTCGGGATGTAGAGGTAGACCGTGCCGCGGTACTCCTTGATCTCGACGTCCGCCGGGACGACCTTCGTCGCGGGCAGTTTCGCGTATTCGCTGGCCAGCACGTCTTCGAAGACCCGCTGGGACAACGCCACGGCGAGGAACGTCTGGTCGGGGTCCGACCGCTCCAGCACCGCGCGCACCGGGGCGGCGTCGAGCAGCCGGTGCGTCGTGATCACGGCGCTGCCGATGGCCGCCGCCGACGTCGTGCCCGGCGCCGGTTCGAGGATCGGGCCGACGTTCAGGCTCGCCCGCATCCGCAGGCGGACCGACCGCGCGGCCGAGCGCAGGCGCGCGTCCCGCTCGGCGAGCACGGCTTGGAGCTCGTCGAAGAACCGGGTGACCACCGCGGGCAGGAACCGCGGGTCGAAGCCGAGGCCGTAGCCGTCGCCGGTGCCGTGCGGGAACAGTGCCGTTTCCCAGATTTCCCGCAGCCCGGCGCGGGCGAACGCCTGGGAAAGCACGTCCGGAACGGCGGCGGACAGCATCGCCTGGGTCGCGGCGGGGTGGCCGCCGAACCCCTTGGTGTCGACGACCAGCAGGGCGCGGTAGGGCGGGAGTTCCTCGACGGACAAGTTCGTGCCTTCCTGAGCTGCCGGTGCACCCGATTCTGACGGACCGCGGACCCGCTCTCCTCGTACGTTCGAGGTAATTCCCCCGGCTTCCCGTGTCGTCGCCGTCCGGGGACAGGTACACAGAGAAGTTCGAGTCTGGGCGGGAGTTCTCGGATGACGTCTCGGAGCGGTGCCGCATCACCATCCGAAGTGCAGAACCACATCGACGGGGGCGCGGCCGGGGTGGTGCTGCAGGCCGGGACGATCACGGGCGACGTCTGGGTCGCCGGCCCGCGGTCGCCGCACCCGGTGCCGCGGCAGCTGCCGCCGGCGCCGTCGCACTTCACCAGCCGGGCCGACGAGCTCGCGGCGCTGGACGAGGTCGCCGGGCAGGACGCCGGCGGGCAGCCCCCGCTCGCCGTGCTGATCGGGCCGGGCGGGGTGGGCAAGACCGCCCTCGCCGTCACGTGGGGCGGGCGGAACGCCGGGCGCTACCCCGACGGCCAGCTCTACGCCGACCTGCGGGGATTCTCGCCGGGGACCGCGGTCCTGCCGGACGAGGCACTCGGCGCGTTCCTGCGGGCGCTCGGCGTCGCGCCCGAGCGCGTCCCGCCCGACCTGGCCGAGCAGGCCGCGCTGTTCCGGACGATGACCGCGGGCCGCCGGCTGCTCGTCGTGCTGGACAACGCCTTCTCGGCGGCTCAGGTGCGGCCGCTGATCCCCGCGTCCGCCGGCTGCGCGGTGGTGGTGACCAGCCGCCTGCGGCTGGACGGCCTGGTCTCCGAAGGCGCGCGGTTCCTCGACGTGGCGCCCCTTTCCCAGCCGCACGCCGTGGAGCTGGTGGTCAACGCGGTGGGCCGGACCCGCGTCGCCGGCGAACTCGACGAGGTCGCCGAGCTGGCCGTGCTGTGCGGACGGCTGCCGATCGCGCTGCGCGTCGCGGCCGCCCGGCTGGCGTCGCGCCCCCGGTGGCAGGTGGCGCGGGTGGTGGCCGAACTCGGCGACGAACGCTCGCGGCTGAAGCGGCTGTCGGCGGAAGGCGAAGCCCCGGTGGCGGCGATGTTCGACTGGTCGTACCGGGCCCTCCCGGAGCCGGCGGCGAAGCTGTACCGGCTGATGGGCGAGTTCCCGGGCGCTTCGTTCGGCCCCGACGTCGCGGTGGCGGCGACCGAGCTGGACGACCCGGCCGAGGGCCTGCAGGTGCTCGTCGACGCGAGCCTCCTGGAGGAGGTCGACGAGCTCCGCTACCGCTTCCACGACCTCGTCCGGCTGCACGCCCGCGCCCAGCGCGACGACGACCGCGCCGAGGTGGTGCCGCGGGTGGCGACCTGGTACCTGCACGCGATGACGCGGGCGAACATGGTCGTCATCCCGATCCGCTGGCGGGTCAGCCCGGTGTGCGAGCAGTACCGGAACATCCCGCCCGCGTTCGGCTCGGGCCGCGCCGCGCTCGAGTGGCTCGACGAGCAGCGGCCGAACGTGCTGGCGGTGCTGGAGGAAGCGGCGGCGCGGCGGCACGACGAGGTGGCGTGGCAGCTGTGTGAGGCGTTGTGGGAGCTGTTCCTGCACCGGAAGTACTTCCCGCAGTGGCTGCGCTCGCACGAGATCGGGATCGTGGCGGCGCAGCGCTGCCGCGACGCGGTCGCGGAGTCGCGGCTGCGGTGCCAGCTGGGGCGCGCCCACCTGGACCTGGGCCGCTTCGAAGCGGCGGAGCAGGAGTGCGGCCGCGCGCTGGAGCTGGCGCGGGCCGCGGGGAGCCGGCACAACGAATCGGTGGCGCTGGACCAGCTGGGCACGGCGGCCCAGGGCCGCGGCGACGTCGAGGCGGCGATCGCGTTCTACACGGGCAGCCTGCAGATCGAAGCGGAACTGGGCATCGACCGCGGCGTCGCCCAGCGGCACCGCCGGATCGGCGAGGTGCTGGCCAAGGCGGATCGTGACGCCGAAGCGGCGTCACACCTCGAGCGGGCCCGGCGGATGTTCGCCGACATCGGGGACGAGAAGGACGAAGCCAAGGTCCAGGTGGGTCTCGCCCGCCTGGACGCCCGCGGCGGCGACGTCCCCTCGGCGACGCGGCGCTTGGAGAGCGCGTGGGCGGTGTTGTCGCAGTCGGGTTCATCGGTCTACCAGGCGGACGTCCTGGTCGGCTTCGCCGACGTGGCGGAGTACGACGACGACCCGGCGGCGGCGCGGGGCCACCTCGTCGAGGCGTTGAAGCTGTACGAGCAGGTCGGCGGGCCGCAGGTGGCCCGGATCCGGGCCCGCCTGGAGGCGTACGGAGCCGAGCTCGCCGAGCGGCCGCCCCCCGAGAACCCAGACATGGGCGGCGACCGCGGCCAGGCCGCCCCGGACCACCGCGAGCCCGCCGGCCCGCTCCCCGACAACGTCTCCGACGGCGGCGACGGAGAGCCCGGGCAGGTCGGTGAATGACCGGGCGATGAGCGCGCGGGCGTCGGCGAATGCGGCGGCGGATCGGTTTCCTGCCTCGGGAAACCGCACACTCAGAACTCCAGCTGCTCCGTCTTCCGCGGCATCAGCAGCAACGCCCCGACAGACAGCACGGCCACGGCCAACAACCCCAAGAACACATAGTGCGTCGCATCCGCCAGCGCCCCGCGCACGAACACCGCGGCCGGCGAATCGTCCGCATGCCCGCCCAGCACCAGGCTCGTCGCATCGACCGAAGGCGGCAGCGGTCCCACCCCCGCCGGCGGCGAAGCGAACCGTGCGGCCAACGTCGCATTGGCGATCGCCCCGAAGACCGCCGCCCCGACCGCGCTGCCGAGGGAGCGGCTGAACAGGTTGGTCGCCGTCACCACGCCGCGGCGGTCCCAGCCCACCACCGACTGGATCGCCACCAACGTCGGGCTCGCCGCCAGGCCCAGCCCGATCCCCAGGACGAACGCCGCGAAAGCCGCTGCCCACAGCGAGGAACCCGCGCCCAGGAACGCCACCAGGACGCCGCCCGCGATGATGAACACGCTGCCGATCAAAGCCGTGTCGCGGAAGCCGATGCGCAGGTAGATCTTGCCCGCCAAGGACGCCGAAATCGGCCAGCCCACCGTCAACGCCGCCACCGCGAAGCCCGCCACCAGCGCTCCCGCGCCCAGCACGCCCTGCGCGTACGTCGGCAAGTACGACGTCAGTCCCATCAGGACCGCGCCGACCACCAGCGCCACCAGGTTGCCGCCCACCAGGACGCGGCGGGTGAACACCCACAGCGGCAGTACCGGCTCCGCCGCGCGCTTCTCCGCCAGCACGAACGCCACCAGCAGCAGCACGCCCGTGACGAAGATCGCCACGCTCGGCAGCGAGCCCCACGCCCACGCCACGCCGCCTTCGAGCAGGCCGAGGATGATCAGGGAACAGCCGACGGTCAGCAGGGCCGCGCCCAGGTAGTCGACCTTGTGCGGCTTGCGCTCCACGCGCTCGGCGAAGCCGCGGAACAGCATCCACGCCGCGATCGCGCCCAGCGGCAGGTTGATGAAGAAGATCCAGCGCCAGTCGAGGTACTCGGCGAACACGCCGCCGAGCGTCGGGCCGACCACCGAAGCCGCGCCCCAGACGCTGGCCACGTAGCCCTGCACGCGGGCGCGTTCCTCCACCGTGTACAGGTCGCCGATCACCGTCATCGACATCGGCTGGATCGCGCCCGCGCCGATGCCCTGGACCGCCCGGGCGGCGATCAGCACCGGCATGCTCCACGCCGCGCCGCACAGGACCGAGCCGACCAGGAACGCCGCGATGCCGAAGAACATCACCGGACGGCGGCCGAGGACGTCGGCGAACTTGCCGTACAGCGGCACCGTCACGGCCTGGGTGAGCAGGTAGATCGAGAACAGCCACGGGAACTGCGCGAAGCCGCCGAGGTCGCGCACCACCGACGGGACGGCGGTCGCGATGATCGTGCTGTCCAGCGCGACCAGCGCCGTGCTCAGCATGACCGCGATCAGCACCGGGCCGCGTTCGGACCGGAAACCGACCCCCTTCGCGGCGGCGGACGTCGTCATCGGCGGGGTGCTCCTCGGAACGGTCATGACCGGAGTCAACTACTTTGCAGACCTAACCATTCCATCCCGGCGGGACCGGCCCCAGCGAATTTCGCGGCGCCCGTGGCGCAAGATGGTCAGGATGAGCGACTGGATCCGGCCGATCGGGCGGGGCTGGGTGGTCCGCGACGCGGTCCCCGGCCCGGACGTCGACGAGTTCGCCGAGCCCGAACAGGTGATCGCCGCCCTCGCCGCCCCCGGCGCCGCCGACAGCCTGCTGGCCGTGCAGCACCCGGCCCGCACGCCCGCCGCCCTGGCCCGTGGGCTCGACCTGACGGCCGCCGTCCCGGTCGCCCGCGCCGTGCTCGAACGGCTGCGCAAGCGGTTCTACCGGCCGGTGCGGAACATCATCGCGCCCTACCGCATCGAAGGGCCGGACGGCGTCGCGCTCGGCCTGCTCTGCCTGGTCGACCCGGCGGCGGTGACCGACGACGGCGCCGCGCGCGTCCGCCACACCGAGGACGTCTACCCGGACGTCGTCGCCGAACGCGCCGCCGTCCTCGCCGGGCTGGGCTGCGCGACGAGCGCGGCGTTGCTCGTCCCGGCCGCCGGCGGACCGGAGCTGACCCAGCAGGTCGAGCAGGCCTGCGCCGGCCTCGGCCTGCCTGATTTGTCCACTTCGGACGCGGCCGGGCGGCGGCACGACCTGTGGGTGGTGCCCGAAGGACCCCTGCAGAGCCGGCTGCTGGCCGCGGTCGCCGGCACGGACCTGCTGGTCGCCGACGGCAACCACCGCGTGGCCGCCGCGGCGGCGGCCGGGCACGGCGCGCTGCTCGCCCTGGTCACGGCGGGCCCGGCTCTGGAGATCGGCGCGATCCACCGCGTCCTCACCGGCACCGGCCTCGGCCCGGAAGACCTGGTCTCCCGCTGGTGCGCGGCGGGCCTGGACGTCCGCTACGACGAGCACGCCGTGCCGGTGACCGGCGAGGCGGTGGTGCGAGCCGGCGCGGCCGTGCTGCGGGTGCCGCTGCCGGCCCCGGACGCCCCCTGGCCGGTGATCGACCACGAGATCGTCGAGCAGGTCCTGTTCGCCGGCGCGCTCGGGATCGACCCGGACGGGCCGTGCGTCCGCCCGCTCCCGGCCGGACGTCCGCTGCCGCCGGACGCGGACGCCGTGGTCCTGCTGGCCCCGGTGAGCTACGCCGACGTCCTGGCCGTGCACGCGGCCGGCCGCCGGATGCCGCGGAAGGCCACTTATTTCACGCCGAAGCCGCGTAGCGGGCTCGTGCTGGCCGCGCTTTAGCGGGCGTCCCACCACTTCAAAACCCGGGTGGCGAACAACGTCAGCCACTTCGACGGCTGCCCGGCCGGGACGTCCACCGCGAACCACACCCGGCCGGCGTCCGTCCGGGCCTGCCGCCACGTCCCGTCCGGCTGCCGGGCCGCGCGGATCAGTGCGATCGCCTCCGCCATCCGTTCGTCCGGGCGGCCCGCGTCGCGGAAGTACGAAGCCGCGTTCAGCACGTCGTAGCGCCAGCGGAACGGGTAGCCGAACTCGCGCACCCACGGGCCGATCGGCTCGTCCGTGGACCGACGGCGGAACAGCCCGCGTTCCAGCAGGTATTCCTCGCCGGAGAGCCGGGCCGCGCGGGATGCCGGTGTGCCGCCCGTCGCCGTCTCGTGGGCGAGCAGGCCCTTGAGCGCGTTGAGCGTCGAGTGGACCGACGAGCGCGTCGAGCCCTCGACCCACGCGCAGTTCCAGCCGCCGTCGGGCAGGCGGTGCTCGACGAACCACTCGGCGATGCCGGCGACGTCCGCGCCGAGCCACACCCCGTTGGCCAGGGTCCAGGCGTTGATGCAGCAGTCGACTTCGCCGTCCCAGTACGGCAGGTCGTCGTACTCCCAGCGGCAGTGCCGGGCGAGCAGTTCGGCCGTGCCGCTCAGAACGGCGCCGTCCAGACCCCACTCGCGCAGGGCGTTCAGCGACCAGGTCGTCGCCGTCCACGGCTGGGGTTCGTCCCCGCGGAACCCCGCCGGGAAGAAGGCGCCGCCCGCCCACCGGCCGTCGGCGTCCTGCACGGCCAGCAGCCGGGCCCCGAACCCCTCCGACACGACCCGCGCCCGCGTCGCCTCCCAGACCTCCGGCGGCTCGCCCGCCAGGTCGCGCTCCACCTGCCAGCGCAGGGCCGGGTCGGAGTCGCGCAACCAGGCGAGCAGGTCCATCAGGCCCCCGTGACGCCGTCGATCGCCTCGCGCAGGAAGTCCGCGTGGCCGTTGTGCCGGGCGTACTCGTGGATCATGTGCAGCATCACCAGCCGCAGCGAGACGTGCTCACCCCAGCGCGGCTGGTAGCCCGTGACGTCCAGCGACTCGGCCGCTTCTTCGATCTTGCGCGATTGTTCGACCTCGGCCTGCCACGCTTCGAAGGCTTCGGCGCGCGTCGACGAACTCGCGTCGTAGGCGGCCTGGAAGTCGCCTTCGGGTGACCACCGCAGGGGGATGTCTTCGGCGTTGATCACCCGCCGGAACCAGGTGCGCTCGACCTCGGCCATGTGCCGGACCAGGCCCAGCAGGGACAGCGTCGACGGCGGGCTCGAGGCGCGGCGGAGGTCCTCGTCGGACAGTCCTTCGCACTTCATCGCGAGGGTGGCGCGGTGGAAGTCGAGGAAGGTGCGCAGCATCTCGCGCTCGCCCCCGGTCAGGGGCGGTGCGGGGCGTTCGGTGGTCACGAGGGAGTGTGTATCACGCCGAGAATTGTCGTACCCGTGTTTTAAGCTCGCGCGGTGGACTTGCCCGTCATGCCGCCGGTGCGGCCAATGCTCGCGAAAGCGGTGCACGAGGTACCTCGTGCACCGGGGCTGCTGTACGAGCCGAAGTGGGACGGCTTCCGCTGCGTCGTGTTCCGCGACCGCGACGAGATCGAGCTCGGCTCCCGCAACGACCGCCCGCTGACCCGGTACTTCCCGGAGCTGGTGGAGCTGCTGGCCGCCGCGCTGCCGCCCCGCTGCGTGGTGGACGGCGAGATCGTGCTGGTCACCCCGCACGGGCTCGACTTCGAGGTGCTGCAGCTGCGGCTGCACCCGGCGGCGTCGCGGGTGCGCAAGCTGGCCGAGGAGACGCCGGCCAGCTTCATCGCCTTCGACCTGCTGGCCCTCGGCGACACCGACCTCACCGAGCAGCCCTTCCGGGAGCGGCGCAAGCAGCTCGAAAGCGTCCTGAGCACCGGCGCCGAAGGGCTGCAGCGCGTCCACTTGACGCCGCTGAGCGAGGACCCGGCGCAGGCCGAGGACTGGTTCACCCGCTTCGAGGGCGCGGGCTTCGACGGCGTCATGGCCAAACCCGGTGACCTGCCGTACGAGCAGGACAAGCGCGTGATGCTGAAGGTCAAGCACGAGCGCACGGCCGACTGCGTGGTGACCGGGTTCCGGTGGCACAAGGACGGCGCCGGCGTCGGTTCGCTGCTGCTGGGCCTGTTCGACGACGAGGGCGTGCTGCACCACGTCGGCGTGGCCAGCAGTTTCACCAAGGCGCGGCGGGCCGAGCTGGTCGGCGAACTGGCGCCGCTGCGCGAGAACGCGCTCGAGAACCACCCGTGGCGGACCTGGGCCGAATACGAGCCAGAGCCGGGGCGGCAACCCGGCGCGAACAGCCGGTGGGCCCCGCAGAAAGACCTGTCGTGGGAGCCGCTGCGCCCGGAATGGGTCGCGGAGGTCCGCTACGAGCACCTGCAGGGGGGCCGGTTCCGGCACGGCGGGCGGCTGGTCCGCTTCCGGCCCGACCGCACGCCGGAGTCGTGCACGTACGCCCAGCTCGACGAGGCACCGCCCGCCGAGCTCGCGAAGCTGTTCGGGGAGGCGCGGTGAGCGGGGCGGTCGTCCTCGAGGTCGACGGTGTCGAGGTCAAGATCAGCAGCCCGGACAAGGTCTACTTCCCGGAGCGCGGCGAGACGAAGCTCGACCTCGTCGAGTACTACCGGGCGGTGTCCGGGCCGCTGCTGGCCCGGCTCGGTGGCCGTCCGCTGCTGCTGGAGCGCTACCCGGACGGCGCCGGCGGCAAGAACTGGTACCAGAAACGCGTTCCGAAGGGCGCGCCGCCGTGGCTGGCCACCACCGTCGTCTCGACGCCGAACGGCACGACGAGCGACGCGCTGGTGGCGAAGGACCTGGCCCACATCCTCTGGGCGGTGAACCTCGGCTGCCTCGGTTTCCACGTCTGGCCCTACCTCGCCGACACCCCCGAGGTCACCGACGAGCTGCGCGTCGACCTCGACCCGTCGCCCGGCATCGGCTTCGGCGAACTGCGCGAAGCCGCGGTGCTGACCCGGAAGTTCCTGGCCGAGCACGGCATCGAGGCCCACCTCAAGACGTCGGGCTCGCGCGGGCTGCACCTGTACGTGATGCTGGAGCCGCGCTGGGACGGCTTCCAGGTGCGGGCGGCCGCGGTCGCGCTGGCGCGGGCGCTCGAACGCCGGCACCCGGAGAAGATCACCGCGCAGTGGTGGAAGGAAGAACGCGGTACGCGCGTGTTCGTCGACTTCAACCAGAACGCCCCGCACAAGACGGTGTTCGGCACGTGGTGCGTGCGCCCGCGCGTCGGCGGCCAGGTGTCGACGCCGATCGGCTGGGACGAGCTGGACACCGTCGAGCCGGACACGCTGACGCTGAGCACCGTGCCCGCGCGGCTGGCCGAGCGCGGCGATCCGTGGGCCGGTGCGGGGGAGCGGCCGCAGTCGATCGAGCCGCTGCTGGCGATGTCCGAACGCGACATGGCGGCCGGGCTGATGGACGCGCCGTGGCCGCCGGTGTACCCGAAGATGCCCAACGAGCCGCCGCGGGTGGCGCCGAGCCGCGCGAAGAAGACGTGATCAGGGTGGCCCGAGGCGGGGGTGGAGCTGGCTCCAGGCGGTGAGGGCGACCAGCGCGGCCACCCCGAACACCGCCGCGGAGCCGAGGCCGGCGGCGGCCGCGCCGGCCAGGGGCGAGGCGACGGTCTGGCCGACGCCGAGCCCGGCGAACGACCAGGTGATGCCCCGGGCGGGCCGGTCGGGGACCAGGCGGGCCGCCCACAGGATGCACAGCCCGGTCAGCGCCATGTAGGTGACGCCGAACAGCGCGCTGGACAGCAACGCGACAGCCACCCCGGGGTGCGGCAGGGCGAGGAGGGCGATGCCCGCGGCGGCGAGGGTCCACGTCGCGAGGTTGACCGTCCGCAGGCCCGCGCGTCCGGCCGCCCGGCCCGCCAGGCCGCCGAGCAGCCCGGCGACGCCGATCGTGGCCCAGCACCAGGTCGCGGCCACCGGACCGAGCCCGGTTTCGGCGAGCCGCGAGGTCGAGAACGTCCAGTAGGGCGCGCTCGTCACGCCGATGAGGACGGAGTTGGCCAGGAGCGGACCCATGCCGCGGACGGGACCGGCGGGAGCCGGGACGTCCTCGGGGCCGGCTGACCGCGGCAGCGCTCGCCACGCGAGGGACGTGACCGCGACGCCGAGGGCGGCGAACGCCGCCCAGATCACCGGCCAGCCGAACGCCAGCAGGGGAGTGAACGCCGACGCGGCCAGCCCCAGGCCGGTGCCGGTGTTGGCCCAGGTCTGGGCCCGGTCGCGGGTGCGCGTCCCGACCGTCTCGCCGATCAGCTGGGCGACCCCCGGCGACACGAGCCCCGCGCCGGCGCCCGCGACGGCAATCCCGGCGCCGAACACCGCGACGTGGGGAGCCAGCGCCATGAGGCCGAGCCCCAGCGTCGCCGCCGCCGCGGCCACCAGCACGGTGCCGCGCGCCGACCGCGCGGACGTTCTCGGGGCGAGCAGCAAGCCGACGCCGTAGCCCGCGGTGGAGAGGCCGCCGAGCACGCCGACGCCGAGCGTCGTGAGCCCGAACGTCTCGCTGAACCGCGGCACGAACGGCCCGTACGCGTAGCGCGCGAACCCGTAGCAAAGGGCGATGACGACCGCGCCGACCGCGGCCGTGGACGCCCAGGTATCCGTCTTCGTCCGCATTACCATCACGTCTACCAAACAGACAGGTCTGTCTGGTGTCAAGTAATGGTACGATCTCTGCAGGTAAAAGACCATACAGACCTGTTCGGAGGAACGCTGTGGCCCGGACTCGTCCCGGCGACGCGGGCGCGAAGGTGCTCAAGGCCGCGTCGGCGCTGTTCTACCGCGACGGCATCCACGCCGTCGGCGTCGACACGGTGGCGGCCGAAGCCGGGGTGACGAAGGCGGCCCTGTACGGCAACTTCCGCTCGAAGAGCGGCCTCGTCGTCGCGTACCTGCGGGAGCGCGACCGGCGGTGGCAGGAGGAGATCGATCGGATCACCGCCGCGCACCCCGATCCGCGGGAGCGGGTGCTGGCGGTGTTCGACGCCTACGAAGCCTGGCTCGCGCGCGACGGCTACCGCGGCTGCGCCTTCCTGAACGCGACCTCGGAGTACCCCGACCCGGGCGACCCCGTCCGCGAAGTGGTCCGTCACCACAAGACCGCGTTGCACGGCTACCTGCGTGCGCAGCTCCTACGCCGGGAACCCGAGCGCGCCGAGGCCTTGGCGGACGAGCTGATGCTGCTGCTGGAAGGCGCCGCGGTCACGTCCGTGATCGCGCAGAGCTCACAGCCGTTCGACACCGCGAAGCGGCTGGCGCGGACGTTGACCGCCTAGACCCGCAGGTCGAGCGCGAGCTGACCCCGGTCTTCGCCGACGCCGGACAGCGTCGCGACGCACGCCGGGCACGGCGTCACCTCGGACGTGGCCAGGTCCAGGGGTTTCCAGCTGCGGGATTCGCGCTCGCCGCAGGCGGAGCGCCGGTAGCGGAGGTCGCCGGAGCGGGTCATCAGGTGGGCCAGGGGGACGTCTTCGGGCAGCACGCCGACCAGGTACCAGCGTGGTGCGCTCACCGCGGTGGTCGTCATGGCGGTCAGTGTCCGTCGCGAGGCCCGGGACGGGACGGCATTTGCCGATCTTCGGCGTGGCGGCGCGGTCAGGCCTCGCCGGGCAGGTAGCGCAGGATGTGCAGCAGGCCGCGCTCGTCCACGGTGTCCGGGTCGTCGGCGAGGCAGCGGCTCAGGTCGGCGAGCACGGCGTCGCTGTCGATCCCGGCGCCGATCAGCACCAGCTCGGTGCGCCGCGGCTCGCCCGCGGGCCACGCCGATCGCTCCAGCTGCACGAACCCGCCGACGGTGTGCAGGTGGAAGCGCGCCTGCGGGCCGGTGGGGCCGAAGTCGGCCTGTCCCTTCATCCGGTAGAGCCCGGCCGGCCGCCGCTCGAGGAACTCGACGAAGGCGCGCGGCGCGAGCGGGGTCTCGGCGGTGAAGGTGACCGTCTGGTACTCGGCGTGCAGGTGCCGCGAGTGGTCGTGGTCGTCTTCGCGCAGGTCGTCGAACGACAGCTGGCCGGCCCGCTCGCCGCGGGGTTCCGGGTCGAAGAACAGCCGCGGGTCGACCCGGCCGTGCTCGGTGACCAGCAGCGGAGTGCCCGGCGCCAGCTCTTCGACGGTCGCGGTGAGCTTCGCGAGCGCCTCCGCGGGCACCCGGTCGGCCTTGTTCAGCACGACGAGGTCGGCCAGCCGCAGGTGGCCGGCCAGTTCCGGGTGGCGTTCGCGGGCGGCCTCGAACTCCGCGGCGTCGACGACCTCGGCCAGCCCGCCGTAGCGGATGTCCGGGTTCTCGCTGGCGATCATCAGCCGGATGAGGTCGCGGGGCTCGGCGATCCCGCTGGCTTCGACGACGATGACGTCGATGCCGGCCTCGGCGCTCGACAGCTTCGCGAGCATCGCGTCCAGCCCGCCGGCGTCGACCGCGCAGCACAGGCAGCCGTTGCCGAGCGAGACCATCGTGTCGACCTGACCCGCCACGGCGAGCGCGTCGACGTTCACCTGGCCGAAGTCGTTGACCACGACGCCGACCCGGGCGCCTTCGCGGTTGGCGAGCAGGTGGTTGAGCAGCGTCGTCTTGCCCGCGCCGAGGAACCCGGCGACGAGCACCACGGGAATCCGCCTGGCCTTCACGAAACGTCCTCCTCTGCCGATCACCGCGACTCTAACGCCGGCGCCCCTACACGGGCGACGGGCCCCGGTGAAGCCCGTTCGGCGAATGCCCACGAAAAGACGCGGGCGCGCGGCCGGGAAAGGATCACGCGAATTTCGCCGCCCGGTGATCGATTGACGGAAAACGCGCTGCGCCATGTTCGAATAACGCTTGGTAGCAGTTGTTTTTCCGCCACCACCCGATCTGCCCGGGAATTCCGGGATCGGCGGCCGGCGTTCCCGGCCGGTGGAGCCCGGCCCGCGGAATGTGGGGTATCCTCCCTCGCCTGGCCGGAGTTCCCAGTGCGGTGGGGACTTCCGGCCGGCAGTGTCGTCGGCGCCCCTCGGAGGAACGGTGATCCTTTTCGCCCGGCTGCAGACCGCGATTTCGGAGAGTGGGGAACCGCGGTGACGGTTACCCCCGAGCGGGTGACGGCCGAGTTGCCGCTCTGCCCGCAGCGCGTCTCTCAGGAGCAAAGCGTCAATTCCGCGGAAGCGGAAGAATTCCTGGACCGGATCTTCGCCGAAGGCGCCGCCGAAGCGGGTGAGCGGTTCGAGGACCGGTTGGCGCGGGTTCGTGCGGAAATCCTGGAAACCGGCACCTACCGGCACACGCCGGCCGAGCTGGCGTACGGCGCGCGCGTCGCGTGGCGCAACTCGGCGCGCTGCATCGGCCGGCTGTACTGGCGCAGCCTGCGCATCGGGGACCGCCGCCGGGTCACCGGCCCCGCCGCGATCGCCGGCGAGTGCGTCGCCCACCTCCGCCAGGCCACGCGCGGCGGCCGGATCCGGCCGACGATCACGGTCTTCGCGCCGGACACCCCGGACGCGCCGGGCCCGCGCATCCACAACGAGCAGCTCATCCGCTACGCCGGCTACCGCCTCGAAGACGGCTCGGTGCTCGGCGACCCGCAGTACGCCGAGTTCACCGAGCAGGCGCGAAGACTCGGCTGGCGGCCACCGGAACGGCGAGGCTCCTTCGACGTCCTGCCCCTGCTGATCGAGGCCGTGCCCGGCGAGCCGCGGCTGTTCACGCTGCCGCCGGACGCCGTCCTGGAGGTCCCGCTGACCCACCCCGACCACCGCTGGTTCGCCGGGCTGGGGCTGCGCTGGCACGCCCTGCCTGCCATCAGCAACATGCCGCTGGAGATCGGCGGCGTCACGTACCCGGCGGCGCCGTTCAACGGCTGGTACCTCGGCACCGAGGTCGGCGCGCGCAACCTCGCCGACGAGCGGCGCTACGACCTGCTGCCGGTCATCGCCGAGCTGATGGGCCTGAACACCACGTCCGAGCGCACGCTGTGGCGAGACCGGGCGCTGGTCGAGCTCACGGTGGCGGTGCAGCACTCCTTCGACGCGGCCGGGGTCACGATGGCCGACCACCACACCGAGTCGCACCGCTTCCTGTCCCACCTGGAACGCGAGGAGCGGGCCGGACGCCGGTGCCCGGCGGAGTGGAGCTGGATCGTGCCGCCGTTGTCCGGCGGGCAGACCGCGGTCTTCCACCGCTACTACGACGAACCGGACCCGGCCGAGCGGCCGGCGTTCCTGCCGCCGGCCTGAGAAAACGCGGAGAGTAGCGTGGAAGCGCCCGTTCGGCGGATCGTGCGCGACCCGTGGGGCAGTCCGGCCCGGGAGGCCCGACAATGGTGCGCATGACCGCAGTCCTCGTCGCCTACGCCGGGCGTCACGGCGGAACCCGGCAGATCGCTGAGGTCATCGCCGCCGAGCTCGGTGAAGCGGGCCTGACCGTCGATGTGCGCGACGCCGCCGACGTCGCGGGTGTCGAGGACTACGCCGCGGTCGTCGTCGGCAGCGCGCTGTACTACCACCGGTGGCGGCCGGAGGCCGTCCGGCTGCTGGAACGCAACGCGCGGGCGCTCGCCGAGCGTCCGGTGTGGTTGTTCCACAGCGGGCCGTGCGGTCCCGGCGCGGCCACGCACCAGGTCAGCCTGCCGGCGAACGTGGCACTGCTGGCCGCGCGCATCGACGCGGAGCGCACCGCCACCTTCGGCGGCCGGCTGGACCCGGCGACCGTGCGGGGCCTGATCCCGAAGCTGGTGGCGTCGGGCCGGCGTGCCGGCGACTTCCGCGACTGGGACCGGATCAAGGCGTGGGCCCGGGACGTCGGCCGCCGGGTCCGCACCCGCGTCGCGCTCTGATCCTCTTGCCCGCCCGGGGCGGTGGGTGCTAAACCGGGCCTGAGGTCTTCCGGTGGGAAACCGACGGAACGGGGCGGACGTGACGGATCGGAAAGCGCTTACCCCTGATCAGCGCAACGCGTTCCTCGCGGCCCTGCTCGGCTGGAGCATGGACTCGTTCGACTACTTCCTCGTCGTGTTCGTGCTGGCGGACATCGCGAAGGACTCCTCGTTCGGCGCGACGGCCACGCAGCTGGCGTTCATCACGACGGCGACGCTGGTGATGCGCCCGGTCGGCGCGCTCCTGTTCGGCCTGTGGGCCGACCGCGTGGGCCGCCGCGTCCCGCTGATGGCCGACGTCCTGCTGTACTCCGTGGCCGGCCTGCTGTGCGCGTTCGCGCCGAACTACGCGGTGCTGCTGGTGCTGCGGTTCGTCTACGGCATCGGCATGGGCGGCGAGTGGGGCCTGGGCGCGGCGCTGGCGATGGAGAAGATCCCGCCGGAGCGCCGCGGGTTCTTCTCGGGCCTGCTGCAGGTCGGCTATTCGATCGGTTACCTGCTGGCGGCGCTGGCCTACCTGCTGTTCCACTCGGCACTGGGGCTGCCGTGGCGCTGGATCTTCGTGCTGAGCGTCTTCCCGGCCCTGATCAGCCTCCTGATCCGCGCGCGCGTCCGCGAGTCGGAGGTGTGGGAGACGGCGCGCGAGAAGCTGAAGGTGACGCGGACGTCGGTGAAGGACATCCTGCTGAACCCCAAGGTGATCCGCCGCTTCGGCTACCTGATCCTGCTGATGACGGCGTTCAACTGGATGAGCCACGGAACCCAGGACGTCTACCCGAGCTTCCTGAAGGCCCACGACAACGGCGGCGCGGGCCTGAGCGCGGCGACGAGCACGTGGATAGCGGTGCTGTACAACGTCGGAGCGATCATCGGCGGGTGTGTGTTCGGGACGCTGTCGGAACGGCTGGGCCGCCGCCGGACGATCGTGGCGGCGGCGGTCCTGGGCCTGCCGGTGGTCCCGATCTTCGCGGTCGACCACGGCGCCGGGATGCTGGCGCTGGGCTCGTTCCTGATGCAGATCATGGTGCAGGGGGCGTGGGGCGTGATCCCGGCGCACCTGACGGAGATGTCCCCGGACGCGATCCGCGGCTTCTACCCGGGAGTGACGTACCAGCTGGGCAACCTGCTGGCGGCGTTGAACCTCCCGATCCAGCAGGCGATCGCGGAGTCCCACGGGTACACCTCGGCGCTGGTGTGGACGGTGGTGCCGGGCCTGATCGCGGTGGCGGTGCTGACGGCGATCGGGAAGGAGGCGAAGGGGATCAAGTTCGGTGAGTCGGCGGTGGCGACGGCACCGGCGGGTTCGAAGTGACTTACGGCGTCACGAGCGCCGCTTCGTAAGCGAAGATCGTCAACTGCACCCGGTTCGAAACATCCAGCTTCGCGAACGCCCGCGTGATGTGCGTCTTCACCGTGGCCTCGCTGAGGAACAGCTCCGCGGCGATCTCCGCGTTCGGCTTCCCCTGAGCCACCGCCGTCACGATCTCGCGTTCCCGCGCGCTGAGCAGTTCCAGCTTCGCCTGAGCCTGGGTGCGCCGCGGGTTCGCCCGCGTCGCCACGAACTGGCCGATCAGCTGCTTCGTCGTCCGCGGCGACAGCATCGCGTCGCCGTTCGCCACCACCCGGACGCCCTCGATGATCTCCTGGGGCGAGCCCTCCTTCAGGAGGAAGCCGCTCGCTCCCGCCGCCAGCGCTTCGAACACGTACTCGTCGAGGTCGAACGTCGTCAGGATCAGGACCTTCGGCGGGCGGGGCTGGGCCAGCACCGCCGCGGTGGCGACCAGGCCGTTCATGCGGCGCATGCGGATGTCCATGATCACCACGTCCGGGGCGTGCCGGGCGACCTGCTGGACCGCTTCGTCGCCGTCGCCGGCCTCCGCCACCACCGTGAGGTCCGGTGTGCTGCCCAGGATCATGGACAGGCCGGTGCGGACCAGCGGGTCGTCGTCGACGAGCAGTACGCGCACGGTCACCCGACCATGCTAGGGCGCCGGTGCCACCCACGGCAGCCAGGCCCGCAGCGCGAACGTCCGCTCGTCGGCCGGGCCGGCCGTGAGGGTGCCGCCGAGCAGGGAGATCCGCTCGTTCACGCCGGTCAGCCCGGTGCCGGACCCCGGTGACGGCACCGGGTGCGGCGGCAGCGGGTTGACCACCTCGAGGGACAGCCCGGCACCCGGGCCGCCGCGGACCAGCACCTCCGCCGGCGCCCCCGGTGCGTGCCGCAGGACGTTGGTCAAGGCCTCCTGGAGGATCCGGTACGCCGCCGTGCCGAGCGGGGCCGGCGCCGTCGACGCCTGGTCGAGCAGGATCGTCACGTTGACGACCAGACCGGCCTGACGGGCGCCGGCGACCAGGTCGGGGATGTCGGCCAGCATCGGCTGGGGCGGCTCCGCGGGCCCGCCGGGCGCCCGGTCGGCGAAGCCGGAGGTGCGCAGGACGCCGATCACCTGACGCAGGTCGTCGAGCGACTGCCGGGCGGTGGTCCGGACCGTCTTGGCCGCCTCGACCGCGTCCGGCGTCGTGGCGGCCGTGACCTCCAGAGCGCCCGCCTGCAGCGAAAGCAGCGACAGGCGGTGCCCGAGGACGTCGTGCATCTCGCGGGCGATCCGCGCCTGCTCCTCCCGGCGCGCGACCTGGTCGCGCAGGGCCGCCTCTTCGGCGGCCAGGCGCCGCTTCTCGGTGAGGCTGTACCGGACGATCCCCAGGGTGAGCGGGACCGCCGTGTAGATCGCCGCGGTGACGGCGACGCCGATCAGCTTGGCGCCGGTCGTCTCGGCCGAGATCCAGGTCGCGGTCAGCGACATGTCCTCGGGCCGGCTCGCGTCGCGCCACACCGCCAGCCCGGTCGCGGCGAACACGAGCGCCGCCGCGCTCCAGCGCCGCCAGCCGGCGAAGCGGGTCGCGAGCGCGGCGAGGGCGATCAACGCGGCGAGCGAATCGGCCACCAGCAGCAGCGGCGGCACCACCGCGACACCCGTCACCACCAGCGGCCAGCGCCACCGCCAGACCAGCAGGACCGACGCGCCGATCCCGACCAGCCAGCCGAGCACCGGCAGAGCCGTCACGTGCAGATCGTCGGTGCCGGGCAGGCTGATCTCCAGCGACACGTTCACGATGCCCGTCAGCACGCTCGCGGCGACCGCCAGCACGGTGCACACCACGCCCAGCACGGACCGTCCCATGGGGGTCAGCGTACGAGGTGGCCACCACATCCCCATCAGCCGTTCCGCTCGTCCGTTCCGCGGCCGGTGACGACTTTCGTCGTACGCGGTCGAGGCCTGCGGACGACGCGGGCGGGACCGTGCCGCTGGTTTCCTTCTCGCCGTCAAGCAGAGGCGAAAGGAACCCCGATGACCGACTACACCCCGCTCCAGCAGCACCCGGCCCCGCCGGCCGCACCGCCGCGCAACGGCCTGGGCACCGCCGGGTTCGTCCTCGGCCTGATCGGGCTGGTGATCGCGCCGATCCCGGTCGCCGGGGTGGTCGCCTGGCCGCTGGCGGTGCTCGGCCTGATCCTGTCGGCGGTCGGCGTCGCCAGAGTGCGGGCCCGGAAGGCGACCAACCGGGGACTTTCGATCGCCGGTGTCGTCGTTTCGCTGCTCGGCCTCGTCGTCAGCGTCCTGTGGGCGGTGGTGATCGGCAAGGTGATCAACGACGTGAACGAGCAGGCCACCCAGCACCACACCATCGTCTACGAGGTGAGCGGGGACGCGAAGGCCGTCGACGTCGTCTACAGCACCTTCGACCGGGACACGATCCTGATCAACACCGAGGCCTCGGCCACGGTGCCGTGGACGAAGACCGTGGAAGCCACCGGGTTCCTCGCCGGGGCCCAGTTCACCGCGACCGCCGGTCCGGAGGGCGGCTCGGTCAGCTGCAAGGTCGTCGTCGACGGCAAGGAGGCCAAGACCGCGACCGCGGCCGGGCCCGGTGCCGTCGCCGGCTGCACCGGCTTCTGAACCACCCGTGCCACCCGGGCGAGGGGGCCGGGTGGCCAGGGGGGAGGGGTGGGACCCGGCGAGGGGGCGGGTCCCACCCGGTTTCAGCCGCAGTGCTCGAACTCGCTGTCGTAGGCCTGGCCGCCGGCCGAGCCGCCCCACTTCACGCACCTGTCCGCCGCGGCCGCCGAGACCGGGCCGGCGAAGTAGGAGAACGAGCCGGAGTCGGTGACCCGTGCCGAGCCCTTGACCTCCAGGTAGGCCGAGGTCGCCGTGCCCGTCCCGGTGGACGCGCTCTTCATCGTGCTGACGCAGTTCTTCCCGTTGGCCGCGTTGTACGACAGGTAGACCGTGCCGGCCGTGCCGAGCGGATTCGAGTCGATCACGCTGTAGCCGCCACCGCAGGCGGGGGCGCCGAGCGCGGCTTCGCTGACCGAGGCGAACCGGATCGTGTCGTTCGCGTGGAGCTCCGGGCCGGCCTCGAACAGCACGCCGACCGACGACTGGGACAGCTGGACCATGTCGGAGTACGACGCGTCCTGGCCCCACACGAGCAGGCTGCCGGCGGTGCCGGTCCAGTTGGCGCCCTCGTCGAAGGACGAGTGGATCCGCAGCTCCTTGCGGCGGTCGCAGACGGACGGGGCCGCGAAGACGATGCGGTTGTACTTGCCGCCGGTGTCGGTGGCGCTCATCCGCGCCGTCGAACCCTCGACGACCGGGGTGACGAGGTCGGTCGCGAAGGCGAACTTCGAGCTGAAGGTCGCGCCCCCGTCGGAGCTGATCGCGAAGGCGCGGTTGTTCGTGCCGTCGGCCAGGCACCGGTCGCCGTCGTTCGCCTGGTTGCGGGCGGCGGCGTAGATCCGGCCGTCGTTGAGCTCGGTGACGCTGATCTCCTGCGGGTTCATCGCACCCGACGCCGGCCGGTCGGTGGCGCCGAGGTGCCACGTGCTGCCCTTGTCGTCGCTGTAGACCAGCGCGCCGATGTTGGAATAGCTCATACCGGCGACGAGCCGGCCCGCGTGAGCGCCGCGCGTCAGCACGATCCCGTGGGACGGTCCGGTGGCCAGCCAGCCCGGCGCGGTCGGGAAGCCGAGTTCCGTGGTGAGCGTCTTCGGCGCGCCCCAGGTCTTGCCGTTGTCCTCGCTGATGGACACCCGCGGGATCCGGCCGCAGTCGGGATTGGTGAAGCACTGCATGGTCGACAGCAGCACGATCCGGTTGCTGCCGGGGATGACGATCGGCGCCGGGTTGCCCTTCACGTCGCCGAACGAGGTGATGACGGTGTTCAGCGCACCCCACGTCTTGCCGCCGTCGGTGGAGCGCTTCATCACGAGATCGATCTTGCCGAGGTCGTTGCAGAAACTGGCGCCGTCGTTGCGGCCCTCGGCGAAGGCGAGCAGGTCACCGTTGTCGGCCTTGACGATGGTCGGGATGCGGTAGCAGTCGTGGCCTTCGGTGTTCTTGGTGAACACCAGCGTGCTGGCCACGTCGGCCTGGGCGGTCGCGGCGCCGACGGCCGCCGGGACGGCGACGGCGGCACACCCCAGGAGCCCGGCCAGCAAGCCCTGGGCGATTCGGGTGATCTTCACGGTTCGAGCTCCCTACGGATTCGTTTCACGTCTCGGCAGCAGCGTCGGCGCGATCCGTACAAGACCCGTACAACCTCCGTATAACGACCTATACGTGACCGGGAGGGAAAGTTCAGGTGAACGCGGCCAGGGTGCCGAACCCGGTCGCCAGCACCAAAAGCGTGGACAGCAGACCCAGGAGCAACGCCCGGCCGCCGCCGCGCAGCAACGCGCCGAGCCGCACGGCGCAGCCGAGGCCGAACAGCGCGCCCGCGAGCAGGAGGGTCGACCCGGTCTTCGCGACGTCGAGCACGAACGCGGGGACGAGCCCGGTGCTCCGGACGGCGACCATCGCGAGGAAGCCGAGGACGAACAGCGGCACGAGCGGGGCGTGGGTGTCGCGGCGGCCGCGTTGGGTGGCGCCGACGAGCGCGACCACCGGGGCCAGCAGCACGACCCGGCTCAGCTTGACCACGACGGCGATCCCGACCGCGGCCGCGCCCGCGGGGCCGGCCGCCGCGACGACCTGGGCGACTTCGTGCACCGAGATCCCGGCCCAGCTGCCGGTCCTGGTGGCGTCGAGGCCGAGTGCGCGGGCCAGCAGGGGAAGCACGGCCAGGGCGAAGCTGCCGTAGAGGGTGACGAGGGCGACGGCGGTGGCGACGTCTTCGTCGTCGCGCTCGAGCACGCCTTCCACCGCGGCGATCGCCGAGGCGCCGCAGATCGAAAAGCCGGTGGCGACCAGCAGGGCGAGCCCGCGAGGGACCCGGACCAGCCGGGCCAGGCCGAGCGTGCCGAGGAAGGTGACCGCGACCGTGAGCACGACCGCGGCCATCGTGCCGGGACCGAGCGCCAGCACGGTGGGAACGGCGAGCTGGAGCCCGAGCAGGACGACGCCGGCGCGCAGCAGGCGTTTCGTGAGGCGGGCGACCGCCGGCCGGTGCTCCTCGGCCAGGACCGGCGTGCTTCCGACGGCGACGCCGAGCACGACGGCCACGGTGAGCGCGCCGGCCACCGGCCACACCGAGCTCAGCGCGTACGCCGCGGCGACGCCGAGCCCGGTGATCGCCAGGCCGGAGGTTTTCGCGCTCGTCAGTGCCATGCCTCCAGCGTCGCCGGAGCCGGGCGTGCGCGGTAGCCGGCACTCCGTGGTGAGGTCATAGACTGAAGCTATGACCGGACCGGATCTGGACTCGCTGCGCCTGCTGGTGCTCGTCGACGACCTCGGCAGCATCGGCCAGGCGGCCGGGGCGCTCGGCATCGCCCAGCCGTCGGCGAGCAAACGGCTGTCCACTTTGGAGCGCCAATTGGGACTGTCCCTGGTGGACCGGACCCGGCGCGGCTCGGCGCTGACCCCGGACGGCCGGGTGATCGCGGGCTGGGCCCACCGCGTGCTGACCGAAGTGGACGGTCTGCGCACCGGCGCGGAGGCCCTGCGCACCCAGCGCGGCGCCCAGCTGCGGGTCGCGGCCAGCATGACGCTCGCCGAGCACTTCGTGCCCGCCTGGATCGGTGAGGTCAAGCGGACCGGGCCGGACACCTACGTCGGGCTCGAGGTGGTGAACTCCGAGCAGGTCGCCGACCTGGTCGCGCGCGGCCGGGTGGACCTGGGGTTCGTCGAGTCGCCGGGGCCGTGGCCGGGCCTGGCCACCCGCCGCGTCGCGCAGGATCGGCTCGTGGTGGTGGTCCCGGCCGGGCACGCCTGGGCCCGGCGCCGCCGTCCGTTGCGGGCCGCCGAGCTGGCCGCGACACCGCTGGTGGTGCGCGAACCGGGCTCGGGAACGCGCGAGACGGTCGAGGCGGCGTTGCGCCGGGCCGGGGTGGGTCCGGTGACGCCGTTGCTGGAGCTGGGTTCGGCTTCGGCGGTGCGCAACGCGGTGATCGCCGGCGCCGGGCCGGCGGTGATCAGCGACCTCGACGTGGTGCGCGAGGTGGCGGGCCGCCGGTTGGTGCCGGTGCCCGTGGCGGGCATGGAGCTGAGCCGGGTGCTGCGCGCGGTGTGGCCGGCGGGCCGGCGGCTGACGGGCCCGGCGGCGGACCTGCTGACGCTGGCGGTGAAGTCCGGTTCCTAACGGGCCGCGACCTTGAGGCCGGCCGCTTCCGGGCTGGTCAGGTGCGCTTCCAGGGTCTTGCACGCCGAGGCCAGCAGGTCGTTGTCGTCGCTCGCGCGGGTGGCCAGGGCCACCTGGCACGGCTCGACGCCTTCCAGCGGCACGATCGTCACGTCGTGCCGCAGCCGGCTGAACCGGACCCCGGCCGGGACGATCGCCGCCAGCTGCCCCGCGGCGATCAGTTCGAACTTCTCCTCGAACTCGCTGACCAGCGGGCCGTCCGGGGCGCGGCTGCCGTCCGGGCGGGGGTCGAGGCGCCAGAAGGCGTTCCAGTCCGGGTCGTCGACGCGGGGGAGCGGCTCGTCCTTGAAGTCGGCCAGCGTGACCGACGCCCGGCCGGCCAGCCGGTGGTCGGCCGACACCAGCAGTACCCGCTCCTCGTCGTAGAGCGTGGTGACGCGCAGCCCGCCGGTCCGCAGCGGCAACCGCGTCACCGCGACGTCCACCCGGTGCTCGAGCAGTGCCGCCCGGGTTTCGGTCCAGCCGAGGTGCACGGTCACCACCTCGGCCTCCGGGTGCCGGCGGCGCAGTTCGCGCACCGCCGGCGTGACGAACAGGTTCGTGCGGTACCCGATCGTGACGCGGCTCGGCGCGGCCGCCGCGCGGGTGCTCGCCGCGGCTTCCTCGGCCGACCGGAGCAGCGCCTGGGCGCGGGGGAGGAACACTTCGCCGGCTTCGGTCAGCCGGGTGCCTTGCGGGGTCCGGTCGAGCAGGCGCGCGCCGAGCTGGCTCTCGAGCCGGCGGATCTGCCGGCTCAGCGACGGCTGTGTGGTGTGCAGCGCGGCCGCCGCGCGCCCGAAGTGCCGATGCTCGGCCACGGCCGTGAAGTACCGCACCAGCCGCAGGTCGAGGTCCGCCATGATCGCAGTCTAGCTGCGGTGATGCCTGAACCGTATCGCCCGATGAGAACCAGGCTTTGGACGTCCCCGCCGTCGCGGCCCAACGATGGAAGCACTGTCAGCGACATACGAGGAGTACGAAAATGCGGGTGTTCGTCACCGGTGCGACGGGGTTCGTCGGCAGCGCCGTCGTCCGGGAACTCCGGGACGCGGGGCACGACGTCCTCGGCCTCGCCCGATCGGACGACAAGGCCGCGGCGCTCGCGGCCACCGGCGCCGAGGTCCGGCGCGGGAGCCTGACCGACCTGGCGGGCCTGCGCGCGGCAGCCGCCGAAGCGGACGCGGTGATCCACACCGCCTACGTCCACGACGACTTCGCCGATCTCGCGGCCGCCGCCGAGACCGACCGCGCGGCGATCGGCGCCTTCGGCGAAGCGCTGGAAGGAACCGGGAAAGCCCTGATCATCACGGCCGCGACCGGTCCGGTGGCGCCGGGGCGGATGGCCACCGAAGAGGACGCGGCCGACCCGGCGTTCCCGCGGGCGGCGTCGGAGACGGCGGCGCTCGCACTGGCCGAACGGGGGATCCGCGCGTCCGTGCTGCGGCTGCCGCACTCGGTGCACGGCGAGGGCGACGGGCACGGGTTCGTCCCGGCCCTGATCCGCCTGGCGCGCGAGACGGGGGTGTCGGCGTACCCGGGCGACGGCACCGGCCGCTGGGCCGCGGTGCACCGCTTCGACGCGGCGCGCCTGTACCGGCTGGCCGTCGAAGCGGCACCGGAGGGCGTGCGGCTGCACGCGGTCGGCGACGAAGGCGTGCCGCTGAAGGCGCTCGCCGAAGTCATCGGGGAGCACCTCGGCCTGCCGGTGCGGTCGGTGGCGGACGTCCCGGGCCACTTCGGCTGGCTCGCGCACTTCGCCGGGCCGGACGCGCCGGCGTCGAGCGTGCTGACGCAGAAGCGGCTCGGCTGGGTGCCCGAATGGCCCGGCCTGCTCGCCGATCTGGAAGCCGGGCACTACTTCGGCTGAGGGCGGGCCGCCTTGCGGTCGATCGAGCGGCGATATATCGTGTGAATGTCGCCGATACGACTAGGAGGCCACGATGGAGATGAGCGCAGGCGCGGGACGGATGTTCGCCGGGTTCGGAGGGCACTTCGAGCACCACGGGCAGCCGGGACATCCCGGGCACGGTTTGCCGGGGCACCCGGGGCACGGCCTGCCGGGACATGACGGACTCTCGGGACACGGCCTGCCGGGGCACGAGGACTGGGACGGTGGCCCGGAGCTGGCGCGCGGCTTCCCGCCGCCGCCACCCCACCCGCCGCACCCACCCCAGCCCCCGGGCGGCCCGGGGTTCCCGGGCTTCCCCGGCTTCCCGGGCGGCCCGGGATCGTTCGGCGGCCCGGGTGGCTGGTCCGGCGGCGGCGGAGCGTTCCAGCGAGTCCGCGACTTCCGCGGCGGCGGCCGCCCCCCGGCCCGCCCGGTGCGGCCGGCGGTGCTGGCGCTGCTGGCCGAGGAGCCGATGCACGGCTACCAGCTGATGCAGGAGATCCGCCGCCGCACGCACGACCGCTGGCGGCCCAGCCCGGGCTCGGTGTACCCGATCCTGCAGCAGCTGGAGGACGAAGGCCTGGTCCACACGGTCGAGACGGCCGGTCGCCGGGTGGCCGAGCTGACCGACGCGGGCCGCGAGCACGTGGCCGGCCGCGAGGAGGAGTTCGCGGCCCTGTGGGAGGAACCGGAGGAGGAACCGGGCGCCGACCGGTTCGCGGCCCTGTGGCACGCCTTGGGCGAGCTGTCGGGAGCGGCCGCCCAGGTGGGCTACAGCGGCAACGAAGCCCAGGTGGCGGAGGTGAAGAAGATCCTCGCGGACGCCCGCCGCCGGGTATACGCGGTCCTGGCCGACGCGGGCTTGGAGGACGAGGACGCCTGACGACCGCGGCCGGGGGGCGAGCGGTGCCGGGAGTGGCGGTGGGTGCCGCCCGGCCCGCGCCGCACGGGCGGCCGCGGGCCGATCCGCCGGCCGGATCGTCCACTTCGGACGGTCCGGCCGGCGGGTAGGCTCTCCCCATGGAGGAGAAGGACTTCGCCGCCCACCTGACCGCCACCATGACCGGCAGCGCCCTCACCATGCTCCTCGGCGTCGGCCACCGCACCGGCCTGCTCGCCGCGGCCGCTCGGGGGCCCGCCACCAGTGCCGGGCTCGCCGAACGCGCCGGGCTGGAGGAACGCTACGTCCGCGAGTGGCTCGGTGCCATGGTCACCGGCGGCATCTTCACCTACGACGGCCGCGAGTACACCTTCCCGCCCGAGCACGCCAAGTTCCTGCTCGGCGAAACCGCGTCGAACCTGATGCCCTCGCTGCTGACCCTGTCCGCGTTCACCGGCATCCTGCCCGAGCTGGAACGCGCCTTCGCCGAGGGCGGCGGCGTCCCGCGGTCGGCATACGGGCCCTACCTCGAGACCCTCGGCGCGAAAACCGGCGACAGCTGGAAGCACATCTACCGCGAGCACCTCGTCGACGGCTTCTTCGGCGCGGTCCCCGGCCTTCGAGACCGGCTCACGGCCGGTGCGCGCGTGCTCGACCTCGGGTGCGGCACCGGGAACGCGATCGCCGTGGCCGCCCGCGCGTTCCCCGCCTCCCGCTTCACCGGCTTGGACATCAACGCCGGCGTCATCGAGCAGGCCAGGGAGCACCGGCTGCCGAACGCCGAGTTCGCCGTCGGGGACGCCGCCGAGCTGACCGCCGATCCGCCCTACGACCTCATCACCGCGTTCGACGCCGTCCACGACCAGGACCGTCCCGACGTCGTGCTGCGCCGGATCCACGGAGCGCTTGCCCCGGACGGGTTGTTCTTCATGGTGGACACCAACTTCTCCAGCCACCTGGAGAAGAACGTCGGCAACCCGCTGGCCGCCCTGACCTACTCGATCAGCCTGATGTACTGCACGACGACGTCGCTGGCCGAGGGCGGGGCCGCGCTGGGAGCCGTGTGGGGGACCGAAAAGGCGTCGGAAATGCTCGCGGACGCGGGGTTCCGGCACGTCGAAGTGCTCGAATCCCCGCGTCCGCAGAACTGCATCTACGCCTGCCGGCCGTGACTCACTGCTGGTAGGGCGCCGCCGCGGCCTTGGCGGCGGTGACGAGCGCGCCCTTGTTCTTCGGCCAGAACGTGCTGTCGACGCAGGTGTACTTGGGCAGGAAGCCGCCGCAGGTGCCGCTCGAACCGCCGACCTCGAACGTCACGCTGGCGACGCCGAGTTCGCCGTAGGTGAAGTCGTCGGTGGTGCCGGTCGTGTCGTAGCCGACGGTCTCTTCGTTGGTGCCGACGAGGTAGCCGTTGGACGCGGCGTACTTCGCGCCGAGCCTGCGGTACTGCGCGTCGTTCGGCGAGGTGGCCTGCGTGAAGCCCCACGGGATGATGATGTCGTTGCCGTAGCTGTGCAGCGTGATCATCGTGCCCTTGGCGGTGGCGGGCGCCGGGTCGTTGTCGCCGGTGCCGCGCTGGTCCGGGAAGATCGCGCGGGCCAGCTTCTCCAGCGCCTGCACCTCCGGCTCCGAACCCGCGCTCACGCCCTGGTAGGTCTCGGAGCAGGCGGAGTTGGAGTCGCCGCCCCACTTGAACGTCGAGTTGCGGTTGAGGTCGACGCCGATGTTCGTGCCCGTGCAGCTGCCGCGGGAGTTGTTCGCGTTCTTGCGCTGCAGCTTCGGCGAGTTCCCGCCGGAGGCGACGATGTCGACGCCGTCGGGGTTGGCGATCGGCACCACCCAGACCTCCGTCGTGTCCAGAATGGACTTCGCGGTGGCGTCGGTGGCGTAGCCGTCGGCGAGGTAGTCGATCCAGCGCCAGGCGAGCTCGCCGGTCGACAGCTCGCGCGCGTGGATCTGGCCCATCAGGAAGAACTTCGGCTTCTTCGACGTCGTCGACAGCGTGCAGTCGCCGGTCTGCTTCTTCGTCAGGCAGATGGCCTGGATGTCGTGGCCGCCCAGGCCCTTCGTCTTCTTCCACGACTGGCCGATCGTGTACTTCGTGGCCAGGTCGGGGTGCGCCGACGCGACCTGCGTCAGGTGGCTCTCGTGCGCGGTGACGGTCCGGTACCCGCCGTAGTAGGTGTCCGCCGCCAGCTTGTTCGTCTCGGCGGGCAGTTCCTTGTAGACGGTGTCGAAGAAGGAAGGCCGGTAGCCGAGCGCCCGCAGTTTCGCGGCGACGCCCCGCCCGCCGACGACGTTGACGCTGCCGGCGTCGTCACCTTCCTCGACGTCGAACCCGGCTTCGGTCAGCGCCTGGGCCTGGGCGGCGGTGGCCGGGACGCGCCAGAACACCGGCGTGTCGGCCGTCTGCGCGACGGCGGTGCCGCCGAGCAGGGAGGTGAGCAGGACCCCGGACGCCGCGAGGGCGAGCCGGGACAGGGACCTTGACGCCATCGGGGGATCTCCTCACGCCGCACGGATGGAGGTCCGGTCGGAACCCGTGGTCACCGTACCGGCACGCACAGTGTGTCGGCAGCGCACAAAGGGCCCATACCCCCGAAAGTCGCGAAGCGCCGGAATGCCGGAGGGCGGCACTTTCACGTGAAAGTGCCGCCCTCCGCCCTCCGGAGCGCAGCTTTCCCGTGAAAGCTGCGGCGCGGGGGTTACTTCTTCAGGCCGTGCTCGATCGCCTCGATGATGCGGGGGCGCAGCTCGGCCGCCGAGATGATCGCGTCCACCGAGCCGACCTCGACCGCGCGCTGGATGCTGTGCACCCGGTCGAACTCCGCCGCCACCTCACTCACCTTCTCCGCGCGGACCGCCGACTGGACCTCGGCCAGCTGGGCGTTCAACGCGGCCCGGGAAGCGCCGCTCGCCGCGGCCACCTGGGCCTGCAGGTCCGTGACGCGCGGGTCGTTCGCCGTGCGGTTGTTGACCTCGCCGGCGAACACCACCGCCGCCGCCGGGGCGCCACCCAGCACCGAGGCGAACGAGCCCTCCAGCGCCAGCACCGTCATGTTCGGGTTGAGCGCCTTCGAGAACACCACGAACGCGCCGCCGTGGTAGCGGGAGATCACGCAGAACACGATCGGGCCCTCGAAGTTGACGATCGCCCGGCCGATCTCCGCGCCGTACTCCAGCTGCAGCTTCCGCAGCGACTCCGGCGAGCCGTCGAAGCCGGACAGGTTCGCCAGCACGACCAGCGGCCGGTTGCCCGACGCCGCGTTGATCGCCCGCGCGGTCTTCTTCGACGACCGCGGGAACAGCGTCCCCGCGGTGTAGGTGTCCGGCCCGTCGGTGGGCGGGAAGCCGCGCCGCGGCACCGACCGCGACTCGATGCCGATGAGGCAGACCGGCCGGCCGCCGATGTGCACGTCCTGCACCGCCGAAGTCTCCGCGTCCGCCATGCCCGCCCAGCGCTCCAGCACCGGGTGGTCCTGGTCGGACAGCGCGCGCATCACCGTGCGGATGTCGAACGGCTTCTTGCGGTCCGGGTTGTGTTCGGCCGAGAAGATCTCCCCGACCGTCCGGAAGTCGCTGCCCACGATCGCGTGCGGGAACGCCGAGACGTCCCGGTCGACCGGGTCGTTCGTGCCCGCCTTGCGCGGCCCGGCCTCACCCGGCACCACGTACGTGTGGTCGTAGTGCGCCATCAGCACCTGGCGCGCGGCCGGCAGGTTCGGCGCCCAGTACTGCGCCTGGCCGTTCGGGCCCATGACGCGGTCGTAGCCGCCGATGCCGAAGTTGTCCTCGGCCGACACACCGCCCGAGAAGTCGAGGGCCTGCTTGCCGGTGAGCACCATCGCCGAATCCGGCGTCATCACCAGGATGCCCTTGGTGTGCATGAGCATCGTGGCCTCGGCGTTCCAGTACGGCTGGGCGCCGACGTTGATGCCGTTGACCACGATGTTGATCTCGCCGCCGTCCTGGGTGAACGTGACGATCCGCTTGAGCGCGGCGGCCACCCAGTCCATGTTCTCGGTGCCCGAGGACATGGAGATCCGCGCGCCCGAGGACAGCGCGAACCACTCCAGCGGGACCCGCATCCGCTCGGCCAGGTCGAGCGCCGCGATCACGCGGGAGCACTCCGGCTCCGACAGCGCGCCCAGCGACTTCGTCGGGTCGCCGAGCAGCACGACACGGGTGACGCCCTCGGGGTGCCGCTCGGTCGGGGTCGTGACGACGCCGGCGATGATCGCCGCGCTGTTCTTGCCCTTCGGCCGGTCCACCGGGACCAGCACACCCGAGTCGTCCAGGTCGTGCTCGACGAAAGTGCCTTCCGGACCGGACAGCAGGCCGGTGAGCTCGTACGGGTAGACGGTGCCCCGCCGCGCCGCGCGCAGCACCTTCAGGCGGTAGTCGTCCAGCGGCTTGACCGGCTCGGTCGACGGCGCCTCGACGTGCAGCCGCGCGCCGTGCCCGTGGTCGAGGGTGATCCGGACGGCGAGCTCGGTCAGCTTGCCCGCGTCCGTGCGCCGCCGCGCCAGGAACTGGACCTCCTCCAGCCCGGCCCCGACCGAGGTCGGCAGGATGCGCTGGACGAGCTGGTTCAGCTCCTCGGTGGTCAGGTCGGTCGGCGGCCAGACGTACATCATGATCCGGTTCGTGTCGAACCGCTTGTTCTGCGGCCGCTGCGCCTGGATGTTGCGGATCGCGTCGAGGCAGGCGGTGACCGCGTCCTCGAGCGCCGGCAGGGCGACCAGCCGCCCGTCGGCTTCGCGCAGCGGGGTCAGGTCGCGGACCTGGCCCATCGCGATCAGCCGCTCGTCGGCCGGGTTGGTCTTCGCCACGGCCTTGAACAGGTAGATCTCCTCGTCCGCCGACGGCAGGCGGGTGAGGTCGAACTCGCGCAGCCGCTGCAGCTGCAGGCGCTGGGCGATCTGCGGGTGCAGGCCGCGGATCAGCCTGTCCTCGGTGAAGGCGGCGGAGTTCCCGCCTGCGCGCTCGAAGGTGAAGTGGTGGTGCATGACGGCGCCGCCGGTGCCGGCCACGGTGACCACGATCCGGCGCACGCCCGCGGCCGGCGGGTTTTCGGCCAGCAGCGTGCCGAGCCGCTCGGCGGTCGCGTCGACGTCCGGCTGGTCCTCCCAGCGCAGGTAGAGGTCGGCGACCGCGCCTTCGGTGGCCACCTCGCCGAGCGCGCGCAGCGCGCCGGGCAGGGCGGCGATGTCGGCGGCGGTGGTGACCAGCGGCAGCACGCCTGCGGGGGTGTTCAGCTCGGCGGTCAGCCAGCGGTGGCCGCCGGCTTCGCGCACGGTGACCGCGGACAGCCGCCGGTTGCCGTAGTACCGGCGGGTCAGCACCTCCAGCAGGGGCGCGTGGTCGCGGCCCGGCCGCCCGATCCGCTGCCCGATCAGCCGGACCAGCGGCTGCGAGCCGGTGATCATGGCCTGGATCCGCTCGGCGCGGTCCGGGGCGTCCGGGTGCTGGTCGAGGTAGGTCAGCTCGGTGCGGACGGCGGCGTAGACGCGGGCGCGGTTGCGGCGCAGCAACGGCTGGGCGAACCAGCGGAACACCACGCCGCGGGCCAGATCGGACACCGCGGGGAAGCGCACCTGGGTGGCCTCGACCAGGTGTTCCAGGGTGAGCCCGGCGCGCTCGCTCAGCGGCTCGGCCGGCGGAGCCCCGGTCAGCCACTGCCGCAGCAGTTCGGAGACGACCGCGACGTCGGCCGCCGTCCGCTGCTGGGCCAGGAAGATCCGGAAGACCGCGGCCTCCAGCTCCGGGGTGCGCTCGAGGTCGTCGACGCCGTAGTGCGCGAGGACCCGCTTGAGCTTCGCCTGGAAGCCTTCGCTGACGCCGGCGCGTTCGACGTCGAGGCTCTGCAGGTAGCTGTGGAAGAACTCGCGCGGGCTGTGCACCGCGCCGTTCGGCACGGTGTCCTCGCCGCCCGGGGTGTTGCGGCTGAGCTCGGACAGGTCGGCGAAGACGGTGAGCAGCTCCAGCTCGCCTTCGACCGGCCGGTTGCCCAGCTCGGCGCGGGCCTCCAGGTAGGTGGCGACGAGCCGCTCGCGCTCGGCCGGGTCGACGTCGAAGCCGAGCAGCAGGCTGCGCAGGTCCTGCAGGCCGCGTTCGACCCGCTCGGCCGCGGACACGCCGTCCGGCACCGAGGGCAGCTCGATCTCGACGGTCTCGGTCTCGCCGGCCGCCTCGTCCTCGGCGCCGTCGGCCAGCGGTTCCAGGCGCATCAGCGGCGCGCCGGTCTCGACCTGGCTGCCGACGGACACCGGGCACTCGCGGACGCGGGCGCGGAACGGCGCCCGCAGCACCGTCTCCATCTTCATGCTCTCCAGCACGAGGATCGGCGCGTTGGCCTCGACCTCGTCCCCGACGGCCAGCGGCGTCGCGACGACGAGCGCGGGCGCGGGGGAGCGGACGACGCCGCCCTCGTCGCGGCTGATGCGGTGGGTGACGCCGTCGACCTCGACGAGGTGGATCGGGCCGTGCGTGGCCGAGACCAGCCGGAAGCGCCGTCCGTTGACCAGGATCTGCCCGCTGTGGGCGTCGAACCGGTCGATCCGGATGTCGGCGTGGTGGACCTCGGACGCCCCGGCCGAGACACCGACGCGGAACCGGCTGCGGCCGGCCCTGGCGACGGAGACGCGGTAGCCGACGCCGCGGAGCTTGAGGTCGAGCGGACGGCCGCTGTCGTGCTGCACCTGCGGGCGCCCGCCGTGCGCGGTGGACAGCAGCCGCTGGACGGAGACCTCTTCCTCGTCCTGGTAGGCCTCGATGGCGGCCGCCGCGAGGGCGATCGCGGAGTGCCGGTGGGTGACCAGGCGGCCTTCGGCCCGGACGCGGTCGATCCAGCCGGTGTCCGCGCTGGCGTCGATCACCTCGGGCTGGTCGAGCAGGTCGAGCACGAAGCTCTTGTTGGTCGCGCCGCCCTCGATGATCACCGTGGTCTCGGCCATCGCGCGGCGCAGCCGGCCGAGTGCCTCGTCGCGGTCACGGCCGTAGGCGATGATCTTGGCGATCATCGAGTCGAAGTCGGCCGGGATGATGTCGCCTTCGCTGACGCCGGTGTCGACGCGGATGCCGGGACCGGCCGGCAGGGCCAGCCGCGCGATGCGGCCGGGGGAGGGGGCGAAGTCGCGGTCGGGGTCCTCGGCGTTGAGCCGCGCCTCGACGGCGTGGCCGCTCTCGGCGGGCTGCTCGCCTTCGAGCTTCCCGCCGCCTGCCACGTGCAGCTGCAGCTTGACCAGGTCGGTGCCGGTGGTGATCTCGGTGATCGGGTGCTCGACCTGCAGGCGGGTGTTGACCTCGAGGAAGGCGAACAGCTTCTCGCCCGGGTGGTACAGGAACTCGACGGTGCACGCGCCGCGGTAGCCCACCGCCACCGCGAGCCGCTCCGCCGACGCCTTCAGCTCGGCGGCCTGCGCCGGCGCGAGGACCGGCGACGCCGACTCTTCGATGATCTTCTGGTTGCGCCGCTGCACCGAGCAGTCGCGGACGCCGAGCGCCCACGCCGTCGCGCCGTCGGAGATCACCTGGACCTCGACGTGCCGGGCGCCGGTGACCAGGCGCTCCAGGAACACGACGCCCGAGCCGAACGCGCGCAGCGCTTCCTGGCTCGTGCGCTCGTAGGCGTCGGCCAGCTCGTCGGCCGAGGACACCTTGCGGATGCCGCGCCCGCCGCCGCCCGCGGTCGCCTTGAGCATCAGCGGGTAGCCGATCTGCTCGCCGGCCTTGAGCGCGTCTTCGAGGGTGGCGACCTCGCCGCGGCTCCACGGCGCGACCGGCACGCCGACCTCTTCGGCGATCAGCTTCGCGCCGATCTTGTCGCCGAGCTTGCGCATCGCGTCCGCGCTCGGCCCGACGAAGGTGACGCCGACCTTCTCGCACAGCTCGGCGAACGCTGGATCCTCGGCGACGAAGCCCCAGCCGACCCAGGCGGCGTCGGCCTTCGTCTCGACCAGCGCCCGCTCGAGTTTCGCCAGGTCGAGGTAGGGCCGCGCCGAGGCCGGGCCCAGGTCGTAGGCCAGATCGGCTTCGCGGACGAACGTGGCGGTGCGGTCGGCGTCGGTGTAGAGGGCGACCGTCTCGATCCGCGTCCCGGTTTCCGCCGACAGATCCCGGACGGCGTGGATGAGCCGCATCGCGGCCTCTCCGCGGTTGACGATGGCGACACGACTGAACACCGGCTGAGCCTCCCAAGTACGCACGCGCAGAAGGCGACGTACCCGTCGTGGAACGTCGCCCGCACCTGTCTACACCCTGGTGGATGACGCCCGGCCGGACCAATGTCCGCCATGGCGCATGCCGGGGCGGCTGCGTTGTGGGAACCCGACAAAAAGCGACCCGCGCCACACCGTCCGGAGCGGTTTTCACGCGAGGTTCGCGACAAAGCACCCGACGCGAACGCAAACGGGAGGTGGCGCGGAAGCGATCAGGAGGCGAGCAGGACGTCGGAGTCCAGGACCTGGCCCAGTTCGCGGCGTTCGGCCTCCGACAGCGGGACGGCGGCGACGTCGCACCGGCCGTCGGGCCCGGGCGCGGTGGTGATCGCCAGCACGGGCCGGCCGTCGATCTCCCGCAGCGTGACACGGCCCCCGCACGCCAGGTCGACGGTGACGCCCGGCCGGTCGCGATGCCTGCCCAGCCAGCGGCTGACGAAATCGAAGGTCATCGCGGTCTCCCCTCGGTACGGCGCACTCCCCTGGAGTACAGGTGTCACGTGTTGATGCCCCGAATACCCCGCGGTTACACCCGAACGAGCGAAACGACGGGCCGGCACCCCCCGACGCGGTGCCGGCCCGTCCGCCGTTCCCGGTGATCAGCGCAGCGGCGCCTCGAGGATGTACCGCTTCGCGAGACCCGCGCCGCAGTCGACCTCGACCGTCCGCCGGACGACCGGCGTGCCGTCGTCGCCGCGCAGCGCGTAGCCGACCGCCGTCGAGTCCGGGATCGTGCGGACCTCGGCGGGCACGCGGCCGCCGGCGGACAGCCGGCGCAGCAGCCGCTGCATCGGCGCGTCGAGCACCTCGTCCACCGTGGCGGGCTGCCGGGTCGCTTCCCCGGCCGGCGGCGACGCGGCGGGTGCGCTCTCGCTCAGCCGGTCGACCTCGCGGGTCGCGTCGACGATCGTCGTCACCGTGCCGCCGCCGTCGATGCCGACCCGGACCTCGCCCAGGCCGGGCGTGACGACCGGGTGGCCGTCGACCAGCTGCGTGAACACCACGTGGGTCTCGCGCACCCGCGGGTCGGCGATGTCGCCGGCCGTGCCGCCGGCGTGGTACTGGTGCCGCACCTTGTCGGCGACCAGGTCGACCCGGTCGGCCAGGCCGAACGTCTCGATGGCGTCCTGGGCGATCCGGACGGCTTCGTCCGCGCTCGGCGCGTCCCGGCCGGTGCCGTCGGCGTCGGCGAAGGTGATCTCGCGGACGCCGCGGTGGTCGATGGTCAGCCGCGGCCCGCTCTGGCCGGCACCCAGCACGACGCCGTGCGGGCCCATCGCGTCGTCGGCCACCCCGCCGCCGAGCCGGACCCCGTAGTGACCGGCCAGCTCGGTCAGCCGCGCCGGCGAAAGCCGTGCCGGGGCGAACCGGGCGGTCTGCGGCGAGCCCGGCAGCTCCAGCCGCGGCGCCCGGATGCTCTTGGCGGCGTCGTACCAGGTCCACCACCACCAGTTCTTCGACGCGGCGGCGGTCGAGAAGGTCCCTTCGTTCCACAGCCGGTCCTGCGCTTCGGCCTGCGTCGCTCCGCACGCGACGGCTGAGGGCGCCTGGTGGTGGTCGATGTCCCACGACGCGTCCAGCCACGCCTTGCCGAACTTGTGGCCGTTGCCGTTCCACTTGCTGAAGAAGTAGGCGCCGTAGTGCGGGCTGTCGACGCTGGTGGTCTCGAAGCCGAAGATCATCCGCAGGCCGAGGTTGGCCGCGTCCCAGGTGCGGATCGGGCTGTTGCCGTCGCCGATGCGCAGCGAGAGGCAGGTGGAGAAGAACAGGTAGCGCGCGACCTCGTTGCCCAGCCGCATGTCGGCCGAGTTCGCCCAGGCCGACCCGCCCCAGGTGCCGCCCATCGGCATCCGGAAGACGCCGCCCGAGTCCATCGTCCCGTGCCCGGAGTGGTACTCGGCGACGCAGGCGTCGAAGCCGTAGGTGCCCTGCCAGTCGTCGTACTGCTCGCCGTAGATCCACGACAGCACCCCGCCGTCGGTGTACCAGAAGTTCGGCGCGGTGAACTGCTTGACGTAATTGTAGAAACCGCCGGCGTCGTCGTGGGTGTAGGAAAGGTCGTTGATGCCGGGCGGGAAGTCCTCGATGGAGCAGACGCCGTACCGGTTCGACCCCCGATCGGCGGCCACGCCGGTCCCGGCGAACGGATCTGCCGAGGTCAGCGCCTGAGCGCCGGTGGGTGCACCCGGTGGTGCGGTGACCACGCCGTTCTTGAGCAGTGCCATGATTCCTCCCCGTGGATCGCAGAACGCGGCGATCGGAAGGTAGCCGTCAAAGCGGTGAAAACAATCGGATACATCTTTTTGCCACACCTTCAGCTCAACTTTTTCAGCGCTGCACCGATTCCGTGGCCCATTTTTGCCCGGCGCCGGGAACCGGTCGGCCGGCACCGGCCACAGTGGACAGCTCGGCAGGAGGTGCGCGCGCGGGACCGGCCGGTCCAGGATGGCCGGATGGAACTGGGGCGGCTGGTCGCGACGGCACGGGACCTGTTCTCCGCCCGGCTCGTCTACGGCGATCCGGTGGAGCGCGACGGCGCCACGGTGATCCCGGCTGTCGCCGTCTTCGGCGGCGGCGGCGGAGGCGGCGATGACACCGGCGTGCTGCCGGTCCGGGAGGGCGCCGGCTTCGGTGTGCTCGCCCGGCCCGTCGGCGCCTTCGTCGTCCGGGACGGTGCTGTCACCTGGGTCCCCGCCGTCGACGTCACGCGGCTCGGGCTGGCTGTCGCCGTCACCGTTGCCGTCGTCGCGAAGATCCTGGCGAAGCGCGGCTGACTCCGCCGAAAGTTCACCGCCGGTTCGCGTGCGCGTTCGCCCGGCGCGCCTAGCGTCCGATGCGGAGGTGCGCATGAACGACTTCAGCCGCCGGACGCTGCTGCGGGCCGGTGGGGTGGCGGCGGCTGCGGGGATGCTGCCCGGGGTGGCGTTCGCCGAGCAGCCCGGCGGGGCGGGCCGCCAGACCCGGACCGTCACCGGCACGCTGCAACCGGACGTGCCGGACTGGTACTACCTGCCCGTCGACGTCCCGCGCGGGGTGCGGCAGATCGACGTCGTGTACTCCTACGACAAGCCCCCGGTGCCCGCCGGCACCCGCGGCAATGCCTGCGACATCGGCATCTTCGGCCCCGAAGGCCACGAACTCGGCAACGCGCGGGGCTTCCGCGGCTGGTCCGGCGGCTTCCGCGACCGGTTCTCGATCAGCGCGTCCGAGGCCACCCCCGGCTACCTCGCCGGCCCGATCACCCCCGGCCGCTGGCACGTCATCCTCGGTCCGTACACGGTCGCGCCGCAGGGCTTGACCTACCGGGTGGACATCACCCTGACCTTCGGCCCGGACGGTACGCCCTTCCGGCCGAACCCGGCGCCGGTGGCCGCGCCCGCCCGCGAGCGCGGCCGCGCCTGGTACCGCGGCGACAGCCACCTGCACACCGTCCACTCCGACGGCCGCCGGACGCCGGAGCAGCTCGTCGCCGACGCCCGGACCGCCGGTCTCGACTTCATCGTCTCCACCGACCACAACACCGCCAGCTCGCAGCTGGTCTGGGGCGACTACGCCACCGACGACCTGCTGATCCTCAACGGCGAAGAGGTGACGACCCGGTCCGGGCACTGGCCCGCGATCGGCCTGCCCGCCGGCACCTGGATCGACTGGCGCTACCGCGCGGCCGACCCGCGGGACTTCCGGCGCTTCACCGACCAGGTGCACCGCGCCGGCGGCCTGGTCACCGCGGCGCACCCGTTCGCCGGCTGCTTCGGCTGCACCTACGAATTCGCCTACGAGATCGCCGACCTCGTCGAGGTCTGGAACGGCCCGTGGACGCAGGACGACGAAGCGAGCGTCATCCACTGGGACGGGCTGCTGCGCGGCGGCCGCTTCATCCCGGCGATCGGCGACTCGGACGCGCACCACCCGGACCAGCGCGTGGCCCTGCCGCACACCGTCGTGTTCGCCGACCGGCTGCGCCGCCGGGAACTGCTGGCCGGGCTGAAGGCGGGACGTTCGTGGCTGGCCGAGTCGGCGTCCGTGCACCTGGACTTCACCGTCTCCGGCGGCGGCCGGAGCGCGGGCATCGGCGAGCGGCTCGCCGCGGGCACCGGAACACCGGTGACGGTCAAGGCGGTGGTGGCCGGCGTGCCCGGGACGACGGTGACCTTCCTCGACCAGCTCGGCCCGGAACACACCGAGCCGATCGGCGACTCCGGCGCGGCCACGGTCACCTGGACGACCTACCCCCGCTACAGCCGATGGGTGCGCGTCGAGGTCCGCCGCCCGTCCGGTGGCCCGAACACGACGGTGCCGAACGCCATGGTGGCGATGTCCAACCCGATCTTCCTCGGCACCGGCGACTGAACCCGCACCCGGTGTGCCGCGTCCTCCGTTTGGCAGACTGGTGCGAACGGGTGACGGGGGAGGCAGGGTGCGCGGTTGTGGCCTGAAGCTGGCCATGGTCCTGGGGGCGGTCATCGTGCTGGTCGCGGGGATCGTCGTGGTGGTGGCGCTGACGCGTGACTCGGTCAGGACGCCGGGGTGCACGGTGGCGCTGCCGGGGGACGACCCGTCCGCCTACACGTTCACGCCGGAGCAGATGAACAACGCGGCGACGATCTCGGCGGTCGGCACCAAGCTCGGCCTGCCCGCCCACGCGGCGACGGTCGCGCTGGCGACGGTGTTGCAGGAGTCGAAGCTGCGCAACCTCGAGGGCGGTGACCGCGACTCGGTCGGGCTGTTCCAGCAGCGCCCCAGCCAGGGCTGGGGCACGATCGCCCAGCTGCGCGACCCGGTCTACGCGGCCACGGAGTTCTACGAGAAGCTCGAGAAGCTGCCCGGCTGGGAGACGCTGCCGATCACCGTGGCGGCGCAGGGGGTCCAGCGCTCCGGCGTCCCGGACGCGTACGCGCAGTGGGAGCCGCAGGCCCGCGCCATGGCGGCGGCCTTCAACGGCCAGTTCCCCGCCGCGCTGACCTGCCGCAACCTGACCCTGGCGGCGCCCGCGGACCTCGCGGCGGCGGCGACGGCGGAGCTGGGCACGTCCCGCTTGAGCGGCCCCCACCCGCCGGCCCAGGGCTGGATGTACGCGACGTGGCTGGTCGGCCGCGCGGAAGCCCTCGGCGTGGACAAGGTGAGCTTCGCCGGCCGGACGTGGACGGCGGAATCCGGTGCCTGGGCCGAGGAGCCGGCCGCCGGTCAGGACCTGTCGCTCCACCAGACCGCGGCGGCCCGGGTCAGCGAATAGCCCGCCGGGTGGCGGCCGCCCAGCGGACCGCCGGGCCCATCGCCCAGCCGGCGGCCAGGAACACCGCGCCCAGCAGGAGCCAGCCCGCGAACCCCCAGCCGACCACCACCGTGCTCAGCAGAACCGGGCCGACGGCGCGGGCCACCGACGTCCCGCTGCCGAAGAAGCCCTGGTACTCGCCCTGCTTGTCCGCCGGCGCGAGGGCGAAGCCGATCTCCCACGAACCCGCCGACTGGAGCATCTCGCCGAGCACCTGCACCAGCGCCCCGGCGACGAGCACGGCGAACGCCACCGCCGGTGACGTCCCCAGCGCCGACAGCGCGAACGCCACGCAGGACGCCAGGAGCACCACGCCGGACCGGCGCACCATCCGCGCCGCCGAGCCGAGGCCCGTCAGCCGTCCCGCGACCCGGACCTGCAGGACCACCACCACGACCGTGTTCAGCACGAACAACGCCGACACCGTCCAGCTCGGCGCCGCGGTGCGCTCGACGACCCACAGCGGGATCGCGACGCTCAGCAGTGGCATGCGCAGCAGCAGGATCGCGTTGAGCAGCGTCACCAGCGCGTAAGGCCGGTCGCGCAACACGGCGGACCTCGGCGCGCCCGTGCGCGGCGACGCCGTCCGCGGGACCGCCGGGAGGGCGTGCAGCAGCGCCGCCGTCACCACGAAGGCCGCCGCGTCGAGGACGAAGACCGTCAGGTAGGCCGCGGCCGTGTCGGCCGAGAGAGCGAGGCCGCCCAGGCCGGCGCCGACCGCGAGCCCGGCGTTGCCCGCGGACTGCAGGTGCGCCCGGATGCGCGTCCGCCGCCGCGGGTCGGCGAGCGCGGCCAGCAGCGCCTGGCGGACGGCGGCCAGCCCGGTCTGGCAGCTGCCGTAGAAGCACGCGGCCACCGCGAACGCCAGCGGCGAACGCACGACCAGGAAGGCGAGGATCGCCGTCCCCGTCGCCAGGGCCAGCAGGACCGCCGAACCGCGGGCGCCGTGGCGGTCGGCGAGGTGCCCCAGCGGCACCCCCGCGACCGAGCCCACCGCCCACCCGAGCGTGAGCCCGAGCCCGACCTGCGCCGGGGTCAGCCCGGCGATCCGCGTGAAGAACAGCACGGAGCAGGTCAGGAACGCCCCGTCGCCGAGGGAGCCGGCCAGCTGGGCGGCGGCGAGCAGGCGGCCGGCCCGCCGGGTCCGCGGAGGTTCGAGAAGCACGGTCATGGGAAGAACGGTAGGACGCGCTTTGGCCCGATCCCAGATCCAATTCCGGGCTAGTGCGTTGGGCCAATATAGGCTCGCGGGATGGACTTCCACGTCAGCTTGGCCGGCCGTGGCGACCTCAGCGTCCGGATCTACCGCCAGCTGCGTGACGCCGTGCTCGACGGGAGGCTGCGTGCGGGGGAGCGGCTGCCGCCGACGCGCGAACTGGCGCGGCGCCTGGCCGTTTCGCGCAACACCGTCGCGGTCGCCTACGACCGCCTGACCGCCGACGGCTTCGTCACGGGCCGCGTCGGCGCCGGCACGTACGTCTGCGCGGAACTCCCGGCGCCGAAACCGCGCAACGCCCCCTCGACGCGGGGGCCGCGGCCGAAAGCGGTGTGGCGGTCGCTCCCGCCGCCTGCCGCCGAGGCCGTGGCCGTCCCGAGGTTCGACTTCCGCGTCGGCATCCCCGACGCCACGCTGTTCCCCCTGGACACCTGGCGGCGCCTGCTCGCGCGGGAACTGCGTGACACGGCCGGATTGGCGCACTACGCCGAGCCCGGCGGCCACCCCGGGCTGCGCGCGGCGATCGCCCGGCACGTCGGCGTCTCCCGTTCGGTGCGCGCCGGCGCCGACGACGTGCTCGTCACCCAAGGCGCCCAGCAGGCCCTCGACCTGCTGTGCCGCGTGCTGCTCGAGCCCGGCGACCGCGTCGCCGTCGAAGAGCCGGGCTACCGGATGGCCGGCCTGCTCTTCGCGTCGCACGGCGCCGAAGTCGTCGGAGTGCCGGTGGACGGCGAAGGGCTCGACGTCGCCGCGCTGCCGTCGCGCACGAAGCTCGTGTACGTGACGCCGTCGCACCAGTTCCCGCTCGGCACGCCGATGTCGCTGGCCCGGCGCACGGCGCTGCTGGCCTGGGCGGGCCGCGCCGGCGCGGTCGTCGTCGAGGACGACTACGACAGCGAGTTCCGGTTTTCCGACCGGCCGCTGGAGCCGCTGCAGAGCCTGGACCGCGACGGGCGGGTGGCGTACGTCGGATCGTTCTCGAAGACGCTGCTTCCCATGCTGCGCTTGGGTTTTCTCATCGCCCCGGCGTCACTGCGGGACGCGCTGCACCACGCCCGGCGGCTGTCCGGCCGGCACGGCGACCTGCCCGCGCAGGCCGCGCTGGCCGGGTTCATCGACGAAGGGCTGTTCGCGCGCCACCTCCGCCGCGCGACGAAGGTGTACGCGGACCGCCACGAGCGCATCACGACAACCCTGGACCGGGTGTTCGCCGGCCGCCTGACCCGGGTGCCCTCGGCGGCGGGCCTCCACCTGTGCGCCCTCGCGGACGACGACACGGACCTGGCACCGGTGGTGTCCCGCGCGGCGGCGGCCGGCGCGGCGATCCAGACACTGCCGGACCTCTCCGGCGGCTTCCCCCGCCAGGGCGTGGTCCTCGGCTACGGCTCGATCCCCCTCGACAGCATCGACGCCGGGCTGGCGGTGCTGGACGCGGCCTGGGGCTCGGCGTAGTGGTCCGTCCGCCGCCGCGCGGCGATGAGGACGCCGCCGGCGCAGGGGGCCGCCGCCGTCGTCAGGATCACCAGCCAGCCCCGGCGGAAGTCCGCCAGGTCCGGGGTGCCCGCGAAGACCGCGACCAGCACCGCCGTGCCCAGGACCGTGCCGATCTGCCGGGCCGTGGTGACCATCGACGAGCCCGCGCCCCAGCGGGACGGCGGCAGGACCGTGCCCACCACACCCGACAGGCTCGGCAGGATCAGCCCGGCCCGAAGCGGTGCACGAAGCGGCCGCCAAGGACGGACACCGGCACCACCGCCACCAGCGGTCCCGGCGCCAGTGACAGCCCGGCCACCAGGATCGGGTCGGCCGGACGCCGGTGCGGCGGGAACGCCGTCAGCAGCAGCGCCAGTGACGTCGGCATGACGAGCGCGGCGCCGATCGCCTGCACCGCGCGGAAGGCGACGAGCAGGCCGATCGACGGCGCCGCCGCACAGGCGGCCGAGGCCACGGTGAACACCGCCACACCGGCGAGGAACAGCCGCCGGCGGCCGTAGCGGTCGGCGAGCCGCCCGGCCGGGGCGAGGCAGGTGGCGAACAGCGCCGTGTAGCCGTTGAGCACCCACGACAGGGTCGCCCGGGAACGCGGCCCGGATGCCGGGGAAGGCTCAGGCGGCGGCGCGCTCCTCGGCGCGAGCCTTCAGCGCCGCGAGGGTGTGCTCGATCGACCGGACGTTGTACCCGGGCCGGTCGGCGCGGCCGGTGACCCGCGGGCCCATGAACTTCCGCACCACCCAGCTGCCGATCCGGTACCAGTTCTCGGTGACGACGCAGCCGTCCGCGGCCGGCGCCAGCACGTACTCCCACCGCGAGACGCGCGACCCGAACGGCGTGCGCACGTCGAAGGCGAACCGGCGCCCCGGCTCGAAGGCGACCACCCGCACCCGCGTCCACCACCGCAGCTCGCCGTTGCGGTTGCGGCCGCGGAACCGCGCGCCGAGGGCGGGCCCGGTGCCGTCCAGCCAGTGGCCGCCGACGTTCTCCGGGCTCAGCTCGCCCATCCGCGGCAGGTCGGTGACCCACGACCACACCGTGTCCGGGCCGGCGGAGACGGTCACACTGCGCGAAATCGTCGGTTCCACGCTCCGACGGTGACAGCGCCCGCCGCGTCCGGGCAAGGCACCGGGGCGGAGTCCGCAGCCGAGAAGAGCCCACCTCGGAGAACCCGGCCGCCGGAGGGGGTTGCGAACCCGGCGTTGTGGGTACTACGCGCGCGGAGGAGTCCCGCGACACGGAGGGTGCGGTGGTCAGCGTGATCCCGATCGAAGTGGTGGGGATGGCCGTCCCGGTGCCCGGTGAGGCGCCCTTGATGCTGCTGCGCGAACCGGAAGGGGCGCGACGCTGGCTGGCGATCATGATCGGGTACGGCGAGGCCGAGGCGCTGGTGCGCGCGCGGGAACAGATCGAGCAGCCGCGCCCGGGCACGATCGAGCTGCTCGGCGACGTGCTCGCGGCGTTCGGCCAGGGGCTCGCCGCGGTCGAGCTGACCGAGGTGCGGGACGGCATCTTCTACGCCGACCTCGTGCTCGCCTCGGGCACCCGCGTGTCGGCCCGCCCGAGCGACGCGGTCGCGCTCGGCCTGCGCCAGGGCGCGCCCATCCGGGTCGCCGAAGAGGTGCTGGACGTCGCGTCCGTGCAGCTCGAGGTCGAGCAGGAGACCGAGGGCCCGGCCACCGACGTGCTGGACGCCGAAGCCGAGGTCGAGCGGTTCCGCGCCGAGCTCGAGGACCTGCGGCCCGAGGACTTCGACGACCTGTAGGAAGATCGCTCTCCCGCCGGCGATGAATTCCGGCGGCGGCGCCGGTACACCCACCGAAGCCGCCGGCGACGGGAGAACGATGCAGGACTTCGCGACGCGTACCGAACCACACCGGCGAGAGCTGCTCGCGCACTGCTACCGCATGCTCGGCTCGGTCCACGAAGCCGAGGACCTGGTGCAGGAGACGCTGGTCCGCGCGTGGAAAGCGTGGGAGGGCTACGACCCGGCCCGCGCCTCGGTGCGCACCTGGCTCTACCGCATCGCGACCAACGCCTGCCTCACCGCCCTGGCCGGGCGCGCCCGGCGGCCGCTGCCGTCCGGGCTGGGCGGCCCGGGCGACGACCCGCACGCACCACTGACGCCGTCGTTCGAGATCCCCTGGCTGCACCCGTTCCCGGACGCCCGCCTCGACGACCCGGGCCGCCGCCTGGCCCGCCGCGGCACGCTCCGGCTGGCGCTGCTCGCGGCGATGCAGACCCTGCCGCCGAAGCAGCGCGCGGTGCTGATCCTGCGGGACGTCCTGGAGTTCAGCGCGGCGGAGGTGGCCGGCTTCCTCGGCACGACTCCGGCCGCGGTCAACAGCGCCCTGCAGCGCGCCCGCGCCGGGCTCGGCGGCCTGTCGGCGGACGAGGTGCCCGAACCGGACGACGCCGCGGTCGAGGCCGTTCTGGACCGCTACGTCCGCGCGTTCGAACGCGCGGACGTCGCCGGGCTGGTCGAGCTGCTCACCGACGACGTTGTGCTGGAGATGCCGCCGGTGCCGCTGTGGTTCCGCGGCCGCGACGACTACGGCCGCTTCCTGGCGCGGCTGTTCGGGATGCGCGGCCCGGAGTGGCGCATGACCCGCACGGCCGCCAACGGGCAGCCCGCGCTGGTGGCGTACTGCCGCGACGACGCCGGGGTGTACCGCCTGCACACCCTGCAGGCGTTCACCGTGCGCGGCGGACGGGTGGCGCACAACGTCGTGTTCGCCGACCCCGCCGTGCTGGCGCCGTTCGGCCTCCCGGCGGCTCAGCCGGCGGCGCGGGCTTCCGAGGGGCGGCCGTAGGCGCCGCCGTCGTTGCTGCGCTGGAGGAGACCTTCGTCGACGAGGTAGCGGCGGAGCGTCGCGTGGTCGTCGTGGACCATCGACAGCTTCTCGCGGACGTCCTGCTCGGTGTACAGGCGGCCCGGTTCGAAGCGCTCGGCCAGGTACGCCAGCAGCAGCTGCCGCCGCTTGCCCGAGTGCGGGATCGACACGAGCCGTCCGTGGCGGAAGAGCGCGTCGAGCGGATCGACCGGGGCCTTGACGAGCGCGTCGCGGAACACCGAAGGCACCGCCCGGTACCGGCCCCCGGCCTCGGTGACGAGTCCCGCGCCGACCAGCCGCTTCGCGAGCTTGGCCGGAGCGTGGGACGCGTCGAGCCCGTCGGGGGCGGTGCAGATGCGGGCGAACAGCTGCAGCCGGTCTTCGTCCGCGAGAGCGGAGACCAGCGCTTCCGGTACGGCCATGGTCTGCGACCGTACCCGCGCTCGCCCCGGGGGTGAACCCGGTTTCCGCGGGCCGGTAGGTTGCCCGGCGTGCCCCGTCCGACCGTGCCGGTGACCGTGCCCGACGCGGTGCTGCGCACCTCGATCGTCGAGCGGCTGTTCGCCCGTGACGGCGACGACCGTCCGCTGTTCACCCACCAGGACCACGCTCGCGGCGTCGAGCACACCCTCACCTGGGCGGAGTTCGCCGCCCGCGTCCGCGTGGTGGCGGGCGAGCTGCGCCGGGTGGCCGGGCCGGGGGAGCGCGTCGCGATCCTCGCCGGCCAGGACCTCGCCTACCCGCTGGCGTTCTTCGGCGCGCTGGCCGCCGGCCTGGTCGCCGTTCCGCTGATGGTGCCCGCGAACCCCGCGCAGGCGGACCGGCTCGCCGGCGTCCTGGCCGACGCGAGCGCGCGGGTGTGGCTGACGTCGGCGGCCGCGGCGGCCGGGCTGCCCGCGCACGAGCCCGTCGTGGTGGTCGACGAGCTCACCGGGCCCGGCGCCGATCCGGTGCCGGTGACGCCGGACAGCCCCGCGTACCTGCAGTACACGTCCGGCTCGACCCGGGAGCCGGCCGGCGCGGTGATCCCGCACCGCGCGATCGTCGCCGCCTGCTGGCAGGGCAGCCTCGCCTACGCCGTCGACGAGGGCACCACCTGCGCCGGCTGGATCCCGTTCTTCCACGACATGGGCCTGATCCAGCTGTTGTGCCTGCCGGTCTTCTCCGGCGGGCGGTCGGTGTTCATGGCGCCGGCCGAGTTCGTGCACCGCCCGGCGAGGTGGCTGCGGCAGCTGGCGGACCACCCCGCCGTGTTCACCGCCGCGCCGAACTTCGCCTACGACCTCGCCGCCGACGCCGACACCGGGGAAGACCTCGACCTGTCGGACGTCCGGGTCGCGCTCAACGGCAGCGAACCCGTCCGGCCGCGCACGATCGAGCGCTTCCACGAGGTCTTCGGGCCCCGCGGCTTCCGGCGTGAGGCGCACCGGCCGTCGTACGGGCTCGCCGAAGCCACCGTGTACGTCGCGAGCGCGGGCGAGGAAGGGCCGCGCGGGGCGGTGTTCGACCGTGAAGCCCTCGCGCAGGGCCGGGCCGTGGAAACCGCGGGCGGGCAGGAACTCGTGTCGGTCGGGCGTCCGGTCGGGCAGCTGGTCCGGATCGTCCGGGACGGCCGGGAGCAGCCCGAAGGCCGGGTCGGCGAGATCTGGGTGCACGGCCCGAACGTCGCCGACGGCTACTGGGGCCGCGGCGACGCCACCGTCTTCGGCGCCGAACTCGACGGCCTCGCCGGCTGGCTGCGCACCGGCGACCTCGGCGTCGTGCACCGCGGCGACCTGTACGTCACCGGGCGGCTCAAGGACCTCATCGTCGTCGACGGCCGCAACTTCCACCCGCAGGACATCGAAGCGGCGGCCGCCGAGGCCCACCCCGCGGTCCGCCGCGACCGCGTCGCCGCGTTCGGCGTCACCGACGAAGACGGCGAGGGCGCGGTGGTGGTGGCCGAGCGGGCGCGCGGCGCCGACGCCGACGACCGGGAGGTGACCCGCGCGGTGCTGCGCGCGGTGTCGCGGGAACACGGGCTCACGCTGCGCGCGGTACGTCTGGTCCCTTCCGGTGGACTTCCGCGCACATCGAGCGGCAAGGTCGCCCGGTCGGCCGCGAAAGCACGTTATGGTGGCGACCGTGGGTGATCACCGCGCCGAGGTCACGAAGGTCGTCTGCGACACCTTCCGGCTCGACCCGGCTCTCGTCGAGCCCGACGCGCCCCTGGAGGAGCTGGGCATCGACTCGAAGGGCCGGATCAAGCTGCTGGCGGCGCTGGAGATCTATTACGGGGTGACGATCGACCTGGACCGGCTCGACCGGTTCACCGACGTGGCGTCCGTGGCCGGCGTGCTCGCGGAAGCACGGGCAACTCGAGGATCTTCAGGAGAGGCGCGGAAATGAGCGGCGGGGGGTACACCGCGACGACCGAGGCGTTGTCGGCGGCGTCCAAGACCATCGGGGACCTGGCGGAGCACCTGCTGGACGACAACCCGGACCTGCAGACACCGCAGGTGACGGCGGAGAAGTTCGGCCGGGCGCACGGCGCCCACGCGACCAAGTACACCGCCGGCGCGCAGGCGTTGTGGGCCGCGGTTTCCGGCTACAGCAGCACGCTGGGCTCCTTCGGCACGAACCTCGGCACCGCCGGTTCGAGCTACAGCGCCAACGAGGACAGCCAGGCGGGCGCGATCACGAACGCCGGGGGCTCGCTCTGATGGCCGAGAAGAAGTGGTCCGACGTCAAGGCGCTGCTCGACGACCCGAGCGTGCCTGCGGCGCAGAAGAGCGCGCTGATCAGCAGCTGGCTGCGGGAAAACCCGCCACCGCCGCCGTTCCTGGCCGACCAGGAGCCCGACGAGATCAAGCAGAAGCGGGCGGAGGCCGGCAAGTACGCGCAGGCGTACGGCGCGAACCCGCTCTTCGCCGGCCAGTCGGTCGACGAGGCCTACGACAAGGCCAAGAAGAGCGGTGACCAGAACAGCTACAACGAGGACCAGGAGAAGAAGGCCGTCGACGACGGCAAGAAGAAGCTCGACGAGACGCAGCCGCCCGCGGCGGACAGCACCAGCGGGACCAAGACGTCCGACGAGATCTTCGACGCCGCCGCGCCCGCGCTCAAGCTGTTCGAGACGTTCGGGTCGCTGCTGGCGAAGATCCCGGCCGACTGCCGCGGCAACACCCGTGCGCTCGACCTCGACAAGGACATCCGCACCCCGTTCGACGAACAGCGCGGGATCAGCTTCGCGGACTTCGTCGCCGACGCCGGGCACTTCAAGCGCGGTTCGGAAACGGTGGACCGGACGCTCCAGGACACCGGCTCGCAGCTGGGCACGCTGTACCAGAGCTGGAGCGGCGCCGGTGCCGACGCCGCGTCGGACACCTACAACGACAAGATCCAGCCGAAGGCCGCGAAGCTGTCCCAGACGCTGGCCGCCGCGAGCGAGGCGACGCTGAACACCGCCACGACGGTGTTCCAGCTGTGCAAGGGCAAGGCCGACGCGGTCATCGGGATGTACACCGACCTGGTCGGCAAGGCCGACTACACGATGGCGCAGAAGGTCGTCGCCGTCGCCAACGGCGAACACGGCAACGAGCAGGACCTGGCCCAGATCGCGGGCTGGATGGACCTGAACTTCGGGACCAACCTGGTCAACACGCTCAACGACCAGGGCTGCTGCGACGGCGACGAGATCAAGAAGCACGGCCAGGACCTGGCCAAGCAGTGGGTGCAGAACCAGTTCAACCCGGACATGTGGGACCGGCTGTACCAGGGGTTCGTGAAGACCTGCAAGGACACGAAGGACCTGGTCGACCAGGCCTATGACGCGCTCGACAAGGTCATGGGCGGCATCCGGAACGAGTTCGAGGGCGTTTCGCTGCCTGGCGGCTCCGGGACGGGCGGTGCGGGCGGCGGCGCAGGTGCGGGCTCGGGCGGCTCCGGGACGGCCGGCGGCTCCGGCGGTGGGCCCGGTGGTTCGGGTGCCGGCGGCTCCGGGTTCGGGGGCGGCTCCGGTTCGGGTGGTTCGGGTTCCGGTGGTGCGGGCTCCGGGGCCGGGGGCGCCGGTGGTGCGGTGCCGTCGATTCCCGAGACGAGTTCGGGGTCCGGTGCGCCGGTCGGGGGTTCGGGCGCCGGCGGCGGTTCGGGCATCGACCTGCCGAGCGGCGCGGGCGCCGGCAGTGGCTCGGGCAGCAGCGGCTCGGGCTCGGGCAGTGGCTCGGGCGCGGGCGGCGGCGGTTCGGTGCCGCCGATCCCGGAGGGGTCCGCGTCGTCCGGTGGCGGCGCTTCGGGCGGTGGCTCCGGCTCGTCGGGGGGCCAGGACGACGGGGCGGCCGCGGCGGAGGCGGCCAAGCAGCAGGCCGCGGAGGCGGCCAAGCAACAGGCGGCGCAGGCCGCCGAGGCCGCGAAGAAGCAGGCCTCGGACGCCCTGAACCAGTTCAGCGGCCCGGGCATCCAGACCGAATCCGGCGCCGGCGCCGGCCTCGGCTCGGCCGGTGGTTCGGGCGGCGGTTCGGCTGGTGGCCCGGACGCGGGACCCGACGGCACGACCCCGTCTTCGGTACCACCACCGTCCGACAGCGGCCAGGACGCCGCGGCCGCGGCGGCCGAGGCGGCGAAGAAGAAGGCCGCGGACGCGTTGAAGGAGTTCAGCGGCCCGGGCATCGAGACGGAGTCGGGCGCAGGCGCGGGCGGCCTGGGTGGTGGTGGCGGCGACACGGGCGCGGGTGAAGACGGCAAGGCGGCGGCCGAGCAGGCTGCGCAAGAGGCGAAGAAGAAGGCCGCGGACGCGCTGAAGGAGTTCAGCGGCCCGGGCATCCAGACGGAGTCCGGCGCCGGCGGTCTGGGTGGCGGTGGCGGCGACACGGGCTCGGGTGAGGATGGTAAGGCGGCGGCTGAGCAGGCTGCGGAAGAGGCGAAGGAGAAGGCCGCGGACGCGTTGAAGGAGTTCAGCGGCCCGGGCATCGAGACGGACTCCGGCGACGGCGCGGGCGCCGGTGGCAGCGACGGCGGTACCGGCTCGGGCGAGGACGGCAAGGCCACGGCCGAGCAGGCCGCGGAAGAGGCGAAGAAAAAGGCCGCGGATGCGTTGAAGGACTTCGGCGGCCCCGGCATCGAGACGGAGTCCGGCGACAAGCCCGGCAGCCTGCTCGGCGACGACGATCCGGATGTCCTGAAGGTCAAGCAAGGCGACAAGACCTTCGAGATGACCGAGCCGGACCACGACGGCAAGATGGACATCAAGGTCGGCGACGGGCCCGGCGATCCGAAGGACTTCAAGCTCGACTGGTCCGCGGACGGCAAGGCCACCGACGGTCCACAGGGGACGGACACCGACACGTACCGCCCGGGTGCGGACGGCAAGATCCACATCCGCGACGGCGGCCTCGAGATCACCGCGGAGCGTCCCGACGGCCCGGACGGCCCGACGGTGGTCACGGTCGACGACGGCAAGGGCACTCCGACGACCTACACCCTCGGCGAGGACGACAAGCCCGCTGACGCCCTCGGCACCACCCCCGAGAAGCGGCTGGACGACCTTCCGACGCACCGAGGCACCCTCCAGGACTTCGCATCGCACGTCGGTGACAGCCCGGACGGCCCCGGCGGCGCGGACGGCTCGCACGGCGCCGGCTCCGATCACGGCGCCGGCTCCCACGGCGGCTCAGACCACAGCGGTAGCTCCGATCACGGCGCCGGTTCGCACGGCGGCTCGGACCACAGCGGCCACGGCGCCGGCTCCCACGGCGGCGGCCCCGGCGACCCGGGCGGCCACCCCGGCGGCGACGGTTCCCCCGGCGGTGGTTCCCACGCCGCCCCCTCGGCGGCCGGCCTCGGCGGCTCGCACGGTGGTCCCGGCTTCGCCGGGGCGGGCTTCGACCCGGCCGGTGCCGGGCTCGGCGAATCCCCCGTCTCCGGCGGGGCCCACACCGGCGCCGGTCCCGGGCAGGCCCAGCCCGCGTTCGCGGCGGCGGCCGGGGCGTCCGGAACGGCCGGCGCACCCGGCTCGTCGATGGCCGGGATGCCCGGCATGGGTGCCATGGGCGGGGCCCAGGGCGGGGGCGGCGACACCGAACGCCGGGCGCCGGCCTACCGGATCGAAGGCGCCGTCTTCGACAACCTCGGTGAGCCCGGGCGGCGGATCATCGGCTCGCTCGACGACGAAGACCCGCCGTCCGTGCGGACCTGGTAGGAGGACGCATGACCGACATCGCCGGGATGAAGGCCGAACTCGACAGCCTCGTCCGCGAACAGGCCGATCGCCGTACCCTGCGCGAACAGCAGGGGGAGGAGATCAAGGCCCGCTCCCACGAGTACATGACCAAGCAGGTCCAGGCGGCCGAACGGTACGTCCAGCACGTCCGCGAGATGGCCCAGCGCAAGACGAAGTCCGGCTGGAGCACCGACCGGTCGCACGCCGAGCCGGCCTCCGCCTTCGACGCGGAGGCCTATCCCGGCCCGGGCGGGTTCGAACCGGCGCCGCGGCCGGTGCGGGACGAGCCGCGGGCCGCGCGCCGGCCGCGTGCCGCCGTCGAAGACGACGAGGACTTCAACAACCCCTGGTGAACCACAGGTCGACGGCGATCTCGGGCAACCGCACGGTGAACGTCTCCGCCGGGGCGAGCCGCCGCCGCAGCTCCGCCTCGAACCCGGCCCGCCGTTCGCCGAACAGGTGCGGTGCCGAGCTCGACAGCGAGAACACCCCCGCGACGACCTCGTCGACCGTGCGGGTCACCTCCCGCCCCGGCACCGTGAACCGCCGCGGGCCGGCGAAACCCGCCGCGCGGTAGACCTCCGCTTCGCCGCTGGGGAGGCCGTCCGGCAGCGAACCGCGGCCCGCGCGCCGCTCCGGGCCGAGGTACTCGCGCACCAGGTCCGCGATCACCGGGTGCACGCTCTCGTGCGTCGACGCGTGCACGTGGGCACACGCCCCCTCCGGCGTCAGCATCCCGTGCACCGCGGCGGCGACGCGGGGCCGGTCGAACCAGTGGAACGACTGCGCGAAGGTGACCAGCCGGAACCGGCCCAGCCCGGCGGGCAGGTCCTCGGCGCGCCGGTGCACCCACCGGCAGCGGCCGATACCCCCGTCCGCCGCGAGCCGGGCCGCTTCGGCGAGCATGTCCTCGTCGGCGTCGAGCCCGACGGCTTCCTCGAACAGCCCGGCCAGCGGCAACGTCAGCGACCCCGGGCCGCAGCCGACGTCGAGCAGCCGTCCCGAACCGTCCAGCCCGAGCTCGGCGGCGAAGGCCGCGGGGAGTTCGGCGGGATAGGCCACCCGGCCGCGTGCGTAGTACCGCGCGCTGCCCGAATAGAGGGACGGGTCCCATTCCCACGCGTCGGTCACGGCCCCAGCGTAGATACTCGGGTTCATGGACGACTGGTGGCGTGATGCCGTGGTCTACGAGGTCTACGTCCGCAGCTTCGCCGACGCGGACGGCGACGGCACCGGCGATCTCGCCGGTCTCCGCGCCCGCCTCGGCTACCTGGCCGAGCTGGGGGTCGACGCCGTGTGGACCACGCCGTGGTACCGCTCGCCGATGGTCGACGGCGGCTACGACGTCGAGGACCACCGGTCCGTGGACCCGCTGTTCGGCACCGACGACGACGCCGTCGCGCTGATCACCGAGGCGCACCGGCTCGGGCTGCGCGTCGTGATCGACGTCGTCCCGAACCACACCTCCGACCGGCACCGGTGGTTCCGCGCCGCACTGGCCGCCGGTCCCGGCTCGCCCGAACGCGCGCGCTACCACTTCCGGCCCGGGCGCGGCGACGGGCCGCCGAACGACTGGCGCAGCGTCTTCGGCGGGCCCGCCTGGACCCGCGTGCCGGACGGCGAGTGGTACCTGCACCTGTTCGCCCCGGAACAGCCGGACCTCGACTGGGAGCACCCGGAGGTCCGCGCCGACTTCGCGGACCTGCTGCGGTTCTGGTTCGCCCGCGGGGTCGACGGCGTCCGCATCGACGTCGCCCACGGCCTGCTCAAGGACCCGGAGTTCCCCGACCTCGGCGCCGACGGCGAACAGATCGTGCGGCCGCCCGACCGCAGCCGCCACCCGCACTGGGACCGCGACGGCGTGCACGAGATCTACCGCTCGTGGCGGCGGATCGCGGCCGGGTTCGGCCCGGACCGGGTGTTCGTCGCCGAGGCGTGGGTCGACCGCCCGGACCGGCTCGCGCGGTACGTCCGCCCGGACGAGCTGCACACCGCGTTCAACTTCGACTTCCTCCGCTGCGCCTGGGATCCGGCCGCGCTGCGCGAGGTGATCGACGGGACGCTGCGGGCGCTGCACGCCGTCGGCGCCCCGGCGACGTGGGTGCTGTCCAACCACGACGTCGTCCGGCACGTCACCCGCTTCGGCGGCGGACCGCTCGGCACGCGGCGGGCGCGGGCGGCCCTGCTGCTGATGCTGGCCCTGCCCGGGGGCGCCTACCTGTACCAGGGCGAGGAACTGGGCCTGGCGGAGGTCGAGGACCTCCCGGAGGACGTGCTGGCCGACCCGACCTGGGAACGATCCGGCCGCACCCGCCGCGGCCGCGACGGCTGCCGGGTGCCGCTGCCGTGGTCGGGCACGGAGCCACCGTTCGGCTTCACCGGCAACGGCGTGCCGGCCTGGCTGCCGCAGCCGGCGCACTGGCGAACGCTGACGGCCGAAGCGCAGGCGGCCGATCCGGGTTCGATGCTCGGCCTGTACCGCGCGGCGCTCGCGACGCGCCGGGAACACCCGGCCCTGGGGGACGGGACGCTGACGTGGTCGCCCGCCCCGGCGGGGGTGCTGGCGTTCACGCGGGAGCCGGGGTTCGGCTGTGTGGTGAACCTGGGGGAGGAGCCGGGCGAGCTGCCCGCCGGTGCACGGGTGCTGCTGGCCAGCGGGCCGCTCGACGGTGACCGCGTGCCGCCGGACACGGCGGTGTGGCTCGACAGGAGGTGAACCGGCCCCACTCCGAAGGGTTCGATGAGGGGTGTGAAACCCGGCGCGGCGGGGTATCCGGTCGTGTTCGTTCCGCCGCCGATCGAGCCGGAGGTCTTCCGATGCCCCTGCGCGCCGCCACCCCGCCCGCCACCGATGTCGTCGGCCTGGCGCTGGAAGTCCTTGCCGCGCAGGGACTCAGCCGGCCGGCCGCGCACGCCGCCCTGGTCGCCATGGCCCAGGACCGTGGCCAGACCGTGGCGCGGTGCGCCGCGCTCGTCGTGGCCGCCGTCGACGGGCGGGTGGGCTGATGGCGTTCACCGCACGGCCCGGGAACGAAGACACCGCTTCGGTCGGCGGGGGCGTGCTGCTCGCTGTCGGGCTCGTCGTCGCCTTCTTCGGCTGGTGGTCCTGGTGGGCCGTCACCGGCCTCGGCCTGGCCGCCGCGGGCGCGCTGTGGCTCACAGTCGCCCACCGCGAGGAGTAACCGGTCCGGGACGGGGAACGCCGGGTCCGACCGAGGATCGAGATCGAGACCGAGGAGGAGGACGGCCATGGCGGAGAACGACGAGGACGTCATCGAGTTCCTGCAGCGCCAGCACCGGGAGATCCGCGAGCTGTTCGCCGCGCTGGAGACCGCGGACGGCGACCGGCGGCAGGAGCTGTTCCACGACCTCGTGCGGCTGCTGGCCGTGCACGAGACGGCGGAAGAACTGGTCGTGCACCCCGAAATCCGGGACCTCGAGCCCGCGGCGGAGTCCGTCGTCGACGCGCGGCTGGGCGAGGAGCACCGGGCCAAGGAACTGCTGACCACCCTGCAGAAGGTGGGTGTCGAAGCCGACGGCTTCGACACCCTGCTCGCCCAGCTGCGCGAAGACGTGCTCGCGCACGCCGAGCACGAGGAGCGCGAAGAGTTCCCGCTGCTGCGGGCGCACCGCCCGCCGGAGCGGCTGCGGGCCATGGCCGCGACGGCGAAGGTGGCCGAAGCGGTCGGGCCGACCCGTCCGCACCCCGGTGTCGAGAGCGCGAAGGCGAACCTGCTGCTGGGCGCGCCCGCGGCGATCATGGACCGGGCCCGCGACCTCATCCGCGGCGCGCTGGGAGGCTGAGCGTGATGACCGAGCCCGACGAGGACCGCACCGACCCCGAGGAGTTCGCCGAGGAGGCCGGCACCGACCCGACCCCGCAAGAGGTCGCCGAATACGAAGAGCTCGCGAAGAAGAACCCGCCCTGGTCGGCACCGGACTGAGTGGGTACTCCCGCGGCATGGCAGCAGACCCGGCCCGCAAACTGCGGCGTTACCAGGAGATGCGCGACTTCGGCCGTACCGCCGAGCCGGCCGGCGGGGCGGCCGGTCCGGACGGCCACCGGTTCGTGGTGCAGCGGCACCGGGCCCGCCGGCTGCACTACGACTTCCGCCTCGAGCTCGACGGCGTGCTGGTCAGCTGGGCGGTGCCGAAGGGGCCCACCTTGGACCCCAAGGCCCGCCGGCTGGCCGTGCACGTCGAAGATCACCCGATCGAGTACGCCGGGTTCGAGGGCGTCATCCCGCGCGGCGAGTACGGCGGCGGGGACGTCATCGTCTGGGACCGCGGCGTGTGGCGGCCGGTCGAAGCCGATCCGGCGCGCGCGATCGAGGCCGGGACGCTGCACTTCGACCTCGAAGGCGAGAAGCTGGCCGGGCGGTTCGTCCTCGTCCGCACCAGCCGCGGCGAGAAGGACCAGTGGTTCCTCCTGCACAAGCAGGACGAGCACGCGCAGGCCGGCTGGGACGCCGAAGACCACCCGCGTTCGGTGAAGAGCGGCCGCACCAACGACGAGGTCGCGGCCGCGCCCGACGCCCTGTGGCACGGCGACCGCCCGGCCGCGGAGGCCGAGGAGCCCGTGGGCGGGTGGCAGGCCCCGGCCGAGGACGAACTGGCCGCCCTCGACGCACTGGGCGCCAAGGGCCGCTGGTCGGTCGCGGGCCGCGAGCTGGCCCTGACCAATCTGGACAAGGTGCTCTTCCCCGCCGCCGAGGGCGGGAAGCCCGTCACCAAGCGCGATCTCATCCGGTACTACGTCACCGCCGGGCCGGCGATGCTGCCGTACCTGGCCAGCCGCCCGCTCAACACCCACCGGTTCCCGCAGGGCGTCACCGAACCGGGCTTCTGGCAGAAGGAGGTCCCGCGGCACGCGCCGGACTGGCTGACCACCTGGCGCAACGAACGCGCCGAACCGGGGGAGAGCCAGCGGTACGTCGTCGCCGACAGCGTCGCGACCCTGGCCTGGCTGGCGAACTACGGCGCGCTGGAGCTGCACGCCTGGACCTCCCGCGCCGCCGACGTCGACCACCCGACCTGGGTGCTGTTCGACATCGACCCCGGCCCCGAGACGACGTTCGAAGAGGTCCTGGAGCTGGCCCGGCTGCACCGCACCGCGCTCGAGCACCTCGGCCTCACCGGCCGGCCCAAGGTGACCGGGCAGCGCGGCATCCAGGTGTGGGTGCCGATCGCGCCGCACTGCACCTTCGAGCAGACGCGCGCGTGGGCGGAGACGGTGTCCAGGACGATCGGGCGGGTGCTGCCCGACCTGGTCAGCTGGGCCTGGACGAAGGACAAGCGCCGCGGCCGCGCCCGGCTCGACTACACGCAGAACGTGCTGAACAAGACCCTCGTCGCGCCCTACAGCGTCCGGCCGCGGCCCGGCGGGCCGGTCTCGGTGCCGCTGGAGTGGGACGAGCTGGACGACCCGGACCTCGCGCCGGACCGGTGGACGATCCGGGACGTGCCGGCTCGCCTGGCCGAGCGCGGTGACCCGTTCTCGGTGCTGCTGGGCCTGGAACAACGGCTGCCGGGCCTGTAAGCCCCTCAGGCCCGGACGGTTTCCAGCGCCCGCGGCTGCAGCCGGTCGAGTTCCGCGCGGGACAGGTTGGGGCGGCCCCCCGCGTGCTCGGTCGTCGCCGCGGCGGCCGCGACGGCCAGGCTCGCCGCCGTCTCCAGCGGACGGCGGCGGGTGAGCGCCGCGGTCAGGGTGGCGACGAGCGCGTCCCCGGCACCGGTGGGGTCGACGACGTCGGTCTCCACGTCGGGCACGAACCAGGTCCCTTCCGGGCCGGCGAACAGGTTCCCCTGCCCGGACACCTCGAGCACGACCAGGGACGGCCCGCGCCGCCGGAGCTCTGCCGCGGCTCGCGCGGCCGCGGTGACATCGTCCACCGGCTGCCCGGTGAGCAGCTCGGCTTCGTGGCCGTCGGCGCGTACGACGTCGGCGAGGGCGAGCAGGTCCGCCGTCAGCGTGTCGGACTCCGGTGCCCCGTCGAGCACCACCCGGGTGCCCGCCGTGTGCGCGAGCCGGGCCGCCAGCAGGGCCACCGGCGCGGGCTGCTGCAGCTGCACGATCAGCGAGGCGGCGGCCGAAATCGGGGCGGACGCGGCGAAGACGTCGTTCTCGGTCAGCAGCGTGCCGTCCGGGACGTGCTCGAGGTAGCGGCGGCGGCCGTGGTCGTCCACGACGTCGACGAGCAGCGCCGTCTCGGTGCCCGGCCGGCGGATCACGTGCGAGGTGCCGATCCGGTCGGCCCGGGCCTGCGCGAGCAGCGAGTCCCCGGTGCGGTCGCGGCCGACGACGCCGACCAGCGACACCGACATCCCGAGCTGGCTCAGCGCCACGGCCTGGTTGGCGCCCTTCCCGCCGAGCAGCTCCTGCCGGTGCCGCACGGGCGCCGAAGAGTCCGCGTCGGGCGCGTCCGGCACCTCGATCACCAGGTCGCGGGCGATCTGCCCGGCGACGACGACTTCGCTGAACATCATCGGGACCACCGGTGGGTCATGGCGCCTCCTCGGATCACCGATCGGCTACCCCGGACGCGAAGGCGGGTAAACCGCTCGTTCGGGTCGGTGGTTTCCCGCCGACGGCGGGTAAGGGAGCTCCCCGGCGGCTGCTCAGCGCAGCCGGGTGAGCACGTTCCGCCGGACGGCGGTGCCGTTCCGGGGTCCGCGTGGCCGGTCCCACAGCCCCGGCGCCGCCGCGCGGCGAAGGGCCGCGGCTTGCGGTAAATCAAGGGAACGAAGACCGGTGGAGGTTCGGTGACCGAGACACTGATGAACGCGGCGGATCGCTGGAGACCGCTGGCCGAATTGCTGCAGGCGCTGCTCGAGCGGATCGCCGGCGAGCTGCCCGGGTGGCTCGGCGCGGGGCTGACCGTCACCCGCGGCGGCCGGCCGCTGCGGGTGCTGGCGACCGCGGGCGTCGCCGAGCACGTTCTCCCCGCCCAGCTGGCGCACGGCGGGCCGGTTCCGGTCGCGGACGCCACCGGCGCACCGGTCGTCACCGATCGCCTCTTCGGCGACGCTCGCTGGCCGGAGCTGACCCGCGAGACCGTGTTCGACGGCGGCCCGGCGGTCGAAGCGATCGCCGGCGCCGTCGCGCTGCCCGGGTTCTGGGACGAGGACGGCGCTTTCGTGCTGTCGATCACGCTGGACCGGCCGCCGGGCGCGGACACCCTCGACGTCCTGCGGCGCTACGCGAAGCTCACCGAGATGACCCTGGTGGTCGCCGAGACCGCGACCGCGGGTGACCCCGACCAGATGCTGGACCTGCTGGCTTCCCGCGCCGCCATCGAGCAGGCGAAAGGCGCGATCATGGCGACCCGGCGGTGCCCGCCGGAAGAGGCCTGGCAGACGCTGCGCCGCGCCAGCCAGGAGTTCAACGTCAAGGTCCGCGAGCTGGCCGTCGCCCTCGTCGAGCACCTCGGAGGCGAGGTGACGGCCGCGGCGGAAGGCGGCCGCGAGATCCGGCCCGGCGCCCCGGCCCACCACGCCGCGGAACGGCTCTGGTCGGCCTTCACGAGCGTCTCGCCGTGAGGAACAGCGTTTCCGGACCAGCCGTTTGGGTATCAAGACCCCGTCCTTGATCACGTCACTGCGTCGCCGGCCCCGGGCCGGCGCGGAAGGCCAACTGAACCCGTGTCCCCTGCCTTTCCGGTCCCCACCCGGTCCGCGCCCCTCACGGCGCGCCGGACGGAGTACCGCCCCGGTTTCCTGGTGCTCACCTTCGCCGGCGAAATCGACGCGCTGACCCTGCCGATCCTCGAGCGCGAGCTCCGTTCGGCCCCACCGGGGACGACCGTGGTCGACCTCACCCAGGTGGCCTTCGTCGGCCTGGCCGGCGCGCGGGCGCTCGCGGCGGCGGCCGAGCGGGCCGGCGCCGCGGGGCGGCGGTTCGGGGTGGTGGCGAACAGCCGGACGCTGGCGCGGCTGTTCCGGGTCACCGGGCTGGCGGCGGTCGTGCCGATGTTCGCGTCGTTGTCGGACGCGCTGCGGGAGCTGTCGGCGGCCGGAGTGCACCACACGGCCTGCTGACCGGCCTCAGCGCGGTGGCACCCAGCGGGTGATCAGCACCCCGGCGTCCTGCCGCAGCTCGCCCTCGCCGTGGTCGAGGACGGCGCGGGTCAGCCGGCGGGCGATCTCCGGGGGCAGCTCCCCGGCGTGCTGCCCGAGGTGCCCGGTGATCCGGTCCCGGCCGAAGGGCTCCCCGGCGCAGTTCGCGGTCTCGGCGATGCCCCGGGAGCACAACGCGAGCAGGTCGCCCGGTTCGAGCCGGAGCTCCGCCGCCGCCGGACGGCCGGCCGAGGCGAACCGCGGGGCCGCCGGCCCGGTGACCGGGACCGATTCGCCGCGGCGGACGACCAGGGGCGCGGTGTGCCCGGCGCGGAACAGGCGCACGACCCCGGTGGCCAGGTCCAGTTCGGCGACCACACCGTCGACGGCGGGGGCGCCCGGCCGGCCTTCGAGCTCGGCGCCGACCGCGGCGAACTGCTCGGCCAGGGACGCTCCGGCGTGGCGGGCCGCGCGATAGGCCGACAGGGCGCTCACGACCGCGGTATTCGCTTCTTGGGACCGCACACCGGCGTCGAACACGGCCAGCTGCGCGAGGTTTTCCGAGAGCGCGTAGTCGAACACGGTGCCGCAAAGGTCGTACACCGGCTGGACGCTCACGCCCACGACGACGCTGTCGGTCGCGCCGGTCAGCGGCGGCAGGCTCTGCCACAGCAGTTCGGCAGGCGAACCGCGGCGCCGGTGGCGGCGACGGCGGTCCAAGCCGTCGCCGTACTTGGTCGTGATGGTGACGAGGTGCCCGAGCAGCGCGGCCAGCCACCGGCACTGCTCCCGCAGCGCCGGATCCTCCGGGTCGGTGCCGTCGGCCGGGACGATCTCGAGGACGCCCAGCCGCTCGACGCCGTCGAGCAGCACCGTCCACAGCGTGCCGTCGCGGGTCAGGGTGGTCCCGGAGCTGCGGAACACCTCGCCGCCGACGGTGGTCTCGATGTCGAGTTCCGCCGCTCCCGGCCGCAGGGGCACGAGTGTGCGCTGGTCGTAGTCGGCCAGGTAGACGTTGATGGTCAGGTCGAGCGCGCGGCCCGCTTCGGTGACGACAGCCGGCAGCCGCTCGGGTGGGGCGCGGTGAGCGCCGTCGAGCAGGTCGACGAGCGCCTTCAGGGGGCCGTGCAAGGGCTTCGCGTCCTGCGCCGAGTGGCTGTAGGGCGCGCGGGCGGGGCCGGTCACCTCGTCGAGCCGCTCGTTGACGGCGTGGGCGAGCATGTCCCGGTCGACCCGGGGCAGCGGGACCAGCCCATTGAGGTAGGCGTCCAGCTCCAGCAGGCTCAGACTGCCGCCGAGCGCGAAGTACCGCATCCACAGCTGTTCCAGCGTCAGGTCGCTCCGGGCGAAGCAGGCGGCGCTCAGCCGTCGCTGTTCCTCCTCGGGCAGGAAACGCATGCGCTCACCCTTCCCGCGGCGCGGGGCCGACGAGGTGGGCGGCGGCTTCGGCGGGGCTGGTGCCGCGGGTGCGGGCCAACGCCAGCAGGTGGTCGAAGGCGGCGTCCTCACGGAGGCCGTCCCGGCCCATGAGGAAGCCCTTCGCCATGGCGATCAGATCCCGGTCGCGGACGGTGTCCCGGAACTGCTCGCTGAACCGCCCGGCTCGTTCGTAGGCCCGCGCGTTGGCGACGAGGACCGCGGCGCGGTCGGCGAAGGTCTCCAGCGTCCGCTCGTCGCTGGGCCCGAAGGCCCCCGGCGTCGTCGCGTAGATCTTGATGGCGCCGTGGCAGCCTTCCTCCGTGACCATCGGGGCGGTGATGACCGAACGCAGGCCCGAGCCGGCGACCGCGGCGCACCACCCGGTCCACCGCCGTTCGGTGGTGATGTCGTCGACCCGCTGCGGCGAACCCGCGGCCAGCGCGGTCATGCAGGGGCCTTCGCCCAGGTCGTACTGCAGGGTGTCGGCCTCGCGCACCAGCGGGCCCGACGCGCTCGTCGTGACGAAGCCGCCCTCGGCGTCGACGAGGGTCACCCCCGCCCCGGTCGCGGCGGGGATCGTCGTCCCGGCCAGCGACACGATCAGCTCCAGCACCGAGTCCACGGATTCGCGCGACAGCAGCAGCCCGGACATCCGGGCGGCGACCACGGCCAGCTCACCGTCCAGCGGCAAGGCGCCCGGCGAGGCCTGTTCCGACGACATGGCGGGTGATTACCAATCCGGGGTCGCCGGTAAACCCGTCCGGACCGCTATGTTGGCCCGGGAGGCACGGTGCACCGGAGGCTGGGGCGGGGAATCAACTTCGGCAACGCGCTCGACGCGCTGGGCGGCGGTCCGGAGCTGCCGCTCGAGGAGCGGTACTTCGACGAGGTGGCCGAGGCCGGCTTCGCCACCGTCCGCCTGCCGGTCCGCTGGCCGGCGCACGCCGGGGCCGCGCCGCCGTACGCGATCGATCCGGCGCTCTTCCGCCGCGTTGACGCGGCCGTGGGCGCGGCGCTCGACCGCGGTCTGCGGGTGGTGCTGAACGTCCACCACCACCACGAGCTCTGCGCCGCGCCGGACGAGCAGCTTCCGCGCTTCCTCGCCCTCTGGCGGCAGATCGCGGTCCGCTACGCCGGCCACCCGGAACGGCTCTGCTTCGAACTGCTCAACGAACCCCGCGGCCGGCTCACACCGTCCCGGTGGAACGCCGTACTGGCGGAGGCCCTCGCCGTCGTCCGGGCGGCCGACCCGGGACGTACCGTGATCATCGGGCCCGCCGGGATGAACGGCCTCGACGCGCTCTCCGCGCTCGCCGTGCCCGACGACGGCAACCTGGTCGCCACGATCCACTACTACGCCCCGTTCGAGTTCACCCACCAAGGCGCCGGCTGGGTGGCCGGGGCCGGGCGCCGGCTCGGCCGCACCTGGGGCGGCGCCGCCGACGAGGACGCCGTCCGCGCCGATCTCGCCGGGGCCGCGGCCTGGGGGCGGGCGCGGCGGCTTCCGCTGTTCATCGGGGAGTTCGGTGCCTACGCCGAGGCGGACATGCTCTCCCGCGCGCGGTGGACGGCGTGCGTCCGGGCCGAGCCGAGCGCCTCGGCATGAGCTGGGCCTACTGGGAGTTCGGCACGGATTTCGGCGCCTTCGACCTCGAGCGGGGCGCGTGGCGCGAGCCGTTGCGGCGGG